>NZ_DGCP01000010.1:0-26733 GCF_002384975.1 Maritimibacter sp. UBA3975
CGCCCATTGTCTAAGATTCCCCACTGCTGCCTCCCGTAGGAGTCTGGGCCGTGTCTCAGTCCCAGTGTTGCTGATCATCCTCTCAAACCAGCTATAGATCGTAGACTTGGTAGGCCATTACCCCACCAACTATCTAATCTAACGCGGGCCGATCCTTCACCGATAAATCTTTCCCCCGAAGGGCGTATACGGTATTAAACCCAGTTTCCCGGGACTATTCCGTAGTGAAGGGCACGTTCCCACGCGTTACTAACCCGTCCGCCGCTAAGCCCGAAGGCTTCGCTCGACTTGCATGTGTTAGGCCTGCCGCCAGCGTTCGTTCTGAGCCAGGATCAAACTCTCAAGTTGAAAACCGATTACTCGGTTATCCTTGACGTTCGAACCTCTGCACATCAATTCCAACCGGCTAAGGTTGGAACCGTCTCTGTTTGTTGTGCTTCAGTACCAAAGGTACCGAAAGCCGTCCAAACAGTGAAGCTGACTATCCATCATCGCTAGGGCTCGAAAGCCTTCGCTAGGTAGTTTGATATGCAGTTGTTTGTTCATCGAATGAACCAAACCGCCCACATATCTCTTCAGATACCATCGATTTCAAAGAGCGTAGAGACAAAAACCCGACTGGTGCGCCCTAACTTCTTCGGCGCGCCCGCCTGATCTAGCCTCTAATTTTTTGCCTCGCTTCCCTCTGGAGCGTCGCTCCGTCGTTCCGTCTGGCGTTCCGTTGTGCGCCTCAGCGCCGCCGGTGAGGGGGGTTCTACGGTTATGGGCCGTACCCCGCAAGTGCTTTTTTTCAGAAACATGAGATTTTTTGCCGGAAAGATGTAAGGCACTGTTTTTATTATATCTTTTTGTGTGTTTTTCCTCCTGATACCCCTTGGAGGTCCGGAAATCTTGGGCGCTAACAGCGCCAAATCACCCTCAACCCCCCCTTATCCACAGACTCACCGGGACTCAGAGACCCGTTTCACCCCCGATTCAGCCGTTTCGAGCCGGGAATCTCCCCGTGAATCGCTTGTGAGAGTCGGTGACTCGGTGGAATCGGGGGGTGAATCGGCGGATTTTTGTGGCGCAGGCCCCGATTCAGGGGTGAATCGGGAGGCGATTCATATGCGCCGGGGGCGATTCACCCGGAAATCCGGGTGAATCGGGGGTTTCAGGCGTTCGCTGTCTGGCGGCTGCGCTTCGGAAAGCGAATCCGCACTGCGAGAAGCAGGACGATTCCGACAAGATAGAACACCGGCTCGAGCTGGATGCCCTTGCGCAGGAGCAGGAAGTGAATCCCGCCCAGGATGATCGCCGGATAGAAGAGCTTGTGGATCTGCTTCCACGTCCCGCGCAGTTTGCGCATTGACCAGTTATTCGACGTGACCGCCAGCGGGATGAGAAGCGCGAAGGCCCCCATGCCGATGGTGATGTAGGGCCGCTTCACGATATCGGCCCAGATCTGGCTCCAGATCTGCACGTCGAGAAACAGCCACACCGCGAGGTGACAGACGATATAGAAGAACCCGACGAGGCCGAGCGCCCGGCGGAACTTCACGAGGTTGATCCGGGTGAACCGGAACAGCGGCGTAATCGCCAGCGTCGCGATCAGAACCTGAAGACCGAGGAGCCCGATCTGATGCTCCATCGCCTTCACCGGGTCCACGCCGAGGTTGCCGGTGACACCCTGATAGAAAAGCCACGCGGGCGGCACGACCCCGATCAGGTAGATCGGCCAGGCCGGGATCTTGCGCAGGGCGCCGTTTGTCGTGCGTGCGAACTCGGACATCAGAACTTCTCGGACAGGTCCATGCCGGCATAAAGGCTGGCGACCTGATCTTCGTATCCGTTGAACATGAGCGTGTCCTTGCGGGCCGCAAAGATGCCGCCGCCGATCACGCGTTCCGTGGCCTGCGACCAGCGCGGGTGATCCACGTTCGGGTTCACGTTACTATAGAAGCCGTATTCCCGCGCGTTCGCCTTGTTCCAGGTTGTCGGCGGTTCATCCTCGACCAGCGAGATCCGAACGATCGACTTGATCGACTTGAAGCCATACTTCCACGGCACCACCAGCCGGATCGGTGCGCCGTTCTGTTTCGGCATCGGCTCGCCATAGATCCCGGTGGCCATGAGGGTGAGCGGATGCATCGCCTCATCCAGCCGCAGACCCTCGACATAAGGCCATTCGACGACCGGGAACTTCACGCCCGGCATTTCCTCGGGGCGATAGGCCGTCTCGAACGCCACATACTTGGCACCCGACTGAACACCCACTTTTTCCAGAAGCTGGTTCAGCTCGAACCCGTTCCACGGGATCACCATCGACCAGGCTTCCACACAGCGGAAGCGATAGATGCGCTCCTCGGTCGTCATGCCCTCGGTCAGATCGGCATAGAAATAGGTGCCGGGGCGGTCGACCAGCCCGTCCACTTCGATGGACCACGGGTCGGTGGTCAGCATGTGGGCGAACTTGGCCGGATCTTCCTTGCCGGTCCCGAACTCATAGTAGTTGTTGTAGTTGGTGATCTCTTCGAACGTATTCGGCTCGAGCTCGTTTTGTGCGAGCGCCGGGGCCGCGATGCCGCCGGCCATGAGGCCCGCCGCGCTCGCCATGATCTGCCGGCGGTTCATGTAAAGTGCTTTCGGCGTGACGTCGTCACGGGTCAAATCGGGTTTGTATCCCATCGGGTCCTCCATCGTCCTTCTTCTCCCGTCTTACGGAAGGAACGAGACGCGGCCCAATAAAGGTGCATCACGATAGCGCGTGAGTACTGTAACTCGGGTATATCTCGTTCATCGGGATCGAACGCCCATCACCCTGCACGATCCGCACATGCCGCCGCCGCATCTGGCGCGGCTCCGCGACACCAACGGAATGGGCGATCGTCTCGACCTCGCGGATCATGTTGCGCGCGAAACTCGCCACCTTGGTCGCCTTGTCCTTGGGCACGAGTCCCTTCTGCAAACGCGGGTCGTGGGTGGTGACGCCGGTGGGGCAGGTGTTCTTGTTGCACTTGAGCGCCTGAATGCAGCCGAGGCTGAACATGAAACCGCGGCCCGACACGACGAAATCCGCCCCCGCGCAAATCGCCCAGGCCACGTCCGACGGGTTCACCATCTTGCCCGACGCGATCATGCGGATGCGGTCGTGCAGCCCCCGCTGGTCGCGAAGATCGACGATCCGGGGCAACGCCTCGCGGATCGGCATCCCCACCAGGTCGATCAGCGGCATCGGCGCGGCCCCGGTGCCGCCCTCGCCCCCGTCGATGGTGATGAAGTCCGGCGCGGAGTCGGGACCGCGCCGCATGATGCAATCGAACAGGTCCGAGAACGGGTCGACCGCGCCCACCACCGTCTTGAACCCGACGGGCTTGCCGGTGACCTCGCGGATATGGGCGATCACGTCGAGCAGATCGTCCCAGTCGTCGATCTCCTCATGTCGGTTGGGCGACTCGCTCGCCTCACCGATGGGGATACCCCGGATGCGCGACACCTCTTCGTCCACCTTGGCCGCCGGAAGGATGCCGCCCTTGCCGGGCTTGGCCCCCTGCGCGAGCTTCAGCTCGAACATCTTTACCTCGGGATGCGCCGCCACATTGCGCAGCATCTCGTCCGACAGCTTGCCGTTCGCGTCGCGCACCCCGTATTTCGCGGTGCCGATCTGATAGACGATGTCGCAGCCCCCCTCGAGGTGATAGGGCGCCATGCCCCCCTCGCCGGTGTTCAGCCAGACCCCCGCCTTCTTCGCCCCCATCGACAGGGCGCGCACGGCAGGTTGCGACAGCGCGCCATAGGACATGCCGGAAATGTTGAAGAAGCTCGGCGCCTCATAAGGCTTCGCCGCCGTCGGCCCGATCACGATCGGCGCGGTCTTGGCATACTGGAACCCGAGCGGCGGAAAGGCCGCGTTCACGAAGATCGTCGTGCCGGGCATCGAGATGTTTCGGGTGGAGCCGAAGGCGACCGTGTTGTCCTTGTCCGACGCGGCCCGGTAGACCCAGTCGCGCTGCGCCCGGTTGAACGGCATCTCCTCGCGGTCCATCGCGAAGAAGTATTGCCGGAAGAATTCCCCGAGGTTCGTGAAGATATGGCGAAAGCGCCCGATGACCGGGTAATTGCGCCGCACCGCGTCCGCCGTCTGGAACTTGTCCACGAACCACCAGAGCAGGACGATCAGAACGCCAAGCCCGATCAGGAAGACAAAGAACATCGCGAGATATTCAAGGATCCAGAACGTCGTGGTCATGTCGTCCATGTCGCCCTCCCCGGCGTGCGCCTATTCGGCCGCGACCTTTTCCACCTGCGACGCATGGATCAGCAGGTGGTTCTTGTTGAGCCTGTAGCGTTGCACCGTCTTGTCGACGACGTAATCGCGCGCCTTGGCCCAGGCGAAGAAGTCGTCCTCATTCTCGTTGTCCACTTCGACGAGCAATGTGGGCGTGTGGGTGGAAATGGTCTGCTCCAACCCCGAGAGCGCCATCATCTCCATCCCCTCGACATCGATCTTGATAAGGTCAGGCGTCACGCCTTCCAGCAGGACGTCGCCAGGCACCACCATAAGATCGCCCTCGCCCGACAGCATCTTGGCCCCGCCAAGGTTGCGCTCGCGCTTCTGCATCGCATAGCCCTCCTCGGCCTTGTCCGACAGGCCGACCCCCAGCTTGGCGAGGTCGAAGACATCCTCCAGCCGGTTGATGAGGACATTATGTATGAGCAGGCGGTATGCCAGCAGGTTCGGCTCCACCGGAATGACCCGGCCGGCCTTCAGGATGAGGGCCGCATATAAGGAGTGGTTGCCGACGTTCGCCCCGATATCGACAAAGGTGCCGCCCTCGGGAAACAGCCGCTTGAGGTCCTTGAGCTCCTTTTGCTCATAGAACTGGCCGCGGCGGTGGTTTCTCTGGATCGGGTCGTTGACCATGTCCACGCAGAAACTCACCCGCGTCTCCTCGATCAGCGTGTGGATGATGGTCACATCATGCGCGCGAAACGGTTTGCCGAATTTGATCTTGCGGAGAATGCGTTCGACTTCGGGGCTCATCTCGCCTCCAGCTTGCTCGTGCCGCCGGGGTCTCATGCCCCGTTTGCGGCGATCATGCCGCGCGCGAGTCGCAGGAACAAGGGAAATCCGGCTGGCCCGCCCCCGGCAGTATCCCGCGCGTATGAAAAAGCCCTGAAGATCGGCAAAGCCCGGCCAGATACGCCCGCCCGGATCGGTGCCTGTCCGCCACATGGCGAAAGCCCGCCTTTGACGGTCCGGTTTCCGCCGCCCCCGCGCGGCCCTTTTCGCGGCCCGGCGCTCAAATCCGCCGCCTTGCCTCGCGACGGATGCGCGGGCGCCCCGGTCATGTCCCTCTCGCCTCACCCGCAAGAACGGGACCACACCAACAACGGAGACAGACATATGAAACTCGCAAATCTCGCCATCGCCGCTTCCCTCACCATCGGGTCGGTCGCCATCGCTCAGGATGTCATGCCGATCGACACGGACGGAGACGGCATGGTCGCCCCAGAGGAGCTGATGGCCGCATTCCCGGACGTGAACGAAGACGTCTTCACGGCCGCCGACACGAACGGCGACGGGATGCTCGACATGGAAGAGCTCGCGTCCGCCCAGGAAGACGGGCTCATCCCCGAGGACGAGGCCTGACCCCGACCTCGCCTCACCGAGCGGCCCCTGCCTCCCCCCGGTGGGGGCCGCTTCAGTAGTTGAGCCCGGCGCGCTGGTAGATGAATGACAACAGCCACGCAGGCCCGATCAGCAGGAACTGCACATCCTTGAAGAACGACGGCTTCTTGCCTTCGACCTTATGCCCCCAGAACTGTCCGACCCACGCCAGCACGAACAGGATCAGCGCGGTCGCCCAGATCGGCAGCGGCACGACAGTCTCCAGAAGCAGGATGATGAGGTAGCCCGCGATCAGCACGATGACGAAGCCCAGCGCGAGCGGCGGCGACAGCATCGCGTAGTAGGCCAGCGCCGCAATCGCCACAGGCCAGAGCAGGTTAACACCCGCGACCGGCGGGATCGCATAGATCAGCGCCATGACGCAGACGAAGATCACCGGCACACAGATCCAGTGGACCTTCTTGTTCGTCTCGTTCTGATGGCTTTCACCGTATTCGGCGAGCAACGCGTCGACTTTTCGCATATCGGCCCCTCCCTGCTGCAAGCCTAAGACCAGTCCGGCCTGTTCTCAAAGGCCGTAGTATTAAGGTGGCGTCACGTCAGGATTGAAGGGCGGGCCGGACCGGTGATGTGAGCATCGGCCAGTTTGAGCCGACGCAGGCGATATTCCGCCCTATTTTTCAGGAACTTATAGCGAACTGAGCAAGCCAGTCCGCCCCGCCTCGCTTTCCCTCTTTCCAACGCCGCGCGCACGCTGAATATCGCCCTGCGCCGCGCGTGCGGCGTAACCTTATTGTGGAGACACACATGAAGTCGCTGAAATTCACCCTTGCCGTTCTCGTGCTGACAACGGGAGCCGCCTTTGCGCAGGATCTCGACGCCGACGGCGACGGCTCCGTCACCTATGAGGAAGCCACCGCGCTCTACTCCGGCATGACGGAAGAGGATTTCGCCGAAGCCGACACCAATGACGACGGCGTGCTCGACGCGGACGAAGTCGCGCTGGCCGAAGAATCCGGGCTTTTCGCTGCTGATTGACCCGGTATAGCCCGGACCCCCATCTCCCGGGCAGGACGCCCCCGCCGGTTAAACGGCGGGGGTTTTCGTTCGGTGGGTCAGCCTTTTGGCCCGATCCCGTCGAACAGGATGGCCAGCATCCCGTCCACTTCCGCCGCGTCGTCCCAGTCCCGCTCGGGCTGGAGGATCGAGCGATGGATGAAATACCCGGCGATGAGCGAGCCGACGGTGCGAAAGAACCGCTCCCGGTCGGTTGGCGTGACCGGCCCCATGATGCCCACGACCTCGGTCAGTTGTTGAAACAGCGGCGTCGCCTCGGCCACGATCAGGTCCCGCAACTCGCGGTTCACCAGCGCCTCCTGAAACAGGATACGCACGAGCGGCTCGTAATGGGTCATGAAGGCGAGCCGCGACAGCATCACCTCGCGCAGGATCAGCCGGGGCTCGTCCCGGTGCTGGTCCAACAGCGCGACCGCCTGCTGCTCGGCCGCCGGGGTCAGGATGTGGCGGATCACCGGCGCGGCCAGCCGAAGCAGCAGGTCACGCTTGGTGGGGAAATGGCGAAAGATCGTCGCCTCCCCGATCCCCGCCCTCTGCGCGATCATCTTGGTCGATGTGCCGTCGAACCCCGTTTCGGAAAAACAGTCCAGCGCGGCGAGGATCGCGAGGCGCTTTTTCGGCGCCATGCGACCCTCCTCCTTCTCGACAGCTTCGACAACCGCCTTCGCGGCTTCTGTTTCCAAATGACTCATTCAGCCGTTTCTGGCAGGGATCGCAGCCTTGATCCAGATGAGGACGAGTCCGACGACCGCAATCGTGCCGATGAGCATCACCGGATACGCAAGGTCGACCCCATGCACCGCGCCCCGGTAGGCCGCCCCGATCCGCTCCAGCCCGGCCCAGCCGGTGAGCGAAGCGAGCCATTCCGGCGCCGCCGCCGCCGGGGCCATCACGCCCCCGATGGCCGACTGGTAGAAGGCGAGCGGCAGGAGGATCGCGATCATCCACAGGCCCAGCAGCGACAGAAGGCCGATGAACCCCCAGGTGAGGGCAAGCGCGGTGGGCCAGACCACGGCCCAGGCGGGCAGGAAACTCTCCCACCCCGCCGCGGCGCCCACGACCAGCGCAAGGCAGAGCGAGGCGACGCCGGTGATCGCCACCGGCAGGATCGTCCGGGTCATCGCCGCACCCCCGCGCCCCTCCATCGCCCGCGTCGCGAGCGTCATCATGATCGCGCCCACCAGCGCGGCGAGCCAAGTGGTATAGAGCATCGCGAAGGGCGCCTGGAGTTTCGCCATCGGCCCCATCTCACCCAGCGGCGTCACCGTGGCGGCGACCGGCATTTCGCCGCTCGGCATCTGCCCCTGCTCCATCGCCAGCCGCATCGAGGCGACACCGGCGGACATGGCAGCGGGCAATATGCGCTCCAGCTGCTGCGCCGTCTGGACCTCCGCAATCGTCGCGGCGGGGGATGTCACGATCTCGAACTGCGCCTGCGCGCCCTTGAACGCCTGCGACGAGAAGTCCGGCGGAAAGACGAGCACGACACTCACCTCACCCGCCTCCAGCGCGGCCACCGCCGCATCCCGCGCCGGATAGGCTTCGGTGCGGAACGGAAGCTGACCGCCAAGACCCGACAGCATCCGCTCGGACACCTTGATCGGCGGCATCGGCAGCCCCTCGTCCTGGTTCACGATACCCAGCGTGACGGACTGGGCCGAACGGGCCGGGTCCATCGGTGCGGTCAGGTTAAAGACCGAGAACAGGAGCATGATCGCCACCGGCACGATCAGCGCCTGTTTCGCCATCGGGGCGGAGATGAAGGATGAAAAGAAAGTCGCCATTGTGAGCCTCCCGAATGATGCGAGTGTTCACTCGCATTTGCATGGGAGTGATTACTCGCATTTCTCGGGCCGGTCAAGACAAACGAAAACGGGCGGGGTCTCCCCCGCCCGTCACAGCTCTCGTGTCTGGCCTTTTAGTGAACGACGGCGTCATCCGGCTTGGGGTTGTTCGAGTTCCCCACCCGATCCCCGATGATAAGCCCGTCCGCCCCGGCCGTGACCGGCAGCGTCTCGCCATCCAGCACCTCACCCGAGAGGATCATCTCGGCAAGCGGGTCCTGCAACGCCTTCTGGATCACCCGCTTGAGCGGGCGGGCACCATAGACCGGGTCATAGCCCTGATCGCCGAGCCAGACCTTCGCGTCATCATCGACCGAGAGCGTGATGTTGCGCTTGGCCAGACGCTTGGCGAGCAGGCCAAGCTGGATCTCGACGATGCCCGACATATCCTCCCGGCCCAGCCGGTCGAAGATGATGGTCTCGTCCAGACGGTTGAGGAACTCGGGCCGGAAATGCGCCCGCACCGCGTCCATCACGTCCTGCTTGGCCTTCGACGCATCCGCGCCGTCCGGCAACTGGCTCAACGCCTGCGCCCCGAGGTTCGAGGTGAGCACGATCAGCGTCTGCTTGAAGCTGACCGTCCGCCCCTGCCCGTCGGTAAGCACACCGTCGTCGAGCACCTGAAGCAGCACGTTGAACACGTCCGGGTGCGCCTTTTCGACCTCGTCGAACAGGACGACCTGATAGGGCTTGCGCCGCACCGCTTCGGTCAGAACGCCACCCTCGTCATAGCCGACGTAACCCGGAGGGGCACCGATCAGCCGGGCCACCGAGTGCTTCTCCATGAACTCCGACATATCTATGCGCACCATCGCGCTGTCGTCGTCGAACAAAAACTCGGCCACGGCCTTGGTCAGCTCGGTCTTGCCCACGCCGGTCGGCCCGAGGAAGAGGAAGCTGCCCAGGGGCCGCGCCTCGTCGTTCAGCCCGGCCCGCGCACGCCGCACGGCATTGGCCACCGCGCGCACCGCCTGATTCTGGCCAATGACCCGCTTGTGCAGACCATCTTCCATGCGCAGGAGCTTGTCGCGTTCGCCTTCGAGCATCTTGGAGGTCGGGATACCCGTCCACCGCTCGACGACCTGCGCGATCTGTTCCGGGCGCACGGCCTCTTCGACCATGATGTCGTCCTCGACGCTCTCGGCCTCGGACAGCTTGCGCTCCAGCTCCGGGATCACGCCGTAGGACAGCTCACCGGCCTTCGCGAGATTGCCCTCACGCTTGGCCGAGTCGAGCTCCGCACGGGCGCGGTCCAACTGTTCCTTGAGGTCTCGGGCGCCCTCCAGCTTGGCCCGCTCGGACTGCCATTTGGCCGTCATGCCAGCGGATTCCTCCTGAAGCCCGGCAAGCTCGGATTCGAGCTTTTCCAGCCGGTCCTTGGAGGCCTTGTCGTCTTCTTTCTTGAGCGCCTCGGCCTCGATCTGAAGCTGAAGGATATTGCGGTCGAGCTGGTCAAGCTCCTCGGGCTTCGAATCCACCTCCATCCGCAGACGGCTGGCGGCTTCGTCGACAAGGTCGATCGCCTTGTCCGGCAGGAACCGGTCGGTGATGTAGCGGTTCGACAGGGTCGCCGCCGCCACGAGGGCCGAGTCGCTGATCCGCACACCGTGGTGCAGTTCGTACTTCTCCTTGATGCCCCGCAGGATCGAGATCGTGTCCTCGACCGTCGGTTCGTCCACCAGCACCGGCTGGAACCGACGGGCGAGCGCCGCGTCCTTCTCGACATACTTGCGGTATTCGTCGAGCGTCGTGGCACCGATGCAGTGAAGCTCCCCACGCGCGAGCGCCGGTTTGATGAGGTTCGCAGCATCCATCGCGCCATCGGTCTTGCCGGCCCCGACGAGCGTATGCATCTCGTCGATGAACAGCACGATCTCACCGGCGGCGGCGGTGATTTCGTTCAGCACGGCCTTGAGCCGCTCCTCGAATTCACCGCGATACTTCGCACCGGCGATCAGCGCGCCCATGTCGAGCGCGAGCAGCTTCTTGCCCTTGAGGCTTTCAGGCACGTCACCGTTCACGATCCTGAGGGCAAGGCCCTCGGCAATGGCGGTTTTACCGACGCCCGGATCACCGATGAGGACCGGGTTGTTCTTGGTCCGGCGGCTCAGGACCTGCATCGCGCGGCGGATTTCCTCATCCCGCCCGATGATCGGGTCGATCTTTCCGTCCTCGGCCGCCTCGGTCAGGTCGCGGGCATACTTGTTGAGCGCTTCATAGCTGTCCTCGGCGCTCGCGCTGTCGGCGGTGCGGCCCTTGCGCACGTCGTTGATCGCGGTGTTCAGCTTCTGCGCTGAAACAGCCCCGGCCTCCAGTGCCTCCTTGGCCTTGGATTTCACCAGCGCCAGTGCAGTCAGCAACCGCTCGACCGGCACGAAACTGTCGCCCGCCTTCTTGGCGACCTTTTCGGCCTCGTCCAGCACGCGCGCCGTGGCATTGTCGAGATAGACCTGCCCCGCATCCCCGGTCACGACCGGGATACGGCCGACAGCGGCGTCCACCGCCTCGACCACGCGCTCGGGCGACCCGCCGGCCTGACGGATCAGGTTGGCGGACATGCCTTCTTCATCATCCATGAGGGCCTTGAGCAGATGCTCGGGCGCGAGTTTCTGATGGTTCTCGCGCATCGCGATCGTCTGGGCGGCCTGAATGAACCCGCGCGACCGTTCCGTGAATTTCTCCAAATTCATCGTCTTTTCCTTTCTCCAAGCGCCCCATGTCTCGTGGTGCCCGCTCTGCGGCACACCCCTGTCAGGGCCTCGCGCTATAAATGGGGAGACGGGGCGCGCCTCGCAAGACTGTGATCACAAAAAGTCGCAGCACTTCCTTCAGGTTTCAGAAACTGAAAACGAACCGAAAATTCATGCCTTTCGGTCACTGTCCGCATCGAGGGGGCAAAGGACCGAGTATGAAAGTCACCAACATCGACATCCGCGATCTGAACTGGGACGATCGCACCCGCTGCTTCCGCGGCTCCGTTTCCATGACCATGATTCCGGGTCACGACGGCCGACCGCGCAACGTCAATTTCATCTGTCAGGCGCACCGGGCGCCCGACTGCCCCTCGTCGCTCATCACTTACGATTTCGTCACCCATGCGCTCGAACAGGCCCGCGCCATGCCCGGTTTCCGGCGGGGGGAGGAGCAGATTTCGGTCGACATCACAAGCGCGGTGGGCCGCCTGCCCCTGTCTCCACGCGCGGCTTCGGCATAGCCCTGTTCGCGCGCCGGTTCCGTGCTATCCTGTCCCGACAGGGGGTGTCATGGCGACCATCGCGGACATTCGGGCAAAGTCCGGCTTGAGGCAGATCCTCGAGGGTCAGCCTCAGCATGTCCTTCTGGCGGTGCTCCTGACCATCGGGGCCGTCGCCCTCATCGCGCCCGTGCCCGATGCGCCCCGCCTCCTCGGCCTCACCGGCACCGGCTGGGCCACGCTGTCCATCGCACTCGCGCTGACCCATCAGGTCGTGGTGGCCTTGGGCTTTCGCCTCCAGCTTCACCGGGCGCTTTTCACGCGGCTGTTCGGCGCCCGCGACCTTGCCATCTGGACGGCGATCTTCATGCCGCTCCTCGCCGCACGCCCGATCACGCTGATCCTGACGGGCTGGGCGGACACCGTTCCGATCACCGGCCTGCGCTGGCTGGAAATTCCCCTCGGCCTCGCCCTTCTCGCTCCGGCCATCTGGGGCATGCACTCGACCCTCGTGCATTTCACGCTCCGCCGCGCCGTCGGCGGCGACCACTTCCGCGAGGAGATCCGCGCCCTCCCCCCGGTCCGGGGCGGCGTGTTCGACCATACCGACAATGGCATGTATGGCGTCGTCTTCCTGGGCTTCTGGGGCATCGCGCTCCTGTTCGGATCATGGAACGCGCTGGTCGTCGCGGCGTTCCAGCACGCCTACATCTGGGTCCATATGTACGCGACCGAAGCCCCCGACATGCGCCGCCTCTACGGCCCTTGACCTGCGCCGGTCGCCTGACCAAAAGGGCCGAAACCGAAAGGACGTGCCATGACCGATACGCTCTCGAAATCCGATGACCGCCTGATCGTGGCGCTCGACGTGCCCAACGCGCTCGCCGGGCTGGAACTCGCGCAGCGGATCGGTGATCCAGTCGGGTTTTACAAGATCGGGCTGGGGATGCTGACCGGCGGGGGCCTCGCGCTCGCCCGTGAACTCATCGACGAGATGGACAAGCGCATCTTCCTCGACATGAAGCTCTTCGACATCGGCAACACGGTCGAGGCGGCGGTGAAAGGGCTCGCCCATTACGGCCTCGACTTCCTCACCGTTCACGGCGACCCGCAGGTCGTGCGCGCGGCGCAGGAGGGCAAGGGATCGTCCGACCTCAAGATCCTCGCGGTCACGGTGCTGACCTCGCTCGACCGCGACGACCTCGACCAGATGATGATCACGCCCGGCGACGTGCAGGAGATCGTGGTGGAACGCGCCCGCCGCGCGATGGCCGCCGGGGCGGACGGCGTGATCGCCTCACCCCATGAGGCCGCGATGATCCGCGCGCTTCCCGAGGCGACCGGCAAACTGATCGTCACGCCGGGCGTCCGACCCGCAGGGGCCGAAACCGGCGACCAGAAACGCGTGGCGACCCCGGCCAAGGCCATCTCGGACGGGGCCGACCACATCGTCGTGGGCCGCCCGATCAAAAGCGCGCCAGACCCGCGGTCCGCCGCCGAAGCCATTCTTGCCGAGCTGCCCTAGAGGGATTCCCCAGCGGAATTCTTCGCCCTTCATGGTATCCTCGGGTCATTGATCCGAAGGACATTGCCATGACCCAGCCCGATACCGGCCTTCGCGAAGAGGCTCAGAACGACCTCGTCCTCGAATACCTCAACGTCCGGCGCGCGCTCGGCTACCTCGGCTTTCTCCTGCCCGCCATGCTCATCGCCTACGCGCTCACAGCGAAGGGCACCTTCGCCCCTTCGATCAGCGAGTTCTATTACACCCACATGGGCGACATCTTCGTCGGCATCATGTGCGCCATCGGCGTGTTCCTGTTCACCTACAAGGGCTACGCCCGCCGCCCGGAGAAGGGGGAGATCCTGTCGGACCGCTGGCTGTCGCGCATCGCGGGGGCCTTCGCCATCGGGGTCGCGATATTTCCCGTGCGGGTGGAGGCCCCGATGCTCTGCACCGAGGAGGGCATAAACCTCGGGATCGAATGTCACCCGAACCTGTTTCACTTCGGCTCGGCCACCGGCTTCTTCGCCGCTCTCGCGATCCTGTCGATCTTTCAGTTCACCAAGGGCGACCGGGACGAGGAGGGCCGCATCCGCTGGACCGGCGACAACCTGATTTTCGTGGGCTGCGGCGTGGTCATGATCCTGTGCCTGCTGGCGCTCGTGCCCTACGTCCTGATCGACGCCGCGACCGAGGCGCTCGCCCCCTGGAAATACATGTTCGTGATGGAGACGGTCGCCTGCGTCGCCTTCTCGATCTCATGGCTCGTGAAGGGCAAGCAACTCGGCGCGATCCGCACGGCGGTGGGCCGGATGGCCCCGGCGGGTGTCAGTCCTGATTGATGTCGCGGTGAAAGGTCTGCGTCTGGCCTTTGCGCACCCCGAAGGCCCGGCGCAGCACGATCCAGACGACGACCGAGAACACGGCGAAGATCACCAGCGACACCGGCAGGCTGAGGACAAAGCCCAGCGCGAATATGATGCCGACCAGCGCCGCGCCCAGCGCGAAGCCGACGAAGATGAAGCCGGGGGCGAACAGTTCGAGGATCGCGAGGACGAGCGCCGCCGCGATCCAGACCCACCAGATTTCCCAGATCATCATGTCGAGCGTCCTTTCAGCATCCCGAAGGCATTCTTGAACGCATCAACTGCATCGGCGGGGAGCAGGATCATCTGGTTGCCCGGCCCGTCACCCACCTTGGTCAGCGCCTCGACCTGCTTGAGCGCCACCTGGTATTGCGCGGCCTCCAGCCCGTTATCGGCGATGGCCTTGGCCACGACCTCGGTCGCATAGGCCTCAGCATCCGCCTGAATCCGCCGCGCCTTGGCGATCTGTTCGGCCGCGTAAAGCTCGGCATCCGCCGACAGCTCCACCGCCCGTTTCTTGCCTTCAGCCTCGGTCACCTGCGCACGGCGGGCCCGTTCGGCGTTGAGCTGCTGGAGCATCGCGTCGCGGGTCGCCTGATCGAGGTTCACGTCGAGGATTTCCGCCCGCGTCACTTCGATCCCCCAGGCATCGACCGCATCCTCCACCTGCGCCTTGATCCTTAGGATCAACTGCTGACGGTTCGACTGGACGTCGTCGAGGTCCATCATCCCGATCTCGCTCCGCACGATCCCGGCGACGGTGGTGGAGATCGCCCCGTCCACGTCACGGATTCGGTAGACGGTCTTTTCCGGGTTGAGGATGCGGTAGAACACGCTCGTATCCACCTGCACCAAAGCGTTGTCGCGGGTGATCGCGTCCTGGGTATTCGTCGGCAATTGCCGTTCGAGGATCGACACCTTGTGGCGCACACGGTCGAGGAAGGGGATGATGAAGTTGATCCCCGGCCCGAGCACGCTTTGCAGCCGCCCGAACCGCTCGACCACGAACTTCTCGGACTGCGGCACGATCCGCACACCCAGAAAGACCGAAACGATCAGGAAGATGGCAACCAGCAGCAGGACGATGTTAGCCCCGACAAACTGAGACAGGAAATCCTCGGGGGTCATAGGGTCGCTCCGCTGCTGAAATGCTCGCACACTATGCTGTGGCGCGGTCTGCTCATCAAGGCAAGATATGCGGTCCTTCAGCCCTCACAGGTCGTGCATCTCCTCCATCGCCTCGGCGACCCGCATCCGGAAATGCGGGATCACGTCATCGCGCAGCACCCATTCGGCCGGGTGTATCAGGGCGATCTCCTGCCCCTCGTCTCCCAACCGCAGGTCCCCGGACACAACCTGGGGTAGTTTCGCGGCGAAACTCCAGGCCGGGTCGGGGCGCGGATAGAACCTGCGCCAGATCAGCGCTTCGGGCGGGATCATCAGACCGGTTTCCTCGGCCGTTTCGCGCAGAACGCAGGCTTCGGGGGTTTCCTCGCCCTCGCGCCCGCCGCCGGGCAGGTCCCACAGGCCGGGCCAGGGGATCGCCGGGTCGTCGTCGCGCCGGATCGTCACCAGTTTGCCGCCGATGAGCAGGATCAGTTTCGCACCTGTGAAATTCATGGGGGAACGATAGCCGAGTTCGCGTTATCATCCAGCCCGAGACATCAGCCGTATCCGCCAAAACGGAGAACCACATGATCCCGCACATCCAAGGACTGCACCACGTCACCGCCTTTGCCGGCCCGGCCCCGGAAAACAACGCCTTTTTCACGGACACGCTCGGCCTGCGCCGGGTCAAGACGACGGTGAATTTCGACAACCCCTATGTCTATCACCTGTATTTCGGAGACAAGAACGGCACGCCCGGTACGGTCATGACTCATTTCCCCGACCGCAAGTGGTCGCAGGGGCATCGCGGCACCGGCGAGGTTGCCATAACCGCCTTTGCCGTGCCGCGCGGGTCCCTGGGCGACTGGGAAAAGCGGCTGACCGACAGCACGCGGGTCGAGGTGTTCGGCGAAGCGCAGCTCCGCTTCCCCGGCCCGGACGGCGAAACGCTGGCGCTGGTCGAAAGCGACGACACGCGGACCCCGTGGACAGCCCTGCCAAAGGGCATGGCGATCCGCGGCTTTCACTCGGTCACGCTGATGATCGCCGACCCGCGCCCGACGCTCGATCTACTGACCGCGATGGGCTACGCCGAAGCGGGGAACGAGGGCACGACCACGCGCCTCACGATGGATGCGCCGGTGGGCGTGATCGACGTGATGGCCGCGCCGGACATGCCAAAATCCGTGGAAGGCGCCGGATCGGTCCACCACATCGCCTTCGCCACGGCGAACGACGAAAGCCTGCTGGCCGTGCGCGAGGCGGTGATCGACGCGGGGATGCGGCCGACCGAGGTGCGTGACCGCAACTATTTCCACTCCATCTACTTTCGTGAGCCGGGCGGCGTGTTGTTCGAGGTCGCGACGCTCGACATCGGGTTCGACGCGGATGAGCCGGTGGAAACGCTGGGCGATGCGCTGAAGCTTCCGTCTCAGCACGAGCATCTGCGCAGCGAACTGGTCAAGACGCTGGAGCCGATCGACGGGCTGGACCTGAGCTAGCCGATCAGCGAGAGCGCATATGCGATCACGGCAAGCACGGTGCCCGCGAGAATCACGCGCCAAGGAGTCTTGACCCCGGACATACGCTCAACCCGCCAGGTCACGGCCAGCATCGGAACGGCCAGAACGCTGGCCATGACGAAGGCATAGCCCGTGCCATAACCGAGGTCCGGTGTGACCCGAAAGACGAGCACGGCGTAGCCCAGCGCCACGGCGAGCGTGCCGAACCCGATGGCAAGGTAAAGCGCGCGAAAGACAAGCGTGACCCCCGGTGCCTCGGGGTCTGCACTCGCGCCCATTGCGTCCTTGTGATAGCCATGAATACCGCGCGCGAGCCCGTATCTGGCAGCCATCGCGACAAGCACCAAGAGTGTCAGGATGTGAAAGATGGTCTCGGCAATCTGCATGTGGAATCCCCCCCGATGCCCAATGCATTTCACTCTGGCTCTTTGCGGCCCCCACGTCCAACGCGTTTCGTCGCGCCCCTCAGAACGGCGGCTTCGCCTTGACCGTCGTGCCCTTGCCGCCGTCGGGATGGCGAAAGCGAAGGCTTTCGGCGTGCAGCATCAGGCGGGGGAAGTCGCGGGCCGGGCCTTCGGCATAGAATGGATCGCCCAGGATCGGGTGGCCAAGCTCCAGCATGTGGACGCGCAACTGATGGCTGCGCCCGGTCTTGGGAAACAGCCGCATCCGCGTCGTCCCGCCTTCGCGTTTGAGAACCTTCCAGTCGGTGAGGGCGGGCTTGCCCTTGTCGAAATCGACATGCTGTCGCGGGCGGTTGGGCCAGTCGACGATGAGCGGCAGGTCCACGGTTCCCTCGTTCCCCTCGACGTCGCCCCAGACGCGGGCGATGTAGGTTTTCTTCATCTGCCGCTTTTCGAATTGCAGACCAAGGTGGCGCTGCGCGTGCGGGGTCAGAGCGAACACCATCACGCCGGAGGTGTCGCGGTCGAGCCGGTGAACGAGCAGCGCCTCGGGAAACGCGGCCTGCACACGGGCGAGCAGACAATCGGCAAGCTCTTCGCCCTTGCCCGGTACCGACAACAGGCCCGCCGGTTTGTTGGCAAGCAGGACTTCGTGATCCATGTGCAGGACCTCGAGCGGATCGTCGGGCGGGATATAGCGTTCGTCCATGCCCGCGCTTTCGCAAAGCAGGCCGGATTGCGCAAGCCTAGCGTTGGCCGCCGGTCAGGACGAGCCGGAGCGCAAGGGCGGCATAAACGGCCGCGCTCACCCGGTTGAGCAGGCGCGCATGGCGGGTGAGTTTCGCGCCCGCGACACCGGCCGCGACGCCGTATCCGGCGGTGATGAAGAACCCCGTCGCGGCGAAGAGCGCGCCCAGCGCGAGGATCTGCGCCCAGAGCGGCCCCGCCTCGGGGGCGGTGAACTGCGGCAGGAGGGCGAGGATGAAGAGCGCGACCTTGGGATTGAGCGCATTGGTCACGAAGCCGCGCCAGACGGCCCGGCCAAGTCGGCGTGCGCCCTCACCGCCCTGCGCGGCCCCCGCGCGCCAGCTTTTCCACGCGAGCCAGAGGAGGTAAGCCGCCCCCGCATAGCGTACCGCGTCATAGGCCAGCGGAAAGGCCGCGAGGAGCGCCGACAAGCCCGCCGCCGCCAGAATCGTATGCCACAGCGCGCCCAGCGCGACGCCGAGCGCGGCGGCGGCCCCGACACGCGGCCCGCCGGACACGCCAGAGGCCGTGGCGAACATCACGTCTGCGCCGGGGGTGAGGTTGAGCACGACCCCGGCCCCGAGAAAGGCGAGCACGGAGGCCGGATCGAGCCCTAGGATCATTCGATCTCGCTTTCGGGGATCGCGTAGTAGTCCCCCTTGTCCTCTAGGTGGATATGGGTCGAGGTCGTGAGCCCGGTGGCCCCGTCCAGCGTCCCGGTCATCACCGACGTCATCTCTCGCCCGCCCTGCTGCCAGAACAGCGACGACCCGCACTTCACACAGAAACCCCGCCGCGCCTCGGGTGAGCTCTGGAACCAGGCGAGCGTGTCACCGGCAATGGTCAGATTGGCGGTCGGGACCTGCGTCGCCGAGAGGTAGTGTCCCGTCGTCTTGCGGCACTGGGTGCAGTGACACGCCATGCTGGGTCGCCACGGTCCCTCGGAGGCATAGGTGACCTCCCCGCACAGACAGCTCCCCCGTTTCATTCGGTGTCCACCTGCGGCTCATCCCCGGGGATGGTGTAGTAGTCGCCCTTGTCGGCGGTGAAGATATGGCGGAACCCGGTCACGCCCGTCGGCCCGTCGATGGCGCCCAGCGCGACCCCGATCTCGTCCGACCCGTTCGCCTGCCAGAACAGGAACGACCCGCAGGTCGGGCAGAACCCGCGCCGGGCCGCGTCACTGGCCGCATACCAGCGCGGGTTTCCGGTGATTTCGATGTCCGTGAGAGCGACCTCGCCCGAGGCCCAGATATGCCCGGATTGCTTGCGGCACTGGGTGCAGTGGCACGCGCCTGCGTCGCGCAACGGTCCCGAGACGGAAAACCGGATCGCGCCGCAGAGGCAGGAGCCGGTCAGCATTTCCCGAAGACCTCATCCAGCAGGGCGGTGAGCACCGTCGCGTCTTCCTCGGTGAAGGCGTCGGGCCGGTCGCTGTCGATGTCGAAGACCCCGATGACCGCGCCCGCGCCGTTACGAACCGGCAGGACGAGTTCGGAGCGGGTGGAGGAGGAACAGGCGATGTGCCCCGGAAACGCTTCCACATCCGCCACAAGCTGCACCTCCCCCGTGCGCGCCGCCGCGCCGCAGACGCCGCGCGAGAACGGGATCGTCAGGCAGCCGTGTCCGCCCTGGTAGGGCCCAATCTTGAGCAGCTCCGGTTCGGTCACCCGGTAGAACCCGGTCCAGTCGAAGCGGTCGTCGAAATGATGCACCTCGCAGGCCATGGTGGCCATGAGGGCGACCTCGTCGGTTTCCTCCTCGGTCAGGGCGCGGATGCGTTGGGTGAGTTCGGCGTAGTCCATGCGGATCTCCGGTTGGAGAGGCCGGGGGGCTGTCTGCCCCCCGGACCCCCCGAAGGTTTCTTGAAACAGAGAAGATCAGACCCGTTCGATGGCGATGGCCGTGCCTTCCCCGCCGCCGATGCAGATCGCGGCGACACCGCGTTTGAGGCCGCGTGTCTCAAGTGCGTTAAGCAGCGTCACGATGATGCGGGTGCCGGAGGCGCCGATCGGGTGGCCCAGCGCGCAGGCGCCGCCGTTGACGTTCACGATCTCACGGTCGAGGCCCATTTCCTGCATGAAAGCCATGGGGACGACCGCGAACGCCTCGTTCACTTCCCACAGGTCGACATCCGCCGTGGTCCAGCCGATCCGGTCGAGAAGTTTCTTGGCCGCCGGCACCGGCGCGGTCGGGAAGAGCGCGGGGGCCTGGGCGTGTGACGCGTGACCGAGGACGCGTGCGCGAATCTTGAGCCCGGCCTTGTCAGCGACGGCTTCACCGGCCATCACGAGCGCGGCCGCGCCATCCGAGATCGACGAGGAATTGGCTGCCGTGACCGTCCCGTCCTTGCGAAAGGCCGGTTTGAGCCCCGGGATCTTGTCGGGCCGCGCCTTGGCGGGCTGTTCGTCTTCCGACACCACCACGTCGCCCTGGCGGGTCGAGATCGTGAAGGGCGCGATTTCGCCCGCGAAGCCGCCGGATTTCTGCGCCTCCAGCGCACTTTCGAGCGAGCGGATCGCGTAGTCATCCTGCGCCTCGCGCGTGAACTGGAACGCCTCGGCGCAATCCTCGGCGAAGGTACCCATGAGGCGGCCCTTGTCATAGGCGTCCTCGAGCCCGTCGAGGAACATGTGGTCGATGACCTGCCCATGCCCGATCCGCGCGCCGCCGCGCATCTTGGGCAGAAGATAGGGCGCGTTGGTCATGCTCTCCATCCCGCCCGCGACCATGATGCCGGTCTGGCCGAGGGCCAGCTGGTCGAAGGCGACCATGGCCGTTTTCATGCCCGACCCGCACATCTTGTTCATGGTCGTCGCCGGCACCTCTTCCCCGAGGCCAGCCGCGAATCCGGCCTGCCGCGCGGGGGCCTGTCCCTGG
The DNA here is from genome assembly GCF_002384975.1 of Maritimibacter sp. UBA3975. Lineage (NCBI taxonomy): Bacteria > Pseudomonadati > Pseudomonadota > Alphaproteobacteria > Rhodobacterales > Roseobacteraceae > Maritimibacter > Maritimibacter sp. UBA3975. The sequence continues at coordinate 20,757 of NZ_DGCP01000010.1, forward strand.
CCGGCGGGCAGGACGCAGCCCATCAGAACCTCTTCGATCCGGTCGGGGCCGGCCCCGGCATCGGCCATCGCCGCCTTGATCGACGCACCGCCGAGGTCCGCTGCCGGAACGCCGTCGAACACGCCCTGAAATCCCCCCATCGCGGTCCGTGCCGCGCCTGCGATCACCACGTTTTCCATCGCGTCCTCCTATCAGGTTTCTGTCGGCCGCTTACGGGTTGGTAACGAAGCTTGCCTAAGGTCGCCCGCATCAAAACGCCTGCGAAGGAGAATGGCAATGGAGCTCATGTCGAGGGATGTCGGGGATCTTCGGGTCGTCACGGTGGCCGACGCCCGGATCGATGCGGCTGTTGCGATCCAGTTCAAGGATCAGATGCGCGCGCTGATCGACACCGGGCCGGACCGCGTGGTGCTCGATCTGTCCTCGGTCGCATTCGTGGACAGTTCGGGGCTGGGTGCCATCGTCGCCGCGATGAAACAGGCGGGCGAACCACAGCGGCTCGAGCTGGCTGGGCTCACCCGCAACGTGGCGAAGGTCTTTGCCCTGACCCGGATGGACCGGGTCTTTACCATCCACGCCGACGTCGCCACGCTTGAGGGGCTGGCCGATGCAGGCTGAACCGCTGCGCTTCATGGGACACGCCCGCGACCGCCACCGGCCCGGCCCCTTCGCGGGAAACGGCGGGCTTCACCTCCTGTTCCCCGCCACCGACATGGCCGTGCGCCGGGCGCTGAGCACGGCTGTCTCTGCTGCCGAAGCGATGGGCGTGGGGCCGGATGCATCGGGGCTGGTTGAGCTGGTGCTGGCAGAGGTGATGAACAACGTGGTCGAACACGCCTTTGCCGACCGGGGCCACGGAATCATCGAGCTTGAGGCATGGCGCACCGGTCAGGCCCTGTCGGTGCGCATCCGTGACGACGGCGTGCCGATGCCGGATGGCGAAGCGCCGCCGGCCCGGCACCATGACCTCACGGTCGTGTATGAGGACCTGCCCGAAGGCGGGTTCGGCTGGGGGATCATCCGCGATCTGACGCGCGACCTGCGCTATCGCCGCGACGGGGCGCGAAACGAGCTGACCTTTTCCATCGACCTCGACATTTCGATCGACGCGGGCTGAAGGTCCGAGGCGAGACCACGTCGGGAATTATTAACCAAGCCCGACCCATTTGCCCCCGAAATGCCCTATTGGCTCCCAAACGCGAACAAAAACCGCGGTCATAAACATCCTCGTAGCTGCAATGCTTCCCTCGGTGCCGCGTGTAACAGCCCCCACCCAGTGCGCGGCACCGAGGTTCTCACCCCCAAGCATTGAAAAGCGCACCGCCGGTTACACGGCGCGGCTGACATCCTGCGGGACGTTCAGTTGAGCTGGAAGTGCAGCGGGTAGTGACCATCCTCGAAATCGCCGAAGAGATCTTCGACATCCGGATGGGTCACGGGTTCGCCCGAGTAATCCTCGACGAGGTTCTGTTCGGAGACATAAGCCACATAGTAGCTCTGATCGTTCTCGGCGAGCAGGTGATAGAAAGGCTGATCCTTGGGCGGACGGCTATCCTCGGGAATGGCCTCATACCATTCGTCCGTGTTCGAAAACATTGCATCCACGTCGAAAATAACACCCCGAAAGGGATGCTTGCGGTGGCGCACGATCTGGCCAAGGTGATATTTCGCGTGCGTTTTCAACATAAATCAACAGTCCCCACACCACTACTAGACACTCAACCCGGCGCTGTCCATTACCGGGGCGCGCGATTCAGGGGAAACAGATTGTGAACCTCGTTCTTACAGTGTTGGAAATCGTGGCGCCCGTGTTTTTGCTGGCCGGAATCGGCTTTGCATGGGTCCGCCTCGGCCACGAATACCGAATCAATTTCGTCACGAAACTGGCGATGACGCTTGGCACCCCGGCCCTCATCTTCACCGCCCTCATGCAAACCGAGATCGACCCGAGCGCGCTCACCTCCCTCTCGCTCGCCACGGCCGCCGCCTATGCCGCCGTCTGCCTCGTCTTTTTCGTGATTCTGAAGCTCCGGGGCCTGAACCTGCGCAGCTACCTCGCCCCGCTGACCTTCGGCAACACCGGTAACCTGGGCCTGCCGCTCGCGCTGTTCGCCTTCGGCGATACCGGGCTGAGCTATGCCGTCGTCGTCTTCGCAATCATGGCGATCGGGTCGTTCACCTTCGGCCTGTGGCTGGTGTCGGGCGGCGGCTCGCCCGTCGCCGTGCTGAAAGACCCGATCCTGCTCGGCACCCTCGCGGGCACCCTGTTCCTCGTGATGGGATGGCAGACGCCCACGTTCCTGACCAACACGCTGGAGCTTATCGCCCAGCTTGCGATCCCGCTCATGCTCCTGACGCTCGGGGTCGCCGTGGCCCGCCTGCGTCCCGCCGGGTTCCTGCCGGCCCTTGGCATGTCGCTGGTCAAACTCGTCGCGAGCGTGGCCCTCGCCCTCGGCATCGGCCTTGCCTTGAAACTCGAGCCGGTGGCCCTCGCCGTGCTTGTCGTGCAGCTTTCCACCCCCGTCGCCGTGTCGAACTACCTCCTCGCCGAGAAGTACGACACCGACCCCAACGCGGTCGCCGGGCTCGTCGTCGTCTCGACGCTCCTGTCCGTCCTCGCCCTGCCCGTCATCCTCGCGTTTTTCGTCTGAAAAGACCGGCCATTTCCAAATCGCCCCATATCCGCTATGCTTCCTTCAAAATAAAAGAACATAGCGAGAGGCAGATGAGCAGGTTTCTCCGCGCGATAGCGATGCTGGCCGTCACAGCGGCCCTGATTTCATGCGGGCAGAATTTTTCTGCGCCGCGCAACCTCGACGATGCCTGTGCCATCGTCAAGGAACGGCCCAAGTATCTGCGCGCCATGACGGCGACAGAGCGCAAGTGGGGCGTGCCCGTGCCTGTTCAGATGGCGATCATCTATCAGGAATCGAAGTTCATCGGGAACAACCGGACCCCGGTCAAATACGCGCTCGGCGTGATCCCGATGGGCCGTCAGAGTTCCGCCTACGGCTATGCTCAGGCGCTCGACGGGACGTGGGAGGAATACCAGAACGACCAAAGACGGCGCAGCGCGAAACGCCACGACATCCGCGCGGCGACTGATTTCATCGGCTGGTACATGACCCAGACGGTCGAAGAGACCGGGGTGCAGCTGGGCGACGCCAAGAACCAGTATCTCGCCTATCACGAAGGCCGCTCCGGCTATCTGCGCGGCAGCCACAACAGCAAGTCCTGGCTCCTGCGCATTTCGGATGAAGTGGCGGCCCGCGCGGCGATCTACGACATGCAGCTCAAGTCTTGCGGCAAGCGCTAGATCTGGCGCCCTTGCAGGAGTTTCGGCAGGTCGCCGGTCAGCCCGGCGGCCTCGCGGATGAAGCCACGCCGCAGACCGGGCAGCGCGTTCACCACGCCAAGCCCCACCTCGCGCGCCGCGCGAAGGAGCGGATTGTCGTTCGAAAACAGTCGGTTCGCGCCCTCGGTGGCAAGCACCATCTGCATCACGTCGAACCGCCGCCACGCCTGATACCGGTCGAGCACGTCGCGCCGCCCGAAGTCCTCGCCGCGCCGGCGGGCAAGGGTCAGCACCTCGGCCAGCGCGCCCACATCCTTGAGCCCGGCGTTCAGCCCCTGCCCCGCGATCGGATGCATCCCGTGCGCCGCATCCCCGACGAGAGCGACGCGCTCCTCTACGAACCGCTCCGCCACGGTGAGGTTGAGCGGATAGGTAAACCGCGCCCCTGCCAGAGAGATGTCCCCGAGGAAATCCCCGAACCGGGGCCGCAGATGATCAAGGTAGCCGGCCTCGTCCAATGCGTGAACCCGCGCGGCATCCTCGGAGGTTTCGGTCCAGACGATGGAGGAACGGTTGCCGGTCAAAGGCAGGATCGCGAGCGGTCCGGGCGGCATGAAGAACTGGTGCGCGGTGCCGTGATGCGGCAGCTCATGAGCGATGGCGGCGACCAGCGCGGTCTGGCCGTAATCATGGCCCCACCGGTCGATCCCGGCGCGCTGCGCGGTGCCCGAGGCGCGTCCGTCACATCCGACGATGAGCCGCGCGGTAATCTCGCGCCCGCCTGCAAGCGTGACACGCGCCACGGCCCCGTCGGCCGCCTGCGCCACCACCGTTTCACCCGACAAGAGCGTCACACGCGGATGCGCCGCGACAGACGCGGCCAGCGCCTGCGACAGGAACCGATCCTCGACCATGTAGCCCATCGGGCCCTCGTCGATCTCGGCATGGTCGAATTCGAGCACGAAGGGCCCCGGCCCGGCGTCCGGCTTGCCGTCCGATATGCGGATTTCGAGAAGGGGCGTGGCGTTCTCGGCCACCCGCTCCCACACCCCGATGACCTTGAGCAGCCGCTGCGAGGCAAGGGCGAGCGCATAACCGCGCCCGTCGAACGAATCCTCGCCCCGCGCACCCGCCGGCAGCGCGTCCACGACGGTCACGTCGAACCCGGTATCCCCCAGCGCGAGGGCCAGGGCGGGGCCGTTCAGCCCGCCGCCCACGATCACGATATCTGTGTCGGTCGTCATGGGGTCTTTCTGCGCCGATGCGCCGGGATTGTCCATGCGCCCCCCTGCCGCTACCGTCCCCGAAACGGCGCGGGGAGAGGCGAATGTCGGACGATTGGTTATGGATGAGCGCGGCGGACCTTGGGCGGGGGATCGGCGCAGGCCGGATCGACCCCGTTGCGCTGGCCGAGGCCCATCTGGACGCGGCCGAGGCACATCCAGACGGCACCCGCATCTACGCCCGCCTCACCCGCGAGCGCGCATTGGCCGAAGCCGGCGCGGCGGCGGCGCGCGCCCGTGCCGGTCAGCGGCTGGGCCCGCTGGACGGTGTGCCGGTAAGCTGGAAGGATCTGTTCGACACGGCGGGCGTCGCGACCGAGGCGGGCTCGGCCCTTTTGCGGGACCGGGTTCCCGAGCGCGACGCCGAAGTGCTCGCCACCGCGACGTTGGGCGGGCTCGTCTGCCTCGGCAAAACGCATATGTCGGAATTCGCCTTCTCGGGCCTCGGGCTCAACCCGATCACCGCGACCCCGCCGAACATCCACGACCCCCAGGCCGCCCCCGGCGGCTCGTCCTCCGGTGCGGCGGCCTCGGTCGCTCACGGCCTCGCCCCCGCCGGAATCGGGTCTGACACCGGCGGCTCGGTGCGCGTGCCCTCGGCGTGGAACGATCTCGTGGGCCTCAAGACCACGCATGGGCGGCTGTCGCTGCGTGGCGTCGTCCCCCTCGCCGCCCGGTTCGACACGGTGGGGCCGCTGTGCCGGACGGTGGAAGACGCGGGCCTCCTGCTCGCCGCGCTGGAAGGTGGCCGCCCCGCCGATCTCACCGGCGCGACGCTCTCGAACGCCCGCCTCCTCGTGCTGGAAAACGGCCTCGCCGACTGCCGCGACGCACCTGCCGCCGCCTTCGAAACCGCCGTCTCGCGCCTGTCGAAAGCCGGAGCGCAGATCGACCGCGCTCATATCCCGGAGCTCGACTCGGCGCAAAGCATGTCGGGCGTCCTTTACACCACCGAAGCCTGGGGCACCTGGGGCGACCGGATCAGCGCGGACCCGGACGCCATGTTCGCCCGCATCCGCGAGCGGTTCGAGGCGGGGGGAAAGGTCTCGGGCGCTGACTACGTCGCCGCCTGGCGCCGCCTCGACGCGATCCGCGAAACCGTGCGCGCCCGGGCCGCGGGCTACGACGCGCTCATCCTGCCCACCACACCCAACATGCCTCCGAATGCCCGGCGCCTGCTGGACGAGGACGACTATTACGTCACCGAGAACCTGATGACCCTCAGAAACACCCGGTTCGGCAACCTGCTCGAAGGCGCCTCGCTTACCTTGCCCACCGACACACCGGGCGCGGGCCTCATGTTCCTTGGCAAGCCGATGGGCGAAGAACGGCTGCTCCGGCTCGGAGCCGCCGCCGAGGCCGCACTGGCCTGACCCCTTCTTCGGTCCGAAAATACCTC
>NZ_DGCP01000010.1:26944-27144 GCF_002384975.1 Maritimibacter sp. UBA3975
GGGCGTCAGCCCGCGGCGAAACGCTCTCAACTCAAAAGCCACATAACTCCCCGGATTCCCGCCTTTTTCTGGACCGGGACGCACAATCCCGTTATCCTGTATCTAAATCGGGGCGTCAAAGACCCCGGCACTTTGAGGCATATAGAACGATGACGGCGTTCCCCGAGCGGTTTTCGAACCTGCCAGAATACGCGTTTCCG
>NZ_DGCP01000010.1:27265-27783 GCF_002384975.1 Maritimibacter sp. UBA3975
CTGCCAGAATACGCGTTTCCGCGTTTGCGGAGCCTTCTCGACGCACATGCGCCGGGGGGAGAGGTCGTTCATATGACCATAGGTGAGCCGCGCCATGCGAGCCCCGCGTTCGTGTCGCGCATCATCGCCGAGACGGCCGACGATTTCGGGCGCTACCCCCCGAACGAGGGCACGCCGGAACTGCGCGGCGCCTTTACCGACTGGCTCAACCGGCGCTACGGCATCGACGTCGACCCCGAAACGCAGGTCATGGCGCTCAATGGCACGCGCGAAGGGCTGTTCAACGCGGCCATCGCGCTCTGCCCCGAAAAGGTGCGCGGGCAGACGCCTGTAATCCTCATGCCCAACCCGTTCTATCAGGTCTACGCCGTGGCCGCCGCGACCGTGGGGGCCGAACCGGTGTTCGTTCCCGCGACCGCCGAGACCGGGTTTCTGCCGGACTACGCGAGCCTGCCCGCCGACATCCTGACGCGCACTGCCATCGTCTATATCTGTTCGCCCGCCAATCCGCAGGGCGC
>NZ_DGCP01000010.1:27946-44537 GCF_002384975.1 Maritimibacter sp. UBA3975
GCTATTCCGAGATCTACCGCGACGCCCCGCCCCCCGGCGCGGCCGAGGTCGCGAGTTTCGGCGGCGCCGACCCCGAGCGTGTGGTGATCTTTCATTCGCTGTCCAAACGCTCCAACCTGCCCGGTCTGCGCTCGGGTTTCGTGGCATCAGGCCCGCAGAACATGGCCCGCATCCGCCAGTTGCGCACCTATGCGGGGGCACCGCTCCCGCTGCCGCTGCAACACGCGGCCGCTGCCGTCTGGGCGGACGAGGACCACGTCATCGCCTCGCGCAAGCTGTATCAGGACAAATACGCCATCGCCGACGCGGTGTTCGCGGGTGATCCGCTCTACAACCCGCCGCAGGCCGGGTTCTTCCTCTGGCTTCCGGTCGAGGATGGCGAGGCGGCGGCGATGAAGCTCTGGACCGAGACCGGCATCCGGGTGCTCCCCGGCGCCTATCTCGCCCGCGAGGTGAACGGGACCAACCCCGGCGACCAATTCATAAGAGTGGCGCTTGTCGCCACGAAAGAAGAGACGCAGCGCGCATTGGAAACGATGCGCGACTGTCTCCGCGACTGAGGACGAGGACACACATGGCATACCAGATCAGGGAACGTGATCCGATTTTCGACGAAGCCACACAGGCGATGATCGAACGACGGGGCAAGGAACTTCTCGGCCTCGCGCTGGTCGCGGCAGCGCTCGCCGTCGCGCTGATCCTGGGCAGTTACTCGCCCGACGATCCCGGCTGGATGTCCGCCACCGAAGGCCCGGCACAGAACATGTTCGGACAGACCGGCGCGACCATCGCCTCGCCGCTCGTCATCATCCTGGGCTACGGGGCGTGGGGCTTCGCCATCGCCTTTGCCGCCTGGGGCCTGCGCCACATGTTCCATTCCGGCGAAGAGCGGTTCATGGGCCGCGCCATCTTCGCCCCGATCGCCATCGCCCTCGGCTCGGTCTATGCCTCCACCCTCGTGCCCTCTGCGGGCTGGACCCATTCCTTCGGCCTCGGTGGCCTCTTCGGGGATACCGTGCTGGGCGCGATCCTTGGCGTGGTGCCCGGCTCTGCCGCCTTCGGCCTGAAACTCCTCGCCGTGCTGGCGAGCTTCGCCGCACTGGTCGTGGGGGCCTTCTCGCTCGGCTTTACCCGCTGGGAACTGGGCCGGATCGCGCGGTTCATGATCGTCGGCGTGGTGATGAGCTATGCCGGCATCCTGAAACTGGCCCGCATGGGCGTGCGCGGTGCCGCCGTCGGCGCCCGCGCCGGGGCCGGGGCCGCCGCCAGTGCCGCAGGCGCCGCCGCCCGCGGCGTGCAGGAGCGTCAGAGCCAAAGGCGCGATGCCCAGACCACATGGACCCCGCCGCAGGGCGATGCGCTGGTCGAGGATGACCGCGACTTCGACGCCCCGCCCCCGATGGCGGCCAAACGCGTGATCCGTGCCGAGCCGCCGATGGAGCCTCCGGTGCGCCAACCGGCCCCGGCGCAGGCGCAGCCGCAAATGCAACATCAGCCGCAAGTCGCCCCGCAACCGGCCCCTGCGCCGCAACCCAAGGGCGGGCTTCTGTCGCGTATGCCCGGCCTGATGAAGCGTCAGCCGGACCCGGAGCCGGAACTGGTCGACAACACGTTCCACGGCGCGGTGCCGGAGACGGACGACAACCCCGACCGCATCTCGGCCAAGATCGCCAATGCCCTGCGCAACCGCACCGCGTCGGCCTCCGGTCATGTCGCCCCGGCCGAGGAGCCGCCGACCACGACCGAACAGATGATCGCCCGTGCCGCCGCCCGCGCCCGCGCCCAACGCCCGCAGACCATTCTGCGCGCCGAGCCGGTGATGCGCGCCGAACCGCCCGTCACGGCAGGTGCGGCCCCCGTGCCGCAGGCGCCGGAGATGGAGGGCGGCAACATCTTTTCGGACATCGACGAAGCGCCGATGGTCGAAGCCCCGTATGACGAGGCCGCGATGACCCAGGCCGAGGCGGAGCCGCTCCACCTCGACTCCGCCATGCGCGCCTACGACCGCCCGCACGAGCCGGGCCTCGTCGATGGCTGGACCCCCGGCCCCGAGGACGACTTCGCACCGGATTACGAGGCCGACTTGCAGCCGGAGCCCTATGCCCCGGCCCCGGACATGTCCGCCCCGGCCCAACCGCAGGCCTATTCAGCACCGCCGATACCCGAACCCAAGAAGGTCGTGCAGCACCCGCCGCGCAAGGCACACAAGCCCTCCAGCCGCGCGATGGCCGAGGCGCAGCCCTCGCTCGCCTTCTCGGACCCCGAGCAGACCTATGAGCTGCCCCCGCTGTCGCTCCTCACCAACCCGGTGAACATCGAACGCCACCACCTCTCGGACGAGGCGCTCGAAGAAAACGCGCGGATGCTGGAAGCGGTGCTCGACGACTACGGCGTGAAGGGCGAGATCGTCTCGGTCCGCCCCGGCCCCGTTGTCACGATGTACGAGCTGGAGCCCGCGCCGGGCCTCAAGGCCAGCCGCGTGATCGGCCTCGCCGACGATATCGCACGCTCCATGTCGGCCCTGTCCGCCCGCGTCTCCACCGTGCCCGGCCGCAGCGTGATCGGTATCGAACTGCCCAACGCGAACCGCGAAAAGGTGGTGCTGCGCGAAATCCTGTCGGCCCGCGACTTCGGCGATACGAACCAGAAACTGCCGCTTGCGCTGGGCAAGGATATCGGCGGCGACCCGATCGTGGCCAACCTCGCCAAGATGCCCCACCTCCTGATCGCGGGCACCACCGGCTCGGGTAAATCCGTGGCGATCAACACGATGATCCTGTCGCTCCTCTACCGGCTCACGCCCGAGGAATGCCGCCTCATCATGATCGACCCCAAGATGCTGGAACTCTCCGTCTACGACGGCATCCCGCATCTCCTCTCCCCCGTCGTCACCGACCCGAAAAAGGCCGTCGTCGCGCTCAAATGGGTCGTGGGCGAGATGGAGGAACGCTACCGCAAGATGTCCAAGATGGGCGTGCGCAATATCGACGGTTACAACAGCCGCGTGGCCGACGCGCTCGGCAAGGGCGAGATGTTCTCGCGCACCGTCCAGACGGGCTTTGACGAGGATACGGGTGAGCCGATCTTCGAAACGGAAGAATTCGCGCCCGAAAAGATGCCCTTCATCGTGGTCGTCGTGGACGAGATGGCCGACCTTATGATGGTCGCCGGGAAAGAGATCGAGGCCTGCATCCAGCGCCTCGCCCAAATGGCCCGCGCCTCCGGCATCCACATCATCATGGCCACGCAGCGCCCCTCGGTCGACGTCATCACCGGCACGATCAAGGCGAACTTCCCCACCCGGATCTCGTTCCAGGTGACATCCAAGGTCGACTCGCGGACCATCCTCGGCGAACAGGGTGCCGAACAGCTCCTCGGCATGGGCGACATGCTCTACATGGCCGGCGGCGCGCGCATCACCCGCGTTCACGGGCCGTTCGTGTCGGATGAAGAGGTCGAGGAAATCGTCACCTACCTCAAAAGCTACGGCCCGCCCGAATACATCGGCGGCGTGGTCGAGGGGCCGGATGACGAAAAGGCCGACAACATCGACGCCGTTCTCGGCCTCAACACGGGCGGAAACACCAACGGCGAGGATGCGCTTTACGATCAGGCGGTCGCGATCGTCATCAAGGACCGCAAGTGCTCCACCTCCTACATCCAGCGCAAGCTCGGCATCGGCTACAACAAGGCTGCGCGACTCGTGGAGCAGATGGAGGAGGAAAGCCTCGTCTCGCCCGCCAACCACGTTGGCAAGCGCGAGATCCTCGTGCCCGAGCAGTAAGCGATATCGGGACGCCGCTATGGCATAACAGGCGGCGTCCTGCTCACATGGCAGGGAACCGGGATGGATTCCCGGCAGTTCAGACCTAGATGAGAGCCATGAAACAGATTCGCCTTCTCGCCGCCGCCCTCGCGCTGGCCGCCACCACCCTGCCCGCCGCGGCGCAACAGCTGTCGCTGGGCGCACTGTCCAACTACCTCAACAGCCTGACGACCGCGCAGGCAGAGTTCACGCAGATCAACGCCGACGGGACGATCTCGACTGGTACGATCTTCATCAAGCGTCCGGGGCGCGCACGGTTCGAATACAACCCGCCCGAGCAGACGCTGGTGCTCGCCTCCGCCGGGCAACTGGCGATCTTCGACGCGAAATCCAACACCGGGCCCGAGCAATACCCGCTCGAACGGACCCCCCTGAACCTGATCCTCGCGCGCAACGTCGACCTCACGCGCAACAACATGGTTGTGGGGCAGAGCTATGACGGCACCGCGACCACGGTGACGGCGCAGGACCCGGAAAACCCGCAATACGGCAATATCCAGCTGACCTTCACAGCGAACCCGACCGAGTTGCGCCAATGGGTCATCACGGACGACGCGGGCCAGCAGACCACCGTGATTCTGGGCGAATTGCGCCGCGGCGGGTCGATCTCCGACCGCAATTTCTCGATCGTGGCCGAGGTCGACAGCCGCAACCGCTGACGGTCTTTCCGGTCTCCAAATATCCCGGGAGAGCGCGAGAGGGCAGCGCCCTCTCGCCCGCCGCGTCGATCTGCCGAAGGCAGGAAGGCGCAAAACCTGCGCGGGGCGTCAGCCCCGCACCTCGTCCTCAGTCGTCGAGCTTACGCGCCTCGTCGACCAGCATGATCGGAATCCCGTCGCGGATCGGAAAGGCGAGCCGCGCCGAGGCCGAGACGAGTTCCATCCGCTCCGGATCGAACTCCAGAGGGCGCTGGCTCACCGGGCAGATCAACGCCTCGAGCATGTGCCGATCATACTCGGTATCGCTCACTGAAGGCTCCCTTCTCCGCCGCCGGAAGCCAGCGCGAATTCCATCAGGGTGACGAGCGTTTCGCGCCGGGTGGTCAGCGACGGCGCCTCCAGCAGCGCCTGCTTGTCCTCCGGGTCGAACGGGCAGAGCATCGAGAGTGAATTGATCAGCAACTCGTCCTCCGCGTCCTTCATGCTGCCCCAGTCGGTGCGCAGGTCGGCCACGTCGAAATAGCGGGCGAGCAGGTCGAGGAATCGGTCGCGGTCGAGCCCCGGGTCTTTCTCGGTGCGCCCGAGGTCACGTTCGAAACTGTCCCAGTTCACCTGCGCGCGCCGGTAAGGGGTGAACCCCTCCACCTCTTCGGTCAGGCGGAACCGGCTCACGCCCGAAAGCTGCACCATGTAGCGGTTATCGTCCGTCTCGGTGAAGGACGTGATCCGCCCGGCACAGCCGATGGTGTGGAGGCGCGAGCCGTCCGCGACCGCCGGCTGGATCATCCCGATCAAGCGCGCGGTCGTCTTCAGCGCATCGTCGAACATGGCGAGGTATCGCGGCTCGAAGATGTTGAGCGGCAGCCGCCCGCGCGGGAGCAGAAGCGCCCCCGGCAGGGGAAAGAGCGGCAGGACCTCCGGCAAATCGGTGCGCGGGATCATCTCAGACGAGGATCATCGAGCTGAGCTTGCGGCGACCCGACAGCGCCACCGGATCATTGGGCGGGAGCGCCTCGAAGATGGTAAAGAGCTGCTGTTTCGCGGCCGCGTCGTTCCACTCCCGGTCACGCCGGAACAGTTCGAGCAGTTCGGCCACCGCCGCCTCGGTCTGACCCGAGGCATAGAGCGCTTGAGCGAGGTCGAAGCGCGCCTGATGGTCGTCGGCATTCGCGTCGACCTTGGCCTTGAGTTCGTCCACGGGACCCGCCGCTTCGGCCTGCCGGGCGAGTTCGATCTGGGCATGAACCGCCTCGATCTCGGGCGCTTCCGAGATCTCGGCCGGGACACCGTTCAGGACTGCCTCGGCCCCCTCGATATCGCCCTTGGCGACGTGGCAGCGGGCGAGCCCGGCATAGGCCACGGCCATCTTCTGATCCGCCTCGATGATCGCGGCGAAGGTCTGCATGGCGTCGTCGACCGCGCCGGTTTCCAGCATTTCCTCGGCAGCGGCGACCGCATCGGCGAGGCCCCCGTCGCCTTCGGGGCCGGAGGCTGCGATCTTTTCGACGAACTGCTTCACTTCGCTGGGCGCGAGCGCCCCCTGGAACCCGTCAATGGGCTGGCCGTCGGCAAAGGCATAGACGGTCGGGATCGACTGCACCCGCATCTGCGCGGCGATCTGCTGGTTCTCGTCCACGTTGACCTTTACCATCTTCACCTTGCCGCCCAGCGCGTTCACGGCCTCTTCGAGCGCGGGGCCAAGCGTCTTGCAGGGCCCGCACCACGGCGCCCAGAAATCGACGATGACCGGCACCTCCTTGGAGGCTTCGACGACCTCGACCATGAAATCGGCCTCGGTAATCTCTTTCACATGGCCGCCCGCGGGCGCGCCACCACTCGTCTGACCCAGTTCCAGCATGTCAGGCTCCTTTTGTCCGTCTTGCGCCCAATATGGGCGCGCATGTCGTCCGCTCCAAGCCCGAAGCGCTGCGTCATCGCGGCGCTACAGGTCGAATGTCGCCAGCACCGGCGCGTGGTCCGACGGTTTCTCCCACCCGCGCACGTCGCGCAGGATGCGGCTGCCGTGGGCGGCGTTGGAAATGTCGGGCGTCGCCCAGATATGGTCGAGCCTGCGGCCCTTGTCAGCCGCGTCCCAGTCGGGCGAGCGATAGGACCACCAGGAATAAAGGTTTCCTTCGGGGATGTCCTGCCGCGTGATGTCGACCCACTTGCCCGCGTCCTGCACCGCGCCGAGGTGATCGACCTCGACGGGCGTATGGCTCACGATCTTCAGCAGTTGCTTGTGATTCCACACGTCATCCTCGCGCGGGGCGATGTTGAGATCGCCGACGAGGATCGCCTTTTCAGGGCGTTCGCCGTGGAACCAGTCGCGCATCTCGGTGAGGTAGTCGAGCTTCTGGCCGAACTTCTCGTTCACCTCGCGGTCCGGCTTGTCGCCGCCGGCGGGGACATAGAAGTTATGGATCGTCACCCCGTTCTCCAGCGTCGCCGCGACATGGCGGGCATGGCCCAGCGCTGCGAAATCCTTGTCCCCCGCGTCGGTGAGCGGCAGTTTCGACAGGATCGCGACCCCGTTGTAGCCCTTCTGTCCGCGCGCGATCATGTGATCATAGCCCCGCGCCTTGAAGATATCGTGGGGGATCTTCTCGACCGGCGATTTGCACTCCTGAAGGCACAGGACGTCCGGTTCCTCCTCCGCCAACAGGCGCGAGACGAGGTCCGCGCGCAACCGCACGCTGTTGATATTCCAGGTCGCAAGTGTGAAGGACATAACCACTCCCGTAGAGATTCTGCGGGCACCCTATCCGGGGGCCCGGAGCAGTTCCACCCGCGAACATTACAAGTTCCGGCCGCTTGGAACAGCCGCGTAAAACCCCGCGTTGCTCCGGCATGCCCGCCCGGCGGGATCTAGACTTCTAGAACGAGAATTCGAAAAGGATAGAAACCATGAACATCTCAACCAAAGCCCTCCAGCATTATGATGCGGTGGATGCCTACCCGACCCGTCTGCCGGATCGTGAACTGATCTCCGAGCGCACCGACCCCGTGCTCTGGAGCGACTGGTCGGAAGCCGCGCCCATCTCTCGGGATGAAGCGGATCATTATGCCAACAACGGCTACCTCGTGCGCCACGACATGTTTTCCGAGGATGAGCTCGACGTGCTGGTCGACACTGCCCAGCGTCTGCGCGACACCGACCCGGCACAGCGCCCGGCGGATTTCGTGACCGAGCCGAATTCCGACGACGTTCGCACGGTCTTCCGTCTGGACGAGCATTCGCCGATCTTCGCGCGACTCGCCGCCGACACCCGCCTCGCCGGTGTGGCCGAGTTCCTGCTCAATGACCGTGTCTATCTTCACCAGTCGCGGCTCAACTACAAACCCGGCTTCAAGGGCAAGGAGTTCTACTGGCACTCCGACTTCGAGACATGGCACGCCGAAGATGGCCTGCCCCGGATGCGCGCCGTGTCCGCCTCGGTCCTGCTGACGGATAACTCCAAGCTGAACGGCCCGCTGCTGTTGATTCCCGGCTCGCAGAACGAATTCATCGCCTGTCTGGGCGAGACACCCGAGAACAACCACGAAAGCTCGCTCAAGGCGCAGGAAGTGGGCGTGCCGCAACCGGACACGATCCGGGCCTTCGCCGACACCCTCGGCCTCGACGCGGCCGCCGGTCCCACCGGCACGGTGGTTTTCTTCGACTGCAATACGCTGCACGGCTCGAACGGGAACATCACCCCGGACCCGCGCTCCAATGCGTTCTTCGTGTTCAACGCGATCACGAACCGCCCGGTGGAACCCTTCGCCGCGCCGGAGCCGCGCCCCGCATGGCTCGCCAACCGCGACCGCATCCGTGCGATCGACCCCGTCGAGGGGCGCATCGCGCGCGGCTGATGAAAGCGAAAGGCCCCGGAGGACCGGGGCCTTTCCTGTGTCGTTCGCGTTCGTCTCAGAACGTCGGAAGCACCGGCAGCGGCTGACCCAGCCATTTCTGCGAAATCTCGTCCAGCTCTCCGCCCAGCTTCTTGTGCAGGATAAAGACATTGACCCACTGGAGCAGATCGTAGTTGCCCTTCTTCACGCCGATGAACGCGGGGCTTTCCTTCAGGATGAACTTGGTTTCCAGCATCATCTCCGGATTCTTCTCGGAAATCTCCGCGGCCGCCGTGTTCCCCGAAACGAGCACATCCACCTGACCCGACTGGAACGCCGACAGGGTGGCGGCATTGTCGCCGAAGCGCACGATCTCGACGTCATCGGGCGCGATCGAGGTCAGTTCGAGATCCTCGAGCGTGCCGCCTGTCAGGCCGACCTTCATGCCCGACAGGTCCTCGGGCGCGCTGATCTCCATCTCTGCCGGCGCGAAGGCGCCCGAGAAGAACGGCGCATACGCCGCCGAGAACCAGATCGACTTGGCCCGGTCCGGGTTTGCGCCCATGACGGAAATCACAAGGTCCACGCGGTCCGTCTCCAGAAACGGGATGCGCTGCTTGGACACGACCGGCACAAGCTCCAGTTCCACGCCCAGGTTGTCGGCGATCAGCTTCGCCACATCCACGTCGTAACCCACATGCTCGCCCTCTTCTCCGAGCGAGCCGAAGGGGGGAAAGCTCTCCGGAACGGCGATCTTCACCACGCCGGCCTCCAGAATGTCCGTCAGCTCGGCCTTGGCGGGCGCCGTGAACGGCAGCGCAAGCGCGGCGGCGGCCACGAGCGTCTTGATGGTTTTCGCAATCATGTCTGTCTCCTCTGTTGATTGACTCAGGCGGCGACCGGAAGCGGTGCCTTTTCGTCCTTTACGGTTCCCAATCGCTTTTCGAGATGCCGCGACCACAGGGTCAGCGGATAGCAGAGCACGAAGTAGATCAGCGCCATGATGGGGAAGATGATGAACGGCTCGGACCCGTCGACCGGGGCGTTGGCCCAGCGCTTGCCGATGGCCATGAGGTCGTGAAAGCCGATGATATAGGCCAGCGAGGTGCCCTTGATGATCTGCACCATGAAGCCGACCGTCGGGGCCAGCGCGATGCGCACGGCCTGCGGAATGATGACGAGGCGAAGGGTGGGCACGAACCGCAGCCCCAGCGCCTCGGCCCCTTCCCACTGTCCCTCGGGGATCGATTCGACCGCCCCGCGCCAGACGTCCGACAGGTAAGCCGAGGAATAGATGATGAGCGACACGACCGCGGCGGTCCAAGGGTTCACGTCGATGTCGAGCAGACGCGGCACGCCCAGCCCGGTCAGGAACAGCATCATCAGAAGCGGGGTGGACTGGAACAGCCAGATATAGCTCACCGCGAACCGCTTGGCGGCCTTTGAGGGCATGATCCGCATCAGCGTGATAATCCCGCCGACGATCCCGCCCCCGAGAAAGGCGATCAGGGACAGGTAGATCGTGAACTGCGTCGCCTCGACCAGCTGGAACAGGATGATCCCCTCGGGCTTGCCGAGGATGGTGATGAACGCCTCTTTCATCGCGCGGTCTTCCACCGGAACGCCCGCACCTCGATCACCTGCATCAGCGCTTTGAACGCCAGCGATAGCAGGATGTAGAGCACGGTGAGCGAGATATAGACCTCGAACGACCGGAACGTCCGGCTGTCGATGTAGAGGCCCGCGAAGGTCAGATCCCGCACCCCGATCTCGGAGATGACGCCGGTGGTCAGGAACAGGAAGATGAATTGCGAATTGAGCGAGGCGAACATCTGCGCGATGGACTGCGGCAGAACGATCCGGACGAACCGCGTGAACCGCCCGACGCCCAGGGCCTGCGCGGCCTCCTTCTGCCCCTGATCGACGGTCTGGAACCCGGCGCGCAGGATCTCGGCGAAATAGGCCGAGAAGTTGATGGTCAGCGCAAGCACGGCATGGGCCCAGAACGGCCAGACATAGCCCAGCAACAGCGGCAGGCCGAAAGCCACGAAGAACAGCTGGACGATCAGCGGCGTGTTGCGGATGAAATCGACCCAGGCCGCGGCGACCCATCTGAGCACCGGAACACGCTCAAAACGCGACAGCGCCAGCCCCACGGCGAGCATGAAACCGAGCGTCGCACCGGCAAGCGTCAGCCCCGCAGACATCCCGACACCCTCGGCCAGCAGCCAGAGATACTCCGGATTGCGGTATATTTCGAAGAACCGTAGCTCCATGTCCCCTCGCGCGGTCGGCCCGGACAGGAGGCCAAAAGCACGGGGTTCGCTCAACGCGCGCGGGGCGATTTATCATGAAGAATCCGGGTGACGCCCAATATCTGTGCGCGCAAACAGCCGCTGCACAAACGCGACCCCGAAAAAAAAGACCCGGCGCGTGGCCGGGTCAGTCCAACAGGGAGGATGCCGTGCCATTGCCCCGACACGGCGAGGGGATCACTCGTATTGTCGCCTTATAAGAAACAATACCATGTTGACTTCCAGTTTACTTCCGAAAGCAGGCGGCAATAAGGCAGGTTTCCACCCCTGTTGCGGTCACGCCACAAGCCGGTAACCGCCGGATTCAGTCACCAGCAGGCGCGCATTGCCCGGATCGGGCTCGATCTTCTGGCGCAGGCGATAGATGTGGGTCTCAAGCGTATGGGTCGTGACGCCGGCGTTGTAGCCCCAGACCTCATGCAAAAGGACGTCGCGCGCGACCACGCCTTCCTGACTCCGGTAGAGGAATTTAAGGATGTTGGTCTCTTTCTCGGTCAACCGGATCTTCCGGTCGTCCTCGGTCATCAGCATCTTCATCGCGGGCTTGAACGTGTACGGCCCAAGCTGGAACACCGCGTCTTCGGATTGCTCGTGCTGGCGCAACTGGGCGCGAATACGGGCGAGCAGGACGGGGAACTTGAACGGCTTGGTCACATAATCATTGGCCCCCGCGTCGAGGCCGAGGATCGTGTCCGCGTCGCTGTCATGGCCCGTGAGCATCAGGATCGGGCACTTCACCCCCTGCTTGCGCAGAAGCTTGCACAGCTCGCGCCCATCCGTGTCGGGCAGGCCGACGTCGAGAATCACGAGGTCGTGGATCTGTTCCTTGGCCTTCTGCATCGCGTCGGCGCCGTTGGCGGCCTCGAACACGTCGAAGTCTTCTGTCATGACCAGTTGCTCGGCCAGTGCCTCGCGCAGGTCCTCGTCGTCGTCAACGAGCAGGATGTTTTTCTGGGTCGCCATGGTGGTTCCTCCGTGTCATTTTCCCAGACCTCGGGTCTCGTCACGGGTCCGGCAACGTTTGTGGCATTACGTTCACGCGCTCGTGTCGGGATCACTGGAAATGTTTCACTTTTCCGTGGGCCAGACCTATTGAGGGCGACGGAAGGACCGAGATGACGCTGCAACCGACCCGCACCGAACTGACCGCCCGCGCCCGCGCAGACCTGCGTATGGGGCTGCCCGTGATCGTGGAAATCGACGGGCACGCCGGGCTTGTCGCGGCGGCCGAGACGGTGTCGGCAGACCGGCTCGCGGACCTGCGCGGCTTCGGCCAGCCCGTCCTCGCGATCACACCGCGCCGGGCCGATACGCTCAAGGCGCGTGCCTATTCCGACCACGTCGCCCGCGTGCATCTGCCTGAGGGCGAGGGCGTGACCTGGGTGCTTGGCGTGGCCGACCCCAAGGACGACCTGATGAAGCCGATGAAGGGCCCGCTTTCGACGGAGCGGGGCGGGGACGAACGCATCGCCCGCGCCGCCATCGCGCTCGCCAAATCCGCGATGCTTCTGCCTGCCGCGCTCGTTGTGGATGTGCCGGATGCCGCAACGCTGGCCGTCACCCACGGCCTCACCCGGCTCGACCTCACCGACCGGCCCGACGACCCGCCGGTCACGGCGCTGGAGGAGGTCGTCTCGGCCCGCGTGCCGCTCGAGGTGTCCGAGGCCGGGCGGCTGCACATCTTTCGCCCCGAGGACGGGGGGGAGGAGCACTACGCGGTGGAAATCGGCCGCCCCGACCGCGATCAGCCGGTGCTGGCGCGCCTGCACTCCGCCTGTTTCACCGGCGACCTGCTCGGCAGCCTCAAATGCGATTGCGGCCCGCAACTGCGCGCGGCCCTCGCCGCGATGGGCGAGAACGGGACCGGGGTGCTGCTGTATCTCAACCAGGAAGGGCGCGGAATCGGGCTGGCCAACAAGATGCGCGCCTATTCGCTTCAGGATCAGGGCTTCGACACGGTCGAGGCCAATCACCGGCTGGGGTTTGAGGATGACGAGCGCGACTTCCGGCTCGGGTCCGAGATCCTCTCGCGCCTTGGCTTTTCCTCGGTCCGGCTGATGACGAACAACCCGGCCAAGGTCGCGATGATGGAGGCGAACGGGATCGCCGTGACCGAGCGGGTGCCGCTTCAGGTCGGGCGCGGGGCGCACAACACCGCCTATCTCGACACCAAGGCCGCGAAGTCGGGCCACCTGCTGTGATCCCCCGCCGCGCGGACATGGTCGTGACCCGCTGGGGCGCACGCTTCGCCGGGCGGCGCTTTCCGGTCGCCATCGGGCGCGGCGGCATCACCACCCATAAACGCGAAGGCGACGGGGCCACGCCGGCGGGCGTCTGGCACCTGATGGGCGGTGGCTACCGCGCCGACCGGGTCCGGCCGCCCGCCGCCCCGTTCCCCATCGGCGCGACGGGGCCACGGGACCTGTGGTGCGACGACGCGGAGCATCCGGCCTACAACCACCCGGTCCACGCGCCCTTCGGCGCTTCGCATGAGCGTCTGGCCCGCGCGGACGGGCTGTACGATGTGTTCATCGTCACCGATTGGAACTGGCCCGATGCGACGCCCGGCGACGGCTCGGCGATCTTCATCCACTGCTGGCGTGGCCCGCGCAAACCGACGGCCGGCTGCCTTGCCTTCCGGCCCGATCACCTGCGCTGGATACTGGAGCGTTGGACCCCGCGCTCACGGGTGCTCGTCAAGGCCTGACAGCCTCTCCTCGCGATGAGAGGGCACCGGCCTCGAAGAGCGTCAGCCGTAGACTCGTTCCCCGAAAATGGCCGAGCCGACGCGCACATAGGTCGCGCCTTGCGCCACGGCTTTCTCGTAATCGCCGGACATGCCCATCGACAGCTCGTCGATCCCGTTGCGCTTGGCGATTCTGGCCAGCAGCGCGAAGTGGAGCGACGGCTCTTCGTCGACCGGCGGAATACACATGAGCCCGTCGATGGTCAGGCCAAGGTCCCGACACTCCGCGATGAACGCATCCGCCTCGGTCGGCAGCACCCCCGCCTTCTGGTCTTCCTCGCCCGTATTCACCTGGACGAACAGTTTGGGACACTGTCCCAGCTCATCCGCAAGCCGCGCAATGGTCCGGGCGAGCTTCGGGCGATCCACGGTCTCGATGGCGTCAAACAGCTCCATCGCCTGCCGTGCCTTGTTTGTCTGGAGCGGGCCGATCAGGTGAAGCTGCACCCCCTCGTACCGCGCGCGGAGGTCCGGCCACTTGCCGGCCGCTTCCTGCACCTTGTTTTCTCCGAACAGCCGGTGACCCTCTTCCAGCACGGCAACGACCCTTTCGAGCGGCTGGACCTTGGACACGGCGATCAGGCGGGTCGCGCCCACGTCCCGGCCCACGCGGGCCTCTTCGTCACGAATGGTCTGGAGAATGTCGGACAAGGACATGTCGCGGGTTCCTCTCGTTTCGTCCGGATTTGCTCAGTGACAAATCACGAGAGGCCCAAAAAGAAAAGAGCGGGCACAAGGCCCGCTCTTTCCCATTCAAATCCGGTTGGATCAGAATGCCATGGACACGCCAGCCCACACCGCGGTCGAAGCCGTGGTGAAGTCGCGAGCAACGCCGGCCTCGAGGCCAACACCGCCGCCGAGGTCGTAGGAGGCTTTCGCACCGTAGTCGAGGCCACCGAAGCCAACAGCGTCGGACTCGACGAAGGCGGACACGGCGTAGGGGCCGGTCGCGTAGCCGAGGTCGGCACGGTAGTAGACGCCGGTGCCGATGTCGAAGGTCGCTTTGACAGCGCCGGTGAAGCCACCGATGGAAGCGGACGCACCAGCGGCCACGTCGATGACGTTACCGTCGGCGTCGTTCGCGTCACGAGCGACAGACGCCCAGACCGAATAATCGCCGAAGGAGTAGGTGCCTTTCACGCCGACATCGCCAGCAGTCGTGGCAGTCGAGCCCGGAGCGACGAGAACGCCGTAGGCTTCGAGGCCGAAGTTGCCCCAGGTGTTCGTGTAGGTCACGGTGATGTCTTGGTCACCGGGGGTCGTGGCGTCGCCGTCAGCGTTCGTGTCGTAAGCGATCGCGACTTTGCCCCAGGAACCGGACAGGTAGACGTTGGCGCCGAGCACAACACCAGCCGCCGGCGGCCAGTCGTTGGCACCGAACTGAGCGTCCGACGGATCTTTCTGCATGGACTGACCAGCGGCCAGAACCGTCACGGAGGCGCCGGCTTCGAGGCCTTGGTCCGTGGTGGTCATCATGCCGGCGGTGAAGAGCGCCGAGATTTCCGGGTAGAGAACAGCAGTGGTGATGTTGTAGCCGAGACCAGCGTAAGCGCGGCCGGTGAACGACACATCTGCAGCGGCGAAACCGGTGGTGCCCACCAGTACCGTCGAAGCAAGGAGAATCTTTTTCATTTCGTTTCCCTCGTTTATCTAAAGGTGCACCTCAATTCAGGGGAATCCGAATTGAGTATGCTGTTTCCTCGCTCTTTCCCGGTTCTGATGCAAGCGATGCAGACGGCGCCAAAAGAATGTGCCCCCGGATGGTGCAGAGTTGCCACAGTCGCTTTCGGCCCTGTCCTGCAAGGCCCGGCGGACACTGCAGGATAGCCGTATATATAGAACGCGCGCGGCGCCCGGGCGCTACAGGTGGTCCGGGAAAACGCTTGCCCGCGCTTTTTCGCTTGGGTAGGTAGGAGCAAACCACTGGATCGGGGCATTTACATGACATACGGGCGTTTCACCGTGAAGGCAGCTATCCTTGCCGGACTCGTGGCGCTGACCGGCTGTTCCGGCGGGTTGGGCAACCTCTTCGGCGGATCGACGCAGACGGTTCAGACGGCAGACGGCACCGTGGTCGCCCGCCCGGACCGCGCCCGCCGACCGCAGGAACGCTCGACGATCTGGGATCTCTTCGCCGATCGCGACAATCCCAACACCACCGTCGAGGTGAACTCCTACCTCTGGAATGCCTCGCTCGACGTGCTGTCCTTCCTGCCCGTGCAGACGGTCGATCCCTTCACCGGCGTCATCGTCTTTGGTTACGGCGTCCCGCCGGGGGGTGGCCAGGCCTACCGCGCCACTGTCCACGTCTCCGATCCCGCGCTGGATGCCCGCAGCCTGAACGTCGCGCTCCAGACCCGCGGGGGCCGCGCCGTGTCGACCGCGACTCAGCACGCGATCGAGGATGCGATCCTCGGCCGGGCCCGTCAGCTTCGCATTCAGGACTACAACCTGTAACCGGCTGGACCCCCGGTCCACATCCCACTATTCAAACGCCGGGCAACAGCCCGGCGTTTTCATTTCCGAAGGACCAATCCATGTCCCGCTACGACGCATCGACCATCGAGCCGAAATGGCAAACCGCCTGGGACGAGGCCGGCACCTTCGCCGCGACCCGCGATCCGAACAAACCCAAGTTCTATGTGCTCGAGATGTTTCCCTATCCCTCGGGCCGCATCCACATCGGGCATGTGCGCAACTACACGATGGGCGACGTGGTCGCGCGCTACAAACTGGCGTCCGGCTTTTCCGTCCTGCACCCGATGGGCTGGGACGCCTTCGGGATGCCGGCTGAGAACGCCGCGATGGCGACCGGCGGCCATCCGAAGGACTGGACCTACGACAACATCGCCGAGATGAAATCGCAGATGAAACCGATGGGCTGGTCGCTCGACTGGACCCGCGAATTCGCCACCTGCGACCCGGAATACTACGGCCAGCAACAGGCGCTGTTCATCGACTTCCTCGAAGAAGACCTCGTCTACCGCAAGAACGCCGTGGTGAACTGGGATCCAGTCGACATGACCGTTCTGGCGAACGAGCAGGTGATAGACGGCAAAGGCTGGCGCTCGGGGGCCGAGGTCGAGCGGCGCGAGCTGACCCAATGGTTCTTCAAGATCAGCGATTTTTCCGAAGAACTGCTTGAGGCAATCGACACCCTCAAGGACTGGCCCGAAAAGGTCCGCCTGATGCAGGCCAACTGGATCGGCAA
>NZ_DGCP01000010.1:44679-44996 GCF_002384975.1 Maritimibacter sp. UBA3975
GGCAAGAGCCAGGGCCTGCGTTTCGCGTTCGAGCGCACCGACGGCGGCGCGGCGATCGAGGTCTATACGACCCGCCCCGACACGCTCATGGGCGCGAGCTTCGTGGGTATCTCCCCCGATCACCCGCTTGCGAAAGAACTGGAAGCGGCCGACCCGAAAGTGGCCGACTTCTGTGCCACCGCGCGCAAGGGTGGCACCACCGCCGAGGCCATCGAAACGGCGGAAAAGCTGGGCTACGACACCGGCCTGCGCGTGAAACACCCGCTGGACCCGTCGTGGGAACTGCCCGTCTGGATCGCCAACTTCATCCTGATGGA
>NZ_DGCP01000015.1:0-10381 GCF_002384975.1 Maritimibacter sp. UBA3975
TCCGAAAAGGTGGGACCACTTCAGGTCATCTGTTAGACTCGTATGCGCTATTTGAAAGTTTGAACAAATATGATCCGAAAAGCGCCAGAGCGCACTATCCGACTTTGGTAATTCGCATGGGAGCGGAGAGCAACCTAACCGAATTGTCGTCATGTGTAGGGTCGCTCAGGTTCTCACGCCATACTAATAGCTGCGAAGGGCGGAGAGCTGACCTTTGCTGCAAGTGCGATACGGCGACGTCGGTGATCTAATAGCGGACATTCCTGGATTGCCGTCGCCGGTCTCATTGCGGCCTTCGCGATTCGAGTGATCAATGTCCGGCGCGGCGGAGCTGGCGCCCCCCCGCGCGCGCCAGGGGGCCTGATCCGGATGGCCGACCGAGGCCCTCAGCCCAGGGAACATTCCGGCCCGACAGGCACGATGCCGGTGGGGTTCAGCGCCTTGATCGAGTAGTAGCCGCGCTTGATGTGGTCAATGCTGACCGTATCGCGCACCCCGGGGATAGCGAGGATACGGGCCTGGTAGCGGCTTAGGGCAGGGTAGTCCGCGATGCGGCGCAGGTTACACTTGAAGAGGCCGTGATAAGCCACGTCGAAGCGCACCAGCGTCACGAAGAGTCGCACATCGGCCTCGGTGAAGCGACCTCCCAAAAGGAACCCGCGACCGTCGCCGAGGCGCTCCTCGAGTTCATCGAGCATTGCGAAAACCTCGCAGAATGCTTCCTCGTAGGCGACCTGCGTGGTGGCGAAGCCCGCGCGGTAAACGCCATTGTTCAAGCTCGGATAGATGCGGTCGTTGAGCGCCTCGATGTCCTCGCGGAGGTCCGCCGGATAGAGATCGATGCTATGGTCGGCCAGATCTCCGAAACCGGAGTTCAGCATCCGCAGAATGTCGGCGGACTCGTTGTTCACGATGGTCCCGCGCTTCTTGTCCCAGAGCACCGGCACCGTGGCCCGGCCCGAGATCGTCGGGTCGGCCCGGGTGTAGATTTCGTGCATGTAGGACGCGCCCTCGGCCTCGGTCGGATCGCCGAAGTGCCAGCCCTGGTCGGAGAGATCCGGTTCGACGACCGAGACCGAGATCACGTCCTCCAACCCCTTCAGCTTTCGGGCGATCAGCGTCCGCGACGCCCAGGGGCAGATCAGCGCGACATAGAGGTGGTAGCGGCCCGCCTCGGCCTTGAAGCCGCCCTCGCCGGTCGGCCCGGCGCTCCCGTCAGGCGTCACCCAGTGGCGGAAGCTGGAGGTCTGGCGGACGAAGCCACCCTTGTCGTCCTTGGCCTGGACCGGCTGCCAGTCGGCAACCCATTTCCCGTCTCGAAGCATGATCGTCTCCTTAATTCTTGAGCGTGATTGCGGTGCCCCAGGGATCGCGAACGGTCAGGCCGTTGGCATTCTTGATGCTTTCAAGCCCGGCGCTTTCAACCCGGCCAGCGATGGAGGCAATGTCCGCCGCATCACGGACAACAATCTCGATGGCATCGAGACCTGCCATACCCTCGGGGCGTTTGCTGGCCCGGCGGCTGTTCCAGATATTGCCGGCAAGCTGGTGGTGGTAGCCGCCGCTGCCGTAGAAGCTGGCCCCAGGATAGCGCGCCGCGATATCGAGGCCGAGCACGTCGCGGTAGAAGCGGTCGGCTTCGCCCGTGTCGCCCACCTGAAGGTGGACATGGCCGATGCTGCCGTTCTCGGGGAAACCCGACCATTCGGTGCCTGCGGCGCTTTGCAGCAGACCCTGGAGATCCAGCGGGTCGGTGCTCATCCGGATCTCGCCGCCCTCGCCGTGCCAGGCCGAGACCGGGCGGTCCGTATAGACCTCGATGCCGTTGCCCTCGGGATCGGCGAGATAGAGCGCCTCGCTGACGATATGATCCGAGGCACCGTGAAGCGGCACACCCGCCTCGGCGATGTGAGCGACCCAGCGGGCCAGGTCGGATCGGGTCGGCATCAGGAAGGCGGTATGAAAGAGCCCGGCCTGCCGCGGGTCGAGTGGGGAAAGGCCTGGGTCGCCCTGAAGCTCCAGAAACGGCGTGTCGCCGGTGCCGAGGGTGACGCGATGCTCGCTGGTCGCGACCGGGCTGAGCCCCAGCGCCATCTGGTAGAAAGTGGAGACCGCATCGAGGTCCCGCACCTTGAGCCGGACCGCCCCGATACGCATCGGCGCGGTCGTCATGCCGAAGAAGTGGTCGACGGTGGTCATTGCAGGTCTCCTTGTGAAAGAGTGCGGCCGCGGGAGATGACCCGCGGCCAGCAAGGGAGGTCAGGCGAACTGGCCGAGGCGTTGGTCGAGCTGCGGCACGCGCAGCGCGAAGGCTCCGCGTCCCAGGACGGCGACGACGCCTTGCACCACCGCCCAGAACAGCGGGTATTCCCAGCCGCCGCCTTCGTTCGAGAAGCTCCAGCCGAAACCGGAATGCGCCCATGTCGCGCCCAGGAGGACGGGGATCAGCGCGATCGAGACGAGGCGTGTGCCGAGACCGAGGATCAGGGCGATACCGCCCGCCAGCTCTGCGAAGATCGTGAAGTAGGCGAGCACGCCGGGCAGGCCGAGGCCTTCGAAGAAGGCGACGGTGCCGGGGATGGTAAAGGCGCTCACCTTCATCCAGCCATGGGCGAGGAACAGGACGCCGGTCGAGATGCGAAGGGCGGCGGCGGCGTAGTCGGTATGGGTCTGCGTGGTCATGTCAGATGCTCCGTGGGGTTGGGGATGTCAGGAAAACTGCCAGCGCGGCGCGATCCCGGTGCCGTGACCGAAGACGTAGCCGAACTGGATGTTGAGGAAGCCGATGGGCTCGAGGTAGCGGGCGTTGGCGAGCGGGCCGGCATCGACCGGCTCGAGGCCGATCTCGGCGGCCAGCGCCTTGACCGTCTCGCGCGCGGCCTCGTCATCGCCAGCGACGAAGGTCTGGATGGGCTGGCCATTGACCTTGAGGCCCGTGCCGTAGTGCTGGGCGAAGACCGTGTTGAACGCCTTCACCACCGTCGCGCCGGACAGCCTGGAGGCGATCTCTTCGGCCGCCGAGGTCTTGTGCCCGACTTGAAGGCCGGAGAAGTCCTCGGTCACCGGGTTCGAGACGTCGATGACGGTCTTGCCGCTGAAGTCGGCCTTGCCGGCAAGATCCGCGATGGCCCCGTAGGGCGTGGCGACGACTACCACCTCCGCCTTGGCGACGGCGGTAGAGAGATCGTCGTTGCGGCCGATGGTTGTCACCTCGTGGCCGGCCTCGCCCAGAATCCGCGAGAGCCCTGAGCCGACATTTCCGTTGCCGATAACTGCGATACGCATGGCATTCTCCTTCGCTTTGCCGCCCTGCGGCGGCCTGTTGATCACTAAAGCGAAAGTAAGGCTTTCCCATATTCCATAAAATGACGATGTTATGGAATGACTATCGCGAATTTATTCTCAAAAGGGCGCTCATGGATATTGTCGACGAACTCAAGGCTTTCGTGGCCACCGCACGGACCGGCTCCTTCACCGCAGGGGCCGAGCAACTGGGGGTCTCGAACCGCCTGACCTCGAAATACGTGGCCGAACTGGAGGCGCGCCTCGGCGCGCGGCTGCTCCAGAGAACGACCCGGAAGGTGGGGCTGACGCCAGCCGGTGAGGATCTCCTCGCGCGGGCGCCAGCCGTCCTCGATGAGCTCGATGCTCTGCTGGGGTCTGTGTCAGAGGGGTCGCGCGGCCTGAGCGGGATCATCCGGGTCTCGGCGCCTGTGACCTTCGGCGAAGTCTACGTGGCCGGCATGTTGGCCCGGTTCGCCGAAGCGCACCCGGATCTGACTTTCGACCTCAGGTTGGACGATCGCTACGTCGACTTGGCCGCCGACGGCATCGATCTGGCGTTCCGGATGGGTGTGTCGGAGACGCTGTCACTCAAGACGCGCAAGCTCGGCACGTTTCACAGCTCACTGGTTGCGCATCCAAACTACGTGAATGAGCACGGGGCACCGAGAACACCGGATGATCTCTCTCAGCACGCCTGCATTGTCGATACCAACCGGCGCCAACCGCATCGGTGGACGTTTAGCAAGGACGGCACCGCGATCGTCGCCCAAGTGCGGGGCCGGTTCCATGTCAACTCGGCCCGGGCGGCAATCGAGTTGGCCTCGGCCGGCATGGGGATCGCCTATGCGCCGCGGTTCGCGACCGCCGACATGCTGGACACTGGCCGCCTCGTTCCATTGCTCGAGGATTTCGACATGGATGGGGGACCGGTTACCGTCGTTTATCTCGAAGGTCGGACCTTACCTCGAAAGATACGAACCCTCATCGACTTCGCTGCTGAGGATGTTCACGCCATGTCTTGACGAGACATGAGAGGCAATCCTGGTCGGGTCAACAGCACCGACATGAATGGCACCTTCGGGTAAGTTGCGACGCAGCGAAAACCTCCCTGACGAAGGTCTGGTCTGGGCCCGTTCCATGAAGACGGCCCGTAGTCTCAGATTTCAATGGCTTCGGCGATAGCAAGTGCGTCTTCAAGCTCGACGCCCAAATATCTTACCGTGCTATCCATCTTGGTATGGCCCAGCAAGAGTTGAACTGCGCGCAGGTTGCCGGTCTTCTTGTAGATCTGGGTGACTTTGGTGCGGCG
Organism: Maritimibacter sp. UBA3975; assembly: GCF_002384975.1. Lineage (NCBI taxonomy): Bacteria > Pseudomonadati > Pseudomonadota > Alphaproteobacteria > Rhodobacterales > Roseobacteraceae > Maritimibacter > Maritimibacter sp. UBA3975. The sequence goes on from NZ_DGCP01000015.1 coordinate 4,595, forward strand.
CATAGAATGGGTGCCGTATGCGCTCGCCTCCAGCCCGATCGAGATCACCCAATTCCTGACAATGCGTGCATATTGCCGGGTCGAGATATGAAGCCGTTCGTGGAAACGCCCAGGCCATAGATATTCTGATCCGATCATCGAGGGGTCTTGCATCCAATTTTGCAATGATGCTCGGGTGCCATCCGAAATTTCAAACTGCACTGGTTTTTGCGTCTTGCTTTGCAAGACCGAGGCACGTTCCTTGATCAGGCCGGAAGCCATGACATCTACGACCTTCAGTTTGACCAAATCACACCCGCGCAGCTTGCTATCGATAGCCAAGTTGAAGAGCGCCAAGTCGCGATGGTTCTCGGCCAGTTCAAGCCGAACCCTGATGGCCCAAACTTGCTTGGGTTTCAGAGGCCGCTTCTGGCCCACGATGCGTCCCTTGTTCCAAGCAGGGCGATGGGCGCGAATGGCAGGTAAGTTCGGTGTTTGCATGACTGATCCTCCGATCCGCCACGCCCTCCACATCGACAACCCGACGTTGACGGATCATCATAGCATGACTTACTGCGGCGCATCTGAGGTCCGCAGAGAGCCCAAACTGACCGCGTTGGTCGTAGGAGGCTTCGCAGTGGCAGCATGGGCGTGCTTGTCGTGATCGGGCCCGTAGCGGCCCTTCGCATATGAAGCCGGGAAGGTCTGGTTCCGGGGTGTTACTAACAAGTGGGAGCGCGCAACGGAACGCCGCTGCACTTTTAGAACATTGACCCGATGTCGGACGCCCCCGTCGGGTAGGCGGCGGGCATCGCTTTCACCTGCGCCGCCGTCAGCCCCAGCTTGATCGCCAGCGAGAAGACGTTGATCAGCTCGGCATACTCCGGGCCGAACATGTGGGCTCCGAGGATCTTGCCATCCTTGCCGGTGATGATCTTCGCACCGGCATGTGTTTCACCGATGCGCTTCTGCGAGAACCAGCCCGACGTGTCGGTGAAGCTCACCTCCACATCACCCAACTCTCGCGCCTCTTCCTCAAGCAGGCCGACCCGCGCCAGCTCGGGTATGGTGAACACCACGCTCGGCACTCCGGTGTAGTCGGGTTCAGTCCGCTTGTCCTTCAGCATGTTGGAGGCGGCGATCTTACCTTCGAAGACGGCGACCGGGGTCAGCGGCTTTCCTGGCGAGGCGGCAGCATCTCCGGCGGCATAGATGCGTGGGTTCGATGGAGATTGCAGCCAAGCCGCAACCTTCACGCCACCGTGCTCGGTTTCGATACCGGCAGCCGCAAGGTCAAGATGGTCGATGTCCGGCACCCTACCTGCACCGTGAACGACGAGATCGGCTTCGATGGAATGGTTCTGCCCGGCCTTGCGGTAGAGCACGCGGTGCGCCCCATCCGTATCCCCAATCCGCTCCATTTCGGCCTCAGCCATGATCTCAATCCCGGCTTCGCGGCTCCGTTCGAGCAACATCTCTACGAGGTCGGGGTCAAACATCTTCAACTGGCGTGCGCCGCGGTCGAGGATTGTCACCTCAGCTCCCGCCCGCGCAGCGATATGGGCGAATTCGAAGGAGATGTAGCCGCCACCGACAAAGACGATCCGGCGCGGCAGTTCGGCGAGGTTCAGGAAATCGGTGCTGTCGATCCGTCGCTCGGCACCGGAAAATTCCAGCGGCCTCGGCTTTGCGCCCGTAGCAATCAGTGCGCGGCGAAAGGCGATCTCGCCTTGGCCGTCGATCTCGATCCGGTCCTTGGCGGTGAAGCGCGCGCGACCATGTAGCGTTTTCACCCCGGCCTCTGTCAGCCCACTTTCCATGCTCTCGGGCACCGGGTCGGTGAAGCTCTCCTTGTGCTTCATCAGCGATGGCCAATCGATCTTGGTCTCTCCTGCGACGCCCTTGCCTTCGAGCAGCCGCACGGCCTCCACCGCCTCGGCGCCGGCGCGCAGCATCTTCTTCGGGTCGCAGCCACGGAGTGCGCAGGTGCCGCCATAAGGTAGCTCGTCGACGATGGCGACGGACCAACCCGCCTGGCTGCATTTTTTCGCGGCATTGATCCCGGCCATGCCGGCGCCGATGACGATCAGGTCGAGTGTCTCGGTCATATGTGCTCCTCGTTCATGCTTGTCAGTCTGGGGCCGCTCACGCGTTCAACGATAGCGACCCATCAATCGTTCACTCAGCCCCCAGATCGCCATAGTGCCTCCACCCGTCGCAATGCCGAGCCAACGCCAGCCGTCCTCTCCGAGCGGCACCAGCCCCGTGCCATGGCCCAGCACAGGGAGCGTCATCGTCAGCAGGAAGGGCCCGGTGTAGCGGCAATGGACCCGGCCACAACGCCGGGCATTGAACAGGCAGGCACTTCCCATCCACGCCAATGCAAGCAACCAGATCCCCATCTTGGGTCCATCTGGCAGTGGAATCGCCAGCACCATGGCACCTATCGGCAGCCACCAGGCGAGAGCGGCGTCGAGGGTCGAACCGAGGAGGTCGCGTTTCGATCTGCCGCTCATGCCTTCACCCTGCGCAGCAGCTGAGCGCTGCCACGTCCTTCTCGAAGGTCTGGGCCGCAAGCTTCAGCCCTTCCACCGTCGTGAGATAGGGCATGATGGTATCGCCCAACTCGTCGTAGGTGAGCTCGGCTTTCAGCGCCATCGCTGCGGTCTGGATGCTGTCTGCGCCCCCGGGGGCGAGGATCTGCGCCCCCAGCAGGCGTTTGCTTCCTGCCTCGGCCACCAGCTTGATCAGCCCGCGCGTGTCGCGGGCGGCAAGCGCGCGCGGAACGGCGTCGAGCGGCAGGACCGAGGTGAGGACCTCGCGCCCCGCGGCGCGGGCCTGTGCCTCGCTCAGTCCCACGCCCGCCACCTGCGGATCGGAAAACACGACCCAGGGCATCGTGCTGTTGTCGTAGCTGCGTGCCTCTCCCGCCACCGCGTTCCGGGCGGCGAGCTTGGCGCCGTAGGCTGCCATGTAAACGAACTGGTCACAGCCGATGACGTCGCCTGCGGCCCAGACACTGGGGTTGGAAGTGCGCATCTGCGCGTCCACCACGATGCCGCCGCGCGCGTCTGTCTCGATCCCGGCTGCGCCGAGGTTCAAGCCATCACTGTTCGGCACCCGCCCGGTGGCAAGCACCAGTCGCTCGGCGATGAAGTTCTCACCCACGTTGCCGCTCAGACGTAGGCCGTCGCCATCGCGCACCACGCTCTCGTAGCCGGCGACCCGCGCCAAGCGAATACCCTCGGAAGCGAGGTAGCCCTCCAGTGCTTCGGAGATCTCGGGTTCGGCCTCCGGCAACACGCCGCGGCGGCTGACCAGGGTCACCGCGACACCGGCACGGGCGAAGAGCTGCGCAAGCTCCACGCCGATATAGCCAGCACCGAGGACCAACATCGAGGCGGGCAGAACGGTGAGTTCCAGCGCCGACGTGCTGTCGAGGGCGCCGATATCCTCAATGCCGGGGATCGCGGGCACGTGGGGACGCGATCCGGTTGCGATAATGATTTTCGCTGCCGGGAACGCCACCCCGTCTACGGTGAGATTGCCTTGGTCGTCGAACAGGGCGCGACCTTCGATGTAGTCCACGTTCTCGTGCCGTGGCAGCACGTCGGCGTATTTTGCCGCGCGCAACTCCTCCACGAGCGCCTGCTTTTGCGCGACAGTCGCAGTCCAATCAGTCACGCTGGCTTCGGCACTGATGCCGTTGAACCGATTGGCGGCGCGGGCGTGGTGAAGGCCCTCCACGGCGCGGATCAGGGCCTTCGAGGGCACGCAGCCCACGTTCACGCAGGTCCCGCCAATCGTCCCATCGCCGATCAGCGCGACCCGTGCACCGGCTTCGGCGGCGGTAATGGCGGCGGAAAATCCGGCCGAACCAGCGCCGATCACAGCGAGATCGTAACCGCCCTTGGGAGTGCAGCAATCTTTCATATCATTCTCTCTTCAATTCGTGCGTTGGCGCCGCCAGAGCGCGAAAATGGTGATGCCGATGAACACTGCCAGCGCCGGCAGGAGCACGAAGTCGAGCCATCCCAGCAGGGCCGAAAGCCCGACCGCGCCCAGCAGGACCACAAGGACCGGGGTGAAGCAGCACAGCGCCACCAGGACGGTGCCGATCAGCCCGTATTTCAGCAAGCGGTCGTCCTTGGGGTGTTCCTGGCGCTCGCTCACGAGCCGTCTTCCGCGGCCAGTGTTGCGCCATAGCCCACGCCGGTGACGGCGGCGATAAGCCGGGCCGGGCCGGTCACGGCGTCATCATAGTGCAGGACGTAAACGCCATCCTCGGCCTCGCCCTCGAGGAAGTCCGCGATCTCTACAGTCTCGACGCGCTTGAGCGCCGTGGCGACGATATAGCTGCACGAGGGGCAGGTTAGACCAGTGACGTGCAGGCGGGTCTCGGCTTCGGCTGCAAAGATCGCGGTCGGCGAGATCCAGAGGATAGCAGCGAGTAACATTTGTCTCATGATGGGCTCCGATATCAGAAGGTTAGGATGCGCGGCGCGACATAGGGAAAGACCAAGGCCAGGAGCACCACGGCCAGCGCACCCCAAAGCAGTCCGCGCATCAGGCCGCGATCCACCGGGCGTGCGCAGACCCCGGTGCCACAGTCCTCGGCAGACACAGGTCGGTAAGCCTTCCAGAATCCATAGCCGAGCGCCGCCAAGGCGAAGGAAAGGGTTACCCACTTGTAGGCGTAGAGCGCTGTGAGTTGGCCGATGAAGACCCCGGTGACGCCAAGGCTAACCAGGACCAGCGGCAGGATGCAGCAAGAGGTCATCGCCAGCGCGCCGAGCACCCCGGCGCCAGTGGCTGTCCATCCGGTCCTGTCAGGCCTATCCTCCGTCTGAGGTTCTGCCCCGTTCGTCTCCACCATCATCTTGTCGCCCTGTTGTCGTTGGATAACTGACAAGATAGGGTCTGTAGTAGCTACAGGATCAAGGAGAAATCTCATGCCTGACGATCACGCCCTCGCGAGCGACCTGAAGCGTTCCGATCTCGCCAAGCTGACAGGCTGTAACCTCGAGACGATCCGCTACTACGAAAATATCGGCCTGATGCCTGATCCGCCGCGCACCGCGTCAGGTCATCGCCGCTACGGACCGGCGCATGTGGAGCGGCTGCACTTCGTGATGCGCGCACGGGATCTTGGCTTTACCATGGAAGAGATCCGCGGGCTGCTGTCTCTGGTCGATCGCGGCAGTCACACCTGCGCCGAGGTCGAGCGGATGGGGCGCCACCATCTCGAGGTAGTGCGCGACAAGATCCGCGACCTCAAGGCGATCGAGACCGTGCTCGCTCAGACAATCGCACGCTGCACCGGGTCCGACACACCAGATTGCCCCTTGCTCGACGTCCTTAGTGCGGGACAGACCAAGTCAGAGTAATCAGAAAGCTCGGTGGAATAGCTGTCATACACGCGAATTGCAGCGAATGGCCGTTGTCCGCCCGACATTCAGTGGTGATCGCAGACGTGGCGAATAGCGAGCACGTGCGGCGAACGGCAGAAAGGTCCCGCTCTGCCGACCTTCATCCTCCGATAATGCTGCGCCATCGACGAATGGCCGGTCTGGAGAAGCTGCGGTGCAGCATCGGCGTAGTATGTGGATGACGGCTTTGGGCCGAAAGCGGTCGTTAGCTGTGGTGTGGATCAACGGCAACGACTGCAATGACCGGGTTTCCAAGACGGGTAGGTGGATCGCAGACGTGCTCGGGAGCAAGCATGATGTTTTCGCGCGGAGCGGCGATAACTTTTGGGGGTGTCCGCAAACCGTGTTGGTCTGCTATGCGGACAAAGGGTGCATTCGC
>NZ_DGCP01000001.1:0-60780 GCF_002384975.1 Maritimibacter sp. UBA3975
CCAAGGGTGCTGACGGCAGACACCTGTCGCTCGACACGACGGGAACGACTGGCACGGTGGTTCTGAACGGGGGCGGCATATTCTATACGCCCGACGCGGCGGCGAACGCCCTGGCCTTGGGTGAGAGCCTTGTTGATACGTTCAGCTATGCCATCACGGACGGCAACGGGGGGCAGGACACAGCGACCGTGTCAATCACCGTGACCGGTGCGAACGACGCGCCCGACGCGCAGGACGATGCGTTCACCGGTGGCCAGGCAGGCCTTGGTGGAAACGTCTTGGCCGACAACGGGTCAGGCGCCGATAGCGACCCGGACACTTCGGATACGCTTGAGGTGGTCGCCGTCAACGGGCTTGCATCGCAGGTCGGGCAGGAGCTGATCATCCTGTCCGGGCAAACCGTGCGGCTTGAGGCTGACGGGACCTTCGTTCTGAACGGCAACGGGCAATTCGACGGCCTCGGCGCGGGCGAGAGCTTTGCCGGCACGATCCTGACCTACACGATTTCCGACGGAAATGGCGGGACCGACAGCGGGTCGATCTCGGTCGAGGTGTTCGGCGAGAACGATGCGCCCAATGCGGTGGACGATGCCTATACAACGGCGGAATCCGAGGGGTTCGTGGCGGATGTATTCCGGCCGGGCGATCCCGATGCGGACAGCGACCCGGACGGCGACGCTTTCAACGTCGTCGCCCTGAACGGTGCGACGGGCACGACACAGGTTCTGGCGTCTGGCGCAGTCATCACGCTCGTCTCGGCCGCGACCGGGCAGATCAGCTATGATCCCAACGGGGCCTTTGAGGGGTTGCTGGACGGCGAAACGATCGAAGACAGCTTTACCTACACAATTGCTGATGGTGCCGGGGCGACAGATACGGCGACTGTGACGGTCGAGGTGGTGGGCGAGAACGACGCGCCGGTCGCAGCGGACGATTCCAACGCTGGCGATCCGGTCATCGAAGCAGGAGTCACAGAGCCCGGTGACGACATCGCCACCGGCAATGTCCTGACCAATGACAGCGATGTGGACGCGACCGGCCCGCTGGTCGTGACCTTCGCGGATTCAGGCACGGGGGCGCCAGGGTCGGCCATGCCCGTCTCGTCGGGGGCGACGCAGGTGATCCTCGGCAGCTATGGCGCGCTCCTGATGGATGCGGACGGAACGTGGACCTACGACCTCGACGATCTGGACCCTGATACGGACGCGCTGGACGCGGGCGAGGTGGGCGTCGAGACGTTCACCTACACCGTGTCCGATGGCCTGGGCGGCACCGATACCGCCGTCCTGACCATCGACATTCAGGGCAGCAGTGACGATACGGCGCCCAATGCCGTCGATGATGCGATCTCGGTAAATGAAGACGCAAGCGTAAGCTTCGACCCGCGCGGTAACGATTCAGACGATCAAGGCGATCCCATTTCGTTGGTCAGCGTTGGCGCGGCGAGCAACGGCAGTGTCGTGATCGACGACAAGGGCACTGCGACCACGGCGGATGACGAGATCGTCTATACGCCGGATGCGGACTACGCTGGGACTGACAGCTTCACTTACACGATTTCTGACGGGCAGTTTACGTCCACGGCCACGGTCTCGGTCGATGTGGAAGCGGTCGCAGATACGCCAACCGTCAGTATTGGCCTGCCGCCCGTCCTAAACGACCTGACCCCGAGCGCATGGCCAGGCTTCGGGGACAAGACAGCTGACATCGGGCTCTTGGGTTTCCAGTCTGGTGCGGACGTGACCGCACTGAAGGACGGTGGCTTCATGCTGACATGGACCACGACGCCGACGATTTCGAATTCGACCCCGGTCTACCTCTACACGCAGGAATACAGCGCCGACGGTGTCGCCGTGACGCCCTTTACGCTCATACCACCCCAATTCGCGTACCCGTCCTATGGCCCGCTACAAGTGGGCCACGACACCGTCCAGCTTTCGAATGGGACGAAGGTGTTTGGCTGGGCGGAGTCCTCGAGCGCCTCGACCGACGGCATCCATGTCCGCATGGAGACCTCTGGCGGCGGGGTTTCGACCCAGACGCTCTACACCTCGGGTTCCCTGCCTGCCTCGGGCGTCGAGATCGCCGAGTTGGACGACGGCGGTTTCGTCGTCACCTTCGTGGCTCCGCTGGCGCCGTCGGGCTGGGCGCTCTATGCCCAACGCTTCGACGAGGCCGGGGTGGCGCAAAACGGGCTGACCGCGATCTACACGACAGCCAGTATTATCACTCCGCAGGATGTCGACGCTGTAGAGGGCGGTTATGTCGTTTCTTTCAACACGCCGGGCACCAGCGGCTACGCGACCTACGCCATTGTGAGGGAAAGTAACCTCGTCACGGACACGACGGTCGGCTTTGCAACCGCACAGGGCGGCAGCCTAACCACCGCGCGAGGGAACGACGTAGCGGGACTTGAAGACGGTACTTTCGTCTTGACGTGGGAGGCGGTCGGCAGCGGTGGCGATCTCGACATTCTCGCGGCTCGTTTCGACACGTCCGGCACCCAGGTTGGCGCGACACAGGTGGTCAATTCCGTAACGGCAGGCCAGCAGTATTCGCCGACGGTAATCGGTCTCGACGATGGTGGGTTCATGGTGAGTTGGACATCCCTCGTCGCCGGGTCTTCCGCCAGCAACGGCATCTATGGTCAGCGCTTCGATGCGACTGGCGCCAAGGTCGGCCCGCAAGTGCGCATCGACAACATCGCAAATGGAAATGAGTTCGCTTTCCTCGGCGATGGAATGGCGCAGCTTGCAGATGGGTCCCTTATCACCACATGGGGCGCGAATTTCGGAAGCGCGACGGACGTCCAGTACACCAGGACCGAGCTTTTGCGGCCGGTGAATGGCTACGAGGATACGCCACTGGCAATAGACGTCACGGCGGCGCTTTCCGATCTCGACGGGTCGGAAACGCTCACGCTGACCCTCGACGGTTTCCCGGCGGGGGCCACGTTCAACAAAGGGTCCGCCGGGCCCGGCGGTACATGGCTGATCGGAAATGCCGAAGACGAGGATCTATCCACCCTCGCCATGACGCCGCCCGCCGATTGGAACGGCACCTTCACCCTGAACGCCACCGCCACGTCGCAAGAAGCGACCAACGGCGATACGGCGTCCGCCTCGGCGTCCGAGACTTACAGGATCGGCGCGGTGAATGACGCGCCGGAGCCAGGGGTCACCAGCGCCACGACGACCGAGGATACGCCGGTGACGCTGGACGTCCTGAGTGCGGCAAGCGACGTGGACGGAGATCCCGTCGCCCTGGACGGCTTCACGCAGGGCGCGAATGGCACTGTCGATCTGGACGACCAGGGCGATGCGGATCCGTCGAATGATCGGATCGTTTATACCCCGGATTCAGATTTCTTCGGCTCGGACAGCTTCACCTACACAATTACCGATGGTGAGGGCGGGGCCGTCACACAGACTGTCGATGTGAACGTGGAGCCGGTCAATGACCTGCCCACGGCAAACGACATTTCCGGCAGCATAACCGAGGGGTCGCAGGTCAGCTCAGGGTCGGCCCAGCCGCTGATTTCCGGGCCGGTGACGACGGATCTGACGAGCTACTTCCTGCTTGAAGATGGCGGGCTCTTCATCGGCGGGGCGCGTACGCCCGGCACGACGGGAACGGCGACCGAGATTCACCAGACCTACGGCACATTCCAGGACGGCTACATCGTCCTGATGGACTCGGGTGTCGACACCGGCGGTCAGAGCCAGTTCACGGCGCAGGCCTTTGCGCTCGTGGGCGGGGTGATGACGGCGGTCGATGCAACGCACTGGAGCGCAAGCGGCTATTCAGGGACCGTGGATACCAGCGGCTCGGTGTTCACCGGCACCGGGGCGGATTCGAACTTCGACCTGAGGTTCGAAATCCTCGACCTGCCCGCGACGAACGACCGGAGCGTCAGTTACCAGCTCGATGCGCGCCGCCTCGACCTCGGCTCGGACGCGCCTGACAGCCTCATAACCCGTGCGGTGATCGAAGGGGAGCGGGTCACAACAGTGCCACCGGCTCCGATCACGCTGATCGCGAACGCGTCGGATGTGGAAGATGTGCCAGGCGACCTGACATTCACGGTGGACGACATCACAACGCAAGGGAGCGTCGTCAACAACGGGGACGGCACGTTCGACTACAGCCCGCTGGCTGCGTTCAACCATTTGGGCGATGGTGAGACGGCGCTTGATACCTTCAACTATACCGTCACGGATGCCGACGGCGGAATGGCGAGCGCGACGCCGACGATCCAGATCACCGGGCGCGACCCGGCCTTCTCCGATCCATTCTTCGAACCGGCAGAGGCCCCGATCCTGGTGGACGACCTGTTCAGCCTGACGAACACGGCCGGTCCAGAATCCTTCGACGTCTTGGCGAATGACAGTGACGCGAACAACGACCCGCTCACCATCGTCGGCGTGACCCAACCCAGCGCGGGGAGCGTGTCGATCTCGGGCAATCAGCTCTTGTTCACTCCCGGCGCGCCCTTTGAGGGGCTGGACCTCGGCCAGACCGCGCAGGTGAGCGTCGATTACTCGGTGACGGACGGCCTGTTTACCGAAACGGCGACCGCCACGTTCGATGTCACCGGCGATGTCGCGTTCGACCCCGGAACTCAGACCGCGACCGATACGGGCACCGGCCTCGTGGGTCAGGCGCTGACGTTACAGGTTACCGGGCCGGAAAGGACGAACGACGGCAGCGCGGATGCGACCGTAGACGTATCCATCGGTGACCCTGTCGATGGGTTGATCGACGTGATCTTCGTGATCGATCGGTCGGGTTCCACGGAATTCACCGGATCTTCCCTTATCGCCGGCGTGGGGGATCAGAACGGAGACCTTGTGGCAGACACCGTCCTCGACGCCGAAATCCTTGCCGTCAGCAACCTTGTCGATGCGATCGTGGCGGAGGGATTTTCCAATGGCACTGTCACGCTCACGCTGCTGCCATTCAGCAGTAGCCCGTCCACAGCACTCACGGTCACATTGGACGCGAGTGACGACCCGAGCGGTGGGCCGAGCGATGCCGAGGTCTTCAAGCAGTCGCTTTCGATGCTCAATGGGAACGGCGGCACGAATTACATTCCGGCGCTGGAAGAGGCCGGCGCGACATTCGACCAGCTCGAAGTGGACAACGGGGCGGTGTCTTCGTCGAAATACCTATATTTCGTCACCGACGGCGACCCTGCGGACAGGCTTTCGGATACCGAGCCAGATCCGTTCGCGCCGATCCGGGCAGTGACGGACCAGTTGACCGCAGACGGAGTCACGATGGCAGCGGTGGGGATCAACGCGAACCCCAATGCGCTGCGGCAGGATGCGCTCGACGCCGTCGACAACACTGGCGGCGGGGTATTCACCACGAATTTCGTTGATCTCGATGCCGCACTTCTCGCAGGGGCGCAGCCAGACGCTGCCCTGATCGGCGCGGACGTGTTCGTGTTCAACTCGGCCGGATCGCAAGTCGGCGCGCAATCCTTCACGGACGTGAGCTTCAGTACCTCGCCCTTCGGTCGTACACTTGATCTGCCAGGTTTGAGTGGGCTCGACTCCATCTATGGCGACATGAACGAACTGCTCGTGCAGGCGCATTTCGATACGGACGAGGATAACGTCTCAGATCTGACGCTCGAAACGTCTCTGGAAATCGCGGGTGCGCTTCCTGATGCGGTCCTGCTTTGACTTCAGGAGCCAGCCACAAGAGCCTTGGCGGCGAGTGCCGGCGAGACTGACCGTCGGCGGTTTGCCATAGGAACTTGGCTTTGGGCGGGGCAGGGCCTTCGCCAGCGTTCGACCATGCCCAATCCAACTCCATTCCGATTCTTCATGAAATCATCGGTTGGCGGTGCTTCTGAACCTTCGGATCCCGCTCTCCTAATGGAGTGTCGAAGACCTGCTCGAGGAAGGCCGCCCTGCAAGCCTAATAAGGGCAATGCGCAAAGTGGGCGGGCCACAGTCGATCATGACCGTCAAGTTGCGGAATTGGCAATGTTCCGATTCCGGCGCTCTGACCGAATGGCGCGGTCTGTGCGCGCAATAAAGGGCCCCGATACTGCCCTGGATGACACTGGTTGCCCTTAATCTGCCAGCGCTAGGAAACCCCTTTGAAAATTCGGGTCACGTTCTGGGCCACCACCGAGAACACGGTCCTACGTTCAATGCATGGTTCCGTCTCGCTCGGTTTCCGGGCGGATCAGATGCTCGCAAATCGACGCGGAGGACGGCAGTACAGTCGCGGTTTTGGGTGCGGGAATGTGCTGTAACGATCAAACGTCCACGATGAACATTCGTCCAGAAACTGCTGCGACTGACGCAGACTGAAAGCCAGAAACGCCGGAAATTTGACCATCTGAAAAAAAATGGCTTTTCCGTCGTTCATTCCCAGCCCTGTCTTTGACGAAAGTCCGGGGCCGGAGTGACCCTTTGGAACATGGGTGGGACTGGTCTTCGATGCGCCTCGAAAGCTCGTCGTGGTGTGTCGTCGGGATCGCCGCCCAAGAGGAAGTCAAAGGGACTCTGTCATGAACTCACTCAGCCAATTTCTCAGCGGCGCCGTCTTCTCGGCAGTTGCTGTGTCCACGCTCGCGCAGCCTGCGGTTGCCGAGTTCGCCGCCGTGGGCGATCCGAAACCAGCCGTGATCCTTTACGGACCAACCAATGACGGCGGCTGGTCGCAATCGATCGACGAGGCGCGCGTCAAGCTCGAGGGCGGCCTGGGTCTGCGCATCCCGCAAGCCGCCGAAATCCCCGAAAGCGCGACCGCGATCCGGCCTGCGGCCGAGCTCTTCATCGACCGCGGCGCCAACATCGTGATCGGATCGGCATTCGGGTATTCAGACACGTTCAAGGAACTCGCGGAAGAGTATCCGGACGTGATCTTCATCAATCCCGCCGGCATCACCAACAGCGACAACCTGAAATCCGTCTACGGGCGTACCTATGAAAGCCAGTACCTGTGCGGCATGGTCGCCGGCGGTCTCGCGGAAAACGGCAAGCTTGGCTTCGTCGCCGCCAACCCGTTCCCGCTCGTGAACTGGACGATCAACGCCTATCTAATGGGCGCCCGCGCCGTGAATCCGGACGCGGAATTGACCGTCGTGTTCACCGGCACCTGGGGTGATCCGGTCAAGGAACGCGCCGCGACCGAGGCGCTTCTTGAACAGGGCGTTGAAGTGGTCGGCCAACATGTCGACACCGCCACGCCGCAGATCGTCGCCGCCGAAGCAGGCATCTACGGCACCGGCCACCACCGCGATCTCAGCGAGTTTTCCGAAGCGACGCAGTGTTCGTCGGTCTGGACGTGGGAGAAATTCCTGGAGCCCGAAATCACCAAGGCCTCCGCGGGCGAATGGGAACCGGCCCCCTACGGCGCGTTTCTCGGCATCGCTGAGGGCGGCACCGATGTCTCGGTCACCGGCGACGCCGTGAGCGAGGACCTGAAAGCCGAGGTCATGGAAGCGCGCGACGCGATCATGTCGGGCGAGCTCCAGATTTTCGCAGGCCCGCTCAGCGACCGCTCCGGCGAGATGCGCGTCCCGGACGGCGAGGTCCTGTCGGACGCCGATCTCTGGGCGATGGACTGGTTCGTGCAGGGCGTAACCGGGGGCGAATAGCTTGTCGGAAGCACTTGCGCTCAACGCGGTAACGAAACGCTTCGGGGGCTTCGCAGCCCTCGAAGACGTCGATTTCCGGATACGCCGTGGCGAAGTCCACGCGCTCCTCGGTGAGAACGGGGCCGGGAAATCGACGCTGATGAATGTCGCCTGCGGTCTCTATGCCCCGGACGAGGGCACGCTTGCCTTCGATGGCGCACCGGTGGCCCTCTCGGGCACCCGCGAGGCGGTCGACCGTGGCGTCGGCATGGTGCACCAGCATTTCAAACTGGTCCCCGCCTTTTCCGTGCTCGACAACATCAAGCTGTTCAATCCGGGCCGCCCCACGGCCGAGATCGCCGAACAGGCCCGCACCTTCGCGACACGGATGGGGTTCGAACTGGACCTGAACGCGCGCGCAGGGGCCTTGCCGGTGGCCGAACAGCAGCGGCTCGAAATTCTCAAGGTGCTCGTCGCGGGCGCCAAGATCGTCATTCTGGATGAGCCCACCGCCGTCCTCGCCCCGCAGGAAGGGCTCGCGTTGATGGAGTTGATCCGCAGCCTCGCCGACGACGGGGCGGCCGTGGTCCTCGTTACCCACAAGCTGCACGAGGCTCTCAACCACTCCGACCGGATCACCGTGTTGCGGCAGGGGCGCGTCATTGCCGAAACCACGCCAGAGCGGATGGACCCTGCGCGCCTCACGACCCTCATCGTCGGGGAACAGATCGTGGAACAGCCTCAGCCGTCCGAAACCATCGGCGAGCGGTTGTTATGGATGAACAACGTCGAACTGCCCGGCACGGCAGGGCGCAAGGGTCTGACCGGTCTGGATTTCGAGGTCCGGGCGGGCGAGATCTACGGCTTCGCCGGAGTCGCCGGGAACGGGCAGTCCGAACTGGCCGATGTCCTCTCGGGTCTCGCCGCTCCAACGGGCGGGACGGTCTGGTACGACGGCCACAACATCACGCGCAACGACGCGCGGCAGCGGCGGCGCGACGGTTTCGCCGTGATCCCGGTGGATCGCTACCGCTACGGGCTGGCCAGCCGGATCGGCGTTGCCGACAACTTCGCGGTCAGCGGAGTACTCGCCGGGCGCTACGGCTCCTGGTTGCGCGTGGACCGGGCGCGGGCGCGGGCCGACGCGAAAACCGCGATCGGTGACTTCGACGTGCAGGGCGTGCGCAGCATGGGTCAACGCGCGGGGCTCTTGTCCGGCGGTAATGCCCAGAAACTGGTCATCGCGCGCGAGTTTCAGGGCGAGACCCGCGTCGTTCTCGCCCATTCGCCGTCGCGCGGGCTCGATGTGCGCGCGGGGGCCGCCGTTCACGACCGGCTGCGCGAGGCACGCGACGCGGGCGCGGCGGTCATCCTCATCTCTGAGGACCTCGATGAAATCCTGCTCCTCTCCGACCGGATCGGCGTGCTCAGCGACGGGCGGCTGGCGGGAGAGTTCACCGCGCCGGTCACCCGCGCGGAAATCGGCGAAGCGATGGTGTCACATGGCGATCACTGAAGGCATGAGCGAGGATGCGACCGCAAAGTCCAAGCGCCGGTCCCTGAGGCTGGTTCCCATCCTAGAGCCGCGCCGGGACGTGAGCGACGGATTCAGGATCGGGGTCTATGCCGTCAGCCTGCTGCTTGCCGCGCTTCTGTCCGTGGCGTTGCTCGCGCTGTCGGGCGTCCCGCCCTCTGACCTGTTTCGCGAAATCGCGACGACCGTCTTTTCCTCGCCCCGCGCGCTCGGCTCGGTGCTGGCCCAGATGGCCCCGCTCGTCGTGGCAGGTCTTGCCACCGCCATCGCCTTCAGGGCGAACTTCTGGAACATCGGGCTTGAGGGTCAGATGATCCTCGGCGCGATCTTCGCCACCGCCGTCGCGATCTTCGACATCGGGCCCGAGGCCCTACGCCTGCCGCTCATGGCGATGGCGGCTGCCCTCGGTGGCATGGCCTGGATCGCCGGTCCCGCGATGCTCAAGAGCCGCCTCGGGGTGAACGAGGTAATCACAACGCTGCTCTTGAACTACGTGGCCTTCAACCTGCTCCTGCATCTGCTCTACGGCGGATGGAAGGATCCGGTCAGTTCATTCCCGCATTCCGAGCAATACCAGGACTTCGAACGCCTGCCTCCGCTGGGCTGGCAGAACCTGACCTGGGCGCTGCCCATCGTGGGCTTTCTGTCGCTCGTCCTGTGGTGGGTCTATTCGGCCAGCCGGTTCGGCTACTTCCTCGATTTCCTGTCTAACAACCGCGACATGGCGCGCGCGATGGGGCTGCCGGTCGTGGGCCTGTCCCTCGCCGCGATCCTTGGATCGGGCGCCATCGGCGGGCTGACCGGCTTCGTCATCTCGGCGGGGATCGAGGGGCGCATGACGCAGGATTTTCACGTCGGCTACCTTTTCAACGGTGTGCTCATCGCCTTCATCGGGCGCAACCATCCGGTGGGGGTGGTCATCACCGCCTTCTTCATGGCCGTGCTCGTACAACTCGGTCAGAGCCTTCAGGTCTTCTTCGGCACACCGTTCTCGGTCGTCCGGCTCACGCAGGCGCTGTTCATCATCTGCGTCGCAGGGTCCGAGTTTTTCCTCACCTACAAAATGCACTGGAGGAGCGCGGCCTGATGGAGTTCCTTGCCAACTGGATCATCAACATTCCGGGTTTCGCCGTGCCCTTTGCGCTGGCGGCCTTGGGCCTGATCTTTTCCGAACGCGCCGGGGTGCTCAACCTCGGGGCGGAAGGGTTCATGCTCGCCGGGGCGCTGGCCGGTGCTGGCCTCAGCCTGACCGGGGCGGAGCCGCTGGTCGCCCTCGCAGGCGCCACGGTATCGGGGGCGGCGATGGGACTCCTGTTCGCAGCTCTCGCCGTCAGCCTGCGGGTGAACCATGTGATCTCGGGCCTCGCGATCGTGTTCTTCGCGCAGGCCCTCACCAGCTATATCGCGACGCAACAGGGTTGGACAAACCGCAGCTTCGCGGGCCTCGGTCCCATCGCGCTCCGGCAGGACCTCCTCGTTTTCGTGACGCCGGTCCTGTGCCTCGGCACGGTCTGGGTGCTTGGCGCGACCCGCTTCGGCCTGTCGCTTCGGTCGGTGGGTGAAAACCCCGGGGCTGCCGATGCCGCCGGGATCGACGTGACCGCGACGCGTCTGGCCGCCGTTGTGATCGGCGCAGCCCTGATGGGGCTCGCTGGCGGGTATCTGACCGTCGCGGTGTCAAAGGTCTGGGTCGACGGTGTGGTCGGCGGCCGGGGCTGGATCGCCATTGCGCTCGTCATCTTTGCCCGTTGGCACCCGTGGCGCGCACTGGCAGGGGCCGTCCTCTTCGGCTGCATCGAGGCGCTCATCCCCCGCGTCAACGCCGCCGGTTTCGCCGTGCCGCAATACTTTCTCCAGATGTCTCCTTACCTCGCGACCCTCGCCGTCATGGCTTGGTCGGCGAAACGCGGCTCCGACATCTGGTCTCAACCGGCGGCCCTCGGCCGTCATCACATACGAGAAGAGCGCGACTAAGCGCCCAAGCCAAACCAACCTGAAAGGGACCTCGATATGATCCTGTACGAACCACCCAAAGCCGCGACGGAAGTTCCCGTCATTGATCTGACCGACAGCTTTTCGGACGACCTCGACAAGCGCAAGAAAGTGGCCTGGGAAATCCAGAAGGCCTGCATCGACCCCGGCTTCTTCTACATCAAGAACCACGGGATCGCACAGGAGGTGATGGACGCCCAGCTCGACCTCGCCGCGCAGTTCTTCGACCTGCCGCTTGAAGAGAAGATGAAGCTCGACTCCGTTCACGAGGCCAGCACCCGTGGGTACGAGCCAATGGCGGCCCAGACCCTCGACGAAGGGTCGCCGCCCGACCTGAAAGAGGGGTTCATGTCCTCGGTCAATGCGGATGAAAACCACCGCTACACCAAGCTGAACGTGCCCGGCACCGGTCTGAACCAGTGGCCGACCGAGGTGTTTCCGGAATTCGAAGTGAAATACGAGGCCTACGCGCAACGCGTGATCGAACTGGGTCGCCATCTTGCGGGGATCGTCGCGTTGTCGCTCGAGCTGCCGGAAGATTACTTCGCCGCCGGTCTCGAAGAGCCGCTGCATTATTGCCGTATCCTCAAGTACCCGCCGATGCCGAAAGACGCGGCTGAGAACCAGCTGGGCGCCGGCGCGCATTCGGACTGGGGCCTGCTCACGCTCTTGCTTCAGGATAACATCGGTGGACTGGAGGTGCGCAATGCCAATGGAGACTGGATCGCCGCACCGCCGATTCCGGGCACCTATGTCGTGAACCTTGGTGAGATGTTCCCCGTCATCACAAACGATCGTTACAAAGCGACGATGCACCGCGTGCTGAACAACCACTCGGACAAGACGCGCTATTCCTGCCCGACTTTCGTGGACCCGGAATACTTCTACAAGGTCGAGATCGCGCCAACGATCCTTGAGCATGACGGCGAGGCGAAATACCCGCCCATGACGGCCGGTGAGCATCTGCGCGCGCAGTTCGAAAAGTCCTTCGGCGTGGCAGCGGCGTGAGGGTGGCATGAACCTATTGATGCAGGTCAGCCTGTTCTCGGAAGAGTTCATCGCGCTGTCCGAGTTCTATCGCGACGTCTTCGAACTGCCGGAGGTCGTAGACCTCCGCTCCGACGTGTTCCGAGGCTACATGGCGGGTGAGGTGATGGTCGGTTTCTCGGCCATCGCCGCCTATGAGATGCTAGGGCTCGACCAGCGGATGCCGGGCGAACACGACCAGACGGCCTTCACATTCAAATGCGAAACGAAGGATGCGCTGGACAGCTGTCTGGAAAAGGCTCTCGCACGCGGCGGGACCATCGTGCAGGAGCAGTTCATGACCTACTACAACTGGTACATGGCCGTCCTGCGCGACCCGGACGGCAACGCGATCCGGCTTGCCTGCACCACGCCGTAAATCCCACTTGAAAACCGGTTCCGCGCGGTGACGCGCCGCGCGGAACCTCAGCGAGGGAACGCCATGAAAGCATATGTGAACGGGGCCGAAACGGACCTCCCGGACGACGTCTTCTGCGAATGGGTCGACCGCCCAGATACCGCGGTGATTTCCATCGACATGCACGAGGGACACTTGTCCGAAGATCCGATGTGCCCATGCCCCGCACCCCGCGGTCGCGCCATCATCGAGCCCGTCAATGTCTTCCACCGTGCGGCACGCGCGATGGGAGTCCCGATCATTCACGTCCGCTCGACCCTGAGGCCGACGGGCGAGGACGATCTCAAGGGAAAGCATCCCGCAGCCTGGCGCACCCTGGTCCAGTACTACGCCGACCCGCTTCCGGGCATTTCAGAGCACGCGATTGAAGGGTCCCGGTGGACGGAATTCTGTACCGAAGTCTTGAACGACGATCTGAAAGTGCTCACCAAACGTCGCCTTTCGCCTTTCTTTGCAACGGACCTCGACTTCCTTTTACGGTCCATGGGGATCAAGCGAGTGGTCTTGAACGGAGGTATGACGGATTGTTGCGTCCTGAACGCAGCGTTCGACGCCTCCAACCTGGGCTACCGGGTTTGTGTCGCAAAAGACCTTGTCGCGGGCTCCAATTCAGAGATGGAAGATGCAGCTCTAAAGATGGTTTCGCTCCATCTCGGTGTCGTCTTGGACAGCGCAGAAGTCTTGTCGACTTGGAAGGATGACCATATGGAAAGCGCTGCCCCAACACCCGAAATGCCGGTTGCCTGAATTTTTCAGAAGCTCGGCTTTGGGTGGATTGATCTCCACGAGCGGCGGGATTCATGGCTCCAGAACCCAGCGGTGACGTGAGTTACCTTGTTCGACTGACCAACGAACAGGCGGGCAGGTTTTCCCGAGAAGGGTCAAGAATTCGGAAAGAGGATAGCGCCAACTCCCCGTTACAATGTATGCTTTTCTAATCGTGTCTGACGGGCTGTCAGGATTTTGGTCTCATCTCCGATCCGGAGGTCCCATCATGTCTTATTCTCCCCTTTCAGCAATCGTCTGCATTGTCGGTTTCGCGTTGTTTTCCGCCTCGGCTTCAGCTCAGGGCGTGGGATCTGTCGAACCGGCTCCCTGTCCCGTGGCGCTCACCTACGAGGGCGAGGCCGAAGGAGAGACCTATGGTTGCGGCGTCATCCTGGTTCCGCTCAATCACGCCGATCCGGCCAGGCGTGTGATCGAACTGGTCTATCTCGGGCTGCGGTCGACGCCTTTGTCTCCAGCGCCGGACCCGATGGTCTACCTGTCAGGCGGGCCGGGCGGCTCGGCTCTGCACAAAATTTCCAGAAATGCGATCGTCAGCTTGAACATGACCGCAACCCGGAAGCGTCGTGACGTGATCTTCTACGATCAGCGCGGCACCGGGTATTCCACGTTACTGGCCTGCGGGCCTTTCAACGCGGCCGTCGGCGTTGTTGGGGAACTCTATTATGACCGGACAAGCGTCGGCATAGAGCAGCTCGAAGACATCGCCGAGGGCGCGCGCGCAGACGTTCTGACTCTCTTGACTTGCGCCGCCAGTTATCAGGGTGCGGGATTCGACCTGTCTCAGGTGCGCGAAACGATGTGGGCGATCCATGACTTGGCCAGGTCGATGTCGGGTGGCTCCGAACGGACTACCGTTTCACTCGCCGTTCTCTACAACATCAACTGCGCCGAGGACATTGGCTTCACGCCCGTCGACGAGGCGCAGGCCTATTTCGACGCTTCGCCCTATCCCGGTCCTCTGACATTCGGGATTCAGGACTACGAGAACATAACTCTCTTCTGCCGGTTCTTTCCCGCGCCGTTCACCAAAGACGAGATGATGAGCCCGGTGGACAGCGACACGCCGGCGCTTCTCTTCCTGGAAGGGCTCGACACGCACACAGCCTATCCCTTCGGCCTTGTCGCGGCACGAACTCTGCCGAACAGTCATAACGTGACATGGCCGAGCGAAGGGCACGTCATGGCGGCGCGTAGTGTCAACGGCTGCGACGGAGCAATCGCGGCAACATTTCTGGACGACCCTTCGCGCGAGCCGGATATCGGCTGTTCGCAGGCGGATTACGACACGCTGCCGTTTCAGTCAGCGATCGAGTCGTGGAGTGGCTATGTCGCGCAGTAAGAAGCACTTGGACATCTGTCTCTGCCGAGACCGCGACAACAGTAGACCGCGTCCCCCCATATCAACCGATCCGACGAGGAGGCCTCAATGACGCCCGACCAGATCATCGCTACCGTTATCTCCTTGCTGTCGGCAGAGCCGAACCCCGAATTCGACACATTGCGGGAGGGTGGGCACGACAACCGGTATCCGGTCTCCATCGAGAACTGCACGCGTCCGCTGGGCCCGCTGGAAGTCGAGGGACACACGGTGATCTGCGGTCGTATCGATGTACCGGAGGATCATGATGTCGAGGACGGCAACACGGTTCCGATCGCCTTTGCGGTGCTCAAGGCGCGATCCAAAGCGCCGGCGGAGGATCCGGTCGTCTACCTGCATGGGGGCCCGGGCGGCAATGCCGTTCAGGACATCCAGTTCAACGCGGGGATTTTCGATTTCCTGCGCGACCGGCGTGACCTTGTGTTCTTCGACCAGCGCGCCTCGGGTCTCTCGGACCGAACGGTCGCCTGCTACAACGAGTTCGCGGACGACTTCATGGACTTCGCGCGGCCGAACCCCGCCGAGATGTTTTCGCCCGGGGGGCCTCTCGCGACATGCATGGCAGAAACCATGGAGTCCGGTGTCGACGTCAGCCTGTACAACACGACCCAGAGCGCCAAGGACGTGCGCGCCATCATGCAGACGCTGGGCTACCCGATCTACAACGCCTTTGGCGTGTCCTACGGCACCAAGCTGGCGCAGGAATTGATGCGCACGGCGCCGGAAGGTCTTCGCAGCGTGGTGATCGACAGCATAAGCCGGGTGGACAATCCCGCTTACGACACCAACGGAGTGCCGATCGACCAGGCCCTGGGGTGGATTGTCGACCTCTGCGCCGAGGACGCGGGCTGCGCGGCGGCCTATCCCGACCTGGAGGCGACAGTGAACGATGCGGGCGACCGGCTGGCCGAAACACCGGTCTCTCTCGGCGGAGGCAAGATCGGCCCGAGGCTCATCTCGCAGCTGCTGGAGCAGAGCAACCACACCAATGCGGCTTATACCGCTTACATGCCTCAGATACTGACGGAGCTGAGTCGAGGGGAGACTGCGACGCTGGAGCGCCTGACCTCGGGTGGCTTCATGAGCGCCTCCTCGCCCGCCGCGATCGTGGCGCAATATGGCGACGGTCTCGACCGGATTGACGCGACGCTGGCTGCTGCCATCCTGCAGCAAGCCGAACAGCTGCGCGGTCTCGAGACCACGACCGGTAATCTGTTGTCGGCGCTCGCCGAAGATCTTTCTCCCGCCGGCGCGGCGGGGACCGAGCAGATGCTTGACGGTGCGCTCACCGAAGTTTCCCGGACAATGGAGGCCGACGACTTGATGGCGATGATGCGCGACTACGTCGGCTTCATCGCCCGTGACCCGTCCCGCACCGACATCGAGACCTTCGTGCGGACCCATGTGCCTGACGTAGCGCGCGCCCGACTGCTGGGCCTTGTCGCGGCGATGGACGACGACGATGTCACGGCCTTCTTCCAGAGGGCGCGACACGATTCCGCGCGGCTGACCTCGGGCGCGCGGATGATGCTGACGCTGGGCTTCATCGCCTGCCAGGAAGACTTTCCGTTCAACTCGCGGGAAGGCTACGACGCGGTCGCAGCAGACTACCGGTTTCCGTTGGTCGACGCCTACGAACGCGAGGATGTCGGGCCGCTCTACGGCTTTTGCGACCTGTTCGAACATCACCCGCGCGAGGGATACCACGAACCAGTGGAGAGCGACCTGCCGGTTCTGGCGATGTCAGGGATGAAGGACACCGCGACCAACCCGGACGCTGCCAAGATGGTGTCCCGTACCTTGCCCAACGCTCAAGCGCTTCTGTTTCCGGAGGCAGGCCACACGGTGATTCAGTTTTCCCAATGCGCCCGGGATATTGCGGCGGGATTCCTGGAGAGCCCCGGCGAGCCCGTGAACGACGCCTGTATCCAAGGGTTGCGGCCCACCTTCTATGTCCCAATGGCTTCGGGGAGGTAGTAGAGGTTTTTCAAATGGCGATTGTAGATTTTACAAACCCACGATCCGAGCGAATGACGCAGTCTCTGCGCAGAGAAAAGGACAGCGAATCTACCGTTCCTGGGCCCGGTCCCAATGAGACACCATGATGCGACTTGAGCCTCCGCAGAGTGGCGATTAGCGTTCGGAAATGCGCAAGCCCAAAACCATACCGTGAGGTGATGAGGTCCCCGGAGCCAATCCAATTCGCAGAGCTATCATGAGTGCCAGCGGTGCCGCCGTTGTGATAGCGCGGCGCGGTCTGCGCACGGGAAAACGCGTGGCATTGCCATTTCACCTGCCAGTGACGCCAGAATGCTCAACAATCAGCGTGCTGGGCCCGCGAACCGCGGTCACAGGCGGGGTGCGCACATGATAATCTGCCATGCACGCGAACTGATCTTTCTGAAGGGGCGCAAGGTCGGGGGCACGTCTTTCGAGATTGCCCTGTCGCTGTCATGCGGGCCGGGGGACGTCATCACGCCCCTGACGGAGGCAGATGAAGCTCTGCGGGTGCGTCTCGGCGGGCGAGGGGCCCAGAACTACGCTCGGGTGCGATGGCCGGGGCAGTGGCGCGCCCGATCGGTGGCGTTCCGCAACCACAGCCCGGCCGCCCGGGTTCGTGCCCAGGTGCCGGACTGGCTCTGGTCGCGTTACCGCAAGATCGCGATCTCGCGCGACCCGTTCGAGGTCGCGGTTTCGCGCTACTTCTGGCGCCGCGCCCGGGGCGCAGAGACCGAGGATTTCGGCGAATTCGTCGACAGTCACCGAAACCGCCTTGCCGCAAATGCCCGCATCGCGCCCTTTGAGGGACCCGACAGCGTCGATCACTTTCTGCGCTATGACCGCCTTGCCTTTGACGCGGCCGCCGTCGGCCTTTCAGATGTATACGACGCGATGCAATCTATTGCGGCCAAAGCAGGAGTGCGCCCGCCCGAAGCGACCGCCGCGGCGCTCTATTCCCGCCACCCACATGCCGCCGCCATTATCTCCGAGACCTGCGCGACCGAGATCGCACATTTCGGCTACCGCCAACCTGTCTGACATCCCGCAAATCCTTGTTGCGAGGCCCGCCACCTTGCCCTATACCGCGCGGGCAACGCACCCGTAGCTCAGCTGGATAGAGCGCTGCCCTCCGAAGGCAGAGGCCATAGGTTCGAATCCTATCGGGTGCGCCAGCTTCCACAGGTAAGCCACTGTTATCCTTCAGTTTCAACACTGGAGCGCAGGAGGCTTAGACCATGCCGGGGCCAAATCGGCAGCCTTCACACCGCGGAGCGAAGCTCCAGGTTCAGGTTCAGATTTGAACCCCGGAGCCAGTTGGTCAGGGTCAGTCGCGCCATTTTCTCTTGGTGGGTCAGATGTTTAGAGGGCCAGCCGTCTCACAGGAATTGCGACTGAATATCCCAAGTCACCCATCGTATCGCTCGCCGCGGTCTTGGTGGATCATGTTCCAATCATTCAAGACCCCAATGTATTTGGGGCTTGTGCCCACCGCGGGTGGCGGAGCCGTAGTCTGCGGCTGGTCCAACAGTTCAATCGGGGGGCCGGATTTGCTGCGCGCTCCGTTCGGTTCGCCGGACTGCAAAGGCGGTAACCGCTGGCCCGAAGACGTCGAAAATGACGCTGGAGGCGATGATGATGGGGACGATCAGAGCCTCGCTCTCGGGCATGACTTCGGCCGCGACGAGCGCCATTCCGACCGCCACCCCGGCCTGGGGCAGGAGTGCGGGCCCGTAGAGCGGGCGTTCCTTTGCCGGCACGCCGCCGAAATACGCACCAAGCCAACCGCTGACGATACGAGCGAGGATTCTCAGGGTGACATATGCCGCTGCCCATCCGGCGACCGAAACGAGTTCGCGCAGGTCGAGGGTGGCGCCCGCGAGCAGGAAGAACAGGAGAAGGAACGGCAATTCGACCCGCTCCGTCTCATTGAAGGCATAGTCATGGTGACGCGCGAAGTTTGCGATCACCGCGCCCGCCGTCATGCCGGCGATCAGGAACGAGACTTCAAGCCAAAGGGCGAGGCCAGCCGTCAGAAAGACGACGCCAAGGGCTTCGATCATCTGCGGCTCTCCGGGCTTCAGCCGCCCGGTGAGATAGGCGGATGGCGCCCCGATGAGGAGCCCCAGGAGAACCGCACCACCAATATCATGGAAGACGGTCGTCGCCGGGCCCGCCCAATCCCCTGATGGCGCGACGAGCGCAAGACAGAGGCTGAAGACCATCACCCCCCAGACATCGTCGATCGCAACGATACCGGTGAGGGTCTCGGTGAAGCCGTTCTGGATCTTTAACTGACGGATCACGTCCGCGACGGCCGGCGGGGCGGTCGCGGTCGCGATGGCGCCGAGCAGCAGCGCCGCGCCGGGGTCCAGTCCCAACGCGAGAAGCCCACCCCAGACGATCAGCGTGGTGCCGAGGACGATCGCGAGTGAGATGGCGAGGATCGCACGCCCATGCTGCGCGAGTTTCTTCCGCGTGAGGTCGGCGCCGAGAAGGAACGCCACCATGGACAGTGACACGACGGTCATCGGCTCGAACCAAGCGCGGGCTTCGGGCGGCACGAGGTCGAGGCCGGACCGGCCCACCAGAATCCCGAACAGGAGCAGAATGGTGACACGCGGCAAACGGGTCAGGCGACCGATGTGTTCGGCCGCCAGCCCGCCCATGAACAATGCACCGAACGTGATGAAGAGGATCGCCTGATCCAATGCCCTGTCCCTAGCGCAACAGGTTCAGCTCATCCATGTCGATGCCAAGAGGCTCTCCCAGGTCCTCGATGGAATCGTAGAGCAGTTCGAGCGAGTAGGCCGGGTTGTGGGCGAAGTTGCCCGGATCGGCTGTCACCAATTTCCAGTTGAACGCCGTGCGCAGGCTGCGCGGGGTCCAGGAATCGTAGGGTATCGGCCGGCCTTCGGCGTTCATATCGATCTCGCCGTCACCGTTGGCATCGGCGAAGAAATACGGATACCGGTTGCCATCGTAGATCACCGGCGCTCCGACAACCTCGTCGGTGTAGTCCCGCAGCAACTCCAACAGCAACTGGGCGTTGGCGGTGATGTCCGAGACGATCCCCACGCCGGTATTTCCGCTGCCATCATAGCTTTGGCGCGCGATCCGGATGTCCTCTGGCGCGTTGGCCTCGTGGCAGGTCAGGCAGGGTTCGAACTCGACCTCGAGCGTGTGCGGTTCATGGCAGGAATTACAGCTGGCGACCGGGCGCGCGTGGAAGAAACGCCCCGAGTACTCCTTGCCGTCGTAGTGGTAGCCCGCGGCGCCATAGCCTCCGAGCCAAGTCGCGGCCGCGGTGGCGTAATGCGGGTTGATGAACTTGAGCTCGCCATTCGGCTCGTCGTCGGCCATCCCGGTGGTTGCGCCCGCGACCGTGGCGCCCGCGGCGCGGCCCTGGTGACAGGTCAGGCACGAAGCCTCGACCCCTGTGACCGGATGCACAACACCGCTCGGGAGCGTAACGTCCTCGATCTGGGCAAGGCCGGCATTGTGACAGGTGCCGCAATCGACCACGCCACCGGTGTTAATCGGGCCATCCACCACGCCCGCCGGGGTGCCGTCGAGCCCGTGGAAATCCCGGAATCCCTCGCCGGAGTGGCAGGTTGCGCAGGCGGGCTGGACTTCGCCTTCGTCGTCCCAATGGCGGAACGCCTCTGCCGCGGCATTGGCATGGGCCGAGCGGAACCAGTTCGTGATCGCCTCATTGTTCTCGATGTCGATGTCCGCGGGCTTGAACGGTCCGGCCTGGGGCAGGGCGAAGGGCACCACCTCCTCGGTATCGGACTCGGCGTTCTGGGCGAAGGCCGCGAGACCAACGGTCATCAGGGCGAGGAACACTCCGGCAAACAGGGGGCGGGCAACAGGACGAAGAAGAATTGGCACGATCGGTCTCCTCTCGAGAACGGGTCGATGAAGCAAGGTCAATGCGCCGAGTATGACGGCGCTACGGCTGCCATACTTTGATCTGGCTCATATTAGGCATTGGATCCCCTTGCTACGCTTCAGCCTCGAGGCCTCGTCGCGTGAAAGCGCATTCAGCTGGCCAAGAGGGTCGATAACGGCATGAACACTTTGCGACTGCGCGCGGGTCTGAACCCGGGGTTCGCCTCGCCGCCACTGGCGCCGGGCCTGGGCGAGGTCGTGACCGAGGAGGCGGTGGTCCTGCCGCCGCCCGGAGCGAAGCTTCACATCACGCCACTGGTTCAGGAGGGCGAACGCGTTCGCGCGGGCGCACCGGTCGCCTGCCTTCGTCATGCCCCCGCTGTTTGCCTCGTCGCACCCATGCAGGGGCAGGTTGCGCGGATCGACCTGATGCCCGGTCGAATCCTGAACGAAATCGTCCTCTTTCGCGACAGTGAGACAGAGGGTGGAACGGAGGTCGAGCAGCATGACGTGTCTGCTGCCGGGTCTCTGCCCGCGTTGCGCCGACTCCTTCAGGGTGCGGGGGTCTGGCCGTGGATCGGGCGTCGTCCCTTCGGCGGTATGCCCGGCGTGGACGAGGTGCCGGCCTCAATCCTTGTCATGGGTAGCGACACGCGCCCTTTCGCGCCTGACCCGCAGCTGGTGCTCGAAGGGCGGCACGAGGCCTTTGCCCGCGGGCTCGATGCGCTGACGCGGCTGACCGACGGGACCGTCTTCGTAACATGGCCCCACGGCTTGCCCACGCCCCGGATCGCCCGGGGTGGCGACCGAATCTCGTGGCTTCTGACCGGCCCGCGCCATCCGCAAGCCAGCCCGGGAATTTGCCTTCACCGGGCAGCGCCAGCGGCCCTCGACGCGCCGGTCTGGGATCTGCACGCGGAAGATGTGGCCCACATCGGGGACTTCATGAAGACCGGCCGGCTTTCGATGACACGACATGTCCATATCGCCGGAAGCGCCCTTGCTGAAGCGCGAATGGTGCGCACGACCACGGGGGCCGATCTGCGCCAACTGGTACAAGGTCTCGTCACCCCGGGACCGCACAAGACGATGGCCGGCGGCCCGCTCGACGGCAGGTCCGCGCGCTGGCTCGGTCCACGCGACCGGCAAGTCACCGTGACCCCACGCACCGACCCGCGCCCGGAACCGCATTGGCTGATCAGGGCCCTCACCTCGAGCGCCTTTCCCCGGCCCGTCATCCCGACCGCGGCCCTCACTCAGGCGTTCGCGTCCGCGCTGCCGGCGGTGCCGTTTCTGCGTGCACTCGGGGCAGGGGACGAAGAGGCCGCGATGCGCCTCGGCCTGTTGTCCCTGCTCGAAGAAGACATCGCGCTCGCCGACTATGTGCTGGGCACGGGCGGCGACCTGCAACGGCAGCTGCGCGCCCTGCTGGACCGGATCGAGACGGAGAACGCCCCGTGACCCGTGGGCTTTGGACTCGCGAGACGGTCGCGGCCCTGATGCTGGCTGCCCTGATGCCGCTGGCGCTCTTCTGGCTCTGGACAAGCGGGCTTGCTGGGGCGATGGGCCTGACCTTCGCCATTGTCATCATCGGCGTCTGGCATCTTGTGTTCATGCTGGTCCGGGCGCAACCGCCCTCACTCTCGGCCCTGATCACCGCGCTCGCCATCGCCATGCTTGCCCCCGAAGAACTGGGTGTCTTTCGTCTGGCCCTTGGCGTCAGTTTCGGCGTGGTCATGGGCGAGCTGGTCTTTGGCGGCTGGGGCCGGAATGTGGTGAACCCCGCGACCGTGGCTCTGGCGTTCCTCGGGTTCGGTTTTCCGTCTGCGCCCTGGCCAGCCTTTGATGCACCCATCGCCTGGGCGGCGATCCCGGCGGCGGTGCTCGGCGCGGCGCTGGGGATCATGCCCTTCGCCCTGATCGTCGCTGCGGCGTCGGTGGCGGCGGCAGCGCTGATGCTGGGACTTCTGACGGAGCCGGTGCTCTTTGCCGCCGGAATCGGGCTCGTCCTCCTGGTCGCCGACCCGGTGACCAGCGCGGCCACGGGCCTGGGCCGCGTCCTCAACGGCGCGCTTTACACGCTGTTCGTCGTTTTCTTCGCCGCTGGCTGGAGCGGCGCGGCCCCCGTCCAGATCACAGTCGCGAGCGCGCTCCTCGCCTCGCTCGCGGCCCCGCTTCTCGACGATATCGCGATCCAAGTCTGGGTGTCCCGCAGAAGGAGACGTCATGGCCGAGCCTGATACGACAATCTGGCGCCGCCTTCTGGCATTGCCGAACGAAAGCCGCGCCAAGACGATCCTCGTCGCCTTCCTCGTTTCGGCCGCCTGCGCGGCTCTGGTGAGCGGCGCGACCGTGGTGTTGCGACCGATCCAGACTGCAAATCGTGCAGCCGAAGAACAGGCCCGGATCGAAGCGCTGGTGCGCGGCATCCCTGGCATGGCCGATCTGCTCACACGTTCGGGCGGCCAGCTTTCGACGGTCGTCATCGACCTCGAAACCGGCCGGGCGGCCGAGAACGTCACCCCAGCAACGCTGGAAACCGCGCTTTCCGACCCGGACAACTGGACCGGCCTCGATCCCGCCGCCGACCTCGCAGGACTCGGGCAACGTCCGGATTTCGCGCAGGTTTTCCTGCTGCGCGAGGGGGACGACGTCTCGCTCATCCTGTTGCCGCTCTCGGGGCAGGGCTACGGCGGACGGATCGACGCGATCATGGCGTTGCGCGGCGATACGAACACCATCGCGGGCCTTGCCGTGACCCGACATGCCGAGACACCGGGCCTTGGTGGCCGGATCGATGAGGGAGCCTGGCAAGCCAGTTTTCCCGGCACGCTTCTGCGCGATGAAGCCGGAGAGATGCGGTTTCGCGTCGCCCGCGGACCAGCTTCGGGCGTGCACGAGGTCGATGGAATCACCGGGGCGACGCGCACCGGGCGCGGTGTCACCAACATGGTGCGATTCTGGCTCGGGCCTGACGGGTATGGGCCGTTCCTCGACGCCATCCGGCGCGGAGGGTTCTGATCGTGGCGCGGCGACCCGACGTCTGGCGCGTGCTGACCGAGCCGCTGATCCGGCAGAATCCGGTCACCCTTCAGATCCTCGGCATCTGCTCGGCCCTCGCCGTCACTACGACGATGGCGACGGCGCTGACCATGGCGGTGTCGCTCACGGTCGTCCTCACGCTTGCCGCCGGAATCATCAGTTCGATCCGGCGCCACATCCCGGACAGTATCCGTCTGATCGTCCAGATCGTGATCGTGGCCTCGCTCGTAATCGTCATCGACCAGGTGCTCCAGGCCTACTTGGCCGAGATCAGCCGGGCGCTTTCGGTCTACGTCGGGCTGATCACCACGAACTGCCTCGTTCTTGGCCGGACCGAAGCCTATGCGCGCCACCACCCGCCGCTTCCTGCGATGGTCGATGCTTTCGGCAACGGACTTGGCTATTCGCTGGTGCTCCTGATCGTCGGGGGGCTGCGGGAGCTGTTCGGGAAAGGAGAGCTCTTCGGGGTCGTTGTTCTGCCGCTCGCGGATGCCGGCGGCTGGTTCACACCGCTGAGCCTGATGCTGCTGGCACCGTCCGCCTTCTTCATTCTCGGGCTGCTCGTCTGGGCGATCCGCAGTTGGTGGCCCGAGCAGGCGGAAGCGCCGGAACATGTGCCCCCAGGCCGGGCGGAGGCGGCGGAATGACCGAGCTCTGGACGCTTTTCCTGACCGCGGCCTTCGTCGACAACATGCCGCTGATCCTGTTCCTTGGGCTGTGCACGTTCCTCGCCCTGTCCAAACGGCCCGACGCGGCGCTTGGCCTTGGCGTGGCGATGACGGCGGTGCTGGGAGTAACGGTGCCGCTCAATCAGTTGATCTACTCCCACGTCCTGGCACCCGGTGCCTGGGGCTGGGCGGGGATGCCGGAACTCGACCTGTCCTATCTCGCCCTCATCGCCTTCATCGGCGTGATCGCCGCAGCCGTTCAGGTGCTTGAAATGGTGCTCGACCGGTTTTTCCCGGCGATCCATGCGGCCTTCGGGGTGTTCCTGCCCCTCCTGACCGTGCAATGCGCCATCCTCGCAGGCAGCCTGTTCATGGTCGAGCGCAGCTATTCGCTCGTTGAATCGACCGTCTTCGGACTTGGGAGCGGGGTGGGCTTTGCCGTGGCCGTCGTGATGCTGGGCGCGATCCGGTCGCGGCTGGCTTACGCCAATCTGCCCTCAGGGATGCGCGGCCTCGGCATCGGTTTCGTCCTTGCAGGTCTCATGTCGCTCGGCTTCGCGGCGTTTTCGCAGATGGCGGCCGCGTCATGACCGAGGTGCTTATGGGGAGCCTGACCATCGTGGTGCTCGTTGTGGGCCTCGCGTTCGGTCTGGTGGCGCTCAGGCGGATGCTGGTGCCGAGCGTTGCCCTGGACGTGGCCGTCAACGGCTCGATGCATCTGGAGGCGCAGCGCGGCGACGCCCTTCTGGGCGTGCTGCACAAGGGCGGCGTGATGATCCCGGCAGCCTGTGGCGGGTCAGGCACCTGCGGGCTCTGCCGGGTGACCGTCACCGGTGAGGGCGCGGGAGAGCCGCAGGCGACCGAACGCGGCGTCCTGTCGCCGGGAGAGCGCCGCGCTCACATGCGGCTTGCCTGCCAGACCCGGCTGCGCGGCGACTGCGACGTGGGCGTGCCCGACGATATTCTGACGGCCGGGGGCGGGTTCACCTGCACCGTGGCGTCGGTCCGTATGCTCGCTCCGTTGATCCGCGAAATCGTCGTCGATCTTCCAGAGGGCGCGATGACCGAGTTTCGCGCGGGGGATTTCATGCAGATCACGGCGCCGCCCTATGCCCTCGACTTCACCACGGTGGACGTGACTGAGACTTTCGCCGAGGCGTGGCGGACTTCGGGCTGGCGCGGCCTGACCGCGCGCTCCGACACCGAGGTCACCCGCGCCTATTCCCTTGCCAACCGACCCGAGGATGCCGGTCGCGCCGTCTTCAACATCCGTCTGGCCGTGCCGCCTGCGGGAGAGGAAGAAACGATCCCGACGGGTGTCGTCTCCTCGTGGCTCTTCAGCGTCGCCCCGGGCGATCCGATCACGCTGTCGGGCCCCTTCGGCGAGTTCCATGTCCAGGATACCGGGCGCGAGATGGTGTTCGTGGGCGGCGGGGTCGGCATGGCGCCCCTGCGGGCCATGATCCACCAACAACTGGGGCGCGGCACGACCCGCAGACTCCGCTATTTCTATGGGTCGCGAAGCCGAGCCGACCTCTTCTATGCCGACGCGTTCGAAGCGCTCGCCGCGGCGCACGAGAATTTCAGCTGGACCCCCGCGTTGTCGGACCCCGCGCCGGGAGACCGCTGGACCGGCGCAACCGGGTTCATCCATGAGACGCTGCAGGCGACGCTCTCTCGGCACGACGCCCCCGAAGAATGCGAATACTATCTTTGCGGCCCGCCGGTGATGATCTCGGCAGTGCTCGCCACGCTGGAGCGCCTGGGCGTGGAGCCCGCCTCAATCTTCTACGACGATTTCGGAGCCTGATCGATGCAGACGACCCCACACCTCTCCCGTCGCGGCGCGCTCGGCCTTCTCGCCGGGGCGGCCCTGTTCCCACGGTCAGTCCTGGCAGGCGGGATGGCGAGCCTGTCCGGCCACGCTTTCGGGACCAGTTGGCGACTGCTGGCGGACACGGGACAGCCTCTCGAACGCCTCGGCCGCGAAATCGAGCGCGTCTTCGCAGAGGTCGACACGGTTTTTTCTCCCTGGCGCCCTGACAGTGTCATTTCCCGTTTCAACGCAGAGAAGGCCGGGTCCGTGCAGCACGCCGCTCTGTCCGAGGTCAGTTCCAGAGCGTTGAACCTCGCGCGCAAGAGCGAGGGCGCCTTCGACCCCACGGTCGGACCACTCGTGGCCCGCTGGGGGTTCGGCCCGATCACGGGGGGCGGTCAGCCCGATTGGCATGGGCTCTCCACCGGGGCCGGGGCGATCGCCAAGGCGCGCGACGACGTGACCCTCGATCTCTGTGGCATCGCCAAGGGCTGGGCGCTGGATCGCGCCGGTGCATTGGCCACGGCCTTCGGGCTGTCCGATTTTCTCTTTGAGCTCGGGGGGGAGTTGATAGCGCAAGGACAGCATCCCACCGGTCGCGACTGGCGCTTGAGTGTGGAAGCACCTGCGCCCGCCCCGGCGCTGCGCCTCCCCGGAGGGGCGGCGGTAGCGACCTCCGGCGTCTGGCGGCAAAGCTATCATCTGAATGGTCGCCTCTACAGCCATATCATCGACACGCGAACCGACGAACCGTTGTCCGGGGCTCTCAGATCCGTGACTGTTGTGGCGGCGGAGGCGACAATCGCTGACGGCTGGGCGACCGCGCTTTGTGCGGCCGGGGCAGAGGCCGGGCCGGACCTTGCCGCGACAGAGGACCTGGCGGCCCTGTTCCTGGTCGAGTCGCCGTCGGGTCTGCGCCAGATCGAAACCGGCCCGATCCGGGATTTCTTGCTGTGAGGGAAACGCCGCGATGACGGAAGTACTGTTCTCGATCGGGATCATCGGGCTGGCCGCCGCAGGGCTCGGCGCCGGCCTGCTCATGGGGCGCGCACCGGCAAAGACGAGCTGCGGCGCGGCCGACGGAATCGCGAAAACGCGCTGCGCGGATTGTCCGTTGAGACGGAAACGGACCGCCGAGGAGACGCCATGACGGCATACGGCATCCGCGAGATCATTCGCATCGACGCGCCCGTCCTGTTCCCCGACATGCCCATCCGGCGGGCGGCGGCCTTTCTCGTCAATTCCCGCGCCGCGGCAGCGCCCGTGATCGATGACGACGGACACCTCGGCGGGCTGTTGTCGCAGAAGGATTGCTTTCCCGCCGTCCTTCAGGCCAGCTATCACCGCGAATGGTCAGGAACTGTCGCCGATCACATGACGGACGATGTGCGCACGATCATGATTGACGCTGAGGTGATCGCTGCCGCGCAGATGTTCCTCGCCCACACCCACCGCGTGTTTCCTGTCCTCGATGGCCTGACGGTGGCCGGGATGCTCCATCGCTCGGACGTGCTCGCATTCCTGGTCCATCACGGCTAGCTGCCTCGCACGTCCTTCCGCCAACGGCGCGTAGCATCGTCCATGATATCAAGGCCGGTCGAGACGGCGAAAAGTGGGCTGATCATTTCACAGCGCGTGCGCCACTCGGGCGCTGTGGTCGCAAACGGCGCGTCAGTCTTCGGCCTTCAACTGCGCAAGCACCGCTTCGGTGTCTGCACCGAGGCCGGGCGCTGGCGAGGCTACACCCGGACCGTCTCGTCCGAATTTGAAACCGGCATTCAGGATTTGCGACCCGTCGCCAAGGTCGAGGAAAAGGTCACGCCCCTGCAACTGTTCCAGAGTCATCGTTTCGTCCAAGGGCCTGACCTTGCCCGCCGGGACGCCAGCGGCGGCCAGATCGGCCTCCCAATCCAGCGCCGTCCGGGTGGCAAAGCGATCTTTCAGTACGGCCTGAAGCGCCGCATCGTTTGCCATCCGTGCATCCGGCGTCGAGAAACGCGCGTCGTCGAGCAAGTCTTCGCATCCGAGCGTGCGGAAGAGCCGTTCGACCTGTATCTGCTGAACGGCACCGATGGTGATCTCCCCGTCCGCCGTCGCAAACGTGTCGGCGGTCGGTGCGCCTGAGAAACCCCGGTTTCCCGCGCGCCGCGGTGACTCGCCTGCCAGCATCATCGGCACCACCACCGAACTCATCATCACCATTGTCGCGTCCAACATCGACACATCGACCACCTGGCCGCGCCGTTGCGGGTCGCGCTCACGTTGAACAACAGCCGACAGGATCGCAAAAGCGGAGAGCAAAGCCGAATAGGTGTCGACAATGGGAAAGCCGATCCGCTCAGCCGGCTCACCCTCGTGCCCTGACAGGAGCATCAAACCGGAAACGCTCTGGATCACTTGATCAATGGCCGGAAAATCTCGCATCGGCCCGTCCTGGCCGAAGCCGGAGACCGAGCAATAGATCAGTTCGGGGTGCGCGGTGGTCAGGGCCTGCGGTCCCAATCCAAGGCGCTCTGCAACGCCGGGCCGGAAATTCTCGACAACAACGTCCGCCGTAGCGACCAGCTTCCGGGCCGCAGCGCGACCTTCGTCGGTCTTCAGGTCGAGCACGACGGACTTTTTCCCGGCATTCGCCCCGACAAACGGTTCCGCCATCCCGCGTCGTTCCGGGTTGCGGGTGTAGTTGCGCATCGGGTCGCCTGCCGGGGGTTCGACCTTGATGACCTCAGCCCCGAGCAAATTGAGGAATTGCGTCGCGAGCGGACCCGCAATCACATGACTGAAATCCGCGACCCGTATGCCTTCGAGCGGCTTCGCCATTTCGTTCTCCCCCTCAACATGGCGACGATATGTCTTCACGCACGCGCTTTGACCTTCGCCAAACTAGTTTCAAATGGAAACCTAATGGTGCGATCGTGTCAAGCGTTTCACTCAGGCTCCGCCACACTGCCGACCGACGGGTCGTCGATCAGTTTCCAGAGCAATTCGAACAGGATCGCACGCTCGGCCGGGGTCAGAGGGGCCAGAAGTTCGTCCTGCAAGGCCGTCATGTCTTGTTGCATCCGTGCGAGGCGCGTTGTGCCTTCCGGCGTCAGGTAGAGCGCGTTCAGCCTTTTGTCAGAGCCTTCCTTGCGGCGTTCGATCCAGCCCGATCGCTCAATTTCATTGATCAGCTTGGTCAAAGCGGATTTCCGCAGGACAACCATGCGGGACAGGTCCCTTTGCGTGAGGCCCGGGTTCGAGTGGATAAGGTTCAGCACCGCGACCTCGCCCCCTGCGACATCGTGCGCAGAGAAGAAACCCCGGTTTCGCTCCTGTATCCTGGTGCGCAGGATGCGGGTCAGAAAGGCGATGTCTTCGGACAGGCGCCCGAACGAGAAGCCGGCTGGAGTTTCGCGCGTTGTGTTCATCCTGACCGCCTTTCCTCAGACCTGATCTTCGCTAGGCGCTCCGCTACCAGTTGTCAAACTCCACAGTTGACAGAATCGGAAAAAGGTTTCCAACTGGAACCAAATCAGAGGCAACCAACGCAGGGGAGGGCGAGGTGCCGGTCCAATCTGACATGCAGCTGGCTTTTGACCGCCGCGCGGATGGCATCGACGCGGGCTTCGGGGTGCCCGTTGGTGTCTTCGGCGAAGGCGTGCCGGGTCCGTTGGTCACGGCGCTCGGCGGAGTAAGCGTCGACGTCAAAGCGCCTCCGCTGTCCGATGCGCTGGACGGGCCGGACATGCCGAGCGTCGCATCGGTCGCGGAACCATTTCTGGATTCTTTCACGGCGCGCTTTCTGCATCGTTTTGCAGCGGGGTCTTTCGACACGTTCGCCACGATCGTGTTCGCGCGCGACGATGTGGCGGGGCTGGCTGCATATCAATACGCGACCGAATTGCGCCGGCAGGGCATCCTGCCTGCGGCCGGGCCGCGTCTGTATCTGTGGAATCTCCTGCACACCGACAGCGCCCCGGCAGAACGGTTCAATCGCCGGGAACTCGAGCGTCTGACCGCACATCTGGAAGACACGCTCGGTGCAACTCTCGACCCGGACCGCCTGGCAGATGCTGTCGCGGCAGAAGCGCGGTGCGCGCAAGCCCTTCACGCTTTGCCTCCGGGCGGGCCCGACGCGTTCGTCGCGCGCAATGCGGGCCGCTGGCTGCCACCTGATGTCCACGCGGACTTGTTGGGCGCACATGCACCGGATGCAGGCGCAACGGGTCCGAGCATCGTCCTCGTCGGAAGCGCCTGCGACATTCCGGTGCTCCACAGCCTTTGCGCAGGCCTCGGGCAGATCACGGCGGATCTTCAGGATTACGGTCGCATCGCTCCGACGGCGCGAAACTCCGCCGATCTGTTGCGCCACATCGCGCACGATCCCCTCGCCACGCGCGCGTCACCTCCGGTTCGCTACACCCGTGCGCTTCAGGAGGGCACCGAGGGTGCTGACCTCGTGATTGCCAGCGTGGATGCCAACGACGACTCGTTCGGCTGGGAACTGCCCGTCCTGCGGCGCACGGTCGAATCGCGCGGGGCGCGTTTCCTGAACCTCGGCTTCCGCCCGTTCCGGCCGGATGCGGCCTGGCAGGACATGGCCCGAACGAAAATCGAGGAGGCGCTGACATGACCTGTGCCGCGACCGCCGCCGGATACCAGCGCGACTGGCTCAAGGGCCTGCGTGGTCAGATCACCGACGGGGCCGACTATGCCTTTGTCAACGCGGACACGCCGCATGAGCTGTTTCACTTCATGGACGTGCCGATGGTGACGAACCAGTGGTGGTCCGCGGTGATCGCGGCCAAGCAACTCGCGCCGCGCTATTTCGACCGGATGGAGGAGATGGGCTTTCACGCGCATCTGCCGCGCTACTCGAGCCTGCCGCTGATCGCACAGATGGAGGGCGACTTCGACCTCCAGCCCTGGGGCGGGCTTCCGTCGCCCGCGCTTTTGTGCGCGCGAGCCAGTTCCGACGAGCATCCGCGCCTTTTTCAGCGTTGGGCGGAGCTGACGGGGGCGGAGCTGCATATCCTTTCGGCACCTGCCACCCCCGATCCGGCCCCGGACTGGTGGGTGCAGGCCCGCTCGGACTGGGAGGATTTGTATGGCACCGCGCGGCTCGACCTCATGGTCGACGAGATGGAGGGGCTGATCGAGGCGCTCGAGCGGATGACCGGGCGCGCCTTCGACCGCGACGGTTTCGCCGACTACATGGCGCGCATCGACGCGCAGGAGCGGGTGGTGGACGAGGTCGCGGACATGCTGGCGGCGGCCGACAAGTCCCCCATGAGCATTTCCGAGCAGATGCCGAATGTCATGATCCCGCAATGGCACCGCGGTTCGGACTGGGCGCTGTCCCACGTCCGCGCCTTCCGCGCCGAGGTGGGCGACCGCATCGCTCAGGGCGCGGCGGTCTGCGAGAACGAGCGTATCCGCATGATGTGGATCGGGGCCGGGCTCTGGTTCGACACGTCCTTCTACAGCGCGTTCGAAGAGTCACATGGCGCCGTGTTCGCTTGGTCGATGTATGTGCCTTTCGCCGCGGACGGCTACATCCGCACGGATCACGGGGACCCGCTGCGGGCCCTTGCCGCGCGGGTTTCGGCGATGAACGAACAGCTTCACCAACCTCCGTGGGTCAACGAATGGCTGGTGAAGGAGGCAAAGCGCTGGCGCATCGACGTGGCGGTCATGCTGGTGCCCGAACACGACCGCTTTTCGGGCTACGGATCCTATTTCGCGCGCAACGCGCTGCGCGAGGCCGGCGTGACGGTGATCGAGATTCACTCGGACATGGTCGATCCGCGCGAGTGGGACCGCGAAAAGATGGAGGCGCGGGTCCGCGCCGCCCTCGACGAACTGGAGGCTGCGTGATGGGCGCGCTCGACGGATTGAAAGTGGCGGATTTCTCATGGGTCGGCGCCGGGCCGCGCGCCACCAAGGACCTCGCCGACAACGGGGCCACGGTCGTCAAGGTGGAATCCTCCCGCCGCCTCGACCTCGGTCGCCGGTCACCGCCTTTCGCGGGCGGTGACCGGCGCAACCACGATGCTTCGGTGTTTTTCGCGCAGACGAACACCTCGAAGAAAAGCGTGACGATCAACCTGTCCGACCCGCGCGGGCAGGAGGTCGCGCGCAAGCTCGTCGCATGGGCCGATGTGGTGGTCGAAAACTTCGGCCCCGGATACATGGACCGGATCGGGCTGGGCTGGGACGACCTGCAAAGGGTCCGGCCGGGCGTCATCCTCGCCAGCGTATCCGTGGCCGGACGCACCGGGCCGATGGCGGGCTTTCGCGGCTACGGCAATTCCGCGGCCGCGTGGTCGGGCCATTGCGACATGACCGGCTGGCCCGACAGCGATCCGCACATGCCGCCCTTGGCCTATGGCGATGTCGTCGCGCCGATGATGCTGACCGTGGCGATCCTGTCAGCGCTCGAACATCGCGACCGGACAGGGCAGGGCGTGCATGTCGACGTGAGCCAGATCGAAGCGATGGTGCAGGTGGCAGGCGACCTGTTCGCCGAAATGCCCGACGAAAAGCCCGCCAACAGCGACCCCGAAATGGACCCGCACGGCGTGTTTTCCTGCAAAGACGACCGCTGGATCGCCATCGCCTGTGAAACCGATGCGAACCGCGCAGCCTTGGACGCGGTTCTGGACGGCTCTCCCGAGGAGCGCACCCCTGCCTGGGAGGCAGATGAGCTTGAAGCGGCCCTCGTGGCCAAGGGTATTCCAGCAGCACTCGTGCTCGACGGCAAGGGGTTGTCCGAACATCCGGCGCTCAACGCTGCCGGTCATTTCGTGCCGGTGGACCATCCCGTGATCGGTGTCGCCAAGATGCCCGCGCCGCCCTATGCCTTTGCCGATACGCCGTCCCACGTCGGGCCGTCGCCCTGTCTGGGGGCGGATAATGACGCGGTGTTCGCCGAGATCGGCCTGTCCGAGGACGAGATCGCGGACCTCATCGCAGAGGGGGCGCTGGCATGACCCTGCTCGATGGTATCCGTGTTGTGGTGCTTGCCGATCATCTGGCCGATTTCGGGGGCAGCATGTTGGCCCGGCTCGGGGCCGAGGTTGTGCTGGCCGACGCGGCCCCGCTGACCGCGCCGCGCGCGAAGGCGTGGCACAAGAGCATGACTCGCTCCGACGCGCCGCTTGAGACGTTGCTCGAAGGTGCCGACATCCTGATCGACGACCGGCGCACGGACCCGCGTGAGGGTGTCGATGACCTCGCCGCCCGGCACGAGGCTCTGATCCATGTCGTCGTCACGGGCTTTCCGAACGACATGCGTCCGGTCACCGACCTGACCCTCATGGCGCAATCCGGGCTGATGCATGTGACCGGCCAGCCCGACCGCCCGCCGCTCCGTCTGCCCGGCGAACAGGGCTACGCTCTGACCGGCATCCAGACAGCGACCGCAGCGCTCATGGGCCTGCGCGCGCGACGGCTGACCGGCAAGGGGCAGCGCATCACGCTCTCCGCGGTGCAGTCCGCAGCACTGGCGAATTACCGCGAGGCGGTAATGTACGACCAGACCGGGCGAATTGGAACGCGGCGCGGCAACATGCTCGTGCGCGGCAAGTCCGGCGTGCGCCAGATCTGGCCCTGTGCCGACGGCTATGTGACGTGGTCGATGATCGACAACCCCGGCATGATGCGCGCGATCGTGCGGGTAATGGAGGAGGAGGGCGTCGCTGGCGAGCTCGCCAATATCGACTGGGACGACATACTCGTGGCCGACACGGATCAGGAGGTGATCGACCGCTGGCAGGGGATCGTCGAGACGTTCTTCGCCCGCCACGACCGCAAGACGCTGGCCGACTGGTCGCTGGAGCACGGCTGGGGCCTGTCTCCGATCATCCGCCTGTCGGAAGTGCCCGAGACACCGCAGATGAAAGCGCGGGGCGTGTTCGATGCGGATGGCGTGCCCGGACCGCTCTTTGCCGTGCACCCGGGGGGCGCTACATGAGTGCTCTCGCCGGCCTTCGCGTTCTGGACTTCTCCCGTCTGCTGCCGGGAC
Source organism: Maritimibacter sp. UBA3975 (assembly GCF_002384975.1). Classification (NCBI taxonomy): domain Bacteria; kingdom Pseudomonadati; phylum Pseudomonadota; class Alphaproteobacteria; order Rhodobacterales; family Roseobacteraceae; genus Maritimibacter; species Maritimibacter sp. UBA3975. The sequence goes on from NZ_DGCP01000001.1 coordinate 34,164, forward strand.
CCTACGCCACCTGGCTTCTCGCAGATCAGGGGGCCGAGGTGATCCGGGTCGAGCATCCGCGCGAACTCGCCAAGCAGGCCAAGGTGTTCGGGTGGGACAAGCTGGATGACACAGGCCGCGCCCGGCAGCGCGCGCGCGACATGCTGGCACGCGGCAAGAAGTCGATCTGTCTCGATTTGGGCGACCCCGAGGCGCAGGCCACGTTGCGCAAACTCGCCGCCACGGTGGATGTGGTGGTCGAGGACTACCGACCGGGCGTTCTGGGCAGTCTCGGGCTGGGCTATGCGGCCTTGTCCGAGATCAACCCAAAGCTCGTCTACACCTCCCTCACACTCTGCGGCCAGACCGGCCCCCTGCGCGACAAGCCGGGGCACGATCCCGTGGCTCTGGCGCTGGCGGGCGTCCTGAGCCGCACGGGCGAGGACCCGGATGCACCGGGTTTGCCGGGATTTGCGGCGGCGGACGTCGTCACCGGGGCACATGCCGGGTTCGCCACGCTCGCGGCTGTCATGGAGGCACGCGCGACGGGCGCAGGGCGTCATGTCGACGTGGCGATGTCGGACTGTTCGCTGGTCCTGCTCGCCAACCTGATCGCAAGGCACGAAGACCCCGCCGACATACCGTCGCGCGGAACCCGGCGCGCCGACATGGGGCTGTGGCGCTGTGCGGATGGCGAATGGCTGGTCACCACCGACATGGAGCCGCGCTACTGGGTGGCCTTCTGCGAGGCGATGGGAAAACCGGACTACGCCGGCTGGCAACTGGACGCAGAGCGTCGCGCCGAGATCCGTGAGGGGCTTCAGGCCGTCTTTGCGACACGTCCGCGCGACCACTGGCTTGCCCATCTCGAAGCGGCGGGGACGCAATTCGCGCCGGTCAACAGTCTGGCCGAGGCGCTGGCCGAACCGCATTTCCGCGCACGCGGCATGGTGATCGCCCTCGACGCGCCCGGTGGCGCGCTCACGCAGGCCGGGCCGCCGGTGCGTCTGGGTGCCTTCACCGCGCCTGCGCCGGCCGTTCTGCCCGGAACCCACACCGCCGAGGTCCTGCGCGGCCTCGACCTGACCGAGACACAGATAAACGCGCTGGCCCGAACGCCCGCGCAACAGACCGGGCACACAACCCCGGCACCGCACTGACGCAACTCATTGGGAGGAAACAACAATGCTCAGAACAACCGCAATCGTTTCGCTTTGCCTGACGGCGCTGCCCGCATGGGCCGCTGACTTCGACCTGACCTACGCCTCGCCCTATACCGAGGAACATCCCTACGGCGCCGCCGATGCCGAGTGGATCGCGCGCATCGAAGAACAATCCGGCGGTCGTGTCGAGATAACGCCTTATTGGGGCCGGTCCCTCATCACCTCGCGCGAAGGGGTCGATGAATTGTCCGCCGGGGTCGCCGACATGGGCTATATCGCACCCATCTATGCCCGGTCGGGCTATGACATGAACCGGCTCGTGCCGGGCATGTTCTATGGCTTCACCGACCCGGAAAAGGTGCTCGACGTCTACATGGACCTGGTCGAGGAATATCCGGTTTTCGACGAGGAACTGAACGGCGTGCATGTCGTGGGCTACAACGTGGGCACGCCGATGCACCTGCTGTTGCGCGACGGGCCCGTCGAGACGCTGGACGATCTGGGCGGGCTTCGCATCCGCTCGGCCGTGGACTTCATCGGCCCGCTTGCCGCCTACGGTGCCGAAGGCGTGACCATGCCGATGACCGAGACCTATCCTTCGCTCGAAAAGGGCGTGCTGGACGGCGTCATTGCCCCGTATGAAGCCCTCAAATCGCTGAGTTTCGCCGAGGTCGTGAGCTACTACTCCGAACTGCCCCATTCACGCGGCGCCTATCCGTCGCGCGCGGTCAACGGCAGCGTCTGGGCGGATCTGCCTGAGGACATCCAGCAGATCTTCGACGAAAACACCGAGTGGCTGAGCCTGCGGACGCTCGAACTCGCGCAGGAAGCCGAAGCCGAGGGGCGCGCCTATGGCGAAGAGCAGGGTGTGACGTTCAACACGGTCTCGCCCGAGGTCGTGGCGGAGTATTCCAAGGAATTCGCGCCCGCCATCGCCGAGGTCGCCGAGGAGCTCGACGCGATGGGCAAACCGGGGACGGAAGTGCTCGACCGGATCCGCGCCGCGCACGAAGAGTAGGACCCGTCCGGGGGCGCCCGCGCGGCGCCCCCGCATGTCACGAAAGGGAAACCGATGAGGCAGGTCGAGAAGGTTCTTGGCTGGGCGATCCGCGCGACCGCAGCGCTGGGTGTCGTGGCGCTCCTCGCGCTGACAACCCTGACCGTCGTGACGGTCGTGTTCCGGGGCATCGGCATCGCGTTCCCCGGGACCTACGTCCTGGCCGAGTTGTTGCTGATCCCTGCCGTCTCCTGCGCGCTGGCCTTTGCCGCGTGGGAGGGGACGCATACGAAAGTCGATCTTCTCATCCAGAACTTCAGCGCCCGTGGCGCGGGCTGGTCGCAAGGGCTGATGCTTCTCGCCGGCACCGGGTTCTGGATCTTCGTCGCCTACGCCGGCATCGAAGAGGCGCTCAGGCGCGGCAAGCAGGGCGAGGTCACGCCCATACTCGATATCTCCGTCGCGCCGTTCCGCTGGCTCATGGTGGCCGCGATCTGCCTGACCATCGCGGTCTGCCTGTTGCGCGGCCTTCAAAGCATTCTTCAACAGGAGCCGCGCAAATGACGCCCGTCATGGCAGGACTCGTCGGCATCGTCTCGATGTTCGCCTTCATCGCCTTCGGCATGCCCATCGGGTTCGCGATGGGCCTCGTCGGTGCCGTGGGCTTCGGCCTGCTCATCACCTTCCACGCGGCAGTCATCAAGGTCGGCGTCATCGCGTTCGATCTCGCGACCAACTACGCGATCGGGACCGTGCCGTTGTTCCTGTTCATGGCCCATGTGCTGTTCGCCAGCGGGATCGGCAAGGACCTTTACGAATTCGCGGCCCGCATGTTGGGCCATCGCCGTGGCGGGTTGGCCATGGCCACCATCGGGGCGTCGGCAGGGTTCGCGTCGGTGAATGCCTCCTCGCTGGCCACGACCGCGACAATGGGCCTCGTCGCCCTGCCGGAAATGCGCCGACACGGGTATTCCCTGTCGCTCGCTTCCGGCTCGGTCGCCGCCGGCGGCACCATCGGCAGCCTCATTCCGCCCTCGGGTATGTTCATCATTTATGGCATCCTGACCGAGACCTCGATCGGCGACATGTTCGCCGCTGGTATTATCCCCGGCATCCTGCTGGCTGTGTTCTACATGGCCGTCATTGGCATCCGCTGCCGTGTGAACCCCAAGGCCGGACCGGCCGGCCCGCGCTATAGCTGGCGTGAGCGGTGGGAGGGGTTCCGGCGCACCGGCGACGTCATCGCGCTTTTCACCTTTGTCATGGGCGGCATCATCTGGGGGTGGTTCACGCCGACCGAGGCCGGCGCGATGGGCGCGTTCGGCGCTCTGGTTATCGCAGGTGCGCGGGGCAAGCTCACCCTTCCGGGCCTCAGAACCGCCGTTTACGACACGCTGCGCACCACCGGCATGATCTTCGGCATCCTCTTCGGCGCGCTGGTGTTCAACGCCTTCATCACCGTCACGACAATTCCCCTGAATCTCGTCAACTGGGTCAGCGCCGTCGATCTGCCGCCCTTGGCCGTGCTGCTCATCATCCTCGCGCTCTACCTGTTTCTTGGCATGATCCTTGACGCATCGGCGATGATGACCCTGACCGTGCCGCTATTCTTCCCACTGGTGACCGGGCTGGGGTTCGACGCCGTGCTGTTCGGCGTGCTCGTCGTGCGCATGACCGAGATCGCGCTGATTACGCCGCCAGTGGGAATGAACGTCTATGTCCTGAGCGGTGTGGCCCGTGACATACCGCTGATGACGATGTTCCGGGGCACGACCCCCTTCGTCATCGCCGACCTGTTCCACGTCGCGCTGCTCCTGGCGGTCCCGGCGCTGGTCCTGTGGCTTCCGTCGCTCTAGCGGGCGGGATCACGCCCCGATTGGAATGACGTCCACGGCCTGCGTGCTCGTCTGACCTCCGGCCGCCCGCACCGCCCCGCGAACGGGGGAAACATCGTCGTAGTCGCGGCCCCAGGCCACAGTGACGTAATCTCCGCCTGCAAATTGCGCGTTCGTGGGGTCGTACTCGATCCAGCCCAGCTCATTCCCCGCCCAGGCCCGAACCCAGGCGTGCATCGCGTCGGCCCCTTCGAGCCGGGGCTGGCCCGGTGGCGGCAACGTGCGCAGAAAGCCCGAGACATAGCCTGCCGGAATGCCCACGCCGCGCAGGCATGAGATCATGACGTGGCTGAAGTCCTGGCACACGCCGTGACGGTTTGCGAAAGCCTCCTGCGCGGGCGTGCCGACGTCGGTGGCCGACGCATCGAACCGCATTTCTGTGTAAAGCGCCCGCCCGATGGCCTCGATGGCCTGAAAGGTCGTCATCTCAGGGCCGATATGGTCGCGCGCGAAGGCGGTCATCGACGGATCGGGCCCGGCCCGGCGCGAAGCGGCGGTGAAATGCTGCGGTGCGTAGGAGGCGAGGCTGCGGCGACTGGCGATCTCGGCCCCGATGGCCCCGACAGGGGGCGAGAAATCCAGCAGTTTCGGCTGCGGCTTGCGGTCGAACCGGGCGGCGAGGTCAATCGTGAGCGCCTGCATCGGATGATGCCACACCGCCGTCGTCATCGTGTTTCCAAAGAAATCCACGCGCTCACGTCTCTCAGCGGGAACCGGGTCGAAGGTCAGGAGCCGCGACAGCACATCCTGCGTACCGGGTATGGTGTTGGGCAGCAGGCGCACCACCAGCCGCGTCTTGTCCGACGGGCTCGTATAGGCGTAGGCGATGCGGAGCTTGACGTCGTAGAGCATGGGTCAGCGCAGGTAAGTCAGGGCGATCTGGCCCGAGATCGCGGCGAACTCGGCCCGCAGGCCGGCAAAGACCTCGGGCGTGATATCGGCGGGGTCGGCCACTTCCAGCCGCGCCTTCAGCGGCAGGATCTGGCGCAAAAGCGGGCCGGGACGGCCCACCTCGGTCGCCTTGGGCAATCCGGCCGCCAGCCGCTCCAACTCGGCGATCTGGAACAGGACCGCGCGCGGGTTGTCGGCGTCGAGCGCCAGAAGATCGACCACGGTTTCGCGGTTCGTGTTGACCCGGTAACGGCGCTGATGGGTCATGACGCTGTCGGCCACCTCGACGGCCACGTCGAGAGCCCCGGCAGGCGCGGCCTCGTCGGTGAAGGTGGCGAGCATGGCCACCAGCCCGTCCGCCCGTTCGATGGCCCGACCCAGCGACAGGAACCGCCATCCGGCGAAGCGATACATGTTTTCATGCACGAGCCCGTTGAATCCGGTGATCTTGCGCAAGAGTACACTCATCGCGCGGGCGGCGTCGTCGCCGGGCCGGGTCGTGCCCTGCATTTCGCGCATGGTCTGCGACAAATCCCGGAGCGCGTGCCAGCCGTCCATCGAGAACCTGTCGCGGATCTTGGAGGCGCAATCCTGCGCTGCCGACAGTCGCGCGAGCAGTGCATCGGGCATCGCCTGTGTTGCATCCGCACCGAAGGGGGCCGTGTAATTCAGGATCAGCTTCAAGCGCGGATCGTCCGGTCCTTCCATCGTGGCGAGGCGCAGGTGATAGGCGCGCACGAGGCGGATGAGGTCTTCGCACCGTTCCATGTAACGGCCGAGCCAGAACAGGTTGTCGGCCGCGCGTGAGGGCAGGGTGCCCGAGCGTTGGCGCCGGAACGTGGCAGGGGCCGCGTCGAGCGTCGGTTGCGGCACCGGCGCATCGGCGGCAATCCAGACATCTGCGACCGTGCCGCCGCGTTGCATGGCCAGTGCGGCCGCATCGCCCTCTGGCCCGATCCGGGCATAGCCGCCCTTCATGAAGCGCCAGCCCTCAGGTGTGCGCGTGGCGAAGACCCGGACCGTCATGGGGCTGGGCCGAAGCGCGCCCGTGTCGCCGTCGCCAACCCAGGCCGGCGTAGTCGACAGATTCACCGCCTCCTGCCCCACGAGCGTCGCGCCTTCCGTCGCCAGCAGTTCGTCGAGCGACCCGCGCGCCGTGTCGCGCAGCGTGCCCGCCACGACCGAGGCCGAGGACCAGTCGAACGGCAGGTCGACCGCGCCGGCGGGGCCGATCACCATCCGTCCTGCATTGGCGCGCACATAATCGCGTTCCTTCGCAGCCCCGCACCACCACGTTGCGATATTGGGAATGGAGAGCGGCTTGCCCGTCAGCACGCGGGAGATGCGCGGCAGGAACGCCATCATGGCGCGCGCCTCAAGCACGCCGGAGCCCAACGCATTGGCGAGCGCGAGGTTGCCGGTTGCGACCGATTCCATAAGACCCGGCGTGCCGATGCGGCTATCGGGGTCAAACTCCAGCGGGTCCGCGAACTGACCGTCGATCCGCCGCCACAACGCGCCCACAGGCTCTGGCCCCTCGATGGTGCGCACCATCGCCTGACCGTTCTGCACCGTCAGGTCCTCGCCCTCCAGCAGCATGAGGCCCAGATACCGCGCGATGTAGGTGTGCTCGAAATAAGCGTCATTCGCCGGTCCCGGCGTCAGGATACCCGTGCGACGGGGCTGGCCGTCCGGCCCGGTTGCGAGCCGGTCCAGCGCACCGCGAAAGTCGTTGAAAAACCCCGCGAGCCGGTGGATCCGGTCATTCGAGAAGCTCTCGGGAAACATCCGGCTCGTCGCCATCCGGTTTTCCAGCGCAAATCCCGCGCCCGACGGTGCCTGCGTGCGGTCGCCCAGCACGAACCACGACCCGTCCGGCGAGCGCCCGATTTCGAAGGCGAGGACATGGAGGTAATGCCCGCCCGCGGGTGGCACGCCAACCATCGGCAGAAGCCAATGGTCGCTTTCAGCCACGAGGTCGACGGGCAGGTGCCCCTCCGCCACCAGTCGTCCGGGGCCGTAAAGGTCGGCCATGACCGCTTCCAGCAGGTCCGCCCGTTGGGCGAGGCCCGCGCAGATCGTCTCCCACTCGGTCTCATGCAGCACGACCGGGACATGGCTCAACGGCCATTCCCGCTCCTGCAACGGCTCGTTGGAATACTGCCGGAAGTAGACGCCTGCATCGCGCAGATACTGATTGCCGCGCTCGAACCGGCCCGCGATCTCGGCCCGCGAGAGCCCGGTGAAGGCATCGACGAAGGGCTGCCACACGGGACGCATCCGGCCTGTCGCGTCGAACAGTTCGTCCGACACGCCCGACTGAGGCGCGTAGCCGTCAAGATACGGGAGACCCTCACGGGTCTCGGCCTTGTGCTCCATCTTCCGTCCCGCGTTACCTTGGGTGCCTACACGAGCCCCACGGGGCGGCGCAGGTCAAGCGTATTCGGAAACTCCGGGTGGGGGCTCTCCGGTTCCGGGCGATAGGCCGATGGGGTGTGACCATGCGGCTCGAACCGCGCGAGCCTGCGCGCCTCCGCCTCGTTGCCGTTCACAGGGAACGTATCGTAATTGCGCCCGCCCGGATGTGCGACGTGATACCTGCATCCGGCGAGCGCGTGGCCGGTCCAGTCGTCGTAGATGTCGAACACCAGCGGCGCGTTGACGGGCAGGGTCGGGTGCAGCGCCTCGGCCGGTTGCCAGGCCTTGTAGCGCACCGCGCCGACAGATGCGCCCGACGTGCCCGAACGGGTGAGCGGCACGGGGCGACGATTACACATCACGCGGTACCGGTCCTGATGCAGCGAGGTCAGCTTGACCTGTAGCCGCTCGACCGAGCTGTCGGTGTAGCGCACGGTGCCCCCGATCGCGCCGGTCTCGCCAAGAACGTGCCAGGGCTCGAGCGCCTGGCGGATCTCCAGCTTCACGCCCTCGGCCTCGACCTCGCCGCAGAACGGGAACCGGAACTCCGCCTGTGCCTCGAACCACACGGGGTCCAGGTCGAAGCCGTGGCGCGACAGGTCGGCCAGCAGGTCGAGGAAATCTTCCCACAGGAAATGCGGCATCATGAACCGGTCGTGGAGCACCGTGCCCCAGCGCACCGGCTTGCCCTCCACCGGCGCATCCCAGCAGCGCGCGATGATGGCGCGCAGGAGGAGTTGTTGCGCCAGCGACATGCGCGGGTGCGGCGGCATCTCGAATCCCCGGAATTCCACGAGGCCCAGCCGCCCGGTGGGGCCATCCGGCGAGAACAGCTTGTCGATACAGATTTCCGCCCGGTGCGTATTGCCCGTCACATCCGTCATCATGTTGCGCAGGAGCCGGTCCACAAGCCACGGCGGCGGCATCGCGCCCTTGCCCGGCGCGGGGATCTGGCTCAGCGCGATCTCCAGCTCATAAAGCGTGTCGTGTCGCGCCTCGTCGATCCGTGGGGCCTGCGACGTCGGGCCGATGAACAGGCCCGAGAACAGGTAGCTCAGGCTCGGATGGCGCTGCCAGATCAGGATCAGGGACTTGAGCAGGTCGGGGCGGCGCAGGAACGGGCTGTTGTTGAGCGACTCGCCCCCAACGACGACGTGATTGCCCCCGCCGGTGCCGGTGTGTCGCCCGTCGATCATGAACTTGTCCGCGCCGAGCCGGCACTGGCGCGCCTCTTCATAGATCGCTTCGGTCGTGGCCACGCAATCGTCCCAGCTGTGGGCCGGGTGGATGTTCACCTCGATCACGCCCGGGTCCGGGGCGACGCGGATGACATTCAGGCGCGGATCATGCGGCGGCTGGTAGCCCTCGATATGGATCGGAAGGCCCAGCTCACGCGCGGATTCCTCCGCCGCCGCCACGAGTTCGAGGTAGTCGTCGACTCCCTCGGTCGGCGGCATGAAGACACACAGGCGCCCGTCACGCGGCTCGACCGAGATGGCGGTGCGCACCACGCCGTCCACGGAATTGAGGTCCTGCTCCACGATCGCCTGTCCCGGCTCGGAGCTCTGCGCCTCAGATACAGGCTGCGTGTGCTCCGCGCTCGTCTCCGGCACGCGCCGCGACACCACATCGTGAAAATCCGGAAGGTCTTCGCGGTCCACCGACGTATCCGTCACATAGTGATAAGGATACTGAGACGGCGGCACATGGGGCAGGGCGCCCAGTGGCAGACGGAAGCCCGCCGGACTGTCGCCGGGCACGAGGTAGAGCTTGCCGCGCCGTGTCTTCCAAACCTCGGACAGCCACTTCGACCCGGTCGCTTTCGACTGCCAGCGCTGGATCGGCATGACGTAGCCCACTGCCGTCTCGAGCCCCCGGTCGAAGACCCGCACGAAGCGGTTGCGCGCCTCGGGGTCCTTGAGCTTGTTGTCTTCCGGCGTGACGTTGGGGGGCAGACTGCCCTCTTTCAGCATCCATTCCGCCGGGTCTTCATACACCGGGTGGGTGAACTCTTCGCCCAGACCCAGCCGCTGCGCGATCCCGGTCAAAAGCCTGCCCGCCTCGTCCGGGCCTGCGCCGGTATCGTCGCCCTCGGCAGCGATCAGGCTCTCGTCGCGCCAGATCGGTTTCTCATCGCGTCGCCAATAGAGCGAGAAGGTCCAGCGCGGCAGGCTTTCGCCCGGATACCACTTGCCTTGTCCATAGTGGAGGAATCCCCCGGGCGCGAAACGGCCGCGCAGGCGGCGGATCAACTGGTCGGCCAGTTCCCGCTTCTGTGGCCCCACGGCTGCCGTGTTCCATTCCTCGCTTTCGAAATCGTCGATCGAGACGAAGGTTGGCTCACCCCCCATCGTGAGCCGCACGTCATTCGCCTCCAGGCTCGCGTCGACTTTGCGTCCGAGGGTGTTCAGCCGATCCCAGGCCTCGTCCGAGAAGGGCTTGGTGATACGCGGATGCTCCGACACGCGCTTGATCTGCATGTCGAAATCGAAGGTCACCTCCGGCGCGCCCGCCGACGAGTAGCCGCCCGAGATCGGCGCCGCGTTACGGTAATGCGGCGTGGCCGCCAGCGGTATGTGGCTCTCGCCCGTCAGCAAACCGGACGTCGGGTCCAGTCCAACCCAGCCCGCGCCGGGCAGGAAGACCTCGCACCAGGCGTGCAGGTCGGTGAAGTCATGATCGGTCCCCGACGGCCCATCCAGCGACTTCAGGTCCGGCTCCAGCTGAATCAGGTAGCCCGAGACGAACCGCGCCGCGAAGCCGAGATGGCGAAGCACCTGCACCAGAAGCCAGCTTGAATCGCGGCAGGACCCGTAGCCTTTCTCCAATGTCTCGTCCGGGGTCTGCACGCCCGGCTCCATTCGGATCGTGTACTCGACATGGTTCGCAATCGTCGCGTTCAACCCGACTAGGAAATCGACCGTGCGTTTCTCGTCAAGGTTCAGCCCGCCGATGAACTTGGCCAGCCGCGGCCCCTCCGGCTCCGGCGTGCGGTAGATCACGAGGTCTTCGGTCAGGTCCGCCGGATAATCGAACGGCCACTGGGTCGCGTCCTCCTCGACGAAGAAGTCGAACGGGTTGTAGACCGACATGTCGGCCACAAGGTCGACCTCGATCTTGAATTCGCGCACCGGTTCCGGAAAGACGAACCGCGCCAGCCAGTTGCCGTACGGGTCTTGCTGGTGGTTCACGAAATGCCCGCCGGGCGACACCTTCAGCGAATGCGAAATGACCCGGGTGCGCGAATGCGGCGCCGGTCGCAGGCGGATGATCTGCGGGCCCAGTGTGACCGGGCGGTCATAAGTGTAATGCGTCAGGTGATAGATGCTTGCGTGGATCGCCATGCGGGGGCCTGCTCCTTTGTCCTGCGAGGATCAGGATAGGCGATGAGGCGGGCGACGAAACCCCGATACGGCGCGGGGGTGGAGATTCTTGTCAAATGCGCGCCGTATGCTCAATAATCAGGCAATTCCGGGTGAGGCGACGTGAGGGCTACGGAAGTCCCGGGCCTGATGTATTGCCTGAAGGTAATCTGGCAACCCATTGCAGGGCATGAGGAAGTTCACTCAGACCGAAACCGGTCCACGAAATTCTCCAGAACCTTCGCCGGCGCGGTAACGCTTTCGGCATGGCCCGCCGCGATCAGGTCGTCGGCTTCCTCCGGTGCGAAATAGCCCCGGTGACGGTAGATGCCGATCCGTGTTTCAAGGCCGTCGGCGTCCAGCTCCGGGTGGAACTGTGTCGCGTAGACATTCGCGCCATAGCGCACCATCTGGAACGGGCACGGGTCGGACGCGGCGAGGTGGATCACCCCGTCGGGCAGGTGTTGCAGCGCCTCCTTATGTCCGACGAAGGCGCGGAAGCTGTCAGGCACGCCGTCGAGCAGCGGGTCCGCGCGTCCGGCCTCCGTAAGAGTGCAGGTCGTCGCGCCCACCGGCTCACCGAAGCGCGCCTTGGACACCGATCCGGGGGCGAGGTGATGGCCCAAAACACCAATACCATAGCAGCACCCGAGGTAGGGAATGTCGCGCGTCGTGATCTCTGGCATGAGGGACATCACCGCGTCCTCAATCCGCTTTTCCACCGGGTCCTTTGTCTCGGGCGTGTCCGAGACGCAGCCCGGCCCCCCGCCGACGATCACGCCGGAATAGTCGTCAAGGTCCAGATCGGCGGGAAGGGACTCGCAATCGAGCCGTACGCGGTGGGTGGCCTCGGCCGGAAGCCTGCCCTTGGCGCAAATCGCGGCGAATTCGTCGTCCGCCGCCGGTGCTTCGGGCCGGAGTTGCAGGATGAGGAACGGTTTCATGGGGCGCCGATTAGCCCGCGCCGCGCCTCGCGTCCATCGTGCAATGCGTCGCGCCCCCGGCTTCCGGCCCAAAAAGAAGCCCCGGCGCATGGGCCGGGGCGTTTCCTTGTTCGCGTTTCGGGGTCGCTCAGCTGCCCCAGGAGCGGACCTGACCGCAATCCATATGCACGAAGTTCGACCCGGAATATTTGCCGACGCCACCCGCCTTGCAGGCCGAGGCCGCCTTGTAGATCTGGTGAACCGAACGCGAGTTCAGCCGCAGGTCAGCAGCCTGACCCTTGAGGTGGAGCGAGTTCTTGGCGACCCCGCGTGAGCGTGAGCGCAACATCGCGTTGGTCTGCGGCGAGCGGTAGCCCGACAGCATCATGTAAGGTTCCTGCGCATCCAGAAGCGAATGCGAGGCGGCCATGATGTCCAGCGTGCGGGTGTCGATCGCCTTTTGCTGATCGACGCGCGCGTCACGCATGAAGTAGTTTATCTCGGCCAGCGCTTCCTTGATGTACTCGCCTTCGATCCAGTAGATCGTGTTGATGCTTTCGCCGGTGCGGCCCGCATACATCGCAAGTCGCCGGACGTCGCCGGACCCGCGAAGAAAGCCTGCAGCCTTGGAGAAAGTCGGTGCCGCGGTCACTGCGGTCGCCGCGAAAATACCCAGCAGAGCACGGCGGCTCATGCCATTGGAGCTCGACATAGTCATTGTCCCAAACGTCCCAGTTTCTTGCCAACCCGCTTCGTTCAGCGGGAAATTCGCCATTCGTCCCCAGGCGATGAGGGGAATATGACACAACTCGATTCGTGGGCCAAGCCCGGTTTGTTGCCACCGGGAACGAATCAAGGGGTTTGGGCAGATTTTTGCTGAAAACCCCAAACAGGCCGTTAAAGCGTGCCCAAGATGTCGCACCCCCCAAGGAAGATGGCGACCAGGACATCACCTGTCGGCTTTGTGATTTCCCTGTAATGGACCCTGTGGCAAAGTCCTGAGTTAGGGAAGTAACGCTTTGACTTCGGGGACCTTGATGACACGCATGCTGCCACGGCTATTCCGCCCACTCCTTCTGTCCGTCGCGCTGGCCGCGCCCGCGACACTGACGACCGTCGCGCCGGTTCAGGCGCAAATCCAGATTTCGACCTTCGCGCAGGCGATCGCCGAGGCGGCCTCCAACGACGAGGACATTGCGGCGTTCTATCGCGACAATGACTACGAACCGATCTGGACCTCCGGCTCGGACGAACATCAGGCGCGGATCACCGCGCTGTTCCAGGCGATCCAGCACGCCGACGACCACGGCCTCCCGGCCGAAGCCTATGACACCGCCGCGCTCGAGCGTCAGATGCGGGGCATCGACAGCCCGCGCGACCTGGGCCGCGTCGAAGTGGAGCTGTCGCGCCTGTTCCTCACCTACGCCCGCCAGATCCAGACCGGCATCCTCACGCCGGCCAATGTCGACGACGGGATCAAGCGCGAGGTGCCGCTGCGCGACCGCACGGAACTCCTCAAGTCTTTCTCCGAAGCCGAGCCCGCGCCCTTCCTGCGCACGCTGCCGCCGAAATCGGCCGAATACGCCCGTCTGATGCGTGAGAAACTCCGGCTGGAGCGTGTGCGCGCCGAAGGCGGCTGGGGCACGACGGTTCAGGCCGGCTCGCTCAAGCCCGGTGATCAGGGGCAGGCGGTCATCGACCTGCGCAACCGGCTTGTCGCCATGGGTTACATGGATCGCTCCGCGACCCAGGCCTACGACGAGAACATTCAGCGCGCGGTCCAGAACTTCCAGACCAACCACGGGCTGACGGCCGACGGCGTGGCCGGTGGCGACACCATTTCGGCGATCAACGCACCTGTCGAAGACCGTCTTCAATCCATCATCGTCGCGATGGAGCGCGAGCGCTGGATGAACATCGACCGGGGTGACCGCTACATCTGGGTGAACCTGACGACCTACACGGCTCGCGTCGTGGACGGCGGCAAGGTGACCTTCGAAACCCGCTCCGTGGTGGGGCAGGACCTCTCCACCCACCGCACGCCCGAGTTCTCGGACGTGATGGAGCACATGGTCATCAACCCGTCATGGTATATCCCGCGGTCGATCATCGTGAGCGAATACCTCCCGGCGTTGCAGCGCAATTCGGGCGCGGCCGGGCACCTTCTCATCACCGATGCGCGGGGGCGGACCGTCAGCCGGGCCACCGACTTCTCGCAGTACTCGGCGCGCAACTTCCCGTTCAACATGCGCCAGCCGCCGGGGCGGGGCAATGCGCTCGGGCTCGTGAAGTTCATGTTCCCGAACCGCTACAACATCTACCTGCATGACACACCGTCCAAGAGCCTGTTTAACCGCGAGACGCGGATGTTCAGCCATGGCTGCATCCGGCTCCAACAGCCGTTCGAGTTCGCCTACACGATGCTCGCGCCGCAGTCGGACGACCCCAAGGAGCTCTTCCATTCGGTGCTCAACACCGGGCAGGAAACAGAAGTGAAGCTTGAAGAACCGGTGCCGGTGCACCTCGTCTACCGCACGGCCTTCACCGACACGCGGGGCGAGATGAACTTCCGCCGCGACATGTATGGTCGGGACGCCCGCATCTGGGCGGCGCTGCAATCGACGGGTGTGAACCTGCGGATGCTCGACAGCTGATCCTGTCCTGACGACAGCTCGAACCGGCGTGGATACCTCCGCGCCGGTTTTTTCTTGCGCGGACGTGCAAGCGTTTCATTTCGGTGGCACGGTCGTGGGAATTGAGACAGGATGGGGCGACCATGACCGACCGCACAGACGATATCGAGCGCACCGTGATCGCGATCCTCGCGCGTCAGGCTGTGCGCGACGCTGCCGACCTTGTGCCAGAGGACCAGCTCGAGGCGCTGGGGATCGACAGCATGGGACTCGTCGAGACGATCTTCGCGGTCGAGGAGACGTTCGACGTCTCCGTGCCATTCAACGCGAACGCGCCCGAGGCGGGCGGGATGGATCTCACCACCGTCGGCTCCGTCGTCGAGGCGGTGCGGGGGCTGGTGTCCAGCAAAGCCGCCTGACGCCGCACCATGCGCCGGGTCGTCATCACGGGCGCGGGGACGATCAACCCGCTGGGCGCGACCGTCGCCGGAACGTGGGACGCTATGCGCGCCGGGCGCGTGGCCATCGGACCGCTCGACATTCCCGACGTCCACAGGCTCGCCCATCCAATCGGGGCCGCCGTGGCGGGCTTCGACCCGTCGGCGCATTTCGATCCGCAGCGGTTGGGCCTGCTCGACCGGTTCAGCCAGTTCGCGCTCGTCGCCGGGCGTGAGGCGACGGGGCAGGCGGGTCTTGGGCGTGACCCGGCCTTGTCCCCCCGCGCCGGTGTGATCCTGGGCAATTCCGGCGGCGGCATGACCACGCAGGACGACGGTTTCCGCGCGGTGTATGAGGGCGGGCGCAACCGCGTCCACCCCTTCACCGTTCCCCGCCTCATGGGCAACGCCCCGAGCGCGCATCTCACGATGGAATTCGGCTTTACCGGCCCGTCCTTCACCGTCTCCTCCGCCTGCGCATCGTCGAACCACGCTATCGGACAGGCGGCTGCGATGATCCGGGCCGGGCAGGCGGATGTCATGCTCACCGGCGGGACGGAAGCGATGCTGACCTTTGGCGGCCTGAAGGCGTGGGAGGGGCTTCGCGTCATGTCTCCCACAGGCTGCCGCCCGTTCTGCGCCACCCGCGACGGCATGGTGCAGGGCGAGGGCGCGGCGGTCTTCGTGCTCGAGGCCGAGGAGCACGCGCGGGCGCGCGGCGCGCAGGTCCTCGCCAACTTGGCGGGAAGCGCGATGACCTCGGACGCGCGGGACATCGTCATGCCGGACCGCGATGGGGCGGCGGCGGCCATGACCGGCGCGCTGCGTGATGCAGGGCTCGCGCCCGGCGACATCGGCTATATCAACGCACACGGGACCGGGACGGCGGCGAACGACCGGACGGAATGTGCCGCGATCCGTCAGGCGTTCGGCGCTGCGGCGGATGGCGTTGCTGTGTCATCGACCAAGTCGCTGCATGGTCACCTGATCGGGGGGGCTGGCGCCGTGGAACTGCTTGCCTGCCTGCTCGCGCTGCGCGAAGGCGTCATCGCGCCCACGGCCGGACTGCGCGAAGCCGATCCCGCCTGCGACCTCGACATCGTCTCGGGCGCTGCCCGTCCAGCGCGGGTCGCCGCCGCCCTCTCCAACGCTTTCGCGTTCGGGGGCATGAACGCGGTCCTCGCACTCACGACCCCCTGACAAAGAAAAAACCGCCGCGCCTGGTGGGGCGCGGCGGTCCAAATGTCTCTGCCGTGTCGCTTACTGCGCGGCGTCGGCAGCCGGCGAGGTGTTCTGCGGTGCGACCGGGCGTTCCAGCGAGTCCCAGGCTGCGGTGAAGCCCGCGAGCGAAACGGGAAGCTCGACCTTCTGGTCCGGCGCAGCCACCGGTACGACGGTCAGTGTCGCTTCGACACCGGCCTTGAACGCGGCGATCTCATCGGCGGTATAGCCGATCTGGGCCACGCAACCGTTCGGGTCGCAGAAGCGGAACGGATACCGCTTGGGCGCAGCGCTGTCGACGCCGACGGTCATCTGCTGCGTCAGCAGAACGCCCAGCGGCACGATGATCATGGAGCCTGCGTTCGCCTCGCTGCCCTCGGGCAGTTTTCCGATCGACACCTTGCCGACCGGGGCGCCCTCAGGCTCTTCACGCAGGAACTGGGTGATCTGGCACGGGGCCGGGCCCTCGTTGCCGGGAATGCGCAGGCATTCGCGTTGCCAATCGTCGAACACGCCATCCACATAGGTCTCGACCTGCGGCGCGGCGTCTTCGCCCACCGTTTCGCCCATGTCGAGATCGGGGGAGGCTGCGGGAGCGTCCCCGGTCGCCGGGG
The DNA here is from genome assembly GCF_002384975.1 of Maritimibacter sp. UBA3975. Lineage (NCBI taxonomy): Bacteria > Pseudomonadati > Pseudomonadota > Alphaproteobacteria > Rhodobacterales > Roseobacteraceae > Maritimibacter > Maritimibacter sp. UBA3975. The sequence goes on from NZ_DGCP01000001.1 coordinate 50,697, forward strand.
CCTCCTCAGCCGCCGGGGCCTCTTCGGCCGGCGCTTCGGTGGTCGTGTCGCTGTCCTGCGCAAAGGCCGCGCCGCCGAAGGCGATCAGCGCTGCGAGGCCAAGGGGTTTCAGGATCTCTGCCATGTTGGTTTCCCTGTCTTTCCGTGCGGAGTTTTCGAAGGACCCACTAACATGAGCCGCAGGCAAGGTCAGCCCCATTTTCTCAAGGCGCGGGTTTCCGCCCATCCGCGGGAGCGGGCGCGACAGGGTCAAACCCAATAGAAAAAGGGCCCGCGTGAGCGAACCCCTTTCCGTTTTGTTTATTCTCCCTGTCGGACTGGCCGACTTATGGAGGGGACGCTACGTCGAAAAGTGAGACCCGTCAACAGGCCAATCGTGATTGGTGATCGGTGACAAAACAAGACGTGATGCATCGCGCCCGAAGCTCAACGAATGCTGATGAATCACGCTGCGAGCGCGCGATATCTGCGGGCGCCGGGCGGCTCCGGGTCGCCAGAAAAAAACCGCGCTCCGAAGAGCGCGGCAGTCTGACAGGGAGGAAGTCATCCGGGAGACGTTTGGACATGCCCCCGGATGCCATTCACTCTGGCAGGAAACGGTTAAGAATGTATTGTCGGCGCGGACGTTGCATGGATGAGGACGGGATGCGGGCATGGTAGGTGGTCTGGACGGCGCGGTGTTTCTCGGTGGCGGGGGTGAGGATTACGCCGTCAAGCAGGGGTTGCTCCTGAAATATGCGAACCGCCACGGTCTCGTCGCGGGCGCGACCGGGACCGGGAAGACGGTGACGCTGCAAATCCTTTCGGAGGGCTTTTCCAAGGCGGGCGTGCCGGTCTTCGTCTCGGACGTGAAGGGTGACCTGTCGGGCCTTGCCGCGACCATGACCGAGGGCCACAAGCTCCATGAGGCATTCCAGAAACGCGCGGGGCTGATCGGCTTCGACGATTACACTTACGAGGCGTTTCCGGTCACGTTCTGGGATCTTTATGGCGAACAGGGGCATCCGATCCGCACGACGGTGAGCGAGATGGGTCCGCTCCTGCTCTCGCGCCTACTCGACCTGACGGATGTGCAGGAGGGTGTGCTCAACATCGCCTTCCGTGTGGCAGATGAACAGGGGATGCCGCTCCTCGATCTCGAGGACCTTCAAGCGCTCCTCGTCTGGGTCGGCCAGAACTCCGAGGACCTGAGCCTGCGCTATGGTAACGTGGCTACGTCCTCGGTCGGCGCTATCCAGCGCGCGCTGCTCGTGCTCGAAAACCAGGGCGGTGAGCGTCTTTTCGGGGAACCGGCGCTGGAGCTTGCCGACATCATGCGCACGGACCCGAACGGGCAGGGGCGCATCTCGATCCTCGCGGCCGACAAGCTCATGGCCTCGCCCAAGCTCTACGCCACCTTCCTGCTGTGGCTCCTGTCGGAATTGTTCGAAGAATTGCCCGAGGTGGGCGACCCGGACAAACCGCGGCTCGTCTTCTTCTTCGACGAAGCGCACCTTCTGTTCGACGACGCGCCCAAGGCGCTGATTGACAAGGTGGAGCAGGTGGCGCGGCTCATCCGCTCCAAGGGCGTTGGCGTCTACTTCGTCACCCAGAACCCGGCAGACGTGCCCGAGGACGTGCTGGGCCAATTGGGCAACCGCGTTCAGCACGCCCTGCGCGCCTTTACCGCGCGCGACCGAAAGAACCTGCGCCACGCGGCCGAAACCTACCGCGAAAACCCGCGCTTCTCGACCGAGGACGCGATCCGCGACGTGGGTGTCGGCGAGGCGGTGACCTCGACCCTGGAATCAAAGGGCGCGCCGGGCGTGGTGGAACGCACGCTCATCCGCCCGCCGTCCTCGTTCCTCGGGGCCATCGACCCTGCCACGCGCAAGGCGGTCATCGACGCCTCCCCGGTCGCGGGCAAGTACGAGACCGAGATTGATCGGGAGTCGGCGGCGGAAATGCTTGCTGCGCGGGCCGAAGCGGCGGCGAAAGAAGCTGAGGCCGCCGAAGCACGCGAAACGCAAGCCCCGGAGCCGGAGCGCGAGTTCGCCAATGCCCGCCGCTACGACGGGGGCCGGTCCTCTGGCGGATCAAGCCCGGCAAGCAAGTCGCGCGGCGGGACATTTGGAGAAGAGGTGGCGAAGGTCGTCATCAAGGAGCTCAAGGGCACCACGGGCCGACGTATCGTGCGCGGTATCTTCGGGACCGTGTTCAAGGGGCGCTGAACGCGTTCTGCGCGAGGCGCGGCTAGCGCCGGGCGCAGGCGACGGGATAGGTGATCTTGTCCCGCGCGGCCCGCTGCCCGGTGTAGCAGGCGACCCGGCCCGGTCCGCCCACCCAATTCCGGTTGGGGTCCTCTTGAACCATTCCCTGCCACCAATTGTCGCCAGCCTGCACCCGCGCTCCGGGGGACTCTTCGCGGTGGTATTCGAAGTGAAGATGCGGAAAGGACGACAGAAGGCCGGTCTCGCCCAGTGTGCCGATCTGTTGGCCACGCGCCACCCTTGCCCCGACCGCAACGGCACGGCTGTCGAGGTGGAAATACAGCGTCTGAACCTTCCGCCCGGTGGCGTCGAGACCATGCTCAACGACGATCCGATTGCCATAAACCGGCTCGAACCGGCTGCTCGACACGCGCCCCGGCGCGGCGGCGAGCACGGGCGTGCCGGTCGCGGCAGCAACGTCGAGGCCCATGTGGCCGGGCCCGCCGTTCCGCGTAAGCGGCATGAATTGTTGCGAGATCGGCGGGGCGTTCGAAGGCATCGTGACCGATATCTTCGGCGTGACATGGGGCAAGTAGGCCACAGCGGTGCCATAGCCGCCGCCCATACAGCCCGATAGCGTTACGGCGATTCCGAAAGCGGAGCACAGGCGCCGCATACCATCCCCAAGTGAATGAACCACATGGTTAACATAGCATGAACGGCACTCCACGCATAGGGCTCAGCCGTGTTTGCGCGCGTGCCGGTCGAGCTTCTTCTCGGCCCCTGCCAGCGCCGAGACCAGTGCACCGCGCATGGAATCCGCCCCCAGTCGCTCGGGCGACAGCACACCAGAATGCGCCGCGCACAGCCGTTCGGCATCCTCCCAGCGCGCGACGAGCCCGGCACCCCAGTCTCGAAAGGCCTGAGCCGCGCCTGCACGTTTCTCCAGAGCCATCGAGAGCGTCGGATGCACCCCGAGCTTGCCCGATTTGCCCTCAGATTTCGGCGGGCGGTAGTTGAACGTGTCGTCCACATGGATCGTCCGGCTGGGCCGGTGATAGGCGAGGATCGAGCCGCAGTGGATGCGCTCATTATCGGGGATCAGCTCGACCCCCTCAGGCGTGCTGAACTCGAGGTCGGGCGCGAACCGCTCCCACAGGATCGGGTCGTCGGTCGTGAGCGCGCCCCATGTCAGCTTTGGAAACAGCCGCAGATGGCGCGGCGTGCCAAAATGCGCCGCGTCGGGAAAGTCGCGATGCATCGCCTCGCTGTGAAGCGTGTGGAACGGATGGAGGTTCAGGACCGCCGTGATCTTCTCCCGCCCGCCAGTGATCGCGTCGACCTCCGCCAGAAGGTCGGGCGAGAGGGTGTAGCTGTCGAGCATGACGAAACGCCCGTCGCCCAGCCGCACCAGCGAGGCCTGCGTGCCGATCTGTATCAGCCCGCCGATCTTGAACGACCCCCGGATGTTCCAGAAGCCATTTCCACAGTCGATGATCCGTTCGCGCATGTCGTCCTCCGTTTGCACAGAGTTAGGGGCGACACGCGCACATGAAAGGGCCGACCCTGCGTAAACCGGTCGCTACAGCCTCCGGATTTTCAGCCGTGCGATCCGGTTGTCGATCCGTTTCGTCACCTCGAAGCGGAAGCCGTGAAAGGAAAACACCTGCCCCTCGGCGGGGATCGTCTGTGCTTCATGGATGACGAGACCCGCGACCGTATTGGCCTCATCATCCGGCAACTGCCAGTCATTCGCACGGTTGAGGTCACGGATGGTCATGCCGCCATCGACCGAATAGGCCCCGTCGGACAGAAGCCGCAGGTCGCCGGGATCGGACGTGTCGAATTCGTCCGTGATCTCGCCCACGATCTCTTCGAGGATGTCCTCGAGCGTGATGAGACCCTGCAAAGCGCCATACTCGTCCACCACCAGCGCAAAGTGCGTCTGGCGTTTCAGGAACTCGCGCATCTGGTCGTCGAGCGTCGTAGTCTCGGGGATGAAGTAGGGCTTCATCGCCACGCTCAGGATGTCGAAGGTCTCGAACGCTTCGGTGCGCCCGGTCTCACCCGCCGCCTGACCGGCGGCATACATGGCGCGGCTCAGGTCCTTGGCGTGGATGACACCCACGATGTTTTCCTGCTCGTCGCGAAAGATCGGGAGCCGCGTGTGGGGTGAGGACAGCGCTTGTTCGAGGATTTCGGTCGCGGGCCGGGCCGCGTCGATCATCTCGATCTGGCTGCGGTGAAGCATGATCTCTTCCACCGTCCGGTCGCCCAGGTCGAGCGCGCCCAACAGCCGGTCGCGGTCCTCCTTCTCCACGGCCCCCTCATGGTGGCCCAGCGAAATGGCGCCCGCGATCTCTTCGCGCACGGCGAGGATCTGACCGTCCGGATCTGTCTGCACCCCGAAGGCGCGCAGGATCAGCCGCACGAGACCCCGCACAAGACTCACGATGGGCGCGAGGACGAGGATGACGAGCCGGATCGGCGCCGAGACGAAGCTCGCCGCCTCTTCGGGCCGGGTGATGGCATAGGTCTTGGGCAGCACCTCGGCGAAGATCAGGACGAGGAGCGTCATCACGATGGTGGCATAGGCCACGCCACTGTCGCCCAGAAGCCGGGTGAACAGGGCCGTCGCCAGCGCCGAGGCGAGGATGTTGACGAAGTTGTTGCCGAGCAGGACCGACCCGATCAGTCGCTCGTTATCCTCGGTGATGTTGAGCGCACGTTCGGCTGACTTGTCGCCCTTGTCGGCCTTGGCGCGCAGCTTCCCCCGGGAGGCGGCGGTGAGCGCCGTCTCGGAACCGGAGAAAAAGCCGGAGAGAACGAGGAGGAGCAGGATCGCGCCGGCACTCGTCCAGAAAGCGGTGTCGAGCATGGTGCCCGTGTCGGCAGGGGTCATTGTGTTTGCATCTCTTTGGAATGAACGTGTTATGATCACGCCAAGCGCCTGTTTCAAGTGGGCGTGTCAGGGAGGACTGCATGAATATCGCCGATCTGGGCCGTCTCGACGGCCCCGTGGTCCTGTGGGGCGGCGCGTTGGGGAACCTTTCGGCCCTGCGCGCGCTGCGCGACGCGGTCGATGCGGCGGGCATTTCTGCGGGCAACGTGATCGCCACGGGTGACCTCGCCGGGTATTGTGCCGAAGGCGAAGCCTGCGCGGATGCCGTGCGGCGTCTGGGCTGGTCCGTGGTGGCGGGCAACGTCGAGCGCCAGCTCGCGGCCGAAGCCGACGCGTGCGGCTGCGGCTTCGCGACGGGTTCGGCCTGCGACCGGATGGCCAGACCCTGGTGGGATCACGCACGCGCCACCCTGTCGCCGGGCACCCGAAACTGGATGGACGCGCTGCCGGACTTGGCTGTCTTCATCCACGGCGCGCGGCGCTACGCGGTGATCCACGGCGGCGCGACCGACATCGCGCGCTTTCTCTGGCCCGTGTCGCGCCAGCCCGAATTTGCCGAGGAGGTCGCCGCGATCGAGGGCCATGTCGGCCCCGTCGATGGCATCATCGCCGGTCACTGCGGTTTGGCCTTTCAGCGTGTGGTGGCCGGGCGTCACTGGGTTAATGCGGGCGCCATCGGGATGCCGCCCAACAACGGCGTGCCGGGCGGGCAATATGTGCGCCTCGACGCGACCGGCGCCCATATCCTGCGCCTGTCCTACGACCCCACTTCCACGGTGGCGGCCATGCGCCGGGCCGGGCTCACGCAAGGCTATGACCGCGCGCTCGAAACCGGTCTCTGGCCGTCCGAGGAAATCCTGCCCTTCGAGATGCGCCGGGGCCTGACCGTCGCCTGAGCCGACGTTGCGTAACTTTGGTGTGATGGTGATACCGCATACCCTTTCCGTTGCGCCCCCCGGACCGCGCTGATACCCAATCGACAAATTCCAACGGGAGGATCACATGCAGATTTCCAAGGACACACCTGTCGTCATCACCGGCGGTGCCTCGGGCCTCGGGGCCGCTGTCGCACGCGCCATGGCCGAAGCCGGTGCGCCGGTCGGGCTTTTCGACCTGAACGAAGAGGCCGGCACCAAGCTCGCCGAAGAGCTCGGCGGTGCCTTCGCCAGGGTCGACGTGTCCGACCCCGACAGCGTCACCGCCGGTTTCGAAACGGTGCGCGCCAAGAACGGTCAAGAGCGAATGATGGTGAACTGCGCGGGCATCGGCACCATCGGCAAGGCCGTGTCGCGCGGCGTCGTTCACGACCCCAATGCTTTCGCCAAGACGCTGATGGTCAACACCGCCGGCACCTTCTACTGCGCGTCGCAATCCGCGCTCGGCATGATGGCCGCCGACCCGCTGACCGATGACGGCGAGCGCGGGGTCATCATCAACACCGCCTCGGTCGCGGCGTTCGACGGGCAGATCGGGCAGGTGGCCTATTCCGCCTCGAAAGGTGCGGTGGTCGGCCTGACCCTGCCAATGGCGCGCGAACTCGCCAAGGACGGCATCCGCGTCTGCACCATCGCGCCTGGTCTCTTCATCACTCCGATGATGGAAGGGCTCCCGCAGGAAGCGCAGGACAGCCTCGGCCAGCAGGTCCCGTTCCCCTCGCGCCTCGGCCAGCCCGCCGAATACGCGGCACTCGCCAAGCATATTGCCGAGAACTCGATGCTGAACGGCGAAGTGATCCGGCTCGACGGCGCGATCCGCATGGCACCGAAATAAGCGCCGCGACACAACAGACCGAAAGGCCGCCTCTGGGCGGCCTTTTTCGTCAGCGGGTCAGGATCAGCATGTCGTCCGCGATCTCGATCCGCTCGAACCGGCTGAGATAGGTCATGCCGAGAAGCGACATGTCCATCATGCCCTCGTTCACATAGACGCGCACGTTACGCTCGGTCACATCGCCCAGAACCATCTCGTCCACCGTGACGGGGGCCGTGCGGACTTCGCCGTTGGCCGTCATCGCGGTTCCGATGAAATCGAGGTCCTCTGGGTCGATCCCGATCCGAGCAGCATCCTCCATCGTCAGAACCACCTGACTCGCGCCCGTGTCCACGACGAAATCGACCGGCGTGCCGCCCACGTCGAGGGTGAGATAGAAATGCCCGTCCGGTCGGCGCGGCACCTCCACGACCCCTTGGCTCACGACCGACTGGCGTGGCAGCACATCGCGGCTGATGTCGTTCCAAAGCCCATAGGCCCCGATGGCGCCTACGAAGATCAGCGCCCAGATCGCGAGTTGTTGCAGGCTCTTGCCCCAGCTTGCCTTGTTCATCATGAAGAACGACCCACCCACGGCGGCGGCGAGCAGGACGAGGTAGGTGAGGCGGCCAAGATCGTAACTATCCATGACTCTCAAGATAGGAACGGCGCGCGCCGGTTTCCATGCGCCGGATCAGCCGAACAGCCCGGTCTGCGCCAGCCCGTCGATCATGAACTGGATCGCAAGCGCGGCCAGCAACATCCCCAGAAGCCGCGTCACCACGCTGATCCCGGTTTCCTTCAGGTGGCGGCCCAAAGCGCCCGCGGCGACGAAGAAGGCGAAGACGCAGACCAGCACGGCCACCATCACACCGATGATCGTCAGCTTGCCCATCACCTCGTCCGTCTCGCCCATGAGCAGGATCATCGTCGCCATCGCGCCGGGACCGGAGATGAGCGGCATGGCAAGGGGGAAGACACTCGGATCGTCGGCAGGGTCGAGCACGGAGGCCTCCGACTGGCTCTCACGCCGCTGCTTGCGCCGCTCGAACAGCATGTCGAGCGCGGTCAGGAACAACAGCGCCCCGCCTGCGATGCGAAATGCGGCCATCGAAATCCCGAAGAGGTCGAGCACGGCCTGTCCCGCCAGCCCGAAGACCGTCAGGATCACCGCCGCCACCAACACCGCGCGCAGCGCCACGGCCCGGCGATGCCCGCCCGTCATGTCCTTGGTCAGCGCAAGAAACACCGGGGCGAGCCCGATGGGGTCGATGATCACGAATAACGTGACGAATGCCGGCAGAAGCGCGTCCATCATGGAAGAACCCTGACGCTCACGCCTGCGCCTTGTCGAGCTTTTCCTGAGCGGCGAGCCACAGCGCCTCGGCCCGGTCCAGCCCCTCCATCACCTCGGCGTATTTCTTCTGCCAGACTTCCATCTCGCCCACCTTTGACTTCTCATAAAGGTCCGGGTCGGCGAGTTTCTTGGCCAGCTTGCCGCGCATGTCCTCGAGCTTCCCGACCCGCGCCTCGCATTTGCGCACCTCGGAGCGCAGCGCAAGCACCTCGTCCCGGCTGGCTTTCTTCGCCTTGGGCTTGTCCTCTACCGGCTTGGCGGGTTTGTCGGAGGACAGCAGGAGCTTTCGATAGGCCTCCAGATCCTCTTCGAACGGCTCCACCCGGCCGCCCTTGACCAGCCAGAGCCGGTCCGCGACCAGCGACAGCAGGTGCATGTCATGGCTCACCAGCACGACCGCGCCAGTATATTCCGTCAGCGCCTCCACCAGCGCCTCGCGGCTCTCGATGTCGAGGTGGTTGGTCGGCTCGTCGAGGATAAGCATGTGCGGCGCGTCGATGGTGGCGATCAGGAGCGTGAGCCGCGCCTTCTGCCCGCCCGACAGCCGTGCCACCACCGTCTCGGCCTGCTCGGCCATCAGCCCGAAGCCCGACAGGCGCGCGCGCAAGCGGGCAGGGGTCTCGTCCGGGCGCAATCGGCGCAGGTGCTCGATGGGCGTTTCGTCCGGATACAGCTCATCCATCTGGTGCTGGGCGAAATAGCCGATGCGCAGCTTGGAGGCCGTGGTCACGCGCCCGCCCATTTCGGGCAGACGGCCCGAGATCAGCTTGGACAAAGTCGACTTGCCTTCGCCGTTCTTGCCCAGAAGCGCGATCCGGTCGTCCTGATCGATCCGCAGGTTCAGCTTCGACAGCACCGCCTTGCCGTCATAACCCACCGACCCGCTCTCGATGGCGACGATGGGCGGCGACAACTCCTCCGGCTCCGGGAAGGTGAATTTCTTGAGCGCCGCTTCCTGCGGGGTCGAGGTGAATTTCAGCTTCTCGATCATCTTGAGCCGGCTCTGCGCCTGCCGCGCCTTGGTGGCCTTGGCCCGGAACCGGTCCACGAAACTCTGAAGATGGTCGCGCCGCGCCGCATTCTTGCGGTTCTCGGCCTCCGCCACGGCGAGCCGGGCCGCCCGCGTCTCGGCAAAGGTGTCGTAGCCGCCCTTGTAGAGCGTGAGCTTCTTGGCCTCCAGATGCAGGATCGACCCCACTGCACGGTTCAACAGCCCCCGGTCGTGCGAAATCACGATGACCGTGTGGGGATAGCGCGCAAGGTAGCTCTCCAGCCACAGCGCCCCCTCGAGGTCGAGGTAGTTGGTCGGTTCGTCGAGCAGGAGCAGCTCCGGCTGAGAAAACAGCACCGCCGCCAGCGCCACCCGCATCCGCCAGCCGCCCGAGAAATCCGAGCAGGGGCGCGCGTGATCGGGATCGTCGAAGCCAAGGCCCTTGAGGATCGAGGCCGCCCGCGCCTCCGCGCTCCAGGCGTCAATGTCGGTAAGCCGCGCCTGTATCTCTGCGATCCGCGCGCCATCTGTGGCCCCGTCGGACTCGGCCATAAGGGCCGCGCGCTCGGTATCCGCGGCCAGCACGGTGTCGAGAAGCGACACGTCGCTCGCCGGCGCTTCCTGCGCCACGCCCCCGATCCGCGCGCCCCTCGGCACGGACACGCTCCCGGTCTCGAGCGTGAGCTCGCCCCGGATCAGCCGGAACAGGGTCGTCTTGCCGGTGCCGTTTCGTCCCACGAGCCCGACCTTGTGCCCCTCCGGGATGACCGCGGAGGCATGGTCGATCAGGGGGCGGCCCTCGACCGAATAGGAGATATCGTCGATCCTCAACATGCCCGCCTACTGCCCGAACCCCGGACCAGCGTCAATTCCTCCTTCTTCGTTCCGCAAATACT
>NZ_DGCP01000003.1:0-108763 GCF_002384975.1 Maritimibacter sp. UBA3975
GTTCTTGAGCTCGTCATAGACCGTCTCGCTGCAGCAGGTGGCAGACGCTGTCGGCGTCTCCAAGGCCCATGTCTGGGAGCTGGAGAAAGGCCGAAGCCGCAATCCGCCCTTCGAACTCGTGCGCAAACTGGCCACCCATTATGGCGTGAGCATCGACGTCCTGACCGGCACGGCGCCCGAGCCCGCGCCCGAAGACATCAAGGTCGGTCGGATGCACCGCGACCTCGAAAGCCTCTCCAAGCGGGACCGGGCGATCATCGAGGAACTGATCGCCTCCATGAAGGCCAGGGCCTCGGAGGGCCCGTGACCCTTGGCGCTCGACCGGATCGACCTGGCGGATATCCACGCGCCTGAGCGATTGGCGGCACGCCTGCACGCCCAGCTGGGCGCGGTGACCTCGGCGGTTCCGATCGTCGAGATCGCGCTCGGCCTCGACATCTCGGATGTCCGGATCGACAACTTCGACGGGTTCGAGGGCATGCTCCTGACGGACCGGGTCCGCAGCGATGGCGTCATCCTTGCAAACTGCCGCCACGGAGACCAACGCGCCCGTTTCACGATCGCCCATGAGTTGGGGCATTTCCTGCTCGAGCGCCACGAGGTCTCAAGCGAGACCGGCTTCCGCTGCACCACGCGCGACATGCGCGAGACCCGCGAAGGACGCCGGGAGCTGCGCCAGGAGGCCGAAGCCAACCGGTTCGCGATCGAGCGCCTGGCCCCGTCCTCCCTGGTCGAGCGACATCTCTCCCGAGACCCAGATCTCTGCGACGTTCAGCACTTGCGCCGGGCCCTCGACCTCAGCGGCGCGGCCTGCATCCGGCGCATGGTCGAGCGCCGGGACGAACTCCTTGCCGCGATCTGGTCCCACGCGGGCCGGATCCGGTATTCCATTCAGGGGGACGGGTTCCCGTACCTCGCGCTCAAAAAGAACGACCCCCTGCCAAAGATCAGCCAGGCGTTCGACGTGGTGTCGAAAGGAGATCGGTGCATTACAACGTTCCGGGAGACCCACGCGGCGGCCTGGACGCGCCGCCCGGAGATCGAGCTCTTCGAGCAGACCCGCGTCGGTCGGGACAGGCATGCGGTGACCCTGCTTTGGGCCGACCTGTCCCCCGAGGCCGACGACGAAGATGATGGCGCTCTGCCCGAGTTGGGAGAGCCCGGGTTCCGCTAATTTGGAGGCCGAAGACGGGTTCCCTGTTCTTAGCGCGCTTTTCCCTGTTTCGGGTGCGTACATTCCCTGATCACGGGATTAGAATTCCCCGTTCCTGAAAGAACAGGGAATTGCCCCGTAACCTCCTGAAAACACGCTATTATCCGCGACCAGAATCCGCGGAATCGCGCGGATTCAGCGCCGGAAATGGAGAATTCCCTGTTAATTCCCTGTTAACCGCCAAATCCAGCCAAAACCGAACCCGCGAAAATGGCGAACTGAGACACAGACCGGAAATGGGCCGTGAATGGTGGGAAAGGTGCGTCTCAGGTAAAGCGGGACGCAGGCAAGCCGCCGAAAACGCGGGGGAAAACGGCGCCAAACGTCGTGCAGGGCATGAGACCGGGGTCGGTGGCGGAGGGAACGGGACCCGGATCCAACGTTCTCCACCTTTAACACAAAGTTTTCAGATGGTTGGCATTCACTTGAGCCCGCTAGCCGCCTGCCATAGGTAGTGCCGCTCACCGTTGATCTTGATGAACACCTCGTTGAGGTGCCACATCTAGCGACTGGAGCGCATACCTTCGATCCGGCGTTTCCTACAGGCCCGCTCTGACAGTTCCTCCCGATGTTGAACCGACCTGCCAGACAGGTCCGCCGCCCCTCAAAAAAAGCTCTTCGATCAAGAGGTCAGACAGTGAAAGGCACCTGCACCATCATCTCAACGGGTTGGGGCATCGCCTCAGTGGCCAGTTTCTTGCTGGCGTCGAAGAAGGGACGCTCCACGACGGTCGCAGTGGATTCGCCAGAGTGTGTCAGGACCTGCAACTCCGCGCCCAGATCGGCAGCCTCTAGCGAAACCATCGCCAAGGCGATGTTCTTCTTCAACCGCGGCGAATAAACGGCCGACGTCACTTTACCCATGGATTCACCGCCCAGATTGATATTCCAGAAAGCGGTGTTCGGGCGGGACATGGGTTCACCGTCAATGATCAGGCCCACCTGCTTTCGCGTGATCCCGTTGTCGCGGATGCGCTGCAGGGCGAACTTCCCGATGAATTCGGCCTCCATGTCCAAGTTTACCAAACGATCCAGGCCCAACGCGAAAGGGTTCGTGTGGATATCGGCATCGGCGTGATATGACAGCATGCCGCCCTCGATCCGGCGAATGGTCGAGGTGTGTCCGGGCTTGAGTCCCATGGGCATGCCCACAGCCATGATCCGCTCCCACAGGGCATCACCGTAGATTGAGTCGCGCAGGTAGATTTCATAACCCAGCTCGCTGGACCAACCGGTCCGCGACACGATCAGCGGGATGCCGTCCAGTTCGGCCTCCATGAACCAGTAATAGCGCAGATCGCGGATTGCATCGCCAAACAGCGCCTGCATGATTTCGCCGGATTTCGGGCCCTGCAGTTGCAGCGGCGAGACGTCCGGCTCGGCGATGGAAACCTGCAGACCCGAATGCACGGCCACGCCCTGAGCCCAGAGAAGAACGTCACTATCGGCCAGCGACAGCCAGAAGTGGTCTTCCCCCAGTTTGAGGAGGATCGGATCGTTCAGGATCCCTCCGTTCGCATTGGTAATCAGGACGTACTTGCACTGCCCAACCGACATCGCCGACAGATCGCGCGGCGTGAGCATCTGTACGAATTGTGCCGCGTCAGGGCCAGTGATCTCGACCTGGCGCTCAACGCCGACGTCGCACAGGATCGCATCGTTCAGCAGGTTCCAAAAGTTCTGTTCCGGGTCGCCGAAATCGCGCGGGATGTACATGTGGTTATACACTGAAAACCCCTGCGCGCCCCAGCGCACCGTTGCATCGAAATACGGTGACTTGCGGATTTGAGTGCCAAAACCAAATTCCTGAAACTGCGTCATTTTCTACACCCTATCTGTGCCTTTGGCGCTGGCCGTCGGCGCGTTGTCTTCTAACAAGGATGTAGCGCTTTCGGCTCGAAAACATGGCCTGAAGTTAGGGCGTTTCGAAGTCTGCTTGGGCTTGGATTTAGCGCTTAATGGACCAATTGGTCCTGTTGGCTCAGCGCTTGCTCTGGGTGACCAGTTTCGCAAGGTTCGGTTGCTCGGCCTTGATAAGACGCGTCGCGAAATAGGTCATGTACCGGTCGATTGACAAATCCGCCGAAAGCAGGTCATCCATCAAGTTCTGAAAAGCAGAAAAGCTGGGTGCCACCACCGTCATCACATAATCGATACCACCACCGGTCGCGACGCAGTTGATAACCTCATCTATCGACCTAATGTGGGTCTCGAACTTACAGAAGTCGGCCCTGCGGTGGTGCGACAAAGAAACGGTAACCACCACACGGGTCGCGTCGATCACCCGCTCCAGCACGATATCAGCATGGTAGCCACGGATGTATCCGGCCGACCGCAGGCGCGTCAGCCGCGCCCAGGCAGGGGTAGGAGAAAGATTGACGATCTCCGCCAGCTTGGTCTTGCTGAGTTGGCCATGCTTTTGGACGGCGCTGAGAATGCGAATGTCCGTCTGATCCAGCCCTTCACGTTCTCGCATTTGCTGAAGCCTTCCGTCCCTATCGATGTCCGGCCCTTCTAGAAGGAGCCAACTGCTCACTGACGCAATCTTATGTGACGAGGTGGACCAAGAACGGGTAAATTTGCGACGTGTGAAGATAGTAGAGCGTCACTTTGGTCCGGACTCAATCAGGCCACTTCCGATTGACTTCGAATTGCACCAAGCCAAAGGCCAGTTTTTCGGGGAGTTTGACCGTGCGCAAACAGGGCGGGAGGAAACGGGCCATTGGCACCAGGGCCAGCCGATCAAAGTTGGGCGTTTCGAGATGCGGGTGGCCGTACCACCCAAGATGATCCTACCGGAGTTGATCGAACATGACGAACAGTATGTTCTTGGCTTTCATGAATCCTCCCTTCGCGTCGCAGAGCGGGCCGAGTTCATCGAATAATAACGCTCCACAGGTCGGCTGAAATCACGGTAAGTCTTCTGTCCACGGTGTGGACAAACCCGGCGCGCCCGTAGCTGCACTCATATGCCGCGCAGTTTGCGAGGTCCGATGAAGGCCCAAGGAGAAGGGAATTCTCCGACGGGAACCTCGATCAGGCCGGGGCCACCGGCAGCGTGACCTTCTTTGAGGCATGCGGTCAGCTCGTCTGGCGTTTCGGCCCGCGCGCCTCGGATGCCGAACGCTTGGGCAAGCTCGACAAAGTCGGGATTATCGAGGTCCGATGCGATGGGCCGGTTGCCATATTTGTGGATCTGGAACCGCTGGACGTTGGCAAAGCAGTTGTCGTTGAAAATGATCGTCTGCGCCGGAATGTCGTGCTGCTTGGCGGTCGCGAGTTCCTGGATGGTGAACATGCCGCCGCCATCGCCCGCGATGGTCACGACCTTGCGGTCACGGCAGGCATCCGCGGCACCCAGCCCGGTCGCGACGCTCCACCCGAGCGTGCCTTGGTAGCCAGGTGACAGGTAGCCGCGTGGACGCTCGACGGGATACATCGCTTCGGCCACATAGCCGACCTGCGTCAGGTCGCTGACTAGAATGCCCTCGGGTCCGAGATAGCGCACTATCACGTCGAGCCACGCTTTTTGCGGCGCAAGGGTTTTGGCCAGTTCGGCTTGGACCGCCGCGCGCATGATCGCGACCTGTCCTTGCCAGTCGGGGCGGTTGTTCGTCTCCGCGCGGGCCGTCAGGTCCGGCAAGGCATCCGCGAGGTCCGCCAGCACCTGAACGTCGGCGCTCTGCCCGCGCAAGAATTCTGGCGGATCGACGTCGATATGGATCGACGCGAGATCGCCATCCACGCCCCATTGCGCGAGCTTTGCACCGAGACGTGTGCCGAGACCGATCACAAGGTCGATCTCAGGCCAGAGACGTCGTGCCACGGGCGGTAGCAGCGAAGCGGGATCGGAGGCAGGAACCACGCCGCGCCCTGTCCGGTTCGCAGCCACGGGCGCACCGATCTTTGCCGCGAGCGCCTGCACAGCGCCGCTATGATCCAGCGCCCCGGAGCCTACGACGATCATCGGACGTTTCGCCACCCGGATCAGTTCGGCCGCGCGTTTCAGGTCATCGGCGTCGATGGTGGGTTTCGCCGTCGCAGGCACCGCCCCCGGCGCGCAGTCCTGTGTCCAGACGTCGACCGGGACTTCGATGCCGACCGGACGCGGTCGCCCCGACACCAGCGCCTTCATCGCCTTGTCGATGACCTCGCCCCCGGTCTCGCCTTCGTCCAGACGTCCCGCGCTCTTGGTCAGTTGCGACAGGATCGACAGCTGATCGGGTATTTCGTGCAGCTCGCCCAGTTCCTTGCCGTACCCCCAGGCCGAGGTCTGGCCGACGAGCATGAACACAGGCGCATTCACCGCCCATGCAGTGGAAAGTGCTGCGGTGGCGTTCAGAAACCCCGGCCCCGGCACGATGCAGCAGACCTGCGGTTTGCCCGTCGCCATCGCCGCACCAAGCGCCATGTAGGCCGCGCCCTGTTCGTGACGCGTGTGGATAGGGACGAGTTTCTCCTGCTCATCGTACAAAACGTCGAAGAAATCGTCATTCTGGACGCCCGGCAAGCAATAAATGCGCGAGAACCCCTCTTCGATCAGGCGGCCGACCATGCGTTTGGCGACAGTTTCGGTCATCTATGTCTCCTTGGAAGCGGCGGCGCGTCAGGCTGCCGCGTAATGGCAGGCCACGGTGACGTTTCCGAACTGCTGGGGCGCGGGGGCCTCGGCATTGCAAAGGTCCGTTGCGTGGCGGCATCGGGTGCGGAAGGCGCAACCGGATGGGATGTTGGCAGGATCTGGTGTGATCGCGTTGCCCAGCTCGGCGGGCGGCAGCTCCGCGCCCGGATCAGGGGTGAGCGACGAACGCCAGAGCATCCGCGTATAGGGGTGGCGTGGGGCCGCCAGCACTTCGGTGGTCGGGCCGGTCTCGACCACCTCACCTAGATACATGACTACCACACGCTCGCACATCCGTTCGAGGACGATGAGATCATGGGTGATGAAGACCAGCGAAATGCCCGTTTCGGGCCGCATAGCGAGGAGGAGATTGAGAATCTGGGCCTGTACCGAGGTATCCAAGGCCGAGGTCGGCTCGTCGCAGACCAGCACACGCGGCTGGGGCGTAAGGGCGCGCGCAATAGCGACGCGCTGCGCCTGCCCGCCGGATAACTGGCTGGGATAGGTGTGGCGGTAGCGCTCCGGTAGTCCGACCTTGGACATGAGATCGAGGGCACGTGCTGCGCGCTCCTTTGGTGTGCCGATCCGCATGGCGTCCAGCGGCAGGCGCACGTTCTGCTCGACCGTCCGGCGCGGGTTGAGTGAGCCGAGCGGATCCTGAAAGATCGGCTGGACCTCACGCGCGAAGGCACGTGTGCTGCCGCCGGTCAGGACCGCGCCGTCCATCCGCACCTCGCCCGAGGTCGGCGTGTCGAGGCCGAGCATGATCTTGGCGAGCGTGGACTTGCCACAGCCCGACTCCCCCGCGATTCCGACGCTTTCGTTGGCACCGACGGCCAGCGTCACGCCGCGCAAGGCCTGTACCTGTTTGGGTTTTCCATCCTGTCCCCGGACCGCGAAAGACCGGGTGACGTTTTCGACTTCGAGCACTGAATTCATCCTTCGGCCTCGAGCGCCGCACTCGCCGGGGTCGGCGCGGCCTGCGCGGTTTTTCGGTCCATGACGCAGCGCCAACGGCGCGCGCCCTCTTCGCGGATCGGCGGTTCGCGGTGGCAATCGGCATGGGCCGAGGGGCAGCGGCTACGGAAATCGCAGCCGACCGGGGTCGCGGTGAGCGCAGGCACCTCACCGGGGATCGACAGAAAGCCGCCGTTAGACGCATGGGCCGGGGCGCAATCGACGAGACCGCGGGTGTAGGGGTGGATGGGATGCGCGAAAATCTCTTCGCAGGTCCCCTCCTCCACCACGCGGCCCGCGTACATGACGACCACTCGGTCAGCCATGCGCGACACGACGCCGAGGTCGTGGGTGATGAGCAAGAGCCCGATGCCGGTGTCGCGGGCGAGATCCTTGAGCAGCCGCAGGGTCTGCGCCTGCATGGTGACGTCGAGCGCGGTCGTCGGCTCGTCCCCGATCACCAGCGCCGGTTCGCACATGAAGGCGAGCGCGATCATCACCCGCTGCCGCAAGCCGCCGGACAACTGGTGGGGAAACTGCCTCATCCGATCCGCAGCCGCGGACACGCCGACCCGTTCGAGAAGGTCAATGGCGCGCACCTCCGCCTCTGCCCGACTGCCGCGTTTGTGCGTGAGGTAGGCCTCGCACAATTGCTCGCCGATGGTCAGTACCGGATTAAGCGAGGACATGGGGTTTTGAAACACGATCGAAACGCGGTCGCCGAGCAGGGCACCGAAGGCCTTGTCAGTGATATCGCGCGTTTCGGTGCCGTCGATCACCACCGACCTACTGCGCATCCCAGCCACGCGCGGCAGCAACCGCACGGCGGCGAGCGCGGTGATCGTCTTGCCCGACCCGCTTTCACCCACGAGGCACACGATCTCGCCCGCGCCGACCGACAGGTCCACGTCGCGCACCACGGCAACACGGCCTCCGGTAAGTTTCAGGTCGATGCTGACCCCGGACATTCTCAGCGGCTGGCTCATCTGCGGTCCTCCGGTGCGGCAATGTCGCGAAACCCATCACCAAGCACATTGATCGCAATAACGAGGCCGAGGATTGCGACACCCGGCGCGATGACCAGATGCGGACGGAAGAACATGTATTGCCGCCCCTCGGAGATCATCAAACCCCAGGAAGGGTTCGGGGGGCGCACGCCCAGTCCGAGGAAACTCAGCGCCGCTTCGATTACGATGGCGAGCGCCATTTCCAACGTCAGCACAACGATCACCGCATTCATCAGGTTCGGCAGCAGCTCGCGAAAGAGGATGCGAGCGGTCGAGGCCCCTGCGGCCCGCGCGGCCAGCACGAAATCCTGGTTGCGAAACTGCTGCGAGAGCGTGCGCACGACGATTGCATAGCGGTCCCAGAACAGAAGCGACAGGATGATAACGAGCGTGACGAACGAGCTGCCGAAGGCAGACACCAACGCGAGCGCCACGAGCAGCCCCGGCATCGCGAGTTTCACGTTGACGATATACATTACCACGGCATCAACGCGGCCACCGAAGTAACCGCCTAGGAGGCCGATGCTGGTCCCAACGATGGCCGACACGAGGGCTGCGAAGAACCCGATCATGATTGAGATGCGCGCGCCGAAGATCAGCCGGGACAGGTAATCGCGGCCAACGGAGTCCGTGCCGAGCGGATGTTGCCAGCTTCCCCCGTCCTGCCACACCGGCGGCGCGAGCTTGGCCAGCAGGTTCTGATCCAGCGGGTCGAAGGGTGCGATCAGCGGTGCGGCGACTGCCATGAAGACGTAAAGCGCGGTGACAAAAGCGCCGATGATGAAGCCCCTGTGGCCCACAGCGCGCATTACCATAAGCTGACGCGGGCTGAGCGTCGGGTTCCCGGCGCGGTCGGAAGGGTTGGCCATGGTCACCCCCTGAGCCTCGGGTCGATCCATGCGTTCACCGCGTCCGACAGGAGCGTTAGGAATACGTAGACGATCGAAACGATGACCACGATCGCCTGCACGACCGGGAAGTCATTGGAGAGGATCGAGGAATAGGCGAGAAGCCCCAAACCGTTGATCGAGAACACGCTTTCCACGATCACCGATCCACCGAGTAGAAAGCCGAGCGTCACCGCTGAGAGCGACACGACCGGCAGGATCGCATTCCGCAGAGCATGGCGCATGTACAGGCGGCGGGTAGGGATGCCTTTGGAGCGGGCGGTGCGGATGTAGTCCGCGCCCATGGCGTCGAGCACCCCGGACCGGGTCACGCGCACGAATTGCGGCATGATCGAAAGCGCGAGCGTAATGACCGGTAGGACGAAATGCGCAGCAGTGTCGTCACCAGCGACTGGCAGCCATTTGAGTTTGACCGCGAAGATCACCAGCATAACGAGACCGAACCAGAAATTCGGCACCGCCTGACCGAAGACCGCGACCACGGCGATCAACCGGTCGGTAAACGTATTGGGGTTGGCGGCTGCCAACACGCCGAGCGGCACACCAATGGCGACGGCGACAACAAGTGAGGCGAGCGCGAGGATAATTGTCGGTCCGGCGCGCGTAGCGATTAGCGAAGAAACGGCTTCGCCAGTGAACAGCGAGGTTCCGAAGTCACCGCGCAGCAGATCCCAAAGCCAGTTGAGGTATTGTATCGGCAGAGGCTTGTCCAAACCATAGGCGCGGGCCACTTCGGCCAGTTGTTCAGGGCCAGCCGTATCGCCTGCTAGTTCGCGCACTAGATCGCCGGACAGGCGCAGGAGCGCGAAGCCTAGGATCGAGACCGTCAGGGCCACGAGCAAAGCCATCGGGATACGGCGGAGTATCACACGGATCATTGTCTGGTTCCAATTGGTGGGATGCCCGGCCCCGATGGCCGAGCATCATGTCTGCCTGAACCAGCTTATTCTGCCCAGGTGAAATCGTTGAGATAGACAGTATAGGGCAGCATTCGGTTCCCGTTCATCTCGAGCTCCGCCTTATGCAGGAAGACGATCGGGATTCCGGACATCGGGATCATGTAGCCTTGCCCAACCGATGCATCGAGGACTTGTGCCACCATACTGGCCCGCTCCTCGCCCGTGTTCATGCTGGAAATCGCCTTGTTGATTTCGGTCACTTCTGGATCGTTGAGCAAATCGCGCGCGTCCGAATTAAAGAACGGCTGGAACGCGAGCATCGAGTCCGGCCCCTTACCGCCGTTCCACGCGGCGAGCAGGATTTGGAACTCTTCATCCGCTTGGCTCTTGCGGAAGGCCGCGAAGGTCTGGCCGATGATCTCGACGTCCACACCTACCTGCGACAAGTAGCCGCCCACGACCTCGGCGAAATCCTTGACCGAGTTGAAAGTATGGATCGTGACAGAGAAGCCGTCACCATATCCTGCTTCTTCCAACAACGCCTTGGCACCTTCGGGATCGTAGGCCGGAATCGGCGTGTTGTAGGCGCAGTCAATCTGGAAATCCCAGCACAGGTGATCGACCGTGCGCGACGGCTCCTGGCCGCCGGTGCGCGAGGTCTGGACCGCGTTGCGGTCCACGGCCTTGATGAGTGCCTGACGCACGCGGGGATCGGCGAGCGCCTCCTGCCCCGACTGCCCGTCGGTGTCCAACATCATGTAGATGTAGGCGATCGACTGCGACAGCGTCACCTCGTAATCGGGAGAGGACGCGATGGCCTGCGCCTCCTCGAAGCGCGCGTTACGAACGAAGTCGAGGTCGCCGGACATGAGCGCCGCTGTCTGCGCACCGATGTCGGGCACGGCGCGGATCTGGACTGTGCCGATGCTGGGGGCGGGCCAGTAGTCCGACGCCATGGCGTAATCCTCGTTCTCGGAGAGCGTCAGCTGGCCGTCACTGGTCAGCTCCGTCACCTCGTACATGCCGGTCCCGACAAGGTTGTTGCGGAACTCGGCCTTGTCTTCGAGCGGGCCGTGGATGTGTTCGGGCAGGATGTGACCCCCGGACGACAGGAGCGACAGGATATTCGCGGTCAGCCCATTGGTTTTTAGTTCGACCGTATGATCGTCGACCATCACCGCCTCGGCCAGCCAGCTCATCTCGCTTTTTTGGCGGACCTGAGTTTCAGGCGCGATGATCCAGTTGAGCGTGTAGACGATGTCGTCCGCAGTGAATGGCTCGCCGTCGTGCCACGACACGTCTTCACGCAGGTTAAAGCGCCAAGTCGTCTCGTTCACCTGCTCCCACGAGGTAGCCAGCATCGGCTTGTACTCTCCCGACTCCTCTTCAAAGGCCACCAGCCGGTCGAAGACCATCTGCGACAACATCTCGATCTCGGGCTTGTAGTCGGCATAGGCATCGACCGTGGAGATGGGGTATTCGAACGCCATCCGCAGAGTGTCGTCATCCTTCCCCGCGAAGGCGGGCACCATGCCGACTGCGAGCGCTATAGCTGCTACGGCTAACTTCGTTTTCATGTTCATTCCTCCCTGAAAAAACTCAAGTGTTCGTGGTTTCACGGACTGATTTGGTCAGCCTTCTGGTCAGCGCGTCTGCGTCTGGAGCTTCCTCCATCCGGGCGCGCAGTTTTGCGACAAGTCTGTAAATCTCGGAGCGCTCCCCGGGTTCGAGCCCGTCCAGAAGCCACAGGTTGCGGGACAGCATGATCGGCTTCACTCGGTCGAAAAGTTCTTGCCCCGCCTTGGTCACGAAAGGGGCGCCAAAGCCACGCTTCTGGCTCCCCGCCGGCCATGAAATCAGCCCTTCATCACGCAGGCGGCGCAACGCCCGGCTGATCTGCGCCGCGCTTTCGGCGGTGCGGTCGGACAGGTCGGACCCGTTCATTGGCCCGCGCACGCACAGGGTCGCAAGACAACGCCACTCCACCGGAGTGAGTCCGAAAGGCAGTTCGAGCAGCGCGCGGGTCTGGCGCTCCAACTCGTTGTTGAGCCAGTCGATCCTCACGGCGAGAGAGTCGGCGAGCGCATAGTCACCATCACTCAGATGACGCGGCACCTGCCCCTCTTCTTCACGCATTTTTGCCATCAAAACCTCTCCCCGTGCCGATTAATTTAACATGTGAATTTCTTCTTGCAACAACAAATTTCATCTGAAATAACAAATTGCAGACGAAATTAGAGGCTTTGGCCGTACACATGAGTGACCTGATAAACGTGCGCGTAAAGACGATGACGTGGGAAGCCGAGGGCATCATGCGAGTCCTATTGGCGCCGGTCACAGGCCGGCTGCCGCCTGCTGAGCCCGGCGCTCACGTCGACCTACATCTGCCGGGTGGCGCTGTACGGCAGTATTCGCTCACGGCCGGATCGACACCGGACGGATACGTGCTTGGCGTCCTGCGCGAAAAAGCGTCGCGCGGCGGCTCGAAGGTCGTTCACGAGGCGCTCAGACCGGGTCAGGTGGTCGAAATGTCGCCGCCCCGGAATACATTCGCGCTCGACGACAGCACAGCGCCGGTGCTGCTGATTTCCGGTGGCATCGGTGTCACCCCGATCCTCGCGATGGCGGACATGCTTGCCGGGACGGATCGCGACTGGTCCATGACCGCTTGCGCCCGCGAGCGTGACGTTCTGGCCTTTTCTGACGAATTGGCCGCGCTTGGCGCGCGCACCCGGTTCGACGACGAAGACGGACCGCCCGACCTGTCGGCGATGATCGCCGGCGCCACGCGCGAGACACACCTCTATTGCTGCGGCCCGACCCCGATGCTCGACGCCTTCGAGGAGGCCGCGCTGTCGGCAGGCTTTCCGACGGACCAGATCCATCTCGAACGCTTCGCCCCGGCGAAGCCCAAGGCGGGCGCTGGGGAGTTCATCGTGGAGCTCGCCCGCAGCGGCGAGTCCATCGTCGTTCCGCCGGACAAGTCCATCCTTGATGTTATCGAGGACGCGGGGATCGAAGCCAACAATTCGTGTCGGGTCGGCGTCTGCGGAACCTGCGAGACGCAGGTGCTTGAGGGCGAAGCCGACCATCAGGACATGATATTGACAGAAGAAGAACGCGCGGAGGGGCGGATGTTAATCTGTTGCTCACGCGCAAAGACCGGAACGCTTGTTCTGGATTTATAGGAGGAGGAAAGACCATGACCCTTCAGACCGCATACGATCTGAGCGAACCCAAACACGACGCTGCCCTGACCGAGGTCGAAAAGGGCACCCCGATGGGCGAGCTTCTGCGCCGCTACTGGCACCCCGTGGGGCTGAGCGAGGATGCCACCGCAACCCCCAAGCTTATCCGCGCTCTGAGCGAAGATCTGATCCTCTTTCGCGATGGCCAGGGCCGCCCCGGTGTCGTCCATCCACGCTGTGCGCACCGCGGCTCGTCACTCTATTACGGCAAGGTCGAGGATCGCGGTATCCGGTGCTGCTACCACGGCTGGCTGTTCGACGTCGAAGGCAATTGCGTCGAACAGCCCTGTGAGCCGAATCTGGGCGAACGCAACCGTGGAAACGTGCGCCAGCCTTGGTATCCCTGCGAGGAACGCTATGGCCTGATCTGGGTTTACATGGGCCCGGCGGAAAAAAAGCCGCTACTGCCCCGCTACGAGTTGCTAGAAAACCTCGATGAGGGCGAGTTCCTCGAAGCCGATGACAACGGGATCGGGATCGGTGGGCCGAAGGTCGCGGATTTCAACTGGTTCCAGCACTTCGAAAACGTGCTCGACCCGTTCCATGTAGTCGTGCTGCACGCTACGTTCTCGGGCACGCAGTTCGTGCCGGAGATGGCGGCGATGCCGGATGTGAAATTCACCAATGAAGATCTCGGCGTGCGCTGCACCTCGTTCCGCGACCTGCCGGACGGCGGCAAACTGCACAGAATTTCCGAGGTCATCTTGCCCACCTTGCGCGTCGTGCCGAGCCCGCGTCTGACTGCCGGTCGCTGCACCATCCTCGGCTGGGTTCTGCCCATCGACAACACGCATTTCACCGTCTACTCGGCGGGCCGCGTCAAGGCCGAAGGTGATCTGCGCCGTATCCGGTCGAAGATGAACGACAAGTACTGGGACGAACTGACCGAAGACGAGCATCAAGTCTATCCCGGCGATTACGAGGCCCAGAAGAGCCAGGGAGATATCACATCGCACAACCATGAACAGCTCGGCACAACGGATCAGGGCATCGTTATGCTTAGGCGTTTCATCAAACGTCAGGTCAAGATCGTGGAAGACGGTGGCGATCCGGTCGGCGTGGCCTTCGAGGACGGAAAGGAGTGGCTTGAGACGCCGGCGGGAAACTGGTTTTCCAAGGCTGCGGGCGCCGATTGAGGGCTTTATTGTTCTGGCTCGGTTCGACGACTTCAATTTGGTCGCGAAGCTATAGCGACAGTCACGCATGGTGCCAGGAGGAACCGACATGGACGACCAGACAGAGGACGCGACCTCGATCGCGGCAGGGGCGGCGATCTTCGGAAAGCTCAAGGCGCTCGGCGTCGATCATGTGTTCGCCAATTCCGGCACCGATTTTCCGCCCGTCATCGAGGGCCTGATTGCCGCCGAGCGGCAGGGCATGGACCTGCCGGTCCCGATCACCTGCCCTCATGAAAGCGTCGCCGTGGGCATGGCGCACGGCTACTACCAGATGTCGGGGCGCGCGCAGGCGGTGATGCTGCATACGAATGTGGGCCTCGGCAACGCCGTCACCGGCCTTATCAACGCGTGGTGCGACCAGATCCCCATGTTCGTCATTTCGGGACGCACGCCGGTCATGGAACAGGACCGCTTTGGCGCCCGCTCGACCCCGATCAACTGGGGGCAGGAGATGTTCGATCAGGCGGGGCTCGTGCGCGAAGTCACCAAATGGGACTATGAACTGCGCTTCCCCGAGCAGGTGCCCGACCTCCTCGACCGGGGCTACGCGATTGCCAATTCGACGCCCAAGGGTCCGGTCTACCTCAGCCTCCCGCGCGAAGTGCTGTGCGAGCAGACGCCGCTGGCCGGGATCGACGCGCCCGCGCGCCTGACGCCCGCCATCGTGTCTGCGGAGCCGGACGCGCTCGCCCACGCCGGCGAACTGCTGGCCGGGGCGAAGAACCCGCTCATCATCGCGCAGCGCGGCACGGGTAGTCAGGCCGCGTTTGACGCCTTCGCCGGTTTCGTCGACGCACGCGCCCTGCCGGTCTGCCAGTACTGGCCCAACACCATCGCGCTCGCGACGGACCACCCGATGTATGTTGGCTTTAGCCCCGACGCCTTCCTCGAAGAGGCGGACGTCGTGCTCGTCCTCGACGCGCTCGCGCCGTGGTGGCCGGACAGGGTGAAGCTGCGCCCGGACCTTCGGGTGATCCAGCTTGGCCCCGATCCCCTGTTCAGCCGCACCCCCGTGCGCAGCTATCCGGCCGACGTGACACTCGCGGGTGAGACCGGGCCGACGCTCTTGGCTCTAATCGACGCGGTCTTGGCGCTCCCCGCCGATGAAATCGCGCTCACCGCCCGCAGGGAACGGATCGCGCAACACGCCGGGCAACAGCGCGCGGCCGCAGCGGAGGTTGCGCAGAAGGGCTGCGCCAGCCCGATGACGAAGGCATGGGTGGCGCACTGCCTGAGCGAGGCGATAGCTGGCCGCGATACCGCCGTTTTCCACGAACTCGGCTGTCCCTTCCCCCATCTCACCCTCAAAAACCACAAGAGCTACTTTCAGGAGCCGCATTCCGGCGGCCTCGGCTGGGGACTGCCGGCGGCCCTCGGCGCGCAGCTTGCCGCACCGGACAAGCTGGTCTTCGCCACGATGGGCGACGGCAGCTACATGTTCGCCAACCCCACGGTCTGCCATCAGGTCGCCGAAGCCTATGACCTGCCCGTGATCGTGCTCGTCCTCAACAACGGCGAATGGGGCGCGGTGCGCCACGGGGTGAAGGGGCTCTACCCGGAGGGCGAAGCGGCGAAGGCCAACGCGGTGCCGCTCACCGCGCTCTCCCCCAGCCCCGACTTCGCCCGCACGGCCGAGGCGAGCCGCGCCCACGCCGAAACCATCGAGGACGGACATGGCCTGCCCGCCGCCATTGCCCGCGCGATCGAGGTCGCGACGACGGAGCGGCGGCAGGTTCTGCTCAACATCCGCATCGCGTGACCGCTACCGCCGGTTCTCTCACGTGTTCGCACACATCCCGCCAGCGGACATCTACTCGCGCGGGCTTGCGCGCGACGAAGGTGAAAGCCGCGGAGTGCTCTCTGGCAGCTGGTCGCGGATCTCGGCGCGGTCGGGTTGGTGACTAGGTGTTTGATCCCACGGTTTGATGTTGCGATCCTATCTCAGGAATCGGCGTAAGGGTGCCGCTTGCGTTTCGACCTTTCTGATCTCCATCTTGTCGAAGCCCAGCAGGCTGCAAATCTTAGCTAACGCCAATGCCCGAATTTCAGGGTAGCTCAGTTATTCGAAGGCCAGAGCGGTGCGATACTCGATCTCCTGAAGCCATCGACGATCCGCAGGTATGACAGCAAATGCTTGGACGTCGTTCCGAACACCCGGATCACATCCTCTTCCGACCGGTAGTCAGGCAGGATCAGCGGATCGCCCTGGTTCCAGTCCGCCGGCGTCGCGGCACGCGTTTCCTCGCAGACCTGCAAGGCCTCGAAGACCCTGAGGATCTCTTCTACGTTTCGTCCAATCTGCATTGGGTATTCGATGATCATGCGGATACGCATCTGTGGGTCGAGAACGAACGATTTCCGGATTGGGAAAGCTTCCGCTTCGTGCGCATGGCAGGCCCCGAAGAGGTCCAGCAGCTGACCACTTGCGTCCTGGCCGGTCGGAAACCACACATCATGACCGTAAAGGTCCATGACTTCCCTGTGCCAGAGCTGTTGCTCCGCGATGCTGGACCCCGAGAGACCAAGCGCATTGACGCCCAGTGCAGCGAAGTCTTCGCCGTTCGCCGCGATGGACCCAAGCTCGGTCGTGCATACCGGCGTCCGAGCGGCCGGGTGGGAGAAGAGATAGGTCCAGCTCCCCTCGGCCCAATCCCAGAATTCGATCGGGCCGTGCGTCGACTCGAGATGGAAATTCGGGAAGATGTCGCCAATTTCGGGAAGCCAGCGGACCTTCTTCCTGTATGCGTTTGGCAACCTCATGATGCTGCCATCCCAGCAACGTGGAGCGAAGAACTGAATCGTCATTTATTGCAACCTCTGTCCTGCTAGAAGCAATCCGGCACGTCTTGGTCGATGCCGTCCCCTTGCCTTCGATCTATGCAACTAATTGGGGTAAGAGTTTGGCAATACTTTTCCTTCAGTTGTTGAAAACCTCAGGAATCTTGCAGAGTATGGCAAAAACATGGCGCCCAAGGTTCAATTTAACGATTACTTACAAACTTGTGGCGCGGGCGCATCAAACGAGATCGAAACACATTGGGTGCAATTCATGTGTCGTATCGCACCATAGGTTGCATCAAAATTAGTGCGCCCGCGAGCGTCGAACACGTGACCTGCCCATAGGGTTGCCATCCCATTTGGATATGGTCATTCACCTGCTGGGCCAGCCGATTATGCAACTCATCAGCGTCCATTTCCCTGTAGAAGGCAGAAACGACTGTGTATTCAGTGATTTTGGACATTACGCCTCCTCCAAAGCTCGGTTCGGCGACAGCGTAGGGAAAACCGGAAAGCAAAGAAACCTTCGCTTCCTCCAAAATTGCTCTATCGGATCTTCGGGTCGTCACTCCACCCGTCGGATCGTGAACGGAATCGGCTCGCTCTGGGACTGCAGCGGTGGCTTCCCCTCGACCCAGCCCGGACAGTGAGTGTACCTCGCGCTGAAGGTAAAGCTGGCGCCCGGCTGCAGTCCGGTCAGAGTGCGGGCCGTGACATAGGTGTCTTCATAGGGCAGCCAGGCGTTGTGGCCAGCTGGGAAACCGAGCCGCTCTGCATGAGCGGAAATCTCGGCGCCTGCAGACTAGTTCGAACCAGTCCCAGCTAGGGCAACTTCACTGTCCCTTATTCCGCGCAGAGGCCGTGCCGCTCGGTCAGGGCGGCAGCACGGTTGGCTTGGAAAGAGCGCTGCCAAAAAGTCTTGGTTCCCAGTCAGAGCCGTTCGAGTATGGCGTCCGGAGCGACAAAGCCATTTTGCCTTCAATCCGATGTCGCGGACAGCCTTTCCAATAGGCCACGTACGCTGGACACATGCCAACGCCCACCTCGGCGCGCGAGAACGCCCCGCGCGTTCAATTCCTGCGCAACGGCCCGCAGGGTCGTATGCCCAGCCAGCCGGATCTCTTCGACAACCGGCGCCAGCGCCTCGGCAAAGTCATCCGCATTGGCAGAAACGGTTTCGCGGAGCGCCGCACCTCCCTTCCCCGCACGTCTCAGAGCAGACGCGCCATTCGGATTGCCCAGCTTCACGCCCCGCGCCTTTGCTGCTGCCAAAGCCTCCTTGGTGCGTTTCGAGATGGCCTCCCGCTCCTGCTGGGCGACCAGCGCCATGATCCCGACCGTGAGATCGTTGGCTTCGGGCATGTCGACCGCGATGAACCGCACGCCGCTGTCGCGCAGGGTCAGGAGGAACGCTGCATTGCGAGACAGGCGGTCGAGCTTGGCGATAAGGAGCGTTGACCCGGTAATCTTCGCGAGATGAAGCGCCTGCTGCAGTTCTGGTCGGTCTGCTTTTCGGCCACTTTCCACCTCGGTAAACCGGGCCACCAGCCTGGCGCCCTTTGACGCCGCAAAGTCATCGATCGACTTTCGCTGCGCTTCGAGCCCCAATCCCGACTTCCCCTGCCTTGCGGTCGAGACCCGCTCGTAGGCGACGAACTTCGGGGCGACATCGGCCATGTACAAACCTGCGCAACGTTGGTTTGGCAGGGTTGTACGATACGAGGCGGCGTTAGTGTAGACGCTTGAAGACCTTCACAGCCGGGCGGCATCCTCGTCGATCCGAATGACACCCGGCTCACGGGCGTCATCCTCCTTGTTGTCAGGATAGACCGTGACGATTTCGATCTTCGTGATCGGATCGGCATTCGGGGCAGTGTCCAGACCGAGGCGCGACCGGGCCGCTGGGGTCAGTCCCAGCTCCGCCATGAATCGGCCCATCAGTTCCATCTGCTTGTTGGCAACCGCGAGCCAGGGCGATTGCTGGACATAGCCGCTGGGCGTCTTGAGAAGCGCCGGGGTTTCCGCGAGCTTTTCCTCCGCCTCCACCCATCGGGCATAGGCCTGGCAGTACGCGGCCAGCACCGACCGGTCAGCAAGCGTCAGGATGCCTGCAGTGTGGAGCGGCGTGGCCAGGCGCCGCCATTCTTTGTGGGCCACCTCGTTCAGGTGGGACGGACAGCGCGGCAGTGCCTTGAGCGAGGATGTCGCGAGGCTGCCGGATTGTGCATAGGGTTTCCGGCCGCGTCTCATGTCTGATCCAACTCTTCGCGTGGTTCCGGCCTGGCTTCGATCTGCGCAATCTCCCTCTCAGGAACACCTACGCGTTGACCGCGCCGAGCGACGTCATCGAGCAAGAGGCTCAACCGATCCCGGGCGCCGGTGTGATCTTTTGGCGAAGCCGTCTGAGCGGGCGGCTGATCCCGCCAGCCTGCCTGCGTCTTGAGATAGAAGATCGCGGAGGTCGTGTCCCCTGCCCGGGCCTTCTGGAGCAGCCCGTTGGCGACGTGCGCGATGGCTTTGGCCTTCCCCTTTTTGTAGCGCGCAAGAACCTCCTCGTCGCGGTCGCAGATCGCGCGGAACGTGTTGCGTGCAATGCCGAAGTAGTCGGCGATCTGGTCCTGGTTCAGGAGCGCCGCGAGGGTCTCCACCTCGCGACATTGGTCCTCCGTCAGAACTATGCGCGGACGGGCCATCAGAGCACCAAACCTTGCCTGCCACCGACGAGCAGCGGCAGTCCGGCAAACGGAACGCCCAAGACGAGGCACAGGGCACTGGAGAACAAAGCAGCGAGAACCCGGACAGTGTGGGGAAAGCGGTGCATCAGCCCTCTCCCCGTTCGACTGCGACCATCTCGAATGACTGGCCAGTTTCTGCAAGCTGCGCGGCCTGTCCGGTGTAGGCTTGCCAGCGCAAGACGCAGACATCCACGTAGGCCGGATCCAGCTCGACGGCCAGGCACATGCGCTTCGTGCTCTCGGCCGCAATGATGGAGGTTCCGGATCCCGCGAAGGGCTCGTAAACCGCCTGCCCCACGCTCGAATTGTTCAGCATTGGCCGGCGCATGCACTCGACAGGCTTTTGGGTCCCGTGAACGGTTTGGGCATCCTGGTCCCGGCTGGGGATGGACCACAGCGTGGATTGCTTGCGGTCGCCGCTCCAGTGGCCCTTGCCGCGCACCGCATACCAGCAGGGCTCGTGCTGCCAGTGGTAGTGCCCTCGGCTCAGCACATGCCGGTCCTTGGCCCAGATGATCTGGGACCTTATATCGAAGCCAGCGGCTGTCAGGCTTTCCGCCACCGTCGTCGCATGCAGTGCCCCGTGCCAGACGTAGGCCACGTCCCCCGGAAACAGCGCCCATGCCGCCCGCCAGTCGGCGCGGTCGTCGTTGAGCACCTTGCCGGTCCGTTTGGTCTTGGAGGCGCCCGCGTCGTTGCGCCAGGCCGGGTCATACTCGACGCCGTATGGCGGATCGCTCACCATGAGATGCGGCTGCACGCCGTCAAGCAGCCTGTCCACGGTCGCCTTGTCCGTCGCGTCACCGCAGATGATCCGATGGTTGCCGAGCAGCCAGACATCACCAGGGCGCGAGATCGGCTCGGCCGGCACCTCCGGGATGTCCTCTTCCTTCGGGTCGACCTCGCCGAGGTTCAGGAGGTCATCGAGTTCAGCGCCGTCGAAGCCGATCGCTTCCAGATCTACTCCGAGCTCAGACAGGTCGCCAAGTTCCAGCGACAAGAGCTCCTTGTCCCACCCGGCACGCTCGGCCAGCCGATTGTCCGCAAGAATGTAGGCGCGCTTCTGCGCCTCCGTGAGATGCCCAAGCTCTATGACCGGGACAGTGGACAGGCCCAGTTTGTTCGCCGCGAGCAGGCGGCCATGCCCTGCGATGACGCCATTCTGCCCATCGACCAGCACCGGATTGTTGAACCCGAACTCCCGGATCGATCCGGCGATCAGCGCCACCTGGTCAGCCGAATGCGTGCGCGCGTTGTTGGCGAACGGAATGAGCGCCGCGACCGGCCGGTGTTCGATCTGTTCTGCGCCTTGAACTGCCATTCAGGCCCCCGTCGGAAAAATGCTGCCTCTCCCCTTACTCTATCACAAATCATAACCCATTGTAATATCGACATTAATTGAAATATGGCGACACAGACCGCCATCCGTCGTCACGAGGTTGGACGTCTTAACGCATGCAACCCGGCCTTAGGCCGCAGGGCCCGGGACAGATGGGACAGAAGAAAACCATTTCTTCCTCACGCGCGCGCACGGGGAAAAAACGGTTTCTATCCGTCCCATCTGTCCCACATCCGGTTCACCGGGGATCAGGCGCATTGACAGCGGCGCACGGAATGGTTGAATCCCAGTGGGGAGGAAGACAGGGCGATGGGCCACGTTCATCTCGGTGTCCTGCCACGGACACGCAAATGGAAAGATGTCGTCGAGTCCCTGAGTTCCGGCGCTGCGGATGAGGTCGTCGTAGCCACCAGTGCAAAAGCAGCCGAACGAGATCTGTTGTCCGCCACGGACAGCCCGGTATTCGTCGAGGCTGTCCGGCTGCTTCTTGCCATCCCTAACGCTGCGCGAGCGGACGACTTTGGAGATGCCCTCAGGGCCCTTGGCCTCGAGGTTGGCAACAGACCTGAACTCCTGGACATAACCATGGCCGTTGATAGGCGTCTGGACGTTGTCCGTCGCATGGCCGGCGGAGCGAACGACCTTGGCGAGATCGCGGCACGAGCGCTGATCACAACATTCTCCGAAACAGTGGGCGATCAGTTGCCGGGCCTGTTCGAGGCTACACCGGAGGATGTTCAGGCAGCGTCCAAGAAGCTTTCCTGGTCGCGCGGAATTGCTGGGTTGTCCCGCGCCTTCTATTCGCGATTGCTCTCACAATCGCTTTCATACTGGCTGGACCGGACCCTCGCCCAGCAGGTGGGGCCCGGGGATCGTTTCTCGGGCGCCACCGCGAGAGGGGCGTTCGACGTCGCCCTTAACCACTACGCCCATGAATCGACGCGCATCATCCAAGAATTCTCTGGCGGGTGGTATGGCAAGACCATTCACGACAAGGGAGGCATTTCCTCCCATGACGCGGCCGTGTTCGGGGCGGTTGCGCTGAAGAAGATCGTCTCGGAATTGCAGGTGAGGCGTAGCCAGTGACCGACGCGCTCGTAAAATTCGATCCGGAGAAGCCCCCGATCAACGTGCGGTTTCGTGGCAGATTTCCAAACTTCTTCCTTGATGCTGACAAGCTCAGAGCCAAGGCCTTGTCCGAGATCGATCCCCTGTGCGACGACTTTCTGGAAATCGCATCGACTGTTTTCGTGGCCGACAGCACCGTCAGCCGGGGCGGCGACAAACGTTCGGGGATGGGGCAAGACTGGCGTCGCGAGTTTTCTTTCAAGATTCCAGTTCGGCAGCCGGAGTTCTGGCAAAGACCGGATGTGACCGAAGCTTTGACAGATGCCGTGTCTTTCCTGACCGAGGACACAGTCCACTTCGCGTTCAAGGAAGGGGACTTTTCCCAACCGAAAGAACCCTTCCTCGAGTTCGACCCGGCTGGGCCGCGGTTCGAAGCAAGCGAGGTCATCTTGTTCTCCGGCGGGCTCGACTCCTTTGCTGGCGCGCTTGAGACGCTGGCAACGACCAGCGACAAGGTCCTCCTGGTCAGCCACCAGTCCGCACAGAAGGTCATCTCGCGACAGGATGAACTGGGCGCGTATTTGGCAGAACGGTTCCCGGGTCGCGTCCAACATCTTCAGGTTAAGGCTCGACGCCGTGGTGCGGAGGGAAAAGAGACGACCCAACGGTCGCGCTCCTTGCTCTTCACGGCCCTCGGGTGGGCCGCCGCCAAGGCCCTGAGAATTCCTCGCCTGAGCTTCTACGAGAACGGAACGATCAGCCACAATCTTCCCATCAGCCCCCAGGTTGTCGGGACGATGGCCACGCGGACGACGCATCCTCTGTCGTTGAAGAAACTGAATGATCTCTTGGAGCTACTCGGTCCCGGCCAGACCCGCATCGAGAATCGTTACGAATGGCTGACCAAGACGGACGTCGTTCGTAGGATCGAACAGAATGGCGGGACAGAGAAGATTGCGCGCGCGGTGAGCTGCACGAGTGTCCGTGAACAGGACACTCTTCGCACGCATTGCGGTGCGTGTTCTCAATGTTTGGACCGACGTTTCGCAATTCTCGCGGCAGGTTTGGAAAAATACGACCCTGCGGAGTGCTACGCCACCGACGTACTCTTCGGCGAGCGAGAGCGGGATCGGTCGGTCACGCTGGCGCTTGAATGGACGCGCCATGCACTCCGCTTTCGCGACATGGATGATCGCGATTTCCTGTCCACTTTCGGCCATGAACTCATGCGCATCCTGCGGGGACACGACGATCTGGAGCGAGCCGATGCCTTGCGCAGGGTCCGTGATCTCCATGTTCGCCACTCCGAAGCGGTCGCGCACGTTCTGGAAGGAGCATTGAAGGATAGGGCTGCCGACATCATAGCGCGACGGCTCCCGGAGTCGTCTCTTGTTGCGATGCACCTCGGGCAGCCGCGCGAGGGGGATCCCGGCCTGGCTCAAGACCCGCGCGCAGGTTCAGCGACTGTGCTTGAAACCAACGACATCGTCGAGGAAGACCTCGTTCCGGACCAAAACAAGCCGTTGAAGGTGGCTTTTTTCGAAGAAGAAGGGAAACCGGTCGTCGCGGTCCAAGGTCTTGGCCGCATCGCAGGCGCCCCGGCGCAGATTCCGCACGCCTTGAAGCCTCGTTTCGATGAGGCCAGGGCAAACGGTTTGTTGCAGGATGACCACCCGTTTCATCCCCTCCCAACGTTAAGCGCGTTGCGGGACATGGATCCGAAAACCATCCGAAAGAACGTCCAACGCTGTCGGGCGCAACTGAAAGAGTTCTATCTGGACGTCCACGGTGTCGAACCGGATTGCGTCCTGCTGATCGAGAGCAAGCCGCCGAAGGGTCACCGCCTCGATCCGGGCCTACAGGTGACACCGCGCGAACGAATCAACTGACCCCATTTGGCTGCGAGCAACCTACTCTGCGTAGCTCGATTGAGCGCCGAAAAACTGTGTGTCACGCCAAAAAGCCCCGAATGTCACGCCATCGCGCTTGACAGCCCTAATACACAGGCCTTTCAACCGTAGTTTTGTCACACCTACCGCCATCGAGCGTCACGGCGCCAAACGGGACTAAATACCTGATTAGTAATAATATTTCTGGGACATCCACACGAGACCCGGAGGTATTCATGACGACAGACCAACCGTCCAGAACCTGGGGCGCGGGCGATCTTCGCTCGGTCGCTTCCGAACGCGCGTTGGCCGAGCGCTGGAACAAATCTCTACGTACCCTGCAGAGGTGGCGGAGCGAAGGCTATGGCCCGGCGTACATCCGCATCGGCGGCACTGTTCATTATCGCTTCGAGGACGTTCTCGCTTTCGAGGATCGTCAGCGCCGCGGCGGGGAGGAAGACTGATGCCTCTCTCCACCGCAAATCCCAAGCAACAAGTCGATCCCGGCATGATCGACAGTTTCGTCCAGATCGTCTTCGGGTACCTCGACGGTCAAGTCCCGGTCCGGTTGCTCGCCGAAAAGGGCACGCCTGCCCAGAAACCAAAGGCTTTCACGCTCCCCTGCTCCGGCCTGTCCGAAGCCTTGGTCGCACCAGCTCAAGGCGCGGTCCGGAGTGCTCGCGCCGTCTACGTGGTCCCCGGCACGGTCGCCACAGGCAGCTCTGGAAAGGCCAAGGACGTCAAGAGCACGGGTGTGGTCCTCGTCGATCTCGACGACGGAGACATCATGAAGAAGCGGGAGCATCTGGAGCACGCCCTCGGGCCTGCGTCCATGGTGGTTGCATCGGGCGGACGGACCAAGGACGGCCAGGAAAAGATCCATCTGTACTGGCGCCTGACAAAAGCAGCTGAGGGGGCCGAAATGGAACGGGTCCGCTCTGTACGAGAACGGATCGCGGCCCGGGTGGCTGGAGATCCGTCCTTCAAGAGCCTCCACCAGCCGATCCGAGTTGCTGGCACGATCCACGGGAAGCACGGACGGTTTTCGCTTACGCGGATCGTGTCGATCAGCTCCGTAGAATACGAACTTGGCGACCTCGAGGACCGTGTAGCGGCCATGCCTCAACTCGCCGCTTCTTCGGGGCATTCGATGAAAGTCGATGCTGCCCGCGATGGCCCTGGCGCGCACGATCTCATGACGCGCACGATCCGCGAAGGCGCGGTCGACGAGGTCACGCGGTTCGAAGCGCTCTCGAAGGTCATCGGCCATTGGGTAAGAACCGCGCGGTTGGGCCGCTGCAGCATCGACGAAGCATGGAGAGCGGTCGTCGACCACAATGCTGCGTCGATCTCACCGCCCTGGGACGAAGCGCGGCTTCGGCGCGAATTCGATGCTTTGCTGGAGCGGGACACTGGAAACCACTCACACCCGAACCGGGCATACGATCCGAACAGCAGACTAACCACAAACTTCAGCGACGACACACTCGCTGCACTGTTCGTCGATCGCGAGGGTTCCGACTGGCGGTATGTCGCAGCTTGGAAGGCCTGGTTGATCTGGACTGGCGCATGTTGGCAGCGCGACGAAACCAGCCGCGTTCGCGAGCAGGTGCGCCAAGCATGTCGAGCCGCGGCACTAACATGCGAAAAGCCGAACGACGTACATCGAATTTGCAGCGACAAGACTATCTCGGCCGTGGTCCGGATAGCCGCGAGTGACCCTTCGATTGCCATTCGGACGTCGGACCTCGACGCCTTTCCGATGCTCCTGAACACGCCGGCCGGTGTAATCAATCTGGAGACGGGCGAAGTACGGGATCATGACCGGGACCTTTTGCTGACGCAGACAACCGCAGCCGCGCCGGGCCGCGGCTGTCCGCGCTGGATCCGGTTTCTCGGGGAGATCACAAACGGGGACGCGGATCTACAAGCGTACCTGAAAAGGCTAGCCGGTTACCTCCTGTCTGGAACCACCTCCGAGCAGATGTTCGCGTTCTTTCACGGTGCCGGGGCAAACGGCAAATCCGTGTTCATCCAGACGCTGGCCTCTGTACTCGGCGACTATGCTGCAACCGCGACGCTGGACACGTTCATGGCGTCCGCCACCAGCAAGCACCTGACCGAGCTGGCAGGACTACGCGGGGCCCGCATGGTCATCGTGCCCGAAACCGATCCGGGCCGAGCTTGGGCCGAAGGGCGCATCAAGAGTGTAACGGGCGGTGAGACAATCCGCGCGAACTTCATGCACCGGGATCATTTCGAGTTCGTTCCCCAGTTCAAACTCATTGTCGCCGGCAACCATCGACCATCGTTGACCGGCACAGGCGAAGCGATGCAGCGCCGACTGCACCTCGTTCCCTTCGAGGTCACAATCCCGGCCGAGCGGCGCGACGTGCACCTTCTGGCGAAGCTTCAGGAAGAACGCGACGGCATCCTCGGATGGATGCTCGAAGGTTGCGCCGAATGGCGCGAACAAGGCCTTTCGCCTCCGTCTGGCATCCTCGACGCAGCCTCAAGCTATTTTGCTGAGGAAGATCTGGTCGGCCAATGGATCGAGGAAAACTGCGAAACTGGTTCTCAATGCAAGGCAACCGCTCAGGCATTGTTCATGAACTGGTCCCATTGGGCCGAGGCGGCCGGCCACCCGAAAGGCACTAAGAAGAGCCTGGGCGAGGCCTTGAGACAGAGGGGTTTCAAGAGCGGCAAGGTCATGCGCACGAGGGGTTGGTTCGGACTGCGGCCCTCCGGAAAGGCACCGGAGTGCCGGGAGGGTCAGTAATGAACCCGCTTGCCCCCGGCCGAATGACCCCACAGGAACGCCGCGCTGCTCTCTGCAAGCTCCTGGCCCTCGGGTTGGTCCGTTTGCGCATGCGAGACAGCGGCCGAGTTCCCGCCGAAACCGGAGACATTTCCCTACACTCTCCGCCCGACCAATGCCGTCATGCAACTCCAACTCATGAGGAGACCACATGATGCCTGACCCGATCCCTGCCCGTCTGGCCGCGTTGAAGACGACCTCCACACCAGACCTGAAGTCCCAGTGGCGCGACCTCTTCGACAGCGAGCCGCCTCCGTTCAACCGGCGATATCTGGAAAGCCGGCTGGCCTACCGCATCCAGGAACTGGCTTACGGTGGGCTCAAGCCCGAAACCGTCAAACGGCTGGAGAGGCTGGGCGAGGAACTCGATGGCGGCGACCGCAAGAAGAGCCGCATCCGCGCGGACCTAAGGCCTGTCGCGGGCACCCGTCTGATCCGCGTATGGCAGGGCGTCGAGCACGTCGTCACCGTCACCACGGACGGCTTCGAATGGCAGGGTCGTCCCTACAAATCCCTGTCCGCCATCGCGCGCGCCATCACCGGCACGCGATGGAACGGATGGGTCTTCTTCGGGCTCAAGAACAGGAGAAAGTTATGACCGACAAGATCACCCGAAAGCTGCGCTGTGCGATCTACACGCGCAAATCGACCGAGGAAGGTCTGGAACAGGAGTTCAACTCGCTCCACGCCCAGCGGGACTCCTGCGAGGCGTTCATCGCCAGCCAACGCTCCGAGGGCTGGGTGCTGGTTCGTGATCAATACGACGACGGTGGCATCTCGGGCGGTACACTAGACCGCCCTGCCCTGCAGCGCCTGCTGGAGGACATCGAAGATGGGCTCGTGGATGTGGTGGTGGTCTACAAGATCGACCGCCTCAGCCGATCGCTCGCCGACTTCGCCAAGCTGGTCGAGGTGTTCGACCGCAACGGCGTGACCTTCGTCTCCGTCACCCAGTCGTTCAACACGACCACATCCATGGGGCGGCTTACGCTGAACATCCTGCTGTCCTTCGCCCAGTTCGAACGGGAGGTCACCGCCGAGCGCATCCGCGACAAGGTCGCGGCGAGCCGCAAGAAGGGCATCTGGATGGGGGGCGTACCGCCTTACGGATACCGTGTGGAAAGCCGGAAGCTGGTTGTGAACTACGCACG
The DNA here is from genome assembly GCF_002384975.1 of Maritimibacter sp. UBA3975. Taxonomy (NCBI): domain Bacteria; kingdom Pseudomonadati; phylum Pseudomonadota; class Alphaproteobacteria; order Rhodobacterales; family Roseobacteraceae; genus Maritimibacter; species Maritimibacter sp. UBA3975. The sequence goes on from NZ_DGCP01000003.1 coordinate 27,810, forward strand.
CGCCGAGAATGTCCGGTGGATATTCGCGCGCTTCCTCGAAGTCGGGTCAGCCACGATCTTGGCACGCGAACTCGACGCGCGCGGCATTCGCACGCCCATGGGCAATCGGATCGACAAGAAGTACCTGTACCGCATGCTGAACAACCCCGCCTATATCGGCGAAGCGGTCCACAAAGGCGACAGCTACCCCGGTGAGCACGACGCGATCATCGACCGCGAGACGTGGGACCGGGTTCACAACATCCTGCAGGAAAGCGCGCGAAAGCGCGCCGCACGGACCCGCGCAGACACGCCTGCACTGCTGAAGGGGCTCCTCTTCGGGCCTGATGGCGCTGCCTTTTCGCCCACACATACTAGGAAGGGCGACCGGCTCTACCGCTACTATGTCAGCCAGACGGTGCTGAAGCACGGCGCCGGATCCTGCCCGGTCGGCCGGGTGCCGGCGGGCGAGATCGAGATGGCCGTCATCGACCAGCTGCGGGCGGTGTTCCGCCAGCCGGAGATCGTCGCGGGCACATGGAAGGCGGCGCGCAAGCATGCCGACGACATCACTGAGGCGGACGCGCGGGAAGCCCTTCAGCAGCTCGACCCGCTGTGGGACGAATTCTTCCCCGCCGAGCAGGCGCGGATCGTTGGGCTGCTGGTCGAGCGCGTCGACATCGGCACGGACGGGCTCAACGTGCGTCTCCGCGTCGACGGGCTCAGCGGTCTGGCCCGCGAGATGCTGGCAGGCGACATCGGAGAAGCTGCATGACCCGCGGGGCTCCGATCCCGGAGACGATCACGCTCCACGTCGCGTTCCGCGTCGTAAAGCGTGGCGGCCGGAAGGAGATGCACATGCCCGAGGCCGCCACGCAACCGCGCCGGACCGACAGCACACTGGTCAAGGCGCTAGCTCGCGCCTTTCGGTGGAAGCGCATGCTGGAGTCGGGTGAATTCGCCAACGTCGCTGAACTGGCCGAGCGCGAGGGGATCGCGCCCTCATACATGACACGCGTTCTCCGAGTCACGCTCCTCGCACCCGACATCGTCGAAGCCATCCTGGACCGGAAGCAGGGGCCGGAGGTGACGCTGGCGCGGCTCCAGGAGCCCTTTCCGCTGATTTGGGCAGAGCAACGCGGCCGCTTCGGCTAACGGCCCAAAGCTGCCATCCAATTAAAAGATCGCAACGCTGCCTTTCGTTCACGGCGCAGCAATCCAATGGTTTGAATAACGGCAACGCGGACGAAGCTGACATCCGGCCCGAGCTCGACAGCGACCGATCCCAGCCCGAAGCGGCGCTGCTCGCGATGACCGTCACAACGTTGCCACTCAGGCACGATGAACCGCACCCGGGCAGCCCACCTTTCAGCGATTGGCAAATTCAGCCACACCCCATCAATATCTTGCGTCGGGAGCCCTCATGGATTCAGATAGCAGTGAGCGGTTCAGACCGGCGCGGCGATCGGTCGACAAGAATTTTGAGGGGGAACCATGGCGGAGGAATTTGTCCCGCTTACGATCCAGCAATACTCGACTGACGCGTTGGCAACCGACCGGCGCCGAGATATCACCTCACTAAACTTCCCGCTGCTTGGCCTGTTTGGTGAGATCGGCACGCTGCTCAGCGCGGTCAAAAAAAAGCAGCGCGATAGCATTGCCTTCAAAGCGTATGCTGGGGCGGTCAACGAGGAACTGGGAGATGCCCTCTGGTATCTCAATCTGGTTGCCTGCAAGGGTGGCATCTCGCTGGCTGAAATCGTCACCAATATGGGTCATGACGCAGAAGACTGGGTTCTGGCAACGGATGCGGACCTGACCTTCGAAGCGCTGCAGCCCCCGGTCATCGAATTTAAGACGACACCCACGGCCGAGTTCGAACGCACTCTGACCCGGTTGGCAGCAACCGTCGGTAAACTGATGCACGAGCAGGAGGAAGAGGAACTCATAAATGATAGGCGACGCCTCGGGCCATGTCTCGTCAGCGTCCTCGACGCGCTCGTCAACGCTGCAACCGAAGCTGGCGTGACCCTTGAGGCCGCGGCAGTTAAAAACCTGAAAAAGACCAATGACCGCTGGCCCGTGCACCGGCAGTATCCACCCTTCTTCGACGCGGACGCCCCGCAGGAAGAGCAGTTGCCGCGCGCGCTCGAGATCGAGGTTTTCGAGCGTGAGGTAGGCGGCAAACTCTATGTCTTTCAGCGCTGCAACGGCCTCAACATCGGTGATCGCCTGACCGACAATGCCATGGCACCGGATGATTACCGCTTCCATGACGTGTTTCACTACGCCTATGTCGCGGTCTTGGGTTGGTCCCCCGTCACGCGCTCGCTATTCAAACTCAAACGCAAAAGTCTGCCGAAGATCGATGAAGCACAGGACGGGGCACGCGCAGGCCTGATCGAAGAAGGCATTGCCACGTACATCTTCGGGCAGGCTATCGATCTCAACTTTTTCGCCGATCACAAGCCCGGCGATCTGCCTTTCGATCTTCTGAAGCAGGTCCGGCAATTCGTTGCCGGCTATGAAGCCGAGGACTGCCCGCCCTGGCTCTGGGAAGACGCGATTCTGCAGGGTTACGCGGTGTTCCGCTATCTAAAGGAACACCGGCGAGGCAAAGTCATCATCGACGCAGAAAACAGAAAACTATCCGTGGAGGCACTATCATGAAGACACCCCATAGCTTTGTCGCGGCCCTGAGCGATGTCAGCCTGCCCGATGTCTTCAATCCTTATCGGGATCAGTGTCCGCTCCATGACCGCCACGACGCCCCCACCCGTCGCCGCCAGAATCTGGAGGCTTGTCTCAGCAGCGCGGTCAGCCTCGGTGCCGATACCATCTGGATCGCCCGCGATCTCGGCTATCGCGGGGGGCGCCGGACCGGTCTGCCGCTGACCGACGAAGCGCATCTGTCCAATGCCGCCGACCTCTTCGGCGGCGTGGCTTTGCAACAAGCTACTAAGGGACCAGCCCTCGCCGAGCGAACCGCGTCCGTTACCTGGGACTTACTGGATCAGATCGGTCGACCGGTCATGCTCTGGAACGTGTTTCCGTTCCACCCGCATGACGCCGACGAGCCCATGTCCAATCGCTGCCACCGGAAATCCGAGCGGGACGCCACCTGGCCCTTTATGACGGCCCTGATCACCATGCTCCAGCCACGGACCCTGGTGGCAATCGGTCGTGATGCCGGCCATGCGTTGGCCGATTTGGACTGCCAGGTCGAAACCGTACGACACCCCAGCTATGGTGGACAGGCAGAGTTCATTAACGGCATTCGCAAGATTTACGATCTACCAGACACGCGCCGATTGGAAACCACCGCCCCCTTGCCCTTTGTGGAATTCGCCTAAGCCGCGACCGCCAGTTCCGCGTCCACCTGATCGAGCAGGCTCGTGATATCGCCGCGGCGCGTAGTGCCGCCGGCGCAGGTCCGCATCTGGTCGATCTGCGCGTGGGACGACAGCACCGTCAGCGATCCAACCTCGAGCCCCGTCTCTGCCGCCACAAATGACAACAGCCGACCGAGGCCGATAAGGTTACCGAGCAGCTTCTCGATATAGTAGTGGTTGCGATACATCGCCGTCAGGTTCACGACGTCCGGGCTGCCAGGCATGGTCTTGAAGCTCAGATAGCTAAGACATTGTCCGCCATAAGGCGACCGGTTGAGGTCCCGGGCCGGGTCAAACAACGCCAACTCAAACTTGTTCCGAGATGTGACCGCCGGATCGGCCATACGCTGCACCAGGTCCCATAGCGGGTTGTTGTGCGGCGCTCCGTCCCAGCTGGTCATGCGCTCGAAATAGTAACCCGACCACTTCTCCTTGTCGCGGACCTTGGGCAATATCTTCTCGTGAAACTCCGTGAAGAACTCCGGCGCGCCATGCCGGCGGTATAGCGCAGCGGGGAAGATCGTGTTGGCGATGGACTGCAAGGACTTGTCATGCTGACGTAAGAAATCGTCGACCGGCTTGATCCCCGGATCGGCAAGCCCGGTCCCGTTGACTGGGTCTGCCACCGACATGATTACGTTGTGAGCCTCATGGCCGGGTTCGGCATCGACGACCCGGACTGCCTCTCGCCAGGTGGTCAGGCAGGTGGAGTCAGGCCGCAGCGGCACAGTGTGGTACATCAGTCTCTTCCGTCAAAATCGCCATATCAAACAAGTTCTTCTCAACGAATGCCCGGGAAACCCAGGCATAGCCGTCCTGCCCCCAGCTTGATCCCCAGCTGTTGCGGATCAAAACGACATCCGTCGACCCCGTCGAACCATGTCCCACGGCGATCACTGCGTGCCGGGGCACCGGGAACACATCATCACCATCAACATAGTCGATGACCCCCTGAACTGGCGGCTGGAAGAATGCCATCGTGAGTTTCATCAGGGTGATGACCGGTTTTCCGTTATCCAGCGCGCCGGTAATCCTGTCGAAGCCGATGCTTTGGCGCCCGCCGTCACGCCCGAATATTTCGCCCACCGACGCCGGTGGCGCGTAACTCGTCAGATCAGGGGGCAGAGTTGCCAGGTATGGCCAAGAATATTCAAGGGGTTGTCCATCCAGCCGAAGCGCCTCGAGCATCGGTTCGAGATAGGTTCCCCGGTCTGGCGGTTGCCCGGCACGCTTCTGCGCATGGAAAAAGGCATATTCGCTCGAGAGCGGCTCCCAGGCCGGTCGGCACGCGGCATGTGCATCACTGGCCGCGAAAGCGAGACAGGTCGGACGATCACCTTGATCCCGCACCTCGCCGAACTGAGCCCGAAGGTCCACCACCGCCGTGACCATCATTAGGCCGCCTCCAAACGCTGTCGACGTTCTGCACGCGACAGGCCGGCTTGCTCCGGCCCCGTAAAGTCGAGATCGATCTCAAGCCTATTGCGACGCTGTTCGAAGTCCCAGGGACGTGCTTCATCGATGACCATACGGCCCCGGAACTCGTCGGGTGGTTGCGCAGTGATGCGGCGGATGCCGGGCTCGCCAACCCTTTCTTCCGCCTGATCCTCCACGGCGTTGCCAACAACTACGAACCCGCTGTCGCGCAGCTGATCGAGGTTCCATAGATAGCCGCCATTGCTGTGCTCCGTCAGCTTAAGCACGAAAAGATCATTTGCACTGCCATCGATGCGGGCACCAGCATCGCGCTCCGTCAGCAACCAAACATCACCGCGGTAGTTCTGTGGCCTGAACTCCGCGAGCAAAGCCTCCTTCATCACCCGTGGCCGGGTCTGCAAAAGATCGCGGGCCTGCTTCTGCGTTATCATTTTGTACCGCACAAAGGTCCAGCATAACGCTTCGTAGCTGGCCCCAAGCCGAAGGCTAAGCTGATAGACCGTACTTGGCCGATGGAGATCAGCCACCACCCAGCCCTGCAGGCGCATATGCAGCGCCAGGAGCCATTTCGGCATCATGAACCCGACGGCAAACGCGTCCGCTTCGACTTCCTGGAACGCATGACCCGGCTCGAGATTAACCGGCATCCGCCGCAGTATGCTGTCCTCATCATCAAGGCTTGGCTCATGGTCAAGCATGCAATGCCCAAGCTCATGGGCGGCAGTGAACCTCTGAATGGAAAGCGGTCGCTCTGTCGTCACCAGAATGCCGCGTGCCGGGATGCTGAGATAGGCCCCCAGCAAGCCCTCCAGCGGCCGAAGCATCAAGGGTACATTCAGCTGACTGATCAGACCGAAGACGTTCACCGCGCTGCGTTCGACTTCAAGCCTCGCTCGAAGGTCAAGCCGCTGATGCAGACGAGAGGCCGCCGCCGTTCCCTTTCTGACTGCCTGTGCATAGGGTGAAACCATCGATTACTCCGGTTCCGTCTCGGCACGGGTTCTTAGGTACTCGGCAAACCGACCAAGTTCGTCGCGATCCTTGCGGGACAGATCAGCGGCCTTCCGTGCTAGGTGAGCGACATCAACCGGATAAGACGACGCCGTCTCATCTTCGCCGGTGAAATAGGCAGCCGGCTGACGATATAGCTTGGCCAGTCGGTTGAGTTCCAGGACTTCAACACGCCGCGTGCCGCCTTCGATTTCCGACAGGGCCGTGCGCGGTATCTTCAAGTATTGCGCCACCTCATCCTGTTTCAAGCCAAGGTACTTTCTGGCCTCCCGCAGACGTTCCCCCAGCTTTCTCCGGGCTTCGCGATCCTCGTTATCGTCCTTCCTGCCACTCATCACTTGGTCCCACCCTGCTTTTTCTGCCACTGGTTTTCCAGCCGTGGCAGCAGGTGATCGAGCGCGTCCTGGACGCTGGCATATCCGCCGGCCCGCACAGTGGCATCCGGCGGCGGAAAGCCCAGCACCGGTTCGACGGAACAAAGGATCCCGACGGCAACCAGCGAGTCAATCGGTACCGGCGCCGTCACGGCCTGTGCCTGTTGCGTCGGCATCGCGATCCCTAGCATGCTGGCCTCCGTATCAGCCGCCAGCAAAAGTTCATCGGTCAGGAGCAGTTCGAGCTCATGAAGCGGGAAGACCATCTGTTCTTTGGTTGGGGCGGATGTACTACTCATATCAATGTGTCTGATGTTCCGGGTCCACACAGATATATCGTCGGATTTTCCAACATTCAAGTCTTTTCGTTCTGGATAGTCGACGTCGCGGACGCGATCTATCACGAGCTACCATCGTAACTTGGCTATGGGCATCAGAACCCGCCATCCGTGAACGTACACGTCGTTGCGGAGCCTGTGGCAGCAGATCACTGCATCGAGAAAGGTCAAATGGCCGGTTTGGGCCGGTCGCGACATGTGACGCGAGCCAACCATTGTGGCTTTGCAAAGACTGGTTCCTGCACAACTCGGTTGTTCGTGAGAGGCGCAGCGAACGACCGCTCTCCGCCCCAAGTGCTGGGCGGCCCGTTCCGGCCTATTCTGTTGAAAAACTCCGCTTGCATGAAGGGCTGGCCGCTGATTCAATTTGGCTGCGGCAGCTTGAGGTGAACGGCGATGATGGGGTCCCGACAGGAGGCGCAAGGCGCTCTCTTCTACGAGTTCTCGATCGAAACGCACGTTCCGCCCGACCACATGCTCAGATCGGTTGATCAATTCGTCGACCTGGCCAGCATCCGGCAGCACCTGGCACCATTCTACAGCTCGACCGGACGACCGTCGGTTGATCCGGAGCTGATGATCCGCATGCTTCTGGTGGGTTACATCATGGGCATCCGGTCCGAGCGCCGGCTCTGCGAGGAGGTCCATCTCAACCTTGCCTACCGCTGGTTCTGCCGCCTCGATCTGACGGTCCCGGTGCCGGATCATTCGACCTTTTCCAAGAACCGCCACGGCCGCTTCCGCGACAGCGACCTGTTGCGCCAACTCTTCGAGTCCGTGGTGGCGCGCTGCCTTGAGGAGGGCCTCGCCAGCGGCCAGCGCCTCGCCGCGGACGCCAGTATTATCGCGGCTGACGCGAACCGACAGAACTCCACGCCGAAGTCGGACTGGCAGCCGGGCAGCATCGACCCCATAGACGCGCCCCGGGCTGTCAGGGAATATCTGGACACACTCGATGATGCCGCCTTTGGCGCAGCGAGCCCGGTCGAGCCGAAGTTCACCTCCCATTCCGATCCCGCTTCGCAATGGACCGGGGCTCGAGGAGGTCCGGCCTACTTTGCCTATTCTACCAACTACCTGATCGATACCGACAACGGCGTGATCCTTAATGTGGAGGCCACCCGGTCGATCCGCCAGGCTGAGGTTGGATCGGTGCGGACCATGATCGACCGGGTGAACGATACCTTCGGCATCGCACCGGAACGGCTGATCGCCGACACCGCCTACGGCACCGGCGTCATGCTGGACTGGCTGGATCAGCAGCGCGGCATCGCACCCCATATCCCGGTGGTCGACAAGTCAGCCCGTAGGGATGGGACATTCGAGCGCGCCGACTTCGCCTATGATGCCGAGAGGGATGCCTACATCTGCCCGGGCGGCAAGGAGTTGAGGCAAAGCCGCCGGGCCTTCACGAAACCCCGAGAGATGAAACCCGATGACGATGGCATGCTTCGCTACCGCGCCGGCAAGGCCGATTGTGATGCCTGCGACCTGAAGGCGCGCTGCTGCCCCAAGGAGCCGTCTCGAAAGGTAACCCGATCAATCTTCGAGCCCTCCCGGGATCGGGCGCGTGCGATCGCTCAGACGACCGACTACGCGATCTCCTGCAAGCTCCGGAAGAAGGTGGAGATGCTCTTCGCGCATTTGAAGCGAATTCTGGGCCTCAGCCGTCTCCGGTTGCGAGGCCCGAGCGGCGCACGAGATGAATTCCACCTCGCAGCCACCGCACAGAACCTCCGGAAGCTCGCAAAGCTCCTTCCGACGCCACCGGTCTCCTGTTGAGGTAGGTTAGGCACAGGCACCGCAAATCATGGGCAAGGGTCAACGCGATCACCGAGCCGGGTTTTTCAACGGAATAGGCCCTTAGCGGACGTTCGGTCCAAACCCGTCCAATGGCTTCTTTATCTCATAACCTATCTAAGGCGTGAAAACCGGCAAGTCGGACGGGGCGCGCCTGCGCCCCGCCCTTCGGCATAGCAGGAAAATGCCGTTATTGCCCCGAGAGGGCCGCGTAGACCGCGCTCTCGAAATCCATATACCCTGGAAAGGAGACCCCATCTGCGAACGGCAGGATCTGCGTTGCCCAGTAGCCGCCGATCCCATTCTTTCGATCTATCCAATAGTAGCTGTTCGCCAGCCCGGCCCAGCCGATGGCGCCGGCCGGGCGCCCGGTGGACGCGTCTTCGGTGTTGACCATGAAGGTGTAGGACCAGTCCTTGGGTATGCCCGGAAAGAACTCTGCATCATTCGAAAGCGAGGGAATGACGCCGGGCAGCATGGTGACTTTCTGCGGTGGGACAAGTGCGCCCTGCACGGCCCATTCGACGGTTTCGGGTTTCAGGACCCGCCCGTTCGGACCGGCACCGTCGTTCAACCACATGCGGATAAACTTCATGTATTCCGGCACAGTCGCGTAGAGCCCGTGGCCGCCCATGTGGACCTCAGGGTCATCAGGTAGTGCGAAGTCGTCCATCGGGGTCAGCCCGCCATCCTCGCCCCGCGCGTGGATGGTCGCGGTCCGCTCCTTCATGTCGGGCGTCCGGGTAAAGGCGATATCCTGCATGCCGAGCTGGTCGAAGATCCTCTCTTTCATAACCTCGCCCAGGCGTTTGCCGCGGATGCCTTCGACGACCTGTCCGACCCAGTCGATGTTCGTGCCGTATTCCCACTTCGTGCCCGGATCGAATAGCAGCGGGGTTTCGATGCAGGCGCGGCTGCCGGTGACGACAGAGGGCTGGCCCTGCTCTTCGGCGAGGCGCTTATAAGTCTCGTTAAAGAAATCATAGCCAAAACCGGCCGTGTGCAGCATCAGTTGGCGGGTCGTGACATCACTTTTGGGGGCGCGCAGTCTGGGGGTGCCGTCCGCGTCGAACCCGTCGATCACCTTCAACTCACCGATGGCCGGGGCGTAGTTTTTCGCAGGCGCATCGAGGTCCAACAAACCCTCCTCGACACATTGCAGGGCTGTGGTGCCAGCGATTGCCTTGGTGGTCGAGAAGATGGCGAAGACCGTGTCCTCCGTCATTGCGTCGCCGTCCAGCCGCCGCTCTCCGGCCGCGCCGGCGTAGATATCGCCATTGCGGTCTGTTGCCATCGCGACAACCCCGGGCACACGCGACGGACCGGTGCCCAGTCCGTTCAGAACGGCGTCACACCGGATTTTCAGATCGTTTGGGTTGATGTCCTTCATTGATTCCTCCCTTGAAGATGTGAAGAGAAGAATGCGGAACACTGATCGGCCGCGCTGTTCGCAACCGGTATGTTCTGTCCGATTTCGGAAACGAAGTCAGTGCGGGCGGACGCGTCGTGCGACCCGACCACGCGTCTGCGACGGCGTTTCTCCGAACCTTTCTCGATACCGGCCGGCCAGAGCGCCGAAGTTCGAAAAGCCCCAGTCTGCGGCGATCACGGCGACGGTCACATTGGCTGGCAAAGTTTCAAGATCCCGGCGAAAGCCGTCAAGCCGCCGCGCCACGAGGAATGCCCGAGGCGAAATACCTCGAAACTTCTGAAATCCGCCGGACAGTGTCCTTGCAGAAACGCCGACACGCTTGGCCACATCGCCGATTGAAGGTGCTTCGCGCGCTTCGGCTTCCATGATCTCCTCGGCCGCGCGAACGTAACCGGGGGCTGCACAGCGGGCCCCGGTCTCAAGGCTCAACCCAGCGGCCGATGCCCACTGTCGCAGAAGTTCGACGCAAAGCATCTCTTCGATATGCCGCACCAAGACTGCGTCGGATGAGACTTCGCCCGCGCGCGTTAAGGCACGGGTGGCATAATCGAGAAGCGCGGGCCAGGCTGAGTTGGGGCCGCCGATCTTGACACGGCTCGTCCACAGGCGGTCATCCGGCACGAAACCGAACCACCTCTCGGCCGTATCAACCATCGCCTGATGCGGGATCGTGAGGTTCAGCTGCATATGGTCGGGATCACCCTCAAGCCAGTATTCGGCTCGGGAGCAATCTACGACAAAGCTTTCCCCGGCAGCGGTTGCAATAGAGCCACCATCGGTTTGATGATCCAATGCCCCGCGCAGGGTGTTAAGAACAAGGATGTTTCCGGCATCAGGATCGAAACGGTCAAGGTGAATGCCGGTGCCGTAGGCAAACCGGGTCATGGTCACACAGCCCGCCTTCGCCGAAATCATGGTCGCATCCGGCAGGGACAAGCGATCCAAAGGCCGCACCCGATATCGCATATAGACCGACCGGCAGAAGTCCTCCACTTCGTCCCAATCAGCTGAATGGGTTTTCTGCCGGTGCCTGATCGGCGCCCCTAACGAATCCAAAACAAGTGCATGTTCCAGCAAAACCCCGCTCCTCCTCGTGGTTCCATTCTCAATGTAACACGATATTGGCGAGGTAGACATCGGGCATTGGTCGTAGAGAAATGAACGTGTTGGTGGGGACGCGCCGACACGGTCGCGATCTGGCGTAGGTTCTGATCGAGCGCGTTGTCCCCCCGGCGTGTGAGGCTCTACAATGCCGACATTGGTTCAAGCCGCAGCGAATGACCGCTCCCCGCCGTTGGTGCTGTTTTCTGCATCGCGGCAAGTCGCTTAGGTCTCGCCTGAGTAGTTGCCAGAACGTGTTTGGATTTCAGGCCCAACAGACAAAGTGAGACCGGCGTCGAAGTGAATTTTCGACCAGCGGAAATCCCTCGGTGGATCAACATCTTACAGGGTCTGCACTAAATCGGCACAGTCATGAGGTCTGGAGAATATCGGCCCTGAGAGACCACTTCCGGGCCTCCCGGCCCGCGGGCCAGTGCTCAGCCCTTCCCGCATAACCCTCGAAAACAACGCAAAAATCCAGCCGCAGCCGGATCGGGAGAACGCTTTCGCGGGGGCAAGTGGCGGAGAGACAGGGATTCGAACCCTGGAGACGGTTTCCCGCCTACACACTTTCCAGGCGTGCGCCTTCGACCACTCGGCCACCTCTCCGTGCCGCGCTATGTATCCGCTCCCGCACCCGGCTTGCAAGGGGGATTTGGGCAGTTTTTGCGCCTTTCCCTTAGTCGCCGTCCGGCGCTTCCCAGGCCTCCGGTTCAGTCCCGTGATCCGGGTCCCGCCGCGGGTCGTCCGGCTCGGCGTTCCTGACGCCGGTCGCGCCGCTCTCGCGCGCCACAGGGCCGTGCAAGCTTTCGGGGTTTCGGATCCACAGATCGCGCTGCGCGAAGGGAATTTCGATCCCCTCTTCGGAAAACTTCTTGGCGATGGCGTGGTTTAGTTCATCGCGCACGTTCAAGATGAAGAAGACGTCCGACAGGATTGCGCGGATCTGGAACATGAGCGCGTCGGCGCCGAATTCCATGAACCCCACCTGCGGCTCGGGGTTCACCGTGACCATCGGGTGATCCATGACGATTTCTTTCAGGATCTCGGCGACGCGGTGGGTGTCAGAGCCATAGGCCACGCCGATGTCGATCACGAGACGCCCGACCCTGTTGCCGCGCGTATAGTTCGTCACGACGCCGGAGATCAGGTCGGAATTGGGGATCACCACGTCCGTCCGGTCGAACGTCTCGATCCGGGTCGAGCGCACGGATATGTCCTTCACGATCCCCATCTCGGTGCCCACTGTGATCCAGTCGCCTTCGGAAATGGGCCGCTCGATCAAGAGGATGATGCCGGAGACGAAGTTCGACACGATGTTCTGAAGGCCGAAGCCGATGCCGACCGAGAGGGCGCCGAACACGACAGCGAGCGAGGAAAGGTTGATGCCAACCGATGTGATGGCGATCACCGCGGCGAGGAAGATGCCGAGATACCCGATGCCCGAGGTGATCGCGTTGCGCCCGCCGATGTCCATTTTGGTCTTGGGAAGGACGGTGGTTTTCAGCATTCCCTGGATGAGGCGCGTGAGCGCGACGCCGATCAGGAAAACGATGATCAGAAAGACGATGTCGGTGGGTGAAATCACCGTCTCGCCGAAGGTGACCCCGCGCATGACGGTGCCCCAGATTTCCCAAAGATCGGTTTCCCGCGCGCCCCAGATCAGGGCGAAAAAGGGCACCGAGAGAATGACCGAGACGAGGCTTGCGAGGACTGGAGTCAAGGCTTCGCGCGCGTCTTGCGTGGTGCCGCCGCGGATCATGCCCCACAGGTCCACGAAGAAACCATGAAGGACAAGGAGGAACCCGATCATCGCGAAAGAGAGGGCGGTGTTGAACACCACGGTACCGGCAAGGATGGCATAGCCCAACGCCGCCATGATCGGGCCCACGATCCCGACGATCATCAGCAAACGGCCCGCGAGCGACAGGGTACGGTCGATGAAGTTCGGGCCCTCGTCTTCGCCTTCGCCTTCTACCGACTCGCGGTGGTTGAGGAGGAGCCGGCCCAGACGGACCATGAGCACGCCGGCGAACACGATCACGGGGAGTTCGAGAACCGCTGTGGTCGCCTCCGAGTATCCCTCGAAGGCGGCGAGTTCATGGACAAGCTGATAGGCGCCATAGGCGAACCCCAGAAGAGCGGCTTCCAGCCGCCCCTCAGCCCGGGCGATCTTGCCGAGATTGAGGACCTGCCATTCCGCACCCGGCAGACCGAAGACACGCGACCCGAGCCAGCGCGCAACGATCAGGTTCACCCCGACGGCGAGGATGAGCTCCGAGATGAGTTGGCCACGCAAGCCCATGAGCCCGGACATGCCAAGTGCCAGAAGCGCGGCAAGCAGCCCCAAAAGCGGCACGACCATCTGCCCGAGCGAAATGAGAAAGCTCCACACACCCCGCGCCGGCCCATCGCCACGCGACCGTACCCGCACGCCCGCATTGATGACCCACGACCGGCCCCGAACGATGAGGACGAAGGCGATGACGAACAGTATGATGACGGGGATAAGGGCACGGCGGAATTGCGTGCGCTGCGAGTCCGTCTCGATCGAACCGATCGTGCCGCGCCAGGCCTGATTGAACGTGTCGGCGATGTCCGATGCCGCCTCGCTCCAATGCGACGGGTTTACCGGGCTTGGCCCGATCGTGAACAACTCTGCTGTCTGGCGACTGCGCAGAAGGTCGTCGATTGCCGAGATGATCGTATCGGCCCGGGCGAAGGCCACTTCAGCGGCGCGCACCGGTGTTTCGAGTTCGGACAGCTGTTCCTGGAGCTGCGCGCGCTGTGCTGCGAGCGTGTCGCTTTCCGTCTCACCCTCGGCCGGAGCCTCTGGAAGAGCTGCGATCTGATTGCGCAGCGCCGCGATGCGCACCTTGTTTTCGTCGCGCGCGGCAGCGAACCGGCTGCGCCACTCGTCGACCTCGGCCCGCAACGCTTCGAGCGCCTGATCCGACGCCCGCCCGGTTTCAAGCGCATGCTCGGCGCGGGCTGCGACGCGCGCCCATTCTTCATATGCCGGACTATCCGAAGGCGCCGTGATCTGTTCCATCATCTGCTCGGCGGCAGATACGTTCGGATCCTCGACAACTGGCGCGGCGATTTCGGGTTCGAGCGCCGGGTCTTCCTGGTTTGTCGTGTCCTGGGCCCAGAGGACCCCGGCCATCAGGACCAGCAACGTCAGCGCGAGCCCGAGGCTATGAATGCGCAACATCATGCGTCTTCGAAAACCGTCGGAATGTCACGCTTGTCCCGGTCCAGAAACGCTGGCACAGGCAAACCTTTTTCACGCAGGAAATCCGCATTGTAGAGTTTGGCCTGATAGCGGGTGCCATAGTCACACAGGATCGTCACGATGGTATGGCCCGGCCCCATTTCGCGCGCCATCTGAACGGCGCCCGCGATGTTGATTGCCGACGAGCCGCCGACGCAGAGCCCCTCGTTCTCGAGCAAGTCAAAGGCATAGGGCAGCGCTTCGGCATCCGTCGCGCGGTAGACCATATCGGGGGTGATCCCCTCAAGGTTCGCCGTAATGCGCCCCTGCCCGATCCCTTCGGTGATCGACGAGCCTTCGGAGGCGAATTCGCCGGTGGTGTAATAGCTGTAGAGCGCCGCACCCTCAGGGTCCACGAGCGCCACCTTGACCCCCTTGGGCTGGAGTGACAGGGCCAGCCCGCCCAGTGTGCCGCCCGACCCCACCGCGCAGACCACGCCGTCGACCTTACCGCCGGTCTGGTCCCAGATCTCGGGCCCGGTCGTTTCCTCGTGCGCGCGACGGTTTGCGACGTTGTCGAACTGGTTGGCCCAGATCGCGCCCTTGTTGTCCGAGCGCGCGATTTCAGCGGCAAGCCGGCCGGAGTATTTCACATAGTTGTTCGGGTTCTTGTAGGGGACCGCCGGCACTTCGACGAGCTCGGCGCCCGCGATCCGGATCATGTCTTTCTTTTCCTGGCTCTGCGTCTCGGGAATCACGATGATCGAACGAAACCCCATCGCGGATGCGACGAGGCCAATGCCGATGCCCGTGTTGCCCGCCGTGCCCTCGACGATCGTGCCGCCGGGGGCGAGTTCCCCACGCTCGATCGCATCGCAGATGATAAAGAGCGCAGCGCGGTCCTTGACCGACTGCCCGGGATTCATGAATTCGCACTTGCCGTAGATGTCGCAGCCCGTCTCTTCCGAGGCTTTCTTGAGCTTCACCAAAGGCGTGTTGCCGATCAGATCGATCATATCCTTGCGGGTGTCCATGAGGCTGCCTCGTCCTTCGCTGCGTCTGTTTTCTTGGTATGTGACCGGCGGGCGGGTATCAAGCGCCCGCGCGCAACCGGTCGCGGTTGAGCGCCAGCCAGAGCACCGAGATGACGAGCGGCCCCGAGGCCACCTCACCCGTGCGCACCATCTCGATCAGGCTGTCGAGCGGCACGACGTGAGAGCGGATATCCTCGTTCTCTTCAGCAGCCCCCGCAACCGTGCCATCCTGGTCGGCAAGATAGGCTTCGGCGACGTAGGAGTAGACATACTCAGCCACCATGCCCGGGCTTGGGTAGTGCCCGCTGATGAAATGGAGTGTGCCAAGATCAAGCCCGGTCTCTTCTTGTGCCTCCCGCCGTGCGGTCGTCTCGACGCTTTCGTCCGGCTCGACGCGGCCTGCGATGGGCTCAAGCACCCAGGGCATCGGATCGCCTCGCAGGTGCGGCCCCACACGAAACTGTTCGATGACAAGAGCGGTGTCGGCGACCGGGTCATAGGGCAGCACGGTCACTGCATCGCCGCTTACGAATCCCGCGCGGGTCGCGGGGTCGCTCCATGACCCGTCGAACCGGCGAAAGCTCAGGTCTTTTTCAACAACTGTGAAATAGTTGCCGTAAGGCCTGCTGTGCACAAGAGTCTCCACATCCTCCTGCGACGTGGCCGCGCTGCGCACTGTCGCGGGCAATGGAGCGGCTGCGCGCACCCTGCTGGCCGCACGAAGCCAGATCTGGCTCATGCGGGACGCCAGCGTTTCGGCGTCAATCCTGCCGAAGTAGTCCATCGCCTCCTCAGCGGCGGCCAGCCAGCGCGGGGCATGGCGGGCTTCCCACTCAGCCAGCGACCATGGGCCGCCCGCCTCGGGCGGCGACGAGGGCCGATAGCGAACCGCGTCACGCGGACCTTCCGCAGTTTCTACATTGGCCGGCACGAGGTCGTAGTCGAACCCACCTTCGAAGAAATCGAGCCGGGCGCGGTGCGTGGGGTCGAGCCCGTCAAGCAGCAGCCCATTTGAAGACCCGTCCGGGTCATCGATGAGCACAGGGTAATCGGCTCCCGCAACCCAATGTGTCCGGACGCCCGCGAGCGTCGCCGGGATCGCGCGCACGCCTTCCGGATCGCCAAGCACGATGTCGCGCAGAGGGCGGCAACGTAGTGTCCCGAAGACGAAAAGCGGCGCTTCGTTCACCGCGACCGCCGAGCCACCCAGGCTGTGATGGAACCAACGACGACGCCACCCACGAGGATCGCCACCACAACATCCGGCTGCGCCACCTTGAGTCCGTAGTCCAGCATAGCCTCGAACACGCCCGCCACCGCTTCCATCACCGTCGCGTAGGAATTCCGCAACGCCCGGTCGAGCATGAGCTCCGACGCGAAGGCAAAAAGCGTCAGGAGCGTCTGCACCACGGAGGAGGTCAGCCCGATTGCAATGGGGCTTCCGGTCCCTTTTTGCAGTTTCGGACCAGTGAAGAACCAGCCGACGATCAGCCCCATGAAGGCCGCGACAGGATGCAGCCAGGTAAGGGGATAACCCTCGTCGAAATAAGCCCGCGTGAGTTCCGAGACGCCCACGCCCAGGACTGCAAGCAGAAGAGCGGCCACCAGCCCGGCGAAGGTCGGCATACGTCTCGCATTCAGTCGCGCCATGTGCGGTCCCCTTGGTTTACGCGGGCTTTCCTATCGTGACCTGGACGACATCGCAATTCTGCGAATGGAACGCTGCCGCGCAGCCGGCAAGGTAGAAGTTCCACATCCGCCGGAAGCGGTCATCGAAACCAAGGGCCGAAACCTGATCCCATTTGTCGTTGAACGTTTCGAACCAGCGGCGCAGCGTCTGGCTATAGCTCTCGCCGAAGGCAATCTGGTCGCGCAACGCGAGTCCCGCTTTTTCGATCTCTTCCCGCAGCACGGTCTTGGAGGGGAGCATACCCCCCGGGAAAATGTATTTCTGGATGAAATCCACGCCCTTGCGATACCGCTCGTAGCGGCGTTCGGTCAGTGTGATGATCTGGAGCGTCGCACGCTTGCCGGGCTTGAGGCATTTCTTGAGTGTTTCGAAATAGACCGGCCAGTATTTCTGCCCCACTGCTTCGAACATCTCGATAGATGCGATGCCATCGTATTGCCCGGTCTCGTCGCGATAATCCTGCAATTTGAAGGTAACCATGTCGGAAAGGCCAGCTTTTTCAATACGCTCCACGGCGTAGTTGTACTGTTCCTGGCTGATCGTCAGGCAGGTGACGCGCAGCCCCCTTTCCCCTGCCGCATATTCCGCGAAGCCACCCCAGCCGCATCCGATCTCGAGAACATGATCGCCCGGCTGAGCACCGATCTGATCGACCATGCTCGCGTATTTCTGGGTCTGCGCTTTCTCGAGGCTCTCCTGCCCGGTTCGGAATAGCGCGGAACTGTAGGTCATCGTTTCATCGAGCCAAAGCGTGTAGAAGTCGTTGCCAAGGTCGTAATGAGCCGAGATGTTCTTTTTCGCCTGCCGTTTGGTGTTGCGCTGGAGCCAATGGCGGAACCGCTCGTAGGTGCGCACGAGGCCCGCCCCGTTGAAGCCGGCATAGAGCACGTCGTTGCCGTCCTGAATGAAGTCGAGAAAGGCCTGAAGATCCGGCGTTGACCAGCCGCCCTCGATATAGCTGTCGCAAAAGCCGAGATCGCCCTCACGCACGAGGCGGGCGAAGACGTCGTCGGAATGGATATGCACCTCGGCGACCTGCCCGATAGCCTTGCCCTCGGCGCGGAAGACACGCCCGTCGGGCATGACGAAGTCGATGCGACCCTTGCCGATCTTCCCGGCGATGTGAAAGACCTGCGCGAAGTAGCGGGGCAAGCCGTGCTGCCCCCGTGTCGAGGTGTGGATCATCCCTTGGTCCCTGTCATTTTGCTCAGGTGAGCGGATTTTTTGCGTTACGGCAAGGCTTTCTTAGCCGTCGTTTGCACCGGATCGGTTCTGGTATGCTTCGAGCGCGGCTTCGCGCCCTTCCTTCAAATCAACGACGGGTTCGGCAGGATAGTTTCGGTCCGGTCCCATGTTCCAACGGCGCGGGATCGCGGCGAAGTAGTCGCGTGCAGTGTCCGGCGGGTGCGGTTGCCCTTCGGCGATCCAACGGCGGATGTAGATCCGGTCCGGGTCGAATTTTTCGGCCTGAGTGGCAGGATTGAAGATGCGAAAATACGGCGCGGCATCCGGGCCGGATCCCGCCACCCACTGCCAGCCCATCGCATTCGACGCCGGGTCCCAGTCGGTGAGGCAATCGTCAAACCACGCCTGCCCGACGCGCCAGTGAACCATGCAATGCTTGGTCAGGTAACTCGCCACGATCATCCGCGCGCGGTTGTGCATGTAACCGGTGACATACATCTCGCGCAGCGCAGCGTCCACGAAAGGCTCGCCGGTGCGCGCCTGTTTCCACGCCTGCACCTCGGCCAGCCGCTCATCCTCGCGCCACGGGAATTCATCCCAGCCCTCGCGCCAGTTGTCAGTGAGGATTTGCGGATAATGGAACAGCAGATGATAGGCGAACTCGCGCCAGACGACTTCTTTCAGGAAATGTTCGGCCCCAGCCTTTCCGGCGTCCACCGCGCGCAACCCGGCGGCCCAAAGCTGGCGCGGGGAGATCTCGCCATAGGTGAGATATTCCGACATCCGGCTGGTCGCGTCCTCGGCGGGAAGGTCGCGGTCGGTCTTGTAGCGTTCGATCTTCTGGCCCGTGAAGGCACCGAGCCGGGCCTGTGCCGCCGCTTCGCCGGGATTGCTGTGTTTGGCGAGGATGGCGGCACCCCGATTCATCGCCGCCCCCATCTGCCAGTCCTCGAGTAGGTCAGTTTCTGGCCAGGCCTGCGGCGCCGTGATCTCCGGCACGGAAAGCGGCGAAGCGACTTTGCGGTCCTTCACGGCCCGCCAGAAAGGCGAATACACCTTGTAGGGGCCGCCGCCCTTTGTCTCCACCGTCCAAGGCTCGAAGATCAGGTGACCTTCGTGGCTCTGCGCCGTGATCCCGGCGTCTTTCAGCGCTGACTTGACGTCGGTGTCCCGCTCGATCGCTTCGGGGTCGTAGGCGCGACTCCAATGGACTTCTCGCGCACCGGTCTCCTCAATGACTTCGTTCAGCACGTCCAGCGCGCGGCCCCGGCGCAGGACGAGCCTGAGGCCCCGCGCTTCGAGCGCATCCGCGAACACCCGAAGCCCCTCGCCCAGCCGCCATTTCGCAGCGGCCCCCAGACTGTCGACCGTGTGGTCGCGGATGAACAGCGGGATGACCGGCCCCGCCTGAGCAGCGGCGGTGAGAGCAGGATGGTCGGAGAGCCGAAGGTCGCGGCGCAGCCAGAGGATCACGGGTTTGGACATCATGGGGGCAATACGCGCCAGATCGCGTGCCGGTTCACCGCCCTTCGGCAAATTCCTTGAATGCTTCCATGTTGTTGCGGGTCTGTTTCTTGAACATGCCGGGCGTGACGATTGCCATTACCTTGAGCAGGAAATTCGACGGCTGGAACTCGCACAACATGGTCCATTCGGTCGCGCCGTCGTCCAGCTCCTCGAAATGGTTCTCATTGCGGTTCCACATGCCATCGGCTTCGTAGACGGCGGTGAACCGGTCCGGAAGCGCCCGCACTTCCAGCGTTTCGACCATTTCGATGGTGCGGCTGCCCATACGGAACACGAGTTTCGACTGCGATCCCTCCCGCCCGGGCTCCCCCGACAGATGGGTGAAGGACACGAGCCCCTCCTGCCACTTGGCGAGGTTGTCTGGGTCGTCGAAGAGCGCCACGACAGCGTCGCGGGGGCGGTCGATCACAATGCGTTCGATGTATTTCATGGGGCCTCCGGCATTGGCTAGTGAGGCGATTTGCGCCCGGACTGTCAAGCGGAGGGTTCCCCCGGCACCCGTGGGCGCCGGGGGCGAGGATCATTCAGCCGCGAGGGCGTCCTTGACCATTTGGCGTTCCGAGGAAAGCCCCTTCCAGATCGCGAAGCACATGATCAGCAGGATGATCGTGAAGGGTAGCCCGGTGGAGATCACCATGGATTGCAGCGAACTCAGGCCCCCGGCCGAGAGCAGGAGCACGATGGCCACCGCGCCCTCGAAGATGCACCAGAAGACACGCTGGGGAACTGGCGCATCGACCTTGCCACCCGCAGTAATCGTGTCGATGACCAACGAACCGGAGTCCGAAGATGTCACGAAGAACACGATCACGAGGATGATTCCGACGAGCGAGGTGACCCCTGCGATCGGAAGCACGTCGAGCATCTTGAAGAGCTTGAGCTCGAGCGAGGCGTCCTGAGCGGCGGTGTAGCCGTCCTGAACAACCTGCTGGATCGCGGTACCACCGAACACGGCCATCCACAGCACGCAGACCATCGACGGAATCAGCAGCACGCAGATAATGAACTCGCGCACCGATCGACCGCGCGACACTCGGGCGATGAACATGCCCACGAANNCTCATCAGCACGCCGGTCATGAACAGGAACAGCGGCACCCAGATGCTGGCGCCCACCGCCACCGCGGCGAGATCCTCGGCGCCCACCCGGCCCGCCATCATGGTGTCCACGAAGCCGTTGGCGGTCTGCGCCAGCTGGCCGCCGAGGATCGGCAGGGCAAGACGCAACTGAGCAAGGTATTCGAGACGATGAGCGGACATGGCGCACTACAGCCTGATCACGGGGCGGCTACCATACCGCAATCCCGTGGCGTGGTGCACCGCGCCACCGACCTGGAAACGCTGTTTCGGGACACTTTTTTCGAGCGCCACCACACCGTGTTGGAAGGCGGCTTCGAAGAGCCGGTGTATTTGGCAGGCACACCGGTGGCGGGTGAGCCCGCCCGTATCCGCTACACCCGCGATTATTTCCGCAGCGCCCTCCATGAAGTGGCGCACTGGTGCGTGGCCGGCCCCCGCCGCCGGCGCCTGGACGACTACGGCTACTGGTACGCCCCGGACGGCCGCGACGCCGCCGCCCAGGCGGAATTCCTGCGCGTGGAAGTGCGGCCCCAGGCGCTGGAAGCGCTGTTCTGCGCCGCCTGCAATCATCCGTTCCGCGTCTCCCTGGACAACCTGGACGGCGACCCGGGCGACGAAGCCCGCTTCGCCGCCGACGTCCAGGCCCTCGCCGAGCGCCTGCACCGCGACGGCCCACCGCCCCGCGCCCGCCTCTGGCTCGACGCCCTGACGCGCTTCTACCGCACCTAACTCTATCAGCGAAGCATGTGCAGGAAATGCATGTGC
Organism: Maritimibacter sp. UBA3975; assembly: GCF_002384975.1. Taxonomy (NCBI): domain Bacteria; kingdom Pseudomonadati; phylum Pseudomonadota; class Alphaproteobacteria; order Rhodobacterales; family Roseobacteraceae; genus Maritimibacter; species Maritimibacter sp. UBA3975. The sequence goes on from NZ_DGCP01000003.1 coordinate 49,168, forward strand.
TTCTCGTACTGGTCGAGCACGTCGCTGATCACCTGCTCGCGGGTGAAGCCCATCAGGTCGTAGTCCTGGCCGCCTTCGCTGAGGAACACGTCGGCGCGGAAGTACTGGTCGCTGTCGGCGTGACGTTTCGAGTGCTCCAGCTGGCGCATGGTGATCGACGGGCGCGCGTAGCCGCGTATGCGTACACCGTAGAGAAAGTCGGTTTCCTCCGCGTGACCGACGATCAGGGTGGCGCGGTCGTCGGCTTCTTTCACTTCCACTTCCAGGCCGTGGCCACGCAGTTCGTCGGCCACGGCGTTAAGGGCCGGCGTGGCGACGTCGCGCAGGAACGCCTCGACCCGGGCGCGGCCCGGGAAGCTGACCATGCCCCGCAGGCGCGACTTCCAGCCGCCGGTGGGCGCGGTGTGGCCCACGTGGATGGCCGCCGGCGCGGTGCCCAGATTGGACTGGAAGCTGGTGCGCCGGATGCCTTCCACCCTCAAGGATCGGACCAGCCCGAAGCAGGCGATCAGCAGCACCGCCGAGAACGGCAGCGCCGAGGCGATGGTGGCGGACTGCAGCGCCTGCAGGCCGCCGGCCAGCATCAGCGCGATCGCCACCAGACCCTCGGAGCCGGCCCAGAAAATCCGCTGCCACACCGGGGTGTCGTCGTGGCCGCCGGAGGCCAGCATGTCCACCACCATGGAACCGGAGTCCGAGGAGGTGACGAAGAACACCACCACCATCAGGGTGGCGACGCCGGAAATAAAGCCCGACCAGGGGAACTGCTCCAGGAAGCGGAACAACGCCACCGCGTTGTCGTCCTTCACGTATTCCGCCAGCTGCGCGTAGGAGCCGTCCAGAATCATGCGGATCGCGGAATCGCCGAACACGGTCATCCAGAACAGGGTGAAGCCGGCGGGCACCAGCATCACGCCCAGGGCGAATTCACGGATGGTGCGGCCGCGGGAAACACGGGCGATGAACATGCCCACGAACGGCGACCAGGAGATCCACCATGCCCAGTAGAAGGATGTCCAGCCCTGCATGAAGTTGACGTCCTCACGGCCCACCGGGTTCGAAAGTGCCGGCAGATACTGGAAGTAGGCCACGAGATAGTCGACGAAGCCCGTCAGCACGGCCACGGTCGGTCCGACGATCAGCACGAAGAGCAGCAGAATAGCTGCAAGGCCCATGTTGATCTCGGACAAGATCTTGACCCCGCCGTCGAGACCCCGAACGACCGAAATCAGTGCGACCGCAGTGATGGCCGAAATCAGGATCACTTCCGTCGTGGCCCCCACCGGAACACCGAACAGCTCGTTCAGGCCCGCGTTCGCCTGCGTTGCACCGAAGCCCAGCGATGTCGCAAGCCCGAAGAGCGTCGCAAAGACCGCCAGTGTATCGATGATGTGACCCCACCAGCCCCAGACGCGCTCACCGAGGAGCGGGTAGAACGCCGAGCGGATCGTCAGCGGCAGGCCCTTGTTGTAGCTGAACAGCGCGAGCGCCAAAGCCACGACTGCATAGATCGCCCAGGGGTGCAGACCCCAGTGGAAGATCGTCGCCGCCATGCCGAGCCGGATCGCTTCCGCCTCGTTTCCTTCCGCGCCGCCCAGCGGAGCCCAGTCGGTGCGGACACCATCTTCGACAGTGGTGCCTCCGAGGGCCGTCGAGAAGTGCGTCATGGGCTCCGACACGCCGTAGAACATCAGCCCGATGCCCATGCCCGCGGCAAACAGCATCGCGAACCAGCCGATGTAGCTGTAATCCGGTCGCGCATCCACGCCACCCAACCGGACGTTGCCCAGAGGCGTAACGATCAGGAGAAGGCAGAAGATGACGAAAAGGTTCGCAGCCCCGAGGAAGAACCAGTCGAAACTCTTGGTCACGAACGAGAACATGGCCGAGAAAGCTTCCCCGGCCTGTTCCGGCAGCGCCAGCGTGTAGAACACGAAAGCGATGATCGCGAGCCCGGAGATGAGAAACACCGGGTTGTGAATGTCGAGCCCGAAAGGCCCGATATTCGTTTCAATATTGTCCTGACCGATCTCGTATTCGGTCTCGATGATATCGGAATGACCGGATGGTTCCGGTATCCCTTGTCCGTCGGTTTCCGCCATGTGACGTCCTTCCCTGTTCGCTTTCGTTCAGTCGCCGCGCACGACCATGACCGAGCACTTCGCATGTCCTGCGACCTTGCCGCCGTTGGATGGCCAGACGTAGTCCACTAGTCCCGGAACGTGGCTCTGCATCACGACCAGATCGGCGCCCGTCTCGCCGACCGCCTTGAGCAACGCATCATCCAGTTCTGTCACCGGGTCATGCGACGTCATCGCGTGATGTTTCGTCCGGATGCCGTGCATCTCACCCTGCGAGGCTGCGAATTCGCCGAGCTTTTGGGCGAATTCCTCCGGATTGTGGCCAAGCTTGCCCGGCGTGCCGGTGCCGACCGCGACAAATGTTACGTCGCAGTCGTAAAGCTTGGCCAGGTCGGCTGTGACCGCGAGCGCGTGTTTCAATCCGTCAATATGCGCCAGATCTACCGGCGCCATGATGTTTTTGAACATGGTCCCCCTTTCGAGCGGGTCGGAGACCGTTTGCTGGCCAATCGCCCGCCTTTGTTGTCGTGACAGGAGGCACCCGGCACCCGCTTGGCGCCTCCCAGTGGGGAAAGGGTAGCGCGAATTTGGGGCGAAGCCAAAAAGAAAAGCCATTTGCGACATGGGTGTCGCAAATGGCCTCCCAAATGCCGCTCGGGCTGGCTCAGGCGTTCACGTCGACGACGACGCGGCCTTTCACCTGTCCCTTCAGGATGTCGGCCCCGAGTTTCGGCAGGTCCGACAGCGTGGCCGGGTGAACCATCGATTCGAGCTTGTCCATCGGCAGGTCCTTGGACACGCGCTGCCACGCGCGCTGCCGGTTCTCGAACGGCTGCATCACGCTGTCTATGCCCAGAAGGTTCACGCTGCGCAGCAGGAACGGCACAACGGTCGCGGGCAATGCCGCCCCGCCGGCCAGACCGACTGCGGCCACACTGGCCCCGTATTTCATCTGGCCGAGGACGCGCGCGAGCATCTCACCCCCGACGGCGTCGACGCACCCGGCCCAGGTCTCGGTCTCGAGCGGCCGCTTCGTCGTCTCGTTCAACTCCTCGCGCGGGACGATCCGACTGGCGCCGAGCTCCTTGAGGTAGTCCGCGGTTTCAGGGCGCCCGGTGACGCCCGCAACCTCGTAGCCGCGATTGGCAAGAATGGCGGTTGCGACAGAACCGACGCCACCGGCGGCCCCCGTGACCAGAACTTCACCTTTGTCCGGCGTCAGACCATGATCTTCGAGCGCCATGACCGCGAGCATGGCGGTGAAGCCGGCCGTGCCGATAGCCATTGTCTGCCATGTGGTGACACCATCGGGCAAAGGCACCAGCCAGTCCGCCTTGACCCGCGCCTTTTGCGCGTAGCCGCCCCAATGCACCTCACCCACGCGCCAGCCGGTCAGGACAACCTTGTCGCCGGGTTTGTAGCGGTCGTCGTCCGAGCTCTCGACCGTGCCGGCAAAGTCGATTCCCGCGACATGCGGATATTGGCGCACGAGACCACCGCCTTTGGGCGACAGGCACAAACCGTCCTTGTAGTTCACTGTGGAATATTCCACCGCGACGGTGACGTCGCCGCCTGTGGGCAGATCGTCTTCGGACAATTCGGTGATGTTGGCCTCGGCGAGGCCGTCGTCGGTCTGGGTCAGAAGCAGGGCTTTGAACATTTGGTCCTCCTGTTGGGTTCCGCCCCGGTGTAGGACGGTCGTGCTGGCCATGAAAGGGCAGCGTCCGGAAACCGTGGCGCATTCCTTGAACGACAGGCTGCTCGGCAGAGACGAATTGCGGCGGTTTCCCTGAAAGGGGCGCGGCAAATCCACCGACGAATTCGCACTTCCCCCTTCTCAAAACGCAGTCCTGCGCCTATATCTTGCTCGTCCCGCAAGGGACTATGGACATAAACGTGCTCATAATAAGCGGATCGGACCCGGGGGCGGTACCCGGCGGCTCCACCAAACACTCTCGTTGGGGGTTCTTGGGGCCGAAACAGGATCGACGAACGTGTAAAAGAGTGGCTTTGTCCCGGTGAGATACCACCGTTATCGGTTCACAATGCATAATTGCCAACGACAATCGTGCTCCGATCGCTCTGGCTGCCTAAGCAGTCCGAAAGATCGAAATCTAAGCCCTTGGGCCTAGCAGCTTAAGGCGGGGTTCGCAGGCACCTGGCAACAGAAGCCTGCATTTTCATTTGTCTTGCGCCCGTTACCCGCCTCTGGCCCAATCACGCCATGCAACCGCCTGCGCTCGCCCCCCTCACCCGCGCTTTCACACGAATCGGACTGCTGTCCTTCGGCGGCCCCGTCGCCCAGATCGCCGTGATGCACGAAGAACTCGTGGAGCGGCGCGGCTGGATCGACGAGGCACTGTTCTCTCGCGGTCTCGCCTTCTGCATGGTTCTTCCGGGTCCGGAAGCCATGCAGATGTGCACCTATGCTGGCTGGCGACTGCGCGGTGTTCCCGGCGGTCTCATCGCGGGCGCATTGTTCGTGCTGCCCGGCGCGGTGTTCATGGCCGTTGTTACACTGGCCTACCTGAGCTGGGGGCAGACCCCTTTCGTCGAAGACGCCTTTCTGGGTATCAAGGCCGCGGTCATCGTCGTCGTTGCACGCGCGCTTGCCCGGATGGCGCGCAAGACGCTTGCCGGAGTGCAGGCTTGGGGCCTCGCCGTGCTCGCCTTTGCTGCCCTTTTGTTCGCGGTACCGTTCCCGGCCGTGGTTCTCGCCGCCGGGCTCTTCGGCTATCTGACGGCAAACGGGCGCGGCGGGCTGGAGCCGATCGGTTGGCGGAGCACGCTTGGGACTGCGGCTCTGTGGACCGCGCTCTGGCTCATGCCCCTCGCCATACTCTACGCCACCGGAACGCAGCCGCTTGCCGATATCACTGCCTTTTTCAGCCGCCTCGCCGCGGTCAGTTTCGGAGGCGCCTATGCCGCTCTCGCGTGGATGGCGCAGGCACTGGTGGAGACGCAAGGCTGGCTCACACCTGAGCAGATGGTGGACGGGCTGGGGCTTGCCGAGACGACGCCGGGGCCCCTTGTGCTCGTCACGCAATTCGCCGGGATGGTGGCTGCGAGTCCCGGTGGAACCGGCGCGGCGCTCATAGCGGGCGGCTTCACGCTCTGGGCAATCTTCATACCCTGTTTCGGCCTTGTCTTCACGCTTGCCCCCCATCTGGAGGCCATCACGGCCCACCCCCGCCTCGCTGCTGCGCTTAAAGCTGTATCCGCGGCCATTGTCGGCGTCATCGCAAGCCTCGCGCTTTACTTCGCACGCAATTTCTTTTTCTCTGACGGGAGCTTGTCACCAGATAGCCTGTCGCTGCCCGCCCTTGCTCTGTCCGCAATCGCGGCCTTGTGCCTTCTCGCCGCTCGCCTGTCCCTGCCCCTGACATTGGCCCTTCTGGCCATAGCCGGCGCGCTCGCCGGCACCCTGTGGTAAAAGTGACCGGCCCGCCTTTTCATCGCTTTCGAATCCCGTATGGTGAGGGCATCTGATCCTGGGAAACACCATGTCGCGGTCCATCGATTACGGGAACCTGATGCACGACGCCATGCGGAGCCTGATTCGTCAGGTCCTCTCCGATGTGGCCGAGAACGGTCTGCCCGGCGCGCATCATTTCTTCATCACCTTCGACACGATGCATCCCGAAGTGGAGCTGGCCGACTGGCTGTCGGACCGGTTTCCCGAGGACATGACCGTGGTGATGCAGCACTGGTTCGACGACCTGGACGTGACCGAGGACGGCTTTGCCGTAACGCTCAACTTCGGCGACTCGCCGGAGCGTATGTACATCCCCTTCGACGCGATCCGCACCTTCGTGGACCCATCTGTTGAATTCGGCCTGCGGTTCGAGACGCAGGACGACGACGAGGCAGAAGAAAGCATCGCCGGCGCTGGTGACCTCGAAGCAGATGAGGATGACGAGGACGGCACGCCCAAGGATGCCGAAGTCGTCAGCCTCGACAGTTTCCGCAAGTAAGGGCTTTTCTGTCCCGGCTTTGCATGCCGTTGCATACTGCAATGTCGTTGAACCTCGCGAAACACTTGCTATGAAGGCTCCAGATTCCCATCCGGAGGCCTTTTCCAATGTCTGAGACCCGCACCGAAACCGACAGCTTCGGCCCGCTCGAGGTTCCTGCCGACAAATACTGGGGCGCGCAGACCCAGCGTTCGTTGATGAATTTCCCCATCGGGTGGGAGCAACAGCCCGTCGCGATCGTGCGTGCGCTCGGCGTCATCAAGAAGGCCTGCGCTCAGGCCAACACCAAATCTGGCGCGATGGACGAGACGGTCGGGAATGCGATCATCGAAGCCGCCGGCGAAGTTGTTGCGGGCAAGTTCGACGACAATTTTCCGCTCGTCGTGTGGCAAACAGGCTCCGGCACCCAGTCGAACATGAACGCGAACGAGGTCATCGCGAACCGTGCGATCGAAATCCTGGGCGGCACCATCGGCACCAAGGACCCGGTCCATCCGAACGACCATTGTAATATGGGCCAGTCCTCCAACGACACCTTCCCGACCGCGATGCATATCGCCACCGCCATGTCGGTGCGCGACGTTCTCCTGCCAGGGCTGGAAAAACTCGCCGCCGGACTTGAGGCGAAATCCGAGGAATTCAAGGACATCATCAAGATCGGGCGCACCCACACACAGGACGCCACACCCCTCACGCTCGGACAGGAGTTCTCGGGTTACGCCCATATGATCCGTCAGGGCATCGCGCGTGTGAAAGCTGCGCTGCCGGCGATCTACGAGCTTGCGCAAGGCGGGACCGCCGTTGGCACCGGACTCAACACCCGGCCCGGCTGGGGCGAGGAAGTCGCGGCGAACATGGCCGAGATCACCGGCCTGCCCTTCGTCACCGCACCTAACAAGTTCGAAGCTCTGTCGGCCCATGATGCGATGGTCTTCATGTCCGGTGCCATCGCGACGGTTGCCGGGTCTGCCTACAAGATCGCCAACGACATCCGGTTCCTTGGTTCCGGCCCGCGGTCCGGCCTCGGCGAATTGATCCTGCCGGAGAACGAGCCCGGATCCTCGATCATGCCGGGCAAAGTGAACCCGACGCAGGCCGAGGCGCTTACGCAGGTGGCCGCGCATGTCATGGGCAACGATGCCGCCATCAAGTTCGCAGGAAGCCAGGGCCACTTCGAGCTCAACGTCTACAACCCGATGATGAGCTACAACCTGCTCCAGTCGATCCAGCTTCTGGGCGACGCCGCCGACAGCTTTACCGAGCGGATGCTGAACGGCATCAAGGCCAACGAGGAGCGGATCGAGAAGCTCATGCGCGAGAGCCTGATGCTCGTCACCGCGCTCGCACCCACCATCGGCTACGACAACGCGACCAAGGTCGCCAAAACCGCGCACAAGAATGGCACGACACTCAAGGAAGAAGCCATTGCGCTTGGCTTCGTCGACGAGAAGACCTTTGACGAGGTCGTGCGGCCCGAGCAGATGATCGGCCCGAAAGCCTGATCCGCTCCCAATGAAGTTGCGAGACGGCGCGCCAGTGGTGCGCCGTTTCTTTTTGGTGCCATCAGCGCTGCCGCGATGGTAGCAAGCGTGAAACGCACCCTGTTCGGATCGTCCCTTGCTCCTCGTCACCATCTGGCCGCTCTTCGCGCTGATCTGTCTGGGCTTCGCACTCGCCCGCGCGGGGTTCCCGTCAGCAGAGTTCTGGCCGGCGGCTGAGCGGATCAACTACCTTGTGCTCTTTCCTGCCCTTCTGGTGAGCAACCTCGTCGCCGCGCCCCTCGCCGATCCGGCGATCTGGCGACTGGGCGGCGCGGCGGCGGTGACGATCTGCGGCGCGGCGGCACTCCTTTGGCTGGCCCGGCGGATACGACCGCACCCGGCCGCGCGCTTCGGCCCTTCGCTTCAGGGGATCGTGCGATTCAACACCTACCTCGGCCTCGCCGTGATCGCGAGCCTCGGCGTCTCCGGCGGGCTGGAGCGCGCGTCAGTCTATCTCGCTGTCGGTGTGCCACTTGTGAACGTGTTGGCGATCATGGGGCTGAGCGAGGGCAGTATCCTGCGCTCCCCCGGTCTGCTTCTGCGCACGATGGGGCGGAACCCCTTGATCCTTGCTTGTGTCGTAGGGATCGCGCTGGCGCTCTCGGGCTTGGGCCTGCCGTTCGGCACCGACCGCCTGCTCTCGCTTCTGGCACAGGCAAGCCTTCCTCTCGGTCTGCTTTGCGTCGGAGCGGCGCTGCGGCCCGAGGCGCTGCGGCGCGACGTGGGAGCGCTTTTCTGGATCTCGGGGCTGAGGCTGCTCGTGATGCCCGTGTTCGCGTTTGGCGTGGCACAGCTGTTCGGCCTCACCGGGCCGGAGGCCGTCGTGCTCGTCACCTTCTCGGCCATCCCGACGGCGCCTTCGGCTTACGTCCTCACCCGCCAATTGAACGGAGACGCCTCGCTCATGGCCGGCCTCGTCACGGCGCAGACGATGGCGGCGGTCCTGACCATCCCGCTCATTCTGATGATGCTCGGTCTTGGCTGACGGCGCGAAGCGGGGCTTTCCCCCACCCGCGCCTTTCGCCATCATGGGGCCATGTCCAAGGTCACCAATCTCAACCAAGCCCGCAAGGCCCGCGACCGCGCGGAGAAGCGGCGCGTGGCGGATAAGAATGCCGTCAAATTCGGGCGCACCAAAGCCCAGAAGCGTCGCGAGGAAGCTGAAGCCACCAAGGCACGGCGCGAGATCGAAGCGCATCGCAAAGATGACTGACGCCCGCCCACGCAAGCATTCGGTGACGCTCCGGGGCCACAGAACCTCGGTCTCGCTCGAGGACGACTTCTGGGAGGCATTTCGCGAGATCGCCGAGGCTCAGGGCAAAGGGATCAATGAACTCGCCGCCGAGATCGACGAGGCGCGCGGCTTGTCCTCCGGCCTCGGGTCGGCAATCCGCCTTTACGTCCTGCGTCACTACCGCAGCTAAAGACGGCAGACTTCGGCGATCCGGTCCGCCCGCGCCTCGACCATCCGGCGGCCCTCGGCGATGGCCTCCTTACCCCGAAAAAGCTCCAGCACCGTAAGGTCGTCGAAAGCTGCGTCCAGCACGACGTGTGGCGGTTCACCTGCGAAACGGGCCCGGCGGATCTGCTCGGTCATGATGTCGATCGAGGCATTCAGCACGGTGAAGTAATTCGGCGCAGCACGGCTTTCCGCATCCGCGTCGATATTGAGCGCCTCGGCAATGGCCTCCGGCAGCACCTTGGTCCAGCCTGTTCCGCCCTCGTCCTCGGTAGGTTGCTCTTCCCACGTCCGGCCCGGTCGCGTGGCATTCGGATTGACCGCAATGATGATCTCGGCCCGTTTGGCAAAGACGGCGGAGACCGGCACCGGGTTCACGAGGCCCCCGTCAAGCAGCCACATATCCTCATGCCACGTCGGTGTCATCACGCCCGGGATACCAACCGAGGCGCGTATGGCCGGATAGGTCGGTCCGCTGTCGAACCAGATTTCGCGGCCCGTCCGCATGTCGGTCGCAACAGCGGTAAACGGGAGGTCGAGATCCTCGAGCCGTTCTGGCACCCCGATGTCCTCGAGCATCCGCGTGATCTCCTGCGCTTCCACAAGGCCACCCTTGAACCGCGGATCAATGAGGCCGAAGAACCGGCGCGGCGTCAGCTCCAGCACCCAATCGCGCAATGCGTCGAGCCGACCAGAGGCCCATGCGACCCCGACAAGCGCCCCCATGGAGGTGCCCGCGACCACGCCGGGGCGCACGCCCATCTCATCGAGCGCTTCCAGCACGCCGATGTGGCACCATCCGCGCGCGCCGCCCGAGCCGAGCGCCAGGCCGATGACAGGGTCTTTTTTCATGGCATCCCCCAAAATATGTGGTTCGAAACGGTCCGCCGGTGGGTCAAAGCCGACACCGGCCTCGCGTCACGTTATCGCGAAATCACAACGGATGCAGGGACGAAACTGAACCGAATCCGCCCCTCGCCCGTTTCCATCGAAAGAAAGGACTTCATCATGCGTGCCAAGGCTATCTTGTTGTTCGTCGCCGCCGTGGCCTTTGCTCTCGGGCCGTTCATGGTGCCGGGTTTCGGCGGCTTCGATCCGGAACTCTATCCGAATCCCCAGGTAGACCCGCCGGTGCAGCCTGCGGGTTACGCCTTCGCGATCTGGGGACCGATCTACATCTGGCTCGTGGCCTCCACCGCATACGGGCTGTTCAAGCGGCACGACGTGGCCGACTGGGATCCGATGCGCCTTCCGCTTCTGATTTCGCTTGTGATCGGCACCGCTTGGCTGCCCGTCGCCATGATCTCGCCGATCTGGGCGACAATCCTGATTTTCGCGATGCTGATTCCGGCCGCGCTCGCCATGCACCGTGCTCCAAAGCGGGACCGCTGGTGGGCCGTCGCGCCGGTGGCTTTCTATACAGGGTGGCTGACAGCAGCGTCCTTCGCCTCGCTGGGCCTGACGGGTGCAGGATTCGGTCTGGTGCTGGGCGAGGTAGGCTGGGCGCTTGTCTGTATCCCGCTGGCATTGCTTACCGCGTTTCTCATCCATGCAGGACGGCGTGAGGAATGGGTCTATTTCCTGAGTGTAATCTGGGCACTTGTCGCCATTGCCGTGAAGAACTGGGGTGACGTGTGGAGCGTGACTGCCGCCGCATCGGTCGGGATCGCTATCCTGTCGTGGCGCCTCTTCACGGTGATGAGCCGGGGTCGCTCCGGCTCACCGGTCACAGCATGATCGGCCACGCGCTGGCGCCATTGCTATCTGGCACGCGCCGCGCACGCCCTCGCAAGCAGTCCAGAATTATTGGGTTTCAGCGAATCTGAATTCGCCATCGAGGGAAAAAGGCGGACGCAATCCTCTCGCGCTGTCTTAACACCGAGGCAACCACGCAGATGCCGTGCGCCTATCCAGTAGGCGCAATCAGGCGCGCCAATTCGGCGACACCCTCGCTCATCGGGCGCGTGGCCCGGATCACGTCATCGATCAGAACCCATTCAGCGGCGTCCACGTCATCTGCCGCCCTCGGAGACCCCGACAGATAACGGCAGGCGATCGCGTGGAGCGCGTAGTGAAATCCCTCTGCGCGCACGTCGATCACGTCGAGCGTTTCCCCCGCTTCCGCCTCAACGCCCGTTTCCTCGCGAAGCTCGCGCAGGGCTGCGGTCGCCACATCCTCGCCCGCCTCAACCCGGCCACCGGGATAGCCCCAGAGTCCCGCGTCCGGCGGATTGAGCCTGCGCACAAGGAGCACCTGCCCTGCCTCTACCACGACTGCGAGCGCGGCGATGGTGGCGGTCATTCCGCCGCCGTGCGCTTCTGGTGCAGCATGTCCTTGAGGTAATGCCCGGTGTGCGAGGCGTCGACCTGTGCCACATCCTCGGGCGTGCCGGTGGCGACCATCGTTCCGCCGCCGTCGCCGCCCTCGGGGCCGATGTCGAGGATCCAATCGGCTGTCTTGACCACGTCGAGGTTGTGCTCGATCACCACGACCGTGTTCCCGGCCTCGACCAATTCGTGAAGCACCTCGAGCAGCTTCTTCACATCCTCGAAGTGCAGGCCCGTGGTCGGCTCGTCGAGGATATAGAGCGTGCGGCCCGTCGAGCGTTTCGACAGCTCCTTGGACAGCTTCACGCGCTGCGCCTCGCCGCCCGACAGCGTCGTCGCCTGCTGGCCCACCTTGATGTAGCCCAAGCCTACCCGCATCAGAGCGTCCATCTTCTCGCGGATTGACGGCACCGCCTGAAAGAAGCCCTGCGCCTCTTCAACCGTCATATCAAGAACATCAGCTATGCTCTTGCCTTTGAACTGAATTTCCAGCGTCTCCCGGTTGTACCGCTTGCCTTTGCACGTCTCGCATTCGACATAGACATCCGGAAGGAAATGCATCTCGATTTTGATGACGCCGTCGCCCTGACAGGCTTCGCAGCGCCCCCCCTTCACGTTGAAGGAAAACCGCCCCGGCTTGTAGCCGCGCGCCTTGGATTCGGGCAGGCCCGCAAACCAGTCGCGGATGGGCGTGAAGGCCCCTGTGTAGGTCGCCGGGTTGGAGCGCGGCGTGCGCCCGATCGGGCGCTGGTCGATGTCGATGACCTTGTCGAGGTGTTCGAGCCCCTTGATCGTCTCGCAGGGCGCGGGCGTCTGGCGGGCGCCATTGAGCTTCATCGAGGCCGCCTTGAACAAGGTCTCGATGGTCAGGGTCGACTTGCCGCCGCCCGACACGCCGGTCACGCAAACGAATCTCCCAAGCGGAAATTCGGCAGTGACTTCCTTGAGGTTGTTGCCGGTCGCTTTCACGACAGTCACGGACTTGCCGTTGCCCTCGCGGCGGATGCCGGGCACAGCGATTTCACGGGCGCCCGAGAGGTACTGCCCCGTCACCGAAGCCGGATCGGCGGCAATCTCGCCGGGTGTGCCCTTCGACACCACCTGACCGCCGTGCACACCTGCACCGGGGCCAATGTCAAAGACGTAATCCGCCTCGCGGATCGCCTCCTCGTCATGCTCGACGACGATGACCGTGTTGCCTTGGTCGCGCAGGTTCTTGAGCGTGGTGAGCAGGCGCCCGTTGTCACGCTGGTGCAGACCGATGGACGGCTCGTCGAGCACATAGAGCACGCCGGTCAGACCAGAGCCGATTTGCGAGGCCAGACGGATGCGCTGGCTTTCGCCCCCCGACAGGGTGCCGGAGTTGCGACTGAGGGTAAGGTACTCAAGGCCGACGTTATTGAGGAACCCAAGCCGTTCGCGGATTTCCTTGAGGATCGCGCGGGCAATCTCGTTCTTCTGCGCGCTCAGCTGATCGGGCACTTTCCGGCACCAGTCATAGGCTTCGCGGATCGACATCTGCACCACCTGGCCGACGTGGAGCAGTTCTTCGGGATTATCCGAAGGTCCGATCTTGACTGCCAGCGCCTCTTCCCGCAGCCGGTAGCCGCCACAATCGCCGCAGGGACGGTTGTTCTGATACCGCTCGAACTCCTCGCGCACCCAATTGCTGTCGGTTTCGCGGTAGCGGCGCTCCATGTTCGGGATCACGCCTTCGAAGGGGCGCGTCACTTCGTAAACGCGCCCGCCCTCGTCGAAGCGGAACTTGATCTCTTCGTCGCCGGAACCGTGCAGGAACACCTGCTGCACATGAGCAGGAAGGTCTTTCCACGGCGTCTTCATGTCGAATTCATAGTGGCGCGCGATGGACTCGATGGTCTGGCGGAAATAGGGCGACTTGCCCTTGCGCCACGGCGCGATGGCCCCGTCGTAAACCTGAAGCGCGGCATCCGGCACCACCAGCCGCTCGTCGAAAAAGAGCTCCTGCCCAAGGCCATCGCAGGTGGGGCAGGCCCCGAAAGGCGCGTTGAACGAAAACAGGCGTGGCTCAATTTCCGGAATGGTGAAGCCGGACACCGGACAGGCGAAATTCTCGGAAAACGTCTGACGCTCCGGCTCGCCCTCTTTCGGCGCCGTCTCAAGAATGGCGATTCCGTCCGCCAGGTCGAGTGCAGTGCGCAGGCTGTCGGCCAGCCGCGTCTCGAGCCCTTCGCGCACAATGATTCTGTCGACCACCACGTCGATGTTGTGGCGGAATTTCTTGTCGAGGACCGGCGGTTCCTCCAGTTCGTAGAATTCGCCATTAACCTTGACGCGCTGGAAGCCCTGCTTGCGAAGCTCCTGAAATTCCTTGCGATATTCGCCCTTGCGGTCACGCACGATGGGCGCGAGCAGATAGGCCCGCGTGCCTTCTTCCATCTCCATGATCCGGTCGACCATGTCCTGCACCTGTTGTGCCTCGATGGGTCGGCCGGTGGCCGGCGAATACGGCGTCCCGGCGCGCGCGAACAGCAGGCGCATGTAATCGTAAATCTCGGTCACGGTGCCGACTGTCGAGCGCGGGTTCTTTGAGGTCGTCTTCTGCTCGATGGAAATTGCCGGGGACAGACCGGTGATATGGTCCACGTCCGGCTTTTCCATCATGTCGAGGAACTGCCGCGCATAGGCCGACAACGACTCCACATAGCGCCGCTGCCCCTCGGCATAGATCGTGTCGAAGGCCAGCGACGACTTTCCCGAGCCTGACAGGCCGGTGATGACCACCAGCTGATCACGCGGGATATCCACGTCGATTGACTTGAGATTGTGCTCGCGCGCGCCGCGCACTTCGATGAACTTCTGTTCGGGCATTACTCACCTCGCGGGGGGACAACCCCATAGATAGGGCAATCAGGCCCGGGCGCAAATGGAAAATGAGAACGAAGTGTGAACATGGGCGTTCAATTCCATTCTTCGCAAAAGCCCGCCTATGGGCTACGCTTCCCCCAATTCACAAGATCAATTTGGGGACCATCATGCTGCGCGCACTTTTCATCGCTTTGCTTTTCATGACCACTTCCTTTGCGGCATCAGCACAAGAGCGACCTTCGGCGATTCTCGTTCTCGATGCATCTGGCTCGATGTGGGGCCAGATCGAAGGGGTGAACAAAATCGTCATCGCGCGCGAAGTGGTGAGCGACCTTCTGGGCACGCTCCCCGAAGAACAGGCACTCGGTCTCGTAGCCTACGGTCACCGGACCAAGGGAGACTGCGGCGACATCGAACTCCTGTATGAGCCCGGCACGGACCGGCAGGCCATCGCAGACGCGGTGAACGGGCTGAACCCGAAGGGCAAGACGCCGCTGTCGGACGCAGTGCTTCAGGCGGCCGAGGCGCTCAAATACACCGAGGAAGCGGCCACCGTGATCCTCGTTTCGGACGGGATCGAGACCTGCGACGTGGACCCCTGCGCGCTCGGGCGGCAATTGGAACAAACCGGCGTAGGCTTCACCGCGCATGTCATCGGCTTCGACGTGACCGAGCCCGAGGCGCAGGCTCAGCTTCAGTGTCTGGCCGAAGAAACCGGCGGAATGTATCGCAGCGCGTCCAACGCGGGCGAACTGTCCAGCGCGCTGGAAGAGGTGGCGGTCGCGGAACCCGCACCAATGCCGGAGCCGGAACCCGAGCCTGCGGTGTTCGATGTTACCTTCCGCGCGACCAACGGCCAGGGCGGTCCCATCATCGCGGACGGCATCGTCTGGACGATCAACGCAGGCGATGAGGTGCTGTCAGACAAAGTCGAGGCGTCCATGCCAGTCCATGCCATCACCGAAGGCACCGCGGGCTCCGCGTCGGTCATCCGCCTGCTGGATGAGGCGACGGGTTCGGCCAGCTTCACAACCGGTGGCGGGAACATGACCGTTACTGTCGCCCTGCCCGAATACGTCCCGCCCCTGCCCGACGCCACGGTGGAAGCGCCCGCCACGGCTCCGGCCGGGTCGATGGTGCCCGTAACATTCACCGGCCCTGAGGAAGACAACGACTACATCGCCTCGGCGACCGCGGACAAGGAAGACGACTATTACGATTCCTACACCTACACCCGCAAAGCGGAGGACGGCGTGGTCATGGTGCGTATGCCCCCGACGACCGGGCCGGCTGAATTGCGCTACAAGCTTGGCGATGGCGGCGACGTGCTCGCCCGCACGTCCATCGAAGTGACGCCCCTCGACATCCAACTCACCCCGCCGAGCGAGGTCACGGTCGGCATGGTGCCGGAGATCGAATGGACCGGGCCCGACTATCAAAGCGACTACATCACCGTCGCTTCGCTCGATCAGGGCGACGGGTATTACGAGACCTATGCCTATACGAACAAGGGCAATCCCCTGCCCCTTCCGATGCCGACCGAGGCTGGGACCTATGAATTGCGGTATGTGTTGTCGGCGTCCCGCACCGTCGCGGGCCGCTCGGAGCCGTTCGAAGTAAGCGACACATCCGTGAGCCTTGAGGGCCCCGCTGAAGCCCCGGCAGGATCGGACGTCGAGATCACCTGGACCGGGCCGGATGCCAAGAACGACTACATCGGGATCGGCCGCGTCGGCCGGGACGAACGCCCCTATCTCACCTATGCCTACACGCGGACGGGCAACCCGGTTACGGTCAAGGCCCCAATCGAACCGGGCGATTACGAGATCCGGTATTTCCTTGGACAGGACCAATCCGAACTTGCTGCGGTCCCCCTGACGCTCACCGCCGTGGGCGCATCGATCACTGCGCCGCCGACCGCAGTAGGTGGGACCCAATTGTCCGTCGAGTGGACCGGTCCGGACTACAAGTCGGATTACATCGCGGTGGCCGAGGCAGGCGCGGCTGACGGGGACTACGTCACATACACCTACACGAATGAAGGTAACCCCCTTGATGTGCAGATGCCGACGGAAGGCGGCGAATACGAAATCCGCTACATCGCCAGCCAGGGCCAGGAAATGCTTGGCAGTACGCCGATTTCCGTCCAGACGGCGACGGCCAGCCTGTCAGGACCGGACAGCGCTCCTGCCGGCAGCACGATTTCTCTTTCGTGGGAAGGCCCGGCGACTCACAACGATTACCTCACTGTCGCCGAAGTCGGATCGCCTGCGGGCAAATACCTCAACTACGAGTATGTTCAGAAGGGCAGCCCGCTCGACATCGACGTGCCATCCGTGCCCGGCACGTACGAACTCCAGTATGTTCAGAACGGTCGGCCGACCAAAGTCTTGAACACCGCGCCGATCTCTGTGACCGACGTGACCGCGTCTCTCGGCGCGGCGCTCGCGGGTGACAAGATCGAGGTGACGTGGGACGGACCGGGATACCGCCGAGATCTCGTGGTCATCGCATCTCCGGACTCGGCCATCGGAAAATATGTCGATTATGCCTACGCCCGAGACGGAAGTCCTTCCGTCCTGGATGTGCCAGAAGCGTCGGGCACATACGAGTTGCGCTACATCCTGACCGGCACGACGAACCGGATCCTCAAGAGTGTCCCCTTCACTGTACCGTGACGGTCTTTCGGCCCCTTGACGTATTCATTATTTGGAATATATGTTCTCAAACACGAATGAAGGATATGTAAGAATGCTGAAAGCCATGTTCGGAGGGCGCACAATGCCCGGTCTCTCGCCCAAGGACGCCGTCGAAAAGGCCGCTGCCGGCGAAATCACTCTCGTCGATGTCCGTGACCCCGGTGAGCTTGCCATGTCCGGCAAGGCCGAGGGCGCGCTCAATATTCCGCTCGCGGTCATCCGGATGCAG
Organism: Maritimibacter sp. UBA3975; assembly: GCF_002384975.1. Taxonomy (NCBI): domain Bacteria; kingdom Pseudomonadati; phylum Pseudomonadota; class Alphaproteobacteria; order Rhodobacterales; family Roseobacteraceae; genus Maritimibacter; species Maritimibacter sp. UBA3975. Next base: position 66,326 of record NZ_DGCP01000003.1, read on the forward strand.
GCCGACCCCCGCAGCCCGGATTATCATCCGGACCTCGATACTTCGAAACCAGTCGCGGTCTACTGCGCGTCCGGCGCACGCTCGTCGATGGCCGCGCAGGTGTTCGAGGGCTTCGGTTTCGACGTCTCGAACATCGGGGGCCTCGGGCACTGGCAGATGGCCGGTGGCAAAATCACCCGCGGTTGAAATCGGATCAAATTGAAGCAAATCGAGGCGACCCTCCCGAGGGTCGTCTTCCTTTTGTTAAGGTCTCGCGCAGACCATGGCAGGCATGAGTTCCCAGTCCGGACAGCCTGCCATGCAACCCATGTCACTCAAATCCTATGCGAACGCCACCGTCGCCGTCTGCATCGTCTGTGCCGTGCTCTTCGCGGGCGCGACGATCCTGCTCTACAGCCTTGTCGAACGCGTGGACGGTCAGATCAAAGCCTATGAGCGCCAGTCGGACCCGAGCGTGATTGCCCTAACCGATGTGGTCGGCGACCTCGGGTTCGGAGGGATGATTCATTCCTTCAAGAACTACCTCCTGCGCGGTGGGGACGAAATGCGGGTTTTTGACCGCAATACCGGAGCGATCCTGACCAATCTCGAAAAGCTCGAACGACAGCTCGGCCCGACCTATGGGGGAGAAATCGACGCCATCCGTTCAATGGTGCGGGAGTATGAGGCGCAAAGCGAAGTGGTGCGCGATATCCGCCAGCTCGATTCGGATATCGAAGGGATCGACGATGTTGTGCGCGTCGATGACACCCAAGCCGCCGTTGCAATGGTCGCGCTGACAACAGGTGTGATCGAGGGCGGGCCGGAAACGAAATGGACCACGCTTTTCGCATTACGCTCGGCGCTCGGCTACGATGGCATGATTCACCAGTTCAAGAATTTCGTGCTGCGAAAGACACCTGGATACGAAGCGGCCGCGCGGGCGTCAGCCGACCGTGCCCTGCTGGCAATCGACCAGTACCGTGGGTTCCCCATCACACCGGCTGAAGATGTCGCACTGGCCGACCTTGCCGAAGCGGTGGCGACTTTCCGTGCGAATATCGACGTGGCGCGTGACATGATCGACGCGGGCGCGGGCGCTGCAGAGATTGACACGGCCGTGCTCGTTCCGAAAGAAAGCGCCCTCTCGGCATTCGCGACGTTGGGTCAGGAAATCCAGCGACAGACACATGCAGAGCTTGTCGGTCTCCATCAGCAGATGGACCTCCTGAAACTCGGCGCGGTCGCGCTCGCGGTGCTCCTCTGCGCAGGTGTCGCAATCTTCAGCCTCGGCTTGCGTTGGACAATTCAGCGGGTCGCAGTCGCGCCGGCTGCCGCCATCGCTGAAGGGCTGGGACGACTCGCGGAAGGTGAAACCCATGTTGACCTCAGCGCCTATGCCAACGACACGGAGATCGGTCAGATCGCCCGCGCGTCACGCCGGTTCCGGGAAGCGCTCGTTGACAATATCCGCAAGAGTGAAGACCTGCGCGGTCTGAATGCGGAGCGTGACGACATGCTTCAGGAAAAAAGCCTCATGGTCGCGGAACGGGCGGATATCGCGAGCCGGCTTAACGACATCGCCCACTGGCGCAATTTGCGCGAGGAAGAACTGCGCCGCATGCATGACGACGCCGAAGTCGTCATCGCCGGGATCGAGCGCGGTAGCTTCAGCCTGCGACTGGACGACGCCTACAAGGACGAAGCGCTGGCGCTCCTCGCCCGCGACCTCAATCGAATTCTGGACGAGGTCGAGAAGAGCCTGATCGAGCTGCACGCGCCCGAAACGGGGCCAGCAGATCCCGTCGCACCGGCCGACGCAGCCCAAGCTGCGACGCTCTTGCGCCGGTCGATGGCACATGCGCTCGATACGCTGAACGAGGCCATCGACGAGGTGCGGCGCGAAGCGGACGGGTTGAAGCGCGGCACCTGAGGGCGCCGCGCCGACGCGATCAGAAGTGAATCGCGCGCCCGTACGCGTCGAGCACGGATTCGTGCATCATTTCCGACAGCGTTGGGTGTGGGAACACGGTATTCATGAGCTCTTCCTCGGTGGTTTCGAGCGTGCGCCCGACCACATATCCCTGAATCAACTCAGTCACTTCGGCACCGACCATATGCGCGCCAAGAAGCTCGCCGGTCTTGGCGTCGAACACCGTCTTGACCATCCCTTCCTGCTCGCCGAGTGCGATTGCCTTGCCATTGCCGATGAACGGAAACTTGCCAACCTTGACCTCGTAACCCAGCTCCTTGGCCTTGGCCTCGGTGTAGCCGACGCTTGCGACTTGCGGGTTGCAATAGGTGCAGCCTGCGATGCTTTCCGGCTTGACCGGGTGGGCGTGTTTCCCCGCGATCAATTCGGCAACCATGACACCCTCGTGGCTTGCCTTATGGGCAAGCCAGGGCGCACCGGCGATGTCGCCGATGGCGTAAAGCCCGACGACCCCGGTCCGACAGTATTCGTCCGTCACCACATGAGTGCGGTCGACCTTGACCCCCAGTTCCTCCAGCCCAAGCCCCTCAACGTTACCGACAATCCCCACGGCCGAGATCACGGTGTCGAATTCCTCGGTTTCCGTCTTGCCGCCCTTCTCGATATGGGCCGTCACCTTACCTTTTCCCCGATCGAGCTTGGTCACGGTCGACTTCTCCCGGATCTTCATGCCTTGCTTCTCGAACTGCTTCCTTGCGAAAGCCGATATCTCGGCGTCCTCAACCGGCAAGACCCTGTCCATAACTTCGACCACCGTCGTGTCGGCGCCCAATGTATTGAAGAAGCTCGCGAACTCGATCCCGATTGCGCCTGAGCCAATCACGAGGAGTTTCTTGGGCATCCTGACCGGCTTCAACGCGTCCTTGTAGGTCCAGACCAGATCGCCGTCCGCTTCAAGGCCCGGGAGTTGCCGGGCGCGCGCGCCGGTCGCCAATATGATGTTCTTGGCCGTGAGTTCCTCGGTCCCCTTGTCGGTCTTGACCGAGACCTTGCCCTTGGCGGGAACGCTGCCCGCCCCCATGAACACCGTCACCTTGTTCTTCTTGAGGAGATGCGCGACACCACCGGACAATTGTTTGGCCACACCGCGCGACCGCTCGACCACTTTGTCGAGGTCGTAATCCGCCTTTTCCACCGACAGACCGAAATCCTTGGCGCGATGCATCAAGTGGAACACTTCGGCCGACCGCAGAAGTGCCTTGGTGGGAATGCAGCCCCAGTTGAGGCAGATACCGCCCAGATGGTCCCGCTCGACCACAGCGGTCTTCAGGCCCAGTTGCGCCGCCCGGATCGCGGCCACATAGCCGCCCGGACCGGAGCCGACCACGATCACGTCAAAGCTGGAGTCAGCCATCTATTTCTCCCTCGCGAAAAAGTAGTTTACCCTTAAACTATTCCCGCGGGGCGTTCAATCGCCTCGAAAAACCGCGCGAAAACAAGGGCCGCCAAGCTAGCCAGCGGTAGCGTATAGCCTAGACGATTCGGGCGAATTGGTCAGGCGGACATTTCACGCAACATGGCGCCATAGCCGCCTTCGGCCACGAAGGCCGCTTCCGGCTTGGTCGTGTCACGCGAAAGCGCCTCGTTGCGGTACGGAAAGCGGCCAAAACGGCGGATGACCTCGCGGTGGACCTTGGCGTGCAGAAGGTTGCCCTGCCCGGTCTGTGGCATCCGGGTGTGCATCAGCCGAACGCAGCGGTCCTGGTCGATCAGGCTCTCGGAATGCATGAGGGGCATGTAGAAGAATTGCCGTGCGGGCTCGTCGATCTTCATGTCCCAGTGTTTGTCGATGGCGCATTTCGCGGCGGCGAGCGCCACCTTGTCGGTCGAAAACGCCTTGCCCTGCCCCCGGAACATGTTGCGCGGAAATTGATCGAGCAGGATGACATAGGCGAGTGCGCCACTCGGATAGGTCAACCAGAGCGAATAGGCCCCGCTGGTCGCCTCCCGCCAAGCTTCACCGAATCTTTCGGTGATCTCGCGGTCGAGTTCCTCCGAACCCTCGTACCACCCAGACGGTCCCACCTCATCCAGCCAGTAGTCCAGAATATCGTTCGGATTGGCCATCTTACCCTCCTGGGCCGTCCTCTGTCCCTGCCTCGACGTTACAAAAGATTTGCAATCAGGCAAGGAAACTAAACGTTAACGCATTGTGCCCGGCGACTGTGTGTCTTCCATGTCGGCCTCGTTCTGCTCCGCCACATCTTCGAGCGCATCGGCATAGAATTCGGTGGCGACTTCCATGCCCACGAGCGAAGTCTGCGGCGAGACGACCGCGTAGCTCGCCGTCTCATCCACCGGGGTCGAGGGGCGCCGCGTCGTGCGCCACAGGCCGTAGATGACCACGCCCGCGCAAAGCACCGCGAGGACAATGAAGAAGCCCGAGGCCCCAAGAGGTCCCATGATCCAGCCAGCCGCGAGCGGACCCGCGATGGCGCCCACGCCATTGACGAACATGAGACCGGCAGCGGCCGACGACATGTCGTCGACCTCGAGAAAGTCGTTGGTATGTGCGATCAGCAGGCCATAAAGCGGGCTCAGCATCCCCCCGATGAAGAACGCGGCCAGCAGCAACAGGATGAACACCGGCGCCAGCCAGGCCGCGACCGAGGCGACCACTGCCACGCTCGCGGCGCCGATGATGACAAGCCGCCGGTCCATGCGATCGGACAGGAACCCGATCGGTACCTGAAACACCAGACCACCGACATAGAACATGGCCACGAAAATCGACAGTTGCGACACGGGAAGGCCGGCCTCGGTGCCATAGACGCCCGCCATCCCGAAAACCGCAGCATTCGCGCCGCCGACCAGCACCATGCCGACCATGCCAAGCGGAGAATTCGTGAACAGTTCACGAAGCGTCATGCGCCGGGCAGTATCGAAGGCCGGGGTCGGCGAGATGGAAAGAAGGATCGGCGCGAACGAGATCGAGACCAGCACCGAGGGAAGAATGAACAGGATGAAGCCCGAGGGATCGCCAAAGGCGACAAGGCCCTGCGCGGAGATCACCCCGATCATCTGCACGATGAGATAGAGGGCGAGTGATTGCCCCCGCGTTTCGTTCGTCGCCTGGTTGTTGAGCCAGCTTTCCGCCGTCACATAGACGCCGGAGAAGCAAAACCCGATGAACAGGCGCAGGAAGGACCAGGCGATCGGATCGGTGAGTGTCGGATAAAGGATGAGCACCGCCGATATGAACGAACACAGCGCTGCGAAGACGCGTACATGGCCAACCCGCCGGATAAGCTCCGGCGCAGCCCGTGAGCCGAAAAGGAAGCCGACGAAGTAGCTGGACATCACGATGGACATCTGGAACGTCGAGAAGCCTTCCAGTCCGCCACGGATGCCCAGCAGCGTGCCCTGAATGCCGTTGCCGACCATCAGCAGCATGATCCCGAGCAGCAAGGCCCAAGACGTTCCAAGTACCTGAATCATCGCGCGCTCCCTGATCGGATCACGTTTCGCGTAACAGGCCCGGCCCCGTGTTTCGAGACCGAAACGACGCTTCGGCGGGACTTTGCGTCAGAGCGATGTGACCCAGAGGATCGTCGCATCCTCCTGTGAAACCGAAATGACGTTATGGCCCATGGAAGCATCGTAATAGGCGCTGTCGCCGCGCCGCATATCAACTGGTTCATAAAATTCGGTTATCAGGCGGATTTCTCCGGTCAGAACGTAGAGAAATTCCTCGCCATCGTGGCGCACCCAGCCGTCGAATTCCTCGAACCGACGGGCGCGCACGCGGGCACGGTAGGGAAGCATGGCTTTCTTCGTCAGTGCCCCCGCCAACAATTCATGCTCGTATGTCGCCGTGGGATGCGCCTGCCCTTCGCCGGTCTTGGTGACCGTCATGCGACCCGAAACCCGGGCGTCCTGCGGCGGCGTGAAGAGTTGCGGGACCGAGATCTCCAGCCCGACCGCCAGCTTCTTGAGCGCCTCGAACGTCGGCGACATCTGACCGTTCTCGATCTTGGAAAGCGTCGAGCGGGCAAGTCCCGCCTGACCAGCGGCCTGTTCCAGTGTCCAGCCGCGCGATTTGCGCAGCGCGCGCACGCGTTCTCCGAGGTCGAGCGGCTGCGGATCGGGCGCAGGTTCGCCGCTTTCGCGGGCGAGCCGGATCAGGCTCGGGGTCTTGAGGTCATCGTCGGCCATGCGCCGTTTTATCCCCGGGGGTCAGGCTATTGCAACTCCCACCACTTCTGCGCAAGGAAAGCGCATGGATGCGACCTTCGACCAAGGGCCAGCGCTGCCGCCGCCGCCCGACCCCTTCAACATGGCCGGATATGTGTTGGCGGCCGGACAGGCCACACCCGACAAGCTGGCGCTTTCGGTGCTGGGTGACCGACGCGATGACTGGACCTTTTCACGGCTTACCCGAGCGGTGCGGGGCATAGCGGCCGGGCTGCTGAAACAGGGCCTGACACCCGGAGACCATGTGCTCTTGCGGCTCGGCAACACCGTAGAATTTCCACTGGCCTTTCTGGGCGCCATCGCTGCCGACCTGATCCCGGTGCCGACCTCCGCAATGCTGACCGAAGCTGAAATCACCAAAATGGCGGCGCAGGTCGAGCCCGCGCTGATCATCGCGGGGGGCGGCATCGCCCTGCCCCATCCGCTGCAATGCCGGGTTCTGGACGAAGCCGTCTTGCACGATCTGGCCGCGGGTCCGGAGGCAGACTTCGCTCTCGGTGATCCCGAGCGGCCCGCCTACGCGATTTTCACCTCCGGCACCTCCGGCACGTCGCGGGCTGTCCTGCACGCCCATCGCGCGATCTGGGCGCGGCGCATGATGTGGGAAGGGTGGTATGGCCTCACCCCCGAAGATCGCCTCATGCATGCAGGTGCGTTCAATTGGACCTACACGCTCGGCACCGGCCTCATGGACCCGTGGGCGCGCGGAGCCACAGCGCTCATCCCGGCGCCGGGAACGCCGCCCACAACTCTGCCGCAGTTGATCGCCGACGAGGCAGTTACAATCTTCGCCGCCGCGCCTGGCATCTATCGACAGATGTTGCGCGCTGATATGCCGCCGACGCCCGCGCTGCGCCACGGGCTCACGGCGGGCGAGAAGCTGGCGGCCCCCATCCGTGCAAAGTGGGAGGCGGCGACGGGCACCCGGCTGCATGAGGCGTTCGGCATGTCGGAATGTTCAACCTTCGTGTCCGGAAGCCCCGCCCACCCGGCACCATCGGGGACACTGGGCTTTCCGCAGTCCGGCCGGCGGATCGCGGTGATAGGCGAAAACGGTCCCGTTGGGCGAGAAGAACCGGGCGTTCTCACCATCCACGCGACTGACCCCGGCCTGATGCTGGGCTACATGGGTGCCGGGGATGAGACCCGTGCTCGGTTCAGGGGCGAATGGTTCCTGACCGGCGACACCGTGTCGATGGGGAAGGACGGAGCGATCACCTACCTTGGCCGCGACGATGACATGATGAACGCAGGGGGCTTCCGCGTCTCACCGGTCGAGGTCGAAAGCGCCATGATCCGCCACCCGGACGTGCATGAGGCGGCGGCGGTCGAGGTCGCTGTGAAAGAGACCGCGCGCGTCATTGCCTGCGTCTATGTCCCGGAGCCGGGGCGCTCCCCGAAAAGCGCCGATCTCGCGTCCCACGCGGCGGGCAGCCTCGCGGCCTACAAATGTCCACGCGTCTTCGTGGCGGTCGAGGCCCTGCCAAAAGGTGCCAACAACAAGTTGTTGCGCCGCGAATTGCGTGATCGCTGGGCTGCAGGCGAACTTGGCCCGCAAGCCTGACCTGCTCACACCTGCGCGATCAGAGTGACTCTCTCGTCCGAGCGGATTAATCAGGGGACCATGATAAAGCTTTACATCTTCTCCGACCCGATCTGCCCCTGGTGCTACATTGGCAAGGCCCGGCTTGACGCCGCGCTCGAGCAACGGCCGAACCATCCGTTCGAAATCGAATGGCATCCGTTCATGCTGAACCCGACGATGCCCGCCGAGGGCATGGACCGGCGCGCTTACCTCGAAGGGAAGTTCGGCGGCAAAGAGGGCGCGGTGCAAGCGTATCTCCCTGTGGTTCAGGAAGCCGAGGCAAGCGGCCTCCAGATCAACTTCGACGCCATCGGGCGCACGCCGTCCACACTGGACGCGCACCGGCTGATCCACTGGGCGCATCTTGAAGGCCGGCAGACCGCGGTCGTTTCTCGTCTCTTCAAGTCCTATTTCATCGACGGTCAGGACATCGGGGACCGGACGGTTCTCGCCGACATCGCCGAGAGCACCGGCATGGACCGGGCCGTGACCGAGCGGCTGTTCGAGAGCGGTGCGGATGCGGATAACATCAAGGCGCGGGACATGGACGCCCGTGAGAAGGGCGTAAGCGCTGTCCCGACCTTTGTCATCGCCAACCAGCACGTTGTACCCGGTGCGCAGCCTACGGACCTCTGGCTCAAGGTGATCGACGAGCTCGTGACACAGGTCGAAGGCGAAGCCTGAACGCACACTGCTCGTGCGCCATTGGGACTGGCCAAGCCCCGAGCGCCGATGTATGCCATCAGCACACAATTTCTAAAGGCACATGTCCGTCACAACCGCCCCCACCAACCGCCTCGGCACGTTTGAGCTTGTCGCGCTATTGGCCGCGCTCATGTCGCTCATGGCGTTCTCGACGGATTCGCTCCTGCCCGCGATGACAGACATCGCAGCCGAAATGGCGCCGGACGACAAATCGCGCACCCAGTTTCTCATCAGTTTCTTCCTGCTCGGTGGTGGCCTCGGCATGCTGATCTTCGGGCCGCTGGCCGACAGCTTCGGCCGGCGCGGCGCGCTTCTGGCCGGTGTCGGAACCTACATGCTGGCCGCCGTCGCTGCGGCCTTCGCCCCCAACCTCGAACTGCTGATCCTGTCGCGATTCCTGATGGGGTTCGGTGCCTCTGCCGCCCGGATCGTGTCGCAGACGGTCACACGCGACCTTTATTCGGGTGCGGATCAGGCGCGGGTCGCGTCACTCATCTTCATGTTCTTTGTCGTCGTGCCAGCCGCCGCCCCTTTGATCGGCCAGCAGATCATCGTTTTCGTTGGCTGGCGCGGGCTCTTGGGCGCCTATGTCGTCTTCGGCACGGTGATCCTGACCTGGTACCTTCTGCGCCAACCCGAGACACTCGACCCCGCGCACCGGCGCGCTTTTCGTCTCAAGCCAGTCATTGCGGCGGCACGCGAGGTGCTGACCACACCGGTTTCGGCCCGCTACCTTGCCGTGCAGGTGATGATGTACGGCCAGTTCATCGCTTACCTCAGTGCCGCCGAGCAGCTTTGGGTCGATGCCCTCGGCGTTGGTGAGGCCTTTCCGATCTATTTCGCAATCATCGCGCTGCTGTCCGCCGGGGCGGGCTTCGTGAATTCGCGGCTCGTCATGCGGGTCGGGATGCGGCGGATGCTGATCGCGGCTTTCGGCTCGCAAACCGCCTTCGCGGGACTCGCATTCGTGCTCTGGACCTTCGGCGGGATGGAGACGGCAAGCGACCCGGTGCGCATCGGCGTCTTCATGGCCTGGTCGTTTTCGCTCTTTTTCATCAATGGGCTGACACTGGGCAACGTCACGGCCCTGGCGATGGAACCTTTGCCACACGTCGCGGGCACGGCAGCGGCGGTGATCGGCGCCTTCGGCATGGGGCTGGGTATGCCCATTGCGGCGGGCATTGGACAGGCCTTCGACGGCACGCCGCGTCCGATCATGCTGGGCGCCTTCGCCTGCTCGATGGTCGCCCTGGCCCTCGTAGCATCGGACATGACCCGCGAACGCCGTCAGCGCGAGAGATAGACCTCGCGCGCGCCACGGGCCGAATTCCACATCGTGCCGAGGGCGTGGTCGGGCGAAGCAAAGCTGTAGATACCTTGCGAGCGCCGGTTGCCCGACCCGAAGGTCCATGTGAACTGCGGCGCCACGTTCATGTCACAGCCCAGCACAAGGCCGAAATCCTCCACGTTGACCGCGACCGCGTGCGCCTCTTCCGGAATCGCCTTCTGCTTGACGAAGTCATAGCGCAAGGCCTTGCGCGGTCCCCGAACGGGCTCCAGCCGGGCCTTCTGGCCCCCGCTGGAGATGTAGAGACGACCGTACTCAAGCGTGATGGTCAGGGGGAACGTCTGTACACCCGTGGTCACGCCCAGCCCTGGCGCGGTGCCTGTCCACTGTCCTTCGATCATTGGCCCCAGCTCGGCCGGCGACAGGCGAGAACCATCAGAGCCGTAGCTGCAAACCTTGTTCTCATCATCCTGCGAGATGGCGGGAACGGCCATGAGGAAAAGCGCGAGCGCTGTGGCGAAGGAGCGATGTATCGTGGCACGGACAGTCATGTGGTGTCGGTCTCCCAAAGGCCCGGACGGATCATCGGCGCCGAATACGCCCCGTCCGGAGGTCATGAAAATGCATGGGAAGCGAACCACGGCAACGCGATCGGGTCAACGGCGCGACACGCCTTGTGGTCCTTGCGTTGCCGGTGCCTGAGGTCAGGCGTTCTTTCGGGCCTTCGCCTTTTTCTTCTCCGCCACGACCTTTTCGGCAAGGTCACGGGCGATGGCGAAGGCCCCTTTGATCTTGTCGCTGTCGCGTTTCCAGTCACGGCGCACGATGATCTTGTTGTCCTTGACCTTGGCAAGCCCGTTCTGTGCTTGCATGAACTCCACCAGCCCTGTTGGCGAGGCGAACTTGTCGTTGTGAAACTGGATCGTCGCGCCCTTTGGTCCACCGTCCAGCCGGGCGATGCCCGCCCGCTTGCACATGCCCTTGATGCGCACGATCAACAGAAGCGTGTTGACCTCCTTCGGCAGCTTGCCGAAACGGTCGATCAGTTCGGCTGCGAAACCCTCGAGCTCTACCTTGGTTGTCAGGTCTGACAGCCGCCGATAAAGGCCGAGACGCACGTCGAGATCCGGCACATAGCTTTCCGGTATCATGACGGGCACGCCGAGGTTGATCTGCGGTGCCCAGGTCTCGTTGGCTTCCGTCAGCCCTTCCAGCTCGCCGGAACGGATCTTGGAAATCGCCTCTTCGAGCATGTTCTGATAGAGTTCATAGCCGACCTCGTTCATGTTGCCGGACTGTTCTTCGCCGAGCAGGTTCCCGGCGCCCCGGATGTCGAGGTCCTGGCTCGCGAGCGCAAAACCCGCGCCAAGCGAGTCGAGCGATCCCAGCACCTTGAGTCGCTTTTCCGCCCCCGGCGTCAGCGGCACGCGCGGCTTGGTCGTCAGGTAGCAATAGGCGCGGGTCTTGGCACGGCCCACCCGACCGCGGATCTGGTATAGCTGCGCGAGACCGAACATGTCGGCGCGCCAGATCACCATCGTGTTCGCCGTCGGGATATCGAGTCCGGATTCCACGATGGTCGTAGCCACCAACACGTCGAACTTGCCATCGTAAAAGGCATTCATCCGGTCGTCGAGCTCGCCCGCGGCCATCTGCCCCGTCGCGACCACATAGGTCACCTCCGGCACCTGGGTCTTCAGGAAATCCTCGATCTCCGGGAGATCCTTGACCCGCGGCACCACGAAGAAACTCTGTCCGCCCCGGTAGTGCTCACGCAACAGGGCCTCGCGGATCGTAACCGTGTCGAAGGGCGACACATAGGTCCGGATCGAAAGCCGGTCGACCGGCGGGGTGCCGATGATCGACAGGTCGCGCACGCCGGTCAGGCTCATCTGAAGGGTGCGCGGGATCGGCGTCGCGCTCAGGGTCAGGACATGCACGTCAGAGCGCAGTTCCTTCAGCCGTTCCTTGTGCGTCACGCCAAAACGCTGTTCCTCGTCGATCACCAGAAGCCCGAGGTTCTTGAACCGGGTCCCCTTGGACAAGAGTGCATGGGTGCCCACGACGATGTCGACGCTGCCGTCCTTCATGCCCTCGCGGGTACGCGTCGATTCCGCTTGGCCCACAAACCGACTGAGTTGCCCCACCTGGATGGGGAAGCCTCTGAAACGCTCGGCGAAACTCTTGTAATGCTGCCGGGCCAGTAGCGTTGTGGGCGCAATCACCGCCACCTGCATGCCGGTCATCGCTGCAACGAAGGCCGCCCGCATCGCCACCTCGGTCTTGCCGAAGCCCACGTCGCCGCAGATCAGCCTGTCCATCGGAGACCCCGCCGACAGATCCTCGATCACGTCCGCAATGGCAGAAAGTTGGTCGTCTGTTTCGGTGTAGGGAAAGCGGGCCGCGAACTCTTCCCACGCGTGGTGGGGGGCCTCCAGCACCGGAGCCTTGCGCAGCGCCCGCTCGGCCGCGAGGCGAATGAGCTTGTCGGCGATCTCCCGGATGCGCTCCTTTAGCCGGGCCTTCTTGGCCTGCCAGGCGCCCCCGCCCAACTTGTCTAGAAGGCCCTGCTCATGGCCGTACTTTGACAGAAGCTCGATGTTCTCGACCGGGAGGTAGAGCCGATCGCCACCCGCATATTCCAGCAACACACAGTCATGCGGCGCGCCAAGCGCCTCGACCGTCTCCAGCCCCCGGTAAATACCAACGCCATGATCGACATGAACGATCAACTCGCCGGGGCTCAGGCTTTGATGTTCGGTTAGGAAATTTTCCGCCCGACGCTTGCGTTTGGGCGCGCGGATGAGCCGGTCTCCCAGAACGTCCTGTTCCGAGATGACGGTAAGCCCCGGCGCCTCGAACCCGTGTTCAAGCGGCCAGACAGCGAGGTAAAGCCCGCCCTTGTCCAGGGGCACATCGCGAAAGTCGGCAATCTCGGTCTGTGCGGTAAGGCCCTCGTCGGCCAGAAGCCCGCCGACCCGCTCGCGCGCGCCTTCAGAATAGGACGCGACGACCACCGGCCCCACGTCGCGCCGCACACGAATATGCTCCGCCAAGACCTCGAAAAGATTGATTTTTTCCTGCTGGCGCTCTGGGGCGAAGTTGCGCCCGATCCGCCCGCCACCATCCAGCACTCCAGCGCCTGTCGGTTGCGGCAACTCGGTCAATTGAAGGACGCGCAGATCCGCGAGCGCGCCAGTCCATGCCTCTTCGTCGAGATAGAGCTGCTCCGGCGGACAGGGCTTGTAAACCGTGTCGAGCCGGTTGCGATCCTTCATCGCAGCGGCCCGCGTGTCGTACTGATCCGCAATGCCCTCCCACCGGGCAATGCGCGCAGGGCCGGTCTGGTCGTCCAGCATGACGCTGGCACCGGGCACATAGTCGAACAGTGTCTCGAGGCGCTCGTGAAAGAACGGTAGCCAGTGTTCCATGCCCGCGTGCTTGCGCCCGGCGCTCACAGCCTCGTAAAGCGGATCGTCTGCGCCACCCGCGCCGAACTCCACCCGGTAATTCCGCCGGAAACGCGCAATTGCGGTCTCGTCCAGAATGATCTCGGACACGGGAGCCAACTCGACGGCGGACAGCGTCTCGGTGGTCAGCTGCGTGACCGGGTCGAACCGGCGCGCGCCGTCCAGCACGTCACCGAAGAGGTCGAGCCGCACCGGCCCCGCCTCTCCCGGCGGAAAGATGTCTATGATGCCGCCGCGTACGGCGAAATCGCCCGGTTCGGTCACGGTCGGCGCCTGACTGAACCCCATGCGCACAAGGAAGGACCGAAGCCCGTCCACGTCGATCCGGTTGTCCACGCTCGCCGACCAACTCGCCTCCGCCAGGACTTCACGGGCAGGCAGGCGCTGGGTGGCGGCATTGAGCGTCGTAAGCAGGACGAAAGGTCCGGGCACCCCATGTGCCAGCGCTGCCAGCGTTGCCATGCGCGCGGCGGAGACATCGGGGTTGGGCGACACGCGGTCATAGGGCAGGCAATCCCAGCCCGGAAAGGTCAGCACCGTCACCCGCGGGGCGAGAAAGGCCAACGCGGCCTGCATCGCCGCCAGCCGCTTGTCATCGCGCGCGACATGGACCACCGGCCCGCCGCTCTTTTCCAGTTCACGGGATACAAGGAGGGCGTCGAACCCTTCGGGCGCGCCCGACAGTGTTATGTGGTCTCGGCTGGCCATGAGGGGGGACCTAACCTGCGCGGCGCGGCTGTCAATGGCTCATTGGCCAAGCGCACCGTAGGTCATGTTCTGATACATGCCCCAGAGCGCTGTGATGAAGATGGCGATCATACCTATGAACTGCGTCGCGATCCGGTGGCGGTGCATGTATTTCCTGAGTGCCTGGCCCGAAAGCACGTTGTCCCGGATGACGCGCGCGGAGTTCACCGACAGCGCCCCCACGAAAATCATCGGCGCACCAAGCAGGAACACAGCCTGCGCGAACTCGACGTCATAGTAAAAGCCCAGCATCGCCAGCGTCGTCATCAGCATCGCCCCGATCCCGATGATCCAGAGGCCCGAAACGCCCGCGACGTACAGCAGCCGGTTGCAATTGATCCGCACCATGTCCTCGAGATCGACCTCGGCATCGCCGCCGTTCCGGCTAGCGCGCTGGATCATGTCGTATGGTACGCCCAGAACGTAACGGCTCGTCTGCGACCAGACGGCGGCCAGCGCGATCCAGTACCACAGGTTCGAAAAGCTCCGCATGTCGATGAGTTCGAATACGGCTGAATACCAGTCCACCGTGCTGCCCTGCCCGTTCTGGGGATCGTTTTGCGGGACCATACGCGCCTCGTTCGCGGGGCGCTACCCCTTGAGGGGGCGGTTTTGGCGTGGCACAGAAGGCCAGACGCCAAAGGATGCAATCATGACACGCACCACCGCCCCGTTTCCCGCGACGCGCCTGCGGCGCAACCGCCGCTCACCTGCGCTGCGCGCACTCGTGCGTGAGACGACGCTGACGACCGACGATCTGATCTGGCCGGTCTTTCTGATGGAGGGCGAGAACGAAACCTATGACGTGCCATCCATGCCCGGCGTCAAACGGATGACCACGGATCTGGTGGTCAAGGCCGCGCGCGAAGCCCATGACCTCGGCATCCCCGCGATCTGCCTGTTCCCGTTCATCGAGCAGGACGTGAAGACCGAGGATTGCGCGGGCGCCTGGGACCCCGACAACCTGTCGAACCGCACGACGAAGGCGATCAAGGACGCGGTGCCTGACATCGCGATCATGACCGACATCGCGCTCGACCCCTACAACATCAACGGACATGACGGTTTCGTCGTGGACGGCGAGATCGTGAACGACCGCACGGTCGAGGCGCTGGTCAGGATGGCGCTGGCGCAGGCCGAAGCCGGCGCCGACATCCTCGGACCCTCCGACATGATGGACGGCCGGATCGGTGCGATGCGCTCGGCACTTGAATCCGACGGCCAACACAACGTGTCGATCATGTCCTATTCGGCTAAATATGCCTCGGCCTTCTACGGACCCTTCCGCGACGCGGTCGGGGCGTCAGGGGCGCTCAAGGGCGACAAGAAGACATACCAGATGGACCCGGGCAATTCCGACGAAGCGCTGCGTCTCGTCGAACGCGACCTCATGGAAGGCGCGGACATGGTGATGGTGAAGCCAGGCATGCCCTATCTCGACATCTGCCGCCGGGTGAAGGATCGGTTCGGTGTGCCCACCTACGCCTACCAGGTCTCCGGTGAGTACGCGATGCTGCAAGCGGCGGTCGCGAACGGCTGGCTCGACGGTGACAAGGTGATGGTGGAAAGCCTCGCGAGCTTCAAACGCGCAGGCTGCGACGGGATTCTCACCTATTTCGCGCCGGACGCCGCAAAACTCCTGAACGCCTGACGCATCTTCGGTTTCAAAGTACCGCGGGAGAGCGCGAGAGGACTGGCCCTCTCGCATCGCGGCGTGCCGCCAAAGGTGGGACGCCGCAAGTCCTGCTCAGCACCTTCAAGCGTCCGCTCGCTCCGCCAGTTCGAGCCATTCATCTTCTGCCGAAGCCAGCTTTTCCTGCCGGGCCACCAGCGCTTCGGTCGCTTTCTTGAACTTCACGGGCTCACGGGTGAAAAGCTCCGCATCCGACAACAGTTCTTCGAGTTTCACGATCTCGGCCTCAAGCCTCGCGATCTCGTCTGGTAGCGCCTCGAGCCGATGTTTCTCTGTGAAAGACAGGCTGTCTTTTGGGGCCTTGGGTGACGCTTTACCCCCCGCGGCCTTCGCCGGTTTCGGCTTTTCGGTGGGCGTCAGGTCCGGCTCATCCGCGCTGCGTTGGGCGAGGTAGTCGGACCAGCCTCCGGCATAGACGGTCGCACGCCCGTCGCCTTCCATCGCGACCGTGGTGGACACCGTCCGGTCGAGGAAATCGCGGTCGTGGCTCACCAGGATCACGGTCCCGTCGAAGTCCATCAGGAGTTCCTGCAACAGGTCCAGCGTCTCGACATCCAGGTCGTTGGTCGGTTCATCGAGCACCAGCAGGTTCGACGGTTTCGCCATCAGCCGCGCGAGGATCAGCCGCGCCTTTTCCCCGCCCGAGAGCGAGCGGACCGGCGCGCGGGCCTGTCGTTCGTCGAAGAGGAATTCCTTGAGGTAACCCACCACATGCTTGGGCTGACCGCGCACGAGGATCTGGTCAGCCTTCCCTGACACGCGCATTTCGGGATCACCCGCAAGGTTCTCCCACAGGCTCGCATTTTCGTCCAACGTCGCACGGTTCTGATCGAACACGGCCATCTCGATCCCGGTGCCCAGAGTCACGGTTCCGGTGTCGGGGTCTTCCTGCCCGATCAGCATCTTGAGGAGCGTGGTCTTCCCGGCCCCGTTCGGACCGACGAGCGCGACGCGATCACCCCGGTTCACCAGAAGCGAGAAGTCGCGCAGGATCGTCTTGCCGTCGTAGGTTTTCGAAATGCCCTTGGCATCGATGACCTTGCGGCCCGACTTCGGACCGGAAGCCAGTTCCATCGCCGCCGCACCCTGCCGTTTGATCTGGGATGCCCGTTCGGCGCGAAGATCGCCGAGCGCGCGCACCCGGCCCATGTTGCGCTTGCGCCGGGCCGAGATGCCCTCGACCGCCCACCGCGCCTCGGACTTGATCTTGCGGTCGAGCTTGTGGCGCTGCATGTCCTCGTCTTCCCAGACCTTGTCGCGCCAGGCCTCGAAGTTCGAGAAGCCCTCTTCCTGCCGGCGCACCTGCCCCCGGTCGATCCAGAGAGTCGCGCGGGTGAGTGCGTTCAGGAAGGCACGGTCGTGCGAGATGAGCACATAGCCGGTGCGCGTCGTGGACAGCTCGTCCTCCAGCCAGCGGATCGCTTGAATGTCGAGGTGGTTGGTCGGCTCGTCCAGCAACATGAGCTCCGGCGCCTCGGCCAGCAGTTTGGCCAGCGCGGCCCGCCGCCGCTCCCCGCCCGAGGCCGTCGCCACAGCGACCTCCGGGTTGAACTTGAGCCCTTCGGCCACACGCTCCACGCGATATTCCTCGCCCGCCTCCAATCCGCTCGCCGCGAAGTCGCCCAGCGTCTCGAATCCCGCCATCGACGGGTGCTGCTCCATATAGCCCACCGCGACACCCGGCGGCAGGATACGCTCGCCGTGATCCGGCTCGACCAGACCCGCCATGACCTTCATCAGCGTCGATTTGCCCGACCCGTTCCGGCCCACGAGCGCCACGCGGTCGCCCGGCTGCACCACGAGCGACAGGTCGTCGAACACGGGATCGCCGCCAAAGGTCAGGGAAATGTCGGAAAGCTGGAGGAGGGGTGCACGCGCCATGACGCTCACCTAGTCCCGGCCCGTGTCGCCGTCAATCGCCCGCCAGCAACCTGAGCGCCCGCGCCCGGTTTTCCGGCACCTTGGCGATCTCGACAGCGGTAAAGACATGAAGCGTCTCCATCACGCGGTCCACGACGAGATGGTCGGACACCCAGCCGCCCATCAGGAGGTAGGTGCGCAGAAGCGGGGGCATCTGGCGCTGAGCTTCGGCCCCGTCTATCTGGCCCACCGGCAGTGTCACGACGTCATCCGATCTGCGGCCCGGTGCGAGGTCAGGCGGCGCGACATGTCGCGCGGCAAGCAGACGCAGCGCATCCGCATAAGGGGTCGCATCGGTGCCGTGAAACGACGAGCAGCCGAAGAGGAACGTCGCGCCCTCCGCGTCCACGATCCGGGTCAGCGCCGCCCAGCCGAGTCGCACAAGGTCCGGGTCCTGAACGCCGGGTGCGATGCAGAACCGCCCCACCTCGATCATCGGCCCTTGGCGGGCTGCGAGGCGTGCCAGGTCGTAGACCTGTCCTGAATACCCGGTCACGACATCGGACCCCGAGGCGAAGCGTTGAAACCGAAAGGTGGCCTGAAGCACCCCCTCCCGCTCGATCAGGGCATGTTCGCAGCGGCAGTCGACGGCGTCAGCGTCCAGGCCTTCGTCACGCCGGAACGCGCGGCCCCGCAGGCGCTGCGCCGACTCGACATCCGCCGGACCCGCCGCCAGCCGGACACTCAGGTTTCCACGGGAGAGCAGCGCGACCATGCCGCGCCGCCGTCAATTGCCGAGAATGTTGTCGAGGTTGATACGACCGATGTTGCCCAGAAGCTGCCGGATGAAGCCGATGCCTGCGGTGTTCGACGTGGTCACGCGCCGCGACAGCGTCACGACACGGCCCTCTTCAAGACCGAAGCGCTCGATGTTCTCGACCAGACCGTCCTCGGTGAAGCTGATGCGCAGAACCTCGCGGTCGATCTCTTCCTTGGCCTGATACCCGACCTGTTCGAAGCGGGACTGGACATAGTACCAGGCTTCCTGCGTCAGGAGGCCCTCTGCCCCCGGACGTCCGACGATCGCCCCAACGGTTTCGCGGGTATCGACGCCGACCATGATCTCTTCGACGTCCTGATCGGTGGGAAGATAGCCGTGGTTGGAATAGATCGGTGTGCAGGCCGACACGAAGCCGACCACCGCAAGAACGGCAATGGCGCGCAGCACCCTGCCCGCCTTCGTCCCTGTCTCGGTCATACCGCCCCCCTTGCCTTACCGATCTTTCTCTTGGACAACGGATTATAGAAACATCGCACCGCGTTCAAGAAACGAAAGTCCCTATGACGGCATCCGACGGCAATATAGAGTATGGTCCGGTCTTTCGCGTGGCAGATTTGGACAAATCTCGCCCTCGTGAGATCGAACTGGGCCTAAACGAGCGCCAGATGAACGCGCTCGCAGACGAGTTGGGAATCGCAGAACTGCGCAAGGTCCGCTTCGAAGGCACCCTCAAACCGCTGTCCAAACGCGACTGGCGCTTTAGCGGCCATCTCGGCGCAACGGTCGTCCAGACCAGCGTTATTTCGCTTGATCCAGTGGTGACACGGATCGAGGAAGACGTGGAACGCACCTGGATCGCCGGAATGGAGCCGGTAACCGCCGAGGAAAGCGAAGCGCCCGAAGATGTGGACCGCGAACCGCTGGGGCGTGAAATCGACCTTGGATCGGTGCTCGTCGAAGCCCTGTCCCTCGCGCTTCCGGACCATCCGCGCGGCGCGACGGAAGAACTGGGTGAACAGGTCTTCACCGAACCGGGCAAGGACGCCATGACGGACGACGACGCCCGCCCCTTCGCGGGTCTTGCAGACCTGCGCGACAAGCTGGCAGGCAAGGACGACGAGTGACGAGTCGGGTGGCATCGGCGCGTCGGTCCCGGCCCGGCACGGTGCAGCGGGCGCGGAGCCCGGCAACCCGCCTTGCAGCCACCCGTGAAAACCCTTGCAAAACAGCAGAATCGCAGTATGTTCCGGCCCTCTTTCGAAAGATGGGTTGGAACCGTGCGTTTTAGCGCGTAAGAGGCGGTCAGACTCGCGAAAGATGAGACTGGAACAACGGGCTTCGGCCCCTGACGAAACAGGGCAACGACACCGAAGCCCCCGCAAACATCGAGGTTGAGACATGGCTGTCCCTCAGAACAAAGTCACCAAGTCGCGCCGCAACATGCGCCGTTCGCACGACTCGCTTGTGGCTGACAACCCCAACGAATGCCCGTCCTGCGGCGAGCTGAAGCGTCCGCACCATGTGTGCCCGTCCTGCGGTCACTACGCCGACCGTGAAGTCGTCGCGATGGCCGACGACGTGGATTTCGACGACGAAGACGCGGCGTAAGCCCACCACGAGGCTTACCCCATGACGGATACGACGGACCCCGGCTCCCGGACGTCGGCCTCCGCGCAGGGGCTGCAGCGCATTATCATTTCGGTCGACGCCATGGGTGGCGATCGCGGACCGGCGGCTGTTGTCGCCGGTCTTTCCAAGTCTGCGCGCAAGAACAAGCATATCGGCTTCATCCTCCACGGTCATGCCGCGGAGCTCGAACCACTCGTGTCCAAACGCCCCGAACTGCGCGGCATCTGCGAAGTGCGCAATGCCGAGGGTGTTGTGACGATGGACGACAAGCCGGCGCAAATCATGCGCACCGGCAAGAACACCTCGATGTGGTCCGCCATCGACTGCGTGAAGAATGGCGAGGCCGAGGTGGTCGTATCGTCGGGTAACACCGGCGCGCTCATGGCAATGGCGATGCTCCGGCTTCGCAAGCTGCCCGGCGTGTCCCGCCCTGCCATCGCGGTCTTCTGGCCCTCGCAGAACCCGATGGGCTTCAACATCATGCTCGACGGTGGCGCAGACATCCGCGCGGACGAGATGGACCTGCTCCAGTATGCGCTGATGGGCGCCTCCTATGCCCGCAACGGCCACGGCATTCAGCGCCCGCGCGTGGGGCTGCTGAACGTCGGCACCGAGGAGCACAAGGGCCGTGCCGAGATCAAAGCCGCGGCCGAGCTCATTGCCGAAGCCGCCCCCGTCGCCCATTTCGATTATATAGGCTTCGTCGAGGGCGGTGATCTGCTGTCGGACCGCGTGGATGTCATCGTGACGGACGGGTTCACGGGTAATGTCGCGCTCAAGACAGGCGAAGGCACGGCCAAGATGGTCAACGAGGCTCTGAAAGAGGCGTTTCTCGCAACGCCCCTGTCTCGGATCGCGGCCCTGCTCGCGACGACTTCGCTCCGGCGGCTCAAGAAACGCATGGACCCCCGCAACTCGAACGGCGGCGTATTTCTGGGCCTCAACGGTACCGTCGTAAAAAGCCACGGCTCTGCGGACGCGACCGGTTTTTCGGCGGCCATCAAGCTCGCCTTCGACCTCGCGCAGTCCGGCTTCAACGAGAAGCTCGCAGCGCGGGTTGCATATACTCCCGGAGACACGCAGGATACGCCAGCGTTGATCGAAAACAAAGCGAGCGGCAAAGAATGACAACACGCGCCGTGGTCCGCGGCGTCGGGCACTACCTGCCTGAACGCGTGGTCCCGAATTCCTGGTTCGAAGAGCGGATCGACACCTCGGACGACTGGATTCGCAGCCGCTCGGGGATCGAACGCCGTCACTTCGCTGCCGAAGGCGAAACCACGTCCCATATGGCCATCGCCGCGGCGATAGAGGCCCTGCGCGACGCGGGTATGAACGCGGATCAGGTCGATGCTGTCATCGTCGCCACGTCGACGCCCGATCTTACATTTCCCTCCTGTGCAACGATGGTGCAATCCGGCCTTGGCATGACCCGTGGCTTCGCCTTCGACGTGCAGGCGGTCTGCGCAGGCTTCATCTTCGCGCTCGCCAATGCAAATGCGCTCATCGCTTCGGGTCAGGCCAATTGCGTTCTGGTCATCGGCTCCGAAACCTTTTCGCGCATCCTCGACATGGAGGACCGGTCCACCTGCGTTCTTTTTGGCGACGGCGCGGGCGCGCTCCTGCTCGAAGGCACACCGGGCACGGGTGAAAACACGGATCGCGGCATCCTGTCTTCGGACCTGAATTCCGACGGCCGCTACCGCGAGATGCTGTATGTCGACGGTGGCGTTTCCACCACCGGCACGGCGGGCAAGCTCAGGATGCAGGGCAACCCCCTGTTCCGTCAGGCGGTCGAGAAGCTCGCGGCCACCGCCGACGCGGCGCTCGACAAGGCGGGGCTGACCCATGACGACGTTGACTGGATCGTTCCGCATCAGGCCAACATCCGGATCATCGCCGGCACGGCGAAGAAGCTCGGCATGACGATGGACAACGTCGTCGTGACGGTACAGGACCACGGGAACACCTCAGCCGCGTCGATCCCGCTGGCACTGTCAGTCGGCAAAGCCAAGGGACAGATCCGCGAAAACGATGTCGTCGTGACCGAAGCGATCGGCGGCGGGCTTGCCTGGGGGGCGGTCGTCATCCGCTGGTGACGCCGCACGATCCCTGACAATGGCCTCGCTCTGGAGGAAACCGTCCGGCCACAGTGCGTGCAGGCAATGAACCGCAGATCAAACCCGACCTCCAAGTCATTGATGTTGACTTGAAAAAATATCGGCCCCATGCTGCGGAAAACCATCTCGGGGGACGGTATGAGTGAAAAGACGCTGACGCGCATGGATCTGAGCGAAGCCGTGTTTCGCGAAGTTGGCCTGTCGCGCAACGAAAGCGCCCAGCTTGTGGAGAGCGTGCTGGGCTACGTTTCCGACGCCCTCGTTGAGGGGGAAACGGTGAAAATCTCGTCTTTCGGCACCTTCTCGGTGCGTGACAAGGCGGCCCGCGTCGGGCGTAATCCCAAGACGGGCGAAGAGGTTCCGATCTCGCCGCGCCGCGTTCTCACTTTCCGTCCGTCGCAGATCATGAAGGAACGGGTTGCAGCGGGGAACAAGCGCTGAGCCCGAAACAGAGCAGTCAATGAACGGGCAAAGACATGGAACAGAAGTCACCTGACGCCTTCCGCACGATCAGCGAGGTGGCCGAGTGGCTCGGCGTGCCAACGCACGTCCTGCGCTTTTGGGAAAGCCGGTTCACGCAGGTGAAGCCGGTCAAACGCGCCGGTGGCCGACGCTACTATCGCCCGAGCGACATGGAACTGCTGGGCGGCATCCGCAAACTTCTCCACGAAGATGGCATGACGATCAGGGGTGTGCAGAAACTCCTGCGGGAAGAGGGCGTGAAACACGTCGCCGCCATGTCGCCCCCGCTCGATCTCGAGGGCGGCGACGCGGACAGCAACGTCGTGTCCCTCGATCAGGGCCGTCGTGCCTCCGGATCGGATGTCGAGGAGGCGGAACTCGTCGAGGATACCTCGGAAACCGTCGAAGACGCCCTCGCGCCCGCCGTGGACGAGGCGATGGAAAGTGGCGAACTCGCCCCGGTCGATCCGGAAGAGGACCGCTCTGTCACGTTCGGCACCGAAGAGCCGGCGGCTGAGGAAGTCGAAGCCCACGCCCCGCATCTGAGCGACGAAACCCTGACACCTGCCGAGTCCGATCCGAGCGACGACATAGAGGCGACGCCGGGCGAAGACCCACTCGCCGCCGAAACCGCTGCCGACCCGGAGGGGGTCGAAGCGCCACTCGACCCGCCAGCACCCGACTCGCCCCCCGAACATTCGCCCTTCGGCACATGGGCAAAAGACGACACGCCTGCCCCGGGCGCCATTGCGGCGGCGGACCTCCCATCTGAAGACGACCCGGTCGCTGACGAGACGCTGGCGTCCGAAGATCAGACCGACGAAGCAGCCAGACCGCCGGAACCCGGCGGCAGCGATGTTCCCACTTGGGATACTGCGGTGGAGGTAAGCGGGAGCGACGACAGCGATATCTTGCCGGAGCCGGAAGCGCCCGCGCCCGAGACGGAAAGCCCGCATATCTCGCGCGCCGACCCGACGCCTGAAATGCACGAGCATCCAGAGCCGGACGAGGTTGCGACGAGCGAACCGGAAGACTCGGCCAACGTGTTCTCCCAGGACGCGCCGTCGGCGGATTGGGAGATGCCCGTTGCCGACCCCTCGCCCGACGAAACCATCGAAGCCTCGCAACCATCCGCTCAGGAGTACAGCGAGCCAGACCCCGCTCCCGACTGGCAGCCACCGATCCCGGACGAGCCCGCAACGCCGGAGGACGACACCACCCCGGTGGCCGCGCCCTATGAGTCGGAAACGCGCCCCGCCGAAGATGAGATCGCGTCTGAACAATCCGATGACCCCTTCGAGGCGGCGCCTGAGCCTTCGGACAACTACGACAGCCCCGTACTCATCATGCCCGACCTGCCCGATGACCCCGCCGACGGCACCCTGCCGCCCGACATCGCCCCTGTCGCCCCGCGTCTGAGGATGCTGCGCGCCCACCAGGCGACCTTGCCATCGGCGACGCTTCAGGCGCTTGCGGACCGGCTTGCTACCCTGCGGTCCGAACATGACGGAACCACCCTGCGATAGGGGCGGAATTCATGCCGATCCGGTCTTGCCCACGCGGCGAAAACTGCTATGACACACCCCACGTCGGGCTATGGCGCAGTCTGGTAGCGCGTCCGTCTGGGGGACGGAAGGTCGCAGGTTCAAGTCCTGCTAGCCCGACCAATCACCGAACCGCCCGCCCTTTCCGGGGCGGGCGTTCGTGTATCCGGGGATTGCAGTTGGGGGACGAGGCATGACAGGCACCGGCGTTCTACCGGCACAGGCAATCCGCGCGATGATCGCCCAGGGCACCCTCGCCGCCGATCCCGCCGTGATCCCAGAGCAAATTCAACCCGCTTCGCTCGATCTCCGTCTGGGTGACGTAGCCTACCGCGTGCGCGCATCCTTCCTCGCAGGCGACCAGCGCAGCGTGGCGGAGCGGCTGAGCGAATTCGAAATGCACCGCATCGACCTGACGGACGGTGCAGTGCTGGAAAAGGGCGCGGTCTATGTCGTCCCACTGATGGAGCGCCTTGCCCTCCCAGACGGGATTCAGGCGGTCGCCAATGCGAAAAGCTCCACCGGGCGCCTCGACCTCCTCACGCGAACCATCACCGACGGTGGCACCGAGTTCGACCGGATTGCCCCGGGCTACCACGGGCCGCTTTACGCCGAGATTTGCCCGCGCAGCTTTTCCGTCCTCGTGCGGCCGGGGATGCGCCTGAACCAGATCCGCTTCCGCGCAGGTCAGGCGATCCTCTCCGACACCGACCTCGCCGCACGTCACGCCGAAGATCCCATCGTGGACGGAACGCCGCTCATCGACAACGGTCTCGGCTTTTCGGTCGATCTGCGGCCCGCGACAGGCGACCTCGTCGGCTACCGCGCCAAACCGCATACGGGTGTCATCGACCTCGACCGGATCGGTCACTACGATCCGGCGGAGTTCTGGGAACCGATCCACACCACCGAAGGCCGCATCATACTTGACCCCGGTGCCTTTTACATTCTGGTAAGCCGTGAGGCCGTGACCATTCCACCCGACTGCGCGGCGGAAATGGCCCCCTACCTCGCGATGGTCGGCGAATTCCGGGTGCACTACGCGGGCTTTTTCGATCCGGGCTTCGGCCACGGCATAGCCGGCGGTGCCGGGTCACGCGGGGTGCTGGAAGTGCGGTGCCACGAAGCCCCCTTTGTCCTCGAACACGGACAGGTGGTCGGGCGGCTGGTCTATGAGAAGATGGCAGAAACACCGGAAATGCTCTACGGCGCCGACCTCAAGTCAAACTACCAGGGCCAAGGGCTCAAACTCTCCAAGCATTTCCGCAGCCCGGCCCTCTGACCTCTCTTCCGACTAGCGGATACGACGCGCCAGTTTCGCGCCCTGCTTGGCGCGTCGCGCGGCCTGTTTGGCGGATTTCGCGCTCGCGCGCTCTTCCGGGGTCATCTCTTCGCGCGTTTTGCCGCGGCGCGACGCATAGTCGATGCCCGCATTCACGCCGCGATTCACCGCACGGCCCATCACCATGCGCACGACCATCATAATCAATCTTTCAATATTCATTGTCCTGCCTCTGCTTTTTTTCGAGCCTAACAGAATGACGGCCAAAAAGGAATCACTCTTCGAAGAGCTCCGACTGGCCTTCGTCGTCTTCGTCCTCGTCGTCCTCGGAAGGCTCCACAGGCGGCGGCCGACTTTCGAGCAGACCGGCCGCACGCAATTCCTTGAGGCCCGGCAGATCGCGCGCGCTCTCGAGGCCGAAGTGGTCGAGGAATCCTTGCGTCACCACGAAGGTCACGGGACGACCCGGAGACATGCGGCGGCGACCGAACCGGATCCATTCCAACTCGATCAACAGGTCGATGGTCCCGCGCGACACCGAAACACCCCGGATCTCCTCGATCTCGGCGCGAGTTACCGGCTGGTGATAGGCGATGATCGCCAGCGTCTCGATCGCCGCGCGGCTGAGCTTGCGGGTCTCGACGCTTTCCTTGTGCATGAGGTAGCCAAGGTCCGGCGCGGTCCGGAAGGCCCAGGCATCGCCAACACGCACGAGCGTCACGCCGCGCCCCTCGTAGCGCTTGCGCAGATGGACAAGCGCCTCGGCCGGCTCGGACCCATGCGGCATCCGCGCGGTCAGTTCAGCCACGGTGACAGGCTCGGCACTGGCAAATAGCACAGCCTCGACCATCCGCTCCTGCTCACCCATCGGGGGAGCTTCGAACAGGCTCTGTGCCTCGTCTTCGGTCTCGGTTTCGTCAGTCATTCGGTTTCCTGCGAATCTGAATGGGCGAGAATGTCTCGCCCTGCCGGATCTCGATGGCCCCGGTCTTGGCCAGCTCCAGCGAGGCCGCGAAATTGGCCGCCGTGGCGGATCGGCGTCGCGCCGGATCGCCCGACCAGCCCTCGGGCAGGTAGGACATGATATCGGTCCATTCGCCCGCGAAACCGATCAGATGGCGCATCCGGTCCAGTGCCTCTTCCAACGTCATGACGCTCTCACGATCCATCACGAAGGGGCGGAATTCGTCACGGGTGCGGATGCGGGCGTAGCCCTGCATGAGGTCCAGAAGGGTCGCGGTGTAAGACACCCGCTTGCGCCGTTCCACCACTTCCACTTGCCCACGCGCGAAAAAATCGCGGCCCAACTGGTCTCGGCCCATGAGTCGGGCCGACACATCCCGCATCGCTTGGAGGCGTTCCAGCTGGAACGCCAGATGGGCGGCAAGCTCTTCGCCGGACGGGCCTTCCTCGCTCGGATCGGGTGGGAGCAGCAGGCGCGATTTCAAAAAGGCGAGCCAGGCGGCCATGACGAGGTAATCGGCCGCCAGCTCGATCCGCAGGTGCCGCGCCTTCTCCACGAAGCCGAGGTATTGCTCGGCCAGCGCCAGCACCGAGATTTTTCGCAAGTCCACCTTTTGCGTGCGGGAGAGCGTCAGCAGCAGGTCGAGCGGCCCTTCGAACCCATCGACATCGACGATGAGCGCCTCGGCGGCCATACGTTCGGACACCGACAGAACGTCTGCCTGGAAATCATCGTCGGACATGCGGGAAGCGTCACCCTGCCTGATGCGTCATCAGGCTCTCAAACTCCGCGTCCAGCGCCGCAATGTCAATGGGATCGGGGTCCTGACGCCAGCCAAGGGCCGCCTCCGCCCGTTCAGCAGCCTTTCCGGCAAGCCGCCCGGTGGCGTCGGCGACAGCGCGCATCTCGTCCATCTCGCCGTTGCAATGCAGGATCAGGTCACAGCCCGCCTGAAGCGAGTCCCGGCACCGATCCTCTAACGAACCGGAAAGGGCCTTCATTGAAATGTCGTCGGTCATCAGAAGTCCGCCAAAGCCGATCCGGTCCCGGATGATGTTGATCATGCGGGGCGACGTCGTCGCGGGCGCCTCCGCATCGATATCAACAAAGACCACATGCGCCGTCATCGCGAGCGGCAGGTTCGCGACGGACTGGAAGGCCAGAAAATCAGAGACATTGAGCGCCTTCTCGCGCGCCTTGACCACAGGCAGTTCCAAGTGGCTGTCCTTGGTCGCCCGACCGTGTCCGGGGATGTGCTTGATGACCGGCAAGACACCGCCATCCACAAGACCCGTGGCCACGGCCCCGGCGATATCAGACACCTTTACGACGTCCTCGCCGTAGCACCGGTTCGACAGGATGTCATGCGTCTCGGCGCGCACGAGATCCACGACCGGGGCGCAGTTTCCGTCGATCCCGCAGGCGCGCAACTCATGGGCAATAATGCGGTAGCGCAGGTACATGGCATCGGCGGCCTTGCGACGGTTCAGCCGCACCTGATCCAATGCCGGGAGCCATTCGCGCCAATGTGGCGCCCCCATGCGGGCCACCCGGCCCCCCTCCTGATCGATGAAAACCGGTGCATCTCGTCCGACAGCCTCACGCAGCTCGGTGGTAAGCCATGTGAGTTGCTCGGGGTCCTCGATATTGCGGGCGAACAGAATGAAGCCCCACGGATCCGCCTCCGCGAAGAAATCGCGCTCGGCGCGCGTCAGGCGCGGGCCTTCACAGCCAAGGATGAAGGCCCCTGCGCCCATCCTCAGTGGGTCACGACCGGGATGCAGGATGCCTTGCCGGCCGTCAAAGCGGCGCAGAGACGCCGCGCTTCCGACAGATCCTCGAACCCCATGGCGCGAAGACGGTAGAAGGTCTTGCCCCCGGACTGCGCCTTCTCGATCACGCGGGCCTTACCCTCGAGATACTCCGCGAACCGACCGCTCAGTTGATCCCACTCGGCGCGCGCCACGTCTTCGGTGTCGAAGGCACCAAGTTGCACAAGCCGCGTGCCCGCCGCGATCTCGGCCGGGTCGACTTCACGCGCCACTTGCTGTGCGGCCGCGAGCAGCGCGTCCGAAGACGGCGAGGCCGCCGAACGGGCCACGAGGTCGCTGGGACGCGGCACGGGGCGCGGCGACCTGGCGACACCCGGAACGTCTGGCTGCACGATCTCGCCACTGCGGACGGCGGCAAGAGCGCGTTCCTCGGCCTCGGGTGACATGGAAAGATCGGCCTCTTCACCAGACAGCGGCGCGGACTCGGCGGCGATCTGCTCGACGAGCGACTGGGCGGCGGCCTGCGCATCGTCCGGCGAGGCCGCGACATCCAGCGGCTCAGTTCCCAGCTTCGGCCGACTGTCGCCAGCTTCGGCGGTCGGTGTCGCCTCGATCTGTGACGGCGACACGGCGGGCGCGTCGTTCTCGTCCAGCGTATCTGCGGGCGGCGCAAGCACGAGTTGGTTCGCGGGGCCCTCGGCGGTGCCCTCGGCGGCCACGTTGTTTACCGCGAGGCCCTGATGCTCGGCATCTTCACCACCGGGGTTCTCGGGTTGGATTCGCATCGGCCCTTCGAGCGCGGCGATGACCGGGATTTCGGTGACGTCGCGCATGGCGAGCTTGTAGCCCCAGACCGCAAGCCCGGCGATCAGGGCAATCGACACGACCGCACCCAAGCCGTTCATCACGCCAGCGACACCGCCGCCGGAAGCCTCCGGCATGGGCTCATGGTCATAGTAGTGTGGTTGTGCCGCGGCCTGCGGCGGCTGGGCCTGTGCGGCATAGTAGCCTTGCGGCTGCGGCTGCGGCTGAGCCTGTGGCTGCGCAGCAGGATGATGATGTGCGTAGGTGATGTTCTGCGGCTGCGGCGCAGGGGCTTGCGCTGCGCGCGGTTGAGCCTGAGGCCGCGCCTGATGTTGCGGATGCGCGTAACCCTGCGTCCGGGGATGTGGCTGGGCATTCTGCGCATGAGGATGCGCTGTCGCCCGCCCCTGCTGCGGATGCGCCTGACGCGCGGGCTGTGGTTGCGGCTGTGGCGCAGGCTGAGGTTGTGGCGCCGGTTGCGCCCGCAACGGCGGTTCGGAGCGCGCCTGAGGCTGCGCCTGTCCGTGCCACGCCGGATCCTGAACCTGTTGGTCGTGAGAATAGCCCTGATGGTGCTGCGGATAGCCGGGATGCCCCGCGCCGGGGCCGCCCCAATTCGCGTTCGTCATTGCCTGCCTCGCTGTGGACACGCGCCGAAACCGACCACGCGCCCCTCGATCTGATGCCTCGCCCGCCCCTTGTTTTCTTGGAGATCAAGTCTCCGGGACTGGGCTTTCCTCGACCGCTCGGCTGCACCTGTTCGTCAGCGCATTTCCTCAAGCGGCGTCACGCCAAGAATACCAAGACCCGCTGAAATCACAACGGAAACGGCTTTCGGCAGGGCAATTTTCGCCGCTGTTGCTTGGGCGTCACTCTCCTGAAGGAAACGCAACGCGGGCGTATCATTCCCCTTGTTCCAGAGCGCATGAAATTCACTGGCCAGTTCATAGAGGTAGAAAGCGACGCGGTGCGGCTCATGCGTGCGTGCAGCGATCTCGACGAGGCGCGGCCATTCCGCGAGCTTCTGGGCCACCTTGATCTCGGCCTCGTCGGTGAGCGCGGGCGTACCCGGAACAACGCCCATGTCAGCAGCCTTGCGCAGCACGGAATGGACCCGGGCGTTGGCATATTGAACATAGAAGACCGGGTTGTCCTTGGACTGCTCCAGCGCCTTGTCGAAATCGAAGTCCAGGGGCGCATCGTTCTTGCGGGTGAGCATGATGAACCGGGTCACGCCCGGCCCCACTTCGTCCACCACATCGCGCAGGGTGACGAAGGTTCCGGCCCGCTTGGACATCTTGAACGGCTCGCCATTCTTGTAGAGCTTGACCAGTTGCGTTAGCTTGATGTCGAGCGGCACGCGGTTTTCAGACAGCGCCGCAACAGCGGCCTTCATCCGCTTCACATAGCCGCCGTGATCGGCCCCGAACACGTCGATCAGCTGGTCGAACCCGCGGGTCACCTTGTCATAGTGATAGGCGATGTCGGGCGCGAAATAGGTCCAGGCCCCGTCCGACTTCATGATCGGGCGATCCACGTCGTCGCCGTAATCGGTCGACTTGAAGAGGGTCTGCTCTCGCGGCTCCCAATCCTCTGGCAGCTTGCCCTTGGGCGGTTCAAGCGTGCCCTTGTAGATCAGGTCTTTGGAGCGCAGATCCTCGATCGCCGCTTCGATCCGGCCGGTACCGTAGAGGCCCTTTTCCGAGAAGAACACGTCCATCTCGACGCCAAGCGCCTTAAGGTCGGCCCGGATCAGCTCCATCATCGCCTCGGTCGCGAAATCGCGCACCTCCTCGAGCCAGAACTGTTCGCCCTTGCCGACAAAGGCGTCGCCCACCTTTGCCTTGAGCGCCTCGCCCACCTCGATCAGGTAGTCGCCCGGATATGTGCCATCCTCAAAGGCGACCTCCTGCCCGTGCGCTTCCAGATACCGCAGGTAAACGGAACGCGCGAGCACATCGACCTGCGCGCCCCCGTCGTTGATGTAGTATTCCCGGGTCACGTCATGGCCCGCGTACTCCAGCAGGCTCGCAAGCGCGTCACCGAACACAGCACCCCGCGTATGTCCAACGTGCAGCGGCCCGGTGGGGTTGGCCGAGACGTATTCGACGTTGACCTTCTGCCCCTGCCCCATGTCGGACCGGCCATAGCCCTCGTTTGCCAGCACGCCTTCCACAAGGGCGGCCCACACGCCGGGATCGAGCCGTAGGTTCAGAAAGCCCGGCCCCGCCACCTCGGCCGAGACGATGCGCGCATCCGCGGCCAGCTTGCCCGCGAGCGCCTCGGCAATGTCGCGCGGCTTCAGACCCGCGGGCTTGGCCAGAACCATCGCGGCATTGGTCGCCATGTCCCCATGCGCCGGATCACGCGGCGGTTCGACCGCAACATTCGCGAAATCGAGCCCGTCGGGCAGCGCTCCCTCGGCCACGAGCGCGTCCAGAGACGCAATCACGAGCCCACGGATATCGGCAAAGAGGTTCATGGCACACCTTTAGAGAAACCTCGCGCGGTCTACCACGACGACCCGGAAGGTCAACGCCCGACACTCCGCATCGTTGTCCAGAGCCTACTTCGCCAGCAGACGCGAGCGTGTATCCGAGCCCCCGATGAACCGGCCATGCGTTTCAATGGCGAAGCGGTCGGTCATGCCGGCGATATAGTCGGCCACGATCCGCGCGAGGGCCCGCTCGTCCGAAGCCTGAGACACGTCCTCGCGCCACTCGGCGGGGAGGTAGTCCGGGTTCTTCATGAACAGCGGAAACAGCTCATCAACGATCGCCGTCACCTCGGCCCGCATCTGCACCACGGACGGCGCGCGGTAGACCTTGCGAAACAGGAAGCCGCGAAGCTGTTTGAGCTCCTCCCAGATTTCGCCCGAAAACCGGATGATCTGCCGCCCGGCCATGCGCACATCGGTCGCCGAGGCCGGGTCGAGCGCCGCGATCTCGGCGCGCGATGTGGCGAGCACGTCCTCGACCATCACGCCGAATACGCGGCGCAATGCCTCATGCCGGCGGCGGTTGGAATCCAATGTCGGGTACATCTGATCCACCGCTGCATAGCTGCGCGCGATCATCGGGACGACGAGGATTTCCTCCTCGTCGATCAGCTTGGCGCGGATCGCATCGTGCAGATCGTGGTTGTTGTAGGCGATGTCATCGGACAGCGCCGCCACCTGAGCCTCGGCGCTGGCATGCGTGTCGAGCTCGAGGTCATGGCGCGCGTTGTACTCCGCCAGCGCCACGGGCAGCTCGCCCGTCACCGGCCCGTTATGTTTCGCAATCCCTTCAAGGGTTTCCCACGTCAGGTTCAACCCGTCGAACTCGGCATAATGCCGTTCCAGCGAGGTCACGATCCGCAGCGCCTGGGCGTTGTGATCGAAGCCACCATACGGCTGCATCAGCGCGTCCAGCGCCTCCTCGCCCGTGTGGCCGAACGGCGTGTGGCCAAGGTCATGGGCCAGCGCCACGGCCTCGGTGAGTTGTTCATTCAGACCAAGCGTGCCGGCGATCGTCCGCGCCACCTGCGCCACTTCGATCGAATGGGTCAGGCGCGTGCGGTAGTAGTCGCCCTCGTGCTCCAGAAACACCTGCGTCTTGTGTTTCAGGCGCCGGAAGGCGGACGAATGGATGATCCGGTCGCGATCTCTCTGGAACGGCGACCGGAACCGGCTTTCCTCTTCCGGAAATAACCGCCCGCGGCTCTCCGCCGGTTCACACGCAAACGTGGCCGTCATGCTGCCTCGATCTCTTGTTGCTCTGTCCCGCTATCCATATATTGCAACCAGACCACAGTTGAAACGGGTGAAACATGGACCTCAACCTGCCACCGAAAGTGACCGACCGCGCCTTTGCCCGGCTGGGCGAGATCGGGGCCGGCAAGGACGGCAAGGCCCTGCGCGTGGCCGTCGAGGGCGGCGGCTGCTCGGGCTTTCAGTATGACATCGCGCTGGACGAACCAGGCGATGGCGACCTTGTGCTCGAAGGCGAAGGCGAACGCGTGATCATCGACGAGGTTTCGCTCCCGTTCCTCACGGGCGCCGTGATCGACTTTACCGAAGAACTGATCGGCGCGCGCTTCGTGATCGACAACCCCAACGCGTCGAGCTCCTGCGGTTGCGGCACGTCCTTCTCGATGTGATCACCGGACCCAGGCCAACGCGGAAAGCCGTGGGTCATCAAAGGTTTCCGGCCCGAAGCTCAATCTGATATCGGGGAATTCGCACAGCGCCTGCGCGCCGTGAGCAGAAAGGTGGACGCGCCATGTCTGCCGGTCCCCCGGCGCGTTTTCGGCGAATGTCGCGCAGTCCAATACGGCGACGTTCGCGCGGCCCTCTAGATCACGCACAGACTGGTAACGGATCAGGGTCGCCCCGGCGGCCCGCGCACGCTCTTCCAACGTCTGACACGCGCCGTAGGACACCGGGTCCGTCCATAGCGCCACGTCTGCAGCAAGCGGCGCAGCCGTCAGGTCGAGTGCCCGACCGCTCGCCAGTTTCACGGAAAACGCCGTGTAGACCCCGGCATCCTCAGGCCAAGGCGTTTCAGGTGAGTCGGCGTAGAACAGGATGCGATAGAACACCATCTCGGCCACGGCCGCCTCCACCGCTTCGGACCCGTACCACACCCCCGGCGTCATCCCGGCCCGCCGAAAGCGCGAGCCGTGGGGATACGGTCCGTCATAGCGAAATGGCGTTGAGAGCAGGTAATGCAGGTGCTGGCACGGCTGGGGCACAGGCGGCTTCGCCGTTTCGAGGATTTCCTCCAGAACCGCCTGCTCATCGGATCCATCCACGATCTTCATGGTCGAGACCAGATGTTGCGCCTCCACCAGCCGCCACCCGCGCCCGGTCCAGGGCCGCAGCTCAGAGCGGAGCGCGTCGGCTGTCCAGGTATCCAACGACACGGACAAGACCCTCCACGCTTCCGATCGCTTCGGCGGGCGCCTGCCCCAGCGCTGTGTTCGGCCCCTTGAACCAGGCCTTCGATGCTCGCTCATCGCCCCCTGTGATCGCGTCAAGCGACCGGAACAGGCGCACGAAGAGGACCGCGAGTTCGTAGGGCTTTGTCCCCTCCTCCAAGGTCCACGCGCCCTTGGACATGCGCGAAATCGTGGGAGCCGACACGCCAATGACCGACGCCAGCCGCGCGCCGGTGAGGCCGAGCCGCTCGGCTGCGCGCAAGAGCGCCTTTGTCAGAACGACGCCCTTTTCCGGGGTTGTGGTGGGCTGCATGAGAACCTGAGACATGGCGACGATCCTTTCTGCTGAAATATTTATGGCAAATAACTCCAATTTGCAAGCCCGACACCCCAACACCGTGACGCTTCTCGCCCGCCACGAGTCGTAACCTGCCTTGTTCCTGCGCCTACGCCAGATACAACACGCTCAGAAGCAGGAGCGCGACATGAGCAAGGACCCCCTCGTCATCTTCACGCCATCGGGCATGCGCGGTCGCGTGCCAGTCGGAACGCCGGTGCTGGACGCGGCGCGGATGCTGAACGTGGACCTCGATTCGGTCTGCGGCGGGCGCGGGATCTGCTCGAAATGCCAGGTCGCGCCGGGGGTGGGAGAATTCTCAAAGCACGGCGTCACCGTCGCTGCCGACGCCCTCACGGACTGGAACGACGTCGAGGCGCGCTATGACCGCATCCGGGGCCTCAAGGGCGGGCGGCGGCTGGGGTGTCAGGCCAAGGTGATGAAGGACGTGGTGATCGACGTCCCGCCCGAAAGCCAGGTTCATAAACAGGTGGTGCGCAAGCGCGCCGAAGTGCGCGACATCGTCCTCTCGCCCGCCCTCAGCCTCGCCTATGTCGAAGTGGCGGAACCTGACATGCACCATCCGTCGAGCGACCTCGACCGGTTGCTCGATGCGCTCAAGGCCCAACTCGGGCTGGAAACACTGGGATTCGACCGCCACCTCCTTCCGTCCCTGCAAAAGACGCTGCGCAAGGGCGGCTGGTCGGTAACGGCCGCAATCCATGACGACGGCGCGCCCACCGTGGTCGCGCTCTGGCCGGATTTCTTCGAAGGTCCACTCTACGGCGTCGCGGTCGATCTGGGCTCCACCACCATCGCCGGGCACCTCGTAAACCTCGTGACGGGCGAGGTGCTGGCCTCGTCCGGCCTCATGAACCCGCAGATCCGCTTTGGCGAAGACCTGATGAGCCGGGTCTCCTACTCGATGATGAACCCCGGCGGCGCGGACGAGATGACCCACGTCGTGCGCGAAGGCATGGACAAGCTGATCGCGGATCTCGCGGATGAGGCCGGCGTGGAACCTGCGGCGCTGCTCGAAGCGACCTTCGTAATGAACCCCGTGATGCACCATCTGTTTCTGGGGCTCGATCCCTACGAATTGGGTCAAGCGCCCTTCGCACTTACGGTCGGAACGTCCCAGCGCATGATGGCTTCGGACCTCGGGCTGAGCATCGCGCCGGGCACCCGCGCCTATGTCCTGCCGCTCATCGCGGGCCACGTCGGCGCGGACGCGGCGGCGGTTGCGCTGTCCGAGGCCCCGCACCGGTCCGACGACCTCGTCCTCGTCGTGGACGTGGGCACCAATGCCGAGATCCTGCTGGGCGACAAGACCGGAGTGCTTGCCTGTTCCTCCCCGACAGGCCCGGCCTTCGAGGGCGCGCAGATCAGTGCGGGCCAACGCGCGGCCCCCGGCGCCATCGAACGCGTCGAAATCGACCCGGCGACGAAAGAGCCGCGCTTCAAGGTGATCGGCTGCGACCTGTGGTCTACCGAGGACGGCTTCGAAGCCGCCGTGGCGGGATCAGGCATCACCGGCATCTGCGGATCGGGAATCATCGAGGTCGTGGCCGAAATGCGTATGGCAGGCATCGTGGACGCGACCGGCCTGATCGGCTCGCCCGAGGCCGTGGGCACGCCACGCTGCATCGCGGAAGGGCGGACGTGGTCTTATGTCCTGTGGGAAGATAACGAACGCAAGATCACCGTCACCAACGGCGATATCCGCGCGATCCAGATGGCCAAGGCCGCGCTATATGCGGGTGCCCGGCTGCTCATGGACAAACGCGGGGTGGACCACGTTGACCGCGTGGTCCTCGCCGGGGCCTTCGGGGCGCATATCTCACCGAAACACGCGATGGTCCTGGGCATGATTCCGGACTGTCCGCTCGAGAAGGTTACGAGCGCAGGCAACGCGGCCGGCACCGGAGCGCGCATCGCGCTTCTCAACCGCGACGCGCGGCGCGAGATCGAAGGACTGGTGCGCCAGATCGAAAAGATCGAAACGGCGGTCGAGCCGCGGTTTCAGGAGCATTTCGTCGCCGCGACGGCCATGCCGAACGCCGCCGACCCCTTCCCCATCCTGCGCGCACTCGTGCCGCTGCCGGAGGTCGACTACAACACCGGCGGCGGGGGTGAAGGCGGACGTCGGCGCAGGCGGCGCAGCTAGGAGACTTGCCAGCGGTCCGGTTTGGCGGAAAACTGGCCCGGTCCGATACAGGAGCCAACCATGCGCACCATCGCCCTCGCCCTCGCCCTGACCCTGCCCGGCCTTGTGCAGGCAGAGGACTTTTCCAGCGCGATGCTGAAGGGCGCAGACCTGTCGGGCAACGACTACGCAGGCTCGGATTTCTCAGGCGCGTTCCTTGGCGAGGCCGACCTGTCCGGCAGCACCTTCGACGGAGCGAATTTCAAAAGCGCCCTGTTCACGGATGCGACAATGTCCGGCTGCTCGGCCAAAGGCGCGGTCTTCACCAGCGCGCTCCTCAAGAACACCGACCTGTCCGGCTGCACCCTTTCCGGGGCGGACTTCACGGGCGCGGTTCTGGAAGGCGCCACATTGGCCGGTGCGGATCTGACAGGCGCACGCTTCGTCTCGACGATCCTTACCGGCGCCGACCTGACGGGCGCGACGGTGAAAGACACGGACTTTACCGATGCCCGCCTGTGCGGTGCGACAATGCCCGACGGCACCCCCGGCCCCTGCTGACGCCCTCTTGACGGACCCCGCCGCGCGCCGTATCTCAGCCGTCACGCGGGTGTAGCTCAATGGTAGAGCAGCAGCTTCCCAAGCTGACGACGAGGGTTCGATTCCCTTCACCCGCTCCAAAATATTATCTTTTTTAATCAACGAATTAGCAAGGCGCTGAGGACATTCAGGGACACGCAGTTTGAGGAAAAAAGGGGAACGAAAGGGAACCTTTGGCCGGCTAAATGCCACAGTTTCTGCCACACCAGAACCACTCAATACTTCAGATTTCCTCCGAATCAGAAATCCAACGCGCCAACCTTCACTTGCAACACCTGTCGCCAGATTGACGTGCGCCGGCGATTGTGAAAGGTGTTCCAGCCCAGACACCTTCCCTTTCAGGCAGGTCAAATCAAAAAGTGTCGGGAGTACATGCTGAAGACCATATCCATTTCAGAGCAAGTCCTTTCACGATGAGACCGAACTGCTCTCGCCTCTCGCTCAAATAGGTTTGAGAGCCGTTCACCGCTTATCCAGAAGAACTACGGCAGCAACTCGGCGGTCAAAGAAGGAAATGCCCAATGGCGACTGTTGGAGGACCCACTCGGGATCGGTTGCGTATCGGTTTCTTCATCCCCTGGATCACCAAGGGTCGAGGTGGCACTGAGAACGTGGGACATATGATGGCGAACTCGATGCACGAGCGCGGTCACAGCGTCGTGGTGTTCACCTTCGACGATAAGGTCGGTGCATCGCTTTGGCCTTTGGCTGAAGGCATTCCAATCATCCACTTACGCGAAAAAGACGACGAAACGGCTCACTTGGAAATGGTGGACGTTGTCGCGAAGCAAGGCCTAGACCTGATGGTGGGCCTGCACCTGAACCGCGCGTTCCTGCGTTATGTACGCTGCGCTTTCGACCTGAATCTACCTCTCGTCTTGTCAGAGCATTGCGACCCAGCCTTGCCGCAGTCGCTCGGAACTTTTGGCAGAGACGAACGCATAATCATTATGTCCGGCGCAACTCTGATCCATATGATTTCTGACGAGTTTCGTGCCACATTGCCCAAAGGCCTACAGGACCGCATCCGTGTTGTGCCCAATACGATACGCGAACCTGACCCAGGCGCGCCGCAGCCACCACCACAAGCCGGTCGCACGATTGTCACCGTGTCTAGGCTCGTACCGCCGAAGAACACACAGCGTCTGATTGAAGTTTTTGCGGGCCTCGCGTCCGAGTTCCCCGAGTGGCGGCTTCGCATCGTTGGCGATGGACCCGAAATGGGAAAGCTTCGCCGGCTCGCACGAAAATGCAGAGTAAAAGATCGTGTGGACTTCGTGGGCGCATTGAAAGACCCCTACCCCGAGTATTTGGCAGCAAATATTTTTGCGACAGCGTCCCTCTTTGAAGGTTTTGGACTCACGCTTTGCGAAGCGAGCGCGCACGGCCTGCCTAGTGTGGCATATGGTGCCTGCCGTGGCCTACGGTCCCAAATCCGACACGGGGAGAACGGTTTTCTTTCTTCTGGTGGAGAAGAATTGGGTTCATTGGCCGACGACTTGCGCACTCTCATGGCCGACCAAGAATTGCGCGAGAAG
The DNA here is from genome assembly GCF_002384975.1 of Maritimibacter sp. UBA3975. Lineage (NCBI taxonomy): Bacteria > Pseudomonadati > Pseudomonadota > Alphaproteobacteria > Rhodobacterales > Roseobacteraceae > Maritimibacter > Maritimibacter sp. UBA3975. The sequence continues at coordinate 104,739 of NZ_DGCP01000003.1, forward strand.
ATGGGAAGACGCGCACGTGAGATGTTCGTCTCGCGGTTCTCAAATGAGATTGTTCACGCAGGTTGGGAAGATCTTTTCTTTGAAGCCGTTGAACGGGGGCCGAACCGAGCGGCACCCCGACCAGAGCACGTGCGCCAAGTGAGGCTTTGGGACATGATTCAACGGCCGCTTCCGATCCAGGATTCAGCCCGCGGAGGGCACTAAGCCATGTCCGATCATTTTGAAGCGTTGACGAGCTTTTTCAGATTGCTCGACACGCGCCAGGTGGAATTCGATAGCAGCCGAGATATCCGCGAGCATGTCCTCTCGGTCCGTCGCGGGAAGAGCACGATCGGTCTTTTGACCGAAAACCTTGAGACCAAGTTCGCCGCGAACCTTCCATTACTCATGCCTAATGTTTCTGGGTTCGACGGACAGGCGGCAGAACAGGCAGAGCAATACTTCCTTTTTGGAACCATCTTTTCTGACAAGGCAACGTCCCATAAGGGTGCTGTCAAACTCCTGAACATGATGCCGAGCGGTGCTGCCCCCGTCTTCATGGAAGTCGGGTTTCTGGCGACCACCCACAGCTGGTCACACGCGTTCCGGGAAGGCAATCCGCAGTATGCCGCGCTCGGCTACGTTTATGACGACATGAGCCACTACTTCATGGCTGATTATCCCAACCGTCTGATCCAAAGACTGAACAGCGACCTGGAGCTGACGGACGAGGAACGCAAGCGCGCACGCGGGCTGATTGACCGGATGGTGGCGCGGCGCATCTCCAAATACAACGCACAGCCGATGGAGGCGCCGACCCTCCCCGGTGGTTACGCCCGGCGCGTGCTGGTCTGCGACCAGGCCTATGCCGATGCGTCGACCGTCTACGGCAAGGTCGACGAAGCGGCGTTTGAGGAGATGCTGTTCACCGCGCTCCGCGAGAACCCGGACGCCCAGATCATCGTCAAGACTCACCCGGATTCGAGCTGGGAGAAGTCCACGAGGACCGGCTACTACACCCATTTGAAAAGCACCGAGCGTGTCGTGATCCTGACCGATCCGGTGAACCCCTACACGGTCTTCGACATGGTCGATACGGTCTATGTCGGCACGAGCCAGATGGGGCTGGAGGCGCTGTTCGCCGGCAAGAAGGTGGTGACCTTCGGCGTGCCGTTCTACGCGGGCTGGGGCCTGACGGACGACCGGCAGGCGATCCCCCACCGCCACCGGACCCGCACGCTCGAGGATATCTTCCACGCCTTCTACGTTTGGTACACGATCTACCACGTGCCCGGTTGCGCGGTGCCCTCGCAGGTGGAGGACGCGCTCGACTTCATCGAGGCGCACCGGCCGTATTCTCTGCCCGAAACCGTGGCGGAGGCACCGGCCGATCCGAAGGTCTCGGTCATCATCCCGGTCCACGGGGTCGAGGCCTATATCGAGGACTGCATCCGCTCGGTCCAGCGCCAGACCCTGCGCGAGATCGAGATCATCCCGGTGAACGACGTCTCGCCCGACGGGTCGCAGACGATCATCGACCGGCTGGCGAAATCAGATGCACGTATCCGACCCATCGTGCTCGACAAGAACGTGGGACAGGGGTTCGCGCGCAACAAGGCGCTGGATGTGGCGCGGGGCGACTACGTTTGGTTCATTGACGGAGATGACTGGATCTCCAATCCGCGGGCTCTCGCGACACTGGTCGAAACCGCAGAGGCCAACGGCTCAGACATGGTGCGTGGCAAAAAGGTCGGCGAGGCAATCTTCGACGAGACAAACACGCAAATAGACCTGCGCAATGATCGCACCGAGCAAAACTTCAATGAATTCATTGGCCAGACAACCTATGCGGAAAGCCCGCACATTCTACATAACCGACACTTTTGGACATGGCTCTATCGCCGCGAGTGGCTAAATGAAAACGACATTCGGTTTGTCACGCCGCAGTGGGAAGAACGCGCATTCCTAGTCAAGTCACTCGCAAATGCACGCAGACTAAGCCTCACCACCTGTCCGGTAACGATGTATCGCGTGCGACCGGCGTCAACGGCACGACGCGAGCACGGACCGAAAGACTTCGAGCAAATGCTCAATAACTTCGAATCCGCCACTCAAACGCTAGCAGAACGCGGCGCGATTGATGCCGCTTCGCCTTTGAGACCGCACCTAGCGTTTCAATTGTCCCAATTCATCGTCCAGATGTTTCTGCGAGGCGCCTACGAGTACTACAGGAAGAAAGGAGGCAAGGCTCTCGAAGGGTTTCTGGAGCGCATTCGAAGAACTCTGGACACGTGTGACATGTCCTCGACTGATTTCGACGCGACGGCTGTCGCCGGCCGGGATGCGCACATCGTTTCGGGTGCGTTCGGGTTGATCATTGCAGCTGTTCGTTCGGGGCAGAATGAAATCCTTCGCGCCGCAACCGGGCTGCACCCGATCGATCAAAAAACCTTCATGCAAACAATGTTAGCCCCACCAACGAACAAGGTGGATGCGGATCTGCACTGCGCTCTGAACAGGTATGCCCGAAACGACCGCGTGCAAACGGCGAGGAAGCGGGCCGCCGCACCGGCGACAAAGCCCCGCATCATCGTTCATATCGGCGCGACCAAGACCGGCTCGACCTATATCCAGCACCTGATGGAAACGAACCGCCCGGCGCTTCTGCGCGAAGGCGTGTGGTATCCCGAGGTCGGCCTGTTCTGGCAGACGGTGCGCCCACACAAGCAGGCGGGGCATTCCGAGTTCACGCGCGCCGCCGTGCAGAACGCCGCCGGGCCGAAGGCACATATCGAACGGGGGCTGGCGCTGGCCGGGGGCAAGATCCACACCATCGTTCTGTCGAGCGAGGCGTTTTTCCTGCAACGCAACGCGGTGAAAATCGCGCAGTATTTCTCGGACTACCCGGTGGAGATGGTCTGTTACCTGCGCCGTCAGGACGAATGGGCCAACGCGCAATATGCCGAGTTCGTCGCGGGCGGGGCTGTGGGCCGGGTGGACGTGTCGTTCGAGGCATGGCTCGCCGACGAAGTGACGCGCGAGCGGCTCGACTACCGCAATCCGCTCGATGCCTGGGCGGAGGCCATCGGGGCGAACAACGTGACTGCGCGGCTGTTTGGCAAGGAGGCTTTCGAGGGTGGCGATCTGCTCACCGATTTCGCGCATGTGACGAACCTGCCCATGCTGCTCGATTTGCCCCAGCCGGAGGGGCTGCAGGCCAATTCCGCGCGACTTTCGACAGCGCATGTCGAGCTGATCCGCATGTACAACACGCGCGAGTTCAAGAACCGCGATGCCTATTTCACCTTTATCGAGACGGTGACGACAGGGCTTCAGGCATGGCGCGAGGAACGCGGCCTGCCGATGACGAAGCCGTGGTATCTGACCCCGGACCTGTCGGAGCGGATCGTGGCGGAGACGGCAAAGAGCAATGCGGAGGTCGCGAAGCGCTACTTCGGACGTGAGGATGAGCCGCTTTTCCCCGCCACGCCCGCACAGGGCCCCGAGGAAGAAGTGTCGCTCCACCCCGAGGAGCTTGCTCTGGTCGAACGCGCCTTCCTTGCCACCAACGGGCTGACGGATGACAGGCCGGTCAACGCGGGCGTCTCGTCGCCGGTGAATGTGCGCGCGGGCCAGCCGCGGATCGTGAACTACGGCCACTTCGGCTGGCGGCTGTGGCTGCTCGCTCCAATCGTGGACCGGCTCTATGTGTCCAAGGCCATGCCCGACCAGTCGCCGGAATTCCTGCGTGAGCCCGCGGAATATGTGCGCCGCCACTGGTCGCATCATCGCCCGCTTCAGGTTGGGCTGATGTATCCCAATGCCGACGCCTTGGGCGCATTCAAAGTCTGGGTGCCGGTTCTGAGCTGGGGTCTGCGCGCCACCGGCAATCACGCGATGGTGGCCGACCTCAAGCGCGACCCGATCCTGTTCGTGCGCCGCAGCCCGTCGAAGATGGGGCAGATCTTTGGCCGCCTCCTCTTCCCCCGCGGTGAGATGCGGTGACAAATATGACCAGCTCTGTGAAGTGGTCCCACCTTTTCGGA
>NZ_DGCP01000019.1:0-32416 GCF_002384975.1 Maritimibacter sp. UBA3975
GGGGAGGCTGGCCTCCCCCCGCCCGGATCGACCGGGCGCAAGCCCGGGCGACATCACTCCGCGGGCACTAGGGCCGCGTCGCGGCGCGTGACCGACAGCTTGCCCGGCCCGAACGCCACGACCATCAGCATCCCGCCCGCGATGGTGACGTTCTTCATGAACGAGATCACCTGCGCCTGCGCGGCCATCGCGTCTTCCATCCCGAAGGACGGCACGAGGTGGAAGAGCAGCCCGGACACGATCGAGAAGCCCGCGAGCAGGAAGGCCGCCGTGCGGGCCTGCCAGCCCAGGAGAAGGGCGATGCCGCCGCCCACTTCAACGAGGATGGCGAGGGGGAGGAGCCACGGGGCCACGCCCATCGCCTCCATGTAGCCCTGCGTGCCGGCATAGCCGGTGATCTTCTGAAGACCCGAGATGATGAACATCGCGGCGAGGAGGACACGCGCCAGCGGCGCGGCGTAAGAAAGGGTCTGTGCGTTCATTGTCTTCATCCTGTGTTTGAGGCCCATAAAGGCGATGGACCCGTCATGCGTCATCGCGACGATACGCACCATCCGACATTTTCAAGCAGGTTATGTGCGCATGGGAACAGGTTGATCCGCGCCCCGGCTGGGGGTATGCGCGGGCCATGAGCGAGACGAGACACAAGAGCGGCGCGCCGTGGCGCAATTTCTACGGCCGGTTCAAGGCCAAGGGCCTGCGCGGCAGCCAGCAGGCCTATCTGGACGAAGATCTGCCGCACCTCTCCTCCGGTCCGGTGGACTGGGAAGAAAACCCCGACCGCACGCCACTCGACCTCGCCGCGCTGTTCGGCGAGCGTGATGTCTGGCTGGAGGTCGGCTTCGGCGGGGGCGAACACCTCGTCCACCAGGCCGAGGCGAACCCGGATGTGGGCCTCATCGGCTGCGAGCCGTTCATCAACGGCGTCGCGATGCTCCTGGGCAAACTGCGCCAGTCCGATGCCACCAACGTCCGGGTGCATCCCGGCGATGCGCGCGATCTGTTCGACGTGCTCCCTGACGGCTCGATCTCCAAGGCGTTCCTGCTCTACCCTGACCCTTGGCCCAAGGCCCGCCACCACCGCCGTCGGTTCGTCACGCCCGAACATCTGGAGCCGCTCCACCGCGTGCTCAAGCCGGGGGCCGAGTTCCGGGTGGCGACCGACATTCCCGACTATGTGCGCCAGACGCTCGAAGAAGTGCCGAAGGCCGGGTTCGACTGGCTGGCCGAGCGGCCCGGCGACTGGCGCGAGCCCTGGGACGACTGGCTGTCCACCCGCTACGAACAAAAGGCGCTGCGCGAGGGGCGGGTGCCCCATTACCTCACGTTCCGCCGCGTCTGAGCCGCTTGCCGCAAACGGCGTGGACGGGTCCGGGCGGGTGCGCTATCAGCCCGTGAACCCAAGTTGGAGAGCTCCATGTCCGGACACGGTGACCCTATTCCCATGACCAGCCACGCCTCCGGTCCGTTGACCGGCACGGCGCAGGTGCCGGGCGACAAGTCGATCAGTCACCGCTCGCTGCTCCTTGGCGCGATGGCCGTGGGCGAGACGCAGATCTCCGGGCTTCTTGAGGGCGAGGACGTGCTCGCCACCGCCGCCGCGATGCGCGCCTTCGGCGCCGACGTCGAGCGGCTAGGCGACGGGGCGTGGCGCGTGCATGGATTTGGCGTCGGCGGCTTCGCCGAGCCGGAGGACGTGATCGACTGCGGCAATGCCGGGACCGGCGTCCGGCTCATCATGGGCTGCATGGCGACCTCGCCGATCACCGCGACCTTCACCGGCGACGCCTCGCTCCGCTCGCGCCCCATGGGCCGTGTGACCGACCCGCTCGCGCTGTTCGGCGCGCAAAGCTTCGGGCGCACCGGCGGGCGGCTTCCGATGACGGTAGTCGGTGCGCGAAACCCGGTGCCGGTGCGTTACCGCACCCCGATGGCCTCGGCGCAGGTGAAATCCGCCGTGCTGCTCGCAGGTCTCAACGCACCCGGCGAAACCGTTGTGATCGAGGCCGAGGCGACGCGCGACCACACCGAGCGGATGCTGGCGGGGTTCGGCGCTGCGCTGTCGGTCGAAGATACCGACGAGGGCCGCGTCATCACGCTCACCGGCCAGCCGGAGCTGAAACCGCAGACCATTGCCGTGCCGCGCGACCCTTCCTCGGCGGCGTTCCCGGTCTGCGCCGCTTTGATTGTTCCCGGCTCGGACGTGCTGGTCCCGAACATCGGCCTGAACCCGACCCGCGCGGGGCTGTTCGCCACGCTGATCGAGATGGGCGCGGACCTGACCTATGAGAACATGCGCGAGGAGGGCGGCGAACCGGTCGCCGACCTGCGCGCGCGCTTTTCGCCCGACATGAAGGGCATCCGTGTGCCCGAGGACCGCGCGGCCTCCATGATCGACGAATACCCGGTTCTCTCCGTCGTTGCTGCCTTCGCCACCGGCAAGACCGAGATGGTCGGCGTCAAGGAACTGCGCGTGAAGGAAAGCGACCGGATCGACGCGATGGCGCGGGGGCTTGAGGCCAACGGGATCACCGTCGAGGAGGGCGAGGATTACATGACTGTTCATGGCATGGGGCCAGACGGCGTGCCGGGGGGCGGCACCGCAGCCGCGCGGCTCGACCACAGGATCGCGATGAGCTTCATGGTCCTGGGTTTCGGCGCGCAAAACCCGGTGAGCATCGACGACGGTGAGCCCATCGCCACGTCCTTTCCGATCTTCGAGCCGCTCATGGCGGGCCTCGGGGCACAGATCTCGCGCACGGGCGACTAAGCCCCATTGCGAAGATCATGCTGTGCGCCGGGCGTGTCGCTGCTATCGTGATCCGAACGGGGAATGGTGGAGGCGACGGGATGACGCGCAGAATGGTGTTCTGGGGACTGCTGGCGGTGACGCTGGTGGTCTATGTCCTCCTCGTGGCGGTCGTCGGCCCGCCGATGATGGCGCTTGCGAATGGCGCAGCGATCCCGGATCTGCGCGCCACCGGCTACGACACCGCAGACCTGACCACGCTTCTCACCACTGCCGATCCGGGCTTTCCGGACGCCTATGCAAAGGTCTCGCGCAGTTGGGACCGGGCGGTGCCGATCCTGTTTGCGCTTTCTTTCGGCTACGGCCTCTGGATCGCCGGTGGGGTCTGGCGCGTTCTGGCGGTGGTGCCGGTCCTCATGGGGGCTGCCGACCTTGCAGAGAATACGCTGGTGACGCGGCTGCTCCTCGTCGGTCCCGAGGGACTCGACCCTGCGGTCGTGGCCTGGGCCAGCACGTTTACCCTGGCGAAATGGGGCCTGTTGCCGGTCTCGATCTTGCTCCTCGTCGCGAGTTTCTTCAAAAGGCGACCAGAGACGAGCGAGGTATAGCAACTTGGGGTTCACAGTCGCCATCGACGGACCTGCCGCGGCGGGCAAGGGCACGATATCGCGCGCGGTCGCGGCGCATTTCGGCTTTGCGCATCTGGATACGGGGCTGATCTACCGCGCGGTGGGCAAGCGGGTGCTCGACGGCGAAGAGCCGCTGGACGTGGCGCGGTCGCTGAGCGCCGAGGACCTCGACGCGCTGGGCCTGCGCACCCCGCAGGTAGCTCAGGCGGCGAGCCGCGTGGCGGTTGAGGCGGATGTGCGCGAGGCGCTCGTAGATTTCCAGCGTGCCTTCGCGATGCGCGATGGCGGCGCGGTTCTGGACGGGCGCGACATCGGGACCGTGATCTGCCCGGAAGCACCCGCAAAGCTGTTCGTCACCGCCAGCCCCGAGGTTCGTGCCGTGCGGCGCCACAAGGAGTTGCTCGAAACGGGCCATGACGCGGGCTACGACAGCGTGCTGGCGGACGTCCGGGCGCGGGACGAGCGGGATCGGACCCGTGCGACTGCCCCGCTCAAACCGGCGGATGATGCCGTGACCATCGACACCAGCCATATGTCCATCGACGAGGCGGTCGCGGCCGCCATCGCCGTCGTGACCAAGGCGCGCGGCTGAGGGCTTCGCCCGGCTGCGCCGGGCGACCCGGGCGGGGGCGCTGCCCCCGCACCCCCGAAGTATTTGGAGAACAGAGAAGGGGGGGCCGTCAGGACCCTCTGCTGAGACGCGTGAAGACGCGGCGGAACGGGTGCATCCGGGTCGTGGGCCGGCGGACGCCCGGATCATAGCCGAATGTTTCAAAATCCCTTTGGTAGAGGGCCGCGATCGCGTCGACGCCGCGTTGTGACAGGTCGCGGGTCGTCACGCCGGACCCGCTCGCATTGCGGTGGGGCAGGGAGGCGGCGAACCGGGCGTTGGACTGGACCTCGGGCCAGACCGTTGCGAGGTCTTCCAGCCGGATGATCCTGTCGGGCAGGATCGCGCCCTCCGCAGTCGTGACGAAGTCGGTTTGCGGGCGCACGAAATGATACTTGCCGGGGTTGCCGTGCTTTGAGGCCTCGTAGGCCGGGGCGAGCGCGAATTGCTCTGGCAGCCAGTCGTGCACGAACGCGTCGAGCGTCGCGACCGGGGCAAGGTGGTTGAACAGCGACATGGCGCGGGCGACGGGATCGCGCACCACGGCGAAGGTGAAATAGTCGCGCCACATTTCGGGCGTCACGAAGTGGTGGCGGGTGTAGTCCGCCGCGCTCAGGTGGGCGAGCCGGGGCGGACCGGCGCCGCCCGGCAGGTTGCGACCGAGGACGAGCGGCGCGCGCTGCGCCCATGTGAGGCCGAGGTCATCGAGAAACGCTTGCTCGACGCTCTGGCCGCCGCATTTCGGGATATGGACGAAGATCGTCCGGTGGTGGTGCGAGATCACCTCGCCCCCTCGAGCCGCGCGCGGATCATCGGTTCATAGGCCCGCCAGCCCTGTGCCATTGCCGGGTCGATGCCTTGGCGCACCTGCCATTTGGACAGGGTCGGCATCGCGCCGCCGGCCCGTTCTGGCGCGGCGCAGGCCGCGTCCCAGCTAAGGCCGAGGGCGGCGAGGATCGGGGTCAGCACCTGTTCCGGGTGGGCGGTCAGCCGGTCGAGCGAGACCTCGTGCCACGCCTCTCCGGCCCGCTCGCGTCCGAGGGCGCACAGGTTGAGGTGGCGGTCGTACTGCGCGGTCAGGTCGGCCCAGTCATAGCTGTAGCGGTGCCCCTCGCGGAAGTCATTTTTGTAGCAAGACCAACAGGTTGCGAGCCTGTCGCGGCGCATATGCAGAATCAGCGCGTCGGGAAAGAGCATCGGGATCGCCCAGGCGAACAGGTAGTTCTCGGGCATCTTGTCGACGAAAATCCCCGCCTCCGGCACCCCGTCGAGATAGCGGGCGCGGGCGGTTTCGAGCCGGGCCTGGTCAATCCCGTCGAGGAAGGCGAGGTGGGGGTTCGCGCCGGTCTGCCGCCGCTCCAGCGCGGGGCCGAGGGCGACACGTTCGCCGAGGTTGGTGATCGCGGGATGCGCCCCCAGCATCTGCGCGATGAGCGAGGTGCCGGAGCGGGGCATTCCGAGGACGAAGATCATGCGCGGGCCTTGGGCGTTCAGGCGGATATCGGGGGCCGCGCGGACCGCCGTGATGAGCCGGTGGGTCAGGGCCGTTATCGCCGGGGTGTCGAAGGTGGCGCCCTTTGTTTCATTGGCCTCAAGCACGACCTCAAAGGTCTCCGCATGGCGTCCGAGATCGTCTAACGCCTTGGCGCGCATGAACAAAAGCTGGGCGCGTAAGGGGGGCGCGAGGCCCGGTTGGCGGGCGTAGGACTCGATCCTTTCAAGGACGGCATCGTGCGCTGCGAAACGGGTGCCATAGGTATAGGTCCACAGGCCCGCGAGGCATCCGGGGTCGATGGCGAAGGCCGCGTCGAGGGCCGCGTGCATGTCGTCGAACCGGCCCGCGTTGAGCGCGGTTTCCGCGCGGGCGAGAAGCGGTCTGAGGGTGTCGGGCGTGTCGGTCATCGGCGTTCCATCGGGGCGCAGTCTGCCCGCAAACGGCGCGCCTTGGGAAGCCCCGGACAGGGGCAGGGACCGGCAAAATCCGGCGTATGACTCCTGTGCACATCGTGTGCACACAGTGTACATACGATTTGTCATACGCGCCCGGCGCGGGTGCGGACGGCCAAAGACCGCCCGCGGGGGCGGCTGCGCGCGCGGGTTCACCCTTGCCAAAAGCGCCCATGGCGCATATACGCGCGCCCAGACAGGCGTTAAGCCGCAGCCGAAGAGCGAGCAGGGTCGGGCAACCGGCCCTCTTTGTTTTGCGGGTCCTGTCGCGAAACCCATGAAAGACCCGCGGAGACAACCGTGCGGCCCGAATAGAACTGTAAAGGACTAGACACCGCTTATGAGCGCCAATGCATCTATGGAGGAATTCGAGGCCCTCCTTAACGAAAGCCTCGAAATGGACACCCCGGACGAAGGTTCGGTTGTCAAAGGCAAGGTCATCGCCGTCGAAGCCGGCCAAGCCATCATCGACGTCGGCTACAAGATGGAAGGCCGCGTCGACCTCAAGGAATTCGCAAACCCTGGTGAAGCGCCCGACATTTCCGTCGGCGACGAAGTCGAGGTTTACCTGCGTGCTGCCGAAAACGCCCGTGGCGAAGCCGTCATCTCGCGCGAGATGGCCCGCCGCGAAGAAGCCTGGGACCGCCTGGAAAAAGCCTATGCCGACGAGAACCGCGTCGAGGGCGCGATCTTCGGTCGTGTCAAAGGCGGCTTCACCGTCGATCTCGGCGGCGCCGTGGCGTTCCTGCCCGGCTCGCAGGTCGATGTGCGCCCCGTGCGCGACGCTGGCCCTCTGATGGGTCTCAAGCAGCCGTTCCAGATCCTCAAGATGGACCGTCGCCGTGGCAACATCGTTGTCTCGCGTCGTGCGATCCTTGAAGAGAGCCGCGCCGAGCAGCGTGCCGAAGTCATCGGCAAGCTGACCGAGGGCGACACCGTGGAAGGCGTGGTCAAGAACATCACCGAGTACGGCGCATTCGTCGACCTCGGCGGCGTCGATGGCCTGCTGCACGTCACCGACATGGCCTGGCGCCGTGTGAACCACCCGTCCGAGATCCTCTCGATCGGCGAGACGATCAACGTCCAGGTCATCAAGATCAACAAAGAGACGCACCGCATCTCGCTCGGCATGAAGCAGCTTCAGGAAGATCCGTGGGATCTGGTCGCTGCCAAGTACCCGCTCGAGTCGGTCCACAAGGGCCGCGTCACGAACATCACCGATTACGGTGCGTTTGTGGAGCTGGAGCCTGGTGTCGAAGGCCTCGTCCACGTCTCGGAAATGTCGTGGACCAAGAAGAACGTCCATCCGGGCAAGATCGTGTCCACCTCGCAAGAGGTCGAGGTCATGGTTCTCGAGATCGACCAGGCGAAGCGTCGCGTTTCGCTGGGTCTCAAGCAGACCATGCGCAACCCGTGGGAAGTGTTTGCAGAAACGCACCCCGAGGGCACGCAGGTCGAAGGCGAAGTCAAGAACATCACCGAATTCGGTCTGTTCATCGGCCTCGACAACGACATCGACGGCATGGTTCACCTGTCGGACATCTCGTGGGACCAGCGTGGCGAAGAAGCCATCCAACAGTTCCACAAGGGCGACGTGGTCAAAGCCGTCGTTACCGAAGTGGACACGGACAAAGAGCGTATCTCGCTCTCGATCAAGTCGCTCGACGGTGATCCGTTCGCCGAAGCGGTGGGCGGCGTGAAGCGCGGCCAGATCATCACCGTGACCGTGTCGGCCATCGAGGACGGCGGGATCGAAGTGGAATACGAAGGCATGAAGTCCTTCATCCGCCGCTCCGACCTGTCGCGTGACCGTGCCGAGCAGCGCCCCGAGCGCTTCCAGGTCGGTGACCACCTTGATGTGCGCGTGACCAACGTCGACAGCAAGTCGCGTCGTCTGGGCCTGTCGATCAAGGCCCGCGAGATCGCCGAAGAGAAAGAAGCCGTGGAACAGTTCGGTTCGTCCGACTCCGGTGCTTCGCTCGGCGACATCCTCGGCGCTGCGCTCAAGAAGGACGACGAATAAGTCGTCTCGCCTGAAGCTGCAGAGATTGGAAACGGCCCCGGAGCGATCCGGGGCCGTTTTCGTTTGGGTCAGGGCGCGGTGTGATGCTTCAGGGTGAACCCTTCATCCGGTGACGGCGGATCGAAATGGGCGAGAAGCCGGTCGAACTGAGCCTCGGTCAGGGTGAAGGGATGCGCCCCTTGCCGATTGCGTGCCATCGCTCGGTCGCGGGCCACCTCATCGGCAACGTCGAGCACGTGCATGATGTGACTTGCATCGGTGTCCCGGACAATGCGCCGCATCCATCGCCGCGTCTCACGCGTGTTCGCCGGGAAATCCAGCACCACCGACACTCCGGCTGAGAGAAGCGTCACGCAGTGGGGCGCGATGATGCCGCGCAGGCGTTCCGCACAGGCGACGTAATCGGCCAGCGTGGTCATCTGGTCGCCGTAAAGCGCCGACAGCCATGCGTCCTCGGACAGGACGATGGTCCGGGGCGCGTTGCCCAAACGGGCGGCAAGGGTGGATTTACCGGAAGCGGCTTTGCCGCAAAGGAAATGCAGCATGGGGAATGCGGATGTCATGGAAGACCTCGACTGGTTGGAAATGCGAACACGGCGACGCGTACCCGGCCCTGTGATCAGGCCGGGGCGGTAATTCGCAGGGCGGCAGGCACCCGTTCGTTTATGATACCAGTCATGTGGGAGCTATAGCGTGAAGCCGGGACCGGGCGCAACGATAAGGGCGGGGCGGGCCGAAAGCGATGGATGTCCCTTATCGGCCCGCGCGGCCCTGAGCCGCGACGCGGCGGAGCGGTTCTGCACCCCCTGACCGCCCCCGAATCATCGGGTGCTAACATTGGCCCTCGCGTGCTGCGTGCGCGTATTTTTGGCGCCAGAGCTGCCTAACAGACGGGTTTTACATGAAAAACCCGGCAGATTGCCGCCATATTTCCCGGCGACCACCAGCCAAGCCTGTTTCCGCAAGCCGAGTTTCCCCCTATAGTCAGGGCACTAGAGGCGTGCTGCCAACAAACGCCACACAGTCCTTCGGGGGGGATGACGGGATGATCCGGTCGGAGCTCATTCAGAAGATCGCGGACGAGAATCCGCATCTCTACCAGCGTGATGTCGAGCGCATCGTGAACACCATCTTCGAAGAGGTGATCGAGGCGATGGCGCGGGGCGACCGGGTCGAGTTGCGCGGTTTCGGCGCCTTTTCCGTCAAGCAGCGGGATGCCAGAGTGGGGCGGAACCCGCGCACGGGTGAATCGGTTGATGTGGAAGAGAAGCACGTGCCTTTCTTCAAGACCGGCAAGCTTCTGCGCGACCGTCTGAACGGGAACTGAAAGGCTCTCACCCATGCGATACATTCGCTACGCGTTTCTCGCTGCGCTGGCCGTGGTGCTTATCACCGTCGCCCTGGCCAACCGCAACATCGTCGAACTGCGCATCCTGCCGACCGAGATGGCCGGGTTCCTTGGCTGGAGCTGGACCGTGAACCTGCCGCTGTTCGTCGTGATCTTCATGGCGATTATCGCGGGCGTGATGATCGGCTTCGTCTGGGAATGGTTCCGCGAGCACAAGATCCGGGCCGAAGGGCGCCGCGCCAAGTCCGCCGCCGTCAAGCTCGCGAGCGAGGTTCAGGACCTCAAGCGTGAGAAGGCCGGTCCGCGCGACGAGGTGCTGGCGCTTCTGGAGGACGGGCGGTAAGCACACCGCCATGAGTGACATCCGAGTGAAAATCTGCGGGCTGCGCGAGCCCGGGCATGTGGCGGCCGCCGTCGAGGCGGGGGCGCGTTACGTGGGTTTCGTGTTCTTTCCGAAATCGCCGCGCAACGTGGACGTCGCGACCGCCGCCGCGCTGGCCGCCGAAGTGCCGCCGGGCGTGGCGAAGGTCGCGCTCGTCGTGAACGCGGACGACGCGCTGCTGGACGAGATCACGGCGCGGGTGCCGCTCGACATGCTGCAGCTTCACGGGGGCGAGACACCGGAACGGGTGGCGGAAATCCGTTCGCGCTACGGCCTTCCGGTGATGAAGGCGGTGGGGATCGCGGAGGCTGCGGACCTTGCGCGGATCGACGATTACGCGGGCGTGGCCGATCAGATCCTCGTGGATGCCAAGCCGCCGAAGGAGGCGGAGCTTCCCGGCGGCAACGGGCTCGCCTTCGACTGGCGGCTGTTGCAGGGGCGGCACTGGACGGTGCCGTGGATGCTGGCCGGAGGGCTGACGCCGGAGAACGTGGCGCTGGCCGCGAAGCTCACGGGCGCGCGGCAGGTGGACGTGTCGTCCGGTGTCGAAAGCGCGCCGGGGGAGAAGGACGCGGAGCGGATCGCCGCGTTCCTCAAGGCCGCCCTGTGAACATCGTCTTTCGTGCAGCGCGGCCTGACGATGTGGCGGCGGTTATGGAGCTCCTGATGGAAGACCGCGCGCCGGGATCGCCGGAGCCGGTGGAGGCCGATCCGGTCGCGCAGTACCTTGCCATGATCGCGGACGGGACCACGCAGCTGGTCGTCGGGCTGGACGGGGGTGCGGTCGTTGCCTGTTACCAACTCAGCATCCTGCATCTCGTTTCGCCGTCCACACCGATCCGGGCGCAGGTGGAATCGGTGCGGGTGCGGTCGGACTTGCGGGGGCAGGGGATCGGGGCCGCGCTGATGGCGGATGCCGAGGACCGGGCGCGGGCGGCGGGGGCGGTGCTGATGCAGTTCACCTCGAACGCCGCGCGGACGGATGCGCATCGGTTCTATGAGCGCCTCGGGTTCGATGCGACCCATGCGGGGTTCAAGAAACCTCTGGAGCCACGTTAACCGGGGATTCACCGCGACTCGGCCATGGTTAATCCATGACAGATCTCATCCCGCCGCAGAGCCCCGACACATGGCTGTCCGCAGCCTTTTCCTCCACCACAGCCACCTCCGGCGGCGTCATCAAGCGCCGTCTGAGCGATATCGACCGCATCGTCGGCCGGGACAGGTTCCTGGGAGAAGTGCGTGAGCGCGGGTTTCAGGCGATCGAGAACGGCGACACGATCATCGTGTTCTGCAACCACGCGCCGGTGAAGCTCGCCGCCCCACGCGCCGTCGCGCTGCACGGGTAGGTCGGGGGCGCGGTCGGACCGCGCCCCGCCTTGGTTCACTGGCAGGCGAACCCGTCGCCGTCCGCCCGCGCGACTTGCGGATAGAGGCAAAGGGGACGGGTTTCGCCGCGCACGGCCTCCGGCGCTTCCGCGTTGTCTTCGCGGACGGTCGCGGTGACCGGGCCGGGGGCTTTGCCATTCTCGACCCAATCGGTCAGGACCGTGAGCAGGTCGAAGGCGTCCGGCGCGGGGCCACCCTGACCGTGCTGCATCCCCGGCACGGGGTAGAGGACGACGTGTTCGCGCACGTTGTCCACGTTCTCCGACAGGCGGTCATACCATCCCGTCGTGTCGTTGAAGGAAAACACCGGGTCGGCGGTCCCGTGGAAGATTACCATCTTGCCGCCGGATGCGACGAAGTCGGCCAGCATGGGGTCGTCCATGTCCGGGGGCGTCATGACCTCGACCGCGCTTTCCGGGAAGTCCTCGGACGTCGCGGTGACGCGGGCGGCCTGTTCGTCGAAGTCGTAGCTGGTCAGGAAGTCCTGCAACGCGGGCGGGCTGCCCGCCACTTCGGTCGGCGGGGTCGAAAAGACCTGCGCGAGAGAGCCTGCGCCCATCACGGCGATCAGAGGCTGGTTTTCCCACGGCGGAATCGGGCTTTCGAGTTTCCAGAACCGCCAGCCGCCCGAGGCGATGCCGGGATCCCAGGGCCAATCGCTGTAGAGCGCATCGCCCGTGCTGGTTTTCGGGCCGCCGTGGATGGCGATGAGCGCCTCGACCTTTTCAGACGGCAGGCAGTCGCTGTTTTGCCCGTCGGTGCAAGCCATGCTCTTCGGGTCGAACGTGTCCTGGCACCCCATCGGGTCGAGCACGAGCCCATCCTCGGCCCCGTCGAGCGCGTCGCAGGCTTCGGTGATCGACGCGCCGACAAGGTTCATTTCCTCGCGCGAGAAGGATTGCGGCAGCGTCTCGCCGACGCGGAGGAAATTCTGCACGTCCCAGGCGTGCTGGATCGCCGCGCGCGGCAGGTTGAAGCCGGGGTAGCCCGCGAGCAGGCCGTCGAAGGTGTCGCCCATCCGGCTGGCCGCCACCATCGCATGACGCCCGCCGTTGGAGGAGCCGAGGCCGTAACGGTATTCGATCTCGCCATCGTAATAGGCAGTGGTCAGGGCTTCGGCGGCCCGTTGCACCTGCGGCACGGCGGCGTAGCCGTAGTTGCGGCGTGCTTCGAATTCCATGCCGAAGACGTTGCCGCCCGCGAGGCCTGCATCGGGGTTTGCCTCGCCGTCATGGCCCGCGTCGGACGAGACGACCGCCATGCCACGGGCAAGGGCCCCGTCGCCGGGGGCAAGCCCGGTGATCGCGCCGAGCGCGGGGACCACGGCCCCGTCGTTACCGCCGTTGAACTGATGCACGATGGCGCCGTCCCAGTCGTCGGGCAAGCGCAGCTCGAACCGGATGGCATAATCCTTGCCGTCCGTGCCGGTGCGCTCGGCCATCGTCGCCTGCACGATGCAGTGATCGAGGGGGCTTTCTTCGCCCATCGGGGCATAGGTTGCGGAAGTGAACGTGACGCCCTCGACCGAGAGGTCGGCGGCTGCGTCGCACATCTCCGGCGACGCGGTCGCGGCGAACGGCACAAGGGCCAGCACCGCCGCGCTGGTGAAGTAGTGTTTCATGGTGTCCTCCCTTAGACGCCCCGATCTAAGCGCAGAATCAATTTACTTTCCAAGGAAAATAATTCGACCCGGCGGGCGGCGCGCGACTTCTTGCGTCGGGTCCGGGCAGGCACTAGGAACAATCAACGCATCCGGAGGGCAAAATGGCCGACGATCTTTTCAATTCCTTCATGAACGGGCCTGACGAAAAAGGCCGGTTCGGCGATTTCGGTGGGCGTTTCGTGTCCGAGACGTTGATGCCGCTGATCCTCGAACTCGAGGAGCAGTACGAGAACGCGAAGACCGATCAGAGCTTCTGGGACGAGATGGATTTCCTGTGGAAGCACTATGTCGGCCGCCCCTCGCCGCTCTATTTCGCCGCACGGCTGACCGAGGAGCTTGGCGGGGCCAAGATCTATCTCAAGCGGGACGAGCTGAACCACACCGGCGCGCACAAGATCAACAATGTGCTGGGCCAGATCATCCTTGCGCGCCGCATGGGCAAGACGCGGATCATCGCCGAAACCGGCGCGGGCCAGCATGGCGTGGCGACCGCGACGGTCTGTGCCAAGTTCGGGCTGAAGTGCATCGTCTATATGGGGGCGCATGATGTCGAGCGGCAGGCGCCCAACGTGTTCCGCATGAAGCTGCTGGGTGCCGACGTGGTGCCGGTGACGAGCGGGCGCGGCACGCTCAAGGACGCAATGAACGACGCGCTGCGCGACTGGGTGACCAACGTGCGCGACACGTTCTACTGCATCGGCACGGTGGCGGGGCCGCACCCCTATCCGGCGATGGTCCGCGATTTCCAGGCGATCATCGGGCAGGAGGCCAAGCGCCAGATCCAGGAGGCCGAGGGCCGGCTTCCCGACACGATCATCGCCGCGATCGGCGGCGGGTCCAACGCGATGGGCCTCTTCTATCCGTTCCTCGACGACAAGGACGTGAACATCATCGGCGTCGAGGCCGGGGGCAAGGGTGTGGACGACAAGATGGAGCACTGTGCCTCGCTCACCGGCGGGCGTCCGGGCGTGCTGCATGGCAACCGCACCTATCTGCTTCAGGATGACGACGGCCAGATCCTTGAAGGTCATTCGATTTCGGCGGGGCTGGATTATCCGGGCATCGGGCCGGAGCATTCGTGGCTGCACGACATCGGGCGGGCGCAGTATGTGTCGGCCACCGATCAGGATGCGCTGGACGGGTTCCAGCTTCTGTGCCGAACCGAGGGGATCATCCCCGCGCTGGAGCCGAGCCATGCTCTGGGCCATGTGATGAAGATCGCGGGGGACCTGCCCAAGGATCATATCATGATCATGAACCTGTGCGGGCGGGGCGATAAGGACATCTTCACGGTGGCCAAGGCGCTGGGCACCGACATGTCCGGTCTGGCCACCGGCTGATTGGTCCGGCCATAAACCTGAGTTTATTGGCATCTGCACCGGGGTTGCGCGGCGGCGGGTAAACCCGGTGCGTATGGTGCGCGGTCCCTTTTCGATCCCAGTCTCCTCCCAGTCGCCACGATCAGGCGGCGGAGGAGATTGCGAAAAAGGAACGCATCATGAAATTCAACTTTGCAGGCATGGCCGCTGCCGCGATCGTCGCAGCGACCGGGGCGAGCGCCGCCCCGCAGGACACGATCAACGAGATCGTCCAGGGACTCGCGGGTGAGGGGTTCACCCGCGTCGAGATCATGAACCGCCCCAACAGCATCAAGATCGAAGCGCATGGTCCGAACGGGTCGGTGGAACGGGTCTATGACGGCAACGGCGCGGTCCTGCGCGAACGGGTGCGCGCGGGTGACTTTGGCATGAGCACCGGCGCCCGCGAGCGTGACCGGTCCGGGGACGACCGCCGCATGACGGCGGGCCGTTCGGATGACGATGGGCCCGGCCATGATCGTTATGACGATGGGCCTGACCATGACCGCTATGACGATCACGGCAACGATGATCACGAGCGCAGCGCGCGCAACGAGTCCGCTGAGCGCAACCAGGCCGAACGTCACGATCAGTCGCGGGACCGCGACCATGAGCGGGACCACGATAGCGATCGTGAGCATCGCGGGGGGCATGACGACGACTGACCCTGCGACAATGGCACGCTCTTTCCGTGATTGTCCCACATGGTGAGAGCGTGTCAGTCTGCATCAGGAGGATATCGATTGAGGCGATTTTTGATCCTGTCGGTCTGGCTCGTGCTGGCCGCGCGGCCGGCGCTGGCCGATGTCGATCTGGACACCGTCACGCGCACGCTTTCGGCGCAGGGGTTCACCCGGATGGAGGTCTCGACCACCTTGCTGGGCCGCCTGCGCGTTGTCGCGACGTCGGACGACTTCGTGCGCGAGATCGTGTTCAACGCGAGCACGGGCGAGATCCTGCGGGATTACTGGCAGAAGCGGAGCGGGCGGTCGGGCGGACAAACCACGGGACTGCTCAACCCCGGCTTCGGCTCTGATCGGGCTGCCGGACCACGCGACGGGTCCAACGCGGGAAGTTCGGTGCCGGGTGTCACGACGGGCAGCGCGGATAACAGCGGTCGCTCGGACGACGACGGGGGTGAGCGTGAAGATCACGACAGCCCGGACCGCGGGGACGACGACTGATGCAGGGGCGCAGGCGCTTGGCACAGGACCGCGTCCTGATCGGGCTGGCGCTGGCGTTACAGGCCGTCTGCGCAGGGTTCTTCATTTCGGACATCCTGTCGTCTCGGATCGGGATACGGACCCAGCCGATACCGTGGCAACTGCGCGAGTTCATCGAGATCGGGGCGGCGACCGGCCTGTTGATCGGGTTCTGCCTCGGGCTCGTGGCGATGACGCGGGTCCGGCGCAATCACCGGCTTGCCGAGGACAAGCTGCGGGAGGCGACAACGGCCTTCCTCGACCTCGTGTCGCAGCGCTTCGACGCTTGGGCCCTGACGCCGGCCGAGCGGGACGTCGCGCTATTTTCCATCAAGGGAATGACGACGGCGGAGATCGCGGCGCTGCGGGGCACCTCGGAAGGGACGGTGAAGGCGCAGTCGAACGCGATTTACCGGAAGGCGGGGGTGAGCGGTCGGGCGCAGTTGCTCTCGGACCTCATCGAGGCGTTGCTGGACGACCAGACGATGCAGGCGGTCGCGCCGGACGTTGTGCCGCCCGTGGTGCAGGACAAAGGCATCATCGCGCACCGGCCATGATGCCGTGGGTTATCTCTGCAAAATCACTTGAGCGCGTCTGCACCGGGTCCATGCGGGGCCTCGAGCGCCGTCTTCGGATCGACCGCATCGTCCTTGGCTTCGCTTGTGGCAAGGTCGCCTTCGGCCAGCGCGTCGCTGAGGCGCGGTTGCGCGGCGGCGTAAACATCTTCGCCGGTCTTCACCTCTGCGGGCCCGTCGGAGATGAGCATGCCGTTGGCATCTAGAATCAGCATCCGCCCCTCGCGCCCGTTGTGGGCCGAAAAGCTCATCGTGCCGCTCTCGTCCTGATCCACCTGGATCACGTCATAGCCGTCTGCGACAAGTTGGGTGAGGCCTTGCTGATAGACGGTTTCGTTCAGTTCGACATCTTCGGCCTGCCCGAAAGCGGCAAAGGCGGCGAGAGCTGCGATTGCGGAGAATGCGGTCAACTTGCGTTTCATGGTGCGTCTCCCGAAGAGCGCGCCGACCGGGCGTTGCGCGGGGTCGGGGCGGCTCGGGAAACCAACCCCCGAAGCCTCGATTTGTTCCGGAAATCAGGCATTTAATCGGTCGGACGCAAAAAGTGGCGCCGGAAAACCGGCGCCACCTTGTTTACGGAATGACCCGTGCCTTAGCTGTCGCCGGAGGCGGAGATGCCAAGGCCGATATTGGTGTTGAGGCCAAGCGACCCGCTGTCGTTGCCATCATCACCTTCAGCCGAGAGGCCGACGTCAGCGCCGACATTCGCGTCGAGCGAACCCGAGCTGTCGCCGTCGTCGCCTTCGCCGGAGAGGCCGACGTTCGCGCCGACACCGGCGTTCACGGAGCCGGAGCTGTCGCCGTCGTCACCTTCACCGGAGATCCCGACGTTGACGCCGGTCCCGACGTTGGCCGAAGCCGATCCGTCACCGTCATCACCTTCGGCGTCGATGCCGATATTGGTGTCAGAGCCGACGTTCGCGGAAAAGCTGCCCGAGTCGTCGCCATCGTCCGACATGGTTTCCACGCCGAGTTGCGTGCCGGTTCCGGCGGTCGCGGAGAGCGAACCGTCGCCGTCGTCACCTTCGGCGTCGAGCATGGCCGAGGCGTTCAGGTCGGTCATCGTGTCCGACACGATCTCGCCGTCGTCATCCATGATGAGGATGCGGCCGTTGGTGTTGTTGGACGCCATGAAGGTCAGCATGCCGTCGCTGTCCTGGCGCACGGTGTCGACATTGTAGCCGTCGTTGCGCAGCTCGGTCGTACCCATCGCATAGACTTCCTGGTTCAGTTCGGCCTGGGCCGAGTCCTGAGCGAATGCGGTGGCCGCCGGCGTCGCGGCGATCAGGGCGATTGCGGTCATGGTAGCAAAGCGGTTCATAACAGACTCCTAACTCTTAGTGGTACGGCACCCCCTGGATGCCTCCCCCAACCTGCCGGAGCCAAATCGCATAGACCGTCATCGGTCGTATGAGGGCGCCGCCCGTTGGAGGCTGTGACCGGACAACAGGCGCCGGGTTGTGGAAGTTCCCGTCTCATTTGCGAAAAAATGGCCTGCGGAGATCACGAGGTTTTTTGTGAAACTTTGCGCACAGTTCATCGTGCCAATCGCCGCGTCCTTGAAACACACAGGAGTCAGCTCTGCGCGTGAGCCATCACTTCCCGCGATTTCCGCGTGTGGGTCCGAAAAAAAATTTTCGAAAAAAATGTCGGATCAGACCGCGTAGAGCTCCATCACCCGCAGCGGCACCACCTCCAGCGCGCGTCCGTGGGTCGCCTCGAGCCGGATATTCGGCGCGCAGCCTTCGTCATGGGCCTGCAGGAACCGCGCCGCGCAGAGGCACCACTGGTCCCCCGGTTTCAGGCCCGGGAAGCTGAATTCCGGGCGCGGGGTCGACAGGTCGTTGCCCACGTATTTGGAATAGGCGAGGAATTCGGCGGTCATCACCGCGCAGACGGTATGGTTGCCCCGGTCGGCGTCGCAGGTATTGCAGTAGCCGTCGCGGAAATACCCCGTGCGCGGCTCGTCGGAGCACAAAAGGAGCGTGCCGCCCAGCACGTTGATCGGCTCAATCGGTTCGGGCTTCATGGGCTTTCTCCGTGATCGCGCGCAACATGGCGATATTGTCGGCCATGACCCCGTCCCGCGTAAAGTCCCGGTTGGCCGAGTTCATGGCGATGACGACGTTTTGCTCCCGGTCGATCCAGATGTACTGGCCGTAGACGCCGATGGCGAAGACCTCGCCCGCGCGGGCATTGGCGGGGAGCCACCACTGGAAGCCATAGCCGGTGTCGGCGGGCGACTCCCCTGCGGGCGCGGTGGCCTCGGTCGAGCGGTCGATCCAGTCGGAGGGCACAATCTGCTGCCCCTGCCACATGCCGCCTTGCGCGATCATCTGGCCGAAGCGGGCGTAGTCGCGGGTGGGCATGTTCAGTCCGCCGAGGACGAAGGCGTTGCCGTCGCCGTCCGAAAGGTAATAGGGATCGGCCTCGAGCCCGAGGGGCTGCACGATCTTGTCTTCGAGCAGCGGCGGGATGCGTTCGCCGGTGGCGGCGCGGATCACCATGCCGAGCACATGGGTATCCATCGAGACGTAATACCATTCCTCGCCCGGTGCCGTCCGGCTGTCCTCCAGGTCGAGGGTGAAGTCGTCGAGCGAGCCGCCAAGCGCGATCACGCGGCCCATGCGGTTAATGTCGGACCAGAAGTCCAGGTAATCCTCGTCAAACTCCACACCCGAGGCCATGTTCGCCACGTTGCGGATCGTCGCGCCGTCATAGGCGGTGCCGGCCAGTTCGGGGACGTATTTCGTGACCGGGTCGTCCATCGAGTCGATGGCGCCTTCGTCGATGACGATGCCCAGCAGCGCCGAGAGCCAGCTTTTCGCGACCGACCACGAAATGCGGCGGTCGTCGGCGTCGGTGCCGAGGAAATAGTCCTCATAGACGATCTCGCCCTCTGAGAGGACCACGAGCGCCGTCACGGCGCGGTCCTCGATCCACTCGCTCGCGCGGGGCGGGAGGTCGATCGGCTCGCCCTCGGGCAGGGGGGAGACCGGGCCGTCGCCGCGCGACATCGGGACGGTTTTGAACAGTTCGTCCATGTTCGAGAAGTTCGAGACGATCCGATCCTCGTCGAACAGGGTCTGGACGGCCATGAGGCGGCCCAGCTCCTCACGCCGGATGATGCCGAACAGGGCTGCGAGCGCGATGATCGCGATCAGGATATAGGCGATGTGTCTCATGGGGGTCCTCCTCGCGGTGACTATGGGGTCACTCCGGGGTCCAGTCCAGCCAGCGCCCGTGGAAATCCACGCGGCCCATGCGCCGGACCTCGCCGCCGGGCCATGTGGTGAGCGTGATCGCCGCGCCGGGGCCGTCGTCGTCGGCCTCCATCGACAGGCGCGCGATGGGGGCGTCCTCGGTGGCCGCGGCGCCGGCTGCCGCGAAGGCGGTTTCGCAGGCGGCTTTGGTCGCGGGCGGGAAGTATTGCCAGGCGATGGTGTGGAACACGAGGTGGATGTGGCCCGGACGCTTGATCGCCACGCGGATGGGGAGGAAGGACATCGCGTCGCTCTGGTCGACCTGCGCGTCATAGGCGGCGATGGCCGCGCGGGTGCGTTCGATCCGCTCGGGCTGGTCGGCCCAGAGGTAGGAGAGCAGGCGGCGTTCGTCGTCCGGGTCGGTGACGTCCATCGGGGCCACGTCGATGCCGCGCCGGTCGGAGACCGCGATGGTCGCGTCGGGCGGGCAGGGGCCGGTCCATTCGGGGGTCAGCGTCACCGCCGGGTCGGCAGGGCCGCGATAGCCGCAGGGCAGGTCGAGCGCGTAGCGGTCCCACATCAGGTTAAGGCCCGCGCTCGCGCCCAGTTCGGTCAGCACGAAGGGCAGGCCGTAACGGTCGGCAAGCCAGTGGCCCGCCGCGATCATCACGGCGGAGCGGCGCACTTCGTTCGTCTGGGGCGGCAGGGCGAGGTAGGTGAGCAGCGTCTCGGCCCCGACGGTGAGCGCATGGGCCAGCGCGGCATCGAGCGTGGCGTCGTCCGGGGCCGGGTTGGGCGGGTAGCAGGCGGCAAGTCCCGCGTCCTCGCCCGAGAGCACGAGTGCGTGCAGGCCGCCGAGGAGGCGCAGGGGGACCGACTGGCCGGACGGGCCGAAATCGCCGGTGAAGGCCAGCATCCGGTCCATGACCGGCGTGCCGGGCGCGATCTGGTCGGCCACCCGGCGCAGGACGCGGGCGGTGAAGGGGGAGTCCAGCGCCTCGTTGCTTTTGGCCTGCTCGCGGAAGGCGGTCGCGAGGGTCAACGGAACTTGTCCGCGAGTTTTTGCAGGGGCGAGCGGGTGTCCTCCGGCGCGGGCGGCTCCTCCGTCCTGGCGGGCTGCGCGTCCGATTCTGCGGGGGCCGTTGGCTTGGGCGCGGGCTTTTCGGCCTTCGGCTTCTGCCCGCCGGTGCGCAGGGCGACGGCATTGGTGAACTTGGCGTTGTCATCGTCGACAAGGTGTTCGGCCCCGTCGGAAATCCCGCGCATCAGGTCGTCGAGCCACTTGTGCTCCTGCTTGGCGAAGTCGGACAGAACATAGGGCGAGACCTTGTCCTTGTGGCCCGGATGCCCGACGCCGAGGCGCACGCGCCCGTAGTGCGGGCCGATGTGCTGGTGGATCGAGCGCAGGCCGTTGTGGCCCGCGTGGCCGCCGCCAAGCTTGAGCTTCACCTTGAACGGGGGCAGGTCGAGCTCGTCGTGGAACACGGTCACGTCGGTCGAGTCGAGCTTGTAAAAGCGCATCGCCTCGCCGACCGACTGGCCGGAGAGGTTCATGAAAGTCTCGGGCTTGAGCAGGATCACCTTCTCGCCCGCGAGGACCCCTTCGCTCACCTGACCCTGGAATTTCGAGCGCCACGGCGCGAACCCGTGATCCGCCTGGATCTGGTCCACGGCCATGAAGCCGATGTTGTGGCGGTTGCCCGCGTATTTGGTGCCCGGATTGCCGAGGCCGACAAAGAGTTTCATTCTGTTCGCTCGCTGGACTTTCCTCCAGCGCCTTCTAGGATTGGCCGCAAAACTAGGCGAGCGACGGACGCTTGCCAAGGGATGGGCAGGACGGACACGGGCATGGCGAGTTTCACGCTGAAAGACATCAAGTTGCGGGTGCCGGGCAAGGCGCTCACCGCGCCTCTGCGCAAGGCGCTGGAAGACGGGCGCTATGAGTGGAACGAGGCCGCGGCCGTGGAGCGCCACGTCAAGGCGGGGGACCGGGTGCTCGATATCGGGGCGGGGGCCGGATACATCTCGATCCTCGCGGGGCGCAAGGCCGGGCCGGGGAACGTGGTCGCGGTCGAGGGCAATTCGGTGATGATGGAGGCCCTGCGGGAGAACCTCGACGCCAACGGTGCCTCCGCGACAACGCTGTTGCACGGGGCCGTGGTGGCCGACAGTTATGACGAGGAGTCGGTGCTGTTCGCGGCGCGCGATGCGTTCTGGTCGTCCTCCATCGCCGACGAGAACACGCGGCCCGACCGGATCGTCGAGGTGCCCGCGCTGAAGCTCTCGGCCCTTCTGGAAGAACACCGGCCCACGGTCGTTTCGATGGACGTGGAGGGGGGCGAACTGGAGCTGTGCCAGCAGCCCTGGCCGGACTGCGTCAGGTTGGTCGTCATGGAGATCCACACGGCGCTCTACCCGCCGTCGGGCGTGAAGGCGATTTTTGACGGAATGTCGAAAAACAACATGACACTCATGCCGTGGGGCACGCGGGGCGAGGTTATCGTGCTGCAAAGGTGCGATAAATGAAAACGGGGCCCCGAAGGGCCCCGTGTCACCATCCGGTATCGGACAGGATTATTCTTCGCCTTCCACGGTCTCGGCTTTCTGCTCGATGACCTCGGTTTCCGGCGTCTCTTCGTCCTCGTCGTCGGCGGCGCGCAGGCCCGACGGGGCCGAGATGTTGGCGATGACGAAATCACGCTCGACGGTGACCTTGGAGCCTTCCGGCAGGGTCACGTCGGAGATGTGAATCACGTCGCCGATTTCGCGGCCGGCCAGATCCACTTCGATCTTCTCGGGGATGTCACCGGCGAGAACGTCGAGTTCCACTTCCGGACGCACGGCGACGAGCACGCCGCCCTTCTTGATGCCGGGCGCGGTTTCTTCGTTCACGAAGTCGACCGGGATGAAGAGCTTGATGCGCGAGGTGCGCTTCAGGCGCAGGAAGTCGACGTGGGTCGGCAGGTCCTTGACCACGTCACGCTGCACGTTACGGCAGATGACACGGACATCCTCCTGGCCTTCGACCTTGAGGTTGAACAGCGTCGACAGGAAACGGCCCGCCTTGAGCCGCGCCAGAAGCACGTTGAAGGGGATGTTGATCGGGAGCGGATCGAGCTCACCGCCACCATATACGATACCAGGTACGTTGCCTTCGCGGCGAGCTTGACGAGCGGCCCCCTTGCCTGTCCCCGTCCGTACCGTGGCGTGAAAGTCAGGAATTTCACCAGCCATGGGTTTTCTCCAAATTTTTAAGGTCCACGACGTTCCTCCAAGGGTGCAACGCCGCATGAAGCCGCGCGTATAGACGGGAATCGTGAACAGGGGAAGGGAAAAGTGCATCGCTTGCGCCCCCTGCGGATCGGGGCTATCGCGCTTGCGCGAACAGGAGCCGACATGACGCGATTGGAACAGCTTGCGGTGGTGCGCGGACCGACGCTCGTGCTTATGGCGACGGGGGTCTACTGGGGCGCGCTGGCGGGGATGATGCCGGACATCAAGGTGGCGGTCGGGGCCTCGGACGGGCTGATGGGCGCGCTGCTCATGGTGCCCGCGAGCGCCTCGGTGCTGGCGATGTGGGCCGCGCCGTGGCTGGGCGAGAAGGTGGGCGGGACGATCCTGCCGATCAGCGGGCTGATGATCGCGGCGGGGCTTTTGCTCTACCTCATGGTGGGGTCCGTGCCGACGCTGGCGGTCGCGATCTTCCTCGGCGGTTTCGCGGTGGCGTTTTCCGACATGACCGCGAATGTGCGCATCGCGGCCTACGAGGCACGGCGCGACGTGCATCTGATGAATTTCGCCCATGCCGCCTATTCCCTGTCCTTCGCGATCACGGCGATCATCGTCGCGGTGCTGCGCACCGGGGGTTGGGACTTCCGGTCGATCTCGGTCGTGCTGGCCGCCATCGCGCTGGTCTATGTCCTGATCGGCTGGGACGCGCGCGATCCGGGCGGGGCGCAGGACGAGAGCCGGGCCGGGCGCAGGCCGCCGCGGGTCGTGGTCCTGCTTGCCGGTCTCGTCCTGTTCGCCTCCTTCGTGGTCGAGAACGCGTCGGAGGCGTGGACCGCGCTTCATATCGAGCGCACCTTCGGCGCCTTGCAGGGGACCGGGAGCTTTGGCCCCGCGACCTTCGGCTTCGTGATGTTCGCGGGGCGGCTGTTCGGTCAGGCGCTGGCGCGCAGGCTCGGGGCGGAGCGGCTGATCCTGTCGTCGGCCTCGCTCGCCGTGATCGGGGCCTTCGTGATCGCGCTGGCGGTCAATGTGGGGCAGGTCCACGCGGGCGTGGTGCTGATGGCGATGGGGGTTGCGGTCATCGTGCCGTCGACCAATTCGATCATTGCGCGCAAGGTGTCGGACGCGGCGCGGCCCCGGGCGATTTCGCGTGCCTGGATGCTGGGGCTTCTGGGCTTTTTCGCGGGGCCTGCGCTGATGGGGCTTTTTGCCGAGTTCGGATCGCTGCGCGTATCCTTCGCCGCCATCGGCGTGATCTCGGCCCTCATCATCCCCGCCATCATCGCGCTTGGGCGACGCTGAGGCTGTGAAACGGTGCGGGCTGACGCCCGCGCTGGATGTGCGCCGCCCCGCGCTGCGCGCGGGCCGTCGCGGCGGGCGCGTTTGCCCGGTCGTGCGCAGGGATGGGTAGGGCGGGAATGTGCTGGGGAGGCGCTTGAGGGGGCGGTGCGCCCCTCAAGACGCCAGAACAAGGGTGTGGCGAGTCGCCGGCGCGTCAAGGACGGGCCGCGCCGGGGGCGCGGTCGGCTGCGCCGATCCTTGACCCGCCGCCGACTCGCGGTGCGGGTTATTCCGCCGCTTCCGCGTAGGCCTCGAGCGGCGGACAGATGCAGACGAGGTTGCGGTCGCCGTAGGCATTGTCGACACGGTTGACCGGGGGCCAGTACTTGTCGACCCGGAAGGCGCCCGGCGGGAAGCAGCCCTGTTCCCGCGAGTAGGGCCGGTTCCAGTCGCCCACGAGGTCTTCGACCGTGTGTGGGGCGTGCTTGAGCGGGTTGCCGTCGCGGTCGGCGCGGCCCTCTTCGATCTCGCGGATTTCGGCGCGGATGGCGAGCATGGCGTCGCAGAAGCGGTCGAGTTCCGCCTTGGTCTCCGACTCCGTGGGTTCGACCATGAGGGTGCCCGCGACCGGCCAGCTCATCGTCGGGGCGTGGAAGCCGCAGTCCATCAGCCGCTTGGCGATGTCGTCCACCGTGACACTTGCGCTGTCGGCGAAAGGCCGGGTGTCGATGATGCATTCATGCGCCACATGGCCCGTCGGCCCCTTGTAGAGCACGTCATAGGCACCCTTGAGCCGGGCCGCGATGTAGTTGGCGTTGAGGATCGCCACACGGCTCCCCTGTGTGAGGCCGTCGCCGCCCATCATCAGGATATAGGCCCAGGAGATCGGCAGGATGGAGGCGGAGCCGAAGGGGGCCGAGGACACCGCGCCGAGGTCGCCCGAGAAGGGGTCGGAGGGCAGGTGGGGCGCGAGGTGGGCCTTGACCCCGATGGGCCCCATGCCGGGGCCGCCACCGCCGTGCGGGATCGCGAAGGTCTTGTGCAGGTTCAGGTGGCTGACGTCGCCACCCAGATCGCCCAGCTTCACGAGGCCCACGAGCGCGTTGAGGTTGGCGCCGTCGATATAGACCTGTCCGCCGTGCTCATGGGTGATCGCGCAGACGTCGCGCACGGTTTCTTCGAACACGCCGTGGGTGGAGGGGTAGGTAATCATCGTGGCGGCGAGCCGGTCGCCCGCCTTCGCGGCCTTGGCGCGGAAATCGTCGAGGTCAATGTCACCGTTTTCGGCGGAGTTTACCACGACCACCTCCATCCCGACCATGTGGGCCGAGGCCGGGTTGGTGCCATGCGCGCTCATCGGGATGAGGCAGACGTTACGCTCGGACTGGCCGTTGGCGGCGTGATAGGCCGCGATGGTCAACAGACCCGCATATTCGCCCTGCGCGCCGGAATTGGGCTGCATCGACATGGCGTCGTAGCCGGTGATGGTGCAGAGCTTGGACTTCAGGTCCTCGATCAGCGCGTGGTAGCCGCGCGCCTGCCCTTTGGGGGCGAGCGGGTGGAGCATTGCGAATTCGCGCCAGGAGATCGGCATCATCTCGGCCGCCGCGTTGAGCTTCATCGTGCAGGAGCCGAGCGGGATCATCGCGCGGTCCAGCGCGAGGTCGCGGTCGGCGAGGCGGCGCATGTAGCGCATCATCTCGGTCTCGGCGCGGTTCATGTGGAAGACCGGGTGGGTCAGGTAGTCGCTGTCACGCAGGAGCGGGTCGGGCAGGCGGTAATCGGTGTCGCTGTCGTCGT
This sequence comes from Maritimibacter sp. UBA3975, assembly GCF_002384975.1. Classification (NCBI taxonomy): domain Bacteria; kingdom Pseudomonadati; phylum Pseudomonadota; class Alphaproteobacteria; order Rhodobacterales; family Roseobacteraceae; genus Maritimibacter; species Maritimibacter sp. UBA3975. Next base: position 25,391 of record NZ_DGCP01000019.1, read on the forward strand.
CCTGCGCTTCGATCCCGAAGGCGCGCCAGACGGCCTCGATCGTCTCCGAGCGGATCGCTTCGTCCATCGTGATCGCCACATGCGTCTTGCCAACGGGTCGCAGATTCACGCCCTCGCGCCGGGCCGCGTGGATGACGCCCTTTTGCAGCAGACCCACCTCGACGATGAAGGTGTCGAAGAAGGCCGCGGGACCGATGGTGAACCCGGCTTTCTCCAGCTTCTTGGCACAGCGCAGGGCCTTGCGGTGCACGCTTTGCGCGATGGCCTTGAGCCCCTCGGGGCCGTGGAAAACGGCATAGAAGCTCGCCATGACGGCCAGCAGGGCCTGGGCGGTGCAGACGTTGGACGTGGCTTTCTCGCGCCGGATGTGCTGCTCGCGCGTCTGGAGGGCGAGGCGGTAGGCCTTGTTGCCGCGCGCATCCACGCTGACGCCGACGATCCGGCCCGGCATGTTGCGCTTGTAGGCGTCCTTGGTGGCCATGTAGGCGGCATGAGGACCGCCGTAGGCCATCGGCACGCCGAAGCGCTGGGTCGTGCCCACGGCGATGTCCGCGCCCATCGCGCCGGGCTCCTTGAGCACCGTGAGGGCGAGCGGGTCGGCGGCGACGATGCCGATGGCGCGGGCGGCGTGGAGGGCTTCGATCTCGGGGGTGAAGTCGCGCACCTCGCCCAGCGTGCCGGGATACTGGAAGATCGCGCCGAAGACCGCCTCGGGGTCGACATCGTCGGGCGCGCCCACCGTGATCTCGATGCCCAGCGGCGCGGCGCGGGTCTTCATCACGGCGATGTTCTGTGGGTGGCAGTTCTCGTCGATAAAGAACCCCTTGGCTTTTGACTTGGCCACGCGCTGCGCCATGGTCATCGCCTCGGCGCAGGCGGTGGATTCATCGAGGAGCGAGGCATTGGCGACCTCGAGCCCCGTGAGGTCGGTGATCATCGTCTGGAAGTTCAGGAGCGCCTCAAGCCGCCCTTGCGAAATCTCTGGCTGGTAGGGGGTGTAGGCCGTGTACCACGCCGGGTTTTCGAGGATATTGCGCTGGATCGCGGGGGGCGTGACCGTGCCGTGGTAGCCCTGACCCAGAAGCGAGGTGAGCACGGTGTTCTCTTCGGCCGTCACGCGCATCCGGTGGAGCATCTCGCGCTCTGACAGCGGTGCGCCGAAGTCCAGCGGCTCCGACTGGCGCAGGCTTTTCGGGATCGTCGCGTCGATCAGGGCGTCGAGGCTGTCCGCGCCGATGGCCGCCAGCATCTCGTCCATCTCTGCGGGCGACGGGCCGATGTGGCGCCGGTTCGCGAAGTCGTAGGGGTCATAGCCGGTCGGGGTGAACGTCATGTGCGTTTCCTTCAAGCGATACGGCGCGCGCGGTCAGTCGCGGCGACAGGGAAGCAGAAAAAGTGAAAACGGTCGCAGGTCCGGATGTGCGGGCGCGACCGTTTCCGGGGTCACCCGATGAACGTCTTGTACTCCGCCTCGTCCATGTAGTCGTCCATCTGCGACGGCTCGGCCGGGCGCAGTTTGAAGAACCAGGCCTCGCCCTCGGGGTCGTCGTTGACCTTGGCGGGCTCTGCCACGATGGCCTCGTTCACCTCGACGATCTCGCCGTCGATGGGGGCGAGGATGTCGGAGGCGGCCTTGACGCTCTCGATCACCACGACCTCATCGTCCTTGGTCACCTCATCACCCACGTCGGGCAGCTCGACGAAGACGATGTCGCCCAGTTGCTCGGCGGCATGTGCGGTGATGCCGACAGTGACGATGCCGTCGTCCTCGTCCAGCCATTCGTGTTCTTCGGTGAATTTCATTCGGGTCTCCTGTGGTCAGCGTTTGTAGGTGGCAGGGCGGAAAGGGAGCGGCGTCACGGTCGCGGGGAGCCGTTTGCCGCGCACCTCGCCGAAAACGGTGGTGCCGGGGGCGGCGAGGTCGGCGGGCAGGTAGCCCATCGACATCGGACGCTCGATCGAGGGGCCAAAGGCGCCGGAGGTAATGGTGCCGATCGGGTCGGCGGCGTCCGCTGAGGCGAAAAGGTTGGTGCCCGCCCGCATCGGGGCGCGGCCCTCGGGCAAGAGGCCCACGCGTTTGCGGGGCGCGCCGTTGGTGATCTGGTCGAGTATGACGGCGGCGCCCGGGAAGTCGGTGCGTTCGGTTCGGCGGGACTTCTGGATCGCCCAGTTGAGGTCGGCTTCGACTGGAGTCGTGGTGCTGTCGATGTCGGAGCCATACAGGCACAGACCTGCCTCCAGCCGGAGCGAGTCCCGCGCGCCGAGGCCGATAGGCGCGACGTCTTCCATCGCCAGAAGGGCGCGGGCGAAGCCGTCGGCGTTGGCCGTCGGCACGCTGATCTCGAACCCGTCCTCGCCGGTGTAGCCCGAGCGCGAGATCCAAAGGACGCCGTGAACGGTCGGGATCACGGCCACGTCCATGAAGCGCATCTGGGCGACCGGAGGCGCGATTTGTGCAAGGTAACTCGCGGCTTTCGGCCCCTGAAGGGCCAGCAAGGCGCGATCCGTGACAGGCTCAACCGCATTGCCGAGATGGGCGCGCAGATGCGCGATGTCCTGATCCGCCATCGCGGCGTTCACGACGAGGAACAGGTGGTCGCCCCGGTTCGCGATCATCAGGTCATCGAGGATGCCGCCCGTGTCGTCGGTGAACAGGCCGTATCGCTGGCGGCCTTCGGCGAGGCCCGCCACGTCGACCGGCACCAGCGCTTCGAGCGCCTTGGGCGGACACCGCAGGATCACCTGTCCCATGTGGCTCACGTCAAAAAGGCCGGCGGCGGCGCGGGTGTGAAGATGCTCCTTCATCACGCCCATCGGGTATTGTACCGGCAGTTCCCACCCGGCGAAGGGCACTATCTTGCCGCCCAGTTCAAGGTGCAGATCGTAAAGCCCCGTGCGTTTCAGTTCGCTCATCCGGCATTTCCCTCACCGGGGTGACGCGCCCGGCATCGCGGGGCCATGCTGGCCCGCCCGATGCCCCCTCTGTCCTTTCGCCTGAGATCGTTATCCCTTCGGCGGGCGCGATGCGCCACTCTCCAGAGTGCTGACCCGCGCGGTCCTTTTGCCTGAGAGGTTCCGGGGCGGTTGCTCCTTCGGCACTGGCTTTCGCCAGATTCTCCCTACGCGTTTGGGGGGAGGTTATCGGGGCGCCCCGGCGCGCACAAGGCTTGCCTTTCGGGGGCCGGGCGCAAAGATATGGGCCCATGTCTGACCCGTTCTTCTTCGGCTATGGTTCGCTCGTCAACCGGCGCACTCATGCCTACCCAGAGGCCCATCCCGCCCGCGTGACGGGCTGGCGGCGGGCGTGGCGGCGCTCGCCCCGCACGAACCGCTGCCTGCTCTCCGCCGTGCCCGCGCCCGACGACTATATCGACGGGTTGATCGCGTCGGTGCCCGGTGCGGACTGGGCGGCGCTGGACGCGCGGGAAGGGGCTTATGCACGCCACGACGCGAGCCGGACGGTGACCCACCCGGTCGGGCGCAACCTGGACATCGCGATCTATGCCGTGGACCTCGACGCCTTTCCTGTGCCCGGCGACGACCACCCGGTGCTGCTGTCCTATCTCGACGTGGTGGTGCAGGGGTTTCATGCGGAGTTCGGGCAGGCGGGCGTGGATCATTTCTTCGACACGACCGAGGGCTGGCACGCCCCGGTCCTCGACGACCGGTCGGCCCCCGTCTATCCGCGTCACCAGCAGCTGGTGGAGGAGGAGACGGCGCTGGTGGACGCAGGTCTTGCCCGGATCGGGGCGCGGATCATCGGGCTTTAGGCACCGCATTTCACAAAACGGAATCATCGCGCAGCTAACGTGAACCTGTCCGCGATTCCCGGCCCGTCCCTGGGCTCAGCAGCGGGCAGCGCGCCTGTCCCTGACCCTTTCCGCGCGCGTCCTACTGCGCCCCCGGTCCCCGCCGGGGGCGCTTCTTTGGGGGCTGTGCTGGACCTTCGGCAAGCGCCGGCCTAGGGTCGCGCGCGATCACGGAGGACAGCATGGCAACGGGCACCAATCTGCACACTTATTTCGAGGGCACATGGCACGCGGGCGACGTGCCGGTGATGAAGGCGGGCGACCACGGCGCGTGGCTTGGCACGACGGTGTTCGATGGTGCGCGCTATGTCGACGGGATGGCCCCCGACCTCGACAAACATCTTGCGCGGGTCAACGCCTCTGCCGAGGCGCTGATGATCAAGCCGACGGTCGGCGTGGACGAGATGATGGAGATCGTGCGTGAGGGGCTTGCGTTGTATCCCAAGGACGCCGCCGTCTATATCCGCCCGATGTACTGGGGGATCGAGGGTGGCTACCTTGGCATCCTGCCTGAGCAAACGGCGACGGGGTTCGCGGTGGCGCTTGAGGAAATCCCGATGGCGGCCCCGGATGCGGCGATGACGCTGACGACGACGCGGTTTCGCCGCCCGGTGATTGAAGACGCTGTCGTCAACGCCAAGGCCGGGTGCCTGTATCCGAACAACGCGCGGATGCTCGCCGAGGCGCGGGCCAAGGGCTACACCAATGCGCTGGTGGCCGACGCGCTGGGCAACGTGGCCGAAACAGCCTCCGCCAACGTGTTCATGGTGCGCGATGGCGAGGTCTTCACGCCGGTGGCGAACGGCACCTTCCTGTCGGGCATCACCCGGGCGCGTCACATCGAGAACCTGCGCGCCGACGGCGTGGCGGTGCACGAGACGGTTCTGACCTTCGATGACTTCCGCGCGGCGGACGAGGTGTTCTTGTCGGGCAACCTCAACAAGGTGACGCCGGTGACGGAATTCGACGGCACGATGTATCAGGTCGGCCCCGTAACGCGGCGCGCGCGCGCGTTGTACTGGGACTGGGCCGCGAGCCTTTAACCGGTTTCTGAGGGAGCGGGCTGGCGCCCGCGCAGGTCTTGCGCCGCCCCGGCTGCGCCGGGTCGCCGCGGTGGCAACGCGCCCTTGGCGCGTCCGGAGGGCCAGCCCTCCGGACCTCCCGAAGTATTTGCGGAACGAAGAAGGACGTTGATCGGCTGCGGGCGGTGCGCCATGATCCGGGCGTTCGAGGGGAGTGAACCATGCGCAAGTTTCTGGTCGTCCTGGACGACAGCCGAGAATGCCTGAACGCCATGCGGTTCGCCGCCATGCGGGCGGCCAATACCGGTGGCGGGGTCGAGATCCTGTCGATCATCCCGCCCGAGGAGTTCAATCACTGGCTCGGCGTCGGGGCGGTCATGCGCGAAGAGGCGCGGGAGCGGATCGAGGCCCATTACGAGGTCTTCGCCAAGTGGATGCGCGACAAGCAGGGGGTGGACCCGGAGCTTGTCATCCGGGAGGGCGAGGCGGTCGAGGAGCTGTTGGCGCAGGTGCGGGAAGATCCTGAAGTGGGGGTCGTCGTCCTTGGTGCGGGATCGGGCAAGAAAGGTCCCGGGCCGCTTGTCACCGCGCTCACGCGCACGGCGGCGGGGCTGCCCGTGCCCCTGACCATCGTGCCGGGCGAGATGTCCAAGGAGCGGCTCGAGAGCATCACCTGAGACGGAGGCTTCAGCCGCGCAGTGGCGGGCGGACCACGACTTGCCGCCCGCGTCGGAGCGCGATGGCATTGGAGACGGCCAGCGTGCCGATCACGATTGCGCCGCCGACCAGCGCCCATTTACCCGGGTCTTCGCCCACGACCACCCAGGCCAGCAGCGGCGCAAATACGCTTTCCACGAGCAGGAGCAGCGCCACCTCGGCCGACGGCAGGTAGCGCGGGCCGATGGCGAGGAGGGCGGTGGAGAGGACGATGAAGAACCCGCCGTGCAGCGCGACCCAGATCCAGTCACCCGCGGGGACGGACAGCGGGGCGGCGAAGGGAAACAGGACAAGCGCGGCACCCAGCATCCCCGGTGCGATGGCTGGTACCATCGAGACCGGGCGCAGGCTGCGTGCAATCGTCAGACCGATAGAAAAGACGCAGACGAGACCCATCGCGATCAGGTCGCCCTTGAGCGAGGCGCCCTCGGTCTCGCCCGATCCGTAGGCGATGATCGCGATGCCCACCGGCACCACCGCCATCGTGATGGCCATGCGCCGCGTGATCCGCTCGCCCAGGAAGACGCGCGACAGGAGTGCCGAGACCAGCGGGGTGGCGGCGAGGATGAACACCACGTTCGCGATGGAGGTATTCGCCACCGCGATCACGAAGAGCGAGCCGGAAATGCCGCTTGTCGCCGCATAGATCCAGACGCGCCAGCCGGGGGCGAAGGTGTCGCGGAAAACCTTGGGCCCGCGCCACAGGAGCAGGCCCAGCCCGGTCACGCTACCCGTCAGCAGGGCCTTCCAGAAGGCGACGGTCATGCCGTCGGTTTCGATTAATCTGACCATCAGACTGTCGGGGAGGATGAAAAGCACACCCAGAAATGTTATGGTCAAACCCTTGAGATGATCCGTCATGCCCCCACAAAACGCGAAATCACGCGAAAGGGAAGTCGAAACCGGCCGGGTTGACTTGGAACCATTCCAAGCACATATCCAATCCCGACAGAAAAGGTGCACAAAATGTTCATTCAGACCGAATCCACGCCGAATCCGGCGACGCTCAAATTCCTGCCCGGGCAGACGGTTCTGGAGGCCGGGACGGCCGATTTTCCGAATGCCGAGACGGCGTCGAAATCTCCGCTCGCGCAGCGGGTCTTCGCCGTGGACGGCGTGACCGGCGTGTTCTTCGGAACGGACTTCGTCACCGTCACGAAGGCGGACGGGGTCGACTGGGACCACATGAAGCCCGCGCTTCTGGGCGCGATCATGGAGCATTACCAGTCCGGCGCGCCGGTCATGGGCGATGCGCCCGCGCAGGCGGCGCATGCCGAGCATGACGGGCCGGATGGCGAGATCGTGGGCCAGATCAAGGATCTTCTCGATACCCGCGTTCGCCCTGCCGTGGCGCAGGACGGGGGCGATATCACGTTCCACGGGTTCGAGCGTGGGGTGGTCTACCTCCACATGCAGGGCGCTTGTGCCGGTTGCCCCTCTTCGACGCTGACGCTGAAGATGGGGATCGAGAACCTGCT
>NZ_DGCP01000019.1:32558-62134 GCF_002384975.1 Maritimibacter sp. UBA3975
TTCGACACATCGGCCGCGCATTGCGCGGCCGCTTTGCTGTCCGGTGGCCGGATCGTCGACACACGGGTCGAGGAGATGGGGCGCGGGCAGGCGGAGCGGTTGATGCCGCTTCTGGAAGAGGTGCTGGCGGATGCCGGGCTTGGCTGGCGCGACCTCGACGCGGTCGCGGTCGGCGTGGGGCCGGGGAACTTCACGGGTATCCGCATTTCGGTCGCGGCGGCGCGGGGCCTTGCGCTGGGGCTCGCACGGCCTGCCGTGGGCGTCTCCACGCTTGAAGCGCAGGCCTTCGGTCAGGCGCTGCCGGTTCGGGCGGTCGCGGATGCGCGGCGCGGGATGGTTTATGTGCAGACGTTCGGTGATGGCGGGGATGCGCCGCGGATCGTGGACGCGGGCGAGGTCGGGACCGATCTTCCGGTCGCCGGCGCGTTGCCGCCTGCCGAGCTTGTGCAGACCATTGGGCGTATCGCACAGGGCCGACTGGCGCAGGGCGGGACGATCAACCGACCCGCCCCGCTTTACATACGCAGCGCGGATGCAGCACCCGCAAGCGATCAGCCGCCGGTCATCCTGCCGTGACACCTGAGCGCATGGGCGAGGTTTATGCGGCCGCGTTCCCCAAGGGCCGCGCCTGGTCGCCGCTGGAACTCGCCGAGCTGATTGGCGGGCCGGGAGGCTTCGAGGTCAGCGTCGATGCGGGCTTCGCCATCGGGCGCGCGATTGCCGGTGAGGCGGAGCTCATCACCATCGCTGTCGACCCGGCCCGGCAGGGGCGCGGTGCCGGGCGTGTGCTGCTCGCCGCGTTCGAGGACACGGCGCGCAGGCGCGGGGCGGTCTCCGCATTTCTCGAAGTTGCCGCAGACAATGCCGCGGGCCTCGCGCTTTACCGGTCCGCGGGCTGGCAGGAGAGTGGGTGCCGCCGGGGCTACTATCCGCGCACGGGGGCTGATCCCGTAGATGCGATCTTGATGACCAAGCCGCTGGGGTGAGCGTTTCCCGAACGGCAGGCAGCGATTTCGCGGGGCCGTGGCTCTGGACGCTCCCGCGCTCCGGGGCCTAGGGTGGCGAAAACGACGAGGTTTCCCATGTCCGACGCTGCCACGCTTGCCCAGTTCATCCGCGACCAGGCCGGGGAGGCGCCCGTGGAAATGGGGCTGATCCTTGGTTCCGGCCTCGGTCACCTTGCCGACGCTGTCGAGGGCACCGCGATTCCCTATGCCGATCTTGACGGGTTCCCGACGCCGGGGGTGTCCGGTCACAACCCCAAGCTCGTCGTCGGTGACCTGCTTGGCACGCGGGTCGCGATTTTCGGGGCGCGGGCGCATTACTATGAACATGGCGACGCGGGCGCGATGCGCCTGCCGCTCGAGGTGCTGAAGGCGCTGGGCGCGAACCGGCTGCTCTTGACCAATGCCGCCGGATCGGTGCGGGCGGATACGCCGCCGGGCGAGTTGATGATCCTGTCGGACCACATCAACTTTGCCGGGGCGAACCCGCTTGTCGGCGAGGCGACGGATGCGCGGTTCGTGCCGCTGGGCGATGCCTACAATGCCGAGATGCGCGCAGCCCTCCACGATGCAGCCGTTGCCGAGAACATTCGCCTGAACGAGGGCACCTATGCCTGGTTCTCCGGCCCGTCCTTCGAGACGCCCGCCGAGATCCGGGCCATCCGCACACTGGGCGGCGATGCGGTGGGGATGTCCACGGTGCCGGAAGTGATCCTCGCCCGGTTCTTCGGTCTGGAGGTCGCGGCCATTTCGGCGATCACCAACATGGCCGAGGGGATGTCGGACGAAAAGCTCTCTCACGCCCATACCAAGAAAATGGCCGTGGCCGGTGCCGAGAAGCTGGAGCGGCTGATCCGTCGTTATCTGAGCGACAACGGCTGAAAGTTTACCGCAGGCTGGATGCCACTGACTGGACAAAACTGCGCCCGTGTCGCAGGAGTGATCCATGCAGATCTACCTTCCGATCGCCGAGGTTTCGGTCAACGCTTTCCTGCTTTTCGGGCTGGGTGGCATTGTCGGGATCCTGTCGGGCATGTTCGGGGTCGGTGGCGGGTTCCTGATGACCCCGCTTTTGTTCATGATCGGCATCCCCCCGGCGGTCGCAGTGGCGACGGGCACGAACCAGATCGTCGCATCCTCGATCTCCGGCGTTCTCGCGCATCTGAAGCGAAAGACCGTGGACCTCAAGATGGGTCTGGTGCTGCTTAGTGGCGGTCTGGTCGGCGCCGGTCTGGGCGTTCAGCTTTTTGCCTATCTCCGCTCCATCGGGCAGGTCGATTTGCTGGTCACGCTGTCTTACGTCGTGTTCCTCGGGATTATCGGGTTCCTGATGCTCGTGGAAAGCGTGCGCGCGCTGCTCAGGTCGCGGCGGATGGCGGCACCGAAGCGGCGCAAGCATAACTGGGTCCACGCGCTGCCGTTCAAGACGAAGTTCCGCACCTCGGGCCTTTATATCTCGGCGATCCCGCCGATCCTCGTGGGCTTTTCCGTGGGTGTTCTGGCCGCGATCATGGGCGTCGGGGGCGGCTTCATCATGGTGCCCGCGATGATCTATATCCTCGGGATGCCGACGAAGGTGGTTGTGGGCACGTCGCTTTTCCAGATCATCTTCGTCGCCGCCTTCACGACGCTCATGCATGCCTGGGAGAACCACACGGTCGATCTTGGCCTTGCCGTGCTGCTTATCGTCGGGGGCGTGATCGGGGCGCAGGTCGGCGCACGGATCGGGCTGCGGATCAAGGCGGAGCAGACGCGCATCCTGCTGGCGCTGCTGGTCGTCGGGGTCTGTCTGAACCTCGCGATGGACCTGCTGCTCGAGCCGGACGAGCTTTATTCCATCGGGCGGGAGGGCTGAGTGATGCGGCGTCTCCTGTCCTGTCTGTTTCTGCTTCTTGCCGTGCCCGTGGCTGCGCAGGATGAGGGGATCGTCGCCGGTCTCAGTCAGAACCGGGTGGCCATCGACGCGACCTTCGTGGGGTCGGAAATCCTCGTCTTCGGTGCGGTCAAACGCGAAACGCCGATACCGGAGGGTGAACTGGGCGTGATCGTCGTGATCGAGGGGCCGAGCGGACCTGTCACCGTGCGCCGCAAGGAGCGGATCGCGGGCATCTGGGTCAACTCCGACTCCGTTGTCGTGAACGATGCGCCCGCGTTCTATGCCATCGCAACCTCCGGCCCCTTCGACGACGTGCTCAATGAGGAGGCGAACAAGGCGCGGTTGGTCTCCATCGACGAGAGCGTCTGGATCATGGATCGCGCGGACCGGGACGACGAAAAGGCCTTCGCCGATGCGGTCATCCGCATCCGGGAGGAGGAGGGGCTCTATTCGTTGGCCGAGGAGACTGTCCTCCTGGCGGAAGAGACGCTGTTTTCGACTGCCGTGACGTTGCCTTCGAACCTTGTCGAGGGGCTCTATTCCGCGCGCATCTATCTTACGCGCGAGGGCAACGTGGTGTCCGATCACATCTCATACGTCAGCGTTCACAAGGTCGGGCTGGAGCGGTGGATCTACAACCTCGCCCACGACCTGCCGCTGGTCTACGGGCTTCTGTCGCTGGCCATCGCGATTGCGGCGGGCTACCTCGCCTCCACCGCGTTCCGACTGTTCTCGCGGGGCTGACGTTCAGCTCTCGGGCGCATCCGCCGAGATCATCCAGCGCGTGCCGAACTTGTCCGAGAAGGCACCGAACGCGGGCGACCAGAACGTCTTTTCCAGCGGCATCCGGACGTCGCCGCCCTCCGACAGCGCATCGAACACGCGCCGGGCTTCGTCGACGGTCGGAAAGCTCACATGGACATTGCAGCCGGCCATGGCCGCGACGTCCGACCCGGACGGGTCGTCGGAGCCGTAGATCCAGCCGTCGCCAACCTTCACCGCCGCGTGCATGACCGTCTTCGGGTCTACACCAGGCATGGCGTCGCCCATCTCCATGATCTCGGGTTCGGCGCCGAAGACCTCGCCATACAAGGTGAATGCCGCGCGGGCATCGTTGCGGAAGAAGATATAGGGAATCGGTTGCATCGAAGCCTCCTCGTCAGGTCCGCCCCCAGCTTAGCACGCGCCCCGTTGCGGGCGGACGGTTTTGACCCTAGAAGGCGCGGGAACTTTCAAAGGAGATGAGCATGGGCTTTCGCATGGGGATCGTCGGGCTGCCGAACGTCGGCAAGTCCACGCTGTTCAACGCGCTGACACGCACGGCGGCAGCGCAGGCGGCGAACTTCCCGTTCTGCACGATCGAGCCCAACGTGGGCGAGGTGGCGGTGCCCGACCCCCGGCTCGAAAAGCTGGCGGCCATCGCGCAGTCCAAGGAGATCATCCCGACGCGCATGACCTTCGTGGATATCGCAGGCCTCGTGAAGGGCGCCTCGAAAGGGGAGGGGCTGGGCAACCAGTTTCTCGCCAACATCCGCGAGGTGGACGCCATCGCCCATGTGTTGCGGTGCTTCGAGGACGGCGACGTCACCCATGTCGAGGGTCGGGTAGACCCGGTCGAGGATGCCGAGACCATCGAGACCGAGCTCATGCTCGCCGACATGGAATCCATCGAGAAGCGGCTTCAGACGATCCAGCGCAAGGTGAAGGGCGGCGACAAGGAAGCCCTGCAACAGGAGCGCCTGCTCAAGGCCGCGATGGAGGCGCTGGAGGCCGGCAAACCGGCACGCACCGTCGATGTGGACGCCGAGGACGCGCGTACGTGGAAGCTCCTGCAACTCCTGACCACCAAGCCGATCCTTTACGTCTGCAACGTGGGCGAGGACGAGGCTGCCGAGGGCAACGCCCATTCCGCGGCGGTCGCGAAAATGGCCGAGGACCAGGGCGCGGCCAGCGTCGTCATCTCGGCCCGGATCGAGGAAGAGATCAGCCAGCTTGATGCCGAGGAGCAGGAGATGTTCTTGGACGAGCTCGGGCTGGAAGAGGCCGGCCTCGACCGGTTGATCAAGGCGGGCTACGACCTTCTGCACCTGCAAACCTACTTCACCGTCGGTCCGAAAGAGGCGCGCGCCTGGACGATCAAGCACGGAACCCTCGCGCCGCAGGCCGCCGGGGTCATCCACGGCGATTTCGAGCGCGGCTTCATCCGGGCCGAAACCATCGCTTATGACGACTATGTCGCTTTGGGCGGTGAGACCGGGGCAAAGGACGCCGGCAAGATGCGGGCGGAAGGCAAGAGTTACGAGGTGAAGGACGGCGACGTCCTCCACTTCCTGTTCAACGCCTGATCATATCCCGAGGATACTGACGCTTGCCGCGACTTCGCCGATCACCCGGCTGAGCGCGGTGAGCGGTTTCTCCGACACGAAGATCACGTCATTGGGACGCAGTTCGAACCGCGTGGCGAGCACGAGGTTGGCCGCATTGTAGGCGTCGAGGTGCCAGGCCCGGATGCCGCGCCCGTCGCCGGAGCCGCGCAGGACGTAGTCCTCGCCGATATTGCCCGACGCATTGGGCACGCCGCCCCCCTCGCTGAAGAGCGCGTCGGCAAGGCTCGCCTTGCGTTCGAAGGGCAGGGTGAAGCGGCTTTGCTGTCCCACTTCGCCGGCGATGTAGACGTAATCACGCTCGACCGCGTCGAACTGCACGCGGGCCGAAAAATTCGACCGCGCCTCGGACAATTCGTTCCGGCGAATACCGATCTCGGAGTTGAGCTGCGAGAGCGCATCGGCGCGGGCGGATTGTTGCAGGCCCCGCAGCGTGATCTGCTGCTGGAAATAGGCCTGAGCCTGATCGAGATCGAAGTTCGTGTCGACATAGAGCGCATCCCCGTCCTTGAGCCGGATCTTCTGCACGCTCGGCGTCTCAAGATAGGTGGCCAGCGGAATCTGGTACATTGATCCGTCGCGATAGAGCCGGATCGAGGCGTATTCCACGTTGGACGCCGTCAGGCCGCCAGCGGCCGTCAGGGCTTCGGACAAGTTGAGCGGCGCGAGGGTGATCGGAATGTTGCGCGGATTGCGCACGGCGCCGCCCAGCGAGACGCGCTTGGAGTTGAAGTCGCTGATCTCGATCGAGAAATTCGGGACCATGTCCTGGTCCACGAGCGCCCGGAACACCTCCTGCTCGGCCTCCTGGAGCGTTAGCCCGCCGATATCGACCCGGCCCACGTCGGGAATCGAAATCGAGCCGTCGTCCTGAACGGTGTACCCTTGCCGCCGGTTCTGCGCCGCGAGAAGGCCCGAAAGCGCCTCGACCGTCGAGGCCGATTCGGCTGTGGCCAGGACAACGACGTCTCCGACCCCGATGCGATAGGGCTGCGGCGCGATGTCGGGCGGTAGGCGGGTCGGCATCGACCCCGGCCTGTTCTCGGGTTCATAGGGCGCTTCGGGGATCGCACCCAGCCCGCGGACCGAACCCGCCGTTCCGGCCGTGCGCGAGAAAATGGCAGGCAGCGTGCGGGGTTGGTATGTGCTGGCATTCGCGGCCCGGACGTTGTTCGCCGACATCGCGACAATCTCGACCTCGCCGACAGCGGTCCTTTCCGCGACGACGACAGGCGTACCGATCGCACCACAGGCCGCGAGGGTCAGGAACAGACCCGTCATGATGATTGACCGCACGACTGCCCCCCAAGACAGGATTCTTTATCCTTCGTGGATACCAGCCATAGCGTCCGGATAGAAGCGGCATACTAGGGATATCCACAGGAAACTCTATTTGCCGGTCTGGATCAGCTCCGTCGTGCCGTCGGGCCGGATCACCATACCGCTCAGGCAGCCGGTCGCATACGCCCCGGTGTCGAGCGAAATGACGCCATCTGCCTGCACCACCTCGTCCACGATGGTATGCCCGTGCGCGATCCAGAGACCGTCTTCGCGCGGCGTGTTCCCGAAGGCGCTGTGCCCCCATTTGAAAGTGCTGCCGGATTGTTCTTCCATCGGCAGCGCCGGGTCGGCGCCCGCATGGACGACGGCGAGCGTCCCTGTCTGAAAGAGAAGCGGCATGTCGCGCAACCAGGCGATCTTTTCGGGGCCAAGTGCCTCGGCCAGGGCGGCCGCCGCAGTCTCGGCCGCGTCGCCGCCCGATTGCTCGGTCACGCCGCCGATGCCGTAACTCGCGAGGGTCTGGAGACCGCCGAAGCGCAGCCAGCGGCGGCCATGGCCCGAGGCGTCCGTCAGGAAATCCAGCATGATTTCCTCATGATTGCCCTGAAGGCAGGTGAAGCCGTCTTTCCCGTCGCGCTCGTGCAGGAGGTCGAGCACCTCGCAGCTCCGCTCGCCGCGGTCGACATAATCGCCGACACAGATGATACGCGGCCTGTCGGCGTGGGCTTCGGCGCGGTCGAGCAGATCGGTGAAGAGGCCGAGGCAGCCGTGAATGTCGCCGATGACGCAGACTGGTTCCGCCGGCGCGAGCGGATGGTCGAACGATGTCTGCTGCGGGTCCCTGTCCTGCCGTCCGAAAAGTTTGCCGAATAGACCCACGCGATCCGCCTTCTGCCCTGCGATGAACGGGAGCCCCTTCATCGGCGACCTGCGGCTGATCTAACACCCCAGGGCGCGGCGCGAAACCCGGAGACCGCCGCGTGGGCCGCTGCTCGCACACCGGGCATTTCTGCTTGTCATGCGCGCGTCATCTGCATAGACACACCAGCGGAGACGTGGCCGAGTGGTCGAAGGCGCTCCCCTGCTAAGGGAGTAGGCCCGGAAGGGTCTCGAGGGTTCGAATCCCTTCGTCTCCGCCATAATTCAGCGCCAATTCTAAGCTACATACTACTGTTTTTTCAGTGAAAACAAGGAAATTTCCCTGTCCAGACCCACTCGTTCGGGTCGATTTTGCTATACAATTCGCTATACATTCTGCTTTACATCCCCTGCGCGGTATTGAGGTGACAATGGCGATCAAGCCCCGTGGTAAGAAGCTCTCCCTCTACAAGAGGGTTCCCAAGAGGTATGAATCGGTCGAGCCGCGCAAGTTCATCTGGCTGTCCTTGCACACAGACAGCAGGTCAGAGGCCGAGGCGAAAGCAGGTCCGGCGTGGGAGCAGTTGGTGGCCGGGTGGGAAGCAAAGCTGGCCGGTGACACGTCGGATGCAGAACAGCGTTTTGAGGCGGCTCGTGAGCTCGCGGAGGCGCGCGGCTTCCGCTATATGCGCGTGGAAAAGGTCGCCCAGCTGCCCACGGACGAGCTACTCGATCGGATCGACGCGGTCCCGGTGCGCAAAGGCGAGCCAGACCTCAGAGAGGCGGCGGCGCTTCTCGGTGGCGCGAAGGAATCCGAGATCACTATCACACGTGCGCTGGAGCTCTACTGGAACCTCGCGCGGGAGAAGACCCTCGGTAAGAGCGCTGACCAGGTCCGTAAGTGGGAGAACCCTCGGAAGAAGGCCATCAAGACCTTTGTCACTGTCGTGGGCGACAAGCCCATATCCGAGATCACAGGCGATGACATGCTCGATTTCCGCTCCTGGTGGCTGGACAGGATCGAGAGCGAGGGTCTGTCCCCCGGCAGTGCGAACAAGGACCTCATTCATCTCGGCGATGTTCTGAAGACCGTGAACAAGATGAAGCGGTTGAACCTGGTTCTCCCCCTGTCTGATCTCAGCTTCAAAGAGGGCGAAGCCGCGCCGCGACCGCCATTCTCGGACGCATGGATCAGAGACAAAATCCTGGAGCCCGGTGCCCTAGACGGGTTGAACGAGGACGCACGTTACATTTTGCTGGCCATGATCAACACAGGCGCTCGGCCGAGCGAGCTGGCAGCTCTATCAGCCTCTCAGATACGCCTCGACAGCAACGTGCCGCACATTTCCATCGAGCCGGTGGTGCGCCAGCTCAAGAGCGCCAATGCACGCCGCGTCATCCCGCTCTGCGGCATCAGCCTGGAGGCCATGCGCGTTCGACCGGATGGCTTTCCGCGCTATAGCGACAGCTCTGCCAGCCTTTCGGCGACCGTAAACAAATACCTTCGCGCGAACGGTCTCATGGAGACGCCTAAGCACTCCCTTTATGGCCTGCGGCACAGCTTCGAAGATCGATTGCTCGCCGCCGGCGTCGATGAGCGGATTCGGCGCGACCTGATGGGCCATGCGCTCGATCGTGAGCGCTACGGCAAAGGCGCGAGCTTGAGGCACTTGCAATCGATCATTCAGCCGACGGCCTTGTAGTCTCGGGCTGCGATCTGAGCGCGACGAAAGACTTCTTCCTGGTCTTTCAACGCAACGATCTCGCGCTCGATCCTTTGAAAGATCGGCACGTAGGCGCGGTCGTGTGTGACCAATACAGCTACCTTGGCATAGGCAGTCTTGAGCCTGTCGAGATCGGTGTTCATACTATGGCTATAGCAATCGCGATGACGCGTTCGCTTGAAGCGGTCAAGTAATTTCAAGTGTTGCTATTCCGCAACGCCGCCGCGTCATCCGCCTCGCTGAATCGGGAAGCTAATTTCGTCAGTAGCGGTCGAAATTTATCACAAGCAATCTACGGCGTCGTCGGTCGGTCGGAGATCTTCGATGCAATCCCGCATGTCCTCTACGGCAGATAGTGCATCGTCGCGCTGCTGCGTTACGAAAAGAAGATCCGACCGCGCATTCGAGAGGGCGTCTCGCGCATCATCAAGGTCGTCCAGCGTCGAGCGAAAGGCATCCCGCATCTCCTGGCTGTCCTCGAGCAGATCATTGTAGTCGTCCACCAGCGCGTTGAAGCGCGATTGAAGCCCGTCGTATTCGTCCGCGCACTCGGTCAGGTTCGACTTGCAGGTGAACCCTTCGTAGTTGCATTGGTAGCTGCTGAAGCAGGCGGCATCCTGGCTCACGCATTTGCCCTGGCTCGAACACACGGTGTCGCCGTATCCCAGGCACGCGCCCCGATCACCATATGAGCAGGAAAAGGCCTGCTGCGCGTGGGCGAGATCGGGAACAGCGAAGAGGGCGAGTGCGATAAGAATGAGCTTCATGTGGGCAGGTCCAGCTTCGGCAGCGCGTTCACGATCTTCATCGTCTCCAGGCTCACAGTGATGACGCGCTGGAACAGCTCCAGCGGGTAGGCGGGATTGTTCATGGTCTCGTTCGCATAATCGTTGGCGTCGTTGACGATGCCGCTGGCCTTGTCGGTCTTGACCACCTGGCGCTCCATCACCCATTCCAGCGCGGGCTTGCCGTTGACGACGTAGTCGTAGGCCTCCAGCGGAATGTCGGTCATGGTGATGTTGGCGTTGTAGATCACTGTGGTCTTGTCCTTGTCGCGAGCCTTGCCGCCGAACTTCATCTTGGTGACGCGGTAGAAGGCCGCTGCGTCGCCCACGTTCCACAGCGCGGGGGTGCCCTGCTTGTAGGTGACGGGGTATGGCTCCACCGTCTCGTAGTTCACGTGCAGGTCGCCAAGGCGTCGCCCGGCGTCGGAGAAGGCCCGGAAGGCGGCGTAGGTCTTCATGCAGGGGATGCGGGGCAGCTCCTTGGTCAGGTTGTCGGCATAGCGGTCGCGGTAGTCGTTCGAATGCAGCAGGCCGTAGACGTAGTAGAAGATGTCCTCCTTGGTAATCTCCTCACCCGGATAGGCCGCCTGGAAATGCGCCAGCCCGGCATCGGTGACAGCGTCCCGGCGCTGGAGGCCGGAGGACTGGCCTTCGAAGAGGCCGCCGGGTTCCTCGTCCTGCTGGTCGTATAGGTAGAGGGGGAAGCATTGTGTGCCGCCGTCGGTTTGAAGTTCCGGCAGCACATTCATCATCAGCGCGAGATTGCCGTCGCCCGACCACCTTTGTTTCAACATGATGACGCGATTGTCGTCAGCTTGGGCCGGAAACATGCGGGGCAGTTCGCCGGTAACGTTGTTGAGGCCTCTATCAAAATATGCCCATGTTTTCGAGAAGGGGCGATATAGCCCAGCCACAATCGCGTCTTTGGAGAAAACGAGTGGCTTATTCCGCAATAGGTCGTTTCGAAGTGCGCGAGTCCAGCTGATATTTCCGGCGTCGTAGTCAATGAGATCTTCGGCATCGATGTCGTGGCCGGCAAGGCGTTTCCGTTCGTTTTCATAGAACGCAATGGTGTCTTGAATGTTGTTCGCCAGCTTGGATTTCGAGAGGTTGAAGCACCATGCATCACGTCCTGTTTCCAATCCGCGTGAATAGCTGGCAAACAGGATTGGTTCGGACCTGTCCTTTTTGTCCCCGATTTTCAGGAAAGCTTCAAAGCTGGCATCGCGTTGGTTCAGCCAGTCGTTCTGGTCGTCCGGCGTGATCCGTTCCCATCCTTCCGCGTTGCTGATCCCCTTCACCGCGCCGAAGTCACGGATGATGGCCAGCTTCTGTTTCTGGTCGAGGTAGTCGCCGATTTCGTGGAAGAAGATTTGGCCATGCTCTGCCGCCGCCGGGTTCTTGACGAAGACGCTGATGGCGATCGGCGCACGACTGCCAGAGCCAAAGATCTTGCCGCCCTCTTTGCGTGACCGCTCCCCGCTGGTGCGCTGATTACCGCGAAGGTGGAAGATGTAGAGGTCCGTGAACTCCTCAGCCAGACAGGCCCTCATCCCGTCCGCCGCATTGCCATTGACCCAGCCGGCGTTGGTGACGAAGGCCACAATCCCAGCATCGCCGATCCGATCGGAGGCCCAGCGGATCGCCCTGATGTAGCTGTCGTAGAGCGCGTTTTTGTTGGTGGCTGTGGAGCGCGCCGCATAGGTATCGCGCAAGCGCGCATCCAAGCCCGGATAACCCACATTGGCGTTGTTATCGTTGGCGCTGTTCTGCCCCGAGGAATACGGCGGGTTGCCCACGATCACCCGGATATCCAGCTCCTTCTGCCGGGTCCGGCGTTCGGAGTTGTCGGGCATGTAGAGCGCCAGCTCGTCGTCGCCCTCATACATCTGGAAGGTGTCGGTCAGGCAAATCCCCTCGAAGGGCACGTAGTCGTTCTTCTTGGCCTCGCCCTGGTAGACCGCCTCGATGTTGATCGCAGCGATGTAGTAGGCCAGCAGGACGATCTCGTTGGCGTGGATCTCGTGGCGATACTTGTGCTCCAGCTCCTCCGGCGCGATCAGGCCCGATTGCAGCAGCCGCGTGATGAAGGTGCCCGTGCCGGTGAAGGGGTCCATGATGTGGACGCCACGCGATCCGAGGGTTTGGCCGAAATGCTCCTGCAACATCTCGTTGACCGAGTGCAGGATGAAATCGACGATCTCGACCGGCGTGTAGACGATGCCCAGCTTCTCGGTCGTGCGGGGGAAGGCGTTGCGGAAGAACTTGTCGTAGAGCTCGACGATCAGGCGCTGCTTGGCCTGGGGATCGCTGATCCCGTGGGCGCGGTTGCGGACGCTGTCGTAGAACTTCTCGAGGTCGCGGGTTTCCTTGTCGATGCGGTTCTCGTCCAGCACGTCCAGCACCTGCTGCATGGCGCGGGAGACCGGGTTCTGGTCGGTGAACTGGTGCCCGGCAAAGAGCGCCTTGAAGACGGGACGTGTGATGAGGTGCTGGGCCAGCATCTCGACCGCGTCCTGTTCGGTGATGGAGTCGTTCAGGTCGTCCCGCAGTTCGGCAAGGAAGCCGTCGAAGGCCTTGCGGGCGTTGGTGTCGGGTTCCGCCAGGATGCCGGTGATGCGCGAGATGTGGCGCTGCGCGATCTCGGCGATGTTGGTAGCCCAGTCTTCCCAGTAGTCGCGGGTGCCGCACTTCTTGACGATCTTGGCCATGATGGCCCGGGAGAACTCGTCGATGAACAACTCGCCCTGCGTCGCGATCGGACCGGAGGTGGTCGGGTCCTGTTCCACGCCACCTTGACCTAGGTTGCTCGTCGGCTGCGCCTTGCGCGTGGGAAGCTCGGTCACCTCATGGGTGATCGACTTCAGCTCCTCGGACTCGGGGGTGATGCCGACGATCTCGATCCGGTCAGAGACGTCCTGGCCTAGGGACGCCTGGTTGATCGTGCCGTCGAAGCGCTCGTCGTGGGCGCGCAGGGCGTTGAGGATCTGCCAGACGACGCGGTAGCGCTCGTTGTCCTTGAGGGCCACCTCGGGCTCCACCCCGGCGGGCACGCCGACCGGGAGGATGACGTAGCCCATTTTCTTGCCTTCGGCACGCCGCATGACGCGTCCAACGGACTGCACCACGTCGATGAGTGACTTCCGGGGGTGCAAGAACATGATCGCGTCGAGCGAAGGCACATCGACGCCTTCAGACAGGCAGCGCGCGTTCGTCAGGATGCGTGCGGTATCACGTCCCGCATCGTCTTTGAGCCAGTCGAGGAGCTGGTTGCGCGATTTGGCGTTGAAGGTGCCGTCGACATGCTCGATCTCGATCCCCAACCGACCGGGAACGGCAGCTTCCTCGTCTTCGAACAGCAGGTCTTCGCCAAGGTATTCCGACACGACCGCCGAGAACTCGTCGCGGACCAGCTTAGACGCGGCGATGCTCTTGCAGAAGGCGAGGCCACGTTTCATCGGGTTCGGATCGAATGAGATGTCCTCCTTGAGATCCTGCTTCGTGAGCGCCTTGTAGCACCCGATGATCTTGGTCGCGTCGTCCAGGTCGAGCTCGGAGTTCGCGTCCGCCAGGCGTTTCTGGACATTCGCGCTGACGAGACCCTCGTCCATGGCGAGGACGATCACCTTGTAGTCGGTCAGCAGGCCTTGCTGGACGGCCCAGCCGAAACCCTTGTGGAGCAGCGTTTTGCCATACAGCGTCTCGTCATCCATCGAGGCGAGCACGGCTGCCTCCTCGTCGGCCTTGGTCTTGACTGCGTCGCCGAAGATCCGCGGTGTAGCGGTCATGTAAAGGCGCTTGCGCCCTTTGACGTAGTTGTCGTCGTGAATCCGAACGAAGTTCGAGTCCTGCTCGCCGGCGAGCGTCGCACCGGTGGTGCGGTGCGCCTCGTCGCAGATGATCAGGTCGAAATCGGGTAGCCCAGCCTTCTGGGCGTCATCAAGGACGCCAATCGACTGGTAGGTGGAGAAGACCACGGTCATGCGCTCTGCATCGCCAGGCGCAGCTTCTTGGATCAGCTTTTCTGGTTTCGTCGTCGCAGGGAAGGCCAGGTCGTGCGCGTCGATTTCCGCAGTGTCGTCCTGGCTCACGCGGCGCTTGCCGACCTGAGAGTCCGAGCAAACTGCATATGACCGCAGGGGTGTATCGGTGTCGTTGGTCCACTCACGGACCGTCTGGGACATCAACGCCAGCGACGGCACCATGAAAAGCACCCGACCTCCTCTTCCGACGAGGTCTTCAGCTATCTTCAAAGAGGTGAAGGTCTTGCCCGTGCCGCAGGCCATGATGAGCTTGCCGCGGTCGGCGTCTGCGAGACTAGCGCGGACCGCTTCAACCGCCTCGACTTGGTGAGGACGCAGCACTTTCTTCTCTGCGAGAACGGCCTCGCCTTTGACGCCAAAAAGCGACCAGTCGATCCGGCTCTCTCGCAAATGAGAAAGTGAGATCCTGACAACCGGGATGGATTGACCAGAGATCATCTCCTCAGCGTTTTTACCCCATTCGCCTTCCGTGGTGTCTACAACCACACGGCGCTTGAATGGATCTTTTCCAGACGCGGAGATGAAGCTGTCGATGTCGCGCTTTTGTATGCGGTGATCTGCAGAGTAGAACTTGCACTGAATGGCAGCGAAGCCGTCTTCATTGCGAAGCTCTGCAACAAGGTCGATGCCCACATCGGTCCCCGACCATCCGTTCTCGGCGGCCCACTCAGTCCAGCTCCAAATCCGCGAGTATTCTTCCGCCTGCACTGGGTCAACGGCGAGGTATGACGCAATCAAGCGTTCGAAGTATGTTCCTTTTTCTCGCTCCGTAGCTGCCGACTGACGATATGTGGTTAGAAGGTCATCGAGAGCGCACATAACAACTTCCGAGAAATTACGTTTCAAAAACAACCGTATGCACAAGTGAGATGCTCGACAACCCGCGCCGCACATTTAACATCGAGAACTGATCGTAGATCATTTTTTCGATCCGTTCGCATGCAGCGAGGGCCTCGCAACGAGGCGAAGAGCCCTGCCTTCGGTTACCGCATTTTCGAAGCGCTCCCAGATGATCGTCGCGTCGGCCACCAGTGAAAATCTTAAACGAGAAACAGACGCCACGAACACGATCTCTCCCGCCGCAAATCCCCAATGACCCCTCGCTATAACAAACACATGCAGCACGCGCTGCGCGATATCAGCGAGGAAGAACATGACCACGAAACCGCACGAGCACACCGAACTGGCGAAATATGTCGAGCGCCGGGTTCTCGAATTGAAATCGAAAAAGACCCAGGCCGACATCGCCTCCCAGGCAGGCTATGTGAACCAGAACATGATCACTATGATCAAGCAGGGACGCTCAAAGGTCGCTCTTGATCGTATACCGGCGCTCGCAGGGGCTCTCGAATGCGACGCGGCCTACCTCATGCGTCTCGCGCTCGAGCAGGCCATAGGGGGCACTGCAGCGGCGACGCTCATCGAGGTGTTCGGAGAGCCAATCACGGCCAACGAACAGGCTTGGTTGCGGGAAATTCGGTCCGCCTCTGGACATGCCGACCCTAGGCTGACGGTGCGCTCGCAGGCGGCGCTCCGCACCATCTTCGGGAAGTGACCTCATGAGGAATGACGAGACAAAGGTGCTCACCCAGAATGAGCGGGACTGGTTGCGGTTCCTACGCGATATTGGGAATGGCCGGGATGTCGCGATTACGTTGCGCAGGGTGCAACTGCTCAGGCGGGTGTGTCGTCCGAAGCTGGACTGATGTCCGTGTGGTGGCGAAGCTGAAGCGTTAAGGTGTGGCGTTCACTTCCAAAGCCCAATCGCGGGCGTATTCTCGGAGAACATCCAGCTTCGAGACCTGAGGCGCACGGATCGAATGAACAGGCATAGCGTGCCGATCGACGAGGAGGGATGCCCCGATGCTCGTGCCGGTAGCGGAATGCGATAATCGCACCGGGCGGCCGGTGGCGGCGTTGAGCATCGCAACGTAGTTTCCGTTGCGCGCAAATGGCCCCTCAACGATGATCGGCCCCGCCGCTCCGACCATCGACAGGCATTCGCGCGTCATCAGGGCCAGATACCACGAAAGGGCGACGCCCTTTTCGCCGGGGGTCATTTCGGACCTGTTCCATCCTCCCGGTCGGTGGGGGAATGGGCCGGAACCAGCTTGGACAGAAGGGAGCAAAAAGAGGCGCTGCTTCAGAACGCGCACTACGTCTGCAGAGCTCGGTTCGCCGATTTCCATTCTGATATGCTCGAACTCGCGACCCCCCATGAAGCGGGCGCTTGGAGTCGGATCGCCTAAGCCGTTCACGTTTATCAGGGTGTCTCGGGTGGGATCGAGCATGACTGGCGCGCCTCCGATCGCCATCGAAATCACCCACGTCCCGGTGGACACGACCGAGAAGGGGCCGTCCATCTGGCGTAGGTGCGGAAGCAGCGACGCGTTTGAGTCATGGATGCCGGACATGACCGGTGTCGTCGCAGCAACCCCGGTTGCTTCGGCGATCCCGGGCAGGATCGTGCCGGCGACATCGCTCGCCAAGGCTATGGGAGCCATCTTTTCAGTGATGCCGAGCGCTTCGACCAAATGAGAAAACCGCGCCGCATGCGGGTTCCATAGGTCGGTATGACATCCAAGCGACGTGAGTTCGTTTGCGAAGTGCCCAGTCAGCCGGCCCGACCAGTATTGCGGATAGCTCACCACCTGGGCGACACGGCCGCGCAGCCCCGCTTGCGTCTCGAGCAGCCAGTGAAGCTGAGCACCGGCGTTCAGGCCCATGGGAAGACGTGGGGACCCAGTCTCGGAGAAATCCGGCCTAAGCGCGTCGTAGGCTTCGGCCAATTCCTCCGGTCCAGTGAACTCGTAATCCATCACTGGTGTGGCGAGGTCGCCGTTGGCGTCGAGCAACACGAAAGTCGCGCCGTGGGTCGTGATGCTGATCCGATCGATGCCGTGGTCGGCCTCCAGGACCGACAGACTGTCGAGGAGGAAGGTCCAGATCCCCTGCACATCGAAATGGGGATAGGGCGGCCCGGGTCGCACGGTGTTGGACCGCGTCACCACCGCAAGTTCGCTCATGGTGTCAGTGTCGACCAGCGCCACCTTGGCGTTGGTCTTGCCTATGTCGAGAACCGCGACATGCATCAGCGCATATGGAACATGGGCACGAGGTCATGGGCCAACGGTTCGTTGTCGGGGTTTGTTTCCATCACATCCGCCATGTGGGCCCACCAGCGTTGCATGATCTCGGTCTGCGGCAGGTTATCCATCCCGTGCTCGTCCGTGCGCCAAAGCACAGCGAAGAGGATATCTGTCTCATCGTCCAGGAAGATCGAGTAATCCGACACGCCCGCTTCGTGCAAAAGGACGACGAGCTCCGGCCAGATCTTGTCATGGCGTCGCTTGTATTCGGCGGCCATGCCGGGATTGAGCTTCATCTTGAACGCATGCTTGTTCATCACGCCCTCCACTTCGCCCAGAGGCGGGGCAACGCGATGACCCCGATCAGCATGAGGCCGATGAAGATCGACATGACAATGCCCGGCACGTTCAGAAGGCCGAGTCCGAACGTCACGAGTCCCATGACGAAGGCTGCGATCACCACGCCGGGAATGGACCCTGAACCACCGAGGATCGATACGCCGCCGAGCACGACCATCGTCACCACTTCGAGCTCCCAGCCGAAAGCGATGGAGGGACGCGTCGAGCCGAGCCGAGAGGTCAAGCAAATCGCCGCGACGCCTGACATGAGTCCGGTGAGCAGGAACAGGATGAACTTGACCCGCGCCACCCGGATGCCCGAAAACGACGCGGCGGTCGCGTTATTGCCTATGGTATAGACCGTGCGGCCGAAATTCGTGCAGTGCAGGACGACATAGTAAATCACTGCGAGAACCGCGAAGAGCACGAATTCGAACGACAATACCCACCAAACATAACCTTGCCCAAAGAAGGCGAAGTCGGCCGGATACCCCCGGAAGGCGCCATCGCCCAGGATGATGTAACTGATCCCGCGAAATAGGCTCATGGTGCCGATGGTCACCACGATCGACGGAAGGCCCATAATGGTCACAAGAACCCCGTTGAACGCCCCGGCAGCCAGGCCGGTGGCGAGTCCGACAAGGACAAGGTCGAAAGTGCCTGCCCCGACCTGCGCCGCAGCCCCCATCGCCGTGGAGGCGAGCGCTATGATCGCGGCCACAGACAGATCAATCTCGCCCGAGATGATCAGCAGCGCCATTGCGAATGCGATCATCGCTTTCTCGGTGAAGTTGAATGTGGCGTCTGACAGGTTCCACGCATTCAGAAAGTAGGGCGAGGCGAAGCTGTTGGCGATGAAGATCAGGATCGCTACGCCAAGGAGCAGAACTTCCCAGCTCCTGAGAGCTCTGGCTGCGCTGGATTGCAGCCGATCGGGAATTTGGCGGGCGGTTGTTACGTCACTCATGCCTGTGCTCCATGTGCTTGCGCCCGACGCAGGATGATGCGGCCCTTGGCCTTCGCGCTTCTCGCGTTGAACGCCACCGCAGTGATTATCGCAGCGCCGGAAATGGCCATCTGCCAGAATGGCGAAATATCCACGACCGGCAGCGCGTTCTTCACGATTCCGAGAAAGAGCGCGCCGAGGATCGTCCCCAGGATCGTGCCTGCGCCTCCGGCGATCGAGATGCCCCCGATGACGCAGGCCGCGACGACCTCGAGCTCGAAACCGCCTGCGATGTCCACGTAGGCCACCGCGTAGCGCGCGACCCAGAGATACCCGGTTAGACCTGCGAGCGCTCCTGAAATAACGAATGCCCAGAATTGCGTCTTGCCCACGTCGATGCCGGTATAGACCGCCGCATGCGGGTTGCCGCCCACGGCGTAGAAGGACCGGCCCAGCGGCGTGCGTGCGATCATGAGAATGAACAGTCCTGCGACAACGACGGCGAACCATGCCAGCACGGGCAGCCCCATGATCGATGTGCGCGGAAAGCCGGTGAAGGCCGGGCTCATCTCGTGGGCGTTGACCCATTCGCCATTGGAGATAAGGAAGATGATGCCGCGGTAGATCGTCATGGTGCCCAGTGTCACGACGATGGGCGGGATGGCGAGCTTCCACACCAGAATGCCGTTGAACGCGCCCATGATCGCTCCAAGACCTACGGCGACGGCGAGGATCATGATCACAGGCACGCCCGGCATTGCTGCGTTCAGCATCGCGCAGACCATGCCGGTCAACGCAAGGTTCGCCGCCACCGACAGGTCGATGCAGCGCGTGAGGATCACCACGGTCTGGCCCAGTGCCAGAAGCAGCAGCGGCGAGGTGTCGGTGAAAACGCGCGCGAGGTTGGCGGGCGCAATGAAGCCGGGAAAGCGGCTGGCGATCAGCGCAAGGAGCACGAGGATTGCGCCTGCGAGAATTGCCTCGCGTGATTTCAGGAATACCATCATTGGTCCTCCTCCCCGATTCCCGCCGCGTGGCGCACAAGCGTTTCCGGCGTCAGATCGGCGCCTTCCAGTTCCGCCGCGATCAGGCCTTCTCGCATCACGATGACGCGGTCGGACATGCCCATGACCTCGGGAATCTCCGAGCTGACCATGATGACTGCCAGTCCCTGCGCGGCCAGTTCAGCCATAAAGGCGTGGACCGCCGCCTTTGACCCGATGTCGATGCCCTTGGTGGGCTCGTCGAGGATGATGACTTTGGGCTTGGTGGCCAGCCACTTGGCGATCACGACCTTCTGCTGGTTGCCGCCCGACAGATTGCCCACGTCCTGGTCGAGCGATGCGGCGCGCAGGTCGAGCCGCTCGGTGTATTTCCGCGCCAGCGCGAATTCCTCGGACATCCGCAGGAATCCCGCGCGCGAGGTCTGGCTGAGTGATGGTAGCGTGATGTTCTGGAAAATCGGCAACCCGATTACCGCGCCCTGTTTGCCGCGATCTTCTGGGACGTAGACAATCCCGTTTTCCACTGCGTCGGCAGGGGAGCGGATGACTTTTACATCGCCGTCGATCGTGACGACGCCCTTCGAAGGTTTGGTGATCCCGAACAGCGATTGCATTACTTCCGACCGCCCGGCACCGACCAGACCGTAGAAACCGAGGATCTCGCCCTTGCGCAGCGTGAAGCCGATGCTGTCGAACTCGGTCGGGTGGGAATAGCCGACGACCTTCAGAACCTCGCCGTCGAGCCTGTGTTCGCGCTTTGGGAAGATCTGGTCTACGTCCCGGCCGACCATGAGGCGCACGAGATCAGCTTCCGTTATCTCGGAAATCAGCCCCGCGCCGACATGCTGTCCGTCCCGGAAGACCGTGAACCGGTCGGCAATGCGGAAGATCTCGTCGAACTTGTGACTGATGAAAAGGATCGCGCGCCCCTCGGCCTTTAGGCGCTCGACCAGCTCGTAGAGTTCTTCGATTTCCTTGTGGCTGAGGGCGGCGGTCGGTTCGTCCATGATGACAACGCGCGCGTCGACCGACAGCGCGCGGGCTATGGCGACCAGGTGTTTGGAGGCGATCCCGAGGTCGCGCAATTGCATGTCGGGGTCGAGATCAGCGTCGATCCTGTCGAGGATCTCGCGCGCCCGGCGGCGCATCTCGGCCCAGTCGATCATCCCGAGGCGGACCTTCGGGGCATGACCGATAAAGATGTTTTCTGCGACGGAGAGCTCGTCGAACAACACCGTTTCCTGATGAATGGCTGTGATTCCGGCGGCGGATGCGTCCTGCGCGCTGGCAAAGTGCATATCTTCACCAGCCACGCGGATCGTGCCTTCGTCCGGCTGGTATATGCCGGTGAGCGTTTTGACGATGGTCGACTTGCCCGCTCCGTTCTCACCCACCAGCGCGGTCACCTGGCCCGGATAAAGCTCAAGCGACACCTGGTCGAGCGCGCGGACTCCTGGAAAGGTCTTGGTGATCCCCTCGAGGGTGAGCACGGGGTCGGTCGATACCGGCGTCGCTTCGCGTGGCTGGGTCTCGATGCTCAACTGCATCGCGGCCTCCGATTGTTGGATGAAGGTGCCCCGGCATGCTGGCGGACCTGCGCGCCGGGGCGGGAGGAAATCAGAAGATGTCTTTGAAGTCGTCGATATTGCTCTCGTCGTAGACGAAAGGATCGGCCATCGCGCCTTCGCTGTTTTCGTCCAGCGTCAACGTGCCCATACGGCCCATGTCTATTTCGGCACCCGGCCCGGCTTCCGCCTGCTCGGTGGCAAGCTGGTAGGCGAGGTAGGTCGCCGAATACCCAAGGTCGATCGGGTTCCAGATCGCGAAGGACTTGGACGCGCCGCTCTCGATGGCGCCGGCCATCTCGGAGGGCAGACCAAGGCCGGTCACGTTGACTTCACCGACCTTGCCGGCGTCTTCCACAGCACGGGCCGCGGCCACGATCCCCACCGAGGTCGGCGCGATGATCGCGTCGAGGTCGGGGAAGGTCTGCATCAGGCCGGTGGCTTCGCGGTAGGACTTGTCGGCGAGGTCATCGCCATACACGGTGCCGACGACTTCAATGCCCGGGTAGTCGCCCATGACCTTGTTCATCTCTTCCATCCAGATGTTCTGGTTGGTCGACGTCGTGGTGGCCGAGAGAAGCGCGACCTGACCACCGTCCGGAAGCTCGTCGGCCGCTAGTTTGATGATCATGTTGCCGATCAGCGAGTTGGAAGACGGATTCAGGTGCAGCATGCGACCTTCGGGCGCGACGCCGGAGTCCCACGAGATGACCTTGATCCCGCGCTGCATCGCTTTTTTGAGGGCCGGAACCAGCGCGTCGGTGTCATTGGCCGACACGGCAATGGCGTCCACTTGCTGCGCGATCAACGAGTTGATGACCTCGATCTGGCCTTCGGCGGTGGTATCGGTCGGGCCGGTGTAGATCACCTCGACATTTCCCAGCTCCTCGGCGGCTTCCTCGGCCCCTTCGGCTGCGGCTTCGAAGAACCCGATACCCAGCGCCTTCACGACGAGCGCGATGCGCACGTTGTCGTCCTGTGCCTGCGCTGCGCCGCCTGCCAACATCAGTGCCGCCGCCGCCGCACCACCGAACATTCTTCTTGTCATACTCATGGTAAAACCTCCCTGGCTGAGTATTGCTGAACGTGGGTTTATCCCGCGTCCGACTTTCTTGTGCCCCCGGAAAGGGCCACAATGACCCGGACCTCGGCCGCCTCGAGCATCGAGGCGACCCTGTCCGAAATTCCTTCATCCGTGATGATGGTGCCGATCCGATCGAGCCCGCACAGCACCAGCGACGAGCGGTTCTCGAACTTGGAGCTGTCGGCCAGCACCACCAGCTCGTCGGCCTGACCAATGAGCTTCTCTTCCGCCTGGATGAGCAGCGGATCGTTTTCCATCAGCCCCATCGGGCCGATGCCGTAGGCGCCCATGAACATGCGCCGTGCATAGTAGTGCCGTGTCATGTCGTTCTCGAACGGGCTGAGAATGATGTTCTGTTCGCGATAAAGCGCACCGCCCGGCACCATCACGGTGTTCTTGGTGTGCTTGAGCAGGTGCTCGGCGATCGGAAAGGAGTTGGTCAACACCTGAACCCGCCGGTTGGCGAGGTGATGGACCATCTGGAACGTCGTAGTGCCGCCGTTGATGATGATCGGTTCGCCGTCGTCGCACAGCGCCACGGCTTCTCGAGCGATGAGCTGCTTTTGCTCAGCGTTGATTGTCTGGTTCACCGCGAACGGCCGGCCTGCGAGCCCGGGCAGTGGGGGCGGCGTGATCGCCTCGGCCCCGCCACGCACCCGACGCAGACGTTTTTCTTTGTCGAGGGTCGCAATGTCGCGCCGGATCGTGGCCTCGGAAGTCTCTGTCAGCGCGACCAGTTCGCCCACCGTGACGATGGGGCGTTCCTGAACCGCGGACAGGATAAGCCGATGGCGTTCCGTTTCGTGCATTGAGGTCCTCCCGTTCCATTCAGCATGCCCGATTCTGGTCATGCGTCAATCAAAAGTTTTCAGTTTCGATCATGCTGCGGCGCAGAATGATTGTTTGTGATCGGTTTTGGTTGACTTGCCCCCGTGATTCTCGCAGGGTCCGGCCAACGGCTCTGGCCGCATTTCGCGGTATCTATGGGAGGAATGCCATGTTGACGCGCGCCGAAAACCGGCTTGAAAACCTTTGGAATGACGCGAAATCCGAAGGGATGAGCGAGCCTGAGAAGCTGCTCTACCGCTCGAACCTTCTGGGCTCGGACAAGCGAATCACGAACTACGGCGGCGGCAACACCTCGGCCAAGGTGACCGAGACCGATCCGCTCACCGGCGATCAGGTCGAGGTGCTCTGGGTCAAAGGGTCAGGCGGCGATGTCGGCTCGACCAAGATGGACGGTTTCGCGACCCTCTACATGGACAAGCTGAACGCGCTCAAGGGGCTCTACCGAGGTGTCGAGTTCGAAGATGAGATGGTCGGCTACCTGCCCCATTGCACCTTCAACCTGAACGCGCGCGCAGCCTCGATCGACACGCCGCTCCATGCCTATGTGCCGCACAAACACGTCGACCACATGCACCCCGACGCGATCATCGCCATCGCGGCCTCGAAGAACTCCAAGGAGCTGACGCAGGAGATTTTCGGGGACGATATCGGCTGGTTGCCGTGGAAAAAGCCGGGCTACGAACTGGGCCTGTGGCTTGAGGATTTCTGCAAGAAGAACCCCGATGCCAAAGGGGTCGTGCTGGAAAGCCACGGGCTGTTCACCTGGGCCGACGATGCCAAGGACTGCTATGAGCTGACCATCGAGATCATCCAGAAGGCGATGGATTGGTTCGCCGGCAAGACGGCCGGTCAGGAGGCTTTCGGCGGCGCGGTTCACGACAGCCTGTCGCCGGACGCCCGCCGCGCGGTCGCGGCACGCCTGATGCCCGGGATCCGGGGTTTCGTGTCCGGCAATCAGCACATGGTCGGCCATTTCGACGACAGCGACGCGGTTCTGGAATTCGTCAACGCCAGGGACATGGAGCCGCTCGCCGCGCTTGGCACCTCCTGCCCCGACCACTTCCTGCGCACGAAGATTCGCCCGCTTGTGGTGGCGTTCGACCCGGCCAAGAACAACCTCGACGCGGTGATGGACGGACTGCCCGACCAGATCGCCGCCTATCGCGAGGATTACGCGGCCTATTACGAGCGTTGCAAACGCGACGACAGCCCAGCGATCCGCGACCCGAATGCGGTGGTCTATCTAATCCCCGGCGTGGGCATGATTACCTTCGCCAAGGACAAGGCGACGGCGCGGATTTCCGGCGAGTTCTATACCAACGCGATCAACGTGATGCGCGGTGCCTCGGCGGTCTCGGAATACGTCGGCCTGCCCGAGCAGGAAGCCTTCGACATCGAATACTGGCTGCTCGAAGAGGCCAAGCTGCAACGCATGCCCAAGCCCAAGTCGCTGGCCGGTCGCGTGGCGCTCGTCACCGGCGGCGCGGGTGGGATCGGGTCCGCCACGGCCGAGCGTTACCTGTCCGAGGGGGCCTGCGTCATGCTGGCCGACATAAACGAGGACAGCCTGAGCGCGACGCAGGAAAATCTCGTCCAGCGCTTCGGGCGCGACGTGGTGCGCACGGTCAAGATGAATGTGACCGACGAAGCCGAGGTCGCGGCCTCCTACGCCGATATCGCGGTGGAGTTCGGCGGCATCGATATCCTCGTCTCCAACGCTGGCATCGCCTCGTCCGCCCCGGTCGAGGAAACCACGCTGGAGCTTTGGCAAAAGAACATGGACATCCTGTCCACCGGTTATTTCCTCGTCTCGCGTGAGGCCTTCAAGGTCATGCGCGGGCAGGGCATCGGGGGTTCGGTGGTCTTTATCGCCTCCAAGAATGGTCTTGCGGCCAGCCCGAACGCGTCGGCCTATTGCACCGCCAAGGCCAGTGAGATTCATCTTGCCCGCTGTCTCGCGCTAGAAGGGGCCGAGGCCGGTATCCGTGTGAACGTTGTGAACCCGGACGCCGTTCTCCGTGGCTCCAAGATCTGGGAGGGCGAATGGCTCGACCAGCGGGCCTCGACCTACGGCACCGACAAGGAGGGGCTGGAGGAGATGTATCGCAACCGCTCCATGCTCAAGCGGTCGGTGCTTCCCGAGGATATCGCGGAAGCGGCCTATTTCTTTGCCGCCGATACGTCGGCTAAGTCGACGGGCAATATCGTGAACGTCGATGCGGGTAACAAGGAAGCTTTCACGCGCTGACCCGGCGTGGGGGCGTCCTGCGCCCCCATCCATCAGGGAGAACCGAATGCGCCTGACCCAGTGCCATAATTTCCATGATTTCCGGCGGCTCGCCAAACGGCGACTGCCCTCGCCCATCTTCAACTACATCGACGGCGGCGCCGACGATGAGGTGACGATGCGGCGCAACCCGGCCGCATTCGACGCCGTGGACCTTGTGCCGCATGTTCTGCGCGGGACCGAAGCGGTGGACCTGTCGGTCGAGGTCATGGGGCAGAAACTGGCCCTGCCGTTCTACCTGTCGCCCACCGCGCTTCAGCGGCTTTTCCACCATGACGGCGAACGCGCGGTGGCGGCGGCGGCGGCGAAATACGGAACCATGTTCGGAGTCTCGTCCCTTGGCACCACGTCGCTCGAAGAGCTGAGGCGCACGCATGACACCCCGCAGGTCTACCAGTTCTATTTCCACAAGGACCGGGGCCTGAACCGCGCGATGATGCAACGCGCGAAAGAGGCAGGCGTCGATGTGATGATGCTGACCGTCGACAGCATGACCGGCGGCAACCGCGAACGTGACAAGCGCACCGGATTCTCGATCCCCTTTCGGCTGACGCTGGGCGGCATGGCGCAGTTCGCCATGAAACCGGCCTGGGGCATCAACTACGTCACCAACGAAAAATTCGCGCTGCCCCAGCTTGACGATCACGTCGACATGGGCGGCGGCACCATGTCGATCGGACGCTACTTTACCGAGATGCTGGACCCCACGATGAACTGGGACGACCTCGCCGAGATGATCGAGTTCTGGGACGAGAAGTTCTGCCTCAAGGGTGTCATACACCCCGACGATGCGGCCCGCGCCGCCGAGATCGGCTGCGACGCGATCGTGCTGTCGAACCATGCAGGGCGGCAATTGGACGGTTCCATCGCCCCCTTCGATGCGCTCGGTGGCATCGTCGATCAGGTCGGCGACAAACTCGACGTGATGATGGACAGCGGCATCCAGCGCGGCACGCATATCATCAAGGCGCTCGCCATGGGGGCCAAGGCCGTCGGCATCGGGCGCGGCTATCTGTTTCCGCTGGCCGCCGCCGGACAGGCCGGGGTCGAACGCATGGTCGGGCTGCTGCGCGACGAAGTCGAACGGGACATGCGCCTCATGGGCGCGGCGCAGGTGTCTGACCTGACCCGCGACATGCTGCGCGCAAGATAATCGCCGGGCCACCGGCAGGGAGGAACAATGAGCTATCAATCCGCCAAGGACGCCTTTGCCGAATGGGGCGTGGACACCGAAACCGCGATCGAGGCGCTCGCCCATATCCCGATCTCGGTCCATTGCTGGCAGGGTGACGACGTGGTCGGGTTCGAGGGGCAGTCTGGGTCCTCCGGCGGCGGCATTCAGGCCACCGGCAACCATCCGGGCCGCGCCCGCACGCCGGACGAACTGCGCGCCGACCTCGAATTCGCCTATTCGATGATCCCCGGCAAACATCGCCTGAACCTGCACGCCTTTTATCTCGACACCGACGAGACGCCGGACCGCGACGAAATCGAATTCAAGCATTTCGCGCCCTGGGTCGACTGGGCCAAGGATCAGGGTATCGGCCTGGATTTCAACCCGACCTTCTTTGCCCATGCCAAGGCCGACGACAACCTGACCCTCAGCCACCCCGATCAGGGCATCCGCGACTTCTGGATCGAACACGGCAAGCGCTGCCGCGACATCGCAGCCCAGATGGGCGCGGCGCTAGGGTCGCCTGCGGTGAACAACATCTGGGTGCCGGACGGGTCCAAGGATACGCCGGTCGACCGGATGGCCGCACGCAAAAGGCTCGAGGCCTCGCTCGACACGATGCTCGCGCCTCAGCACGACAAGGCGCATCTGCTCGATGCGGTGGAGTCCAAGCTGTTCGGCATCGGGGTCGAAGCCATGACCGTGGGCAGCCACGAATTCTACTTGGGCTACGCGATCCGCAAGGGCACGCTGCTCTGCCTCGACATGGGGCATTTCCACCCGACGGAGAACATCGCAGACAAGCTGTCATCGGTTGCCCTCTCCGTGGATGAGCTCCTCCTCCACGTCTCGCGCCCGATGCGCTGGGATTCCGACCACGTCATCCTTCTGGACGACTCGTTGCGCCAGATGGCGCAGGAACTGGTTTTCGCCGACCTGCTGGGTCGCACGCATATCGGGCTCGATTTCTTCGACGCAACGATCAGCCGCACGGCAGCTTGGGTCATCGGCGTGCGTAACATGCAAAAGGCACTCCTCGAGGCATCGCTGATGCCGCAGGCGCGGTTGAAAGACGCCGAGGAGGCGCTCGACTTCACCACGCGGTTTGTTCTCACCGAAGAGCTCAAGGACCTGCCGTTCGGTGCGGTTTGGGCCGAGTTCTGCGCGCGCAACGAACGCCCTTACGGCATGGGACTGATTCATGAATTGGCGGGATATCAGACGCGAGTTGCCGACCGGGGCAGGTAGAACATCCGACAGAAAGGGCGCTTCCTCAACGCGCTTGTCCTCATCGGTGGGACGTCGGGTTTCGGGCGGGGAATGGCAACTTGTCTGTCGTGTCCGCGCTGTTGCACCCGGCCCAGGAATGGCTGGATCGACATGCCGCGCCGGATCCCTTTTGTTGTGTAGAAAAAGTTCGCTAGGGTCAGCTTTGTGCGCGACATAGCAAACGCGCTCCTCGAGCTGGAAGGTCTTCTCGAATGTCACCTCAAGCACATTCCGCCCTGCCATCCGGTCCACCGTCGCAGACATGTAAGAGGCCAAAGAGTCGCGAGGGCGGACTGACTTCGCGCCAGCACCCCGGCGCGATGCCACCTCAGAGACGCTCTGCGCGCGCTCAGGGCGCATCTTCGTGCGCCTGTAGTCTTGGCGCCTGAAACGGCTTGGATGCACTCAGCGGGCAGCGCAGCGCCTCTGACGGCACTCAACCAATTATGCGTGAAACCGGCCATCCCAACTATGTGGTCTGGATTCAGCGCTAGTGCATGTCCGGCTGGTCCGACCCAGATCGAGTGAACGGCCCTTGAAGTGGGACATAGCTCTCCACCAAAACCGGACCAGTCCATGATGCACGCGGCTGAGCGAGGTCGAAGACCTAGAAATATTCGATATGCGCGAGGGGGATCGTTTCTGGTGCCGACATCTAGCAAGGCACCGAACCTCCCATCCATCGGACTCCGCAGCAACCGGCTGTAGTGGTTTCTTCCCCGCGTCAGTAATGAACCACAAATATGTGTAGGTTGTGGAAGCGGCTACGCTCGAAAAGGTGGGAATGGACTGGTCTCGGTTGCCCCGATCAGCTCGTCGACGAGGTTGCGGATCAGCGTGGTGCGCAGGACCGTGTGGTCGGGGTCGTCCCAAAGGTTCCGGGTCTCGTCAGGGTCTGTGGTCCGTTCGTATAGCTCCCCCCAATCCTCGCCCTCGTAGACCGTCATCCGGTGGCTGCGGGTTAAAAGAGTGCGTGAGTTCGCCGGGCGGTCGGTGAAGTAGGGCTTGGGGTGGGCGTTGTCCTCAAACTCCATGAGCAGCTCTTCGCGTCTCTCGCCGCTCCAGATGCTGCGTCCCTGAATGCCATGGTAAGGCGCAACGCCAGCACGTTCGAGGAGCGTCGGCGCGATGTCGACTGAGGACGTGAGCCGGTCGTCCGTGCCGCCCCCTTCGCGGTCCGGGTCTCGCCAGATGAAGGGCACCCGGTAGGTCGAGTTGTGGATGTAGGGACCCTTCAGCAGCATCGAGAACGTGCCGAGGAAATCGCCGTGATCCGCGTTGAACACGATGACCGTATTGTCCCACTGGCCATTCGCTTTCAGCCGGTCGATCAGGTTGCCGATTTGTTCGTCGATAAGCGTGACCATCCCGGCGGTCAGAGCCATCGCTTCCTTCAGGTGCCGCTCGCTCGCCATGAAGTTTTCCTGCCCGGCGGTGAACTGGCTTCCGTCGAGGAATTTTTCGCGCAGAGCCTTTAGAACTGGGTTCGGGGTCTCGTGCGCCTCGAACGGCAGGTCGATATCGAAATCGTCGGGGTCATACATATCCCAATAACGACCCGGCGGATTGAACGGATGGTGAGGGTCCGGAAAGCTGACGAGCGCGAAGAAGGGCGTGCTGGCATCTTGCGCGTCGAGGAACTCGCAGCCGCGCATCCCGATGTAGCTCGAGGGGTAAATCTCCTCCGGCAGCGGGGTGCGGTAGGCCTGCGGGCAGGAATAATTGTGCGGCAACTGGTTCTCACGGTCGCGCAGGGCCTGCCAGTCGTCCGGGCGGCGGGTCTTGAGCCATTGCAGATAGTGACCGTTCGGGCGGTCGCCATGGTCGGACGTGAAGTCGACGTGATCGAACCCGTAATACGGGCGCGGCACCACGATCTCTTCAGCAGTCAGGTTTTCGGGCGACTCCACGTCATAGCGGTTCACATCCTTCACCGCCTCGGCAATCGGCCCGGACACGGGCTGCGGCCCCTTCTTCTGCGGATGGCCCGTCATGCGTTGAAGGTGGCTCTTGCC
>NZ_DGCP01000019.1:62243-94345 GCF_002384975.1 Maritimibacter sp. UBA3975
CTTGCCGATCAGTGCGGTGGCATAGCCGGAGGCCCGAAGCGCCTCGACGAAGGTGCTTTGCGAATATGGCAGGCTCAACCCGTTGTGGCGCAGCCCATGCACCGAAGGATAGCGCCCGGTCAGGATCGACGCGCGGTTCGGCTGGCACACGGGGGTCGCGACGTTGAAATCGGTAAACCGCGTGCCCTGCGCGGCAAGCGCATCGATATTCGGGGTCCGGACCACCGGATGACCTGCGACCCCAAGCCAGTCCGCGCGCATCTGGTCGACCATGATGACAAGGATGTTCGGGCGTTCGGTCATGCGGCTTTTTCCTTGTGTGAGCGAAGGTAATGCTGTGCCACGATTCCAAGCGCGCCGGCCAAGGCCACCAGATGCACGGCGGGCTGCGGCGCGATCAGCAGGAGCGCGAGGCCAACGCGCAAGAGCACCTCGACCGGGTGCATGCGGTGACGGTCGAAGCGGCTCATCGCGCTGGCGAACAGGTAGATCATGGCGAGGGTGCGGAGGATTGCTGAAAGAAACCCGATCAATGAAAAGGCCGCGCCATCGTCAAAGGCCTCCGGCACGATCATCATGTCGGGGTTCAGCGCGAACATGAACGGCACGGCGAAGATGACGATCCCGATCCGCACGGCGGCGATCCCCGTGCCGATGGGTTTCGCGCCGGCGATCGCGGCGGCGGCAAAGGCCGCGACTGCGACGGGGGGTGTGATCGCCGACGCGACACCGAAGTAGAACACGAACATATGCGAGGTCATTAGCGACAGGCCGAGCGAATTGAGCGCCGGACCCAAGATGATGATGACGGTGAGATAGGCTGGCAGGGTGGGCATCCCCATGCCCAGCAGGAGCGAAACGACAGCCGTGATGATGAGCGTGAGCAAGAGCGCCACCTCCGCATAGTCCGAGATCGAGCGCCCTAGGCGCGAGGGCAGATCAGTCGCGTCCATGACACCGACGATGATCCCCACGACACCGACGACCATCAGGAGACGCCCAAAGGTCTTTCCGCCGTCCGCGATCGCTGTGAGCAGGATGACCGGTGAGCGGCGCACGTCCGGGCTAAACACGGACAAGAGTAGCACGACAACGATGGCGGTCAGGGCCGATCCAGCGGGTGACGCGCCGGCGATGAGCCGCCAGATAATGACGCCGAGGGGCAGGAACACGAGCAACGTGACGTTGACGTAATCCTGGGTCGTCCCTGGGTCGAGTTCGTCGCTGCCCTGCGCGGACATGTCGAGCCGCCGGCTTTCGAACATGACGGTCGCGAACAGCGACAGGTAATAGGCCAACGCCGGGACGAGCGCGGCGGTCATGATGTTGAGATAAGGCGTGCCGGTCAGGTCAGCCATGACCAGCGCGGCGGCGCCCATGATCGGGGGCATGATCTGCCCTCCGGTCGATGCCGTTGCCTCGACCCCGCCCGCGAACTCGGCCCGAAAGCCGCGCTTCTTGATCATCGGAATGGTCACGACCCCGGTGCCAACCACGTTCGACACCGCCGAGCCGCTGACCGAGCCGAACAGGCCCGAGGCCAGCACCGCGGCATGGGCAGGACCCCCGCGCGCGTTGCGCATGAGGTAGAACGAAATTTTGATGAGCGAATCCGCCGCCCCGGTGGCCGACAGGAGCGCCCCGAAGATGATGAAGGGCAGCACATTATTGAGAAGGATCGAAAGCTTCGAGCCAAGGACTGCGTCTGCCGTGTTGAACCACAGGTTCTCGGCCACCGAGGTGTAGCCAAGCGCGAGGGCGTGGAAAATGCCGGGCAGGTAGCTCGATGCGAAGTAATAGGCCAATGCTACCGCCCCGCAAAGCGCAAGCGCCGTCCCGAATACGCGCCAGCACAGGTAAAGGATCGCAAGGCAACCGATCACCGCCGTATGCGCGTCGGACACGCCAAGCCCGAAGGTCTCGGTCCCGATCACGAGGTATTGCCAGACGGCATATCCAAGCGCGGCGAAGGCGATCCAGTCCCCGATGGCAAGGCCGCGATGCTGCGATCGCCCGATGTCCTCTTCGGAGCGGCCGAGCGTCAGGACGACGATCAGCGCTGCGAGCACGAACATGATCGCGTTGTATTTCTCGGTCGGGCTAGCCGGGCCGATGCCGAACATGTCGGGGATGTATTCCCCGCGCCACGCCGCGAGCCCGATGGTCGCGAACGGGATGGCGGGCAGGACCGAGATAAGCCCGGTCAAACCCATCACGAGGCCCGCGATCATGGCCGCTCGCGCGCGCCCGTGTTCGAGATTGCGCAGAGGCTGCATCAGGAAAAGCGCCGCAGCCACCAGCCCCATCGACAGGATCGGCACAACACGAATGCCGAAATCACCCACCCGCAGGATTGGATATTCATAAGCCCTGAGATCCACGTCCGGTTCGAAGGGCGGAGCGAAGTTGAAGCCGACCAGCGCATCGATACCCAGAAGCGCCAGCGCGGCAAGGCCGAACCACAGCGCGACGGGCCGTCCGGCCGTGGCTGTTTTCCACGCAAACCCGGCGGTCGAGATCAGGGCGAGAAACCGCAGCCAGGTGATGCCCTCCGGCGCCCAGCCGACGGGCAGGGCCGCGTAGCGATACAGGTTGAACTTGAGCGAGATGATGGTCTCGGCGACCAGACAGAGGATCGCGAAGGCGGCCCATGCAAAGGCCGTCGCGGCCCGTTTGTTGTCCAGAAGGAACGGGGTCAGGGGTTTGACCGGCGCAGACGCCATGACATCACCATGTGCTGAAGGGCAAGGGGGGGCCGGACCCCGTGGGGTCCAGCCGGATCGGCAGGCTGGGACGGTTACTTCACCGCGTCCGGGATCGTCACGCCGACTTCTTCGTAATACCGCATCGCGCCCGGATGCAACTTGGCCGACATGCCGGTGAAAGCGTTTTCGATACTGACTGGCGCCAGCACGCGAATGTCGCCCTTGGCCTTGTCCAGATTCTCCCAGAACGCCTTGGTAAGCGCATAGGCATCGTCGTCGGACATATCCTTATTCACTGTCGTCTGCATGAAGTTCTCGGCACCCTGCACCTCACCTTCGTTGACGACGTTGGAATAGGTGCCCGCCGGAATGACGCCGACGGCGTTCGCGCCGCCCGCCTCGTATTTCTCCCAGACCTCGGTTTCGAGCGCAGCATCGGGTAGGTCGATCAGGCGGATTTCGCCAAGCTGCTCGATGGCGGCATTGCCGACCGCAGACGGGAACATGAACGCCTCGAACTGGTTGTCCTGAAACGCCTGAATGGCCGCGCCCCATCCAAGTCGCACGACTTCGAAGTCCTGACCGCCGACCAGCCCGGACGACGCGCCGATGATCGACTGCGCCTGCGCGTTCGCGGCCCCGGCGGGCGGGCCGGTGAACACGCGGCGACCCGCGAAGTCGTCGAAGGTTTCTATGCTGCTGGTCGCGCGGACGATGGCGTGGAAGATCCCGTTGGTGAAGCCGTAAAGCGCGCGGATGTTCTCGGACGCCGCCATAGCTTCGTCCGCGTTGTTTTTGAACGGGCCAGCCCCGCGCGTCATCGCGTTGTAGGCGGTCGGCGGGCACACGGCCACGTCCACCTTTCCGGTGGCGACGTTCATGCAAGCCTTGGTAAGCGTCTGGCCCGAGTTGATCTGCATGTCGATGTCGCTGTAATTGGCGATCACCTGTGTCGACAGGTTCGTCATCCCAGTCGGATTGCCGGTTTCAGCGGTGAAGGTTTGCGCATTGGCCGTGGTCGCTAAACCAGCGGCCAACACGGTCGCAGTAATGAGATGTTTCATGGTGTCCTCCCTAGTGCGACCAAGATGCAGATCAAAATTCGAATGAAAAATGCTATTTTGGCGTTATTGCATTACTTTTTTGATATGTTGGAAGCGGAACGGCATCCCGGATCATCTCGATCAGGCGGCTCGCTGCGGCGTTCATCTGGCGATCCGGCAGGACGGTGAGGCCCACGGGGCCGAGCGTGTCGAACCTCAGCCCTTCGAGCGTCACGAACTCGCCCGCCGAAAGCTCGCGCTGCACGACACCCTGCGGGATGAGCCACACGTAATCGGTCGCGCGCAAGAAATCGCGGGCAAAGTCCGCCGAGTCGGTCTCGACCAGGTCCGGTATGTCGCTGATGCCGTTGGCAAGCAGGATGCGATCGACCTCGTGCCGAGGGATCGTGCCTTGCAGGTTCAGCATGATGCCGAACTCAAGAAGGCTGCGGAAATCGCCGATGGGTCTTCGGCGCAGTGGATGATCCTTGCGCACCACGCACAGGATCGGTTCGGAATAGAGATGCTCGAACGAAAGCCCGCGCATCGCCTCGCCATGGGCCATACGCCCTACGACGAAGTCGATCGATCCCGCGCGCAGCTTGTCCATCAGTTCAAGGTTGGTGCCGCGCAGGACCGTCAGCGTCGTGTTCGGCACCTCGGCCTTGAACCGCGCCACCACCTGCGGGAAATACTGCGCCTCGTATGTCGGAAGCACGCCGCAGGCAACGCTGTCGCCTCGTGGCCGCTCGCCCGACGCCGTTTCGACTGCCTCTTCGATCCGGTGCAGACCGCTGGAGATCAGCCGGTTGAATTCTCGCCCCTCCGGCGTCAGTTCGAACGCCTTGCGCCGCCGGTCGAGCAACTTGACGTCTAGAATTGTTTCAAGGTCCGAGATGGTCCGCGAAACGGCAGGCTGGCTCGTGCTCAACGCCTCGGCCGCGCGCACGATGCCGCGCTGGCGCACGACTTCCTGAAAGCAGCGCAGGTGACGCATTTTCAATCGTTTGTCGATCATGATGGCGGGACTGTAACCGCCCCGGCGCAATCGCGGAAGGTGCGCGTCGAAAAGCGCCGGCGATTCAATATGTAGATTTTGAAACAGGTTATCTAGAAACCGCATAAGCTGACCAACCGTCGAACGGTTAGACGATCCTCAAGCAGATTTTCGCGGGTCGCAGGGCGATCCGAATTCAGGAGGATACCAAATGACAAAAACGCTGGAAGAACGCATCAATCTCTACAAGAACGCGTCCGACATGCTGCAAAACGCGCAGCAAGGGCCATACGTGTTCCCGATCGCGCCGCAATACACCAACTGGATGGAAGAGGTCCGGGCGTGGCGCAACGGGGCGGTGCTGCTGAACCAGTCCTATCACATGACTGACCTTTACGTGCGCGGTCCCGATGCGATCAAATTCCTTTCCTATGTCGGCGTGAATAGCTTTGCCACCTTCGGCCGCAACAAGTCCAAGCAGCTGATCTGTGTGAACCCGGATGGCTATGTCATCGGCGATGGCATCATTTTCGGGCTCGAGGACGATGAGATTCTCTATGTCGGCCGTCCCCCACTGGCCTACTGGCTCGCTTATCAGGCCGAGATCGGCGATTTTGACGTGACGACCGAGTTTGATATTCGCTCGCTTGAGGGAGACAAGCCGCGCAAGCTCTATCGCTTCGAGGTGCAGGGTCCCAAAGCGCTCGATATCTTGAACGAGGTGAACGAGGGCGGTCCGCTTACCACTAAGTTCTTCAACATGGGCGAGATCACCGTCGCAGGGTGCACCGCACGCACGCTGAGCCATGGCATGGGCGGCGCGCAGGGCCTGGAACTTTGGGGTCCCTATGAAGAGGGCCAGAAGGTCCATGACCGGCTTCTGGAAGTGGGTGAGAAATACGGCATGCTTCGCGCTGGCGCCCGCGCCTATTCCTGCGCTGCGATGGAGTCCGGCTGGATCCCGTCGCCGCTCCCCGCGATCTACACCAGCGACTCCATGAAGGGCTTCCGCGAATGGCTGCCTGCTGACAATTTCTTGGCCGTCACCTCTGTGGGCGGGTCATTTCAGCCTGACAACGTCGAAGAATTCTACTTGACCCCTTGGGACCTTGATTATGGCCGTGTGGTCAAGTTCGACCATGATTTCATCGGGCGTGAAGCACTCGAAAATATGGCCGAGCAGGAGCATCGCACCAAGGTTACTTTGGTCTGGGATCCCGAGTCAGTGCTGGAGATTTTTGCGGGTCTCATGGGGCCGTTCCCCGGCCCGAAGCTGATGGAACTGCCGGCCGGCCACTATGCGGCGCACCCCTATGACCAGGTTCTTCTGAACGGCGAGCAGGTGGGTGTTTCGACCTATCCCGTCTATTCCGCCAACGAACGCGCGTGGATTTCCCTCGCGATGGTGCGCGGCGATCTGGCTGAGCAGGGCACGAAGCTCGACATCCTGTGGGGTGAAAAGGACGGCGGCACCCAGAAGCCGCATGTCGAAGAGCATGTGCAGATGAAGGTCAGCGCCGAGGTCCATCCGTGGCCGATCCACGCGGCCTCGCGCGAAAGCTACCGCGCTCAGAAATAATCGCCTCAATTAGACGGGGTCCCCCCCCGCCCAATTCCTCACCCCCGGCACATCTCCTAACGGAACGCCGGGGGTCTCTTTGTATCTGGCTCCATGTGACGTATGAAATATGCATGAAGCTCGATGCGATATGACCGAAACGCCGAAACTTGATATCCGCGAACTTGTCGCTGTCGACTGCGTCGCTCGAGCGCGGAGCTTCAAGCTGGCCGCCGAAGTTCTGCATACTTCGCAACCAACTTTGTCACGGCTGATTTCGTCCGCTGAAGATAAGCTCTGCACCAAGATTTTCGATCGTGGGTGGTCAGGGGCCGACACTACTTCTCAAGGTGACGTGGTTGCCCGATTCAGTGGCTACGTGGTCAGCGCTCTCGACGCCGCTGAAGCGATGCTATTCTCTGACCAAGCGGCCAGGTTATCTTTACGCACGAACTTAAGGTCCAATCAGATTGAAATGGTGGCGGCAATCTGTCGGTATGGCAGCGTTACCCAGGCGGCGCTGGCCCTTGGACGGTCACAGTCCGATCTGAGCCGGATGCTCTCCAATCTATCCAAAAGATTTGGCCTTGACCTGTTCACCCGCTCGCCGGCTGGCATGACGCCTCTCCTTGCAGCAAATACTCTCGCGGAACTTGAAGGTCACATCAGTTACTATCAGGCACAAATGCGCGAACAGCTTGGGCTCTTGGAGGCCGATATAGTCGGTCGTGTTAGTGTGGGGCTGCTGCCATTTTCAGGGCAGGACCTCATTCTGAAGACCTTTGGCGCACTTACGAACGATCATCCTCATGTTCGCCTGCTCGCAGTTCCTGGTAGCTACAACAGCCTTGTCGGGGCGTTGAGGCGGCGCGAGATCGACCGCATCGTTGGGATCGCACGCGGGGACGATTGCCCACGGGGTCTGATTGAGAAGCCGCTGTATGAAGAGCGTTTTGCTGTGATCGCCAAGGCGGACCACCCTCTTCATGCGGCAACCAGCGACGCGGACGCGTTCACTCGCACAAATTGGATCGTTGCGCCACACGGCACACCAGTGAGGAGCTACTTCGAGGCAGTGTTCTCAGACCTCAACATCGCGCCCCCGACCCAAACCTGCGAACTTCTTTCATTCGGCACCGCCGAGCAGATGCTGATTGACAGTAATTCCGTAGCGATGCTCACATATTCGGAGCGCAAGTTGGCTGAACTTCGCTCTGGTCTTGCTGAAGTCGCCACTGGACTGCCCAAGAGACGCGCAACCATCGCGCTGACCAGGTTGGCCGATGAACCGCATGACGCGGCGCTGGCAGAATTCGAATGCTTGTTGGATCAGGTAGTTCAAGCCGCCGCATGACGCATCGTGGCAGGGTGCCCGCTTGTAGGTCCCCACCGATGCCGCATTGGTCTCGATAGACCACTTTGTCTTTTTCGAAACGTTGTCCCGAGACTAGCTTCGCATTTTTCAACTCGATCGTATTTGTCGTTTCGAAGATGCCATTTGAGGCAAATGGCTCGGGAATCGGCGGGCCATTTTTCATTAGTTGAACATCGAATTCGGGATCATCAGCGCGATCTGCGGGAAGAGGATGATGAGGAACAGGCAAACGATCATCGCGATCAGGAACGGAAAGACGCCCCGGAACACGGTGCCGAGCGCCACGTCGCCCGCCACGTTGCGCACCACGAAGACATTGAGGCCCACGG
Source organism: Maritimibacter sp. UBA3975 (assembly GCF_002384975.1). Taxonomy (NCBI): domain Bacteria; kingdom Pseudomonadati; phylum Pseudomonadota; class Alphaproteobacteria; order Rhodobacterales; family Roseobacteraceae; genus Maritimibacter; species Maritimibacter sp. UBA3975. Next base: position 70,251 of record NZ_DGCP01000019.1, read on the forward strand.
GCGGTGTGATCATGCCCATTTCAATCACGATCACCGCGATCACGCCGAACCAGATCGGATCGAAGCCGAGCGCCTGAATGACAGGGAAATAGATCGGGATGGTGATGACAAGCATGGCGAGCCCGTCGAGGAACATGCCCAAGACCACGTAGCTCAGCAGGATCACGGCGAGCGTGCCGTAGGTGCCCAGTCCCAGTGCGTTCAGTCCCGCCTCGAGCCCGGTGGGCACGCCGGTGAGCGACAGGAACGGGTTCAGGACGTTGGCCCCGATCACAATCAAGTAGAGCATTGTCGAGGTTGTTACCGTCTCCATCACCGAGGTCGCGAAGGATTTCAGGTCGATGGATTGGGTCGCGAAAGCAAGGACAATGGTAAGCGCCGCGCCGACACCAGAGGCCTCAACGGGGGTGAACACACCGAGATAGATGCCGCCGATGGAGACGACGATGACCAAGATCAGGGGAAGCGCCTTGAGCAGAAGCGCGAATCGTTCGCGGAAGGCTACCCTTTCGCCCCGCGGACCCGCGGCGGGGTCGCGCAGGGTGACGATCCAGATCGCCAGCATGAAGAGCGCCATCATCAGAAGCCCCGGCAGGATGCCCGCCATGAACAGCCGCCCGATGCTTTCCTCGGTCAGGATCGCGTAGATTACGAAGCCGGTAGAGGGCGGGATCAGGAAGCCCAGCGTGCCGCCCGCCGCGATGGCGCCGGTGGACAGGCCGGGGCCGTAGCCCAGCCGCTTCATCTCGGGCAGGGCCACCTTGCCTATGGTCACGGCGGTCGCGATAGACGAGCCGGACACTGCCGAGAAGGCCGCGCAGCCGATGACGCTGGCCGATGCCAGACCGCCGCGCAGGCGGCCTACCCAGGCATAGGCGGCGTCATAGAGCCCGCGCGAAAACCCGGCGGCGGAGGCGACGTTGCCCAGAAGGATGAACATCGGGACGACGATGAGCGAATAGTTCGCCACAGCCGAATAGGTTTCGGTCATCAGGACGGCCCCGGCGCGGCGCAGACCGTCAAGCCACCAGATGCCGAAAAAGCCGGTCAGGAGCATCGCGAAGGCGACCGGGGTGCGCAAGATCATCAGCGCGAAGAGCGCGACGAAGCCAAGAATACCGATTGTCAGGTCAGCCATTCTCCGGCTCTCCGAATGCGCGCCGCGTCAGGATCAGAAGCACGATCTGAACGGCGAAAATCAACATCGCCAGCCCGATGCCCAGAACGACCAGCGCGTAGAGCGGCCAGATCGGGAGGTCGAGCATGTTGGTCGCGTCTCCGAACTCGATGGCCTCGGCAGCCTTGTCCCAGGCGCGTCCGACGAGAATCCAGAATGCCCAGATTGACAGGACACGGGTCAAGATGTCGGCCAACCAACGCCCGACCCGGCCCAGTGCGGGGTCGAAGATGTCGGCGCGGACGTGGGCGTGCAGATGGGTGGCGTAAGGCAGCGCGAGCATGGTGATCGCGACCGCGGCAAGCTGCACGATCTCGTTCACGCCCAGAAGCGGGTTGCCCATGACGTAGCGCATGAACACAGCGCTTGCGATCAACCCCATCATCAGGATGAGCAACACGCCCGCGAGAGCGGCGAGCGCGAAGGTCGCCCGGCCGAATAGGTCCGGCCAGGCGGGTGTGTTGGAGGTGGTCATCGTGCGTCAGTCAGCGGCGAGCGCGTCGATCCACGCTTTCGCGGGGATACCTTCGGCTTCGGCATCGGTGACGATCTGTTCCACGGCGGCGGCGGAGGCGGCGTTGAACTTGGCCGCTTCATCCTCAGACAGCGTGATGACTTCCTTGCCTTCGGCTGCAGCGAAATCTGCCATTGCGTCGTCCGCGATCTTGAGCCAGGTGGACCCGGCGGTCAGCGCGGCCTCGCGCCCGGCGTCCAGAACGGCCTGCTGCGCGGTGTCGTCCAAGTCCGCGAACACGTCACGGTTCATGATGAGGAAAAACTCGGAAATCGTTGTGTCCATGCCTTGCGTGACAAAATTCGTCACCTCGGCCAGCTTGAACGATTTGAGCGTCGTCGGGTCGATCATCGCCCCGTCGATCACGCCGGTCTGCATGGCGTTGTAGATCTCGGGCGCGGGCATCGACACTGGGTTCGCGCCCCAGGCCTGCACCACGATCCCTGCGTTGCGCGACGGCACGCGGATGTTCATACCTACAAGGTCGTCCATCGAGCGCACGGGTTTTTCCGCGGTCAGGATCAGGTTCGGCGCGTTGTTCCACAGGCCGACAAGCTGCACGCGGCGATATTCGTCAGACAGCATGTCGACGTTGTCCATCATCGCCTGCGTGCCGCCCTTGGCAGTGAGGACGCCGGGGAGTTCGGAGATAAGCGTGAGCGGGAAGTTCGACGCGGTGTAGCCGGGCAGGCCAAAGGCGATGTCGGCTACGCCGTCCACCACGCGGTTATTCTGCTCGGCCGGGCCTGCGCCCAACTCGCCGCCCATGAACACCTTCACGGTCGTCTCACCCCCGGTGGCTGCGGAGATCGCCTCGCCGAACGGGGTATAGGTCGTGTCCACGATGAAGTGGGTGGGCGGCTGGAAATCGGCCAGTTTCAGTTCCTGTGCCACGGCGTTCGTGGCGATGATGGCCGTGATTGTCGCCAGACCGATGGTCTTGATGATACCCATGGTGATCCTCCCTCTTGGGTGCAAAAGGCCCGGCGGCTGCACCGGGCCCAATTCGGGGAACGGGCCTTAGGCCTCGTTCAATGCCTTGGCCTTGTCGCCGCCGCCCACGCCGTAGGTGATCGCGACTTTCCGGCTTTTCTGGAACTCCTCCAGCGTCTCGCCCCGGAAGGCCGCGTAGACCTCGGGGTTGGGCACGCCAAGCACGGCGGCCATCTTTTCGAGCATGAAGAACGACACGCCGTAGTGGATCATCTCGATCCACTTGCGGCCCTTGATGAGCGCGATTTCCGCGTCCGTCAGACCACGCTCGGCGGCCAGCGCATCGAAGTCGGTGCGGAAGCGTTCGCGGTGCTCGGGCTTGATGAGATCGTGCAGGAAGCTGTTGATGCGGAACGCGGTATGACTGCGGGCATGGGTCAGCGGGTGCGTGCCTTCGACCTGATCGGCCCCGGCGAGGTGATAGCCGATGTGGTCGCGGTAGGCCTCGTTCGCGGCCTCGGTCGCGGGTGCGCCGTTGTCTTCGAGGATCATGGTCGCGATGTTCGTGACCGAGGGCGCATAGGTCATCTTGTGCTTGAGCGTCACGTCGTCCGACAGCGCGCCGCGCATGATGAGCCACATGATGACCTCGGCCCCTTCCATGCCGCCATTGACCACGTATTCGGCCAGCCGCATGTTGGCGAGCTTTTTGGGGTCGGTTTCGATGAGGCGCAAGAATTCGTCGTCCCAGTCTTCGTTGATGAACCCGGCGCGTTCGCCGTGGACCTGATGGGACAGGCCCCCAGTCGCCATGATCGCGACGTTCAGATCCTCGGGGTAGCTTTCGATCGCCCTGCGCAGCGACTTGCCTAGCTTCCACATGCGCAGCGGCGACGGGATCGGGAGTTGCAGAAGGCCGCAGTGGAGCGGCACCACCTTGCCCGGCCACGGCCCGTCGGCGTCGCCCAGCATCGACAGGGGCGAGAGCAGACCGTGATCGACCGGTTTGCCCTGAAAGAAGCTCATGTCGAATTCGTCGGCGGTCAGCGCCATCGCGATGTGCTGACTCAGGCCCAGATGCCCCTTGGCGGGCGGCACGTCGCGCGGCCCTCCGCCCTCGTCCGCCGGGTAATAGGTGTCGTCGATCCCCATCGAGAAGAACGGGTAGTGGTCGAAATAGAACGAGGTGACGTGATCGTTGTAGATCAGAAAGATCACGTCGATTTCTCTTTCCTGCACCCATTTGCGCACGACATCGAAGCCGTCGAAGATTGGCTTCCACGCCGGATCGTTGTGCTTGTTGGTGTCCTTGGCGAACCCGATGGTGGGTGAATGCGAGGCGCCGATGCCTCCGATGATACGTGCCATATGCTGTCCTCCGTCTGGCCGCCGGGCGCAGGCCCCGGTCGAGTCGCAGGCGATAATATGGCGGTGGACTTTTTGAACAATACATACAAAATGAAAGTAGCGTTCAGTTTTCTGAACAAAGGAAGTGGTCATGAAATGGAAGATCGACGACATCCCGGTCTTTGTCGCAATCGTTGAACAGGGCGGGATTTCTGCAGCGAGCGACGTGCTCGGTCAACCCAAATCAACGGTCTCCACAACGCTCACCCGGCTTGAACACGCGCTCGGCCTGCGGCTCGTCGAACGGAACTCAAGGAACCTGCGCGTCACGGAAGAAGGCGAGGTGTTCTACCGAAAAGCCCTCCTCATCCTCGATCAGGTGCGTGAGGCGGACGCAACGGCCGCCGGCATGTCCGCTGAACCGTCTGGCCGCGTAGTTGCCGCTATGCCACCCGCCTTCACGCAAGAGGTTGTCGCGCCGCACATCGCCGAATTTCAGATCCGCTTTCCCGATGTATCCCTTGACCTTGTCCTCACGACCCAAGGAATTGAGCTTCTGCGCGATCAGGTCGACCTCGCTGTTGTAGTCGGTCCTAAAGTCGACAGCGATTTAATCAGCCGAGTTCTTGTCGCCGGGCCGCTGGCTTGGGTTACGAGCCCGAGCTATGCTTCTACCCACGACCTGAGAGGGGGCATTGACCAGATCCGTTCCCACATCCGCATCTGCGAAAAACGCTACGGCCGCGCACGGATGCCAGTCCGGGTGGACGGCGTGCAAACCCAAATAGACCTCTCGACCGGGGTATCTCATGTCAACAGCCCGCTGGTCGCACGCGAAGCGGTCGTCAATGGCGCTGGCGTCTCGGCACTTCCCCGCCTCTATCTACGCGAGAGTCTCGCAAGCGGGCGTCTGGTCGAAGCGTTCAAGAACGTCACATTCGACCTCGACGCATCCGTCCTATCCGTCGTCTACCCTCACCGCCGACTTCTTTCGCCGCGCTTAAGAGTCTTCGTCGATTTCTTGGAAGAAATCTGCCGCCAGCGATGATCCCAATCTTAGAGCCCTCGCGTGGGGTGTTCACTCCTTGTTGGCGGCCATTATTCGCACTCCAGTCGTGAACCGTTGGGCCCGGTCCAGGAATGGATGGATCGACACGCCGCGCCGGATCCCTTTCATATTGTAGAGGAGGCTACGAGCCAGCGGCGCGCGCAGGCGAAAACCACGCCGGAGGTTGACATAGGGTTTACATAGCCCTCGAAAAGGGTTGCCTATGTAAACCCTCGGAATGCTCGGACACGCACGTATTCACTCTTTGTTCCCCTCAAAGGTTTACATAAAGTTTACATAAAGTTGACAGATCCGGACCCAAAACCACGTTTTTTGCCGAGCCATGTAAACCCTGCGACCCCAAAACACTAAGAAAATAGGCACTTCGGCACGCAGTCAGAACCGAAGAGGTTTACATAGATTGACAGATCGACGTGAACGCGCACCAGAGAGCGACCTGATACGGTCAAGCGAGCCGACACTCGCGAACTCCAGGATAGCACTCAGCGACGAGCACAGCGAGCCCCAGAGCACACCCAGCACACCGGTGAGACCAACCAAGAGAGCGCAACAGCGAGCACACCAAGTGCAGGCACGCATGTTCGAGCGACGAGTTCACGTCCAGACATGCCGTGAAAGGTCGGCAATGCTGCCCTATGCCGTCGTTGGAGACCTAGCTAGACAGCTATTCGTGTAGGTAGCTGCGAACCAACGCCTGACCGGTAGCGGATAATCTGGCGCAAAGCATCGCCCGTGGGCGCGGTCATTGCCGAGGAGGATAAAAGCGACACGCTCTTGTTGGTCTAACTCCAGCCAACACCGCGAACGCTCCTATCCACCTGCAGCACTTAAGCGCGAGGAACCTGCGGCGGTTCGTGCCAATGGATCGCACTGTCGAGACCAGCGCTACAGCATGCGGCCGGACGCCGGTGCCGCAACGGGCTCCAAATGAGCCTGCCTCAAGGACTGACCCCTTAGGCATTCACGCACTCGCTCGACTCTGTGGATGCCTAAGGGGGACGGATAGGCATTCACGCACTTCCTCGTCCAAGTTGCTATATACCTATCTAGCTACATCAAACACTTAACCAGGAGGTCTATGCAGGTCATGAGCAAGGAAACCGAAAAGCAGGAACGCGCCAGGAAGCAGTCACTGAAGCGAGCAGTCGGGTATGTTCGGGTGTCAACGAAGCAGCAGGGCACGGACGGCATGAGCCTCGAGCTCCAGAAGGAGGCGATCATGGCCTACACCTCGCGCGCTGGATACGACCTGATTGAGATTTTCGAAGACGTGGCCTCTGGAAAAGGCGACACTAGCTTCTACAAGCGCAAAGGCCTCGCAGCAGCCCTTGGTCTTGCGAAAGCGGAGGATGCGGTTCTTGTCGTGTGGGACTGGAGCAGGTTGTCGCGCTACAGGCAGATCGAGAAACAGATTGCCTCCGTTCTTGTGAACCTCGACCGGGTCGTCTGTGTGCTTGAAAGAAATACCCTCCGTGAAGCGTCTGAAGCCGCCACACACCTCCATGATGAGCGCTTCGTAGAAAAGCTCTCCCGGCGCACGAAAGAGGGCATGGCGAAGAAGCGCGAGCAAGGTGCTACCTTCGGCAACCGCGAAATCAAAACCGTTGCACAGCCACGCGGGGTCGCTGCCAATAAGGAGGCGGCGGACAAACTCGTGCGCGACATAGCAGACGCGCTCCTCGAGCTGGAAGATCCGTTCGGATGTTACCTCAGAGACGTCGTTGAGGTCTTGAAGCAGAAAGGCCTGCGCACCCGGCGGAACAAAGAATGGACAGTTGAGCGCGCACGGCCTCTCGTAAAAAAGGCTCGGCAGCTTCTCAAAAAAGAAATGGCCGATACGTCTGGTGGTGACATGAGCTATGCCGACGATGACAGGTGGGGGGCCTTCTGAGAGCAATCGAATGTATAGCTTTTCTCACTTGCGGCCCGAGATGCTGCGGCAAGTCGAAGTCCTAGAGAATTTCGATATGAGCGAGGAGGATCGGTTCTGGTGCCGGCTGTATGCTCGGCACCAAACCTCCCATGGCCATTTTACCCATGAGGGGCGCTGCCGCCCGGTTGTATTGGTTTCCTTCGCGCGTCAGAAATGAACCGCGACAATGTAAAGGTGGTGGAAGTGACAAGGCAGCACGGGCACCCGGTGTTCATCTCGCCGGACCAAAGCGAAGGCGTGTCCCTCGTGAAAAGTAGTGAATTCAATGAAGTGCAGCTTCAACAACTGGTTCACGATCACCCTGAAGCACTTCCTATCACCGAAATCGACCCGGCCTTCGAGGGTGCGATTTCGATCTGCAGGGAGTTGAACACACCCGCCGGCCCGATCGACAACTTCCTCATCACACCCTCCGGCCTCCCAGTCATTGTCGAATGCAAATTATGGCGCAATCCACAAGCGCGCCGCGAGGTTGTGGGCCAGGTGCTCGATTACGCCAAGGAGCTCTCGCGCTGGACCTCGGCAGACATTGAACGCGAAGCCGCCCGGCGCGGTGTGCCCTCGATCATCGATCTGGTCCGGGCACGTCACCCCGAAGTCGATGAGGCTGCCTTCCACGACACACTGACCACGTCGCTCGAGCGGGGCAGGTGCCTTCTAATCATTCTCGGCGATGGTATTCGAGGCGGCGTTGAAGCAATCTTCGAACATCTCCATGACCAAGGTGCTCTGCAGTTCTCCTTCGGCCTTGTCGAGATGCCGATCTACGACGCCCCTGGCGGTGGACAGCTCGCCCTGCCACGTGTCTTGGCGAAAGCGCTGGTTGAAGTGCGGCGCGTTATAGAACTTCCGGTCGGCCTTGGGCTTGAAGATGAGACGCAGGCAGACGATCAGATCGATCCGGATACACGCGCTCTTGGCGATGATCGCGCCCAGTTCTGGAGTGAGTTTCTTGCGGTTCTTGATCTCGACGACCCTGATCAGCCTACTCCGCGCGCAACACGACAAGGTTTCATCGCATTCGTGCTTCCGGCGCCGGGCGCGACAGCGTGGATTAACGTCTACCGTGACATCACGAAGGGGACGGTGGGGCTTTATCTAACCTACACGCGCGAAACAGTTGGAGCAAAGGCAGTGGAAGTTCTGATGCGTGAACGCGCTGACGACATCCTCGTTGATCTTGGCGAAACCGCTACGCGCTATGATGCGAAGGACTGGTCCCCTCCAATCGATGAGCGTCACTTCGGCGACCTGTCAGACGCAACGATACGTGCCGAGGCGCTGGCATGGCTTGCCGACCGAACCAACACTTTCGTCGACGTCTTGCGCCCGGCCATCCGGTCCGCTGTCGCAGATATCGAAGAAGCCGACGGCTAGAGAGAGCAAGCCGCCTCCGCCCCTGCATCTCGGCGCGATGCTGCCGCAGAGACTCTCTGAGCGTCCTCAGGGCCCGTTTTCGCGCGCCTGTAGCCCCGGACCGCCCGAAACCGCTTGGATGCACTCAGCGGGCAGCACAGCGCCTCTGAGGGTGGTCGCGCTCTTGGGGCGCCCCGATTTGGCTGGAGGCGCACCCCTGCGGCACATCCCCAATTTCATAAGTGGCCGTGTAGTTCTGTTGAAATGACTACCGAACGACCAGGTCGATCTCGCTCGCGCCACCACCGGTTTTCTGGACCTGAAGCTGAACCGGAATTCGGTCCTTCATCGCCTGGACGTGGCTGATGACGCCGATGGTGCGGCCCTGAGCCTGTAGTCGCTCCAGCGCGTCAATCGCAAGGTCGAGGCTGCCGGAGTCGAGTGAGCCGAACCCCTCGTCGATAAAGAGCGTGCCGGCAAGCACGCCGCGCGTGCCCATGCCGGACAGAGCTAGGGCAAGCGCAAGAGACACGAGGAAGCGTTCGCCGCCAGACAAGAGCCGCGTCGGCCGCGCGTCGTCCGCCATGTCCCGGTCGATGATGTGGAGCGCAAGGTCGCTTGCCGCCACCTTGAGCTGGTAGCGCGGTTTCAGATCGTCGAGGTGCAGGTTGGCGCGCTCGACAAGCAAGGCGAGTGTGACGGCCTGTGCGATCTGCGCGAACCGGTCGCCTTTCGCGGAGCCAACTGCGTCGTTCACCGCGGCCCAGGTCTCGGCGGTCTTGCGCGCGGACTCGATCTCGGCCTCCAGACCGGCGAGGGCCTTGGCTGCCACGGCATCGGCCTCGAGCTTTTGGGACAGCCCGCCGAGCGTCTCCCCCCGGCTCTGGGTTTCGGTCTCCATCGTCGCCTTGGCCGTCTCAAGCTCGGGCTTCGGCGTGTCCGGCAGGCCCTCGGCCTTCAGGGTCGCGCATTCGTTGTCACGTTCCTGCATGGCACCCTGCGCGGCCGCGCGTTCAGTGTCGGCTGAACGGAGCGCCTGCCGCCGCGCCTCGACGGTCGCGGTCTCAGTGGCGTGAAGCGCAAGCAGGTGCGCTTCCGCGATCCCGGCGGCCTCGCAGGCAGCCGTGAGCGCCGCTTCAGCCGCCGTGACACGGGCCGCCGCGCCGGTTTGTGCCTTGTCTGCTGCGGCCAGCGTACTCGCCAAGGCGGTCTCGGCACGGGCAGAGTTGTCCAATACCTCGCGCGCGTCATCAAACGCCGCCTGCGCCGTCGTGCGCGCGGTGTTGTGGCGGGTCCGGTGGGGGCCGGTCTCCTCGCCGCCCAGCAGCTGTGCACGGTCGGCGCGAAGCCGCTCCAGCGTCTCGCACCGGCTGCGCTCCGTCGCCTCGGCCCGCTCCCGCGCCATCCTCGCGCCTGAGGCGTCCGCCTGCGCCTTGGCGAGACTTGTGGACAGATCTGCCAGCGATTTCCGGGTGGCTTCAATCGTGTCACGCGCGGCGTCGAGCGTCATGAACGTGGCGCGCAGGTCGTCGAGCGTGGCATCCGGCCCAAAGGCCTCGGCGCGTATCTCGGTCGGCTCCAGCAGCGGGGCAAGCCTGCGATCAATCTCTGCAATCGTGCCCTGCGCCGTATCTCTTGCCTGCTCGACCCGCGCGATCTCCCGCTCCTTCGTCGTGAGCACCTCCGCAATTTCGCGGATCCTGTCCTCCCCCTCGGTGATCCGCGCCTTGGCCGCGTCGATCAAGGCGTCAGCCTCCCGGTGCGCCCGGTCGAGCGCGGCAAGCCGGTCGCGGTCGACCTCAAGCCCTGCGCGCCACCTTGCAAGGCGCGCCGCCAGAGCGTCGAACAGGGCGTCCTCTGCGCGCGGCCCCTCCGGCAGCTCGCCCGCCAGCAGGCCATCCTCCAGAGGCTTCGACGCCCGTGCATAGCCCGTCTCGGCTTCGGCGACCTGCGCCCGTAGGTCGGGCGCGCGCTCGGTCTCGGCCTTGATCGTCGTCTCGGCGGCCTCGATCCGCAGGGCCGCCTGCGTGGCCGTGGTCTCGGACTTGTTGCTCCGGTCCTGTGCTTCGGTCAGACGATTTCGCAAATCCTCGGCAAGCGTCGCGATCTCGCCATCCGCCATGACCGGGTGCGCCGTGGCACCGCAGACCGGGCAGGGCGTGCCGTCGACAAGGTGCTGGCGCAGATGCTCGGCCTCGCGCGACGCTGCGGCGCTCGCCGCCTCCGACGGCTGGCGCAGGGCCTGCACCAGTTCCGATGCGACTTTCTGTTCGGCGCGCGCCGCCTCCACGATTTTCGTCTGCTCAGACATGAGCGTCCGGGCCTTCGCGCACCTGTCCTGACTGTCCGCCAATGCCCGATCCGCCAGCCGCACATCATGCGCGGCGGCGCGCAGGTTGCGCAGGTCCGCCTCGGCCTGTGCGAGCCGTTCCAGTCGCGCGCCCGGTGCCGCCTCGGTCAGCCGCTTGCGCTCGTCCGCAATGGCCTCCTGCGCCTCTCGCGCCGCGTCGATTTCACCACGCGCGGCCTTGGCATCAGCCTCAAGAGCCTGCCGCCGTTCACGCTCCGCCACGATGGTTTCCGCCATCTCCTGAGCCTCGGCGTCCGATGTCGTGGCCAACCGGGCCTGTTCGATCCGCGCACCAAGGCGTTCCTCGATCAGGCTCCGGTTCGCCAGCAGAACCTCGTGCCCTCTGACCGCAGCCAGAACCCGTTCGGCTTCCGCCACCGCGTCCTTCAGCGCCCCCTCTTCGGCCACAAGCTCCGCGAGCACCTCCTGCGCCCCCGCCTCGGCCCTGCGCGCCTCGTCCAATGCCGTCGCCGCTGTCGCATGTTCGTCCACGGCACCGGCAACCCGCTCGTCAAGCGCAGAGGCCTGATCCCAGACCGGCGCGAAGGCCTTGAACACGCGCTCCGCCTCGTCCCGTGCGACTTTCGCGGCGTCGAATCGCGTCTGCGCCTCTGCGACCAACCCTTTCTGGGTCGCGAGCTCTCCCGTGATCCGGGCATGATCCTCCCGCGCCATGTCCAGAGCCCGGTTCGCATCCCCGCGCTCACGCACTTCGCCGCGCAGGGCCTGCGCCCGGTCCCAGTCGGCCAGCCAGACGCGGTCGTCCCCAAGCTCCGCCTGCGCCCGCTCCGCCGCATCCAACCGCGCTTTCGCCTTGGCGAGGTTGGCCTCGGCAGCCTCGACCGCTGCATATTGGGCGAGGTCCTTGCGAACCGCCTCGAGCGCCGTCACCGCAGCGCCCTGTTCGGCGCGCAGCGTGGTGATCCGGTCGGCAACCTCCGTCCGCTCCTCCGGCGACAGCAGCTGATGCTCGCCGCGCCGGGTTTCGAGCGTGGCCAGTTCGGCGACCGCCACGCGGTTGCGCTCGAACACCCGGCGGGAAATGTCGCGGTAGATACCGGTGCCCGTGACCTTTTCAAGGATCGCCGCGCGCTCCTGCGTCCTGGCATCCAGAAACGCGGCGAAATCGCCCTGTGCGAGGAGAACGGTGCGGCGGAATTCGTCGTAGGTCAGGCCCGTCAGGCCAACGACCCTCTCGTTCACCCGTGAGATCTGGGTTTCCAACATCTGCCCATCGGCACCGCGTGCAAGGCTGCGTTCGATGGCCTGAAGGCGGCCGTCGATCCGGTCGCGCGCCCGGCGGGCCTGCCACCCGGCGACATAGGTTTCCCCGTCGGCGGCGCGGAAGGTGACCTCGGCGAACCCGGAGGCCACGCCGCGGCGCAGCACCATACGCGCGTCGGTCGAGCGCAACTCCTGCCCGCCGATATCGGCCACCGCTTCGGACGTGCCATCACCCGACAGGCGGGGGCAATTGCCGTATAGCGCCAGACACAGGGCGTCGAGGAGGCTCGACTTCCCCGCGCCAGTTTCCCCCGTGATGGCAAACAGCCCGGCGGAGGACAGCGGCGGCGCGTCCAGCCGGATCTCGAACAGTTTAGCGAGGCTCGCGATGTTCTCGCCCCGGATCGACAGGATCTGCATGCGCTCAGACCTCTCCAACCGCGTCGCGGAACGCCGCGAGGTGGCGGGCCTCTGGTGCAAAGCCGTTCTGGGTTTCGAAAGCGGCACTGAACAAGGTCTCGGGGTCGGTGTCGGACAGCGGGACGGCAGGAGGCGTCGCACCCGCTTCTGCCTTGGCTTCGGGCAGGTGAATGCGCACGCCAGCGGTCCGCACCGGCGCCTCGCGCAAGAGCGCCTCCGCCTTGCCCAGCACGACAGTAGGGGCATCCTCGGCTACGAGTTCGACGTAGACCAACGGGCGTAGGTCTACGGGCGCATCGGTCTCGATCCGGGCCAGCGCTTCCTCGAGACCGGCGAGGTCGATGGTTCCCGTCTCCGGCAGGCGCAGCACAGGGGCCGGCCAGGGGATGTCCCGATGCGTGGCGGTGATGGTCCGTCCGTCGATGTCTAGGATGGTGACGCCGTGGCGATACCGGATTTCAGAAGCCGAGAGCGGGAAGCAGCTGCCGGAATAGCGCACGCGGCCCTTCGCAAGGCTCTGCGGCCCGTGCAGGTGACCAAGGGCGACATAGTCGAGCCTCTCCGGGAAAATGTCGGGCGGCACCGCATGCGCACCACCGATCAGAATCCGCCGCTCGACCCCTTCGCTCTCCAGTCCGCCAGCACAATGAAGGTGGCCCGTCGCGATCAGGGGAAGGTCGCCGATCCTGGCAGCAGCGGCGTCTGTCAGCTCGGCGTGGAACCGCCGCGCCGCCTCGATGATCGACCGATCCTGATCGTCGGCCGAGAAACTGATGCCGGTCAGGTCCGCGGCGCGCAGAAACGGGATGGCCAGAACGAACGCGGCAGGTTCCCCGTCCGGTCCCGGCACGGGCACCAGGTGTGCATCGACGTCCACCGCGCCATTCTTACGTCGCGTCGTGCCGATGGTGTGGATGTCGAACGCCTCGATCAGGTCGCCCGGCGCCTCGAGCCTGAGCGCCGGGTCGTGATTTCCGCCCGAAATCACCACGGTCAAATTGGGCCGCCGCTGCTTGAACGCGGCCAGGGCCCGATAGAACAGACGCTGGCTTTCGCCCGACGGGTTGGTGGTGTCGAAGACGTCACCCGCCACGAGCAGGAGGTCGATCTCCTCGGTCTCGAGGAGTTCAGCGAGCGCATTCAGAAACACTTCGTGCTCCGCCTCGCGCGACCAGCCGTTCAGGGTCTGACCGATGTGCCAATCTGCGGTGTGTAGGGCGCGCATTAGGAGTATCCAACTTCGTGATTTCAAACGGTTTCGTTTTTGTAGACCGTAGCAGCTGCTGCGCGGACATTCGATCGCCATTGCGCCTGGGCTCTGTGCGCGCTCAGGGCGCACCTCGTGCATTTCGGCCTCCTCCGCCCCAAAACCGGCACGGATGCGCTCAGCGGGCAGCACAGCACCCCTGAGAGCGCGGCGGGTTCGATTGCAAGGTATGGTATCGAAGGAACAACGCATGTCTGCGCACTTGGGGAAACCGGTCGTCACATCGTCGGCCGCAGTGGTGCTCGGGTTCGCGTAGGGGCAATCACTGGATAATTCGCCGGGTGGCTAGGATCCCTCTCTACGCCTTGCCGACACGGGTATGCCGGTTACAATAGAGCGAGGAAGTTGCTATACATTTTGCAATACAAACATGATGCGCGTTAAGGATTAATTTTATTATTTTCAATAGGTTAAGGTTTTTCACTTGGCAACCTGGCGGACTTCGTCTCCGCCATTTGCCCCCGCGAAAGTGATCTCCCGATCCGGATGCGGCCGGATTTTCTCGTTGTTTTCGAGGGTTATGCGGGAGGGGCTGAGCACTGGCCCGAGCGGTAGGAAGCCCGGAAGCGGTCTCTCAGGGCCCATATTCTCCGGACCTCATGACTACGCCAATTTGGTGAATTACTTATAAGTCACTGTAAGTGGTAAAGAAAATCCAGCGTCCGAAATTTCTTGGATTGGAGTCGCGTTTGCGTCTGTTGCGACCGGTTTCGGAATTTCTCAGGCCATGGCCCGTTCGAGCCTTTGCTTCCGACGCTCCCAATCGGGCATCACCTTGTCGAGAAGGCCAAAGAACGCTGCCCCGTGATGAGGCTCGGCCACATGGCAGAGTTCACGGGTGATCACGTAGTCGATGGCGTCGACAGGTGCCTGAACTAGACGACGATTGAGTAGCAAACGACCAGCCGGTGACATGGACCCCATCGCTGCCGGGTCTGGCGTACGATGAGAGCCATCGGCCTGAATGCCTCGGGGTCCGGGAACAGACCGAGACAGAGTTCGATCCGTTCCGGAAACTTGATGTGGGCCCGGTCCCGGTACCCTGCCTCGACCAGTTCGCGTGTCACCTCCGGCCTGGTCGGCCGGTCAGTCTGCACGACGATGAAGCCGCGGATAAGCTTCACGCTTTCCTGGACATGCGGGACGACCTTCAGCCGGTATTGGCGCCCGAGGTAGAGATGAGTCTCCCCGGCGACGAACCTGCGCTCCGGCGTGCGCGGCAGGAACTGGGAGAAGTACCGCTGCTGCCGTGTCACCCATGCCGCGCGCCTCCGCGGTTTGGCTTCGATGGCGTCTAGTGTCGCGTCCTCCGGGGCCGCGATCACCACCGACGCATCCGGCTCGACGGCGATCTCCAGTGTCTTCCTCAGGCGCCGGACAATCTCGTATTGGATCTCCTGCTCGCCGTACCGCAGGCAGTGAAACTCCCGTGTCATGCTGCGAACCGGGCCCGGGCAAGATCCATGATCTTGAGTTCGAGATCGTCGAGTACTTCTACGGGAAGGTCGATGTCCTTCTCGTCGCGCAGGACATCGAAGAAGTAGTCGTCAATAGCGTTGCGCAGATTGTTCTGGGCCGCCTCGTTCGACCAGATGTCCACGATCAGGTGCGATTTGATGATGTCCATAATCAGTTGAGCGATCGTTGCGACCTCGACGCCGGTCACTGAATCTTCGCCCTTGGTCTTGAGCTGACCATCTAGGACGCCGAAGAAGGCCTGAGCATCCTCATCGCCCCAAATGCTCTCCGGAACATCCCGCCCCCGATCCTTGCGGGCCACCTTGCTCGCGAAATCCACGACACTGTTCAGGTATTCGCGCTCGGAGAGTCGCTTTTCGCGGTAGGCCCGGATGGTCTTTTCGAGCAGCTCGGAGAACTGTTTGTAGAACGTCGGGTCCTCATCCATCTTCTCGGTGATTGCCCGCCGGGTCGCGCCGGCGATGCGATCGGCCTTTGATGACTCGGAGACCCCTGTCTCTTCGACGACTGCCTTCAGCGCGTCGGGATCGTTGATGTTTGCCACCTCGACGATGGTTTCCGCCGGCATCGCAACGGACATGGTCATCGTCTGCCAGCGCCCCAACCTGCGCCCAATACGAACCGCTAGCACCGTGGTGGGCAACGCGGACCCCGGCGGATTGCCTGCGGCGAGGTCGGTGGCGGTCGACAATGCGCCCAGCACCTCTGAGAAGGGCCCCTGATCGCGCTTCAATGGATGTGGTCCTGTCTCTTGCGAGCGAAACGGCTTGCGCCGACCGGACCTTACCATAAGGGTCGGGATCGGTTGCCGACACGCTCTCCCCTTCGGCGTCACGCCTGTGAGGGGAGTTTGCCTCAAGTCCCGCCGGAACTTTGTCCGCCCAGATGGGGCCGTAGTATCCGGCCTTTACCGACCAAACCGGTTCTGATCGACCATGTAATCCGTTGAAATGTGATAGGCTGCGGCGCCGAGGGCACGGGCAACGGACCCGAAGCTGCCTTCGTCGATCTTTGGCCGGATCACACCCTGCTGGTCGAGTAGGTCGAATTGCTCTCGCACTTCGGTCACGAGACGGGACCGGACGCTTGGGGGAAGAGCGCCGTCGATGACGACACCCTCGACGTCTATTACGGCCAGAGTTGAGACAACGGCATGGGCGAGACTGCGTGCGGATCGCGCTATCCACGGTCCGACCACAGGCTCGAGCGCATCCCAGCCCGGCTGGCCGCCGTACAGCGCCGCCGGGTCATGGCCGCCCTCCCGCACGAGCCGCTCGAGCACGGCGAGTGAGGCGTGATCGACCAGCCGGGTTCCGCCCGGCTCGTCGGGAATGCGCATCGGCCCGAACCCCCCTGAGGTGCCCCGCGCCCCGGTGAAGACGCTCCCGTTCAGAACGATGCCGCCGCCTATGAAGGCCCCGACGAAGAAGTAGACGGAATCCCGGTGCCGACGGTCGGGCCCGAAAATGAGCTCGGCCCGGCAGGCGGCAGTTGCATCGTTTTCGACCGATATGGGCCCCGGCAGGACTTGAGCGAAGGCTGCCGTGGCATCGAAGTCGCGCCACGCTGCCATCTCGGCGTGGGGCGCACCGAAATCGTCAAGCCAGTGCCAAAGCTCTCCCGGCATCGCCACGCTGGCTGCCGCGATGTCGGACCGGCGCAAGCGCGCTTTGCGCAGGAGTGGAGGAAAAGCTGCGCGGATGAAGGCTTCGGCCGAGGCGGGTGTCGGATAGGCGTGGCGCTCGGTCTGCCGGGCCCTTACGGTCCCGGTGAAATCGGCGATGACTGCATCATAACTGTGACGCCCGATCTTGAAGCCGAGGTAATGCCTGGCCGCGGGGTTCAGACGCATCGGTATCGAGGGTTGGCCCACGCGACCGCGCAGCGGCTCGCCCCGTAGAAGGAAGCCTTCTTCCTCGAGTTTTCGGAAGATCATGGACACAGCATTGGCCGACAGGCCTGTTGCCCGGGTTGCTTCGGCCTTGGTCAGGGTGTCCGAGCGGCGCAGAAGGTGCAGCACCAGACGCTCGTTCATTCCACGCATGGTGGTTTGGTTCGAGCCGCTTATCGGCGTCGGGCCCAAGCCGGGCAGTTCATCGTCAAAGTCTGTGATGACTGCTGCTCCTGCGTCCGCAGCGGGAATTCCGCTGTGCTTCCTCATCGGCAACCTACCGGCAGTGCTCCCAGCCGACAAGAGAGCTTCGAGCGAATATTTAATTCATTAGGAAGTTTTTATTGACGTTGTCCGTGACGGCGCGTTACACGTTGTCCCACCGGGGCGGCGAGGGTCCGCCAGAGCGCGTTCGATAGGTCTTTCGGGCGTGGACAAGGATCCTCCCTGAGAGGGCAATCTGCCCCGACAAAACGACAGGGAGAGAGACATGAAAGCAATCAAAGCGGGTATCCTCGGGGCCGTCGCCTCGTCAGCCTTTGCGAGTGCGGCCGCCGCCGAAGGTAGCGTCTGCCTTATCACGAAGGACGCGACCAACCCATTCTTCGTCAAGATGGCACAGGGCGCTTTCGCCAAGGCCGCCGAGTTGGGAACCGAGTTGCGGTCCTTCGCAGGCAAATTCGACGGAGACCACGAGACGCAGGTCGCGGCGATCGAGACCTGCATGGCCGCCGAAGTCGACGGCATCCTGCTGGTGGCCTCGGACACCAAGGCCATCACCGGCGCGGTGGAACAGGCTCGCGAGTCGGGTATGGTGGTCATCGCTCTCGACACGCCGCTCGACCCGATCGATGCGGCTGACATGACATTCGCTACCGACAATTTCGAGGCCGGGCGGCTGATCGGCGAATGGGCCGCCAAGACGATGGGCGACACGGCGGACGCGAAGATCGGACTGCTCAACATCAACGTAAGCCAGCCCACTGTGGGCGTGCTGCGCAATCAGGGCTTCCTGACCGGCTTCGGCGTTGAGACGGGCGACGAAAGCCGCTGGGGCGACGAAGAGGATCCTCGCATCGTCGGGCAGGAGCTTTCGAGCGGCAATGCGGAGGGTGGCCGTGAAGGGATGGAGAACTTGCTGGCCATCAATCCCGATATCAACGTGGTCTACACGATCAACGAACCAGCCGCCGCCGGCGCATACGAAGCGCTGCGCTCCTTCGGCAAGCAGGACGACGTCCTGATCGTGTCTGTCGATGGCGGTTGCCCGGGCGTGCAGGACGTTGCCGGGGGCGTGATTGGGGCGACGGCCCAACAGTATCCGCTCGAGATGGCGGCGAAGGGGGTCGAAGCCGTTGTGGCGTTCGCCGAAACCGGCGAGAAACCCGAAGCCACGGAAGGCAAGGCGTTTTTCGACACCGGTGTCGGCCTTGTCACCGCGAACCCGGTCGATGGAATGGACCAGCTTTCAGTTGAAGAAGGCATGGAGCTCTGCTGGGGTTGATACGGACCCCGCCCCCGGGGGCCGTATGCCCCCGGGGCCAGTAGATCCCCTCAACTTCATCATCGAGAGGCCGCCATGCAGGAGGCATCCCACAAGGACGAGACCCCGGCCGATCCCGGCGAAACCGTCGCGCAATTCGAACGGCCGAAGGGTTGGCGCACCAGATTGGCGGATATGCTCTACGCGTCGCCCGCCATCGTCCCGCTTATCGTTCTGGTCGCCGCGGTTGCGATTTTCGGCGCGATCCTGGGAGATCGGTTCTTCTCGCCATTCGCACTGACCCTGATCCTCCAGCAGGTTGCAATCATCGGCATCGTCGCTTGTGCACAATCGCTGGTCATCCTGACCGCCGGAATCGATCTTTCGGTGGGCGCGATCATGATCCTGTCCTCGGTTATCATGGGCAAATTCACTTTCGATCTGGGCCTGCCGCCCGCACTGGGGGTTCTGTGCGGACTTCTTTGCGGCCTCGGGATCGGCGCGATCAGCGGCTATCTCGTCGCGGTCTGGAAGCTGCCGCCCTTCATCGTCACGCTGGGAATGTGGCAGATCGTGCTTGCGGCGAATTTCCTCTACTCCGGTTCGGAAGTGATCCGCAGCCAGGACATCGCGAAGGAAGCGCCGCTCCTGCAATTCTTCGGCAACACGATAGATATTGGCGGAGCGGTGTTCACCTACGGGGTGATCCTGCTTCTCTTCCTGGTGGCGGTGCTGTCCTACGTCCTGTCCCAGACAGCGTGGGGCCGGCACGTCTACGCAGTGGGCGACGATCCGGAGGCCGCCGCGCTCTCCGGCGTCAACGTGCGCGGCACGCTGATTTCGGTCTATGCGCTGGGCGGGCTGATATGCGCTTTCGCCGGCTGGGCCCTGATCGGGCGCATCGGCTCGGTTTCGCCACAGGCAGGGCAATTGGCGAACATCGAATCCATCACCGCCGTGGTGATCGGCGGCATCTCACTGTTCGGAGGGCGGGGCGCGATCGCGGGCACCTTGTTCGGGGCACTCATCGTGGGCGTCTTCACGCTTGGACTGCGGCTCATGGGGGCCGACGTGCAATGGACCTACCTACTGATCGGCGTGTTGATCATCGCCGCCGTTACCGTCGACCAACGTATCCGGAGGGCGAGCCTGTGAGTATCGAACCTGTCCTTTCCGCCCGCGGACTGACCAAGCGTTTCGGCCGGGTCACAGCCATGGATCGTTGCGATTTCGACCTTTACCCAGGTGAGATCCAGGCCGTGATCGGTGATAATGGCGCCGGCAAGTCAACCATGATCAAGGCCTTGTCCGGCGCTGTGCGTCCCGACGAAGGCGAGGTCACTCTTGACGGGCAGCGCGTTGCCTTCTCGTCGCCCATCGAGGCGCGCGAGCACGGGATCGAAACTGTCTACCAGACCTTGGCGATGTCGCCGGCCCTGTCGATCGCGGACAACATGTTCATGGGGCGCGAAATCCGGCGCGGCGGCGTCATGGGGCGCTGGTTTCGGCAACTCGACAAAGCGCAGATGCGTAAGGTGGCGCGCGAAAAGCTGTCCGAACTTGGCCTGATGACGATTCAGAACATTGATCAGACGGTCGAGACCTTGTCCGGTGGACAACGGCAGGGTGTGGCGGTCGCACGCGCGGCGGCGTTCGGCTCCAAGGTTGTGATCCTCGACGAGCCGACGGCGGCCTTGGGCGTCAAGGAGAGCGGAAAAGTGCTGGAGTTGATCCAGCGTGTCCGTGACCGCGGCGTGCCGATCATCTTGATCAGCCACAACATGCCGCACGTGTTCGAAGTCGCGGACCGTATCCACGTTCACCGCCTTGGGCGGCGGCTTTGTGTGCTGAAGCCGGGCGAAGTGTCCATGTCGGACGCCGTGGCATTGATGACAGGCGCACTGTCGCCGGATGAAATGAGCCCGGCTGCCTGAAAATGCGAGATCTCGATCATGACGCAGATGTCGTCGTCGGCTTGATGGAGAGCCGGCTCGGCAACGACCTCACCGCAGGACGGCGGCGTGTGTTGGCCATCGCCGGCCCGCCGGGGTCGGGGAAGTCGACACTCGCGTCGCATATCGTTGAAAAACTGAACGGTGCTGGTCGCTACGCAGCGGCCGTCTTGCCGATGGACGGGTTTCACCTCGACAATGCTGCGCTCGACGCCCGGGCACTTCGTGAGATCAAAGGCGCGCCTGAGACGTTCGACGCAGAGGGGTTCGTCGCGCTTGTTCGGCGTATTCGGCAAGGTGGCACCGACATTCGCTACCCGCTCTTTGATCGCGCCCAAGACCGAACGCGGCCCGGCGCCGGGTGTGTGACGGCTGACACGCCGCTGATCGTGGTCGAGGGCAATTACCTGCTTCTGCGCCATGGGGCGTGGGCCGACCTGCGCGCGCTCTTCGACGTGACGGTGATGCTGGCGCCACCACTGGCGGAACTCGAAGCGCGCCTGGTATCGCGTTGGCTGGACCACGGGCTTTCGCGGGACCAAGCCGAAACACGGGCGCGTGGGAACGACCTGACGAACGCCCGCACGGTCATCAATGAAAGCGCCGAGGCTGACCTGATCCTCGGCGAACCCCGCTACCCACGAGGAGACGCGCCATGAAGATCTTTGTCGATTCTGCCGACACCGCTGCCATCCGCCGCTTGGCGGAAGCAGGGCTGATCGACGGCGTGACCACCAATCCCAGCCTTATCGCCAAGGCAGGAGCAGATTTTCTGGAGACCGTGGGAGAATTGGCCGCGATGGTGCAGGGTCCGGTCTCGGCCGAAGTCGCTGCGACGGACTACGACGGGATGATGCGCGAGGCGGCCGTGCTGGCCAAGATCGCCCCCAATGTCTGCATCAAGCTACCGCTCACGATGGAAGGGCTGCGGGCCTGCCGTGCCCTGCGTGCCGAGGGGCGCGAGACCAATGTCACCTTGTGCTTCACGGCGAACCAAGCGCTTCTGGCGGCCAAGGCGGACGCGACCTACATCTCGCCCTTCGTCGGCCGACTGGATGACATCAATCTCGATGGTGGCGATCTGCTTCGCGATATACGCGAAATCTACGACAACTATCCGGCCCTGAAGACGCAGATCCTCGCCGCCTCGCTAAGAAGCGCGAACCACGTGACCGATGCAGCGCGCGCGGGTGCCGACGCGGCGACGATGCCGCCTGCGGTGATCGAAAGCCTCGTCCATCACCCGCTGACCGAAAAGGGTCTGAGCGCGTTTCTTGATGATTGGCGCAGAACCGGCCAGCGCATCGCGTGAGGGGCCTGTCGCGAGCAACGCCAAATTGAGGCCGAGGCGGGCAGGGTCCATTCGTGCCGCGTCGAAATGCCCGTGCCCGCTATTCCAGGCTCGTCCCGCGACGTTGCCCATGTTCGTCGACCGGACGGGCCGCCCGCGGCTGGAAGCCGCCGGTCATCCATCGGCCATTGCGGCAATCATGGCCGTTGTGACCATGCACAACACGTTCTGGGCCACTGTCAGAGGAACTTGGCTTGGATGGGGTAGGGCACTGGTTGGCGTTTGTGCACGTCCAAACCAATCCCCTTCCGGTACTTCAAAACGTCACCCGTGATCATTCGGCTGGCTGTGATGACGTATGTTCGTTTCCCGCTCTCGCTTCGAAATGTTGAAGACCGGCTCCATGAAGGCGGCGTCGATGTGAGCCACGAGACGGTCCGGTATTGATGGCACAGGTTCGGTCCGCTTTTCGCGGCCGAGATCAGAAAGCGCCGAGTCGAGGGGATGAAGTCGAGCAAGTGGCGGTGGCACCTCGACGAGATGTTCGTGAAGATCACCGGTGAACGCTGCTACCTGTGGCGAGCGGTTGATCATGAAGGTGAGGTGCTGGAAAGCTTTGTTACGAAGACCCGTGAAAAGAAAGCAGCTCTGAAAATCATAAGAAAAGCGGCGCGCAAGCAACGTTGCGCAGGGTTGTACATGGCCGATGCCGCCCCGAAGTTTGTCGCCTACGAGCGGGTCCCGACCGCCAGGCAGGGAAGTCAGGACTGGGGCTCGAGGCGCAGCGAAGGGCGATCGATGACTTTGCGGCGTCAAAGGGCGCCAGACTGGTGGCGCGGTTCACCGAGGTGGAAAGCGGGCGCAAGGCGGATCGGCCAGAATTGCAGCAGGGGCTGCATCTTGCGAAGATCACCGGGTCCACTCTGCTCATCGCCAAGCTCGACCGGCTGTCTCGCAATGCAGCCTTCCTGCTGACCCTGCGCGACAGCGGCGTGCGGTTCATCGCGGTCGACATGCCCGAGGCCAATGACCTCACAGTCGGGATCATGGCGCTGGTCGCCCAGCAGGAGCCGGAGGCAATCTCGAAACGGACCAAGGAGGCTCTGGCAGCGGCAAAGGCGCGGGGCGTGAAGCTGGGCAATCCGAACGGTGCAGCTGCTCTGAGGCGGGCAGGGAAGGGCGGTGCGGCGCTCCGCGCGACTGTCTCCGCCAATGCGGACGACTTTGCGGAGGCGCTGCGGCCGATCATTGAGGAGCTACGACAGGATGGGCATACGACTCTTCGGGCAGTTGCGCGGGAGTTGAACGCGCGGGGTGCACTCTCGCGGCGCGTTGGGCGTTGGCATGTGTCGAACGTACGTTGCCTATTGGCAAGGCTCTCTGCGACATCGGATTGAAGGCGAAATGGCCTTGCTTGCCCAGGCATCGTTCTCGAACAACTCTGTCCAAGGACACAGACTTTTCGGCAGACCCTAGATCAAGTTCAACCGTGCCGCCGCTCTGGCCGAGTGGCGCGGACTCTGCGCTGGATAAGGGGCAGCGACCCGGCCCTAGCTGAAAGTGGGTTGAATTGGTCTACTAGGACCTTCACGCTTCTTTTGACATGGTCATTCCATACAACAACACTTGTCCGGAATGGCTGCAGACGCGGCAATCATTAACGAAGCAGGGAAAATGGGCATGCGATCTGGCCAGGTGGAACTGATCGTCGCAATCGCAGACGCTGGCAGCCTCGGCGGAGCAGCAAAGGCGCTTGGACGGTCGCAACCAGCCTTCACGGTCGCGCTGAAGCGCATCGAGGAGGACCTCGGCGCGCAGTTGTTTCATCACAGCGCTCAAGGAGTCATTCCTACGCCGGAAGGCCAAAAAGTCATTGACCGCTCCCGCCGAATCCTTGGCGACCTCGTCGCGATCAGGGAGGAGCTTGCACAGAACCGGGGCGAACTGGTGGGCAGTGTTCATGCGATTGTGTCTCTTGTAGCGGCGATGAAGGTGGTACCGTCGGTGCTTCTCAGCATGCGAAACCGGTTTCCGGGCGTCCAACTGCAGATTTCCGGTGGGCATGCGCCACTTGCATTTCGAGCTATCGAATCCGGTGCAGCCGATTACGTCATCGGGCCAAATCCGGGCGTCAGACCGGGACTGTTTTCCGAGCAGCTTTCCCGGTCGGGCATTCAGCTCCTGACCGGCATTGGCTCGCGCTATGCCCAGACAACCGATGCCGCAACACTGGCGGCTGCTGACTGGGCGGTGATCGGTCCGATGGACAGGCAGCCGCTCTTTGTGGAGATGTTCGCATCGCATGGTCTTGCGGCGCCGGACCCGGTCTTTACCTCTGAATCCATTCTGCCCCTCATGTCGGTTCTCGAGAACTCGAACCTAATCTGT
The DNA here is from genome assembly GCF_002384975.1 of Maritimibacter sp. UBA3975. Lineage (NCBI taxonomy): Bacteria > Pseudomonadati > Pseudomonadota > Alphaproteobacteria > Rhodobacterales > Roseobacteraceae > Maritimibacter > Maritimibacter sp. UBA3975. Next base: position 94,325 of record NZ_DGCP01000019.1, read on the forward strand.
GTCTGCCGTCAGCACCCTTGG
>NZ_DGCP01000005.1:0-53662 GCF_002384975.1 Maritimibacter sp. UBA3975
AAATCGTCGAGTAATTACCGGGTCCGCTAAAGTGGACCAAACCGGTTGAAGACACTCAGAAGGGCCGCGCCAGTCGCGGCCCTTTTCCTTGTCCGCTCCAGTGGTCACGGGCACTCCTCGCCGCACCCGTTGCGGTCCAAGTCCGAGAACCCTTCCCTTTTCCCGGCGGCCCGACCATCCTGCGGCCATGACCGACACCCATATCCAGTATGCCCATGTTCTGAACGGCCCGAACCGCGGCCAGTCCATCGGTGAGGATGAGCTGCGCGCGGTGTTACGGGACGACACGTTGGGCTGGGTGCATATCGACGGCACACACGATGATGCCGAGACATGGATCGCGCAGCACCTCGACTATCTCGACCCGCAGGCGGTGGAGGCGCTGGTCGATCCGGCCTCGCGCCCGCGCCTGTCGCGGCTGGGCGACGGGCTGATGATCATCCTGCGCGCGATCAACTTCAACGAGGGCGAAGATCCCGAGGACATGATCTCGCTGCGCCTGTGGATCGACGCGCACCGGATCGTCACCGTGTCGCTGCGCCGCGTGCGTGCCATCGAGCGGCTGGATGCTGCGCTGTCGCAAGGGCAGGGGCCAGAGACGGCCGGCGCGTTTCTTGTTGCGCTTATCGAGGACATTACCGGCCGGATCGGTGAATTTCAGAGCGATCTCGACACGCAGGCGGAGGCGCTGGAGGAACAGATCGTCGCGGAGGTCGGCGATCACCTGCGCGGCGCGGTCGTGAACATGCGGCTTCAGGTCATTGCGGCCAAACGCTTCATCGCCCCGCAGCGCGACGTGATCCGCGCCGTGGCCGAGGCGGACGTGCCGTTCATCGACACCGAAACCCATCGCGAGATCGAAGAGGAGGCGGTCAAGATGACGCGGATCGTCGAAGACCTTGACGAGTTGCGCGACCAGGCGATGATCCTGCGCGAGGAGCTGTCGGGGCAGCTCTCGGACCGGCTGAACCGCAACATGTTCGTCATGTCGGTCGTCTCGGTCATCTTCCTGCCGCTCGGGTTCCTGACCGGGCTGTTCGGCGTGAACGTGGGCGGGATGCCGGGGGTGAACGATGGCGACGCGTTCTACTGGCTGGTGGGCTGGCTCACGGTCCTGGTCGCGGCGCTCGTGTTCTTTCTCTGGCGGGTGCGCTGGATCCGGATCGGGCGACGCCGCCGCTGACGCCAGGGTTTTCCGCGCGGGCGATACATGTTATTCACTGCCCACCACTGATGGAGGCGCAAATGGACAAGAGCTGATCTCACCCTTTCTTGCAACGCAATGACAGGAGATCAGCATGGCTGTCCCGTTTCTCGACGCGAACGCGCGTCACCCCATCACGCTGCCCGATGGCAGCACCTATGAAAATACCGTCTGGCTCAAATCCGTGATCGACCACCCGAATATCGAGGTGGGCGACTACAGCTATTACAACGATTTCGAGCCGGTCACGGACTACGCGGCCCGGATCGCGCCCTACCTGCATCCGGGCGCGCCCGAGCGGCTGGTGATCGGCAAGTTCTGCCAGTTCGCCAATGGCACCCGGTTCATCACATCCTCGGCGGATCATCCGAAGCGGTGGTTCACGAGCTTTCCCTTCGCGGTCTTCGACCATTCGCTCATGGACCTCTTCGCCGAGGAATTCGCCAAGGGCGGGGATACCGTGATCGGCAATGACGTCTGGATCGGTGACAGCGCCCGGATCATGCCGGGCGTGACGCTGGGCGACGGTGTGATCGTGGGCTCCGGCGCGGTGGTCACGCGGGACGTACCGTCGTGGTCCATCGTGGCGGGCAATCAGGGCCGGGTGATCCGGCGGCGCTTCCCTGACGCGGTCTGCGACCGGCTCGACCGGCTGGCGTGGTGGGACCGCGACCCGGACGACATCCGCACCCTCGTCCCAGTGCTGGCCTCGGCGGATGTCGGCGCACTGGACGACTGCCTTCGCTCACGCGGTCTTTAGAAAACAGCGTTAGGTGATGGGGGGTTACGCGGCTAGGGTCGGGTCAGTTCATTGAGGGAGGAGATACCTGATGCTGACCTGGATTCTGGCCGCGATCGTCCTGCACGTCGTCTATGTTCTGACGCCGACCATGCTTTATTTCCCGACCGAGGGGATCTCGACTCACATGGCCGGGCGCGACGATCTGCCCAAGCCCGGCCCGCTCGCCGGACGGGCCAGGCGGGCGCTGGCCAACTGGCAGGAGAGCCTGCCAGTGTTCATCGTGCTGGCGCTGCTGGCGGTGTTTCTGGAGGCGGATGCGACGACCGGGGCGATGATCTTCGTGCTCGCGCGCGTGGCCTATCTGCCGCTCTACCTCACCGGGATTCCCGGGGTGCGGACGCTGGCCTGGACCGTGGCGGTCATCGGGCTGGTGATGATGGCGCTGGCCGTTTTCTGAGGCTCAGGCGTCCGGCACCATCTTCCACGCCGTGCGGATACCCGGGGAGCGGGCGATCCCGGCGAGCGCCGTGTCCAGATGTTCGGTCAGGGCGAAGTCGTCATAGACGGGTCGGGCCGACTTCAGGATGGCTGTGAGCGCCGAATCCCTGAGGCCGGTCGTCAACCCTTCGCGCACAGCGAAATCGTCCATGGCACGGGTCACGCCATAAACAAGCGTGGTGTCGTGGGCATGAGCGACGGGCGTCACCCAGTCGCGCAGGAGCGTCATCTGCGCGACCACCCACGGTTCGCGCCAGTGGAGCGCCCCGCACTGGACGATGACCGCGCCGGGGCGCAGCGCCGGATAGAAACTCCGCGCAATGGCGTCGAGCGTCTGGGTGGACTTGGATGCGTCGATGACCAGCACTTCGATGGGGCCGCCGTCCCAGCCCTCCTCCCGCAGGTCGCCCTGGTGCAGCGTGACGCGGTCGGCCCAGGGGGCGAGGAACGCGGTCGCAGCGGGCAGGAGGTCTTGGCCCTCGAACGGTGCGACCCCTGCCGGGTAGAGCCAGCGGCGCTTGGTCGCCTCGTCCGCGCCGAACCTGTCCCAGGCGTGGATCGGGGCGGTGTGACCCGCCGTTTTTTGCCCCTCGGCCAGACGGGCGGTCGAGCCGCCCGCAAAACAGCCAAGGTCCACCACGGCACCGTCGCCGCGCGCCCATTCGGCGGTCAGCCAGTGGAGCAAAAGCTCCTCTTCATGGGCCAGCATCGTGGGCACGGCGCGCGCGTGTCCAAGCCGGTCGGGGCCGCCCGGGAACCACGGGCTGTCGTCGAAAATCGAAAAATCGCGCGCTGTCATGGACCGCGATTAGCACGCAGGGCGAAAGCCGCCAAGGACGGGGCATATTGCCCTTGAAACGAACCGGCGCATGGCGTATCTCCCGGGCCGGTCCTAGGGGTATAGCTCAGTTGGTAGAGCGACGGTCTCCAAAACCGTAGGTCGCGGGTTCGAGCCCTGCTGCCCCTGCCAGACCCGCCGGTTAGCCATACCGTGCCGCCCTCGTTCCCCGCATTTTACCCCGACAGCGCCCCAAAGCCGCCCGAATTGTCCTGTGAAATATGACCCTGCGATGTTTGCTCCGGGGTAGGTTGTGCAAAGGCTGATTATCCTCTTCTTCATGTTGCCGTGGTGGGCCTATGTGCCGATCGCGGGCGGCGTCGCGTACCTGGGCCAGGAAGTCTATTCTCACGAGATGGAGGCCGAGGCCGCGCGCGGCGTGGCGCTCGAACTGGGCGCGCCCGATCCGGTGGATCTCGCCCTGTTCGATGAGGAAGTGCATATCGGCCCGGCCCGCGAGGTGAATGTCGTCGGCTGGATCAACACCGACTACAATTACACCCTGACCAAGCGCACGAACGGCGTGAAGACCTCGGAACGCTATCTTTACATGGTGTTCGGTGTGGGCGACGACCCGGCTTCGCGCACCGTACGCGCGGCCATCGTGTTCACCGCGCGTGAGCGGGACCATTTCATCGACAATATCGACGACTTCATCGCCGCCTATCAGGGCGATGTCCCCGTGTTCCGCTTCGGCGGTTTTGCGAGCACCGGCGAGTCGATGTCGGCGATGGTGTCCGACGCCATCGCAGAGCAGGGGCTGCGCAAGGCCGACGATTTCTTCTACCTCGACCCTTTCCTCGAAGGGCGCGAGGTCGCGCTGGCAGCGCAGGGTGCGCCCGAGAGCGCGCGCAAGAATTTCTGGGCGGCGGCGTTGGCCATCGCGCTTCTGGGGCTGGCCAAGCGCATGTTCGGCTGGGGCCGCAAGCCGAGCGCGGCGTCGCGGGCCATCGATCCGCGCAAGGCCGTGCAGGTGCAGGCGCCCGCCGGCGCGAACAAGGCGATGGACTACGACTATACGTTCAAGGCCAGGTCGCGCGACGTGGAGCTGTCCAAGGATATCGCGCCAGACAGCCCGCTGGGCCGGATCGCGCTTCGCAATGCGCCGCCGCCCGTTGCCGCGCCAGAGGCCGCACCCACGCCCAAGGCGCAGCACACGCGTGCGGCCCGGCTCGCAGACGTGGCGCGCAAACGGTTTCGCAAGGCGGTTCGGCGCACGATCTTTGGCGGCGGGGGGCTTATGCTTGGCGCGGTGACGCTGGCGCTCGTGTTGGCGGGGCGCGGCAATTCCGACCTTGCCGCGCTGGTCACCGTTCTGCCGATCGCGGCGCTTTTCGTTGTCTTGCCTTTGTCGGTCCTCATCATCGCCGTGCGTTTCATGAAAATGCAGTCGGCCATCCGGGCAGCCGGCCGCATGGCACCTGATACGGCGCCCGAGGAGATCGAGCCTGTGCGGGCGCCCAAAAAACCTGCGCAGGTCGCCGCGAAGCGGGGGAGGCCTGTGCGCTTCCTGTTCGGTCTTGCCGCGATCCTGGCGGCCTGCGGATACCTCACCGGCCCCGGTGCGCAGATGGTAAGCCTGCCTGTCGAGGGGATCGTGCCCTTCGCCGAACCGATGGTGTTCTACACGCTGGCCGGTATCCTGATGGCGATGACGATCCTGTTGCGGCTGCGGGGCGGACGTCGTGTCGCTGAGGCGCAGGCCCGTCCTCATGGTGCGGAGCCGCCGCTCACCGCCGATCCGGCGGCCCGGATCGGGGCGCGCCTTTCCGGCAGCCGCGCCTGGGTGAAATCGGGAGGCCGGGGCAAGCCTGCAAGCCCGATGGCGGTCAACGTGGACATGTGCGACCGGATGAAAGCCGACCCATTCGACCGCTTCGCAGAACAGGCCCGCGCCCTGCGCTGATCCTGCCCGGCGCGCGCGTTGCGGTGAGACGCGGGTTGAAAACCCCCGCCGCGTGGCGTATCTGCCGCCTTGGTTACGCGAGAAGGGAAACTCATGGCCAGGACCAACCCGTTCCAGTTCATCCAGCAGGTTCGCTCGGAGGTGTCGAAGGTCACATGGCCCACGCGCCGCGAAGTCATGCTGACCTCCGGGATGGTCATCGCGCTTACCGCGCTGGTGGCCGTGTTCTTCTCGCTCGTCGATCTTGCGATCCGCAGCGGTCTGACCGGCATCCTCGGCGTCTTCGGCTGACAACGCCGAAGGCGGGCCGCAGTGCGGCCCCGACCGGGCCCGGTGCGGCGAGGCTTGAAAAACCCCGCGCACGGCGGTAGATGAGCGACCATTCCCCGCAGGCGTGCAATGATTCGAATTGCACGCCCGTTTTTTACCCCCGGGGCAAAAGTTGAAAAGGGCGGCGTCCGTCGCCCGCAGGAACAGGACAAGCACGATGGCGAAACGGTGGTATTCGGTGAGCGTTCTCTCGAACTTCGAGAAGAAGATCGCCGAGCAGATCAGGACTGCCGTGGTCGACGCCGATCTCGGTGAAGAGATCGACGAGGTTCTGGTTCCGACCGAAGAAGTGATCGAAGTGCGCCGGGGCAAGAAAGTCCCGACCGAGCGCCGCTTCATGCCGGGCTATGTGCTCGTCCACATGGAAATGTCCGACGAGGGCTATCACCTCATCAACTCGATCAACCGCGTCACCGGCTTCCTCGGTCCGCAGGGCCGCCCGATGCCGATGCGCGATGCGGAGGTCGAGGCGATCCTTGGCCGTGTCGAGGAAGGCGTGGAAGCGCCGCGCACCCTGATCACCTTCGAGATCGGCGAAAAGGTCAATGTCACCGACGGCCCGTTCGAGGGCTTCGACGGCATGGTCGAGGGCGTGGACGAGGACAACCAGCGCCTAAAGGTCTCGGTCTCCATCTTCGGCCGCGCCACGCCGGTCGAGCTGGAATACACGCAGGTCTCCAAGCAGAACTGAACAAGCTGCTCACGCGTCTTCGCGAAAACATGCTAACCCCTTCGGGACGTGGGTCCGGGAGGGGTTTTCTTTTGCGTGGTGCGTGGCTTTTGGCGTTGCTCCTGCTGCCGCAGGGTCTTTGGGCGCATGAGACGCCCTGGGTGCGGTATGCGCATATCGGCGGGGAGCCTGTGTTGGACGTATCGGGTGACGGAGTAGACGAGCGCACCCCTTTTGCCGTCGCATCGGTCGGGAAGACCATGACGGCGGTAGCGGTGCTGCGGCTGGTCGAACGGGGAGATCTGGATCTCGATGATCCCGTCACCACCATCGACCACGACTGGCCCGATCTCGACGGTCTGGACGGGGTGACGATCCGCCATCTTCTGACCATGACCAGCGGGCTGGGTGAGTATTACTGGCCCGATTACGTCGAGGATGCCCGCGACGATCCGGATCGGGTCCAGAAGCCCGAAGTGGCCCTCACCTATGCCCTGCCGGAAGCAGCGATTTTCGCGCCCGGCACCGATTTCGATTACTCGAACACCAATTACCTGATCCTCGGGATCGTGCTGGAGACCCTGAGCGGTGACAGTTACGCCGAGGTCATGGCGCGCGAGGTCTTTGCACCCGCAGGAATGCTCGACAGTTTCGTGGCCGGGTCACGCGCGCTGCCGGAGGGATTTCCCCGCGGCCATGCGGGACGGAGCCATGTCCGGGACTACTACGCACATCAAGGGTTCGGGGATGGCGGTGTGCTCGCCTCCGCGCGCGATCTCGTGGCCTTCTACGACGCGTTGTTCGGCTCCGAACGCCTCCTGTCGGACGCGATGCGCGCGCAGATGCTGATAGACCCGATCGGCGAAGACTATGGCATGGGTATCGTCGTCTCGGGTGACTGGGTGGGTCATTCCGGTGGCGACCTTGGCTTTTCCTCGGACGTTGTGATGGACCGGACTACGGGCGACATCGCGGTGGTTCTGGCCGGCGAGGAAGACGCGGATACCGACTGGGCCTTCAGCCTGCTGTCCGGACGTTGAGCTAGCGGTCCATCGCGCCCTTGCCTGCGAAGATCTTGTCGCGGAACTTCTCGATCCGCGCGAAGCGGGTCTCCGGCTTCTTGGCTTGGTTAAGGTTGAAGGTATAGCTTTTCTGGCGCCCCGGCGTGAGGGCGGCGAAGGCTTCGGCGAGCTCCGGGTCGGCGTCGAGCGCTTCGGTCAGTTCCTCGGGTATCTCGACCTCGCGCACGACCTTGGGGGGCTTCACGCCGCGTTCGGCGTACTCCATCAGCTCGGCGAGGTAGGCGCGGATGATCGGCTCCATCTGGGCGGGGTCGTCGTTGGAGGTGAAGAAGAGGACGTTCCGGACCTGCGAATTCGGCCCGGCGGGCTTCAGCACGCCCTCGGGGTCTTTGAGCAAAACACCGTTCATGAAGGTGAACCGGAAGTCGCCGCGAAAAGCGCCCATCAGAGCGATGTTGCGGCCAGCGTGCATGTAGACGGGATGCGCCCATTTCACATGCTCGGACAGGCCCATGTCGAGGCAGATCTCGCGCAGCGTGTTCTGGCCCCTCTTCCACTGCTGGATCGAGCAATCCGGCGTGTCGAACCGGTCGCAGCGCCCGCAGCCCCGGGTGAAGTAGTCCTCGATGTCGGTAATCATCATACCGTGGCCTCCGCGTTCGGTCGGCAGGATAGGGCGGCGGGCGCGGGCTGCAAACGAATCCCTTGCCATTGGCGGGACGAGGCGGTATTTCCGCCCCGTTCAGGGCAGCCTCGCGCGTGCCCTGTTCATCTTTTGTGGGAGGCGAGGGCGTCGCGACGTCCGGACCTGACCACGGCAACAAAGGCCTCGCGACGCGTCGGGAGGCTGTTGGAATAAGGAGAGGCCAGATGGCCAAGAAACTTGCTGGCAAGATGAAGCTGCAGATTCCTGCAGGTCAAGCCAACCCCTCGCCGCCGGTGGGTCCCGCCCTCGGTCAGCGTGGCATCAACATCATGGAATTCTGCAAGGCGTTCAACGCCAAGACGCAGGAGATGGAGCAGGGTGCGCCTTGCCCGACCGAGATCACCTACTACCAGGACAAGTCCTTCACGATGGACATCAAGACGCCCCCGGCGTCCTACTTCCTGAAGAAGGCCGCGAAGCTGAAGTCGGGCGCAAGCACGCCGGGCCGTGGCACCGTCGGCACCGTGTCGGTCGCACAGGTCAAGGAAATCGCGGAAGCGAAGATGAAAGACCTGAACGCCAACGACATCGAAGCAGCGATGAAAATCGTCCTGGGCTCCGCCCGCTCCATGGGCATCGAGGTGAAGTAAGATGGCAAAGCTTGGAAAACGCACCCGCGCCGCCCGTGAGCAGTTCGCCGACAAGATGAACGTCACCGTCGAGGACGCGGTCGCTCTGGTGAAGGCCAACGCCTCCGCCAAGTTCGACGAGTCGGTCGAGATCGCGATGAACCTCGGCGTCGATCCGCGCCACGCCGACCAGATGGTCCGTGGCAAGGTGTCGCTGCCGAACGGCACCGGTAAAGAGGTCCGCGTGGCCGTCTTCGCCCGTGGAGACAAGGCCGAGGAAGCCAAGGCAGCCGGCGCCGACATCGTGGGCGCCGAAGACCTGATGGAAACCGTTCAAGGCGGCAAGATCGACTTCGATCGCTGCATCGCCACACCCGACATGATGCCGGTCGTCGGCCGTCTGGGTAAGGTTCTCGGTCCCCGTAACCTGATGCCGAACCCCAAGGTCGGTACCGTGACGATGGACATCAAGGAAGCCGTGGAAGCCGCCAAGGGCGGTGAGGTCCAGTTCAAGGTCGAGAAGGCCGGGATCATCCACGCCGGGATCGGCAAAGCCTCGTTCGACGAAGGCAAGCTGGCCGAGAACGTGCGCGCGTTCGTGGACGCCGTGTCCAAGGCCAAGCCGGCCGGCGCGAAGGGCTCGTACCTGAAGAAGGTCTCGATCTCCTCGACGATGGGCCCGGGCGTGTCGATCGACATCGAGAACGCCACCGGCAACTAAGCCGCACACGATTTGAATTGAGAGGGGCGGGCCTGCGGGTCCGCCCTTTTTCGTCGCACCTGTCAGATCGCGACGACCGTGAGGGTGATCGGCATCCCCGCGAGTGCGTCGCGCATCTCACCAAACCTGTCCGCCGGCACCGCGACGGTCGTGGCGAGCTTGTCATCCACGCGCACGTCGGGGCTCACACCGAGCGTCTCGCCAGCCGCCGCAATGGCCCAGCGGATCGCTTCGGCGCGCAGGGTCGGCTTGAAGATCTTGCCGACTGGCGTGAGCGGCATGGCTTCGACCATCCCGACCCGTTTCGGCAGGGCCACCGGGTCTTCGATCCGGTCGCGCAGGAAGTCGATGAGCGCGGCTTCGGTCACTGTCGCGCCCGCCCGGGTTTCGGCGAAGGCGACGGGGAGTTCGCCGGCATAGGCATCTGGCATACCCACGGCAGCGGCGTTGAGAACGTCCGGGTGCGCCAACAGCGCGTCTTCGATCATTTGTGGGTCGATGTTGTGGGCGCCCCGGATGATCACGTCCTTCTTGCGCCCGACGATGAACAGCCGCCCCGCGTCGTCGACCCTCCCCAGATCGCCGGAGACGAGCCAACCACCATCGAGGAACGTGCCCGCATTGCGTGCGGGGTCGGAGTAGCCCGCAGCGACATTGGGGCCGCGCAAGGCGACGATGCCGGTTTCGCCCGGTGCAAGGGGCTTGGCCGGGTCCGCGTCCCCCTCGGTCTCGCCAAAGATCGCGATCTCGGAGAACGGCATGCGCAAGCCGCAGGACAGGGGCGTGCGCGAGCCCTGCACCGGCTCCACCGCGATGGCCCCCGCGCATTCCGTCATGCCGAGGATGTTGCGCACCGGGACGCCCGTGTGCGCCTCTGCCGCCTCGGCAAGCTCGGTCGGCAGGGGAGAGCCGCCGGTAAGGAGCCATTTCAGCGTCGAGATGTCCGCGTCGACGGGCGTGGCTTTCAACGTCGCGAGGATCGTCGGCACGACACCGAGAACGGTGATCCCAAGGCGCTCCACCTGTTGCCAGATCGACCCCATGAACGCCGCGTTGCGCATCCCGAGCCGACCGGGCACGACGAGCGTGCCGCCGGCGGAGATGGTGGACAGGCCATAAACGAAAGCCCCCGCGACGTGGAACAGCGGAAAGCCGTTCACCACCACGTCCTCGGGACCAAGGTCGTGCATGAGCGCGCAGGAACGGGCGACATGCGCTTCGTTCAGCCGCATGTGCTGCACGAGCTTCGGCGCGCCGGTGGTGCCGCCGGTATGATAGAAGGCGGCGAGCGCGGTCTGGTCGCCTTCCGGCACGATGTCTTCGCCGGGGCGGGCGATCCGCTCCTCGAAGACGCCATCGGCGCCGGGGCTGTCCGCGTCGGCGTCGCAAGCGAAAATCGGCAGGTCGATCCCTTCGGCCCGCAGGGCGGGCACGAGCGCCGACCAATAGTCCAGCTCGCCGTTCACCCCCATGATGACAACCGCTCCGGCATCCGCCGCGCGGATCAGCGATGCGATGTGATCTGGTTTGAGCATCGGGTTGATCGGACAGGCCCGCCCCGCCACCTGCGCGCCCCACAGGGCGGTCTGGGCGGATACGGTGTGCTGGGTGAGGATCGCCACGGATTTCTCCGCCGTCACGCCATTCGCGCGAAACAGCCGTGCGGCCCCCATGACACGGCTGGCGAAATCGGCATAGGTGACGGCTTCGTCACGGCTGGGGTCGGCGGCATCGTGGATATAGCGGATCGCGACCGCGTCGGGCCGGGTCGCGGCCTGATGGCGCAGGATGTCCCACGGGGTTTGATGTGGGAAGACAGTGTCGAAACCCCGCGCTTCGAGCGTGGCGATGTCCGATGCGGTCCTGATGGTCATGCCTGATCCTGGTGCAGTCGTCGCAGGTTCGTATCCAGCCGGTCGAGCAGGACGAGAAGCCGGTCCTTGTCCTCCTGGCTCAGCCCGTCGGTCAGCGCCGTTTCGTGCGCGCGCACTTCGACCTCGAGTGCCGAGAGCTTTTGCGCGCCGTCCGGGGTCAGGTGGACCCGGCGCACGCGCCGGTCCTCGGGGGCCTTGCGCCGCTCGATCCAGCCTTCGCGTGTCAGCGTGTCGAGGATCGGGACAAGCGAGGAACGGTCGAGAAAGATCGCCTCCGCCAGCCGGGTCTGTGTGATGCCGGGGTTGGCCTCGACAAGCTTCAGCATCCCGAAGTAGCGCGGGGCGGAGCCGTGGCCGGTCGCCTTCTGCTCGAACGCCTTGTAGGAGGCGATCTGAAGCAGCCGGATGCGGTAGGAGACCGCGTGTGCCAGCACGTCAGGTTCGGTGAGATCGGCCACGTCGCGGATGATCCCGGTATCGCCCATCAGTTCATGCTCGACGGCAGGAACAGCACGAGCGCGGGGAAGGCGATAAGCAGGATGAGGCGGAAGATGTCGATCACCACGAAGGGCGTGACGCCCTTGAAGATCGTGGTCAGGCTCACCCGGCTGGCAATCGAATTGATGACATAGACGTTCATGCCGACCGGCGGCGTGATGAGGCCGAGTTCGACCGTCATCACGATGATGACGCCGAACCACACCGGATCGAAGCCAAGCGCGGTCACGACCGGGAAGACGATGGGAACCATCAGGATGATCATCGCCATCGCGTCAAGGAAGCAGCCCATCACGAAGAACAACAGCAGGATGAGGGCCAGCGTGCCGTAGCGCCCGCCGCCGATCTCGGTCAGGAAACTGGTGATGTCCTGCGGGACCTGGGTGATGGCGAGGAAGTAGCCGAACAGGGTGGCCCCGATCAGGACAGTGTAGATCGCGACCGAGGTACGCAGCGCCTCGACCAAGCTGTCGAGCAGGCTGGACATGTTCAGCCGACCGCGCGCGATCCCGATGAGTGCGGTGAGGAGCGCGCCGACCGCGGCCGCCTCGGTCGCCGTGACGATGCCGAAATAGATCGACAGGATCACGGCGATGAACAGCAGGCCCACGGCCCAGACGCCGCGCAGCGCCGAGAGCCCTTCGCTCAGCCGAAAGGGCTCGGCGGCGGGGAGCTGACGACCGTACCAAATCCGCACGGTGAGCATGTAGAGAAGCAGCGCGAGGATGCCGGGCACGATGCCCGCGATGAACAGCGTGCCGATGTCGGTTTCGGTGATGAAGCCGTAGATCGCGAGGACGACCGAGGGTGGGATCAGGATGCCCAGCGTGCCGCCTGCCGCGATGATACCGGTGGCCGAGGCGTCGCTGTAGCCTGCCTTTTTCATCTCCGGATAGGCGATCTTGGTCATGGTCGCAGCCGTCGCGACCGAGGAGCCGCAGATTGCCGCGAAGCCGCCGCAGGCCCCGACGGAGGCAAGGCCGAGGCCGCCCTTGAAACCTCCCAGCCAGGCGCGTCCCGCGCGGAACAGCTCCGAGGACATGCCGGAATTGGTGGCCAGCACGCCCATCAGGATGAAGAACGGAATGAGGGTGAGGTTGAAATCGGTGATCGCCGCGATGGGCGAATTGGACAGCAGGTTCAGCGCGGGTTTGAGCCCCACGACGCTGGCGAACCCGCCCACGCCGACGATGCCCATGGCGATCCCGATGGGCACACGCACGGCCATGAGGGCGAAGAGGATGACGAAGCCGCCACCTGCGATAAGCTCGTTGCTCATTTCTTCTGGTCCTTGATGAGCTTTTCGTCGATCCCGTCGAACTCGCCCAGATCGCTGTTCGAGCGGGCGATGAGCCAGATGCGCACAGCGATGGCGAAGAGCGCCGCGATGAGCCCCGCCCATATGGCGAGGAAGAAGGGCCAATGCGGCAGGCGCAGGTCCATCGTGGAGTCGCCGCCGCCCATCGTGGACATGACCCGTCCGAAGATTTTCCACGTCATCACGGCGGTGAAGGCGAAGAGCACCGCCCAGGCGAAGAGGTTGAGCCATTTGCGCGCGGCGGGGCGCAGCGCCTGTGCCAACAGGTCCACCTTGATGTGGCTGCCGTGATAACCGACCGAGGCCATGCCCCAGGCGATGGCGATGCCGAGCATCAGGCGCGAGACGTCGAAAGCGTCCGGGATCGGACGGGCGAAGCCGTAACGCCCGATGGCCGAGGCCACGATGAGGATCGTGACGAGGCCAAGGATCACGCCGGCGATGCGTTCGATGAACCGGATCACCCGGCGCACGGGCCGGGGGGCGGGGCTGCTATCCATGATGTGTTCCCGGACGGAAAAGGTGGCGCGGGGACCACGAGCCCCCGCGCCGGGTTTCAGGCTCAGTAGTCGGCGTTACGCGCCTGAAGCGCTGCCATGTAAGCCTCGAGGATCGCGTCGGCATCGCCGCCCTTGTCGCTCACGGCAGCCTTCCACTCGTCGATCAGCGGGGCCGCGGCGTCACGCCATGCCTGGACCTCTTCTTCGGTGGGCGTGTTGAACGTCTGGCTGTCGTCGGCCATGAGCCGTTCCTTCGCGGCCATGTCGTCCTCGTACCAGCCCTGCGCGACCTTGCCGGTCCATTCGGGCGTGCAGTGATCGTCGATCACGGCCTTGTTCTCGTCCGAAAGGCCCTCGTAGCTGTCCTTGTTCATCACCATGACCTGTGCCGAGAGATAGAACGGCATGTCGAGGTGGACAGGCACTTCCTCGGTCAGTTTGAAGTCGTACATCGACCCCCAGGGGAAGGTGACGGCTTCGGCCGTGCCCTTGGACAGAGCTTCGCGCACTTCCGGGGCGGGCACCTGAACGGGGCCACCGCCGAGAAGCGAGACGAAGCGCGCCATGGTGGCGTGGGCCGGGCGCACGTTCTTGCCGGATATACCCTCGGGGCTCGTCACGGTTTCCTGCGTGTGCAGCGCGCCGGGGGCGTGGGGATGCACGAAGCAGACCTTCACGTCCGACATCTCCTGCTGCGCGCCGTATTCGGCATACCATTCATGGATCGCCATCGCGCCCTGAACGCTGTCGGAGACCATGAAGGGGATCTCAGTCGCGGCATAGATCGGGAAACGGCCTGCGGTATAGCCGGGGTTCACATAGGACAGGTCGACGATTCCGTCCTTGGCCATGTCATAGTGGTCGGGCGCACGGCCAAGCTGCTGGGCCGGGAAAATGTCGATCTGGATGCGGCCGTCCGAGGCCTCCATCACGGCTTCGGCCCAGGGCTGGATGCCCTTCGATGCGGGGGCGATGGTCGGCGGCACCCAATGCGACAGACGCAGGGTGACTTCCTGCGCGGCGAGGGTTGCGGGGACCATTGCGGTCAGGATCGCGCCAAGCGCGACGGTGGTCTTTTTCATGATATCCTCCCTGTGAGTCCGATTTGCCGGATCTCAATAATGATGGATATCAAACAAAATGCGCAAATCAAACGGATTCGTGAGATTTGCACCGGTGAAGCCCGTCAGAAGTGCGCCTTTGGCTCGTCCGGACGCCCGGCGGCGATGGCCAGCAGTCCGCCCACGAGGCAGAAGCCGATGGGGAACATTGTGAAGACCCCGAAGCCGAAGGCGTAATACATCATCGCACCCGCGAGCAGCAGGAGAATACCACCCCAGAGCGCGCGCACCTTGGCCATGGCGCCCCCGGCGATGGCCAGAAGCGGGGCCATGAAGCTCGCCATCCGGATGAATTCCTCGTTCTGGACGAATCCGAACGCCTCGCCGATCTCGACGTTGTTCCGGACGACCTCGGTGTAGCCGTAGTTGAAAAAACCCACGACCATGGCGATCAGTCCGCCGATGATGCCGAGCATGAGGGCCGCGTTGCGCATCTGTCCTGCCTCGATGTTTCGATGTCTGGGGTGTCAGATAGGGGTGCCCCATGTGCCCGATCAAGATGTCGGGGGGTCAGTCCGCCCCGGAAGATGGCTGGATCGACACGCGCGAAGACAGCGAGGCGTGGAGTTTTTCCAGCACGCGGAAGAACACCGCGAGGTCTTCGCGGGAGATTCCTTCGGTGACTTCCTGGTTCAGCGGCACCGACAACTCACGGATCGCGGCGACCAGTTTGTGGCCCTCGGAGGTCAGGGTGATCGCGTTCATGCGCCGGTCGCCCGCGACGCGCTGCCGTTCCAGATAACCCTGCGCTTCCAGGGATTTGACGAGCTTGGCGATGGCCGACTTCTTCATCGCAAGGTTTTCGGCCAGATCGTTCTGCGAGATGCCGGGATTGACCCAGATAAGGCAGAGGATGCCGATGGAGCCCGATTCGAGGTTCAGGGGCGCACGGATCGACACGCCGACCGAGCGCAGCATCGAATGGAGGTTGCGGATCATGAAAGGCAGGTCGGACGAAAGCGGACCGAGTATGATCCGGTTCTTGCCGGTTTGGCTGGTGTCGTTCACGAATGGTCCTCCAACTTCCCCACAGACTCCCCAATTCGGCTTCGTATTGCAAGCCGAGGAGGCGATAATATAGTTCATCGAGTGAACAAGATGGTCAGCGTGGCTCACAGTCTGGCCATGGGCTCGGCGTTGATGCGCCTTAAGGCGCGCTGGCGCCCGGGTTCGCTCAGGCCCCACATGCGCTGCGGCATTCTGTCATTGACAGGCCGAAAATAGTTCACAAAGATACATAAATAGGGAGGAGATGAGATGGCGCATGCGCTTGAAGGCATTTTTGCCGCCGGTTCCGGGCAAACGCCGGACGGGTCTCACGCGCCTCTTGTCCTCATCATACACGCGACAGGCACGGGATCCGTGGCCTGCGAGACGACCGAATAACCCAAGCCGGGATACAACCCCGGCGTTTTTTCAAACCTTCAGGGAGGAGACTATGAAGGACTTCATCAAGACGACGGTGCTTGGCGCCCTCATGGCCACGGCGGGCAGCGCCGTTATGGCCGAAACCGAGCTGCGCCTTTCGGTGGAAACCCCGCCGGGCCATGTGCGCAACCTCGCCGCCGAGCGCTGGGCCGAGGCCATCGAAGAGGCATCGGGCGGCGAAATGACCGTCGAGGTCTTCCCGGCCGCGCAGCTGTACAAGTCGGCTGACGCGATCCGCGCTCTCGCCTCGGGCGCGCTGGATATGTCGATCCAGGCCAACGTGACCATGAGCCAGTTCGAGCCGAACCTGTCGTTCTCGATCCTGCCGGTGTTCTTCGGGCGCACGGCGGAAGAAGCGCAGGCGGTTCTTGAAGGGCCGATCGCGGGTGAGGTCAGCGATATGCTCGCCGAGAAAGGCATCGCCGTGCCGGGCGCCGCCTTTCTCTTCGCGCCGCAGCATACCGCCTTCACCACCGAAACGGTCGTCGAAAGCTATGACGACCTGACCGGGCTCAAGCTCGCCACGCCGCCCTCGCCGGTCGTGGTCGGCGTTCTCAAGGAAATGGGCGGCGCCCCGCAGGCCGCGCGCCGGTCCGAGATCCCGCTTCTGCTCTCGCAAGGCCAGATCGACGGGATGGGCGGCGTGACCGAGCTGACCATCATCGGCGGCAAGCTGTGGGAATCCGGGATCAAGCACATCTTCGCGGACAATGCGGGATGGGGCTTTTACATGCCGGTCGTGTCGCAACGCACGATGGACAAGCTGACGGACGAGCAGCAGGCCATCATCCGTGACACTTGGACAGAGGTCGGCGAATGGGCCGCCGGCTACGCTGCGGACGAAATGGCCAAGGCGCGCGAGACGCTCGCCGCCAACGGTGTGACCGTGCTCGATGCCGATCTCGACATGGTTGCGGCGAAGCGACAGGAGCTTCTCGACCTTCAGGACTCGATCGTCTCTGACGGCGGTATGGATGCCGATTTCATCGCGCGCGTCACCGAAGCGCTCGACGGCAGCATGTAAGAAAAAACGCGTTGCCCTGCAGGGACGCGGGGCAACGCAACCGACAGGTCACCCATGATTACCCGTATTCTCACGATATGGTCTCGCATCGAGACCTTTCTCATCGGCTTGCTGCTGATCATCGCACTGGCGATCTTCCTGGGCGGCGGGCTGCTGCGCGTACTGTCGCCGGGCAACGCGGTCGACTGGGCGACCGAAGTGTCGATCTACTTCATCATCTGGGCGACCGTCCTCGCGGGCGCCGCCATCGTGCAGGAGGATCGCCACCTGCACACCGAGGTCTTCATCGCGGCTCTCAGCCCGCGCGCCCGCCGTGTGCTCGGCTGGGCCATGTCGATCTTCGCCATCGCCTTTATCGCCGTCATGCTGGTCTATGGCTGGCAGGCCTATGAATTCGCGAACCTGCTGGACGAACGCTCCGGCTCATCCCTGCGCACGCCTCAGGGGTTCGCGGTGTTCCTGCCGCTGCCTGTGGGCATGGCCCTGATCCTCGTGCGCTGTGCGCTCATGCTGATGAACGGTCAGCGTCCGTTCGGACATCTGTCCGACGTGCCGGAACGGGGGGAGTAACCGATGGACGCCTTTATCGGTCTCGGAGGAATGCTCCTCCTCATGGCGCTCGGCGCGCCGATCTTCGTGGCGCTGGGCGCAACCGCGATGGTGATGATCGCCATCGAGGGCCGCCCCCTGATGGACGCCGCGGCGCATACCGTGTCGGGCCTCAACTCGCCCACCTTCCTTGCCGTGCCGTTCTTCGTGCTGGCGGCGACCTTCATGCAGAAAGGCGGCATCGCGCGCATCATCATCGACGCGGCGGAAACGTGGGTCGGCCATTTCAAGGGCGGTCTGGGTCTGGTCGCCGTGATCGCGACGACGCTGTTCGCCGCGATTTCCGGGTCGTCCGTCGTGACCGCAATGGCGATGGGGACATTCCTGATCCCGGCGATGGTCGCGCGCAATTATGACCGGCCCTTCGCGCTGGGCCTCGTGGGGGCCTCCGGCACGATGGGCATCCTGATCCCGCCCTCGCTGTCGATGATCCTTTACGGCCTCATCGCCGAGGAAAGCGTGCCGCGCCTGTTCATCGCGGGGGTCATCCCCGGTCTCATTCAGGCGCTGCTCCTGGGCGCATGGGTCATGTTCTACTCCCGTCGCAAGGGCTATGCCTCGGGCGAGCGGGCGACGCGGGAGGAGTTCATCCGCAAAAACCTCAAGGCGCTGCCGGCCGTGGCGATCCCGCTGTTCGTCTTCGTCGGCATCTATTCCGGCTACACGACCGTGACCGAAAGCGCGGGCGTGGCGGCTGTGGCGAGCGTTCTGGTCGCCGTCTTCGTTTATCGCGAGGTCACGCTGCGCGAGATTTTCTCGATGACCGCCGAGGGCATGAAGGCCGCGTCGGGCGTGTCGTTCATCGTCATGTTCGCGCTGCTTTTCGCGCACTGGATCACCGGGTCCGGGGTGCCCACGAAGCTGGTGGAGTTCGCCATCGAGGCGGACCTGAAGCCGTGGCAGTTCCTGCTCGCGCTCAACATCATGATGCTGATCCTGGGCATGTTCCTCGACGCCATCGCGGTGATGCTGATCGTGACGCCGATCATCCTGCCGGTGCTGGCGCCTCTTGGCATCGACCCGGTGCACTTCGGCATCGTGCTGATCGTGAACATGGAGATCGCCTTCCTCACCCCGCCGATCGGCCTGAACCTCTTCGTTCTGTCGTCGATCTCGAAGGCGCCGATGTCGGAGGCCATCCGCGGGATGGTGCCCTTCGTCCTGATCATGGCGTGCTTCCTCATCCTTATCACCTACGTTCCGGAGATCACCCTATGGCTGCCGAACAGATTGATGAACTGAGGCGGGCCCCGGACCCGGTCTGGGACCCGCACGACCCTGAAACCATCGACACCTACCCGGCTGTCTGGCGCGCGCTGCGCGAATCGCACCCGGTCGCGTGGAGCGACAAGTGGGGCGGGTTCTTCACCGTGATGCGCTACGAGGACATTCAGACGGTCGAGAAGGATCACGAGACGTTCACCGCGACCAAGCTGTCCATCGTCCCTGCCTCGCCCAAGCTGGGTCTGCCGCGCCTGCCGCTGCAAAAAGACCCGCCCGAGAGCGAGCGGTATCGCAAGGCGATGAACCCATCGTTCAAGTCGAACAAGATCAAGACGTTCGAGCCGCAGTTGCGCGACCTCGTGGACCGGCTGATCGACGAGGCGAAGGACAAGGACGCCGGAAACGTGGACTTCCCCGTTCAGATCGGCGAGCCGATGAGCCAGGGCTCGCTGGGTCTGATCGTGGGGTTCGACACGGAAGAGTCGCTGGAGATCGGGCGTCTGTCGGCCACCTACGTCCACGCGATCCAGAGCCGCGACATGGGCACGGCGGCGAAGATGTCCAAGGGCGTCGATGCCTTCGCGATCAAGCTGGCGCAGAGCCGTCTGAGCGAGCCGCGGGATCCGGAGAGCGACATGGTGTCCTCCATCCTCGCCCAACCGGTGAAGGGCGAGCCGTTCACCGAGACCGAGCTTGCGGGCATGGTGCGGCTTCTGCTCGTGGGCGGTCACATCGCCTCGCGCTGCCTGATGAATTCGCTGGCGTGGCATCTGGCGACCAACCCGGAGCACGCGCAGCTTCTGCGGGACGATCCGTCGGTGAAGCCCACCTTTCGGGACGAGATCCTGCGGTTCTACCCGGCGAACCAGAGCCTCGCCCGCGTGGCGGCGAAGGATACGGTCCTGAACGGCACCTTCATCCCCAAGGGCACGCCGGTCGCGATGAACTACGGTTCGGCAAACCGCGACCCGCGGGCGTTCGACGACCCCGAGACTTTCGATCCGCGCCGCAGCCCCAACCGACACATCACGTTCGGCTATTCGACGCATATGTGCATGGGGCAGGCGATGGCGAAATTACAGATCGACGTGATGACCGATGCGCTGACCGCGCAGCCGGGACTGAGCGTAGTTGGCACCCCGACATGGGGCCGCTGGACCGAATTCGGCATCAACACCCTGACGCTCGACATGCGAGGTGCGACATGAGCCACAAGCCCGACTTCACGGTCCCCGAGACCGAAGACTTCGACAGCCCGCACGCGCTGTTCGCCGAGTTGCGCAGCCATTGCCCGGTCGCGTGGTCGGACGAAATGGGTGGTTTTTGGGCCGTGACCAAACACGCCGATGCCAAGGCCGTTCTGGAAGACTGGCAGATGTTCACGACCACGGTGCAGAACGTGGTGCCGCGCGTGGCGACCACACAGCGCCGGCCTCCGCTGCACCTCGATCCGCCGGCCAACACGCCCTATCGCAACGCGATCCAGAAGTTCCTGACGCCGAACCGCCTCAAGGAATGGGAGCCGAAGCTCGAAGTCATGGTGGCCCGGTTTCTGGACCCCTGGATCGAGGCGGGCGGGGGCGACATCTGCAAGGAGTTTTCCTTCCTCCTGCCGATCGCGCTGCTGGCCGATTTCTTCAACCTCTCGCCCGACAAGGCCGAGTTGATCCGCGAGGTGGGGGCCGAGTTCAACATGGCGTTGCAACGGCAGGACTTCGACCTGCTGCGCCAGAAGTCCGACGAGCTTTACGACATTGCCGCCGACCTGATCGCGGACCGTCACGCCAACCCGCGCGACCCCGACGCGGACCCGACGGCGAGCCTTCTGGCGGTGCGGGTGGATGGCGAACCGCTGGCCGACGACCTGATCCTCGGCGCGCTGCGCCAGTTTCTGCTGGTGGGGATCATCGCGCCCACGACCTTCATCGGGTCGATGGCGGTCCACCTGTCGCGCCACCCGGAGCATCACGCGGAGCTGTCCGAGAATCCCGATCTCGTGCCCGACGCGTTGGAGGAGCTCTTGCGGCTCTACACCCCGTATCGCGGCTTCGCGCGCACGGCGCGGGAGGATACCGAGATTTCCGGATGCCCGATCTCCAAGGGCGATCCGGTGGCCATCGTGTTCACCTCGGCCAATCGGGACGAGGACGTGTTTCCCGACCCGCATACCTACCGGCTCGACCGCGAGGCGCGCGATCTGCTGACCTTCGGGCGCGGGCCGCATATGTGCCCCGGCGCACCGCTGGCACGCGTGCTGTTGCGCGAGACGCTCAAGCAACTCACCCAGAAAACCGCGCGGCTGGAGCAACGCGGCGACATGGATATGACCAACTGGCCGGAATACGGCCCTCTCAGCGTCTCGTTCGACGTGGTGACGCGTTAGGAAAAACTCGACCCCGATCAGAGGCGGACGAGCTGTTTGCCCTGCTTGGCCCCGGTCATCATCCGAACGAACGCTTCGGGCACCCGTTCGAACCCGTCGAGCACGTCCTCGCGATACTGGATGTGACCGTCGCGATACCATTGGGCGAGCTTGGCGAAAGCCTCGTCGCGCCGGTGCCACCAGTCGAAGACGATGAGCCCCTCGATCCGGGCGCGGGTGACGATGAGGCGTGAGGACGCGCGCAGGCCGATATCCTCGCTTGGTGCCTTGTCCACCACCGCGATGCGGCCGCAGATGATGACGCGGGCGCGGGTGGCGAGCCGCGACAGTACCGCGTCATGGATCGGCCCGCCGGTGTTGTCGAAGAACACGTTCACGCCGTTGGGGGCGAGATCGTCGAGGGCCGCGCCGATGTCCGGGCAGGTCTTGTAGTTGATGCCGGCATCGAAACCGAGCGCGCGGCAATGGTTTAGCTTGTCGTCGCTGCCCGCGATCCCGATGACGGTCGCGCCCATAAGCTTGGCGATCTGGCCCACGAGTTGCCCGACCGCCCCGGAGGCCGCCGAGACGACGAGTACGTCGCCGGGCACGGGTCGCCCGATCTCGGTCAGGCCGACATAGGCGGTCAGGCCGGGCATCCCGAGCCACGACAGCGTCGCCTGTTCCGGAACGCCCTCGGGCACCCGGTTGGTGGCGGCCGAACCGGGCAGGTCGGGCGTCAGCACCGCGTATTCCTGCCAGCCGACGCTCATCGACTCGGCCATGTCGCCCACATTCCAGTCGGGGTGGTTGGACGCGATGACCTCGCCCACACCGCCGCCATGCATGACACCGCCGGGCGCGACACCGGCGGCATAGTTCGCGGCGGGCGAAATGCGGCCGCGCATGTAAGGATCGAGCGAGAGCCATTTCACGCGGATCAGGATCTGTCCCGGGCCCGGTTCTGGCCGCTCGGTTTCGACCATGCGCCACGTTGCCTCGGTCGCCGCGCCGTCTGGATAGGTGTCGAGCACCCATTGCCGGTTCATCATGGTCATGGCCCTCCCAGCCCCGTTTCCTCCCGGATAGCCGCCACGGGCGGGGGCGACAACAGGCGTGGGTTTCGTGGTGCCTTACCGGAATGTGAAAAGACAGCGCGCTGTAAGCGCCCTACGGTGGGTCGGGACAGGATCGCCCGGCGGGACACAGAGGGGCGGCACGCCATGACGGCTGGTGCCGCCTAACGTCTTGCTGATAGGTTCGCGCGAACGCCAAGGACCCGCCCGCGGGCGGACCGGCACAGGTAAGGTTTTGACATAGATGCGGTTTGGCTGGATCAAATCGGCCCTCATCCAGATTGTCGCAGTCACCGCCGTCGTGGCGGCGTTTCTCGCCATCTGGGTGACACAGGTGCCATCGGCGCGGGCGTGGCTCGACGAAGCCGGGATCTCCGACGTGATCGGCCTGCCGCCCGCCGAGGCAGCAGAGGAAGCCAGCGGGCCGCGCCGGTTCGGCGGGTTCGGCCCGGCCAAGGTCATCACCGCACCTGTCGGGACGGGCGCGCTCAATGACCGGATCACCGCCATCGGCGACGGTCGCGCGCTGCGGTCTGTCGCGGTCCGCGCCGAGGCCAGCGGGCGGATCACCGAGATCGGCTTTCGCGCAGGCGACATGGTCGAGGAAGGCACCGTCATCTTCCACCTCGATGACGAGGCAGAAACCATCGCGCTCGACCGCGCCCGACTCCTGCTCGAAGATGCGCAATCGGATGCCGACCGGCTCGACCGGCTGCGGCAGGCCGGTTCGGCGACCGCGGTGGCCCTGAGCGAGGCGGAGCTTGCGTTGCGCACCGCCGAACTGAGCGTGCGGCAGGCGGAATTCGACCTCGATCAGCGCGTGGTGCGTGCGCCGATCGCGGGCTGGGCCGGGCTGCTGGAATACGAGGTCGGCGACCGCGTGAGCGCGACCGAGGAACTCGTCGTCCTGTCGGACCGCAGCGAAATCCAGATCGACTTCCGCGTGCCGGAGCGTGTGCTCGGGTCGCTCGAAACCGGCATGTCGATCACCGCGAGCCCGCTCGCCCTTCCGGGGGTCGAGATTGAGGGCGAGGTGGTGGCCATCGACAACGTGGTCGACCGCAACAGCCGCACCGTGCGGGTGCTGGGCCAGCTTGCCAACGACGGCGACAGGCTGCGGGAAGGGATGTCGGTCGAGGTCGAGCTGGCCTTCGAAGGCGACCCTTATCCGACGGTCGATCCGCTCGCCGTTCAGTGGTCCTCGGACGGCTCCTTCGTCTGGACCGTGCGCGAGGGCAAGGCGGTGCGGGTGCCGGTCGAAATTCGCCAGCGCAATTCCGAAGCGGTGCTGGTGGAGGGCGCGCTCGAACCCGGTGAGCCGGTGGTGATCGAGGGGGTGCAGACGCTGCGCCCGGGCGCCGAGGTGGAGGTCGAGGACGACCGCGCCGCGCTCGCACGTCCCGACTTGCCCCTGCGCAAGTCCTGAGCGGAGGGCAGGCCATGAACGACGAACCCGATCAGACCCCGGACGAAACACCGCACGTCCCACCGCAGGAGACCGGGGGGATCGGCCTGTTTGTGCGCCGCCCCATCCTCGCCTTTGTCCTCTCCGCGCTGATCCTGATCGCGGGTTTCGCCGGTCTGTCGGGCATCGAGATTCGCGAATTGCCGGATGTGGACAGCCCCGTGGTCACGGTCACGACGAACTTCCCCGGCGCATCTCCGGAAACCGTGGATCAGGAGATCACGGCGCGGGTCGAGGGGGCCGTGGGCCGCGTCTCGGGAATCCGGACGATTTCATCCAGCTCGCGCTACGGACGCAGCCGGGTGACGCTGGAATTCGGCGACAGCGTGGATCTCGACGTGGCCGCGACGGACACGCGCGACGCGATGGCGCGGATTTCGAACCAGTTGCCGGAGGGGGCCGATGACCCTCGGATCGTCAAGGCCGATGCCAACGCCCAGCCCGTGCTGCGGGTCTCGGTCACATCGCCCTCCCGCTCACCGCAGGAGCTGACGCAGCTCGTGTCGGACCGGGTCGAGGACAGGCTGTTTTCGGTCACCGGTGTGGCCGATCTTCAGGTCTACGGCGACCGCGCACCGATCTTTCGCGTCGACATAGACCAGCGCAAACTGGCCGCGCGGGGGCTGACGCTGGCCAACCTGCGCAGCGCGCTTGCCACGGTCGCCTTCGACGTGCCGGCGGGCGACCTGTCGGGGGCGCGCCAGACGATCAACGTGCGCACGACCGCGATGATCTCGACCACCGAAGCCTTCGAGGAACTGGAGGTCGCGGAAAACGTGCTCCTGGGCGACGTCGCGCAGGTTTCGCTTGGCCCGGCGCCGAATGAGACCGTGCTGCGCGCCAACGGCCAGACCGGGGTGGGTATCGGCATCATCCGGCAGGCCACGTCGAACACGCTGGAAATCTCCGAGAACGTCCACCGGGTCGTGGATGAGCTGTCGCAGACGCTTCCCGACGATGTGGATATTTTCGTCAGCTCGGACGACGCGATTTTCATCAACGGCTCGATTCAGGAAGTGCTCAAGACCCTCGGGCTGGCCGTCGCCATCGTGATCGCGATCATCTTTCTATTCCTGCGCAACCTGCGCGCGACGCTGATCCCGGCGCTCACCATGCCGGTCGCGCTGATCGGCACGCTCGCCGCGCTTTACCTTGTCGGCTTCTCGGTCAACATCCTGACCCTGCTCGCGCTCGTGCTGGCTACGGGCATGGTCGTGGACGACGCCATCGTGGTGCTGGAGAACATCGTGCGCCACCGGACGCGCGGCACCGGCCCGCGCGCCGCCGCCGTGATCGCGACGAAGGAGGTCTTCTTTGCCGTCGTCACAACCACCGCGACGCTGGCCGCCGTGTTCATACCGCTGTCGTTCCTGCCCGGTCAGGTGGGCGGGCTGTTTCGCGAGTTCGGCTTCACGCTCGCCATAGCGGTCATGCTGTCCTCCGTCGTGGCGCTTACGCTTTGCCCGGTGCTGGCGAGCCGCCTGCTGACCAAGCCGGTCAACCCGAATCCGCGCGGGCCGCTCGTCTGGCTGGGCAACCGGCTCGTCGCGCTCTATCGCGGGGTTCTCACCCTGTCGCTGCGCGCGCCATTTGTCGTGCTGGCCATCGCCGCGCTCTTTGGCGCTACGGCGTGGTTCATGGCGGGGGGCATCCGGAGCGAGCTGACCCCGCGTGAAGACCGGGCGGTCGTGCTCCTTTCGGTCACTGCGCCGCAGGGCGTCGCGCTCAACTACACCACCGGCAAGATGGCCGAGATCGAGCATGGGATCGAACACCTGCGCGAAAGCGGTGAAGTCACCAGCGTTTTCTCCATCACCGGTTTCGGCGGCAACACGTCGCGCGGCTTCATGGTCATGGGCCTTGCCCCGTGGGATCAGCGGGACCGAAGCCAGGACGAAATCGCGGGGGACATCAACGCGGCGCTAGGCGATGTGATCGGCTTGCGCGCCTTCGTGATCCAGCCCAATTCCCTTGGCATCCGGGGGGCGGGCCGGGGCCTGACCTTCGCGATCACGGGCAACAATTACGATCAGCTTGCGGGCGTGGCGGAAGACCTTGTCGCGCGCATGTCCGAGAACCCGGCGTTCGGCAACGTGCGGCTCGGGTTCGAGACGACCATGCCGCAGCTTTTTGTCGAGATCGACCGCCGCCGTGCCGCCGACCTCGGCGTCGACATCACCGGGCTGGGCGAGGCGTTGCGGGCCGTGCTGGATGGTCGCTCGGTGGGCGAGCTGTTCATTGACGACACGTCCTATGACATCCAGATGCTGTCGTCCTCGAACCCGGTGAACGATCCTTCCGACCTTGAAAACGTCTTCGTGCGCGCAGGCGACGGCCAGATGATCCCCATGTCCACTTTCGTGACGCTGACGGAGCGCGCGGTGGCGCCGGAACTGAACCGGGAGGGGCAGAACCGCTCGGTCGAGATCTCCGCCGGCCTGACCCCCGCCATGTCGCTGGGCGCGGCGATGGAGGCGGTGGAGCGTCTGGGCGACGAGTTGCTGGCCGAGGAAAACCGGATCGTGCCGCTGGCCGAAGCCGCGACGCTGGACCAGACCTCCTCGGGCCTGTTCATGACCTTCGGCTTCGCGATCCTCGTCGTCTTCCTCGTGCTGTCGGCGCAATTCGAAAGCTTCGTCTCGGCGGTGGTCGTCATGTCCACCGTGCCCTTCGGACTTGCCTGTGCGGCCATTGCGATGGTGCTGACGGGCCTGTCGCTCAACGTCTATTCGCAGATCGGTCTGGTGATGCTCATAGGCATCATGGCCAAGAACGGGATTCTGATCGTGGAGTTCGCGAACCAGTTACGCGACCGGGGCTATGCCCTGCGCGACGCGATTTTCGAGGCGTCCACCATCCGGCTGCGCCCGGTGATGATGACCATGACCTCGACCGTTCTGGGCGGGGTGCCCCTGATCCTGTCGTCGGGTGCCGGGGCCGAGGCGCGGGAGGCGCTGGGCTGGGTGATCGTGGGCGGGCTTGGCCTCGCCACGTTGTCGACGCTCTTTCTGACCCCGGTGGTCTATCTCCTCCTCGCCCGGTTCACGAAGCCCAAAGTGGAGGCCGAGAAACGGCTGGCGCGGGAAATGGCTGCGGCTGCCGAAGCCTGACTCTGCGGTTTTCCGTGGCGTGCGAAATGCGCTATGCGCGTGGCGAGGCAGCGCAGGACGGACCCATGACACAGACGATCGACCCCCGTGAATGCAGTTGGGACGTGGATGGACTGACCCTCGCCGGGCTGGCCTGGGGGCCTGAGGACGGCACTCCGATTCTCGCCCTGCACGGCTGGATGGATCACGCGGCGAGCTTCGCCGAATTGGCCCCGCGCCTCACCGGCTGCCATGTCGTCGCGCTCGACCTGAGCGGACAGGGCCACAGCGGCCACCGCGCCGCGCATGCGACGTATAACATCTGGGACGACCTTCCGCAGATCGCCGACGTGATCGACCAGCTTGGCTGGGCTGACTGCGTGCTTCTGGGCCACTCGCGCGGCGCGAACATCTCGACCCTGTTCGCAGCCGCCCAGCCTGAGCGGGTGCGCGCCCTGATCGCGCTCGACTCGCTGGTGCCGGAACCCAGCGATCCGGAGGCCACCGTGACGACCTTGCGGGCCTTCATCGAACAGACGCGCAAGATGAAGGCGCGTGCGCCGCGCACCTTCCCGTCGCGCGCGGCCTATGTCGCGCGGCGGCAGGAACAGGGCAATTCCCGTCAGACCTCCGAGGCGCTGGCCGACCGCGCGCTCGAAGCCGTGGCCGAAGGCGTCCGCCTGCGTGGCGACCCGCGCCTGTTCGCGAGTTCTGCGGTCCGGCTCAGCCAGGCGGATGTCGAAACCGTCCTGCGCGGCCTCACCTGCCCGGTGCTCAACATCTGGGGTGACGCGGGCCTTTTGCACAAGCGCGACAAGGCGCAAGGGATGGTGCGCCTCGCCCGCGATGTGATCGCGGACTACACCTGCCTCGAGGTCGCGGGCGACCATCACTTCCACCTCGACCCTGATGCGGCAGAGCGCATCGCCCCGGCGGTTCTGACGTTCCTTGCCCGCGTGACCTGAGGGGTCGGCGGCGCCTCTTCTCCCAACAGTGTTTTGGACAGCGTGCCCTGCCGCGCTAACATGCCGGAACAAAAGGGAGGAACGCCATGTACGCCTTGCGCCGATTCGCCGTGCGCCGGTCACGGCAGTTCGAGTGGATCTACCAGCGGTTCGAAACCGTGCTCGCCGCGCTGGACCCGCTCCTGACCCGGATCGGCTACGGCAGGCTCGAACGTCCCGTCGCCTTTGTCGAAAAGCAGCTCAAGGGTCTCTTGTTCGACTGCCAGATGTGCGGGCAATGCGTCTTGTCCTCCACCGGCATGTCCTGCCCGATGAACTGCCCCAAGCAGCTTCGCAACGGTCCCTGCGGCGGTGTGCGCCCCGGTGGGTTCTGCGAGGTGAAGCCGGACATGCGCTGTGTCTGGGTCGAGGCCTGGGATGGCGCGTCGCGGATGAAGCATGGTGACAAGATCGAGGTCGTCCTGCCCCCCGTGGACCGGCGTCTGCACGGCAGCTCCGCCTGGCTGCGGGCGAGCCGTGAGCGGGTTCAAGCGCTCGCGGAATCGGTCGAGAGCAACCGAACGGCCCTCGCCCGCGCCTATCCCGAGGCCCGCAAGAGCGCCCCGACCTCAGCCCCGCTGACCGAAGAGACCCGCAAGGAGGGGGCCGCACGATGAGCCTGTTCTTTTCCGACCCGAACGCCATCCGCCCCTATGAGCCGATCCCCGAGGGGCACAAATCCGGCAGCGTGCTGGAACGTGTCCTGCGGGCCGGGGAATTCGCCGTCACGTCGGAATTGAACCCGCCCGACAGCGCGGACCCGGAGGACGTGTTCGCGGCGGCCAAGCCGCTGTCCGAAGTCACCGATGCGATCAACGCGACGGATGCGTCGGGGGCCAACTGCCACATGTCCTCGCTCGGGATCTGTTCGCTCCTCACCCGCACCGGCCACGGCTCGGTCTACCAGATTTCCTGCCGTGACCGGAACCGGATCGCCATTCAGGGCGATGTTCTGGGCGCGGCGGCGATGGGGGTGCGCAATGTGCTTTGCCTCACCGGCGACGATGTGGGGGCAGGGGATCAGCCGGGGGCGAAGCCGGTCTTCGACCTCGATTCCGTTTCGCTCATCCGCATGATCCGCACGATGCGCGACGAGGGCCGGTTCCTGTCCGGCCGGGAGATCGTCAAGCCGCCCCGGCTGTTCATCGGCGCGGCCGAGAACCCCTGTGTCGATCCCGTCGATTTCCGGGCCGAGCGGCTGGCCAAAAAGGTGGATGCGGGCGCGGACTTCATCCAGACGAACTACATTTTCGACATTCCCCGCTTTGAACGCTTCATGGAGCGAGTGCGCGACAGGGGGTTGGACAAGCGCGTGTTCCTGCTTGCCGGTGTCGGGCCGCTCGCTTCAGCCAAGGCTGCGCGCTGGATGCGCTCGAACGTGCCCGGTCTGCATATCCCCGACGCCGTGATCGACCGTCTGGAAAAGGCTGACAAGCCGGGGGAGGAGGGGCGCCGGATCTGTGTCGAGCTGATCCAGCAGGTGAAGGAGATCGCGGGCGTCTCGGGCGTTCACATCATGGCCTACCGGCGCGAACACCTCGTCGCGGATATTCTGCGCGAAGCGGGGATCGCACGCCCGCAAAAGGAAATCGCCTGACGCAAGACCGGCAAAAAGTCCGCGCCTCGTGTTGACATCGCAACGCCAACCCGTCATGTCATGTGTTGACACCGCAACGCATATCGTCTGCTGTCACGTCATGAAGGGAGGAAGCCCATGGCCATCAAATCCGACGGTCCCCAGTCGCTCGCCGAGCTGATGGAGACAATTCCGAACGTCACGGATCACCTGTTCCAGAACCCGCCGAAGAACGCGCTCACCATCTATACCCAGATGATGCCCGGCGACGGTGTTCGCCCCGAGTTCACGACGTGGCGCGATGAACAGACCGCCTGGCGCAACACCATCGCGGTGCATGACCAGACCTACCACATGCATTCGCTCCATGTGCGGGGCAAGGATGCGCTGGCCTTCACGCAGTATCTGTCGGTCAACACCTTCAAGAATTTTGAAATCGGCGCGGCCAAGCAGCTCGTCTGCTGTTCGCCCGAGGGCTATCTGATCGGCGACGCGATCCTCTATCACATGGCCGAGAACGACTACATGGTCGTGGGCAACCCGGCGACGACCGACTGGGTGAAATACAATGCCGAGACGCTCGACTACGACGTGACCACCGAAGAAGACCCGATGTGGACGCTGAACAAGAACAAGCGCCGCGAGTTCTACCGGTTTCAGGTCGAAGGCCCGAAGGCGTGGGAGCTTCTGGAGGAATTGAACGGCGGGCCTCTGCCCGAGATCAAGTTCTTCAAATCCGCCGAGATCAAGCTGGGCGGTCACACGGCGCGCGGTATGCGTCACTCGATGGGCGGGATGCCCGGGCTGGAGATTTACGGGCCCTGGGACGAGTATCGCGACGTGAAGCGGCTCATCCAAAAGACCGGCAAGAAATACGGCCTGCGCATGGTCGGCTCCATCGCCTATTTCACCACCGTGATCGAAAGCGGCTGGTGGGCCGTGCCCGTGTCCGGCGTCTATACCGGGCAGGGCACCGAAGACTACCGCCGCTGGATGTCGCCCAAGCACGCCTCGATGCGGATGTCGCTGGGCGGCAGCCTCTATTCCGAGAATATCGAGGATTACTACGTCACGCCTTACGACGTGAACTATGGCCACATCATCAAGTTCGACCATGACTACATCGGGCGCGACGCGCTCGAGGCGATGAAGGACAAGCCGCATCGCCGCAAGGTGACGCTTGTTTGGAACGCCGAGGACGTGATGAAGGTCCAGCAGAGCCAGCTCGAGGATACGGGCGAAGTGCCGCCGCTGCCGATCACCATGCCGCTCGCCGCCATCGCGCGGATGCACTACGACCGGGTCGAGGACACGGACGGCAACATGATCGGGCTCGCGACCTATCCGGGCTACACGGCGAACGAAAAGGCGATGATGTCGCTGGCCTCTGTGGACATGGATTTTGCCGAGCCGGGCACCGAGGTCGTCCTGATCTGGGGCGAAGATGGCGGCGGGAGCCGCAGCGCGGGCAACATCGAACCGCACCGTCAGGTGAAAATCCGCGCCACGGTCGCGCCGAGCCCGATTTCCAAGGCCGCGCAAAGCTATCGCTCGGACATCGGCATCAAGCGCGGCTCGCTCGAGGACGCGTAATGGATGACCCCGGCGGCACGCCGCCGGGGTTTCGTCGAGGGAGGACGACATGACGACAGCGACGACACGGGCGGATGAGACCCGCACGGCGTGGAAAGCGGTTCTGGAGAAATACCACGAAGACCGCGACGCGCCGCTGAACGAGGATTACTGGTCGGACAAGGACACATGGTCGCGCGACCAGATCCGCGCGGTGCAGGATGAAAAGATCGCGGCCGTCGCACCGTTTCTATATGAAAACAGCGACTTCTACCGTCGCCGTTTCGACAAGCTGGGCGTCGCGCCCACGGACCTCAGGGACGTGGACAGCATGATCGCCAACTGGCCGGTCGTGACCAAGCAGGAGATGATGGAGGACGCCGAGGCGCATCCGCCCTATGGCACCTACACCACTTGTGGCGAGGCTGAATGGGCCGACCGGGGCTGGATGCTGTTTTCCTCCTCC
Organism: Maritimibacter sp. UBA3975; assembly: GCF_002384975.1. Classification (NCBI taxonomy): domain Bacteria; kingdom Pseudomonadati; phylum Pseudomonadota; class Alphaproteobacteria; order Rhodobacterales; family Roseobacteraceae; genus Maritimibacter; species Maritimibacter sp. UBA3975. The sequence goes on from NZ_DGCP01000005.1 coordinate 31,413, forward strand.
GGCTCCACCGGCACGCCGCGCGTGTTTCGCTACACCCATTTCGACCGTCAGTATTGGGAGCAGGCGAACGCCCGCGCGCTTTATTCCGGCGGTCTGCGCAAGGGCGACGTGGGCCTGCCGATGACCGGCTTCGGCCCCCATGTCTTTGCTTGGGGCGTGCAATACACGCTGGCCAAGATGGGTCTGCCTGTCGTGCCGGGCGGCGGGATGGACGGCCATGCCCGCGCGTCGCTCATCGAACGGTTCAACCCGACCACGCTGATCTGCACGCCGTCCTACCTGCTCTACCTCGGCCGGGTGATGCAGGACATGGGCAAGGACCCCGCCAAGACCTCGGTCAAATGGCTGGTCACGGGGGGCGAGCCGTTTTCGGGTGTCGCGGGCACGCTGGAGCGGATTCAGGACCTTTGGGGCGCCAAGTCGCTCGAATTCTATGGCTGCACCGAGGCTTCGCCCCATTGCGGCGGCTATTCCTGCCCGGAATACCAGGAGGGGGATGAGCCGTTCATTCACCTGATGGAGGACATTCAGGTCTGGGAAACGGTCGATCCGAACGGCCTCACCCCGGTGGCCGAGGGCGAGCGCGGGCTGACGGTCTGCACGAACCTGAACTCGGAAAGCTCGGCCCAGCTTCGGTTCCTCGTCGGTGATTACACCCGCCTCAGCCATGAGCCCTGCGCCTGCGGGCGCAACCATGTGCGCGGCATGGGATGCATGACGGGCCGCTCGGATGACCTCATCAACCTGCGCGGTATCAAGTTCTTCCCGGTTCAGATCGAGGAAGCCGTGCGCGCCTATCCCGGAACGGGCGACGAATTCCAGATCCGACTGACCACTCAGGAGGATGGGCTGGACGTGATGACCGTGGTGGTCGAACACCCTGACGGCAACGTGGCCGGCGACGTGGCGAAAGCGATCCGCACCCGTTGCGAAATACGCTGCGCGGTCGAGGTGGCGGCACCGGACAGCCTTCCGAAGTCGGAAATGAAGGCCAAGCGGGTCTATGACGAGAGGAACAAGTGATGTTGTCGAGCACCCTGACACGCCGCGTCGAATGGGGCGATTGCGACCCTGCCGGGATCGTCTTCAACCCGCAGTTCTTTCGCTGGTTCGATCACGGCACCACGATGCTGTATGAGGCCGCGGGCTGGCCCAAGCAGGAGATGCTCGCGCGGTTCGACGCCGCGGGCTGCCCGCTGGTCGATACCCGCGCAACGTTCAAGGCGCCCTGCCGCTATGGTGACGACGTCGAGATCACGACCGAAATCGCCGAAGTGAAAGAGCGCAGTTTCGACATCCGCCACACGCTCACCAAGGACGGCAAGGTCTGTGTCGAAGGCACGGAAACGCGTGTCTGGACAATGAAAGACCCGGAACGCGGTATCAAGTCCGCCCCGATCCCCGCCGAACTCGTGGCCCGCTTCAAGGGCGAAACCTGAGCCTCTTTCCGGTCTTGAAATATCCCGGGGGGTCCGGGGGGCTGGCCCCCCGGCGGGTCGCCGCGGGCCCCGGTCCGTGGCGAAAGCGCTAGAGCCGGTCCACGTTCTTTCGCATCAGGCGGATCACCCGCAGGAACGCCTCCAGATCATCCGGGTCGGCCCCTTCGATCAGCTTTTTCTCGCGTTCCAGCGCAGCGGCGAGGATTCGGTCGTGCAACTCGTATCCGGCGGCGTTCAGCTCCCAGGTCCGTCGCCGGGGATCGCTTTCCATCGCTTCGAAGTCCACGAGCCCCAACTCGGCCAGCTTGTTGAGCGACCGGCTCGTCGCGCCCTTGTCGATCGAGATGACCTCGACGATCCGCGCGGCGGGAATGCGCGGCTCGATCGCCAGCATGGAAATCACGCGCCAGTCGGCAATGCCGATCCCGAAGGTTTTCAGATATTCCGATGACGCGCCCAGCGAGAGCGCGTTGTTCACGGACGACAAAAAATAGGGGATATAGGTGGTGATATCGACGATATCCCGCCCGTCCTTGTTGCGGCGGGTCGGGCTTGAAATCCGGCCCTCGGGACACACTGTCCGGTCACCTCTCACTGCGGCACGTCCTGTCTTGTTCGTCCGTTAACGACATCCACCTGTCCGCTCCGCCACGCCAAGTCAAGGTTGCGGGCCTCATGCGCCGGCCAGTCCGACGCCGACGTGGCGTTCGATGATCGACGGATCGGCCCGCAGAGCCTCGGCGCTCGCGTCCTGCACGATCTCGCCGGCGTCGAGGATGATGACACGGTCGGCGAAGTCGAGCGCGAGTTCGGTGTGCTGTTCGACGAGGAGGAGCGTGTGGCGCCCGTCGGCGGACAGCGTCTCGAACGTCTCCATCAGCATGTCGCAGATCACCGGGGCCAGCCCTTCGAGCGGTTCGTCCAGCATCAGCACCTCGGGTCGCCCCATGAGCGTGCGCGCGATGGCAAGCATTTGCTGCTCGCCACCCGACAACTGCCCGCCGCCGTTGCGCCGCCGCTCCTTGAGCCGAGGGAAGAGCGCAAAGGCCTCCTCCAGCGTGGCATCGCCGCGCAGGCCGGAGAGCAGGTTCTCCTCGACCGAGAGGGACGGGAAGATGTCGCGCGTCTGCGGCACGAGCCCAAGCCCGGTGCCCGCCCGCCGGTGCGGCGCCACCCGGTCGATGACCCGCCCGCCCATCGCGACGTGGCCGGAATGAAGCTGCGTGAGCCCCATGATCGTGCCCAGAAGCGTGGTCTTGCCCACCCCGTTGCGCCCGATGATGGCAAGCCGCTGGCCCTTGGGCACGTCGAAGCTCACGCCATGCAGAACGGTCGTGTCGCCATAGCCCGCCACAACGTTGTCCAGCGACAGGATCGGATCAGCCATGATTGCGCCCTCCGAGATACAGGTCCCGCACCTGCTGGTTCGCCGCGATCTCCTCCGGCGTGCCCTGGGTCAGGATCGCGCCGTTCACCAGCACGATGATCGACCGCGCAACGCGAAAGACGAGCTTCATGTCATGCTCGATGATGAGCACGGCAAGGTCGTCGGGCAATGCCTCGATCGCATCGGTGATGAGGTGGCTGTCCGAAGACGGCACCCCCGCCGCCGGTTCGTCGAGGATCAGAACACGGGGCTTCAGCATCAGCGTCATCGCCATCTCGACCAGTCGCTGCTGTCCATAGGCAAGGTCATCGACCCGCTTGTCGCCCATATCCATCAGGCGGAATGCGCCGAGTTGCGCGTCGATCTCGTCCTCGGCCTCGCCCCAGCTATCGGCCCGCCGGAACCAGGCGCGTCCCCGTTCGTCGCGCTCTTGTTGGGCCAGGCGAAGGTTCTGGCGCACCGTGAGATCGCGAAACAGGGTGGTGATCTGGAATGTCTTGGCGACGCCTGCCTTGACCCGCTGCGCCTCGTTCAACGCCCGCAGGTCCTGTCCGTCCAACGTGATCTCGCCCGCGCTTGGGGTGAGAATGCCGGTGATGAGGTTCGAGAACGTCGTCTTGCCTGCCCCGTTCGGCCCGATCAGCGCGGTGCGCGATCCGGGCGGCAGGTCGAGGTGGATGTCCTGCGCGACCGTCAGCCCGCCGAAACTCTTGTTGAGGCCGCGTACCTGAAGCCCGCTCATGTCCGCCCCCGCATCAGACGCGCGAGGGCCGTGGGCAGGTGGGACAGCCCCCTTGGCAGGAAGAACACGACGCCCAGAACCATCAGACCGATCAGGAACAGCCAGTTGAACGGATCGGCCGCGGCGGCGACGTGATGCACCGTCATGAAGATGACCGTCCCGATCACCGCACCGTAAAGCCGCCCGGTGCCGCCGAGGATAAGCATGATGAGCGCCTCGGCCGACAGGTTGAAGCTGTAGACCTCAAGGCTCACGAGCTGCGTCACCTGTGCGGCGAGCGCCCCCGCGACCCCGGCGATACCCCCGCCCAGCGTATAGGCCAGCACGAGCCGCCGGTAGACAGGCGCGCCGATGGCCGCCATGCGCTCGGGGCTTTCGTGGATGCCCTTGAGGCTCAGCCCCAGCGGCGCATTGGCCAGCCGCTTGAGCAACAGGAACACCGCAAAGACCACGACGAAGACGTACCAATAGGCCGTCTTGCCGATGAAATCGAACTCGAAGAGCCCCACCACGGGCTCCATCCGGATACCGCGCAACCCGTCTGCGCCGCCGGTCACATCACGCGCCTTGTTCGCGATCTCGTGACAGATGGAGGCGACGGCGATGGTCAGCATGATGAGCGTGAGGCCCCGCGCGCGCATCAGAACGAGGCCGGAGACGAAGGCGAGCACGGCCCCCGCCAGCGCACCCACGACCAGACCAGGCAGGGGCGCGGCGGTCACATGAACCGCGAACAGCCCCGCGGCATAGGCCCCGGTGCCATACATCGCAGCCTGTCCCAGCGTGGCGATGCCCGCGAACCCCAGAACGAGGTCGAGCGACAGGACCAGCAGCACCATGATGAGGATGCGGGTCAGGAAGGCGAGGTTGTAGGGAAACAGGAAATAGGCCGCGATGACGACAGCGATCAGGATCGCTTCGCCGAGGAACGGAACACCCGCGATCCGGCCCGTACGTTTGGGGGTGATGGTCGTGTCGCTCATGCCGTGCGCCCCCACAATCCGTTGGGTCTGAGTGCCAGGAACAGGATGATGCAGCCGTAGAAGAAGATCGTCCCGAAGTCGGGCACGAGGTAGCGCGTCGCGGTGTCGAGGATGCCAAGTCCCAGCGCAGCCGCGAACGAGCCCGAGATCGACCCCATGCCGCCCACCGCGACGACGATCAGGAACAGCACCATGTAGCGCAACGGGTAATAGGCCTCGATCGGCATCATCTCGGCCCCCAGGATACCGCCGAGCGCGGCGAGGCCCGCGCCCAGGCAGAAGGTGACGGAATAGATTAGCCCGGTGTTGATCCCGATGGCGGACGCGGTCGCGCGGTTGTCGACGGCGGCGCGCAGGCGGATGCCGAACCGGGTGCGGTCGATCAGGAGCCAGAGCCCCGCGATCACCGCGATCCCGACGCCGATGACGATCAGCCGGTGCAGGGGCAGGGTCCGGAAGCCGAGGTCGACGCTCTGGGCCAGCACCTCGGGCAGCGGCAGGGCGAGCAGCGATGAGCCGAGCAGACGGTTCACGGTCGCGATCATCAGGAAGGTCAGGCCGATGGTGGCCAGCACCTGTTGCAGATCCCCGAAGCCGTAGATCCGGCGATAGATCAGCCGTTCCAGCGGCCAGGCGAGCGCGACGGCACCTGCGATGCCCAGCGGCGCGGCGAGCCAGAAGCTCATCCCCTGATCGGCGATAAGCCAGTGCCCCACGGCCCCGCCCACCAATGCGAACCCGCCATGCGCAAGGTTGATGACCCGCATCAGGCCCATCGTCACCGACAGGCCGACCGAGATCATGAACAGGATCATGCCATAGGCGACCCCGTCGATCAGGATGTTGAGGATAAGCGACATGTGTGCCTGCGTCGTGTTCAGGGACGCGGGCGACCCGAAGGGCCGCCCGCCGTCAGTCTTACTCGGGCCAGCCGAGGTCGCCCACGGTGGCGATCACGCCCTTTTCGCGGTTGACCAGCATCCCGCTCTCATCATCCCGCTCAACTTCGCGGATATAGACGTTCTGGATCACGGTCCGGGTCTCGGGGTCCATGGTCAGCGGGCCGCGCGGGCTTTCCCATTCCATGCCAAGCACGCTTTCCACGGCCGCCGGGCCGTCCGAGCCTGCATTCTTGACCATCTCGTAGATGACATGGGTGCCGTCATAGGCGCCGATGGTCGCCCAGTTCGTCACCGCGTCCGGATGCATCTCGGTATTCTTGGCGATGAATTCGCGGTTCAGGTCCGAGTCGTGGTCGGCGGAATAGTGATAGGCGGTGGTCAGCCCGATGGCCGCATCCCCGAACGCCTGAAGGTTCGACTCCTCCGTTTCGGCGGTGCCAAGGAACATGATCCCTTCGTCGCGCAGGCCGTTCTCGTTATAGGTCTTGGTGAAGCCGAAAGTCGGGGGGCCGCCCGGCAGGAAAGTGAACAGCGCGTCCGGCGACTGCTCGCGGATCGACTGGATGAAGGGTGTGAAGTCGGTGGTCGACAGCGGCATCCGGATCGAATCCAGGATCGTGCCCCCCGCCTCTTCAAAGGCCGCGACAAAGGCGTTCTCGGCATCGATGCCGGGACCGTAATCGGTGACGGTGGTCACGACCTCGCGGATGCCCTGCTCATAGGCCCATTCGGCCATCGGCGCGGAGACCTGCCACAGGGTATAGGACGTGCGCAGATAGAAATCCGACTGGGCGTTGATAGCGCTGGTGGCGGCGTTGAAGATGACGAGCGGCGTCTCGGACTGGTCGAGCAGCGGCGCGACGGCCAACGCGTTCGGCGTGAAGACGTAGCCCGCAAGGTAGTCGACCTGGTCCTTGATGAGCAGCTCCTGCGTCAGCGCGCGGGCCTGATCCGGGTTCGGGCCGCCGGAATCCTTGTAGACGAATTCGATGTCATGCTCGCCCGCGGTGGTGCCGTTCTGAGCCTGATAGACTTCGATCGCTTCCTGGAACTGTTTGCCGTAGAGAGCGAAGGGGCCGGAAAACGGCGCGACCACGCCCACTTTTATCGTATCGGCTTGTGCGCCGAGGCTCGTTCCAAGCAACAGGACAGCCGCGGCCGAAAGGCCGGTGAGATTGAGTTTCATAGTATCCTCCCTTGGCCGGTTTCGAGTGCCGGCGTTCTTTCAGGTTCCCCATGATGGGTTGCGATGTCAACAAAGAATTGCAATCGCAACACGCGGGCTTGATGCCACGGGTGCAGTGCGCCGCGCAGAATGTTCAGCGTGGGGCAGTGCCACCCCCGGTGCAGGCCAGAATGCGCTGTATGCGCCAAAGCTTGCCTGCGGGCGCGAAAAATGTCATATTCCGTCTTGGAATTCCCGACCCGACCGGCTAGTTAAGCCAAACGTAACCAGCGTGCGATTCGTCGTGCGCTGTTTTGCGTTTCGTCCGAGACGGCGGGTGGAGCAATCCATAAATCCTGCCTGAGACGGGAAAAGACCAGATTTCTTCGGGCCACCGACAGGTGCCTCGGGTGATCTTGGACGGACCCGTAAGGACCCGACCATCGGGTGCCTGCACCCGGTGAAATAAGAGCCGGAGGGGTCACACCCTCCATACTTGGAGTGAAACTGTGGATAGAGCCCAGAAAGAGAAAGTGGTCGAGGAACTCGGCCAGATCTTCGAAAGCTCTGGCGTCGTTGTGGTTGCCCACTACGAAGGCCTCACGGTTGCTGAGATGCAGGACCTCCGCGCCCAAATGCGGGAAGCGGGTGGTTCGGTGCGTGTTGCCAAGAACAGGCTCGCCAAGATCGCCCTTGAAGGCAAACAGGCGGCTTCGATCGCCGAATACCTGACGGGCATGACCGTACTCGCCTATTCCGAAGACCCCGTGGCTGCGGCCAAGGTCATGGATAAGTACGCCAAGGATAATGAAAAGCTTCAGATCCTTGGTGGTGCTATGGGCGAGGAGGCACTCGACACCGCTGGTGTCGGCCGTGTCGCCAAGATGCCGTCGCGCGAAGAGCTTCTCGCTCAGATCGCCTCGTGCATTGGCGCGCCCGCGTCGAACATCGCCGGTGCCATTGGCGCCCCTGCTTCGAACATCGCATCCATCCTTTCCACCATCGAGGAAAAGGCTGCGTAAGCAATCTAGAGGCCGACGTAGCGTTGCAATCGCTCACGTTGGAACACACCTTAAAGAAACGGAAACAGTACTATGGCTGATCTGAAGAAACTTGCTGAAGAGATCGTGGGTCTGACCCTTCTCGAAGCTCAGGAACTCAAAGAGATCCTCAAAGACGAATACGGCATCGAGCCCGCTGCTGGCGGCGCTGTCATGATGGCCGGCCCGGCTGGCGACGCCGGTGGCGCTGCCGAAGAAGAGAAGACGGAATTCGACGTTGTTCTCAAGTCGGCTGGTGGCAACAAGATTGCCGTCATCAAGGAAGTCCGCGGCATCACCGGTCTTGGCCTGAAAGAAGCCAAGGACCTGGTCGAAGCCGGCGGCAAGATCAAGGAAGGCGTCGACAAAGCCGAAGCCGAAGACATCAAAGGCAAGCTGGAAGCAGCTGGCGCCGAGGTGGAACTGGCCTGAGGCCTGCGGAGCGCAAGCTCCGGCGCGAAAATCGAGGCTGGGTCCGGAGAAATCCGGGTCCAGCCGAACCTGTCTTGGCGAGGGCCATATCGAAGCAGCGGCTTCGGTGACCTTCCCCAAGGCGCGGTTCAAGGATCGGGCGGAGACCTGTGGGAAGGTTTCCAGGTATGGATCCGAACCCCCGTTTCGAGCGGCCAGCAGACCGGTGCCCCGGCGGTCTTGCGGTCAGTGAGAAAACAATAAAGGTGCACACCTTATGGCGCAGTCCTACCTTGGCCAGAAACGTCTTCGTAAATACTACGGCAAAATCCGCGAAGTGCTGGAGATGCCGAACCTGATCGAAGTGCAGAAGGCCTCTTACGACCTCTTCCTCAACTCCGGTGACGAGCCCGAGCCGATGGACGGCGAAGGCATCAAGGGTGTCTTCCAGTCGGTCTTCCCGATCTCGGACTTCAACGAGACCGCGACGCTGGAATTCGTCCGCTACGAGCTCGAGCATCCGAAATACGACGTGGAAGAGTGCCAGCAGCGCGACATGACCTATTCCGCGCCGCTCAAGGTCACCCTGCGTCTGATCGTGTTCGATGTGGACGAGGATACCGGCGCCAAGTCGGTCAAGGACATCAAGGAACAGGACGTCTTCATGGGCGACATGCCCTTGATGACCCCGAACGGCACCTTCGTGGTGAACGGGACCGAGCGCGTCATCGTGTCCCAGATGCACCGCTCGCCGGGCGTCTTCTTCGACCATGACAAAGGCAAGACTCACAGCTCGGGCAAGCTGCTCTTCGCCTGCCGCATCATTCCCTATCGCGGCTCCTGGCTCGACTTCGAATTCGACGCGAAGGACATCGTCTTCGCGCGCATCGACCGCCGCCGGAAACTCCCGGTCACGACCCTGCTCTATGCGCTGGGCCTCGACCAGGAGGGCATCATGGATGCCTATTACCAGACGGTCGAATACAAGCTCGAAAAGAACAAGGGCTGGGTGACCAAGTTCTTCCCCGAGCGGATTCGCGGCACGCGCCCGACGACGGACGTTGTCGATGCCGACAGCGGCGAAGTCCTGTTCGAAGCCGGCAAGAAGGTCACGCCGCGCGCGGTCAAGAAGCTGATCGACGCGGGCAATGTGCAGAACATCCTCGTGCCGTTCGAGGCCATCACCGGCCGCTACGTCTCCAAGGACATCATCAACGAAGAAACCGGCGCGATCTATGTCGAGGCCGGTGATGAGCTGACGATGGAATACGACAAGGGCGGCGATTTCATCGGCGGGACGGTCAAGGACCTCGTCGATGCGGGCGTCACGACGATTCCGGTGCTCGACATCGACAACGTCACGGTCGGCCCGTACATGCGCAACACGATGGCGGCGGACAAGAACGTGAACCGCGACACCGCGCTCATGGACATCTACCGCGTCATGCGCCCGGGCGAGCCGCCCACCGTCGAAGCCGCGTCGAACCTGTTCGACCAGCTCTTCTTCGACAGCGAGCGTTACGACCTCTCCGCCGTGGGCCGCGTGAAGATGAACATGCGCCTGAACCTCGACGCCGAGGACACGCAGCGCACCCTGCGCCGTGAGGACATCATCTCCTGCATCAAGGCGCTGGTGGAGCTTCGCGACGGGCGCGGCGACATCGACGACATCGACCACCTCGGCAACCGCCGGGTGCGTTCGGTCGGCGAGCTGATGGAGAACCAGTACCGCGTCGGGCTGCTCCGCATGGAGCGCGCGATCAAGGAGCGCATGTCGTCGGTCGAGATCGACACGGTCATGCCGCAGGACCTCATCAACGCCAAACCGGCCGCCGCCGCGGTGCGCGAATTCTTCGGCTCCTCGCAGCTGTCGCAGTTCATGGACCAGACCAACCCGCTCTCCGAGGTTACGCACAAGCGGCGTCTCTCGGCGCTCGGGCCGGGCGGCCTGACCCGCGAACGTGCGGGCTTTGAGGTGCGCGACGTTCACCCGACCCACTACGGCCGGATGTGCCCGATCGAAACGCCGGAAGGCCCGAACATCGGTCTTATCAACTCGCTGGCCACCTTCGCCCGCGTGAACAAGTACGGCTTCATCGAAACCCCCTACCGCGTCGTGAAGGACGCTCAGGTGACGGATGAAGTCCACTACATGTCCGCGACCGAGGAAATGCGTCACACCGTGGCGCAGGCGAACGCGACCCTCGACGAGGGCGGCAAGTTCGTGAACGAGATGGTCAACACCCGCCAGTCGGGCGAATACACGCTCGCCCCGGTCGACAGCGTCGACCTGATCGACGTGTCGCCGAAACAGCTGGTGTCGGTCGCGGCCTCGCTCATCCCGTTCCTCGAAAACGACGACGCCAACCGCGCCCTCATGGGTTCGAACATGCAGCGTCAGGCGGTTCCGCTTCTGCGGGCCGAGGCGCCGCTGGTCGGCACCGGCATCGAGGGCAAGGTCGCCGTCGACTCCGGCGCGGCCATTCAGGCCAAGCGGGCCGGCGTGATCGACCAGGTGGACGCCACGCGTATCGTTATTCGCGCCACTGCGGATCTCGAGCCGGGCGATCCGGGCGTCGACATCTATCGTCTGCGCAAGTTCCAGCGGTCGAACCAGAACACCGCCATCAACCAGCGCCCGCTGGTGAAGGTCGGTGACACGGTCGGCAAGGGCGAAGTGATCGCCGACGGCCCGTCCACCGACCTCGGTGAACTGGCGCTCGGCAAGAACGTCGTCGTCGCCTTCATGCCGTGGAACGGCTACAACTACGAGGACTCGATCCTGATCTCCGAGCGCATCGCGCAGGACGACGTGTTCACCTCGATCCACATCGAGGAATTCGAAGTCGCGGCCCGTGACACCAAACTCGGGCCGGAAGAGATCACGCGCGATATCCCCAACGTCGGCGAGGAAGCCCTGCGCAACCTCGACGAAGCGGGCATCGTCTACATCGGTGCCGACGTGGAGCCGGGCGACATTCTCGTGGGCAAGATCACACCGAAGGGCGAAAGCCCGATGACGCCGGAGGAGAAACTGCTCCGCGCCATCTTCGGTGAGAAAGCCTCGGACGTGCGCGACACCTCGCTGCGGGTGAAACCGGGCGACTACGGCACCGTCGTGGAAGTGCGGGTGTTCAACCGTCACGGCGTCGAAAAGGACGAACGTGCGCTTCAGATCGAGCGTGAAGAGGTCGAGCGCCTCGCCCGTGACCGGGACGACGAACTCGCGATCCTCGACCGCAACATCTATGCCCGTCTGCGGGACATGATCGAAGGCAAGACCGCCGTGAAAGGCCCCAAGGGCGTCAAGTCCGGGTCCAAGATCGACGAGGAGCTTCTCGGCAGCCTGAGCCGTGGCCAGTGGTGGCAGCTCGCCCTCGAAAACGAGGCCGACGCCCAACAGGTCGAAGCTCTGAACGCGCAGTACGAGGTGCAGAAGCGTGCCCTCGAGCACCGCTTTGAGGACAAGGTCGAGAAGGTGCGTCGTGGCGACGACCTTCCGCCGGGTGTGATGAAGATGGTCAAGGTCTTCATCGCCGTGAAGCGCAAGCTTCAGCCGGGCGACAAGATGGCTGGTCGTCACGGGAACAAGGGTGTCATCTCGCGGGTCGTCCCGATGGAAGACATGCCGTTCCTCGGCGATGGCACTCCGGTCGATTTCTGCCTCAACCCGCTCGGCGTGCCGTCGCGGATGAACGTGGGTCAGATTCTCGAAACGCACATGGGCTGGGCCGCACGCGGTCTGGGTCTGAACATCGACGAGGCGCTGGGCGAGTACAAACGCTCCGGCGATCTGACCCCGGTGCGTGACGCGATGAAGCTCGCCTATGGCGACGACGTCTATGCGGAAGGCATCGAGGGCATGGACGAGGATCGTCTCGTCGAGGCAGCCTCGAACGTGACGCGCGGTGTTCCGATCGCAACGCCGGTCTTCGACGGCGCGAAGGAGCCCGAGGTCAACGACGCGCTCACGCGTGCCGGCTTCGATACCTCGGGTCAGTCGGTGCTCTTCGACGGCCGCACGGGCGAGCAGTTCGCGCGCCCCGTGACCGTCGGCGTCAAGTACCTGCTCAAGCTGCACCACCTGGTCGACGACAAGATCCACGCGCGTTCGACCGGCCCGTACTCGCTCGTCACCCAGCAGCCGCTCGGTGGTAAGGCGCAGTTCGGTGGTCAGCGCTTCGGCGAGATGGAAGTCTGGGCGCTCGAAGCCTACGGCGCCGCCTACACGCTGCAGGAGATGCTCACCGTCAAGTCGGACGACGTGGCAGGCCGCACCAAGGTCTACGAGTCGATCGTCAAGGGCGAGGACAACTTCGAGGCCGGCGTGCCGGAGAGCTTCAACGTGCTCGTGAAAGAAGTCCGGGGTCTCGGCCTCAACATGGAACTCCTGGATTCGGAAGGGGAGCCGGATGAGTGAGGCGCTGAGCCTCACCCCATCCCCCCAACCGGAACAGATTTGAGGAAATCCAAATGAACCAGGAACTTACAACCAACCCGTTCAACCCGCTTGCGACGCAAAAGATCTTTGACGAGATCAAGGTGTCGCTCGCGTCGCCCGAACGGATCCTTAGCTGGTCGTATGGCGAGATCAAGAAGCCTGAGACGATCAACTACCGGACCTTCAAGCCCGAGCGCGACGGCCTGTTCTGCGCCCGTATCTTTGGCCCGATCAAGGATTACGAGTGCCTCTGCGGCAAGTACAAGCGCATGAAGTATCGCGGCGTCGTCTGCGAGAAATGCGGTGTCGAAGTGACGCTCCAGAAGGTGCGGCGCGAGCGTATGGGCCACATCGAACTGGCCGCGCCCGTCGCGCACATCTGGTTCCTGAAGTCGCTTCCGTCCCGGATCGGCCTCATGCTCGACATGACGCTGCGCGATCTGGAGCGGATTCTCTACTTCGAGAACTACGTCGTGATCGAGCCGGGTCTCACCGACCTGCAATACGGTCAGCTCATGAGCGAGGAAGAGTTCAACGACGCTCAGGACACCTACGGCATGGACGCCTTTCAGGCGAACATCGGCGCCGAGGCGATCCGCGAAATGCTGGCGGCCATCGACCTTGAAAGCGAGGCCGAAACGCTGCGCGCCGATCTGGCCGAAGCGACGGGTGAGCTGAAGCCCAAGAAGATCATCAAGCGGCTCAAGGTCGTGGAAAGCTTCATCGAATCCGGCAACCGCCCGGAATGGATGATCCTGACCGTGATCCCGGTCATTCCGCCCGAACTGCGCCCGCTGGTCCCGCTCGACGGTGGCCGGTTCGCGACCTCGGACCTCAACGACCTGTATCGCCGCGTCATCAACCGCAACAACCGCCTCAAGCGGCTGATCGAACTGCGCGCGCCGGACATCATCGTGCGTAACGAGAAGCGGATGCTTCAGGAATCCGTCGATGCGCTGTTCGACAACGGCCGTCGCGGCCGCGTCATCACGGGGGCCAACAAGCGCCCGCTGAAGTCGCTGTCGGACATGCTCAAGGGCAAGCAGGGCCGCTTCCGCCAGAACCTTCTGGGCAAGCGCGTCGACTTCTCGGGCCGGTCGGTCATTGTGACCGGGCCGGAGCTCAAGCTGCACCAGTGCGGCCTGCCCAAGAAGATGGCGCTCGAACTGTTCAAGCCCTTCATCTACTCGCGGCTGGAGGCCAAGGGCCTCTCGTCCACGGTGAAGCAGGCCAAGAAACTGGTCGAGAAAGAGCGCCCCGAAGTCTGGGACATTCTGGATGAGGTCATCCGTGAGCACCCGGTTCTGCTGAACCGCGCGCCCACGCTGCACCGTCTCGGCATCCAGGCGTTCGAGCCGATGCTCATCGAAGGCAAGGCGATCCAGCTTCACCCGCTCGTCTGTTCGGCGTTCAACGCCGACTTCGACGGTGACCAGATGGCTGTCCACGTCCCGCTCTCGCTGGAAGCCCAGCTGGAAGCGCGCGTGCTGATGATGTCGACCAACAACGTGCTGTCGCCCGCCAACGGCGCGCCGATCATCGTGCCGTCGCAGGATATGATCCTCGGCCTCTATTACATCACGATGGAGCGTAAGGGCATGAAGGGCGAAGGCATGGTCTTTGCCGACGTCGACGAGGTTCAGCATGCGCTGGACGCCGGCGAAGTGCACCTGCACACCAAGATCCAGGCCCGTATCAAGCAGATCGACGAAACGGGTCAGGAAATCTTCAAGCGGTTCGAGACGACTCCGGGCCGGATGCTTCTGGGCGCGCTCCTGCCGCTCAACGCCAAGGCGCCGTTCGATCTCGTCAACCGGCTCCTGCGCAAGAAGGAAGTGCAGCAGGTCATCGACACCGTCTACCGCTACTGCGGCCAGAAAGAGTCGGTCATCTTCTGTGACCAGATCATGTCGATGGGCTTCAAGGAAGCCTTCCGGGCCGGCATCTCGTTCGGCAAGGACGACATGGTGATCCCGGACTCCAAGTGGACCATCGTCGACTCCGTGCGCGAGCAGGTGAAGGAGTTCGAACAGCAGTACATGGACGGCCTCATCACTCTTGGCGAGAAGTACAACAAGGTGGTCGACGCCTGGTCGAAGTGTTCCGATCAGGTCGCCGACGCGATGATGGCGGACATCTCGGCCGTGCGCGTGGACGATGCGGGCGCCGAAATGGAGCCCAACTCGGTCTACATGATGTCGCACTCCGGTGCCCGGGGGTCCCCGGCCCAGATGAAGCAGCTCGGCGGGATGCGCGGCCTGATGGCCAAGCCGTCGGGTGAGATCATCGAAACGCCGATCATCTCGAACTTCAAGGAAGGCCTCACCGTGCTCGAGTACTTCAACTCGACCCACGGCGCCCGTAAGGGTCTGGCCGATACCGCGCTCAAGACCGCGAACTCCGGGTATCTTACCCGCCGTCTCGTGGACGTGGCGCAGGACTGCATCGTGCGCGACCGCGACTGCGGCACCGAGAATGCGATCACCGCGTCTGCGGCGATCAACGACGGTGAAGTGGTGGCGACTCTGGCCGAGCGTATCCTGGGCCGCGTGTCGGCGGACGACGTGCTCCACCCGGCCACCGAAGAGGTGCTGGTGGCGCGCGGCGAGCTGATCGACGAGCGCAAGGCAGACCTCATCGACGATTCCGGTGTGCTCTCCATGCGCATCCGCTCGCCGCTGACCTGCGAGTCCGAAGAAGGCGTCTGCGCGGCCTGCTACGGCCGTGACCTCGCCCGTGGTACCAAGGTGAACGTCGGCGAAGCCGTCGGCATCATCGCGGCACAGTCCATCGGCGAACCCGGCACCCAGCTGACGATGCGGACCTTCCACATCGGCGGCATCGCGCAGGGTGGTCAGCAGTCCTTCCAGGAAGCGGGGCAGGGCGGCAAGATCGAGTTCCGCAACGCCAATACGCTTGAGAACGCTTCGGGCGAGATGATCATCATGGGCCGCAACATGCAGGTCGCTATCGTCGACGACAACGGCGTCGAACGGGCGAGCTACAAGCCGGGCTACGGTTCCAAGCTGCTCGTCAAGGATGCGCAGACCATCGAGCGGGGCGACAAGCTCTTCGAATGGGACCCGTATACCCTGCCGATCATCGCGGAAGCGGGCGGCACGGTGAAATTCGTCGACCTCGTCTCGGGCATCTCCGTGCGTGACGAAACCGACGATGCCACCGGCATGACCCAGAAGATCGTGACCGACTGGCGCTCTGCGCCCAAGGGCTCGGACCTCAAGCCGGAACTCATCCTCGCGGATGCGGATGGCGAGCCGGTGCGCAACGATCAGGGCAACCCGATCACCTACACGATGTCCGTGGACGCCATCCTCTCGATCGAGGACGGGGCCGACGTGCAGGCCGGCGACGTGATTGCCCGGATCCCGCGCGAAGGTGCCAAGACCAAAGACATCACCGGTGGTCTGCCGCGGGTCGCGGAACTGTTCGAAGCCCGTCGCCCGAAAGATCACGCGATCATCGCCGAAATCGACGGCTACGTCCGCTTCGGCCGCGACTACAAGAACAAGCGCCGCATCTCGATCGAACCTTCGGACGAGAGCATGGAGCCGGTGGAATACATGGTGCCCAAGGGCAAGCACATTCCAGTGGCCGAAGGCGACTTCATCCAGAAGGGCGAGTACATCATGGACGGCAATCCCGCGCCGCATGACATTCTCGCCATCATGGGGGTCGAGGCGCTTGCAGACTACATGATCGACGAGGTGCAGGACGTCTATCGCCTCCAGGGCGTGAAGATCAACGACAAGCACATCGAGGTCATCGTGCGCCAGATGCTCCAGAAGTGGGAGATCATGGACTCGGGCGAAACCACGCTGCTCAAGGGCGAGCATGTGGACAAGGCCGAGTTCGACGCGGCGAACGAAAAGGCGGTGTCCAAGGGCGGTCGCCCGGCGGAGGGTCAGCCGATCCTTCTCGGGATCACCAAGGCCTCGCTCCAGACCCGGTCGTTCATCTCGGCGGCGTCGTTCCAGGAGACCACGCGGGTCCTCACCGAAGCCTCGGTGCAGGGCAAGCGCGACAAGCTCGTCGGTCTCAAGGAAAACGTCATCGTGGGTCGCCTGATCCCGGCCGGCACCGGCGGGGCCACCATGAAGGTGCGCTCCATCGCGCAGGAACGGGACCGCAAGGTCATCGACGAAGCGCGGGCCGAGGCGGAAGCTGCGGCGGCACTGGCCGCTCCGGCGGAAGAGGTCGATCCGTTCGGCGACAGCGGGCTTGTCGAAACGCCTGAGAGCGGCGACGAACAGCCTTGATCTGCTGACACAAGACACAGGAAAAGCCCCGCCCCACCGGCGGGGCTTTTTCGTTGGGCTTTCCGGTCGGAAAATATCCCGGGAGGTCCGGAGGGCAGCGCCCTCCGGGGCCTTCGCGGCCCGAGCGCAGTTCGACATGTGCGGGCGTCAGCCCGCGCCGTCTGGAAACGTCAGGTCGCTGGGCCCTTGGCCGGGCGGCTGTGAGCGGGGAGTGCCTGGGCGGTCTCCCGATGGGCCGCAATGGCCGGATAGGCCTCATGCGGCCTGCCGAGCTTGTCCGCGATGGCCATGAGGTAGTCGGCGCAGCACAGGTGGTGGAGCCTCAGCACACCGGGTATCGCCGTCAGCCGCGCGTATTCCGCATCGAACCGCTCGGCGTATTTCAGGGCCGCGCCGTCCTCGTCCTCGTTATGATCGAAGCGCAGGAAAAAATCGTCCGTGTAGCGGTCCAGAAGCGCCGCCGCGCCAAGCGTGCCCTTCTTCAACAGGAACCGCTCGCGCGACTGGAGCGCGTAATGGTTCACCTGAGCCAGCTCGTGCGTGATCCGGTCGCGGGGCGTGCCGTTGGCGGGCGACTGTTCCGGCGAGTAGCCTTCGAGGGGGGAACCATCGGCCAGCACGATCCGGTTCGCGGCGTCCTCCCACGCGCCCGGCCCCTGCCACTCCTTCGGCCCGTGGGACCGCAGCCAGCCCCAGTGCGCGGGCGTCCGGGTGAGGCATTTGAACTGCGTGTTCTGCTGGGCGTCCGGCGCGGCACAGCGCAGGGTCGAGCGGTGGACAAGCTGATCGACCCAGGCTTCCGCCCCGTCGGTCCCGTAGATCTTCCAATGCACCGCCATCGCCTCGGCGCCCTCCGGCCAGGCGGCGACAAGGTCGGACAGCAGCCCCTCGCCGGGATGGATCACGAGGAACTCGTCCGTGTCGCAGACCCAGGCCCATTGTGCTTCACGCAGGATGTCCTGCTTCGCGGCCAGACGGTGTGCCTGCGGCTGCGGCGGGCGCGCAGGGTCCGGCTGGTGCTTTTTCTGGGTCAGGACCCCTTCGCGCTCCAAAAGCCGCAGGAGCTGCGGCGAGTGGTCCGTGCAGTCGTTATGCATGACGAGGATCCGGTCGAATCCGAGCATCCGGTACCAAGCGACCCATTCCAACAGGAACGGGCCCTCATTGCGCACAGACAGAAGCGCGAGGCTGCCGGGAACCGTGGCCATGCCGCGGCCCGCCGGTCAGTCCTGCCCGACGAGGAAGAACTTCCCGTCGCTCAGGGCGAAGTCGAACCCGCCGGTCCCGCTCCCCGTTGCCGTGCCGGTGGCCGCGCTGGCCCGGCCCTGACGGGTCACGTCCCGGAACGCGCCGTTGAGGGTCAGCGTGGCGTCGCTTTCCTGCCCGGTGGAGTTGTCGCGGATGTTGTCCGTGCCCGCAGCGGTGATGGCAGTGCCCGTCACCCCGCCGTTCAGAAAGACCTCGCCCGAGAAGTCACGGTTGAGCGACCCGTCGCCATTGTAGAGCGCGAACTCGTCCGCCGTGCCCGTGACCGTGCCGTTGTTGAGGTTGTTCACCGTCATGCTCAGCGCCCCGGTCATGAAACCGTTGACGTCCCCCGTGGCATCCGCCCCGAAGCCGCCAAGGTAGGTCGCGCTCCCGCTGTTGGGCATGTTCGTGGTCGCGTCCTGCCCCTGGATGAACTGGTAGGCGGCCTGGAAATCGGCCTCGCCCGCGGGATCGTCCAGACGCGAAACGTCGACACCGGGCGAACTGTCGAGAAGCTCGGCCCCTTGCCCGGAGATGGCCTGACCCCCGAAGATCGCGCACCCGCTCATGGCGGTACAGGCGGCCAGAGCCGCGGTAATCTGAAGAATATTCATTGTCTGCTCGCCTCGATTGCTCAAAAATGGTGGGCGGTTGTTCCGCCCTACCGAATGTCCTTGATTATCCGCCTGAAACGGCTTTTTTGCAAGGACGATAGGCTTTTCGGGCGCGCGCCGCGGATTCTGGCCCATCGCCGTTGACAAGGCATACGACTCCCCATATACGGCGCGCACCCGGACAACAGGGGAAGTGTCTCCGCCCGTCCGTCTGCAGAACTGAAGTGGCCATGATCCGGGCCTTGTGCCCCGATCCTCTGATGAACCCACCGCGTCGCCCCGGCTGACTGGGGCGGGTGCGGTATCTTGCGTTTTTCGGACGCGAAAGGCGCTGAAATCTGAATGAACCGGGGCGCGCGCCCCACGAACATAGTGTTGCAACACGGGGAAACGAGCCCAATGCCAACGATCCAACAGCTGATCCGCAAGCCGCGGCAGCCGAAACGCCGGACCAACAAGTCCATGCACCTCGAGGGGAACCCGCAGAAGCGCGGCGTCTGCACCCGGGTGTACACAACGACCCCGAAGAAGCCGAACTCCGCCATGCGGAAAGTCGCCAAGGTCCGTCTGACCAATGGCTACGAAGTCATCAGCTACATCCCCGGTGAGAGCCACAACCTGCAAGAGCACTCCGTCGTGCTCATCCGTGGCGGCCGTGTGAAAGACCTTCCGGGTGTCCGTTACCACATCCTTCGCGGTGTGCTGGATACCCAGGGCGTCAAAGACCGTAAGCAGCGTCGTTCGAAATACGGCGCGAAGCGTCCGAAGTAAGGAGAGAGCGGAATGTCCCGTCGTCACGCCGCTGAAAAGCGCGAAATTCTGCCTGACGCCAAGTATGGCGATAAGGTTCTGACCAAGTTCATGAACAATCTCATGATCGATGGTAAAAAGTCCGTCGCCGAGAAAATCGTCTACAACGCGCTGGGTCGCGTCGAGGACAAGGTGAAGCGCGCGCCGGTGGAAATCTTCCACGAAGCGCTCGACAACATCAAACCCTCGGTCGAGGTCCGCTCGCGCCGCGTCGGTGGTGCCACCTACCAGGTGCCGGTCGAGGTTCGCCCGGAGCGCCGTGAAGCCCTCGCGATCCGCTGGCTCATCACCGCCTGCCGTGCGCGCAACGAAAACACGATGGAAGAGCGCCTCGCCGGCGAACTGCTCGACGCGGTCAACGGCCGCGGCACCGCCGTGAAGAAGCGCGAAGACACCCACAAGATGGCCGACGCGAACCGCGCGTTCAGCCACTACCGCTGGTAACCGAACACTCCCGAGAGGCCCATTCCAATGGCACGCGTATATCCCCTCGAACGCTACCGTAACTTCGGCATCATGGCGCACATTGATGCCGGCAAGACCACGACCACGGAGCGCATCCTTTACTACACCGGCCGGTCCCACAAGATCGGCGAAGTGCACGACGGCGCCGCGACCATGGACTGGATGGAGCAGGAGCAGGAACGGGGGATCACCATCACCTCGGCTGCGACCACGACCTTCTGGCAGTGGCAGGAAGACCCGACCGACGAGGGCACCGATGACGTGAAGGTTCGCTTCAACATCATCGACACCCCCGGCCACGTCGACTTCACCATCGAAGTCGAGCGTTCGCTCGCCGTTCTCGACGGCGCCGTTGCGCTGCTCGATGGCAACGCCGGCGTCGAGCCGCAGACCGAAACGGTGTGGCGTCAGGCCGATCGCTACAAGGTTCCGCGTCTCGTCTTCGTCAACAAGATGGACAAGATCGGCGCCGACTACTTCAACTGCGTGCAGATGATCAAGGACCGCACCGGTGCGACCCCGGTTCCGGTGAACTTCCCGATCGGTGCCGAAGACAAGCTCGAAGGCATCGTCGACCTCGTCACGATGGAAGAGTGGGTCTGGCTCGGCGAAGACCTTGGTGCTTCGTGGGAGCGTCGTCCGATCCGTGACGACCTCAAGGCGACCGCCGACGAGTGGCGCTCGCACCTCATCGAGAACGCCGTCGAAATGGACGACGACGCGATGATGGCCTACCTCGAAGGCGAAGAGCCCGACATCCCGACGCTGCGCTCGCTGATCCGCAAGGGCTGCCTCGACCTGAAATTCGTGCCCGTCCTCGGCGGCTCGGCGTTCAAGAACAAGGGTGTTCAGCCGCTGCTCAACGCTGTCGTCGACTTCCTGCCGAGCCCGCTCGACGTGGTCGACTACATGGGCTTTGCGCCGGACGACGAGACCGAGACCCGCAACATCCCGCGTCGCGCGGATGACAGCATGGCGTTCTCGGCGCTGGCGTTCAAAATCATGAACGACCCCTTCGTCGGCTCGTTGACCTTCACCCGGATCTACTCGGGCGTCCTGAACAAGGGCGACAACATCATCAACTCGACCAAGGGCAAGAAAGAGCGCATTGGCCGGATGATGATGATGCACTCGAACGATCGTGAAGAGATCGAAGAGGCGTTCGCGGGTGACATCATCGCGCTGGCCGGTCTGAAAGAGACCACCACCGGTGACACGCTCTGCGCCACCAACGCGCAGGTCGTTCTCGAAACGATGACCTTCCCCGATCCGGTGATCGAAATCGCCGTCGAGCCCAAGACGAAGGCCGACCAGGAGAAGATGTCCCAGGGCCTCCAGCGTCTCGCTGCCGAGGATCCGTCCTTCCGAGTCGAAACCGACCTCGAGTCCGGTCAGACAATCATGAAGGGCATGGGCGAACTTCACCTCGACATCCTCGTCGACCGCCTCAAGCGCGAGTTCAAGGTGGAAGCCAACATCGGCGCGCCGCAGGTGGCTTACCGCGAGACCATCGGTCACGAGATCGAGCACACCTACACCCACAAGAAACAGTCGGGTGGGTCCGGTCAGTTCGCCGAGGTCAAGATGGTCATCTCGCCGACCGAGCCGGGCGAAGGCTACTCGTTCGAGTCGAAGATCGTCGGTGGTTCGGTGCCCAAGGAATACATCCCGGGCGTCGAGAAGGGCATCAACTCGGTCATGGACTCCGGTCCGCTCGCCGGCTTCCCGGTCATCGACTTCAAGGTCGCGCTGATCGACGGCAAGTACCACGACGTTGACTCGAGCGTTCTCGCCTTCGAAATCGCCTCGCGCATGTGTATGCGTGAAGGTCTTCGCAAGGCGGGCGCCAAGCTGCTCGAGCCGATGATGAAGGTCGAGGTCGTGTCGCCGGAAGAGTATACCGGCAACATCATCGGTGACCTCACCTCGCGTCGTGGCCAGGTGACCGGCCAGGAACCGCGCGGCAACGCGGTGGCGATCAACGCCTTCGTGCCGCTCGCCAACATGTTCGGCTACATCAACAACCTGCGCTCCATGTCCTCGGGTCGCGCGAACTTCACCATGCAGTTCGCCCACTACGAGCCGGTGCCGGCGAACATCTCGGAAGAGATCCAGTCGAAATACGCATAAGCAGCGGTGCGGGGACGTCCCCGCACCCTACCACACCGTAGGGTGGGCCCGAGAGGCGCACCGCCAAGATAAAGGAGGCCATCATGGCTAAGGAAAAGTTTGAACGTAACAAACCGCACTGCAACATCGGCACCATTGGTCACGTTGACCACGGCAAGACGACGTTGACGGCAGCGATCACGAAGTACTTCGGTGA
>NZ_DGCP01000007.1:0-115885 GCF_002384975.1 Maritimibacter sp. UBA3975
TCCAGTTTTCTGGGACCACTTCAATGCGCTCTGTCGCTTCGGCAAGCGCTACTCTATCCGTCTCGTAGCCATAGACTTCAACAGGACCCTCGAGCCGAGCCAAGAGAGCAAGAAGCAACTCACCGTGCCCGACGGCAGGATCAAGGAGCCTGATAGGTCGGCCCCCCGAGAGGTCTGCCGAGGCCATAATACGATCGGCAACAAAATCGGCGAGAGGACGAGGTGTGTAAGTCACCCCGTCCGATTTTACTTGGTCTACGTCGCCATACCGTTTCGTAGCGCTTACCATATGAGCCATCTCTACCCTGGATCCGCTTGTTGCTTGCCTTTGCACTTCGCCTGTCATGCAGCCTACGTCAAACACGCCGCTGGACCGAGACTGCATCTATGCCGAACTCCCTGCATCTAAAATGCATCTAAAGTTCCCAGCAGTTCCCGGTCCGTTCTCGACAATTCTTAGCGCCAACGAAGTTGCCGCCGAAAACGTAGCCATAAAAACAAGGCTATCCGATCCGATAGTTCGGCGACTCGCGCGTGATCTGCACGTCGTGGACATGGCTCTCTTTCAGCCCCGCACCCGTGATCTTCACGAACTGCGCGTAGTTGCGCATCTCCTCGACGGTGGCGCAGCCGGTGTAGCCCATCGCGGCCCGCAGACCACCGACGAGCTGGTGAACCACCGCGCCCGCTGACCCCTTGTAAGGGACCTGTCCCTCGATACCCTCGGGAACGAGCTTGTCGCTCGCCGCGTCCTTCTGAAAATAGCGATCGGCCGAGCCACGCGCCATCGCGCCGAGGCTGCCCATGCCGCGGTAACTCTTGAACGAGCGACCTTGGTAGAGGATCACCTCGCCCGGGCTCTCGTCGGTCCCCGCGATCATGCTGCCAACCATCGCGCAGGATGCGCCTGCCGCGATGGCCTTGGCGAAATCGCCGGAAAACTTGATGCCCCCGTCCGCGATGACCGGCACGCCGGACTTGTTCGCTTCCGCCGCACAATCCATGACGGCCGTCAGCTGCGGCATCCCGACGCCCGCAACCATACGCGTGGTGCAGATGGAGCCGGGGCCGATACCGACCTTGACCGAGTCTGCGCCGGCGTCGATCAGCGCACGGGTCGCGGCGGCGGTGGCCACGTTCCCCGCGATGATCTGCACCTCGTTGGAGAGCTTCTTGGCCCGCGTGACCGCCTCGATCACACCGCGCGAATGGCCGTGCGCCGTGTCGATCACCACGATGTCTACGCCCGCGTCCACAAGCGCCTCGGTCCGCTCGAAACCGGCATCCCCAACGCTCGTCGCTGCCGCCACGCGCAGGCGACCAAGTTCGTCCTTGCAGGCGGTCGGGTTCAACACGGCCTGTTCGGTGTCGCGCAAAGTAAGCAGACCGGTGAGCTTGCCGTCCTTGTCGGTGACGAGCAGCTTCTCGATCCGGCGCGACTTCATCAGGCTGATCGCCTCGTCCCGGTCGGCCGGCTCGCGCAGGATGGCGAGGTTGTCCGAGGTCATCATGACCTTGACCGGCGTGTCCTCGTGCTGGGCGAACCGCATGTCCCGGTTGGTCACGATCCCGACCACCCGGCGCTTCTCGTCCACCACCGGAAAGCCGGTGAACCCGTAGCGCTCGGTCAGTGCCTTGGCGTCCGCCAGTGTCTGGTTCGGGGTCAGCGTCACGGGGTTGTAGACGATCCCGCTCTCGAACCGCTTCACGCGCCGGATCTCGCGGGCCTGCTCTTCGACGCTGAGGTTCTTGTGAACCACGCCGATCCCGCCGGCCTGCGCCATGGCGATGGCCATGCGCCCCTCGGTCACGGTGTCCATGGCGGACGACAGAAGCGGGATGTTGAGCTTGATCGACTTCGTGACATAGGTCGTGGTGTCCGCCGTCGAGGGCAGCACCGAGCTCTCGGCCGGAACAAGCAGAACATCGTCGAAGGTAAGCGCCTCGCGAATCTCCATGAGTGGTCTCCTTTGGAGGGATCGTTTGGCACTTCCCTATTTCACGGGTGCGCAGGATTGGAAAGGGGGCGCAGCCCGAATTCACGGGGCTGTGCGCCGTTTCCAATTGAACGCTCCTCTGGACAGTGGACGGAGGCTCTATTGCCGGGCAAAACTGTCGGAAGTTGCGAAAGGAGTTCGCCCAATGGCCACCGATGTCGGCGCCCGGTTCCGCGCGCTCCACCAGCGTGGGAATCCCTTTATTCTCGCCAATGCCTGGGACGCAGGTTCCGCGCGTGTTCTGGCCGGCCTCGGGGCCGAGGCCATCGCAACCTCCTCCTCCGCCCATGCCTTCACACTTGGTCGCCCGGACATGGGGCATGTCAGTCGGGAGGAGGCATTGGAACACGCCGAGGCGCTGGTGCGCGCGGTGAACGTGCCGGTCTCCGGAGATTTCGAGAATGGATTCGCGCAAGACCCAGACGGCGTTGCGGAAACGGTCCGCCTGGCCTTTGAAGTCGGTCTGGCGGGAATCTCGATCGAGGACACCGACCTGCCCTCACCAAAGCCACACGCGCGTGACCTCGCCATTGACCGCATCCAGGCGGCTGTCGCTGCCACCCGTGCCCTGCCCCGCGACTTCGTGCTGGTCGCCCGGGCGGACGGGGTGATGAACGGCCAATATGACCTGTCCGAGGCCATCGCTCGGGTGCAGGCATACGAGGCCGCCGGGGCCGACTGCGTGTATGTTCCCATGCCGGGCGATATGCGTGCGCAAGCCGAGGTCTGTGCCGCCGTTACCTGCCCTGTCAACGCGCTCGCCGCCGGTCGCTTCGCCAAGGTGACACGGGCGGAATTCGCGCAGGTGGGCGTTGCGCGCATCTCAATCGGCGGGGCGCTGGCGCGGCTGACTCAGGCGGCCATCCTCGACACGGGACGCGCCATGTTCGCGCATGGGGACTTCTCAGCGCTGTCGGGGGGTGCGAGCGGCGCCGAAATCGACGCGCTCCTTGCCTCTCAGGCTGAGGTCACGTCGTAGTCGTAAATCCAGTCGTAGCGCGACAGCACGCTGTTCGGAGCCAGCTTGCCGGCGACCCGCAGCGCGTTGTGGCCCACGAAGCGCAGGAGCGGATTGGCGTAATGGTAATTGCGCGCATTCGCATTCGCCGCTTCGATCACGCGCTCTGCCCGGTGCCGCCGCCTTGCTTGGTAAAGGGCGGGGCCTTCGTCCAGCCCGGCGACCGACAGGCTGTCTGACAGAACCCAGGCATCCTCCAGCGCCATGACCGCGCCTTGCGCCATGAAGGGCAGCGTCGGATGTGCCGCATCGCCAAGGATCACCGCCGGACCCTTGTGCCACTGGTCCGCGACCGCGTGCCGGAACAGGCCCCAGATATGAACCTCTTCCACCCGGTCGATCAACGCGCGGGGCACGGGCGCGAAGGAGGCGAATGCGTTCTTGAGATTCGCTGGATCGTCCCGGTGGTTCCAGCCTTCTTCGGCCCAGTCTTTGCGTTCCTCGACGGCGACGATGTTGATCTGGCTGCCGTCGCGCAGCGGATAGGTCACGAAATGACGCCCCGGCCCCATAAAAACCCGCGCTTCCTGCGGCTCGTCACCCGTCGCCGGAATGATCGCCCGCCAGGCGACCTGTCCGGTGAAGAACGGTTGACGTTTCCCGTTGAGCAAGTGGCGAAGGACGGAATGAAGACCATCAGCACCGATGAGGAAGCCGACCTCCCGCGGGGCCTGACCTTCTATCGTAAGTGTCGCGCTATCGTCCCGCAGATCCACGTCGCTCACGCGGCAACCGGTTTCGACGCGAACACCCAGTTCGGTCGCCCGGTCCAGAAGGATCGACACAAGGTCGGCGCGATGGACGAGAAAGAACTCCTGCTGTGGCCGCAGCCCGGCGAGGTCCATGCGCAGCACGCTCTCCCCGGACAGTCCGTCCAGCAAGTGCACCGCCTGAGAGCGCAGGCAACGAGCGCGGAGTTCATCGCCGACACCGAGCGCATCGAGCACGGCAAGGCCGTTCGGGCTCACCTGTATCCCCGCGCCCACTTCGCGCACCGCGTCGGCCTGTTCCAGAACCGTCACCGCCGCGCCGCGCATGGCCAGCGCGACGGCGGAGGCCAGCCCCCCGATCCCTGCACCCAGAATACAGATGTCCTGCCCGATCAGCATGGCGGCTCCGCAAGCAAAAAGGCACCGGGCGCATCGGCCGCGGTGCCTTTGTTAATCATGTCGCATGGCGGACGATCAATCGTCGCGGTGTACTTTTTCCCGACGCTCGTGGCGTTCCTGCGCCTCAAGGCTGAGGGTCGCGATCGGCCGTGCATCGAGGCGCTTGAGCGAAATCGGCTCGCCCGTCTCCTCACAATACCCGTACTCGCCTTCGTCGATCCTCCGCAGCGCGGCGTCGATCTTGGCCACCAGTTTGCGCTGACGATCACGGGTGCGCAGTTCCAGCGCCCTGTCTGTCTCTTCGGACGCGCGGTCCGCGATGTCGGGAATGTTCCGGCTGCTGTCCTGCAGACCCTCGATGGTGTTCTTGCTGTCACCCAGAAGTTCAGACTTCCATTTCAACAGCTTGATCCGGAAATACTCCGATTGCCGGTCATTCATGAAAGGTTCGTCTTCAGCCGGCTTGTAATGCTCCGGCAGGAAGGTTTCCGCCTTCATCCCACTCTCCTCTTCAACCCCGGATGCCCGCGTCGCGAATTGGTCGTTGCTCATTCGGTGCTCTCCTGTCGGGTCGTTTATCCCAGCGTCGGTGGGATGTCACTATACAAACCTTGCGCCATGTTCACGTTCTGGGCCATGGTGCCAGCCCCGTTTTCACTCCCAAGGCGCGGTGCTCTTAGACCTCGCAACAAGTGATTAAAACATAACATTTTGCCGCAGGAGGAGCCAGTCGGGTCCACGACGATTCTGCGCGCGGGTTATGCCCCCAAAAGGCTGGTTATTCAACAACGGCTTCCTGCCGTCACGTTTCTGGGCCGCGGTCTTGCATCCCCCGTCCCGGCCCGCTTAGGTCGCAACCGAGCCAAGCAGGAGAAACCGATGCGCTTTGAGAGCACCGAAACCTATGTCGCGACCGAAGACCTTGCCGTCGCGGTCAATGCGGCGGTGACACTGGAACGTCCGCTTCTGGTGAAGGGCGAGCCGGGAACCGGCAAGACCGAGCTGGCCAAACAAGTGGCCCAGTCGCTCGGCTTGCCGATGATCGAGTGGAACATCAAATCCACCACCCGCGCGCAACAGGGCCTGTATGAATACGATGCGGTCAGCCGCCTGCGCGACAGCCAGCTGGGCGAGGAACGCGTCCACGACGTCTCCAACTACATCCGCAAGGGAAAGCTCTGGCAGGCATTCGAAGCGGACGAAAAGGTCGTCCTGTTGATCGACGAGGTGGACAAGGCCGACATCGAGTTCCCGAACGACCTGCTTCAGGAACTCGACAAGATGGAATTCCATGTCTACGAGACCGGCGAAACCATCCGGGCCAAACACCGGCCCGTGGTCATCATCACGTCGAACAACGAAAAGGAGCTGCCCGACGCCTTCCTGCGCCGCTGCTTCTTCCACTACATCAAGTTTCCGGACATGGAGACGATGCGCCGGATCGTCGACGTGCATCACCCCGGCATCAAGGAACAGCTCCTCGCCACGGCGCTGACCCAGTTCTATGAGATCCGTGAACAGCAGGGACTGAAAAAGAAACCCTCGACCTCGGAAGTGCTCGACTGGCTCAAGCTCCTGTTGGCCGAGGATATGGACCCCGAAGACCTCAAACGGGACGGGGCGACCGCCCTGCCCAAGCTTCACGGAGCGCTGCTCAAGAATGAACAGGATGTGCACCTGTTCGAACGCTTGGCCTTCCTGGCCCGGCGCGAGCGCGGCTGACCATCTGGCGTGTCCTGCGGGGCACGCCGCACCGGCCTGTCCGGCACGCTCCCGCAAAAAGCCTTAAAACGGCACCACTTGCCCCGCGGACTGTTGGAGCAAATGGAAACGATTCGGCCAGAGCACGCGCATACGCCACATTTCCGCCGCAATTCGCGATGGCGCCTAGTTGTTGCGCACCCGCGCCCCACCACATCTTGCGGCCCCACTGTTTCCAGCCACGCGACAAACCATTTTTCGCCCCAATTCGGCCATTTTCCGCTTGGGGAATCCGCCCGCCTGAGCCTAACCATGGAGTCTGCCTGGGGGGGCAAGGAACGGTGTGCCTGTATCGTGTTGGGAGACACTACACAGATTACCGTCCGTGCGCTGACGCGTGCTGACGAGCCCCAGTGGCGTCGCCTCTGGTCGGAGTATCTGCGGTTCTACGAGAGCGCAGTCGATGAAGAGGTGTACCTGACCACCTTTTCCCGGCTCCTCTCAGGGGACGAACCGCAACATGCTCTGATCGCCGAGGTCGGCGACCGCCCTGTGGGGCTCGTCCATTACCTCTATCATCGCCACAACTGGCGGATCGAGGACGTCTGTTACCTGCAAGACCTCTATGCCGAACCCGAGGCCCGCGGCCTCGGCGTGGGGCGTGCGCTCATCGAGGCGGTCTATGCCGCCGCCGACGCGAACAACACGCCTTCGGTCTACTGGATGACGCAGGAATTCAACACGACAGCACGAACGCTCTACGACCGGATCGGGAAACTCACGCCGTTCATAAAGTACCAGCGGGGGTAACGGATATGAGCGGACACAGAATGATCGTGGGGGCGGTCGCGGGTGCGGCTCTGGTGCTGGCGGGTTGCACAGGTGCACTGCAATCGCCGGCACCGGATGCGGTAAGCGAAGTGACGGCGCGGCAGGTGAACCTGCCGACCGAGCTTCCGCCCATGAAGGCTTTCAATTCCAGCCGCACCGACGCGCCCGGACGCCCCAACAGCGAAATCGGCGCGGATTTCCTCGACCTCTCCTTCGAGTTGGAAAGTGGTCGCGCCCTGCCCGTTCTGGCGCGTTTCGAGGGTCCGGTTACGATCCGGATGACCGGACGCAAGGCGGCGGTACTCGACACCGAACTCAACCGCCTGATCGCGCGCCTGCGCGGCGAGGCGGGCATCGACATCTCGCGCGTGCCGGCCAATGCCGCCGCCGGTATCACGGTCGAGGTCATCCCCAAGCGCCAACTCCAGTCCCTCGTGCCTGGTGCTGCCTGTTTCGTGGCGCCCAATGTCTCGGGCTGGCGAGAATACAAGGCCAATCGCCGCACCGAGCAGACCGACTGGACCAAGCTGACCCAGCGCACGCGCATGTCGGTCTTCATTCCCGGCGACGTGGCGCCGCAGGAGATGCGGGACTGCCTGCATGAGGAAATCGCTCAGGCGCTGGGACCGGTGAACGACCTCTACCGCCTGTCCGACAGCGTATTCAACGATGACAATTTCCACACGGTCCTGACCGGGTTCGACATGCTCATCCTGCGCGCCTACTACGCGCCCGAGCTGCGTTCCGGCATGACGCGCGGACAGGTGGCGGCCGCGCTGCCCGCCCTGCTCGCCCGCCTCAATCCGGCCGGCGGTGCGGGCACCCCACAGGCGCGCGCCGCGACGCCGCGCGCGTGGAAACAGGCGATCGACACCGCGCTGGGCGGCAACCAGCCTTCGACCGTGCGCCGTGCGGCCGCCGGACGGGCCGTGGATATCGCCCGCGCGATGGGCTGGCGCGACACGCGCCTCGCCTTTTCGCTTTTCGCGCTGGGCCGTCTGAATCTCGGCATCAATTCCGACGTGGCGCTGGCCTCGTTCCGTGAAGCTGAGGCGCTCTACACCGCCTTGCCCGGCACCTCGCTTCAGGCCGCGCATATGGGTGTTCAGCTCGCCGCTCATGCCTTGTCACTCGGAAATGCCGAGACCGCGATCCGCATCGTGGACGGCCATCTGGGCGCGGTGCAGTCGGCCCAGAACGCGGCACTGCTCTCGACGCTCCTGATGATCAAGGCCGAAGGGCTGGAGATTCTGGGCCGCGACGCCGAGGCGCAGCTTGTCCGTCTCGACAGCCTCGGCTGGGCGCGATATGGCTTCGGCTCCGACGCTGAAGTCGGTGCGCGGCTGCTTGAAATCGCCGCCATTTCGCCGATCAACCGCGGCTGATCCCGAACGCTTCCGGGGTCGCCCAGACCCCCGGAGGTATGCCCATGATCGTCCTTGCCTTCGCCGTCTTCGGCGCACTGCTCGGCGCCTATCAGGCGCGCAAGCGCGGCGGCCAGCGGCTCGACCTCGCCCAGTATGGCGCGGCCTATGCCATGGCGTTTGCCATCCTTGGCCTGTTTGTTACGGTCTTCCTCACCCGAGGCCTGTAACAGGAGCGCCGCCCCCCGTGTTCATCCCGTTTTTCGACACCCTCCGCGCCAACAAGGTGCCCGTGTCCCTGCGCGAATACCTCACCTTTCTCGAGGGCATGAAGGCCGGGCTCACCACCTATGACGTGGAAGCGTTCTACTACCTCGCCCGCGCGGCGATGGTGAAGGATGAGCGCAACCTCGACAAGTTCGACCGCGCCTTCGCGCAGTCTTTCGAAGGGTTGGAGGCGATCAGCTTCGACGAGGTGCTGGAGGCGGTCGACATTCCGTCCGACTGGCTGGAAAAGATGGCCGAGAAACACCTCACGGAAGAAGAACGCGCCGAGATCGAGGCGTTAGGCGGCTTCGACAAGTTGATGGAAACGCTCAAGAAACGACTCGAGGAACAACAGGAGCGCCACCAGGGCGGCTCCAAATGGATCGGCACCGCCGGCACCTCCCCCTTCGGCGCATTTGGCTACAATCCCGAGGGTGTGCGCATCGGACAGGACAAGTCGCGCCATCAACGCGCGACGAAAGTCTGGGACAAGCGGGAATTCCGCAATCTCGACGGCGATGTCGAGCTGGGCACCCGCAACATCAAGGTCGCGCTCAAGCGTCTGCGGAACTGGGCCCGCGACGGCGCCCATGACGAGCTCGACCTCGACGGAACGATCCGCTCCACCGCCGAGCACGGCTACCTTGACGTGAAGACCCGTCCTGAGCGGCGCAACGCGGTGAAGGTGCTGCTGTTTCTCGACGTAGGCGGCTCGATGGACCCGCATATCAAGGTGGTGGAGGAGCTTTTCTCGGCCGCGCGATCCGAGTTCAAGCATCTGGAATACTACTACTTCCACAACTGCCTTTACGAAGGCGTCTGGCGCGACAATCGCCGGCGGTGGAGCGAGCAGACCCCGACCTGGGACGTGCTTCATACATACGGGTCAGACTACAAGTGCATCTTCGTCGGCGACGCCTCGATGAGTCCGTACGAGATCGCCATGCCCGGCGGCGCGAACGAACACTGGAACGCGGAATCCGGCGCGGTCTGGCTTCAACGCGCCCGGGAACAGTGGCCGGACAATCTCTGGATCAACCCATTGCCTGAGACACACTGGCGCTACACCCAGTCCGTCCAGATGATCGACGAACTCTTCTCAGGACGCATGGTGCCCATGACGCTCGAGGGGATCGACCGCGGGATGAGAGAACTCGTGAGATGACGAGCCGCCGCGCCGCGGTCAAACGGCACCCAATTCTGTTCGCCGGCTTCGTGTTGGCGCTCGTCGCGGTCGTGCTCTTCACCGCGCGCACCGTCCACGACGCCATCCGGTGGGACGACTATTTCGGCCACGAACCCGAGATCGCGGGATGGATGACACCGCGCTACATTGTGCGCACCTGGAACGTGCCGCCGGAGATTCTCGCCGAAGTGCTGGACATTGAACCGGGCGAGGCCCCGCGCAAGACGATCAGCGAACTGGCGGTGGAACGCGGCGAAACGCCACCTGAGCTGGCCGACCGGATCGAAACGGTGATCGAAGCTTGGCGCGAGGGCGGACAATGAGCGCCGAAGCCCTGTTGGCCCTCGTGCCCACCTACGGTGTCGCAGTGCTGGCAATCGCCACCTTCCTGTCGTGCATCGCGATGCCGATCCCCGCCTCGCTTATCATGCTTGCGGGCGGGGCCTTTGCCGCCGGTGGCGACATCGCGCTGGCCCCGGCACTCATCGCCTGTCTGGCCGGGGCCATCCTCGGCGATCAGGCGGGTTACCTCATCGGAGCGCGGGGCGCTCCCCTTATCGACCGGATCGAGGCGCAGCACCCGGCCCGCGCTGTCCTGATCGTCCGGGCCCGCAATTTCTCGGCCCGCTGGGGTGCGCCCGGCGTGTTCTTTTCGCGCTGGCTGGTCAGCCCGCTCGGGCCCTATGTGAACCTCCTGTCCGGCGCATCGCGCGCAGTCTGGCCCGTGTTCACGACCTGGAGCGTCGCGGGCGAAGTCGTCTGGGTCTCGATATACATCGGTCTGGGC
Source organism: Maritimibacter sp. UBA3975 (assembly GCF_002384975.1). NCBI lineage: Bacteria > Pseudomonadati > Pseudomonadota > Alphaproteobacteria > Rhodobacterales > Roseobacteraceae > Maritimibacter > Maritimibacter sp. UBA3975. Next base: position 10,261 of record NZ_DGCP01000007.1, read on the forward strand.
TACGCCTACTCCGGTTACATCGCGGAAATTGCCGAGGTCGCGGGCAATTTCGTGGGTCTGCTCGTGGCCATCGTCCTCGCGCTCGCTCTCGGACGCGTTATCTGGGTGCGCGTGACGCCTCAATCCACTTGATTGCCGCCCCCGCACGCCCCCATATCGTTCCATGCTCAAGTTCACACCGATCCTGATCGCCCTGCTGTACGGCTTCGCCATGTGGTGGTTCTCCGCGTGGCGCCTGCGCCATGAGCTCGACGCCAAGTCGACCGAGCTGGCCGACGGCAAGCTCAAGGGATTGACCGACAGGATGGCAAACGCGCTCGACCTGCCGCGCATCAAGGTGAATATCTACGAGATCGACCCCGTGAACGGCCTTGCGGCACCCGACGGACGCATCTTCATCACGCGCGGCTTCTATGACCAGTATCGCCAAGGCAAGGTCAGCGCGGAAGAGATGGCGAGCGTCATCGCGCATGAACTGGGGCACGTCGCGCTTGGCCATGCGCGACGCCGCATGATCGACTTTTCCGGACAGAACGCGTTGCGAACGGCACTCATTCTGGTGCTGGGCCGCTTCATTCCGGGGCTCGGCCAGGCGATCGCCGGTGTCCTCACCTCGATGCTCGCCGCCCGTCTCTCTCGCTCGGACGAGTATGAGGCGGATGCCTATGCCACCGCCCTGCTCATCAAGTCGGGAATCGGCACGACCGCGCAGAAATCGCTGTTCACAAAACTCGAAGCCCTGACCGGGTCACGCGGACGCGGCCAACCCGCTTGGCTCCTGAGCCACCCCAAGGTCGAGCAGCGTATCGCCGCCATCGAAGCGAATGAGGCGAAGTGGGCCCGCTGACTTCTGCCCCACCGCGACACCCGGCCGAAGGGCCAGACGTCGCCTCACCTGTGCCCGCGCAAGCTTGCTCCGCTTGCGAAGGTGTCAGTCGAAGCGGCCTGTGGCCTCCAACGCCTTTCCCAGCCGCGGCATCCGCGCCTTTTTCATAAGCGCCCGGATTCGCCAATCTTCGCCCGACAACCGCCGCGCCTCTGCCAACACCCGCGCAGCGACGGCGACTACGCGGTCCGGCGCCTCCTCCAGACACCCCAACACGAACGGGTCCGGGCTGGCCAAAGCCACGCCTTCATGCCCCAGATACTGCCGGGGGAAGTCCTTGATATTGAGCGTGAGCAGCACGTCCGACGACCCGGCGATGGCCGCGGCCAGAACATGCACGTCATTCGGGTCAGGAAGCGACAGACGCGACAGATCCCGCCCGCGCGGCTCGACCGAGGCGCCCGGCCAGTCCGCCTCGACCAACGCGATCTCTCCCCGCGCGAGCGCCTCCTGCCCCGGCCCGAGCCTACCGGCGGCCCGCGCCCATTCCTCCAGGATTCGCGCGCTCCATTGCGGCTCGAACAACCCCTCGCGCGCGCAGCCCAGCACCACCTCCCGCATTACGGTCGGATAAAGCACGCAGGCGTCGATCAGAACCTTCACGCGGTGAGCCGGTAGAAAAGCGCCTTGAGATATCCGCTCTCGGCCAGCGCGGGATGCTGCGGGTGGTCAGGCCCGGCAAACCCGGTGTGGATGAGCTGCGCACCGCGCCCGGCACGTCCGATTCCGCGATTGCAGGCCCCCCGAAATCGATCGAGGTCCGCGGCATGGGAGCATGAACAGAGCCCGAGGTATCCACCGGGCGCAACCAGCGGCGCGGCCAGCTTGGCGATCCGCTCATAGGCGCGCAGCCCCGCTTCAAGCGCGGGCTTGTTGGGCGCGAAGGCCGGCGGGTCGCAAATGACCACGTCAAAGGTCTCGCCCGCCGCACCAAGATCACCCAGCACGTCGAATGCATCGCCCTGCCGGGTCTCGAACCGTTCCCCGACCCCGCCTGCGTCCGCGCCTTGCGTCGCGAGGTCCAGCGCGGGGGCAGACCCGTCGACAGCCAGAGCCGATGCAGCCCCATTCGCCAGCGCGGCGAGCGAAAAGCCCCCGACATGGGAAAACACGTCAAGCACGCGCGCGCCGTCGGCCAGCCCCGCCGCAAACGCATGATTGGGCCTCTGGTCAAAAAACAGTCCGGTTTTCTGCCCGCCCAAAAGGTCCGCCAAGTAGGTCGCGCCGTTCATCGGCACTGCCACCGGCGCGTCGAGTGCACCGCGCATTACCGTGACACCCTCGTCCAGACCTTCGAGCCCCCGCGCGCGCCCTGATGCGTTCTTGACGACGGTCGTCACCCCCGTCACCTCGACCAACGCATCAGCCAAGGCATCGAACAGGACTTCGGCCCAGGCCGCATTCGGCTGAATCACCGCGACATCACCGAACCGGTCGATCACCAAGCCCGGCAAACCATCCGCCTCCGCATGGATGAGCCGGTAGTACGGCGCATCGAACAGCCGCTCCCGGTGCGCCAGCGCAAGCGCCAGTTTGCCTGCGATCCAGTCTTGGTCAATCACCGCTTCCGGGTCGCGGTCGAGCATCCGCGCAAAAATGCGGGAGTTCGGGTTCACCGCCACCGTCCCCAGCGCCGCACGTTCACTGTCTTCCAGCCGCGCGATGGTGCCGGGGGCGAGCGCTTTGGTGCGCCGGTCGGTCACGAGTTCATTGTCGTAGACCCACGGCGCACCATGCCGGATGGCGCGGGCGTTGGCCTTGGGTTTGAGGCGGATCGAAGGACGGTTTTCGGTCATGCCCCTGCCTATCCCGTTCGCAATCGCGCGGAAAGACCCATCGCTCACCGGATCGTGTGGCAATCCCGGCAGGCGTCGGGGATTCTCTCCTGACACGACAGCCCAACATGTTAGCCTGTCCCTGAAGCATGCGCGCTCGGCCTCTGCCACCGCTGGGTTGTTAGCGCTAACCGAACGTGATAAGCGACAGCGAACGTCGCGCGATATCAGGAGTGAACGCCATGGCTCTCAACAGTGAGATCGAACGGGTCACCGACCGGATCATCGAACGCAGCGCGGATCGCCGCGCCCGCTACATGGAGGGTATTCAGGCCCAGATCGACAAGGGGCCGAAACGCGGCCACCTGAGCTGTTCCGGTCAGGCCCATGCCTATGCGGGCGCAGGTCCGGACCAGCACGCGCTCGCCACCAAGGACGCGCCCAATATCGGGATCGTGTCCAGCTACAATGACATGCTGTCCGCCCACCAGCCGTTCGAGCGGTTCCCCGACCTCATCAAGGCCGCCGCCCGCGCCGAAGGGGCGACCGCGCAGGTCGCAGGCGGCGTGCCGGCCATGTGCGACGGCGTCACGCAGGGCGAGACTGGCATGGAACTCAGCCTGTTTTCGCGCGACGTGATCGCGCTGGCCTCAGGCGTGGCTCTCAGCCACAACACGTTCGACGCGGCGCTTTACCTGGGTGTCTGTGACAAGATCGTGCCGGGCCTCGTGATCGCCGCGGCGACGTTCGGCCATATCCCCGGCATCTTCATGCCCGCTGGACCCATGACCTCCGGTCTGCCCAATGACGAAAAGGCGAAGGTCCGCCAGAGGTTCGCATCGGGCGAAGTGGGCCGCGATGCGCTCATGCAAGCCGAGATGGAGGCCTACCACGGCCCCGGCACCTGCACCTTCTACGGCACCGCCAACTCCAACCAGATGCTCATGGAATTCATGGGGCTGCACCTGCCCGGTGCGTCTTTCGTGAACCCCAATACACCGCTGCGCGATGCGCTGACGCAGGAAGGTGCCCGGCGCGCGCTTCAGATCACGGCACTCGGCAACGAGTTCACGCCGGTGGCTGATGTGCTGGACGAAAAAGCGTTCGTGAACGGGATCGTCGGGCTGATGGCCACGGGCGGATCGACCAACCTGCTCATCCACCTGCCCGCAATGGCGCGTGCGGCGGGGGTGGAGATCACGATGGCCGATTTCGCCGACATCTCGGCCGTGACCCCGCTCATGGCGCGGGTCTATCCGAATGGTCTGGCGGACGTGAACCACTTCCACGCCGCCGGTGGCCTTGGCTACCTGATCGGCTCGCTCCTCGACGAGGGCCTTCTGCATCCCGACACGCGCACCGTCGCGGGTGGAGGGTTGGAAACCTACACGCAGGAACCCAAGATCTCCGGCGACCGCGTCAAATACGAACCGGGTCCGCGCGAAAGCCTGAACGACAAGATCGTGCGCCCGGCCTCGGACCCGTTTCAAAAGACCGGCGGGCTGTCGCAGCTTACCGGGAACATGGGCCACGCAGTCATGAAGGTTTCGGCGGTCAAGGAAGAGCATCATGTGATCGAGGCGAAAGCGCGCGTCTTCACTGATCAGGAGGCGGTCAAGGCCGCGTTCAAGGCCGGCGAATTCACCGAAGACACGGTCGTGGTCGTCCGTTTCCAAGGCCCCAAGGCCAACGGCATGCCCGAGCTTCACGGGCTGACCCCGACGCTCGCGGTGCTCCAGGACCGGGGCCTCAAGGTCGCGCTCGTCACCGACGGGCGCATGTCCGGCGCATCCGGCAAGGTACCCGCCGCGATCCATGTCTCGCCCGAGGCCGTCGATGGCGGCCCCATCGCCAAGGTGCGCGACGGCGACCGGGTGCGCGTGGATGCTGTGGCCGGGACGCTCGAAGTGCTCGAAGACGACTTCGACGCCCGCACGCCGGTCACGATGGACCTGTCCGCCAATTCCCGCGGTCTCGGCCGCGAGCTTTTCGAAACCTTCCGTCAGACCGTGGGCCTCGCGACCGAGGGCGCGGCGGTCGTCGTCTAAGGAGCCACCATGACCCCAGCCGAAGCCTCCGCCCGCGCCGCCGAAATCTGCAACCTCGCGCCCATCGTTCCGGTCCTCATCGTCGATGATGTGGCCCATGCCGGCCCCCTCGCGGCAGCACTCATCGCGGGCGGCCTCCCGGCCCTCGAGGTCACATTGCGCACGGATGCCGCGCTCGAGGTGATCGCGGAAATGGCCAGGGCCGAAGGCGGCGTGGTCGGGGCGGGCACGCTCCTCACGCCCGCGGATGTGAAAAAGGCCAAGGACGCCGGGGCACAATTCGGGGTATCGCCCGGCGCGACCGACCGGCTGCTCGACGCCTGTGAAGAGGCCGACCTTCCGCTCCTGCCGGGCGCATCCTCGGCCTCCGAAGCCATGCGGCTCCTCGAACGCGGCTACACGGTTCAGAAGTTCTTCCCGGCAGGGCCCGCCGGTGGTCCTGCGTTTCTCAAGGCGCTCGCCTCGCCCCTGCCGCAGGTGCGCTTTTGTCCGACCGGGGGCGTGAGCCCGTCCAACGCGCGCGAATACCTCTCGCTGTCCAACGTCATCTGCGCCGGCGGCTCATGGGTAGCACCGACCGAGATGTTCAAGGCCGGCGACTGGGCCGGGATCGAACGGCTGGCCGCCGAAGCCGCCGCGCTGCCGCGCTAAGACTTCAGCTCGTTTTACGCCGCCCCTTGGCGCCCCCGCGCCGACCGGGTGCGTTGGTCATCGTTGTCATGCCTTCCTTGAGCACCTGTGTCATCGGGTGATCCGGATGGGCATCCGCGTGGGTCTCAAGCATCACGCCGATCTCCTCCGCCCCGATCCGTCGACTGCGCTGCCCGATCACCCAGTCCAGGAAAATGCTCCGGCATTCCTCGGGCGTAATCCCTTCGATCCGGTAGGATTCGGCGATCAGTCCGACGGGGTCGATTTCTTCTGGCGTCATGTCACGTCTCCGGGTCTGCGCGCGAGGATGGCTTCGATGGCATCATGGGCGCGACGGGTGCAGCCCGTCACGGTTTCGGCCAATCCTTCGGCGTCGTCCACCTCCATCGTACGATAGAGGAAATCGCGCCCGCCCTGCCCGACCGCATCAAGGTCCAGCCGGTCCTCGGTCAGCAGCTTGGCCGCGCTCTGCACTTTGCGCAGGGTCGCATAGGCGACGTTGAGCGACTCGGCCTCCTCGCGTGTGATCCAGCCGATTCCGACGCCTGCCTCGATCTGTTCGGCAGTATCGCGCGGCGTGCCGGGGGCGAGAACGGCGGCACATTGCGCAACCAGTTCGATATCCTGAAGCCGCCCCGGCCCGACTTTCGGCTCCATCGGCCCGCCGTCGCCCTTGGCCCCCGCGATGCGCGCGCGCATCTCGACGACATCCGCGATGGTCTTCTCCGCATCACGCTCGGCCTGAAGCACCTCGGACCGGATCTCCTCCACCGCCTCGGCCAGTTCCGGCGTACCGACAACCGGACGCGCGCGGGTCAAGGCGAGATGCTCCCATGTCCAGGCTTCCTCGCGCTGATAGGCCGAGAATGAGGCGAGCGAAGTGGCCACCGGACCCTGCCGGCCTGACGGGCGCAGGCGCATGTCGACTTCGTACAGCCGGCCCTCCGGCATCTGGGCGGAAAGCGCCGTGACCATCGCCTGCGTAAGGCGTGAGTAATAGGCTCGCGCGCCAAGCGGCTTGCGCCCCTCGGACATGGCATCGCCCGGCGCATCGTAGATCACGATCAGATCGAGGTCGGAACTCGCCGTCACGGTGCGCGCGCCCAGCGATCCCATCCCGAGCAGAACCGCCCCGCGCCCGGGCCCGTCCCCATGCTTGCGCGCAAATTCGGCGGTCACGATGGGCCAGAGCGTCTGAACCACGGCATCCGCGAGGTCGGCGTAGTCCAGCGCGGCCTCCTCCGGCGGTGTGAGACCGCGCAGGAGGTGCACGCCAATGCGGAAATGCCATTCCTTCATCCAGCGCCGCGCCCCATCGAGCTTCGCCTCGTAATCCGGCAGAGCCTCCAGTGTCTCGGACAGGTCGGCGGCAAGCCCTGTGACACCGGGCCATTTCGAGAAGAAATCCCCGCCCAGCACGGCGTCCAACACCTGTGCATTGCGACCGAGATAGACCGACAGCGCGGGTGCCGTCGCCGCGATATCGACGATCAGGTCGACCAAGGGCGGGTTCGCGTCGAACAGGGAAAACAATTGAACACCGGCAGGCAAGCCCCCGAGAAACTTGTCGAAATTCACCAGAGCCTCGCGGGGACGAGCCGCGCCTTTCAGCCGTGCAATCAGGTCGGGCTTCAGCCGGTCGAAAATCTCCACCGCTCGCGATGATCGGAGCGCCGGATAGGATTTCCACCCCTCCACGATCTCGGCGTCTTCCGGGTCGAGTTCCTCGGCCTCCGGTGTCTCTCCCGGTGCGAAGAACCCCTCGGTCAGTTCGTGGACTTCGACAAGTGCGTCGCTCAACTCACGCTCCAGCGTCTCGACATCCCGGTCCATCATCGCCGCGAGCCGGGCGAACCCCTTGTCAGAATTGGGCAGGTCATGAGTCTGGGCGTCGCGCACCATCTGCACCCGGTGCTCCACCTCGCGGTGAAAGCGGTAGTGGCGCGTGAGCGTCTCGGCCACGTCCTTGGGCACCCAGCCCTTGTCCGCCAGCGCCGCCAGCCCTTCGACCGTACCGCGCAGGCGGAGGTCAGGGTCGCGCCCGCCCGCGATGAGCTGTCTCGTCTGGGTGAAGAACTCGATCTCGCGGATACCGCCGCGACCCAGCTTCATGTCGTGTCCGGGCAGCGTAATCGGCCCGCCCAGCCCTTTGTGCTCGCGGATACGCAGCCGCATGTCGTGCGCGTCTTGGATCGCGGCGAAGTCGAGGTGCTTGCGGTAGACAAAGGGCTTCAGCCGCTTGAGATAGGCCCACCCGGCCTCGATATCCCCCGCGCACGGCCGCGCCTTGATGTGCGCCGCCCGCTCCCAGGTCCGCCCAACGCTCTCGTAATACCGCTCCGCCGCCTCCATCGAGATGATGACCGGGGTGACGGACGGATCGGGCCGAAGGCGCAGGTCCGTTCGAAAGACATAACCGTCCGCCGTGTTCTCGGACAGCATCGCCGACATCCGGCGCACGGCCCTGATCAGGCTCGCGCGCGCATCGTGGAAATCGTCCTCATCGTAGCGGTCGTCATCGAACAACATGATGAGGTCGATGTCGGAGGAATAGTTAAGCTCCCCTGCCCCCATCTTGCCCATGGCGAGCGCCATCGCCCCGCCGGCGGTCGGGATGTCATCCTCCGTCGCGCCCGGCAGTTTGCGCCTCGCGATCTCTTGCCCGACCTGGAACTTGAGCGCGCGGTCGGTCGCGTCGCCTGCAAAGTCGGTCAGCGCGCCGGTCACCTGCTCCAGCGACCAGACCCCCGCGAGATCGGCAAGGCCGGTGTAGAGCGCCACCTGCCGTTTCGCTTGCCGCAGCGACGCGGACAGCGCGTTGGCACTGTCACCCCCGATCTCGACCGAACCCATGACTTCCGCCGGGTCACGGGCGAGTGTGGCGCGCAGCCAGTCGCCTTCTTTCTCCATCAACCCCTTGAGATAGGGCGAACAGCCCGCAGCCCCCGCCAGCACCTCCCGCACTTCAGGTGCGAGGTCTGCGAAGCGTTCGGCGATTTCGGCGGCGGGATCGTCCTCGAACGGACGCGGGGAACGAGTGATCTGGGAAGCGAATGTCATGGCGCGGAGATTGGCCGGGGGGCCCGGGGTGGTCAAGCGGATCACGCCATGCATAGTGCCCTCATGAGCAAGTCTTTGAAACGTGTGGAACGGGCCGCAGCCGAGGCCGGGCTGGACATTACCATCCTCGAAATGGCCGATGGCACGCGCACGGCGGCGGACGCTGCAACAGCAGCCGGGTGCGAGATCGACCAGATCGTGAAGTCCATCATTTTCCGGGGCGAGGAAGACGGACGCGCGCTGCTGTTCCTCACCGCCGGCGGCAATCGCGTGGACGACGCCAAGGCCTCCGCCGTCGCGGGAGAAGCGCTCGGCAAGGCCGATGCCGGCTTGATCCGGGCACAGACCGGATTCGCCATCGGTGGCGTGGCGCCCATCGGCCACCTCAACCCGATCCGCGCGTTCATGGACCCGCGACTGCTCGATTTCGACGTGATCTGGGCCGCCGCTGGCACGCCAAGGCATATCTTTTCCGTCGATCCGCGCGAAATCGAGCGCCTGACATCTGCGCAAGTCACTGATTTCATTGCCTGACGAAAAATAATGTGAAAGCCATTCACATTTTTCCTTGAAAGTGCGGGGTGCGGTCCCGATCTTGGTAATGTGAAAGCAATTCACATCGCATCAAACACCGCACCTTCCGTGCAGAAAGGAAACAAGATGACGACGATGAGCGAAACCGCCCCTCCGAAGTCCGAGGGCTGGTTCAACAAGACCGAGGCCTGGCTCGACGAACGGGGCAAGGGCGCGTGGCTCGCGCTCATGTTCCTCGGGTTCGTCTTCTTCTGGCCCGTCGGTCTCGCCCTTCTGGTGTACATGATCTGGAGCAAACGCATGTTCTCGAAATCCTGCAAAAGCGGCTCGCAAAGCTGGAAGCATGGCCGCCATGAACACATGGCCCGCCGCCACGGCTTCCGCCCGACCGGCAACTCGGCCTTCGACTCCTACAAGGCGGAAACCCTGCAACGCCTCATGGATGAGCAGGAGCAGTTCGAGGCCTTCCTCGAGCGCCTGCGCCAGGCCAAGGACAAGTCGGAGTTCGACGACTTCATGAACGAACGGGCCGAGGCCGCGCGCACCCCTGCCGTCGATGATGGCAGCGACGAAGACGGCGACGCCGTCGTCGCCCGCGAACCCAAGTAATTCCGCGCGGCCCCGCTTGTCGGGGCCGCCCGCCCATTCCATATGAGGACGACGATGACCTACGCGAGCTACACCGGACTGCCCGATCCCGACTACCAGTCGGAGTTCTATGCCGACGTTCCCGCCAAGCGGGCGCTGGCCTGGGTGTTCGATACGCTGATCGTGGTCGCCATCGTCGCACTCGCCATCATCCTTACAGTCGGTATCGGTTTTTTCTTCGCCGGTTTCCTGTGGCTCGTGATCGGCTTCGTCTACCGCGTGGTGACGCTGGCCAACGGCTCCGCCACTCTGGGGATGCGCATGATGTCGATCGAGATCCGGCGCGGCGACGGCCAGCGGCTCGACCTTGGCACCGCCGTCCTGCACACGCTGGGCTACTCGCTCTCGATGTCTTTCGTCCTGCCGCAGATCGCCTCGATCATCCTGATGATGACCGGCGACCGGGGTCAGGGCCTCACGGACCTCGTCCTGGGCACCGCCGCGATCAACCGCGCCGCGCGCATGTGAGCGAAATCCCCCGCCATTTACTTCAATGGGCCGGGGGGCTTGGCGGGTTAAGGTTTCGTTGATAGGTTTTGCGAAACTGGGTCAGAAACCGAAGATTTCCTATTGTCCATGCGGCACACACTTCCCCTTGCTCCGCAGTTTTATGTGACTGCGCCCCAACCCTGCCCGTATCTCGAGGGTCGGTTGGAGAGGAAGTTGTTCACCGCGCTCCAGGGTGAGCAGGCCGAGGATCTCAACGACGCGCTGTCCAAACAGGGCTTCCGCCGGTCGCAGAATGTGCTCTACCGGCCGTCCTGTTCCGACTGTAACGCCTGCCTCTCGGCCCGGATTCGCGTGGCGGACTTCGCGCCTTCGAAAAGCCAGCGGCGCACCACCAAGAAGAACGACCACCTCGCCCGCCGCACGCGCGCGCCCTGGGCAACGGAAGAGCAGTACGATCTGTTCCGCAAGTACCTGGACGAACGCCACGCCGATGGCGGCATGGCGGACATGGACGTGTTCGAATTCGCCGCGATGATCGAAGAGACCCCGATCAAGAGCCGCGTGATCGAATATTCCGTGCGCTCCGCCGACCGTCGCACCCGCGAACTGGCCGCGGTGTGCCTGACCGATGTGCTCGATGACGGGCTGTCGATGGTCTACAGCTTCTACGACCCCGCGCGGCGCGCCGATAGTCTCGGCACCTATGTCATCTTGGACCACATCAAGCTCGCTCAGGAAGCCGGGCTTCCTTACGTCTATCTCGGCTACTGGGTGCCCGGCTCGTCGAAGATGGAATACAAGGCCAAGTTCTCGGCGCTCGAAGTCTATGTCGGCGGACAGTGGACGGCGCTCGACGATCCGGAGAAGTTCGACAACCGGACGCACCCGCTGTCGAACGATCCGATCGCGGAACAGGTCGCGCAGATCTCTCTCCCCGGCGCCCAACCCGTCAAGAAGGGCTGAGGCCCGGTACGGGAATTTTCTGCCGTCGATCTTTTTCCTATGCAGGTTCCGGCGTTGCCCTATGCTGTGTGAAAAGGGGTTCCCAGAAAATGGCATACGGCGCGGGCCTTTCGGCTATCGGCAACACCCCATTGGTGCGGCTGGAAAAACTTGTGCCGGATGGCGCCGCCGAAGTTTGGGTAAAGCTCGAGGGCGCCAATCCAACCGGCTCATACAAGGACCGTATGGCCATATCCGTCCTTGGCGCGGCGCTTGAACAGGGGCGCGTCAAGGCGGGCGACACGGTCGTCGAATTCACGGGCGGCAGCACCGGCAGCGCCCTCGCCTTCGTTTCGGCCGTCCTCGGGTTGAAGTTCACTGCGATCTTCTCCGATGCATTCTCCTACACCAAGCAGCAGGCGATGGAGGCCTTCGGTGCTGAAGTGCTCGTCGAAAAATGTGTAGACGGAGCCATCACGCACGAACTGGCCGAGCGAATGAAAGCCCGGGCACATTCACTGGCGGCGCAGCCAGGGTATTACTACGCCGATCAATTCGGCTCCCCGGATGTGCGCGCCGGCTATCAGCCCTTGGGCCGCGAGATCGCGGAAGCGTTGGATGGCGGCATCGACGTTTTCTGTGCGAGCGTCGGAACGGGAGCGACCCTTATGGGCACTCTGGACGGACTTCGCGCGGCCGGTGGATCGCCCAAGGTCGTTGCCCTTGAACCAACCGAGTCTGCATTACTCTCCACCGGGGTCGCCGGCGCGCACAACGTCGAAGGAATCGCGGTGTTTCCGGCCCCGCCATTCCTTGACCGCGACGTGCTGAGCGACATCAGAACCGTCGATCAAGACAAGGCCTTCGAGATGTGCCGCAGGCTCGCACGTATCGAAGGCATCTTTGGCGGCGGCTCGACCGGCCTGAATGTCTGCGCGGCCATCGACCTCGCCGTCGAACTGGGACCGGGCAAACGGGTCGTCACAATCTCCTGCGACCACGGCTCCAAGTATCTTGGTGGCCGGATCTACAGCTAAGGTTCCCCGGGGTCCCCCATTCTCCCTCCGTGTTCATGGAGCATCATTCCGCCGTTCGACGTGGCCCGGCGCGCCTGAGTCGTCTCCAAGATTTCGCAATCACGGTCCAAAACGCCAGAATTGGTAAGATAATGTCGTGAAATCTTCCGCCTGAGACACTTTATTCGGCCATTTGGCGTTGACGCCCCGTAGGCACGCCAATAATGTCCCCGCACCACAAAGGAGACGCGGTCGTGGAAAGCCTTGTAGTCATCGTAGGACATCGGCGCATGGGACGGTAACCGACCCCATAAAGGTTCCCCATGCGCCCCCGAAACTCTCGGGGGCTTTTTTATGACCAGAACAAGGGGCCAAGGCCCAGACGGAGAGAGACATGGAACGTCAGATGACCGGCGCAAAAATGGTGGTTCAGGCCCTGAAGGATCAGGGTGTGGACACGGTATTCGGATATCCCGGCGGCGCCGTCCTCCCGATCTATGACGAGGTCTTTCAGCAGAACGACATTCAGCACGTCCTCGTGCGCCACGAACAGGGCGCGGTCCATGCCGCCGAGGGTTACGCGCGCTCCACGGGCAAGCCGGGTGTCGTGCTCGTCACCTCCGGCCCCGGTGCCACCAACGCGGTCACCGGGTTGACCGATGCGCTACTCGACTCCATCCCGATCGTCGTGCTCACGGGCCAGGTTCCCACGTTCCTCATCGGCACCGACGGGTTTCAGGAGGCCGATACGGTCGGCATCACCCGCCCCTGCACCAAGCACAACTGGCTGGTGAAGGATCCGAACCAGCTCGCCGACACGATCCATCAGGCGTTCCACGTCTCGACCACGGGCCGCCCCGGCCCGACGCTGATCGACATCCCCAAGGACGTCCAATTCGCCACCGGAACCTATGTCTCGCCGCAAAAGGCGCGCGTGTCCCATTACCAGCCCCGGATGAAGGGTGACACGGACGCGATCACGCAACTGGCCGAGATGATGGAAGAGGCCGAGCGCCCGGTGTTCTACACCGGCGGCGGCGTCATCAACTCCGGCCCGGGGGCCAGCCAGCTCCTTCGCGAACTGGTGGAGGCCACGAACTTCCCGATCACCTCGACGCTCATGGGTCTCGGTGCCTACCCGGCGTCTGGCAAGAACTGGCTCGGGATGCTCGGGATGCACGGGCTTTATGAAGCAAATATGGCGATGCACGACTGCGACCTGATGATCTGCGTCGGCGCGCGCTTCGACGACCGGATCACCGGGCGTGTCGATGCCTTCTCGCCCGGGTCGCACAAGGTGCAGATCGACATCGACCCGTCCTCGATCAACAAGGTCATCCATGTCGACCTGCCGATCGTGGGCGACGTGGGCCATGTGCTCGAAGACCTGCTGCGCATCTGGAAGTCCAAGGGGCGCAAGACCAACACCGACGCACTCGCCAACTGGTGGAAGCAGATCGACGCATGGCGCGAGGTGAACTGCCTGTCGTTCAAGAACTCGACCAAGACGATCAAGCCGCAGCACGCCGTTCAGCGGCTCGAGGCTCTGACCCGTGGCATGGACCGCTACATCACCACCGAGGTCGGGCAGCACCAGATGTGGGCCGCTCAGTTCCTCGGGTTCGATGAGCCGGGGCGTTGGATGACCTCGGGCGGCCTCGGGACGATGGGCTACGGCCTCCCCGCTTCGGTCGGCGTCCAGATGGCGCACAAGGAAAGTCTCGTCATCAACGTGGCTGGCGAAGCCTCTTGGCTGATGAACATGCAGGAGATGGGAACGGCTGTGCAGTATCGCCTCCCGGTCAAGCAATTCATCCTGAACAACGAACGCCTCGGCATGGTGCGCCAGTGGCAGGAGCTTCTGCACGGCGAACGCTACTCGCAGTCCTGGTCCGAGGCCCTGCCCGACTTCGCAAAGCTGGCCGAGGCCTTCGGCTGCAAAGGCCGCGTGGTCAAAGACCCCGCCGACCTCGACGACGCGATCCGCGAGATGATCGAATACGACGGGCCCTTCATTCTCGACGTGCTGGTCGAGAAACACGAGAACTGCTTCCCGATGATCCCATCGGGCGAAGCGCACAACAAGATGCTGCTGGGCGAGGCATCCACTGCCGATGCCATCGGCGAAGCCGGCGCGGCGCTGGTCTAAGGAGGACGGGACATGAACGCTCTGAAAATCAAGAAAGGCTCGTCCCGCAAGTCGGCCTACGAGCTGCGCGATCCGAACTCGGACGTCGTGGAGACACATACGCTCGCCGTGATCGTGGACAACGAACCCGGCGTGCTCGCCCGCGTGATCGGGCTGTTTTCCGGCCGCGGCTACAACATCGACTCGCTCACCGTGGCTGAGGTCGACCACACCGGCCACCAGTCGCGCATCACCATCGTGACCGGCGGCACCCCCGCCGTGATCGAACAGATCAAGGCGCAGCTTGGGCGGATCGTGCCGGTCCACGAAGTCCACGACCTTACGGTTGAAGGTGCGGCGGTCGAGCGGGAACTGGCCCTGTTCAAAGTCGCAGGCACCGGCGACAAGCGGGTCGAGGCGCTTCGTCTGGCAGACATCTTCCGCGCCAATGCCGTGGATTCGACGCTGGAAAGCTTCGTTTTCGAAGTGACCGGCGCGCCGGCAAAGATCGACGCCTTCGCCGACCTCATGCGCCCGCTCGGGTTGGTCGAAATGGCCCGCACCGGCGTGGCCGCGCTGTCACGCGGCGGCGAGTGACAGCAACCATCACGGCATGAAAAAAGGCGGGCTTTGCGGCCCGCCTTTCTTTTTGTCCGGTTGGTCGGGGGTCAGCCCCGGTTCCACCAGCCCCGCCGTTTCGATGCGGGTTTCTTCTCGGGCTTCGGCGCCTCGGCCTCACTCGCACCGACGCTCGCCATTTCCTTCTCTGCCTCTTGGGCAGGCTCAGGCTGAACCTCAGGCTCCGGGTCGGCGGGTGCTTGTGTCACCTCGGGTTCGGGCGTCGGCTCCGGCGCGGGATCTGCCGACTCGGCATCCGCCTTGGCGGCCTCGGCTTCAGCTTCCGCTGCCTTCTGAGCGGCGGTCTTGCGCGGCGCACGCTTGCGCTTGGGCTTCTCTTCCGCGACCGGTTCGGAGGCAACCTCGTCAGAGCCTGCTTCAGCCTCAGCGGCCGCAGCCTCGGCCTCTGCCGCCTTCTGAGCCGCCGTCTTACGCGGTGCACGCTTGCGCTTGGGCTTTTCTTCGGCCTCGGAGGGGGCATCTGCCGCCGCCTCTCCCTCGGCCGCCGCAGCCTCGGCCTCAGCCGCTTTTTGTGCCGCCGTCTTGCGGGGGGCACGCTTGCGCTTGGGCTTCTCCTCGGCTTCGGCCGGTTGCTCGCCTTCCGCTTCTGCGGGAGCCGCGGTCACCGCATCCGCCTCGGCAGGCGCGTCAGATTGCGTATCCCCGGACTGATCGTCATCGGACCCGTTGTCGTCCTGACCATCCTCACCAGACCGGCTCTTGTTGCGACCACGCCCGCCACGACGGCGACGACGACGGCGCTTCTTCTTGGGCTGGTCATCGTCCTCGGAGGTCTCGGTGCGCTGCTCCTGGCTCTCTTCGGCCTCGGCCTCGGCCTCGTCCGTTTCGTCCTCGACGTCCACCTCGTCCTCCTCAAGGTCCTCCATGAGCGAGGCATTGACGGATACAACCGGGGTCGTGACCTCGGCCACAACGCGGGTCGCGGTCTTGAACTTCTCGATCTCGTAATCGGGCGAAATCAGGAACGGATCGGCTTCAAGCCGGATCGCCATGCCATAACGCGCCTCGATCTGCGCGATATGCTCGCGCTTGGTGTTCATCAGGAAGTTGATGATACCCACCGGCGCCTTGAGGCAGACCTCCTTGGAGCGGCCGCGCGTCCCTTCTTCCTCAAGCTGACGCAGGATGGTCAGCGCGAGGTTGTCGTCAGAGCGGATCAGGCCCGTGCCGTGACAATGCGGGCACGGCTGCGTCGTCGCCTCGATCATGCCGGGGCGCAGGCGCTGGCGGCTCATTTCGAGCAGCCCGAAGCCGGAAATGCGGCCCACCTGAATGCGCGCACGGTCGGTTTTCAGCTTGTCTTTCAGCTTCTTCTCGACCGCGTTGTTGTTCTTGCGCTCTTCCATGTCGATGAAATCGATCACGATCAGACCCGCAAGGTCACGAAGGCGCAACTGGCGCGCTACTTCTTCTGCGGCCTCGAGGTTGGTCTTGAGCGCCGTTTCCTCGATCGAGCCCTCTTTCGTGGCTCGGCCCGAGTTCACGTCGATCGCCACGAGCGCCTCGGTCACGCCGATCACGATGTACCCGCCGGAGCGGAGTTGCACCGTCGGGTTGAACATCGACGACAGATAGCTCTCGACCTGGTAGCGGGCGAGCAGCGGCAGCGAGTCGTGGTAGTTCTTCACGTTCTTGGCGTGGGACGGCATGATCATCTTCATGAAGTCCTTGGCGATGCGATACCCGCCTTCGCCTTCAACCAGAACCTCGTCGATGTCCTTGTTGTAAAGGTCGCGGATCGACCGCTTGATGAGGTCACCTTCCTCATAGATCTTGGCCGGCGCCGTCGACTGCAGCGTCAGCTCGCGGATCTGTTCCCACATGCGTTGCAGGTATTCATAATCGCGCTTGATCTCGGACTTGGTGCGCTTGGCGCCTGCGGTCCGAACGATCAGACCGGCACCCTTTGGTACTTCAAGTTCGCCCGCGATCTCCTTGAGTTTCTTGCGATCCACCGCGTTCGTGATCTTGCGGGAAATCCCGCCGCCCCGTGCGGTGTTCGGCATCAGCACACAGTAACGGCCCGCGAGGCTGAGATAGGTGGTCAGCGCCGCACCCTTGTTGCCGCGCTCCTCCTTCACGACCTGCACGAGCAGGATCTGGCGAACCTTGACGACTTCCTGGATCTTATACTTACGCGGCCGCGGCTTGCGCGGCGGTCGGATGTCCTCGTGATCGTCATCATCGGCCACGGATTCGATGGTGTCGTCCCGCTCGGAGGCATCGACGCGCGCATTGTCGTCGTCATCTTCATCCGAGTTCGATTTGGACCGCCCGCGCGAGCGGGAGGAACGCGACCGGGACCGGCGCGACCGCGACGGCTTGGCGTCGGTATCGCCATCGTCATCCGAGTCGACTTCAGACTCGCCGGTGTCCGAAGCCATCTCATCGGGCTCCTCCACTGGCGTATCGCCGACCCGCTCCATCGGCGAGCTCGCCTCGTCGTCCTGCGGCGCGTCAAGGTCGATCACATCCATCCCGGCGGGATCGACGTCACGGGTCGCGACCTCATCCTCCGACGCCGTGTCTTCAGCCTTCGTCGAGCGACGGCGCGAGCGGGACCGGCTGCTGCCGCCCTCCTCGTCCTTGGCGGCCATCGCCTCGGCATAGGCGCGCTCTTCTTCGAGAAGCGCCTCACGGTCCGCGACCGGGATCTGGTAGTAGTCCGGGTGAATTTCCGAGAAGGCGAGGAAGCCGTGCCGGTTCCCGCCATAGTCGACAAAGGCCGCCTGAAGCGACGGCTCTACGCGTGTGACCTTGGCGAGGTAGATATTTCCGGCGAGTTGGCGTTTGTTCTCCGACTCGAAGTCAAATTCTTCGACCTTGTTGCCGTCCACCACGACGACGCGGGTTTCCTCCGCGTGCGTGGCGTCGATTAGCATTTTCTTGGGCATTGTATCTCATTGCACCAGCGCGTGCGCGCGCCGCTCCAGGTGGAGTGACGGGCGATGGGTGGTGACTTGTCAGGGCGAGCAATGGCGCGGCGGCATGCAGGTCGTGCGGAAGCATGCGCCCCGCATTTTGTCCCATCAGTGCCGCGTCGCGCCTCATCGCGTTTCTTCTCCGACCCCGTCTAGCGCGGGGCCCGTTTGGGTCCGGTCGGGCTTAGGCCTCCGGACGAATGTCTGGCGTTCGGGTTTTGTCATGCCCGCCTGCCTTGGCCTTTCGGCCATCTCGGTCTGCACCCCGCCTCCGGCGCGTGTGTCGCGCGGTTCGGCCCACATGCAGCAAAACTTTCGGGCGACCCCGCTCCGGGTTCGCCGCCCTGCGAACATAGGGGTCCGGGGGGTATCATGACAATGGCGAAAATGATCCGCGCAAACGGTTTTTCCGGTGAGCGTCCAATCGCCCGTCATCCAAGCCTATGTTTTTCCTAGTAAAGCCCGCCCGAAGAGAGCGACCCGAAATTCGCCTTGTCCGGAATGACGACGGTTTCGCCGGTCGAGGTGGTCACCTGTTGTGTGCCGCCCCCCGTCGTCTCCCCAAAGAGCGGCAGGTTGGAGCCCATGGCGAAGCCGCCGTCGAAGACGATCCCGAAGATCGGCTCCTCGCCATCGCGAAAATATTCGGCCACGACGTTGGGGCCCGAGGCGCTGTCGGGAAGGCGCGCGCCGGAATAGCGGTCGATCTTCACGAAATGCCCGCCCGGCGGCAGTTTGAACTTGCCGCCCCCGTATTTCTTGACGGCTTCCGTCATGAACCGCTGGAACACGGGGCCACAGGTGCCACCACCGGATGCGCCGCCCAAGGGCTTCGGCCGGTCGAACCCGATGTAACAGCCGGCCACGATGTTCGACGTGAAGCCCACGAACCAGACGTCCTTGGAATCGTTCGTCGTCCCGGTCTTGCCCGCCGTGGGCACCGGCAGGCGCACGGCGCCCGAGGCCGTGCCACGCTGAACGACGCCCTGCATCATGGAGGTGAGCTGATAGGCGGTGATCGCGTCCATTACACGTTCACGGTTCGACGTGATCTCGGGCGCTTCGCCCTGCGGCAGACGCGCGGCCTTGCAGTCCGTGCAGTCGCGCTGATCATGGCGATAGATCGTCCGGCCCCAGCGGTCCTGCACCCGGTCAACGAGCGTGGGTTCAACCCGCTCGCCGCCATTGGCGAACATGGCGTATGCCGACACCATCTTGAACAGCGTCGTCTCGGCCGACCCCAGCGCATTGGCGAGATAGGGGTCGAGCTCGTCATAAACCCCGAACCGCTCGGCATACCGAGCGACGGTGTGCATACCGACTTCCTGCGCAAGACGCACCGTCATCAGGTTCCGCGAGCGTTCGATCCCCGTGCGCAGCGGCGTGGGGCCGTAAAAGCGGTTGGACGCGTTCTTGGGCCGCCAGATCTCGCCCCCCGTATCGATCTCGATCGGCGCGTCGATGATGATCGAGGCGGGCGAGAAGCCCGACGACAGGGCCGAGGCGTAGACGAACGGCTTGAAGGACGAGCCAGGCTGGCGCGTGGCCTGCGTCGCGCGGTTGAAGGTCGAGTTCTCGTAAGAGAAGCCGCCCTGCATCGCGATCACGCGGCCGGTGTTCACGTCCATCGCCATGAAACCGCCCTGCACTTCCGGCACTTGCCTGAGCGACCAGCGCACGAAATTGCCCTCCGCGCCCTCCCCGTCGGTAAGGGTGCGCACATGGACAATGTCCCCGCGTTCGAAATTATCTGCAAAGCTTCCGCGGAACCACGACGTATCGCTTCGCGGAATGACCCAGGGTTGCGGCTCCGGCTGCCCCTCGATCTTCACCGTCATCTCGTTGGACCCGATCTGGTCGACCACGGCGACATACCATTGACCGTTGAGATTGATGTCCCGGGCCACGCGGACCTCGGCCAGCGCGTCTTCCCAGGTGCCGTCATCGAGCGTGGCGGGGTCGATGGACTTGCCCGTCCCGCGCCAGCCGGACCGCGCCCGGTCATAGTCTTCAAGCGCCTTGCGCAGGGACCATGCGGCCACCTCCTGCATTTCCGGGTCGACCGTCGCGCGGATCGTCAGCCCCCCGCCGAAGAATTCCTCTTCACCAAAGTCGCGCGACAACTGCCGCCGGATCTCGTCGGTGAAATAGTCGCGGCGCGGCATGGCCGAGCGGAAGCTTTCGAAGTCGTCGCCCTGCACCGAACGGATCGGTTCCTGCCGTTCCGACAGATAAGTTTCCTCGGTGATGTAACCGTTCTCGTACATCTCCTTGAGGATGAAGTTGCGGCGATTGAGCAACCGATCGTGGTTGCGCACCGGGTGATAGTCCGATGGCGCCTTGGGCATCGCGGCCAGCATCGCAGCTTCGTGCGGGGCCAGCGTGTCCAGCGTCTTGTTGAAATAGGTCTGCGCCGCCGCGGTCACACCAAAGGAGTTCTGCCCGAGGAAAATCTCGTTGAGATACAGCGCAAGGATGTCTTCCTTGTCGAGCGTCTTTTCCAGCCGCGAGGCGAGGATCAGTTCCTTGATCTTGCGCTCGGCAGAGCGGTCGGACGACAGCAGGAAGTTCTTCATCACCTGCTGGGTGATGGTCGACGCGCCGCGCAGACGCCCGCCGCGCGCCGCTTCCACGGCGGCGGCCAGCATCCCGCGGGGGTCATAGCCCTTGTGGCTGTAGAAATTCTTGTCCTCGGCCGAGATGAAGGCGTGTTTCACCAGCTCCGGGATCTGTTCCGGCGGCGTGTAGAGCCGACGCTCACGGGCGAACTCGTCCATGAGCTGCCCCTCACCCGAATAGATCCGGCTGATCGTCGCAGGCTGGTAGTTCTCCAACTGCTCCGTCGATGGCAGGCCGCGACCATAGGCGAAAAAGATCGCACCGATCCCGAGCGCCGCCATGAAGGCGCCGAGTGTCAGCCACGAAAAGATGGCACCGAAAAATCCCAGTATGAATCGGATCAAGACTGCCTCCGGAGGTTGAGCCAAAGGGTATAGGGGTTTCACCGCCCCTGGTCAAAAAAGATCGGCAGGGTTCGGCCCAGTGAAAACAGCGTTTGGCAGAAATTCGCCCGAACGCTATCAAGCCACTGGACAAGCGGGGGAAATCGGCACCATGTGCCGCTCATGAGGCCCGAAGACATTCTCCCCACCTACGACCGCGTCGCACGCGGATTCGCACGTTCCCGCGACCGGACCCTGTTCGAGCGCCGCTGGCTCGACCGGGCATTGAACCATGCCCCCGGTCGCCGCGTGCTCGACCTTGGCTGCGGGCCCGGCAAACCCATCGCATCCTACCTTCAGGAACGGCGGGGCGAGATCACCGGCGTCGACGGCGCAGGCTCCATGCTGGTGCTGTTTCGCGAAAACCTGCCCCATGCGCGCGCCATCCATGCCGACATGCGCGGGTTGGATCTGGGTGAGACCTTCGACCTGATCCTCGCCTGGAACTCGATGTTCCACCTGTCGGTCGACGATCAGCGCGCCATGTTCGCCACCTTCGCGGCCCATTCCCATGCGCGCACCGCGCTCATGTTCACCTCCGGACCGGCGGCCGGTGAGGCGATGGGCAAGGTCGAGGGTGAAACCGTCTACCACGCCTCGCTCGACCCAGCGGAATACCGCAAGCTGCTGAATGAAAACGGGTTCGACGTGGTGTCTTTCGTGCCCGAAGACCCGACCTGCAACGGCCATTCGGTCTGGCTCGCCAGATACCGGGGCCTGCACGCCTGATCTACTGCCGCAGACGCTCCTTGGCGGCCTGATCTTCCAGCGCCCACTCCAGGACCGCGTCCCGGATCCCTTCGGCCGCGCGGCGGCGCCACTCGGAGTCCACCATTTTCTCGCGGTCGCGTTTCGAGGACAGGAACCCCAGCTCGATCAGCACCGACGGGATGTCCGGAGCCTTGAGGACAGAAAACCCCGCCTCCAAACGCGGTGTCTTGTATGTCGATTGAGTCGCGGTCCGGATGCCGTCCACGATCGCATCCGCCAGCGCGTCCGAGCGGGGCTGCGTCTCGGTCCGCGCCATGTCCATGAGGACGAGCGCGACCTCGTCCCCGGTCTGGTTCAGGTCCACCCCCGCCAAAAGGTCCGCGCGGTCATGCCGTTCGGCAAGCTTCTGCGAGGCGATATCGGTCGCCTCCTCGGCCAGCGTATAAACCGTGGCCCCGTTGGCCCGGCCCTCGGCCAGCGCATCTGCATGGAGCGACAGGAATATGTCGGCACCGGCAGCACGGGCGAATGACACGCGCTCTTCCAGCGGGACAAACACGTCCTCGTCGCGGGTCAGCACGACATCGATCCCATCCTGGCGCAACAGGACCTCCTTGAGTTCACGCGCGAAGGTGAGCATCAGGTCCGCCTCCCGGATACCCTCACGCTCCGCCCCCGGATCGATGCCGCCATGACCGGGGTCCAGCACGACGACCAAAGGCCCCTCGCCCCGCGACACCGGCGGAAGCGGGTCCGCCATGTCGAACACGGCACTCTCGGGCGCGCCGACCTCTGCGGCGAACGTCTCCGCATCCGTCGGGACCAACGTCAGCCCGACGCGCGCGCCGTCTTGCCCGACCCGCCGCATACCGGCCTGCTCGACCAGAAATGGATCGTCCAGCGTGACCACCAGCCGCGACCATCCGGGCCGAAACAGCCCCGTGCGCACCGCCGTCACGCCCTCGACGCTTGCGAGAGCGGCCTCATCCACGCCGGTCCAGTCCAGCTCGGAAAAATCCACGACAAGCCGCGCGGGATCGGCCAGCGAAAACACCCGCCACGGAACGGCTCGAGTCATCTCGAGATCGAGCATCAGACCCTCGTCCCCTCGCGCGATAACGAGCCCGTCGCCGTCCAGCCGTGCCAGCGCCGAAAGCTGCGCCTGCGCCACACCGGCCCATGCCACCATCAGAAAAAGAAGAACCGCCCGGATCATCTGCTGCCCTATCCGTTTTTTTGGCGATCATACAGGCGAACACCCGTCCCGCCCATCCCTTCTCTGTTTGAGGAAACCTCGGGGAGCGCGAGGGGCAGCGCCCCTCGCCCACCGCGGCGTCCCGGCGCGGCGCAAACCCTGCGCGGGCGCAAGCCCGCACTATCTGGAAACGCTACCGCCGGGCCATGAAATCAGCAAGCCGGGCGAGCCCCTCTTCGATGTCGGCGGTCGAACGCGCGTAGGAAAACCGCAGGGTCTGGCCCCCGCGGACAGGATCAAAGTCCATCCCCGGCGTTACCGCCACCCCGGCCGTGTCGAGGATCTCGCGCGCGAAGGCCCCGCTGTCATCGGTGTGCTCGGACACGTCCGCATAGACGTAGAACGCCCCGTCCGGCGGCGCGATCCGGTCGAACCCCGCGCGCGGCAAACCTTCCAGCATCAGCGCGCGGTTGCGCACATACACCTCCCGGTTCGCCTCCAACTCGTCCACCGCGTCCAGCGCGGCGAGTGCGGCCACCTGACTTACATGCGGCGGGCAGATGAACATGTTCTGCGCGATCCGTTCCACCGTGCGCAGGTGATCTTCGGGCACCACCATCCAGCCCACGCGCCAGCCGGTCATCGAGAAATACTTGGAGAACGAGTTGATGACATGGACCTCGTCGGTAAGCTCCAGCGCGCTTACCGCCCGCGTCTCGTAATGCAGCCCGTGATAAATCTCGTCGGAGATAAGTGAAATGCCCCGCGCGTCGCAGGTCTCCACCAACGCGCCGAGCGCGGCGCGGTCCAGCATCGTGCCCGACGGGTTCGCAGGCGAGGCGACCATGAGCCCGGCGATATCGTCCGGAATATCTCCCGGCACCGGCTGATAGCGGTTCTCGGGCGACGCCGGGAACCCCACCGGCTCCATGCCAAGCGCTTTGAGGATCTGGCGATAGGACGGATAGCCAGGATCGGCGAGGCCCACCCGGTCGCCCGAGTCGAACAGCGTCGTGAAAGACAGCAGGAAGGCCGCCGACGAACCCGACGTGACCACCACCCGCGCCGGATCAAGGTCGACGCCGTACCAACGATCGTAAAGCGCCGCGATCCCCCGCCTCAGCGCGGGCAGGCCCAGTGCCACGGTGTATCCCAGCGCCTCCGCCTCCATCGCTCGCGCCACCGCGTCTCGCGCAACGGCGGGCGCCGGGGTTGCGGGCTGGCCCACCTCCATGTGGATGATGTGGCGCCCGGCTTCTTCCGCCAGACGCGCCGCCTCCATCACATCCATGACGATGAAGGGATCGACCTCGCTTCTCTTTGATTTGCGCATCACGACCTCTTGAGCATAGTGGGAACCGAGGTGACGCCTCGGCGGCGAAAGGTCAACCGCGCGGCGGGGTGTCACGGGGGATTGCGCCCGGTCCACGCGGCCTCTAGCGTCCCGCCAACCAGATATCGGAGTGCCCATGACCCGCCTTGTATCCGCCGCCGCCCTCGCCTTCGGCCTTGTCACCACACCCGCCCTGTCCTTCGACATCGGCGAAATGACCGAGGACGAGCGCGCCATGTTCCGGGACGAGGTGCGCGGTTACCTGCTCGAAAACCCTGAAGTGCTGATGGAGGCCATCTCGGTCCTCGAACAGCGGCAGGCCGACGCGGCGGAGCAGAACGACGCGAACCTCGTCGCGACCAATGCCGACAGCATTTTCAATGACGGCTTCAGCCATGTGGGCGGCAACCCCGAGGGCGACGTGACCATCGTCGAATTCGTGGATTACCGCTGCGGGTATTGCCGCAAGGCCTTCCCCGAACTCAATGAGCTCGTGTCCAGCGACGGCGACATCCGCGTGATCTACAAGGAATTCCCGATCCTGGGCGAGGAAAGCGTCACCTCCTCACGCTTCGCCATCGCCACGCAGCTCGCTCATGGCGAAGAGGCCTATGCCGAAGTCCACGACGCGCTCATGACCCTGCGCGCCAACGCGACCGAAGAAGTGCTCGCGCGGATGGCCGACGACATGGGCTATGACAGCGCCGAAATTCTCGACCGGATGGACGACCCCGAGGTAAACCGCCGGATCGAGGAAAACCACATGCTCGCGCAGCGTCTGGAGATTTCCGGCACCCCGACATTCGTGCTCGAAGATCAGATGGTGCGCGGGTACGTCCCGCTCGAAGCGATGCGCGGCATGGTCGAACAGGTCCGCGACGCGCAGGACAGCTGATCCTCCGCTACGCCCGCCCGTCGGTGAATTCGACGAGATCCCACAACGTGCCGTATAGGTCCTCGAACACGGCAACCGTGCCGTAGTCGGCTTCCTTGGGGGCGCGAACGAAGCTCACGCCCTTGGCGACAAGGGCGTGATAATCCCGCCAGAAATCGTCCGTCCTGAGAAACAGGAACACCCGACCGCCGGCCTGGTCCCCGATAAAGGTGGCTTGCCGGTCATTTGACGCGCGTGCCAGCAGGATCGACGCGCCTCCGCCGCTTGGCCGCACGACAACCCATCGCTTGTCCTGGTCCGGTTGGTGGCTGTCCTCGACAAGGTCAAAGCCCAGCGTGTTGACGTAGAAACTGATGGCCTCGTCATAGTCGCGCACGACCAGCGCGACATGGGCAAGGCTCCGGGTCACTCGGCCGCTTCGTCCGCCGCAGCCTCTTGCGCCTCGATCTCGGCGGCCTTCTTCTCGACCAGCTCGACGATGTGCTCAACCATGCCCTCGTTCCCGATCCGATGGTCCTGCTTGCCGGCCATATAGACCATGCCATGACCGGCCCCGCCGCCGGTAAACCCGACATCGGTCATCAGCGCTTCGCCAGGCCCGTTCACGACGCAGCCGATGATCGACAGGCTCATGGGTGTATGAATATGGGCGAGCCGTTCTTCCAGAACCTCGACCGTCTTGATGACGTCGAACCCCTGCCGCGCGCAGGACGGGCAGGAGATGATGTTGACGCCCCGGTGACGCAGTCCCAGTGACTTGAGGATTTCGAAACCGACCTTAACTTCTTCCACCGGGTCCGCAGACAGGCTCACGCGGATCGTATCCCCGATGCCGGCCCAGAGCAGATTGCCAAGCCCGATGGATGACTTGATCGTGCCGGAGGTCAGCCCCCCTGCCTCGGTGATCCCAAGGTGCAGCGGCGCATCCGTCGCCTCGGCCAACGCGTGATAAGCCGCAGCGGACAGGAACACGTCCGAAGCCTTCACGCTGATCTTGAAGTTGAAGAAGTCGTTGTCTTCGAGAATGCGGATATGCTCCAGCCCGGACTCGACCATCGCCTCCGGGCATGGCTCGCCGTACTTTTCGAGCAGATGCCGCTCCAGCGACCCCGCATTCACGCCGATCCGCATGGAACAGCCGTGGTCGCGCGCCGCCGCGATGACCTCGCGCACCCGGTCCTCGGACCCGATGTTACCGGGATTGATCCGCAGGCAGGCCGCACCCGCCTCGGCCGCTTCGATCCCGCGCTTGTAGTGGAAATGGATGTCCGCAACGATCGGCACCGGGCTTTCGGCCACGATCTCTTTCAGCGCCTTCGCCGACGCCTCATCGGGGACAGACACGCGCACGATATCGGCGCCTGCCTCGGCGGCCGCCTGCACTTGTGCGACGGTAGCAGCGACATCCGTGGTCGCGGTGTTGGTCATCGTCTGGACCGAAATCGGCGCATCTCCCCCGACAGGGACATTACCGACCATGATCTGACGGGACTTGCGGCGGTCGATCGACCGCCAGGGGCGGATCGGATTGTGCGACATGGGGCCTCGCAAAACTGGATCGCCCGACCGATACCGCGTGGCGAAGGGGGCGACAAGGCAACAGACTGTGAAAGCCGGGGCTTACTCGCTCGCGTCGGCCACAGCGATGAAATCGGCCAGCGCCTGATCGGCCTGGGCGTCGGCCACGGCGTAGCTCTCATGAATCGACTCGGGCGCGAGCGCCACGTTGGAGACGACGCTCGCCCCTTCGCCCGCCGGGCCATAAGCCGAGCCGTTCACGGCGAAGTAGACCGAGCCGGCGTTACCAGTGCGCAGGAGCGGCGGTTGTTCCGTCTTGGGCAGGACATAGCGCTCGCCCGCGTCGAGGATCTTTTCGAACAGGATCGAACCGTCGGCCGACTGCACGCGCACCCAGCTCGGGCGCACCGCGAAAATTGCCACGTCGGGCGCGTCGGGGCCGAAGACCCGCACCGCGCCGGACGCATCCGCGACAGCCGTTTCCACCGCCGAGTCGATGGCAGTGCCCGGTCGCGCCGGCGTGTTCGGCCGGTCTGGTCTGCGGTTTCCGGCGAGTTCCGGCATGACGCCGACTTCGCGCGGATCGAGGGTCGAGATCGGGCCATCCCGCGCGATCAGCACGGGAACGTCCAGCGCCTCGGGCCGGTACATCCGGTCGAGCGATTCGACGGACGGGGGTGAATTCAGCCCGGCCACGTCACGGACGGTTTCGCCATCGGTGGGGCCGATCGGCGTGTCGAGTTCCGGCAGGTCTTCAAGCACACCGACGCTCTGTTCGACCGGCGCGAAATCGACCTTCTGAATTTCTTGCAGCAGCGAGTAGCCGCCGAAGCCGAGGATGCCGACGATGGCCACGAGCACCCCGACCGAGCCGACGGCCCCCGGCTCGATCCCCTCGAAGATCGAAGACGGGCGCGGCACGAAAGAGGCGTTGGGATTGGCCAGCGGGTCGCTGTCCGGGTCGCGCACCTTTTCGGGCTTGGCGACGATAGAGGCCGACGGCGAAAGACCATGCGCCGTCTCGAAGCCGCTCTCCCGGCAGAACACCTTGAACGCCCATTCCGGGTCGAGCCCCAGGTAACGGGCGTAGGAGCGCACATAGCCGGCGATGAAGCCCGGCGTTTCAAATGCGGTCACATCGGCATTTTCGATGGCGGAGATGTAGGTGGCTTTGATCTTGAGTTCACGCTGGACGTCGAGCAGCGATTTGCCCAAGGTCGCGCGTTCGCCGCGCATGACATCGCCCAGACGCAGCTCGAAAGAGTCGAAACCCGAAGGTTGCTCTTCTTCCCTGACCGGAGGCGTGATCCAACGCCTGATCATACAGCCTGCCCCTGATGCTTAGAGCCGTCGTGCGGCGGTTTTCCCCAGTAACGGAACGATTCCGTCTCGTTACCGTCCTCTTACCGGTTTCTTACCACGCCGCAACGATTCTTGCACGGGAATAAGGGCTTATGCTGAAAGCTCGGCGCGATTCAGCGCACAATGCGACCAGAGCTCGTCCAGAGCGTGAACCAGCGCGTCCATCTCGCGCGGGCCGTGGACCGGCGACGGGGTGAACCGCAGACGCTCGGTCCCGCGCGGAACCGTCGGATAGTTGATCGGCTGGACATAGATGCCATAGCCGTCGAGCAGCATGTCCGAGAGCTTCTTCGTGTGAACCGGGTCGCCCACGATCACGGGCACGATGTGGCTGCCGTGGTCGATGATCGGCAGGCCCATGCCCTTCAGCCGCATCTTGAGAATCTTCGCCTGGGTCTGGTGCTGTTCACGCAGCTCCTGGTCGGTCTTGAGATGCCGGACCGAGGCCGCAGCGCCCGCGGCAAGCGCCGGGGCGAGCGACGTGGTGAAAATGAAGCCCGGCGCATAAGACCTTATGGCATCGACCATTTTCGCCGTCGCGGCAATGTAGCCGCCCATGACGCCGTAAGCCTTGGCCAGCGTGCCGTTGATGATGTCGATCCGGCCCATCAGCCCATCGCGTTCGCACACGCCCGCGCCGCGCGGCCCGTACATGCCCACCGCGTGGACTTCGTCGATATAGGTCAGCGCGCCGAACTCGTCGGCCAGGTCGCAGATGTCTTTGATCGGGCCGAAATCCCCGTCCATCGAATAAACGGATTCGAAGGCGATCAGCTTGGGCGCGTCGGGATCGTCGGCCGCCAGAAGCTCCCGCAGGTGTTCGACGTCGTTATGGCGGAAAATGCGCTTGGCACCGCCGTTGCGGCGAACCCCCTCGATCATCGAGGCGTGGTTGAGCGCATCGGAATAGATGATGAGCCCCGGAAACAGCTTCGGCAGCGTCGACAGGGTCGCGTCATTGGCGATGTAGGCCGAGGTGAACAGAAGCGCGGCTTCCTTGCGGTGCAGGTCCGCAAGCTCCGCCTCGAGCTCTTTGTGAAACACGGTCGTGCCGGAGATATTGCGCGTCCCGCCCGAGCCCGCGCCGGTGGCGTCGATGGCTTCGTGCATCGCGTTCAGCACGACCGGATGCTGGCCCATGCCGAGATAGTCGTTACCGCACCAGATCGTGACGGGTTGTTCGCTACCATCTTCCTTGCGCCACGTCGCGTGGGGGAAGTTCCCCATCTCACGCTCGATGTCGATAAAGACGCGGTAGCGCCCTTCGTCATGCAAACGCTTCAGCGCCGCATCCAGTTTGGTCTCATAGTTCACGCATTTCCCTCCCGGGCCTCGAATCTCCCGTTCACCGTGGCACAATACATATGCATATCAGGTGAACATATGCAAAATTCCTGATACACTCTGTCGCAGGCCACGCGTTGACCCAGATCAAACTTGAACGGGAAATCAGGAATTACTGGTCTGCGATCGCGACAATGCAATCGGCCTCCTTGCAGCTTTCAATCGCCGTGCGCGCACTGGCGGTCGGCCCCTTGGCGATTCCCCAGGCGCTCGACGTGGGCGAATAGGCCAGGAATTTCGGTGCCACGCCGTCGTCCCAGCTTTCGGTGACACGCGCTGTGGCGGCCTGGCTCAGCGTAAGATCGCGCGACTTGTAGCCCCGCGGCAGCATCAGCGCGGCGACCACGCATTGCCCGCCATTGGCCTGCTGACATGCCTCGATCGCGGCCCGCTGCGCCGCCTCTGGCGTGTTGAGCTGCGCGATGATCGTCGGCGGCACCTGCCCGTCACCCGAGAGCGGGAACGCCACGGCACCATAGTAGCCGTATCCGGCCTCGAGGAACTTCGCCATCTGGCTGGGCGCCTTCATCTGATCGAGCGTGAGGTTCACCGCCTGGCGCATGCCAGCGCCAAAGGCGCTCTGATCCGTGATGTGAAGGATCATCTTGGACGGCGAGAACAACTGCTTCTTCGCCGCATCGCTCGTCATCGGTTCGGCCTGCGCCGCCCCGGTGGCGGCGAGAGCAAGTACGATGCCTGTAAGCGCTTTGCGCATTTGTGGAATCCTTTTCGACTACCCGTTGCGGGCGAACCATAAAGTTTCACTCCCGGGCTGACCAGTGTGGCTGGACGCCGCTCACGACAATGCTACGGTTTCCGCCGTCAAACAGGAGGTTACATGTCCCTCGATACCGTACTCGTCAAGATCGACGGCGAACTCGACGCCGCCCTCGACCGACTCAACACACTGCTCGCGATCCCCTCGATCTCGACCGACCCCGCCTACAAGGACGACTGTCGCGCTGCGGGCGATCTGCTCGTGCGCGACCTTGCCTCGATCGGATTCGATGCCGAACTGCGCGACACGCCCGGACATCCGATGGTGGTTGCGCACGGGGGGCCGGATGAAAAGGACGACGTGCCGCACCTTCTGTTCTATGGACACTACGACGTGCAGCCGGTCGATCCGCTTGAACTGTGGAACACCCCGCCCTTCGAGCCGCAGATCGAAGAGGTGAACGGCGAACGCGTCATCCGCGCGCGCGGCGCCTCCGACGACAAGGGCCAGCTCATGACCTTTATCGAGGCAATGCGGGCGTGGCAGGAGGTGAACGGCACCCTGCCCTGCCGCATCACCATCTTCCTCGAAGGTGAGGAAGAATCGGGGTCCCCCTCGCTTGTCCCTTTCCTCGAGGCGAACCGGGAAGAACTGAAAGCGGACGTCGCGATGATCTGCGACACCGGCCTGTATGACGGGCGCGTGCCGGCCATCGTGACCCAGCTGCGCGGACTTCTGGCCGAGGAAATCACGCTCAAGGCCGCGAATCGCGACCTGCATTCGGGCTTCTACGGCGGTCTCGCTCAGAACCCGATCCACCTGCTCACGCAAATCGTCGCAGACCTGCGTGATGACAACGGATCGGTCACGCTCCCCGGCTTCTATGACGACGTGCCGGACCTCACCGACACCCTGCG
This sequence comes from Maritimibacter sp. UBA3975, assembly GCF_002384975.1. Classification (NCBI taxonomy): domain Bacteria; kingdom Pseudomonadati; phylum Pseudomonadota; class Alphaproteobacteria; order Rhodobacterales; family Roseobacteraceae; genus Maritimibacter; species Maritimibacter sp. UBA3975. The sequence goes on from NZ_DGCP01000007.1 coordinate 40,954, forward strand.
CGAACAATGGGAGGGGCTGAACTTCGACCACGCCCGGATGCTCGAGGATGTGGGTCTCTCCGTCCCAGCGGGCGAACAGGACCGCACCCCGCTCGAAAAGGTCTGGTCGCGCCCGACCTGCGAGGTGAATGGCATCTGGGGCGGCTATACCGGCGACGGCTTCAAGACGGTCCTGCCCGCCGAGGCGCATGCCAAGATCAGCTTCCGGCTCGTGGGACAACAGGACCCCGACAAGATCCATGCGGCTTTCGTCGATTTCGTGAACGCCCGCCTGCCCGCCGATGTCACCTGCGACTTCGGCAACGGCCACGGCGCACCGGCGAGCGTCATGTCGACCGAGAACCCGGCGTTCGAAATCGCGCGCGGCGCGCTGTCGGACGAATGGGGCGTGGAGGCGGCCTTCGTCGGCGCGGGCGGATCGATCCCGGTGGCGGGCCACTTCAAGAACATTCTGGGGATGGACGCCATGCTCATCGGTTTCGCCAAGGAAGACGACGCGATCCACTCGCCGAACGAGAAATACGACGTGAAAAGCTACCACAAGGGCATCCGCAGCTGGGCGCGCATCCTCGCGGCCCTGTCGGAGGCCGCGTGACCCCCGAGGGCTTCACCACAGGGCGGTTCGACCACGACGGGACCGGCATCGCCTATGACATCGGGGGGAGCGGCCCACCGCTCCTCCTTCTCCACGGCTTTCCCCAGACCCGCGCGCTGTGGTGGAAGGTCGCACCGCATCTGGCCGAATCCCACACCGTCGTCATGGCCGACCTGCGCGGCTATGGCGCCTCGGACAAGCCCGACGATCCCGCGCTCTATTCCTTCCGGCACATGGGGGGCGACATGCTCGCCCTGATGACCCACCTCGGCTTCGACCGCTTCGCCGTCGCGGGCCACGATCGGGGCGGGCGCACGGCGCACCGGGTGGCGCTCGACGCGCCCGCGCGGATCACGCGACTGGCGCTTCTGGACATCGTGCCGACCGAGATGATCCTGAATCAGCTCTCCCATCCGGTCGCGCGCGCCTACTACCACTGGTTCTTCCTCGCCCAGCCCGCGCCCTTCCCGGAAACCCTGATCGGCGCCGACCCGGACTATTACTTCGAGAGCTGCCTTCTGGGCTGGGGGGCGGCCCAACTCACCGACTTCGCGCCGGACCAACTCGCCGCCTACCGCGAAAGCTGGCGCGACCCGGCTGCGATCCGCGCCATGTGCCACGACTACCGCGCCGCCATCGACCTCGACCTTCCTCTCGACGAGGCCGACCTCGGCCGCCGCGTCTCCGCGCCCACCCTCATCGGCTGGGGCCGGGACGGCGCAATGGGCCGCGCCTATGACGTGGCCGGCACCTGGGCCGACCGGATCGAACAGATCACGCCCGCGCCGCTGCCCGGCGGTCACTTCATGATCGACAGCCACCCGGAGGAAGTCACGAAGGCTCTCGGGGACTTCTTCGCCTGACCGCGCGCCACCCCCTCAGACGATCCCGAAGAACCGCTCCGGCAGCTCGTGCATATGGGCATAAGTCCCGCGCGGGAAATGCCACAGCCCGTTGCCCCGCTCGCTCCACCCGTCATGCATCTTGCGCCGGTACGGCGACATGTCGAAACCGCGCACGATAGGTCGGGTCGAGAATTCGTCGAACATCGCCTTGTCATCTCCACGTTCCTCGGCGAACCAGTGCCCGCCGATTCCGGTCTGTTCCTTGCGCGCGCCCGCCGCCGCCACAGTCGCGTTTCGCCGGTCCATGACCCCGGAATACTGGTCCGTGTCGCAATATTTCATATGGAAAAGGTAAAGCGCCTCGGGCGTGTTGAGCTCGTCGTATTCAGCGTAATGCCCGCCCCTCGACACCTTTCCGGGGAACCCCAGCACACAGGGCTTGGAGTAATGATAGGTCACCCGCACATGCCGGCGCGGGCCGAGGATCGGCCCCTCGATCGGGTCGGGCTCCTGCATTGGCCGGTGCATCACCTCGAGCCCGAGCGGGGTCAGGATCTTGCGCCCCGGCACCTTCTCCAGAAACCCGAGCAGGTCGAGGCCCAGATGCGGGTCGGCCACCACATACTCGTCCACGTCCCCCACGATCACATACTTGAAGTAGGAGCGCAGCCCGTTCGCGAGCCCGTTGAACAGCCGCCAGCGCCGCTGGTCGAACTTCTCCGACGTGCCGGGAATGGCCATGACATTGCAGTCGCCCGCAATACGGTTCACAGCGTCCTGGTTGCCGTGATTGATGACATAGCAGTTCTCCGGGCCGAACAGCCCGCCGTAATACTGCACCCAGCGTTCCAGGAAAAAGTCATCGTCGCGCACCATCGTCAGGGCGGCGGCTGTGCTCTGCATCATGTGTCCCCATTCGGCCTCTTCGGACCTGTTTGGCCAAGGCTACACTGGCCCACAGCCATGCGACTAGTCCCTTTTGCGTCTTTTCAAGGCCCCTGCGACACGGCACTGTCGCCGCGATGGGACGCAATACTCTGGCAGACACGGGGATCGAGATCCACCGCAGGCACGGCACCGTGCCCGACCACCTTCAGGTGTTCGGCGAACGCTCGTCAGGGACGAATTTCGTGAACCGTTTGCTCGCCAAGAACAGCGCTCTCACGCCCGTCGATCACTACGGCTGGAAACACGGCTTCGCACAGATGACGGGCGTCGGCGCGCGCGCCCTCATCGTCGGGGTCGCGCGCGACCCGCTCGCTTGGGCGCGCTCGATGTATGCCAAGCCCTGGCATTGCCCGCCCGAGATGCAGGCCCTTGATTTTCCCGCATTTCTACGGGCCGAATGGCGCACGGTGATCGACCGCAAGCGCTATTTCCCGCAGTCGGGAGAGCGTGGGACGGTCGGCACGCCGCTCCAACAGGACCGCCATCCGATCACCGGCGCGGCCTTCGCCAATCTTGCGCAATTGCGCAGCTTCAAGGCCGCCTATCTGCTGGGATTGCGCATGCGCGGCGTGAACCTCGTCCTGTGCCGGTTGGAGGCCGTTCAGGCCGACCCCGAAGCCTTCGTCGTGGCGGTCAGCGAGGCTTTCGACCTGCCCCCGGTCGCGGCCTACGCCCCCGTGACCAAACGGCTCGGCTCCCGCTTTCTGGCGAATGTCGAGAACCGGCCGGACCCTCCCGAGGTGGTCAGCCCTGACGACCGGGCTTTCCTTGCAAAGGAACTCGATACGCGGATCGAATCCGCATGGGGGTTCGCCCCGCTCGCCTAGGCCGTGACGCGCAACTGCGCCACCCGTGCGAGCTTCGCCACCAGCACCAGCCACGGCAGCCCATGCATCGCCAGATCGAAGATGTCGACGGGTGCCGCGAGCGTGCCGGAAAACAGCATCCCCAGCTTTTCCCAGACATGCGGCGGCGTGAACGGCGCAAGCCCGATGGTCGCGCAGAAGATCAGGATCGTCGTGATCGGGATGGAGTCGAGAAGTCGCATGGGCCGTCCGCTTTTGGCGCCACTGTGACAAACGCCCCCGCCCGCGCCAATGAGCCATACTGGCGCACCCGCCGGGCCCCTCTCGGACACGAAAAGGCCCCCGAGCGGGAGCCCTTCGACCGGATTTCCGGCAACGCAGCAGTGGCGCGGTTGACGGGGCTCGAACCCGCGACCTCCGGCGTGACAGGCCGGCACTCTAACCAACTGAGCTACAACCGCCCGCTGCGTGAGGGGCCTTCTACGTCGCGGGGATGGGAGCGTCAAGCGCTTCGGCGGCGCGAAATGAAGATTTTTTGGGAATGGATTCACACTCGCGCCGGGGGCCGGATTCCGGATGCCAAAGGTGTGCAGATCGGGAGGGGGTATGGTGGGTGATGACGGGCTCGAACCGCCGACATCCTCGGTGTAAACGAGACGCTCTACCAACTGAGCTAATCACCCGTGAGCCGGGGATTTACCGGGGTGAGACGGGTCTGGCAAGCCCCCCTGTCACTCATTGGACGAGACGACCGAATGGATGCCGTCCCTGATGCGATAGACATCGCCCTGCCGCCCGGGAAGTTCGTCGAGGCGGTCCGGCCCCCAGCCCATCGCCTGCGTGCGCAGCACCCGCGACAAAAGGCCGTGACAGACAAGGACGGTGGGCCCCTCGATCCGTTCCAGCACCCGCCCCGCCCGGTCCCAGAAGGCATCGAGCCGCTCCCCACCCGGCGCGCGCAGGCACCAGTCGAGGTGGCTGTCTCCCGCGCGCGGCCCCGTGCCTTGCGCGATGAGGTCGTCGTACATCAGGGTCTGCCAGTCTCCCATGTAGAGCTCTTTCAGGTCGTCATCCGTCGCGACCGGCCCAGTCACACCCATCGCGCTGGCGACATGCTCGGCGGTTTCGCGCGCCCGGATCAGTGGCGAGGACCGCAGCGCGTGAGTCGCCCCCGTGACCCCCTGCGCCGCGAGGCTTCGCGCCATGCCGGCGGCCTGCGCATGACCGCGATCATTCAGCCGCGACTCGTGCTGGCCCTGAATCCGGCGCGCCGCGTTCCAATGGGTTTCACCGTGGCGAAGGACATAAAGCTCGGGCAGCATCACGCGCCCTCAAACGACAAAAGCGCGGCAGAAGCCGCGCCCTCGTGTCTCCGGGTGGAGAATGGTGGGTGATAAGAGATTCGAACTCCTGACATCTTCGATGTGAACGAAGCGCTCTACCACTGAGCTAATCACCCGCCGTGGCGCGCTAATTAGCGTCACTCGGCAGCGGTTGCAAGGGGGTCGTTACCGTCGCCCTCGGGCTTTTTCCGCTTCACCTTCGTGATGATGACTTCGCCATCGTCCACGTCCTTGCGGCGCTGGACCTTCACGGTACCAAGTGGCTGAAGTTGCAGGATTTCCGCTTCTTCCAGCATGCTGCCCAGTTCGATCAGAAGCGCCTCTGTCACCTGCCGCACATAGCGCGGCTTGACGCCGGACCGCGCGACCACGCGGTCGATCAGGTCCTTCTTGACCATCTTGCCGTCCGGGCCGTCGTCATCGTTGCTGCCGGTCGCCGGAACCGGGCGTGTCACGCCCTGAACAGGGGCGGCCGCCGGCTTGTCCTCAGGGGCCACCAGGCCCTCGGCCTCGGCTGCGACCGCGGCGTCAATCTCGCCGGAGGCGGCCGCCGTCTTGGTCGGGGCGGATTTCGCCCGGCTGGAGGTCGCAGTAGCCTTGGATTTCGTGCTGCTCTTTTTCGTGCTCGTTACCATGCTAAAAATGCCTGTGTGATAGCCCGGCTTCTTTGGCCGGTTCTCATGAAAGGCGTGGGTCCGGCTCATCCGGCTTCACACCTGAAGCAAACCTATAACGATTTGGTTAACAAATAAAGGGGGCAGCTTGGCGCCCCCAACAAAATATGGGGCCGGGCACAAGATGTGCGCCCGGCCCCGGTCGTTTCAAATCGGTTGCGCCTAGTGGGCGATCGGGGCGCGTTCACCCTCGGTCCGTGCCGCCGCGGCCGCAGCGGCCTCCTCGGCAGCCTCGTCCCATTCCACGGGCTCGGGCTTGCGGGTCAGCGCCTGCTCCAACACCTCGCTCACATGCGTCACGGGGATGATGTCCAGCCCCGCCTTCACGTTCTCGGGAATGTCGGACAGGTCCTTCACGTTCTCTTCCGGAATGAACACGGTCTTGATCCCGCCACGAAGCGCTGCGAGCAGTTTCTCCTTCAGCCCGCCGATGGGCATGGCATTCCCGCGCAGCGACACTTCGCCCGTCATGGCAATGTCCTTGCGCACCGGTATCTGCGTCAGCACCGACACGATGGACGTCACCATGGCAAGACCGGCGGACGGCCCGTCCTTGGGCGTCGCCCCGTCGGGAACGTGGACGTGGATATCCCAGCGGTCGAACTTCGGCGGCTTCACCCCGATTTCCGGCGCGATGGAGCGGACATAGCTCGCCGCCGCATCAATGGACTCCTTCATCACATCGCCCAGCTTGCCGGTCGTCTTCATCCGACCCTTGCCCGGCAGGCGCAGCGCCTCGATCTGAAGCAGGTCGCCACCCACGCTGGTCCAAGCCAGCCCGGTCACGACGCCGATCTGATCTTCCTTCTCGGCCAGACCGTAGCGATGCTTGCGCACGCCCAAGTAATCCTCGAGCGTCTCCGGCGTCACTTCGACCTTCTCTTCCTCTTTGCGCACGATCTTGGTCACGGCCTTCCGTGCCAGTTTCGCGATGTCGCGTTCGAGGTTCCGCACCCCCGCCTCGCGGGTGTAGTAACGAATGATATCGGTCAGGGCCGTATCGGTCACCGTGAACTCGCCCTTGCGCAGACCGTGGTTCTTGACCTGCTTGTCGACCAGGTGTTGCTTGGCGATCTCGCGCTTTTCGTCCTCGGTGTAACCCGCGAGCGAGATGATCTCCATCCGGTCCAGAAGCGGCCCCGGCATGTTGTAGGAGTTCGCCGTGGTCAGGAACATGACGTTCGAGAGGTCGTATTCCACCTCAAGGTAGTGGTCCACGAAGGTCGAGTTCTGCTCCGGGTCCAGCACTTCAAGCATGGCCGACGCCGGATCACCGCGGAAGTCCTGCCCCATCTTGTCGATCTCGTCGAGCAGGATGAGCGGGTTCGTCGTCTTGGCCTTTTTCAGCGCCTGAATGATCTTGCCCGGCATGGACCCGATATAGGTCCGGCGGTGACCGCGGATCTCGCTTTCGTCACGCACGCCGCCCAGCGAGATGCGGATGAACTCACGCCCCGTCGCCTTGGCCACGGACTGGCCGAGCGAGGTCTTACCGACACCCGGCGGACCCACAAGGCACATGATCGGGCCGCGCAGCTTTTTCGAGCGTTGCTGCACCGCGAGATACTCGACGATGCGCTCCTTGACCTTCTCGAGCCCGTAGTGGTCCTGATCGAGCACCTTCTGGGCGTTGTCGAGGTTCTTCTTCACGCGCGACTTCACGCCCCACGGGATCGACAGCATCCAGTCGAGGTAGTTGCGCACGACGGTCGCCTCGGCGCTCATCGGGCTCATGTTCTTGAGCTTCTTGAGCTCGCCCTCGGCCTTCTCGCGCGCTTCCTTGGAGAGTTTCGTCTCCTCGATCCGCTTTTCGAGTTCGGCGATCTCGTCCTGACCCTCGCCGTCTTCGCCAAGCTCCTTCTGAATGGCCTTCATCTGCTCATTCAGGTAGTACTCGCGCTGCGTGCGCTCCATCTGGCTCTTCACGCGGGTCTTGATCTTCTTCTCGACCTGAAGGACGGACATTTCGCCCTGCATCAGGCCATAGACCTTCTCGAGCCGCTCATCGATGGGCAGGGTTTCGAGAAGCTCCTGCTTCTGATCCACCTCGACACCCAGATGGCCCGCGACAAGGTCGGCAAGCTTGGCCGGCTCGCGCGTCTCGGACACGGCGGCCAGCGCCTCTTCGGGGATGTTCTTCTTGACCTTGGCGTACCGCTCGAACTCCTCCGTCACGGACCGGACCAGCGCATTGGCGGCGGCCTCGTCACTGACGGTTTCAAGCAGGATTTCCGCCTCGGCCTCGAAGAAGTCGGGGTTGGACAGGAAATTGGTGATGTTCACCCGTGCCTGGCCTTCGACCAGCACTTTTACCGTGCCGTCCGGCAGCTTGAGCAGCTGGAGCACATTGGCGAGAACGCCGACGCGGTAGATACCCTCTTCGCTGGGATCGTCCTCTGCCGGGTCGATCTGGCTCGACAGCAGGATCTGCTTGTCGTCCGCCATCACTTCCTCCAGCGCCTTGACGCTCTTCTCGCGGCCGACGAAGAGCGGCACGATCATGTGGGGGAAAACCACGATGTCGCGCAGCGGGAGCACGGGATGGATTTGTTTCGGTTGCTCGGTCATGACTGTTCCTTATCTCGGCAAGACGCCCGGCCCCGATCATCGGCAGCACGGACCGTCCCCTCTGTTCGCCTGACAGATCTGGGGGTCTTGCGCCCCGGTTTCAAGCAGATCTGTAACGCCTCGTTCAAGCCATAGTGCCTGTGAGCACCCGGAACGACAAGGGCTCGCAGCCGCGAATTTAGGTCCAATTCGCGCCGTGATCTATCCGGCTTTCTTCGCCGCATTGTCGCCGCCAATGAGACAGCCTTTCCAGACAGTACGGAAAACCCACCGCTATTGTCGGCCGAAGCCAAACAAACTCCTACCGAATTTCACATTTCCGACCCATTTCGCCGCACTCCCGCCCCCATTTCTTAAGATACCTTTAGGATAACCAAGGACGAGACCATGTTCACACGAATGATCCGACGCCTGCACAGGGACCGACGCCGCATCGCGGTGCTGTTCGCCTTGCTGTTCGGCGCGGGGGTTGTCGAGACCTGGAACAAGTCCGACCTCTTCCCGCCCGGCGTGATGGAGGTCGGGGCCGGGATCGGCCTGCTGGTCTTCGTCGGCACCTTCCTGATCGCAGCGGGCCTCGCCCTGCCCAGCTTGCGCCACGCCTACACGCCCATCGGCCTCACGCTCTTTGGCGCGGCCGTCCTGGGCCGGGTCTTTCCGGGCTCCGCCTTCTCGCTTCTCACGATCACCGAGGGCGGCGCACGCTCGATCGCCGGGCTGATCACCACCGGGCTGTTCGTGCACTTCCTGTTCTATGGCCGCTGGTCGGACAAGCTGCTCACGATGCGACGCTCGCGCAATACGACGCGTCTCACCACGATCAAGCTGGAATCCGACACCCTGTGGCATGGCTTCGTTCCCACACCCGGACGCCGCGAGATGCTGCATGATCCCGATGTTCTTTCGGTCGACTGGGTGGACCGCGAACGCTCCCGCGTGCGGATCATCCGGTGGGCACCGCCCGCCAAGAAGATCGAAGAATTCCACCAGATCGAGGATTACCTCCCCGGTGCCTACATCGTCTATCGCTGGGTGCGTCAGGACGAGGAGCGCAAGGAACGGCTGCTGCGCGGACTGCGGGCCGTGAAGATGATCGACCTCGTCGACCGGCGCGTGATCTACATCACCGAGTTCAACCACAACCGGCCCCTGCGCAAGGTGTTGTTCGACTGGATCGACGACAGCCTCGGGCGGATCGAGGATGAACGCCTCGCCCAGCTGGAAAGCGCGGCCGGCTCGACCAAATCCAAGGAAGCCGCCCGGCGCGAGAGCCTTGCGGTCGGCGGCGTGCTGCGCCCCAAGGGCCAGGGAGATGAGCGGCTTCGCCCCCGACCGCCGTTGATGGCATCCGCGGCCGAATGACCCGGCCTATGCGCCGTTAACCAGTTAGGATTTCCGCGCGCCGACTGCCACAAATTCGCCAAGTTCGGTGCCCATTCCGGCAATCTCTTTCACGGAGGCTGCCGCCATGCTCACCCGTTTCAAACAGACCCTGTATCGTGACCGGAAACGGCTCGTCTTCTCGGCGACCCTGATCCTCCTCGCGACGCTGGTGGGGTATGACTTCGTGCCGGATGTGGCACCCGGACTGCCCAGCGAGGCTGTCGTGGCGCTTGCGATCATCTGCGCCCTGCCGCTCGTCACGCGTTACTTGCCGAAACAGCGCCATGCGGTAGAGTTGGCCGCCCTCGCCAACCTCATATTCGTCGTGATCGGGCGGGTGTTTCCGGCGTCCAATTTCAACCTGGCCAACCCAGAGGTGAACTTGATCTCGGCGACGATCCTCTATCTCGTCGTCATCGCGCTCACAGCGGGCCTCACCCTCGGGCGCTGGTCGGACCGGGTTCTCAAGCCCCGCAGGATGCGGCTGCGGGCGCACGGCTATTCCCAGCTTTCGCCGCGCGAACTCTGGTACGGGCTCGTCCCGACCCCCGGCCACCTCGACGAATGTGCTGAACCCGAGGTCGTTTCGATCGAATACACCGACGCCACGCGCCGGCACATTCGGATGATCCACTGGCTCCCTCCGCACAGACGGTTCGAGTCACTGGTGGAAATCAAGGAAATGGACCTCATGCGCTCGGTCACCATGCTCTACAGCTTCAGTGGCACCGAACGTGAAGACCCGGCCTCCGAGGGCCTCACCACCTTCCGGATCATCGACGAAGGGCGGCGGCGGCGCATCGAGCTTGACCATGTCATGACGGCCCTGCCACTGCGTCGGGCGCTGCGCGGTTATCTGGACGATACGCTCGGGCGCATGATGGATCGCCGCCTCCTGCTCATCGAGCGCGCCGCTCTGCGCGCCCGGCACAGTTCCCGCGCCGCCGCGCGCGCTGCCTCGGGCCGGCGCGAGTTGTTCGATGCCATCGGATACCAGCCCGAACGCCCGCCCGGAAAGGAACGACGCCGTGCCTTCCCGTCGCTGGGGTCTCTGTCGGCGCGGGGCTAGGGTCAGAGCGGCGCGATGTCGCCCTCGGCGCGAAGCGCGTGGAAATCCGCCTCGAACACGGCGAAGCGCCCCTCTGCGATGGCCGCCCGCATCCCCGCCATCAGTTCTTGGTAGTAATGCAGGTTGTGCCATGTGAGCAGCATGCCCGAGATCATCTCGCCCGCCCGGAACACATGGTGCAGATAGGCACGCGAATACCCGGTGCAGGCCGGACAGGTGCAGGCCTCGTCCAGCGGGCGCGGATCGTCCGCATGGCGCGCGTTCTTGATGTTGACCTGCCCGCGGCGCGTCCAGGCCTGACCCGTGCGCCCCGACCGTGACGGCAGGACGCAATCCATCATGTCCACCCCGCGCTTGACCGCGCCCAGAATGTCGTCTGGCTTGCCCACCCCCATCAGGTAGCGCGGCTTGTCCTCGGGCAGCATCCCCGGCGCATAATCCAGAACGCCAAACATCGCTTCCTGCCCCTCACCGACGGCCAGCCCGCCGATCGCATAGCCTTCGAACCCGATGGCCTTCAGCGCCTCGGCACTCTCGCCGCGCAACTCCTCCGTCACGCCCCCCTGCTGGATACCGAAGAGCGCGTGACCCGGCCGGTCGCCAAAGGCATCGCGCGAGCGCTGCGCCCACCGCATCGACAGCCGCATCGACTGCGCCACCGTCGCCTCGTCCGCGGGCAGCGCGGGACACTCGTCGAAACACATCACGATGTCCGACCCGAGCTGCCGCTGTATTTCCATGCTCGTCTCAGGGCTGAGCATATGTTTCGACCCGTCCACATGACTGCGAAACGTCACCCCGTCCTCGGTCAGCTTGCGCAGATCGGCCAGGCTCATCACCTGGAACCCGCCACTGTCGGTCAGGATCGGCTTGTCCCAGTTCATGAACCGGTGCAGCCCGCCCAGCCGTTCCACCCGCTCGGCCCCGGGCCGGAGCATCAGGTGATAAGTGTTACCCAGCAGGATATCGGCCCCGGTCGCCGCCACGCTTTCGGGCAGCATCGCCTTCACCGTCGCCGCCGTGCCCACCGGCATGAAGGCCGGGGTGCGGATGTCGCCGCGCGGGGTCGAGATGAGGCCGGTGCGGGCCGCGCCATCCGTCGCGCCAAGGGAAAATGAGAAACGCTCTGTCATGCCCGTCCCATACGCCCGGTCGCATTTCAGGGCAAGCGAGCGGCGCCTTCCCCTGTCGCGCGCCCCGCAATCCATGCTAGGGGTCGGAAAAACGCAAGACGACAGACGAGACAGGGAGAGACCATGACCAGCACACCGCTCCACTTCGGGTGGGAGGAATGGCTTTCGCTCCCGGAACTCGGAATCCCCTCGGTCAAGGCCAAGATCGACACCGGCGCGCGGACCTCCGCGCTCCATGCCGACGAGATCGAGACGTTCGGCCCCTCCTCCGACCCCAAGGTCCGCTTCACCCTGCGCCCGGTACCGGGACGCGACGATATAGTCGTGCCCTGCTCGGCCTCCGTGATCGACCGGCGCGAGGTCACGTCATCGAACGGCGAAAGCGAAAATCGCATCGTGATCCAGACGACCCTTTCGGTCGGCGGCCAGAGCTGGCCCATCGAGGTGACGCTCACCAACCGCGAGACGATGGCCTCGCGGATGCTGCTCGGACGGCAAGCCCTGCTCGACCACATCACCATCTCGGCGCACGAACGCCACCTCCAGCCGGAGCTGGGCTACGATGTCTACCACACCTCCGACCTGCCCCGCGCCCAGCCCCGCCGCGCGCTGCGCGTCTGCGTCCTGTCGCGCGAGAACAACTATACCACCCGGCGTCTCGTCGAAGAGGGCGAGGCACGCGGCCACACGGTCGAGGTGATCGACACCACCCGCTGCTACATGGCGATCAACGCGCTCGCGCCCGAGGTCCATTACGACGGCGCGCGCCTGCCGGTCTATGACGCGGTCATCCCCCGCATCGGCGCCTCGATCACCACCTACGGCACCGCCGTCGTGCGCCAGTTCGAAACCATCGGCACCTTCTGCCTGAACGGCTCGGCGGGCATCGGCGGCTCGCGCGACAAGCTTTTCGCGCATCAGCTCATGGCCAAGGCCGGGATCGGCATGCCCGACACCGCCTTCGCCGCCTCGCCCAAGGACAACGCGAACCTCGTGGGCCTCGTGGGTGGCGCGCCCCTGATCGTCAAACTGCTCGAATCCACCCAGGGACGCGGCGTGGTCCTGGCCGAAACCCGCAAGGCGGCGGAATCCGTCATCGACGCCTTCCGGGGGCTGAAGGCCAATTTCCTCGTTCAGCACTTCGTGAAAGAGGCCGCGGGCGAGGACATCCGCTGCCTCGTCATCGGGGCCAAGGTGGTGGCGTCCATGAAACGCACCGGGGCCGACGGCGATTTCCGCTCGAACCTCCACCGGGGCGGCTCGGCCACCAAGGTGCGCATCACGGCCGAGGAACGGCGCACGGCCCTGCGCGCCGCCCGCGCCTTCGGCCTCTCGGTGGCGGGCGTCGATCTGCTCCGGTCCGAGACCGGCCCCAAGGTGCTCGAGGTGAATTCCTCCCCCGGCTTCGAGGGGATCGAAGGCGCGACCCAGAAGAACCTGACGGGCCTGCTGTTCGACGAGGTCGAGCGCCGCGCCCGCCCTGTTCCCAAACGCCGCCGCAAACAAACCGCGTCCTGATCTTCTCTGTTTCAGGAAACCTCGGGGGTGCGGGGGCAGCGCCCCCGCGTAATGATGTGGTGCGGGGGCAGAGCCCCCCGCGTTAAACATGCGGTGCGGGGGCAGAGCCCCCGCCTACCGCGCGCCGGCGCCGTAGGCGCACGGGCGCAAAACCTGTGCGCGGCGAAGCCGCGCGCCTTTGCATTACCTCAGCTACGTTCCAGCACGACCGCCCGCACCCCGCCCGGATCGGAGATCCGGCGCACCGGATAACTGTAGCCCCATTGCAGGCCATAGGTCGCCGCCGCCCCGATGACAGGGTCGTCCCGGCTCAGTATGCGGCTGTAGCGTGGATCGGTCTTCGCCTGCACCCCGACCCCGGCATAGACCAGCGCGGCCATGATCGCCTCGCCCGACGGCACCGTCACCGTGTCGATCACCGGCCCCTCATCCCACCGCCGGAGCAGCACCTCGAGCCAGCCGACCGGCGCCTCCGGATGACCCGGCGCGCGGTAGACGTCCACCTGCGCCGGCGCCACCTCCCGCGCCCCCAGTTGCACAGCCCTGAGGTCAACGTCACGGCGCACCAGTGCCGGAAGGCGCGGCATCACGCCCGCCTTCGCCGCCACATGCATCGCGAAGGACAGACACCCGCCGCCCTCATAAAGATCGGGGCGCAGGACGAGGCTGTAGTTCTCGTGCGGCGCGTCCGGGTGCGTCTCGAACTCTGCCACCTCCGCGCGCGCCGCGGCACATCGGGCCGCCGACACCTCGCTCGCCACGACAACGCCGCGCCCCTCGGTCAACGCGCGGTTCTGCGCTTCGGGAAACTCGGCGAGTGGCACGATATCGCCGTCGAAGAAAGTGGACAGGATCGGCGTCACGCCCCAGCCTGTCAGGAACATCCGCTGGCCCTGAAGGTCCTGCTCCCCGGTCATCGAGGTCATGCCGCGCACGCCGCCGCATTGCCAGCCGACGATCAGGTGGCCGATGGTCGTCCCGGCCTCCATCGCGCCCAACTGGTCGAACACGAGGCGCGCCAAGGTGCCCCGCGCCTTCTCGGGCGATGACAGGTCGATGGGATTGGCGGGGGGAACATAGGCGAGGATCACATAATCCTTACCCGGTTTCAGATCGAGACGGCGCAGGTATTCCGGCCAGCCACCTTCCTCGAACGGTGCCATCACACTCTTTGATGAAAATTGCGCGGCTGCCGGCTCGCCCCGGTCGGAACATGCGGCCAGAAAAGTCAGAGCCAACACGCCGATCAGGCGTGCGATCCCGCTCACCCGGTCTCTCCCGTGACGCCGTCCATCTGCCCTGCCATCGTCCGTCCGCTGCCCCCCGGGTCCTGTCCCTGTCTCTACCGCGCCCGGCCTCATGCGGCAACGTTCACGGCCCCGCGTCCGGTCTGAATATGGCGGACCGGACGCGGACGCGCCTCAGCCGAACATCGCGTCCAGCTTGGCCGCGCAGATGAAATCGTTTTCCGACAACCCGCCGACCGAATGGGTGGTGAAGCTCACCTCGGCATAGCCGTAGCCCAGCTTGATATCCGGATGGTGGTCCTCGGCCTCGGCCAGGTAGCCGACGCCGTTGACCAGCATCAGCGCCTTCGCGAAGCCCTTGGTCTTGTAACGACGGGTGAGCGTATCGCCGTCCACGCTCCACTCGCTGCTGATCTGCGCCGTCATCTCGTCCAGCGCCGCGCCCGTCAGTTGCGGCGTATCGGCGGGAAGGTCCTTGCAGCTCTTGTTCGTCAGGTCGCTCATGTTGTCCTCCAATGCAATTGTGTCTGCCCCAACACGGGGCGCGCGGATGGGGTTCAGACGTGATGTGGTCCGATTGCCCCGTCAACGACCCTCATGCCGTCGAATCCCCGCACATGGCCGCCACCTGACCACATCGGCACCGTTCGCGCCCCGGGCCAAACCGCGCTCCTCACCGTTTCGTGCGCCAAACACCCCCGAAACACCCCAAATCGCACCGTTTCGCCCCCCTAGACCTCGGGAACGCAAAAACCTATATGTTCAGTCAGGAATTGTAAGGACGCGTGATGAACACCGAAAGCCCCAAGATGGAGGGAGCGCCCCTCATCCAACCGTCGAGCACCGATCACCCGCTCTACGAGAAGGTGGTGGATGCATGCCGCTCGGTCTATGACCCGGAAATCCCGGTGAATATCTATGACCTCGGCCTCGTTTACACGATCGACATTTCGGACGAAAACGACGTCTTCATCGCCATGACCCTCACCGCGCCGGGCTGCCCGGTGGCGGGTGAGATGCCGGGCTGGATCGTCGACGCGATCAGCCCCGTCGAGGGGGTCAAGGGTGTCGACGTGGAACTCACCTGGGATCCGCCCTGGGGCATGGACATGATGTCCGACGAAGCGCGGCTTGAGCTGGGCTTCATGTAACACACGGACCGGCCGCGCCCGTCGCGGCCCGTCGCACCGCCCGGCCCCGCCGGGGTGCTTGAGAACGCACCGCAGAAACCTTACCTTCAAAGTAAGGAAAAGGAGTCACCCATGTTCGGTATTCCCGGCAAACAGGCCGTAACCCTCACCGACAAGGCCGCGGCCCAGATCGCCCGCCTGATGGAGAAGGACGGCCATAAGGGCCTGCGCATCGGCGTCAAGAAGGGCGGCTGCGCGGGCATGGAATACACGATGGATTACGTCGACGAGGTCGACAAGAACGACGAGGTCGTCGAACAGGACGGCGCGGTGGTGATGATCGCGCCGATGGCCCAGATGTTCCTGTTCGGGACCGAGATCGACTATGAGACGTCCCTGCTGGAAAGCGGGTTCAAGTTCCGCAACCCCAACGTGGTCGACGAATGTGGCTGCGGCGAGTCGATCAAGTTCGACGAGAACATCGGAGCCGCCGAGTGAGCGTCTCGGATGACGACATCGCGCATGTCTACGAGGTTTTCGAAGGTCTGGAAGGCGTCACGCATCGCAAGATGATGGGTGGCGCCTCTTTCTATTGCGACGGCCAGATCTTCGCGATCATCTCGGCCTCCGGTCAGATCTATCTCAAGGCCAAGGGCGACTTCGCCGCTGCGCTCGCGGACGAAGGCGCGTCCAAGTTCTCGATGGAGGACGGGCGCACCATGGGCTACTGGACCCTCCCCGACGCGGCGGTGGACGACCCCGAGATCGCGACCGACTGGGCCCGGCGCGCACTCGCCGCACTCTGACCCCTTGTCCTTCCGGCCCCGCGCGTTACCCTCACACCAAATCCGGATGGGGAGAGGCAGATGCGGCGCAAACTGGCAGCAGGCAACTGGAAGATGAACGGAACCGGCGCGGAACTCGCCGAGGTCCGCACGATCTGCGACACACACCAGGGCGCGGGGGTCGAGATCCTGCTCTGTCCACCCGCCACGCTCCTCCATCGCCTCTCTGAGGCCGCCAGCAGCGCCATCGCGACTGGCGGACAGGACTGCCACAAGGCCGAAAACGGCGCGCATACCGGCGACATTTCGGCGGGAATGCTGGCCGACGCCGGGGCGAGCTATGTCATCCTGGGCCATTCCGAACGCCGCGAGGACCACGAGGAGACCGATCAGGACGTGCGCGAAAAAGCCCGCGCGGCACTGGCTGCGGGTCTCAAGGTCGTCATCTGCGTGGGTGAAACGCTTGAAGAACGCGACGCGGCCAATACGCTCGACATCATCGCCGGCCAGCTCGCAGGCTCCATCCCCGATGCCGTGACCGGCGACACGCTTGTCATCGCCTATGAGCCCATCTGGGCCATCGGCACCGGCAAGATCCCGACGCTCGACCAGATCGGCGAGGTCCACGATTTCATCCGCTCGCGTCTCGAACAACGCTTCGGCTCCGGCGTGGGTCGGTCCGCGCGCATCCTGTACGGCGGGTCGGTCAAGCCGGGCAACGCGGCCGAGATTTTCGGCGTGTCCAACGTGGACGGCGCGCTCGTGGGCGGGGCCAGCCTGAAGGCCACGGATTTCTCTCCGATCATCGAGGCCCTTGAGAAAGCCTGACAGGGCCGCTACTCCTTAACACGTTAAACAAGGGAGGCCCGGGGTGGATCACGAAGACCTCAATCACTGGTCGAAACGCGCCGCCGACTGGGCGCGCGACTATCACGCGGGGCTGCGCGAGCGCCCCGTGCGCCCCGACACCGCCCCCGGCGCCTTCCGCGCCCGGATCGAAGGGCCGGCGCCAGAAGAGCCCGAACCGATCGAGACGATCTTCGACGATTTCGCCCGCCTCGTGCCCGACGCCATGACCCACTGGCAGCACCCCCGGTTCTTCGCCTACTTCCCCGCCAACGCCGCGCCCGCCTCGATGCTGGCCGAGCAACTGGCCAACGCCATCTCCGCCCAAGCGATGCTCTGGCAGACGGCCCCGGCGGCGAACGAGATGGAGGCGCTCGTCATCGACTGGATGCGCGATGCAATGGGCCTGCCGGGCGACCTGACCGGCACGATCCACGACAGCGCCACCACCGCGACCTTCTCCGCCGTCACCACGATGCGCGAGAAAGCACTTGGGTTTCAGGGGATTGGCGACGGGCTTTCAGGTGCTCCGCGCCTGCGCATCTACGCCTCGGCACAGACACACTCATCCGTCGACAAGGCTGTGCGCCTGTGCGGCATCGGTCAGAACAACCTCGTGAAAGTGCCCGGCAAGGCGGGCGACCCGCTCTTTTCGATGGACCCCGCCGCGCTCGATGCCGCGATCCGCGCGGACCTCGAAGCGGGCCACACACCCGCGGGCGTCGTGCTCGCCACCGGCGGCACGTCCATCGGGGCCTGCGACGACATCGGCGCCTGTATCGACGTCGCCCGCGCCCATGACCTGCCCACGCATGTCGATGCGGCCTGGGCGGGGTCCGCCATGATCTGCCCGGAATTCAGGGACTTGTGGGCCGGTGTTGAGAAAGCTGATTCAATTGTCTTCAACCCGCACAAATGGCTCGGCGCGCAGTTCGACTGCTCGATCCAGTTCCTGCGCGACCCCGGACCACAGATTCAGGCGATGGGCCTGCGCCCCGACTACCTGCAAACCCCTGGCGCGGAGGAAATCGTCAATTACAACGAATGGACGCTCCCCCTCGGTCGCCGGTTCCGCGCACTCAAGATCTGGTTTCTCGTGCGATCCGAAGGGCTTGCAGGCCTGCGCTCACGTTTGCGAAACCACGTCACTTGGGCCGTCGAAGCCCGTGACGCCATCGCGGCCCTCGACGGGTTCGAGATCGTCACCGAACCGATCTTGTCGCTCTTCACCTTCCGCTACCGCGACGATGCGACCACCGCGCGGCTGCTTGACGCCGTGAACCGCGACGGCCGCATCTACCTGACCCAGACCACGCATGAGGGCGCTTATGTCATCCGGATGCAGGTCGGGCAGTTTGACGTGACCCGCGAAGATGTCATGATGGTCCCCGACGTTCTCTCCGAGATCGCCGGGAGCCTGCCATGATCCGACTCGTCGCCGTCCTCGCCCTCCTGTGGCCCACGCTGGCCAGCGCGCAAAGCTGGCCGGTTTATGAAAACACCTACGTCAACGACTACGCCAACGTCCTGCCCGACGACGTGGAGACCCGCGTCAAACGCCAGCTCGAAGTGCTGCGCGAGGAAACCGGGGTCGAGGCGACGGTCCTCACTCTGGGCTCGCGCGGCGGCTTCACGCCCACCAACACGATGGAAGACTTCGCCACCGGCCTGTTCAATCACTGGGGTATCGGTGACGCCTCGAGGAACGACGGCATCCTGATCCTCGTCCTGCGCGACGACCGGCAGATGCGCGTCGAACTGGGGTCGGGCTACGGCAGCGGCTTCAACCGCGAGGCGCAGGACATCATCGACCGCGTGTTCCTGCCCAAATTCCGCAACGACAAGTACGCCGAAGGCATCGAAGACGGTACGGACGCCGTGATCGACCGTATCGCCTATGCCCACTGGAACGGCGAAGAACCTGCCCCCCGCTCCGACGGCGGCGGCGGCGTGCTCGGCTGGGTCATCGGCGTGCTGGCGGTGGGCGGCGGCCTGCTTGCCGCGTTTTCACGGCAGATCCGCGACCGGCTGTCGCGCTGCCCCAACTGTGGCGAGCGCGGCATCCAAACCAAGCGCAACCGGCTTCAGGCCGCGACCCGCTCCCGCACCGGCACGGGCGAAAAGATCACCGATTGCCCGCATTGCGGCCACCACTCGATCATCCCCTACACGATCCCGATGATTACAAGTTCCTCCTCCTCGTCCTCCTCGGGCGGCTCCTTCGGGGGCGGGTCGAGCTCCGGCGGCGGCGCCTCGGGCAGTTGGTAGGCGGCGCCTTGCCGAAAAAGCGGCAAAGTGACCGTTACGTTAACGGAACCTTCGCTGTTTCACGCGTTACACTGAGGTCATGACCCGCTTTGTGCTGAAAGAAACCCTTGCCGAACACATCGCCGACGGCGTGCTCCACGTCATCGGCGTGGTGGCGGCTGTCGCCGGGGCCAGCGTGCTGCTGACATGGGCGGCGCTCTCGGTCGAGGGGGCGCATCTCGCGGCCCTCGTGCCCTATGCCATCGGCCTCATCGCCACCTTCGCCTTCTCGGCGGCCTACAACATGACGCTCCATGCCCCCACCCGCGCGGTGCTGCGCCGGTTCGACCACGCGGCCATCTACCTGATGATCGCCGGAACCTACACGCCGGTCGCGCTGATCGGGGTCGGCGGCGGCTATGGCATCGCACTCGCCACGGCAAGCTGGGCCATCGCGCTCATCGGGGTGTCGCTCAAGGTGATCTGGTTCGACCGGATCGAGCGGCTGGGCTTCTGGCTTTACATCGCGCAGGGCTGGCTCTGCCTCGCCGCCATCGGCCCCATCGTCGCGGCCCTTCCCGCCGCCGCGCTGGTCCTGCTGGTCATCGGCGGACTGGTCTACACCGTCGGCACGATTTTCTACCACAAGGCCCTGCCCTACGCCCGCGCGATCTGGCACGGCCACGTCCTCGCTGCCGCCGCCACGCACTACGTTGCCGTGCTCATGGTCGTGCGTCTGGCCTGAGCCACGCGCGAATTTCCGCCACCCTCTCACGGCGGCGTGACAGCCTGCCCCGCTTCGCGTAGACTCTGGCCCAATCCGGGCGCAGACCCGGCAGCCAGACATGAGGCGACGGGCAATGAACACATACACCAGACGCGGATTCCTTCTGGTCGCGGGCGGCGCAGGTGCGAGCCTCGCACTTGCGGGCTGCGACAACGGCCTTGCATCCCAAGGCTCCGGCACCATCGACGCGCGGGTCGATGCGACGCTGAACTACCTTTTCTCCAGTTATCCCGAGGCGACGGATCTGCGCGACAAGTCGGTCGGCATGTTGGTCATGCCGCTGGTGACCGAGGCCGGCGTTCTGGTCGGCGGCGCCTATGGGCGCGGCGCGCTCCGGGTCGGCGGGGCGACGGTGGACTACTATTCCCAGACCAAGGCCAGCATCGGCATCCAGATCGGCGCGCAGCAATACGCGCATGTGCTGTTCTTCATGACCGAGGATGCCCTGGGCGAGTTCCGCTATTCCCCCGGCTGGGTCGCGGGCGCGGACGTGAAATACGCCGTCGTGAACGAAGGCGACCGGTTCTCGGCAGACACGCTGGCGGGCTCTTCCCCCGTCGTTGCGATGGTCTTCGGCACAGCGGGCCTGATCGTCGGCGCGACCGTCGAAGGATCGAAATACACCCGCATCCTGCCCTGACGCGGTGTGAGGCGCTCGGACCGTGTGGCTAGTACAGCGACACGGTCTTCGCCGACTGACGCCTCAGGCCGTCGCGCCGGTCATGGCGAAGGCAAGGTAGAGCACGAGGATCGCCGCGATCCATGACGCCGCGACGCGCCAGCCGATGCGCGTCACCTCCCCGTCCCAGCGTTCCAGCATGGATCGGGCGAGGCCCGCGATGGCCGCTGTCGCGATGTTCGCCGCAACGAACAACCCCAGCCGGATCGCGACCCCGATCTCGGTGACCGTATGCCCCTCCAGCGAGGCGGCCATTACCACGCCCCCCATGAGGCCCGCCAGAACCGGTAGCGCAGGCCCCAGTCGCCCAAGCGGCGCCACGGCGGCGAGCCCGCCGAGCACCAGCCCGAAGGCCAGCGGGACGAGCGCGATCCACGGCCCCACAAGCGGCGCGAGCGCCATGCCCGCAACCTGCCCGATCAGGAACGCGGGCCAGGCCGCCATCATGCCGTCGGCCTTCCACAACGCCAGCGTCACGGCAAGCGCGGCCAGCGGCAGGATCAGACCGGGGGTGGCGAGGATCACGCCCGCCCCCTCCAGGAACGCGCCATAGGCATCCCGGCCGGTCGAGAAGGCATGGGCATGTGCCGCGCCGGGAACCAGCGCGGCGAGAAGGGCGAGGCGCTTCACGCGACGCCGAAGAGGAACGCCGCCCCGACAGCCGCGATCACACCACCCGCGGCGCGCACCACGACCCGACCGGCGGCCGACCCGACCAGCAAACCAAGCGCGATACCCGCAAGGTGCAGTGCGCCGGTGCCGATCACGAAGCCGATGCCGTAGGCAAAGGGATTCGCGGCTTCCGGCAGCTCGGTCCCATGCGCATGGCCGTGAAAGATCGCGAAGACCCCCACGATCACCGCAGCGACCCAGAGCGGCGCACGCACCGCGAAGACGATCAAGAGGCCCAGCACGACCCCGGACAAGGCGATCCCCGCCTCGACCGCCGGGATCGGCACACCGAGCACACCAAGGGCGCCGCCGAAGGCCATGACCAGCGGGAACACCACCGGCAGGATCCAGATTGCGGGCTTGCCGAGGAACGCGCCCCAAAGACCGACCGCGACCATCGCGATCACATGGTCCCAGCCGAGGATCGGGTGGGTGAAACCGGAAATGAACCCGCCCACGTCCGAGTCGGTATGGGCCTGGGCCGCCCCGGCCAGCAGGATGAGCGGCAGCGCCGCAGCGAACTTGGAAAACGTGGACATGAAAATCTCCCTGATTAAAGCGTCTGCTATCGCGCCATTCCTTCAAGACACGCTAGCGGAGGCCGCAGGGTTTCACCACGACCCCGCGAAAATGTGACCGGCAGCTTACCGCAGCCGCCGGATGAGCGAGGAGGTATCCCAACGGTTCCCGCCCATGTTCTGCACATCCTTGTAAAACTGGTCCACCAGCGCCGTGACAGGCAGCGCGGCGCCCATCTGGTTGCCTTCAGCCAGGCAGATGGCCAGGTCCTTGCGCATCCAGTCGACCGCGAAGCCATGCTCGAATTCGTCGTCCAGCATCGTTTCGTGCCGGTTAACCATCTGCCAGCTTCCGGCGGCCCCGCCGGAAATCGCCTCGACCACGGCGCGCCCGTCGAGCCCGGCCTTCTCGGCAAAGGCCAGACCTTCGGACAGGCCCTGAACGAGCCCGGCGATGCAGATCTGGTTGACCATCTTGGTGAGCTGCCCGGCGCTGACCTCGCCCATCCGCTTCACGGATTTGCCATAGGCCTGCATGATCGGCTCGGCCTTGGCGAACGTGTCCTCGGCGCCCCCGCACATGATGGCGAGCGCGCCGTTCTCGGCCCCGGCCTGCCCGCCGGAGACGGGCGCATCGACGTATCCCACGCCCTGTTCCGCGGCGGCCTCGGCCATGTCGTTGGTGACCATCGCCGACACCGTCGTGTGATCAACGAAGATCGCGCCCGTGCCCATGCCCGCGAACGCCCCGTCATCGGCCGTGCAGATCGCGCGCAGGTCGTCGTCATTGCCCACGCAGGCCATGACGAACTCGGCCCCCTCGGCCGCCTCGCGCGGGGTCGCCGCAGAGGCCCCGCCATGTTCCTTGACCCAAGCCTCGGCCTTGGCCGCCGTGCGGTTGTAGACCGTGACTTCATGCCCCTTGGCGGCAAGGTGGCCCGCCATCGGGTATCCCATCACGCCCAGCCCCAGAAACGCGCACTTGGCCATGTCACTCTCCCTTGATTGCACCTGTGTGTCGGAGCCTTTAATGAACGGGGGCAGCGGACAGGTCAACAAAGGGTCCCATGGCATTTCTCTTCAAATGGATGGTGCGCCTTGTCAGCGCGGCCCTCGTCCTCGCGGGTCTCGCGCTTGCGTTCACCTATTACCTCGCCTCCCGCTCCCTGCCGGATTACGATGTCACCCGCAGCGTGAACGGGGTGAGCGCCGAGGTCGATATCGTGCGCAACAACGCCAACATCCCCCATGTGTTCGGCAGTTCCGACGCGGATGTCTATTTCGGCCTCGGCTATGCCCATGCGCAGGACCGGCTCTGGCAGATGGTGACCATGCGACGCACCGTGCAGGGGCGGCTGTCCGAGATGTTCGGGGCGCGCACGCTCAAGACGGATGAGCTCATGCGCAGGCTCGATCTCTACCGCCTCGCCCGCGAGTCCGTCGAGGATCAGGATGCCGAAACGACCGCGGCGCTCGAGGCCTATGCGCGCGGCGTCAACGCCTGGCTCGACCGGGTCAATGACGAGGCGCTGGGGCGTGGCGCGCCGGAGTTCTTCCTCTTCGACAACGCCATCTCCCCCTGGGTGCCCGCCGATTCCATCGCCATCATGAAGCTGATGGGCGTGCAACTCGCGGGCCATCTTGAGGAAGAGGTGCTGCGCGCCCGCGTGTCGCTCGCACTGGATGAAAAGCAGGTCTCCGATATCCTGCCCGACATGCCCGGAAACGGCGTGGCCGCCCTGCCCGACTACGCGTCCCTGTTCCCCGATCAACCCGGCGCCACGCAATATGCGGCCTATGACACGACGCCCGAAGACGCTTTCATGTACCCGGCCCCGCCGCGCGGACTGGCCGGCGCGTCCAACGCCTGGGCGGCCGCCCCGGACCGGTCTGCGGCAGGTGGCACGCTGCTGGCCAATGACCCGCATCTTGGCTTCACCGCGCCGACGATCTGGTACCTCGCGCGGATGGAGCTGGCCTCCGGCGCGGTTATCGGCGCGACCATTCCGGGGATGCCCGCGATCCTCATCGGGCGCTCTGCCGATTTCGCCTGGGGCCTCACCTCCTCCTACCTCGACGATCAGGACGTGTTCATCGAAAAGGTGAACCCGGAGAATACGGGCGAGGTGCAGACACCCGACGGCTGGGCCGCGCTGACCGAACGCGCCTCGATCATCCGGGTGCGCGATGCCGCCCCGGTCACGATCACGCTCAGGTGGTCGGAAAACGGCCCCGTCCTGCCCGGCACCCACTTCAACCTCGGCTCCGTGACCCCGGCCGGTCACGTCGCCGCCCTCGGCTGGACGCTTCTGAACGGTGACGACACTTCGATGACGGCGGCGATGAACCTCATGCAGGCCAAATCGGTCACACAGGGGATCGCAGCCGGGCGCGACTTCGTGGCGCCAAGCCAGAACGTCACGATGATCGACCGTGACACCATCGCGCTCAAGACAATCGGCGAAATGCCCCGGCGCGACGCCGAGCACATGACCTTCGGCCGTCTCCCGGCCCCCGGCTGGCGGGCCGAGAACCGCTGGATCGGGCGCGAGGCCTACGCCGCGAACCCGCAGTTCGTCGCCCCCTCCGGCGGCATCGTCGGCAACACGAACAACAAGCTGCTCGACCGGCCTTTCCCGCTTCACGTCAGCTATGAATGGGGTGACAGCCAGCGCATTCAGCGTTGGCAGTTCCTGATGCAGAACCGCGAGGTGCATACCCGCGAGAGCTTCATCGAGGCGCAACTCGACACCGTTTCGATCACCGCGCGCAACCTGCTGCCCCTCGTCGGCGCCGACCTGTGGTTCACGGGCGAAGCCGCGCCGGAAGGCACGACCGAACGCAAGCGCCAGCAGGCGCTCGACCTGCTCGCCAACTGGAACGGCGAGATGAACGAACACCTGCCGGAGCCGCTGATCTACATGGCGTGGATGCGTGCGCTGCAAAACCGACTGATCCGTGACGAGCTTGGACCGCTCGCGGGCGCGTTCAACCACCTCGAACCGATCTTCATCGAGCGCGTCTACCGTGACATCCAAGGCGCGGGGGACTGGTGCGACGTCGTGCAATCAGCCCCGACCGAGACCTGCACTCAGATCGCGCGGGAATCGCTCGACGACGCGCTTTTGTGGATCGATGAACACTTTGGCGGCTCTTACGAAAGCCTGCGCTGGGGCGACGCGCACGAGGCGACGCATGACCATCAGGTGCTGGGCGACTTGCCGGTGCTTAAATGGTTCGTGAACATCCGTCAGTCGACATCGGGCGGGGACAACACGCTGATGCGCGGGCGCACCTCGGGCCGGGAGCCGGACCCGTTCCTCAACGTCCACGGCGCGGGCTACCGGGGCGTCTATGACTTCGCGGACCCCGACTCGTCCCTGTTCATCTCGTCCACCGGCCAGTCGGGCCATTTCCTGTCGCGCCATTACGACGATCTGGGCGACCTCTGGCGGCGGGGCGAATATGTGCCCATGTCACTCGATCCCGAGCTCGCCCGCGCCGCATCCGTGGGCACAACCCGGCTTTTGCCCCGCACGCCCTGATCCGCGACGCGGCGTCACGAAACGGGCGGAAATATGCCGCCTCGCACCTAAGGTGCTGTTTTCAAGATTTTTTTGACCAACCGGTCAGACGACAAACGTTTTGGTCAGCAAAAAAAGGCCGACGGGCGGGATCGCCACCCCTAGCCAAATGCCCTTGCCGCAGTCATATACCGCCTCGGCTGTTCAGTTAGCGATCCCAAACGCGCGGGCAGCCTGCCGTCACTCACGGTAGTAGGCCGACCGCCGCAGATGCCCTCTTGCGGCGGTCGGTCTATGTATGAGCTTTGGTGAACTGGGCGGCCTGCTTTTCGGTCCAGCGCACCCGCACCTGCCAGCCATCCTCGGTCTCGGTCTCGTCTTCCACGACGCCGGTGTCATGCAGCCACGCGCGCTGGCGACCTTCGGCAAAGGGAATATCGAGCGTCTGATCGAACGTGTCCTGCGTCAGTGCGGTGTCGATCACGGCGTAAAGCCGCTCCAGCCCGTCGCCGGTCAGGGCCGAAATCGCGACGACCTCCTCGGTGCGTTCGGCCTGCGTCTCATAGGCCGTGCGCGTCTCCGCCGGAAGCTGGTCGATCTTGTTCCAGACCTCGATGAGCGGCACGTCCTCCTCGACCCCGAGATCCGCGAGAATCGAAAGAACGTCCTCTGCCTGCTCCTCGCTCTCGTCGTGGGAAATGTCGCGCACATGCAAGATCAGGTCCGCGCCCAGCACCTCTTCAAGCGTGGCGCGGAAGGCCGCGACAAGTTGCGTGGGCAGGTCCGAGATGAAGCCCACCGTATCCGACAGGATCACCTGCCGCCCGCCGGGCAGGTCGATGGACCGCATCGTGGGGTCCAGCGTGGCAAAAAGCATGTCCTTGGCCATGACTTCGGCCCCGGTCATCCGGTTGAACAGCGTCGACTTTCCGGCGTTGGTGTAGCCCACGAGCGCCACGACCGGAAACGGCACCTTCGCGCGCGAGGCGCGGTGAAGCTCGCGGGTCCGCACGACCTTGGAGAGCTGTTTGCGCAGCCGGTTGAGCTGCTCGTCGATGGCCCGCCGGTCCGCCTCGATCTGCGTTTCGCCGGGGCCACCCACGAAGCCCAGTCCGCCGCGCTGACGTTCAAGGTGGGTCCAGGCCCGCACCAGCCGCGTGCGCTGATACGACAGCGCGGCCATCTCGACCTGCAACACGCCCTCGCGCGTCGCGGCCCGGTCCGAGAAGATCTCGAGGATAAGCCCGGTCCGGTCGAGGATCTTGACCTTCCACTGGCGTTCCAGATTGCGCTGCTGCACCGGGCTGACCGGCCCGTCGATCAGGACGAGCTCGATGTCCTTGGCCTTGATCCCCTCCGCCAGCTCCTCGGTCTTGCCGGTGCCGAACAGGTGGCCGGGATGGGGCTTGGCGAGGCGCACGATCTGCGAGCCCACGACCTCCAACCCCGGCAGCGCCAAGGCCAGAGACACGGCTTCCTCAAGCGCGGGCTCCGCGTCACGACGCTCCTGATCGGACGTCAGTTCAGGATGGATGACCCAGGCGCGCGTGACGCCGGGACCGGTCCCCGTATCCAAGATCAGCTATCGTCGCCGTCGTAGAGATTGATCGGCTGCGACGGCATGATGGTGGAAATCGCGTGCTTGTAGACGAGCTGGCTTTGCCCGTCCCGCTTGAGCAGCACGCAGAAATTGTCGAACCACGAGATCACCCCCTGCAACTTCACGCCGTTGATAAGGAAGATCGTGACAGGCACCTTGGCCTTGCGCACATGGTTCAGAAACGCGTCCTGCAAATTCTGTTTGTCAGCAGCCATCGCTTATTGCCCTTGTTTTATCGTGCTGCCGTTATCCGGCAGGTGAGTATCCCAATTCCAATCGAGTGTAATGGAGGCATCGGGAATTTAAACCCCCCAAACATCATGGGTTTGCGGAAAACTTGGGCAGGCTCACGGGAGGATCTGCCGCCCTCTCGGCCGCCACACGTTGGGCGACAGGAGCGCGACGATGGCCAGAAGTTCGAGCCGCCCGAGCACCATCGCGGCAGACAGAACCAGCTTGGCCGAGACCGACATGGTGCCGAACCGGATCGGCTCCGACGCCGCGACATCGGCCAGCGGGCCTGTCGTGGTCAGGGCAGCGACGGTCAGAACGACCGATTGCTCGAAGTTTTCCCCGGTGAAGGAAAACGCCATCATTACTACGGCCACGGACAGGGTCATGAGCATGAAGAACACCCATGCCATATAGGCCCCGCCGCGCCGGATGTGGCGCGCCTCGCTCCCCGACCCGGCGACCGAGTTGGGATGGACCAGCTTGTCCAGTTCGCGCCGCCCGTGCTGATACAGCGCCCAGACGCGCAGGAGCTTGGCCCCGCCCGCCGTTGTCGCCACCCCGCCCCCCACGAGCGCAAGGCCCATGAGGATAAGGCCCGGTGTCGACAGCCCCGACCACGCCTGACTCGACTCCCACGCCGCGCTGACGAACCCGGTGGTGGTCAGGAAGGAAAACACCGTGAACACCGATCCCCAGAGCGAGGCGAGACCGGACAGAAGCGTCATGTCGCTCGCCACCTCATAGGCCCCGAAGAAATGGCGCAGGAATAGAAACAGCGGCACCGTCGCGACGAAGAACAGCGCGAGCCGCACTTCGGAATCATGGAGAAAGCCGGTCACTTCGGACCCCTGCCCCTCGCGCGAGAACGCGAGCCGCGAGACGGCGAAGATAAGGAAGATCGCCACCATCACCTCTCCGCCATAGCCCGCGCTCCCGCCCGCAACGCCGCCGACCGGCGAGATGCCCGAGGTCGAGAGCGTCGACATGGCGTGACAGATCGCGATGAACGGCGTCTCACCAGCCAGGATAAGGCCCAGCCAGAGGGTCGCGGTCAGGCCCGTGTAGACCGGGAACAGCTTGATCGCATAGGTCCGCACCCGCGACGACAGATCCGCCACCTTCTCGATCTGCGTGATCTGCGCCCCGGTCGTGGCGATGCGCCGGGCGCGCACCTCGAACCCGCCAAGCGCCATCGGCGCAAGCACGGCAATGGCGCTCACCCACATGAACAACCCGCCAAGCCAACCCACGGTGGCGCGCCACAGGTGGACCGACTGCGGCAACCGCCCCGGTTCGGGAAACAGCGTCGCCCCCGTCGTGGTCAGGGACGAAACCATCTCGACATAGGCGTTCAGGAACGTCGTGTTGCGTACGGCCTGCTGAAACGGCACCGCCAGCACCAGCGGCAGGACCACGAAGATGACCAGCAGGCCGACAAGGTGGCGGCGCGGCCGGTCCGACCGCTCCCGCCCCGCCAGCGCAATCGCGAACATCAGGGCCAGCAACATCGTCAGCAGCGCATAGAGCGCAAAGGTGCCCGCAACCCAGGGCGCACCTATGGCGACCGCATGGGCCGCCGGGACCAGCATCAGTAGCGCGGACAGACCCGTGACGGTGACGAGCAGCGGGAGGCGGGCGATGAACGGAAGCATCCCGCGCGGGCCCTAGAAGTAGTCGATCGAGACCTGCAACAGGCGCTCGACCTCCGGCACATCCCCGGCCATCGCGAAAATGACGACGACATCATCCTCGTCCACACGGGTCGATCCGGTGGGCTTGAGGTATTTGCCGCCCTTCAGGATACCGCCGACCAGCACGCCTTCGGGGAAGTCGATCTCGCTGATCCGGTTTCCGGCCATCGGGCTGGTCGACAGGACCTGCGCCTCGATCACCTCGGCCTCGGCATCGCCCACGGAATAGACGCCGCGCACCCGGCCATGTCGGATGTGGCGCAGGATCGAGGAAACCGTGGTCTGGCGCGGGTTGATATAGGCGTCGATCCCCAGCGGCTCCATCAACGGGACGAGCGAGGGGTCGTTCACGAGGCAGATGGACATCGGGCAGCCCATGTTGCGCGCGCGCACGGCGGCCAGCATGTTCACCTTGTCGTCCGAGGTCACGGCAAGGATCGCGTCCGCCCGACCGATCCCGGCTTCCTTGAGCAGTTCCCGGTCAAGCCCGTTGCCATGCAGCACCACGGTCCGTTCCAGCGCGTCGGCGGCGCGCTCGGCCACGCCCCGATCCAGCTCGATGATCTTGGCGCGCACCCGGTCGGTCCGGGTCTCCAGCGCCTCGGCCACGGCGCGGCCGACATTGCCACCGCCAAGGATCACAACACGCTCCTGCCGGCGCACCTGCTTGCCGAAAATCTCCAGCGTGCGGTTCACGTCCTTGGTCTCGGAGAAGACGTAGATCTGGTCGCCCTCGAACAACTGGTCGTTTGCCTCGGGCGCAAAGAGCGTGCCCTCCCGGCGCACGCCCACCACCACCGCGTTCAGCGTCGAGAACAGGTCGGTGAGCTGGCGCAGCGGCGTGTTGAGCACCGGGCAATCCTCGTCGAGCGCGATGCCCAGAAGCGTCGCTCGGTCATCCAGGAACCGCTCGGTGTCGAAGGCCGACGGGGCCTGCAACCGGCGCAGCGCGGCCTCGGCCACCTCGCGCTCGGGGCTGATGACCACGTCGATGGGCAGGTGATCCTGCCGGTAAAGGTCGCGGTAAATCGCGGTGAGGTAGCTTTGCGCCCTGAGCCGCGCGATCTTGCGCGGCACGGCGAAGACGGAGTGCGCCACCTGGCAGGTGACCATGTTCACCTCGTCCGAATAGGTCGCCGCGATCACCATGTCGGCGTCACGCGCGCCCGCCTGATCCAGCACATCCGGGTAGGAGGCGAAGCCGGTGATCCCTTGCACGTCCAGCGTCTCGGTCGCGCGGGCAACGAGGTCGGGGTTGTTGTCCACGACCGTGACGTCGTTGCGTTCCCCCGACAGGTGGCGCGCAATCTGCCAGCCGACCTGGCCCGCGCCGCAGATGATGACTTTCATTCGGACATCCCGCTTTGTCGTCGCTCAACCCTTGGCAGGGAAACCCGGAAGGGTCAATCAGGAGGCCTCGGCCTGATCCTCGCCGTCCTCGGCGACATAGGCCACGCGCGCGCCCGACTTGGTGCCGGTCACGATCCCGAGGCTCTTGAGCTTGCGGTGAAGCGCGGACCGCTCCATCCCGACGAAACTCGCGGTGCGGGAGATATTGCCGCCGAACCGGTTGATCTGCGTCATCAGGTATTCCCGCTCGAACGCCTCGCGCGCCTCGCGCAGCGGGAGCGTGGCAAGCGCCGTGGGCAGCACGACAGCCCCACCGACGCCCGAGCCCAGTTCCGGCCCCTCGGCCCCCGGCAGGTCGCCCGCGCCGATCGGCCCGGTCCCGTCGCCAAGGATCAGCACGCGCTCCACCACGTTCTTGAGCTGGCGCACGTTGCCGGGCCACGGCATCGACTGAAGCACCGCCACCGCCTCGTCCGAAACATCGCGCAGCGGCAGGCCCTGCGTGGCGTTGAACACGGCAATGAAATGCTCGGCCAGCACCGGAATATCCTCACGCCGGTCGGCCAGCGGCGGCACGCTGATCGGGACCACGTTCAGCCTGTGAAACAGCTCTTCGCGAAAGCGCTTCGCCTCGATCTCGGCCATCAGATCGCGGGTGGTGGACGAAATCACGCGCACATCCACCTCGATCTTCTCGCTCCCGCCGACGCGGGTGAAACTCTGCTCGACCAGAACGCGCAGGATCTTGGACTGCGTGCCCGGCGGCATGTCCGCCACCTCGTCGAAATAGATCACCCCGCCGTTGGCCTGCTCCAGCAGACCTTCCTCGACGCCGCGCTCGCTGTTTTCGCGCCCG
Organism: Maritimibacter sp. UBA3975; assembly: GCF_002384975.1. Taxonomy (NCBI): domain Bacteria; kingdom Pseudomonadati; phylum Pseudomonadota; class Alphaproteobacteria; order Rhodobacterales; family Roseobacteraceae; genus Maritimibacter; species Maritimibacter sp. UBA3975. The sequence continues at coordinate 72,002 of NZ_DGCP01000007.1, forward strand.
AACAGCACTTCTTCCATCTGGTCCGGCGCCACGGCGGCGGAGTTCACGATGATGAAGGGCGCCCCCGCGCGGTCCGACCCCGCATGGATGGTGCGCGCGGCCAGTTCCTTGCCCGACCCCGCAGGCCCGGTGAGCAACACGCGCCCGTTCGAGCGCATGACCTTTTCCAGGTTGGATTTCAGTGACTTGAAGGCCGCACTTGTCCCGATCATGTCGACCGGCCCGGTTCCCTTGCGCTTCAACTCCACGTTCTCACGGCGCAGGCGCGAGGTTTCCATCGCCCGTCCGATCACGACCATCAACTGGTCGATGTTGAAGGGCTTTTCGATGAAGTCGTAGGCCCCCTGCTTGATCGCCGCTACCGCGATCTCGATGTTGCCGTGACCCGAAATGATGACCACCGGCACCTCCGGGTGGTCGCGCTTGACCGCCTTGAGGATGTCGATCCCGTCCATCGTGCTGTCCTTGAGCCAGATGTCGAGGATCATGAGCGCGGGCGGCTGTTTCTCGACCGCCGCCATCGCCTCGTCCGAGGTGCCCGCCTTTCGTGTGGTGTAGCCCTCGTCCTCCAGAATATCCGAAATGAGCTCTCGGATATCGCGTTCATCGTCGACGATCAGAATGTCGGTCATGGGGCCCTCAACTCGGTCATTCGGCGGCGCGGGACACACCCGCAGCGGCCGGAAGTGGCAGTGTGATGACGGCCATCGCCCCGACCTGTCCCGAGCCGAAATCCGGCGCGTCGGTCAGGGCGAGCGTGCCGCCGTGTTCTTCGATGATCTTCTTCACGATGGGCAGGCCAAGGCCGGTGCCCTTGTCGCGGGTGGTGACGTAAGGCTCGAAAAGCCGCGCGCGGTCGGCAGGCAGCCCCACGCCGTTGTCGGCGATGGTGATGCGCGCCTGCTCACCCTCAATGGTCAGCGCGACACGGATCTCGGGCGAATGACCGTCCGGCGCACCTTTTTCCTGCAGGGTTTCAATTGCTTCGCCCGCGTTCTTGATAAGATTGGTGAAGGCCTGGCCGATCATGGACTCGTCCAGTTCCGCAGGCAACGCCCCGGCGGGAATATCGGCCGCGAACGTCACGGCCTCCTGCCCGGCCTCCTGTAACACCACCGCGTCGCGCAGGAGTTTGGCAAGGTCCGTGGGCTTCTTTTCAGGTTCGGGCATCCGCGCGAACTTGGAAAACTCGTCCACGATCCGGCGCAGGATATCGGTCTGGCGCACGATGGTCCCGGTCAGCTCCTCCAGCTTCTCGGCATTCTCACCTTCCATCATCCGCCCATATTTGCGGTTGATGCGCTCGGCCGACAGCGCGATGGGCGTCAGTGGGTTCTTGATCTCATGCGCGATACGGCGCGCGACGTCGCCCCACGCCGCCATGCGCTGCGCACTGACCAGATCGGTGACATCGTCGAAGGCGATCACGAAGCCCTCGAGCTCCCCCTCGTCGGAATAGCGCCGCGCGATCCGCACCAGCAGTCGCTCGGCCTTGCCCATCCGGGTCAGCCCCAGCTCCTCCTGCACCTGGCTGCGCGCTTCGTTGCGCAGCCGGTCGAACAGCGGGCCGAACTCCGGCACCAACAGCGACAGCGGCACATGGCTGGGGTCCGGCCCGGCAAGGTCGAGCAGACGCGCCGCCGCGCGGTTCAGGAACGTCACCTTGCCTTCCGCATCCAGCCCCACGACGCCCGCCGTGACCGATGACAGCACACTGTCGAACAGCCGCCGCCGCGTTTCGATCTGGTCCGCGCTCGCCACCAGCGTATCACGCTGCGCCTTGAGCTGGCGGGTCATGGCGTTGAACTGGCGGCCCAGCGTGGCGATTTCATCGTCGCCGTCCTCTTCGATCACCTGCACGTCAAGGTCGCCTTCGCCCACCCGTTGCGCAGCCCCCGCAAGCCGCCCGACCGGGCGCGACAGACGCTCGGCGAACCACATGCCAAGCCACGTCGCTGCTAGGATCAGGATCGCTGCGAAGCCCAGATAGATCAGCCCGAACTCGAACAGGACGCGGCCCCTCTGGTTTTCGAGCTGCTGATAGAACATCACCGTTTCCTGCGTCTCGTCCAGCAGGCTCAGAACCTCGCCATCCACGCTGCGGCTGACGTAAAGCAGGTGGTCGGGAAAGCTGCCCATGCGCACGAGGGCGCGGAATTCATTGATGTCCCAGTCCTCGATCACGACCGTTTCACCCTCCATCGCGCGCGCCAGATCGTCGGCGCTGGGTTCCTCGTAGTCGAACAGGTATGACCGGTCCCCACGCACCCGGATTTCGCCATCCCCGTCGATCACGAAAGCCTCGCGCAGCCCGCGCTGAATCTGGCTCTGCGCCTGCTGAAGCGCCTGCCTGAGCTGTGCGTCGGTCAGAAAGCGGTTCGCCTCTTTCGAGAGGTTGAGATAGGCCGCCAGCGACTCGGCGTCTTCCACCAGCCCGCTGCGATGCTCCTCCTCATAGGCCTGCGCGGCCTCGAGCGAGTTGCCCACCACCCGACTCACCCTGTCCGAAAACCAGCCCTCGAGACCGACGTTGACCGTGAGCACCGCGAAAATGGCCACCAGAACCGTCGGGATGAGCGCGATGATGGCGAACACACCGGTCAGGCGCATGTGCAGGCGCGATCCCGCCGACATGGCCCGCCGCGCGGCGATCATCCGGGCCACGCCGGACATGACCAGCGCCGCGACGGCCAGAACATAGACGAAATCGGCCAGCAGGATGAGCCGCAGGGCGGAACTTGCCGCGCCCTGATTGAGCGGTCCGAGAATCAGGTAGGTCGCGACGGCAAGGAACGGGCCCAGAATGACCACGCCCACGGTCGCGGCCGACTGCACCCGGCGCAACCTGCGCAGGCGCGCCAGCCTGTCCCATGTCCATTCACGTTTTGCGCCGCGCGCCGCCATTCTCAACTGCTCCGAGATCGGGCCGGGCGTGCCTCAGCCCTGTTCGCGCCCGTCATTCGCGCCTGAATTGTGCCTGAAACGACACCCCCAGGGTCGCGTCTGTGGCAGTTTTACATCAATTTGCGGCGCCGTGTCACCTCGATTTCCAACTCGGTGATCTTCTTGCGCAATGTATTCCGGTTGATGCCCAGCAGATCGGCGCATTTGGCCTGATTGCCGCCCGTTGCATCAAGCGCAATCTCGATCAGCGGCACTTCGATTTCCTTGAGCACCCGCTGGTAGAGGCCCGGCGGTGGCAGCGTGCCCCCGTGCAGGTCGAAATAGCGCTTGAGGTGGCGCGCGACGCTCGATGACAGCTTCTCGCCTTCGTCCGCAGCCGGCACCGGCCCGCCCGCAGGGGCGCCAAGCGTGGCTTCGACCTCGGCCCGCGTGATCTCGGCCTCCGAGCCCGTGACCATCAGGCGCTGAATGGTGTTTTCCAGCTGGCGCACGTTGCCGGGCCACGGATAGGCGCGCAGCACCTCGGTCGCTTCCTTGGCAAGCGCGCGCGGCGTCATCCCGTCCCGCTCGGCGCGTGCAAGGAAATGCTCGGCGAGCGACGGAATATCCTCCAGCCGCTCGCGCAGCGCAGGCACCGGGATCGTCACACCGCCGAGGCGGTAATAAAGGTCCTGCCGGAACGCGCCGTCCTTGATCCGCTTGGACAGGTCGTTCTGCGATGTCGCGATGATCCGCGGGCTGGGGTCGGTGAGGCTGTCGAGCATCCGGGTAATCCGCGCCTGCGCCTCGGCCTCCAGATCGCCGATCTCGTCGAACAGGATCGTGCCCTGCCCGGCTTTCGACAGCACCCGCGCCGGCCCGTCGATGGGCGTCAGATCATCGGCCGTGACCACCACGAACGGCAGGTTGCGCCGGTCGGAAAAGTCGTGGATCGCCCGCGCGATCAGGCTCTTGCCCGTCCCGCTCTCGCCCGTGATGAGCACCGGAAGCTCGGTGTTCATCACCCGCGCCACAAGGCGATAGAGCGACTGCATCGCCGGCGTGCGACCCACGAGCGGCAGGTCGCCGTGCCCCTCTTCGGTCCCGGTCCGGGCAACAGGCGCGCGGCGCTTCTGCTCCAGCGCCCGTGCGGCCCGTTTCATCAGGTCCGGCAGGTCGAACGGCTTGGGCAGATAATCGAACGCCTCCGCCTCGGCCGCCTGAATCGCCGTCATGATGGTGTTCTGCGCCGAAATGACGATCACCGGAAGGTCCGGGCGCAGCTCCGCGATCTCCGGCAGCGCCTCGAGCCCGTTGCCGTCGGGCATCATCACGTCCGAGATCACAAGATCCCCGCGCCCTTCCTCGACCCAGCGTTTCAGCGTGACCAGCGAGGATGTGGCATGCACCCGGCACCCCGCCCGCGTCAGCGCCTGCGTCAAAACCGTGCGGATGGTGCGGTCGTCGTCCGCGACAAGTACGGTGCCGTCCATGGGAGTTACTCCTTCTCTTTCGGGGCGACCGGAAGCGAAATCCGGAACACCGTCTTGCCCGGCACCGAATCGACGGACACCCATCCGTCGTGGTCCGAGATGATTTTCGACACGAGTGCGAGGCCGAGCCCGGTGCCGTTCTCGCGGCCCGAAACGAAGGGCTCGAAGATTTGGTCGATGATCTCCGGCGGAATACCGGGACCGTTGTCGATGATCTCGACCTGAAGCGGCAGCCGGTTCCCGGTGCCGTCCATGCGCCGCAGGCGCAGCGAATGGTCATAGAAAGTGCGGATGCGGATCTCGCCGCCAGAATCGTCGGCCACCTGGGCTGCGTTCTTGAGCAGGTTGAGGAACACCTGCATCAGTTGATCCGGGTCCACGAAGGTCGGCGGCAGCGAGGGGTCGTAATCCTCCTGGATCTTCATCTTGGCCGCAAAGCCCACTTCCGCCGACTTCTGCGCGCGGTCCAGCAGGTCATGCACGTTCACCTCGCGCCGGTCAGGCGGGCGAAGGTTGCCGAACTGCTCCACCTGTTCGAGAAGCGCCACGATCCGCCGGCTCTCGGCCACGATCAGGTCCGTCAGCTCAAGATCGTCCGCCGACAGGTTCATCGACAGAAGCTGCGCCGCCCCGGTGATCCCGGCGAGTGGGTTCTTGATCTCGTGCGCCAGCATTTCTGCCATGCCGATGGCCGAACGCGCGGCGGATTTCACCCCCTGCGCCTTGCCCATCTTCTCGGCCAGCTTGCGCGGCTCCAGCAGCATCAGGAGCCGGTCGTCCGACCGCACCAGTGGCGCGATCTGGATATTGCATTCCACCGGCGCCGTCGTCCCCGTGCCCACGTCCACCGAATTGATGAACATCGCGCCGTTGTCGCGCCGCACCCGTTCGAAGGCGCTGTCCATGTTGGTCGCGATCGCAAGGTGGTCGAGCACCGGCTTGCCGTTCAGGCTGCGTGCGGAGGTGTTGAGAAACGCCTCGGCGGCCGAGTTCGCCTCGACGATGCAATCCTCCGCATCGATGATGAGGCCCGGCACGGGCAGCGCGTTCCACAGGGTTTCGGTGTCCATCATGCAGCCTCCCTGACCGGTTCGAGCGCCTCGGGGATCAGCCTGAGCACGGTCGCGGGCTCCGGCTCCGACAGAACGGCGCGGCGCAGATCCGGTGCCGTGCCCGCCTCGTCCATGTACCAACCCAGGTGTTTGCGGATGACGCGTTTCCCCAGCGCGTCGCCATAGAACCTCAGCGAGGCCTCGTAGTGCCCCTGCACCATGTCGGTCAGCGCCGAACCCTCGGGCACCTCCGGCGCCTGCGTCCCGAACAGCTCCGCCGCGATTTCGGCGATCAGCCAGGGTCGCCCGCCGGTGCCGCGCCCGACCATGACGCCGTCCGCGCCCGACGCATCCAGCGCGACGCGTGCCGTCTCGGTGGATGTGATGTCACCATTCGCGATCACCGGAATGTCGACCGACTCGGTCACGGCCCGGATCGCGGCCCAGTCGGCGCACCCCTTGTAAAACTGGCAGCGCGTGCGCCCGTGGATGGTGATCATGCGGACCCCGGCAGCCTCGGCCTGCCGCGCGAGGTCCGGCGCATTCATCAGCCCGTCGTCCCAGCCCAACCGGGTCTTGAGCGTCACCGGTATCTCGACCGCCTCCACGACCGCTTCGATCAGCCGCAGCGCCAGAGGCAGGTCACGCAGGAGCGCCGAGCCGGACAGCCCGCCCACGACCTTCTTTGCCGGGCATCCCATGTTGATATCGATCATCCGCGCCCCGTTGGCCTCCACCATCCGTGCGGCCTCCCCGATCCAGTAGGGATCGCGACCGGCAAGCTGCACGGCGGTGTTCGCAAGCTCCATGCCCAGCTCGGCGCGCTCGCGCGTGCCGGGCTTGGCCTGAACCATCTCCTGGCTCGCCACCATCTCCGACACGACAAGCCCCGCCCCGAAGGACGAGACGAGGTCGCGGAACGGCAAATCCGTGATCCCGGCCATGGGGGCCAGGAAAACGGGCGGGTCGAGGGTCAGGTTGTCGGACAGGCAGAGTGCCACTGCTTAATCCTTGTGCATTTGCCTTCGATATAGGAGACCGGGGAAAAGAGCGCAAATAAGTGGCGTTCCGCTCCCGGTCTTTTCTGCTTCTGCCTTATTTTTGGGCAAGATGCACGGGGGCTTCGCACGCCATTGTCCTCCAAACGGGCAACGCGTAAACGACCCTCATGGAAATCGCCGCAATCATCGTCGCCGCGGGACGCGGGACACGGGCCGGAGGGGACGTGCCGAAACAGTGGCGCGCGCTGGCCGGTCGCCGCGTGGCGGACTGGACGCTGGCCGCCTTCGCGGGCCACCCCCGCGTGGGCCGGATCGTCGTGGTCCTGCACCCTGACGACATGGGACAGGCCGACACGTTCACCGACGTAATCGTCGCCACGGGCGGCGCCACCCGCCATGCCAGCGTTGCGGCGGGGCTCGAGGCGCTCGCGGGCGATCCGCCCGACGGCGTCCTGATCCACGACATCGCCCGCCCCCTCGCCACCCCGGACCTCATCGACCGCGTGATCGACGCGCTGGACCACGCGGGCGGGGCCGCCCCCGCACTCGCCGTCACCGACGCGCTCTGGACCGGTGCGGACGACCGCGTCACCGGCACCCGCGATCGCGACGGGCTCTACCGCGCCCAGACGCCGCAGGGCTTTCGCTACGCTGCCTATCTCGACGCACACCGCGCCCATCCCGGCGACGCCGCCGATGACGTGGCCGTGGCACGGTCTGCCGGACTTGACGTCACCATCGTCGCGGGCGACGAACGCAATCTCAAAATCACAGGCCCGGACGACTTCGCCCGCGCCGAAGAACTGATGGGAGGTCGCGTGGACATACGCACCGGCACGGGGTTCGACGTGCATGCCTTCACCACCGGAGACGCGGTCACACTCTGCGGCGTCACCGTGCCGCATGAGCGCGCGCTCAAGGGCCATTCGGATGCGGATGTGGGAATGCACGCCCTGACCGACGCGATCTATGGCGCACTTGCCGAGGGCGACATCGGCCAGCATTTCCCGCCGTCCGACGACGAGTGGAAGGGTGCAGCCAGCGAAATCTTCCTGCGCCACGCCGTCGACCTCGCCACCTCCAAGGGATACCGCGTGTCGAACTGTGACGTGACGCTGATCTGCGAAATGCCGAAAATCGGACCCCACGCCGGCGCCATGCGCGCGGAACTCGCCCGGATCATGGGGCTTGAGGCCGACCGCGTCAGCGTCAAGGCGACCACCTCCGAGCGGCTGGGCTTTACCGGCCGGGGCGAAGGCATCGCGGCACAGGCCGTCGCCACGCTGGTGCGCCCATGAGCCGCCTCTTCGCCACCTTCTTCTTCGTGGGCTACCTTCGGCCCGCCTCCGGCACCTGGGGCTCGCTTGCCGCACTGCCCTTCATCTGGGCGCTGCACGAGATCGGGCAGCGGTTCGTCCCCCTCGAACTCGGCGGGCCGCTGCTTCTCGCCGTCGCGCTCGTCGTCACCTATTTCGGCGGTCTCGCCGCCACCCGGATCATCACCTCCGAGGGCGGCGACCATGACCCTTCCGAGATCGTCATCGACGAGGTGGTGGGGCAAGGCATCGCCATCCTGCCGGTCTCCATCGGCGCGGCAGGCGTCGGGGCCGACATGCTCGCGCTCTGGCCCGGCTGGGTCGTGGGCTTCCTCGCCTTCCGCCTGTTCGACATCTGGAAACCCTGGCTCGTGGGCCGGGTCGACCGGCGCAACGATCCTGTCGGCGTCATGCTCGACGACGTGATCGCGGGTGTCTTCGCCGCCCTCACGGTTCTGGCCGCCGCAGCCCTCAGCCACCTCGCCATCATGGTGTGACGATGGACCCGGCCCGCCTCCTCGACCTCTGCCGCGCCGCCGGGCTGAAAATCGCCACGGCGGAAAGCTGCACCGGCGGCATGGTCGGCGCAGCCCTGACCGACATCGCCGGGTCGTCGGACGTCTACGAGCGCGGGTTCATCACCTATTCCAACGCTGCCAAGATCGCGATGCTGGGCGTCTCGCCCGCCACGCTTGAAGCGCACGGGGCCGTCTCCGAAGCGGTCGCTCGCGAGATGGCCGATGGCGCGCTGGCCCGCTCCGAGGCCGACCTCGCCGTGTCCATCACCGGCATCGCCGGCCCCGGCGGGTCCGAGCACAAGCCGGAGGGCCGCGTCTGTTTCGGCCTCGCCCGCGCCGGCACCACTCAGGTCGAGACCGTCGACTTCGGCGCCCTCGGTCGCGCCGGCGTCCGCGCTGCCGCCCGCGATCATGCCCTCGCGCTCCTTGCCGGTGCCTCCAGCGCCTGAGTTCGCGTTCTGCCCGTTTTATGTGCGCCAAGGTGAGTCCTGCGCACATTTTCAAAGCGTTTCCAGAACTGCGCCACAAATGCGCAAAGCGCACAAGAATGAGGCTTGCCCTGACGCCCCGGCCCCCTAGACACCCTCCCACCTAATCAAGTGGAGGGGACTATGAACGGGGCAGATACCGCCTGGATCATCGTGGCGACAGCACTCGTGCTGTTCATGACATTGCCGGGACTGGCGCTTTTCTACGGGGGGCTGGTACGCGCGCGCAACGTGCTGTCCGTCTTCATGCATGTCTATGCCATTGCAGCACTCATGAGCATCCTGTGGCTCGCTTTCGGCTACACGATCGCCTTCGGCGACGGGAACGCGGTCTGGGGCGGGCTGGAGAAGATGTTCCTCCTCGGCATCGGGCCGGACGCGCTCGCAGGCACGATCCCGGAGATCCTGTTCTTCGCCTTCCAGATGACCTTCGCGATCATCACCCCGGCACTGATCGTCGGCGCTTATGTGGAGCGGATCGGCTTCGGTTTCGTCCTCGCCTTCTCGGGCCTCTGGATGCTTCTGTGCTATGCGCCGGTGGTCCATTGGATCTGGGGCGGCGGATTCCTGTCCGACGGCGGGATCTTCGGCGAGACGGGCGTGCGCGACTTCGCGGGCGGCATCGTGGTGCACGAAACCGCGGGCCTCGCCGCGATCATGATCTCGGTCTTCCTCGGCCCGCGCCGCGACCAGAAAAAGCCGCCGCATTCGCCCGGCTTCGTGATGATCGGCGCCTCGATGCTCTGGGTCGGCTGGTTCGGCTTCAACGGCGGCTCGCAGCTCGCCGCTGACGGCGGGGCCGCAATGGCGCTCACCGTCACGCATATCTCCGCCGCGACCGCCTCTCTCACCTGGGCGCTGTGGGAGAAGATCAAGTTCGGCCGCGCTTCCCTCGTCGGCATCGTGACCGGGACCATCGCGGGCCTCGCCTCGATCACCCCGGCCTCCGGCTTCGTCGGCCCCATCGAGGCGCTGGTGATCGGCGGCGTCGCGGGCATCCTGTGTCAGGAAGCGGTGAACTTCATCCGCAACCGGCTCAAGATCGACGACACGCTCGACGTCTTCGCCGTCCACGGCGTCGGCGGCATCTTCGGCACGCTGATGATCGCGCTCTTCGGTGCGGGCAGCTGGGCCGCGCAGGCCGGGTCGCTCGCCATCGTCGGCGTGTTCACGGTGGTCGTGACCTATGTGCTCATCAAGGCGATCTCGCTCGTCACACACCTGCGTGTGGACGAGGAAACCGAAACCAACGGACTCGACCTCGCCGTCCATGGTGAGCGCGCCTACGACGTCATGTCCTGATCGGACACCCCCGAAAAAGCAACGCCGCCCTGTGGACCGGGGCGGCGTTTTGTGTGGTGGAGCGTTGTGTCAGCGACCAACGCAGCCGTCGCGGGCTCGACGCCTCACTCCGGCGTGGCCGCCGCCCGCCCCGCGCTCTCGGCCTTCAAAGCCCAGCGGCCGGTCTCCTGGCTCCAGTATTTCGCGCCGACCCCAGCGCCCGACATCTGCCGCCACTGTTCCCGTGCCCGCTCAACGGCCCCGTCGTCGTTCCCGTCGAACAGGATCATGACCCGCGCCGCCGTGGTGACTTCCTCAGGCGCGACCTCGGCCCCGTCCATCGACACGACGCACTCCGCCGCCTCGCCGCCCGCCGTCAACAGGATCGGCTGGTCCGCGTCATGTGGCCCGCCCGACAGCCCGTGCGGCAGAAACCCGTCGCCCAGCCAAAGCCGTTCATCAAGCCACCTGAGCCGCGCCTCGTTGCGGCCCCGCACCACCACGCGCCAATCCTGCTCGCGCGCCCGCCCGAGAAGCGCGGGAAGCGTCTCCTCCAGCGGGGTGCGTGTCATGTGATAGAAATAGGCCTCGCCCATCTCACCCCTCGTAATTGTCCGCGATCATCCGGTCGAGCGCGCGCACGCCCCAGCCGGTCGCGCCCTTGGGCGCGAACGCCGTCGGCGCCTTCACATCCGCGACGCCTGCGATGTCGAGGTGAATCCACGGCACGCCCTCCTTCACGAACCGCTGAAGGTACTGCGCCGCCGTGATCGCGCCCGCAGGCCGCCCGCCGACATGCTTGAAATCCGCCTTCGCGCTTTCGAGTTGCTTGTCATAGGCCGCGCCGAGCGGCAGACGCCACGCGCCCTCCTCCTCGGTTTCGGCGGCCTTGAGGAAGGATTTGCAGAAGTCGTCGTCATTGGAGAACACGCCCGCGTTCTCATGCCCCAGCGCGATGACGCAGGCCCCGGTGAGGGTGGCGAGGTCGACCATCGCCACCGGCTCGAACCGCTCCTGCGCGTACCAGAGCACGTCGCACAGCACCATGCGCCCCTCGGCGTCGGTGTTGATGATCTCGACCGTGTCGCCCTTCATCGTCGTCACGATATCGCCGGGACGCTGCGCCTTGCCGTCCGGCATGTTCTCGACCAGACCGATGAGGCCCACGACATTCGCCTTGGCCTTGCGCATCGCGAGCGTTTTCATCACGCCGGTCACGGTGCCTGCGCCACCCATATCCATCGTCATGTCTTCCATGCCCGCCCCCGGCTTGATCGAAATGCCGCCGGAATCGAACACCACGCCCTTGCCGACGAGTGCCACGGGCTTGTCGCCGCTCTTGCCGCCCTTCCACTGCATCACCACGACCTTGGACGGGGCCTCGGACCCCTGCCCGACCGCCAGCAGCGCGCGCATCCCGAGCTTCTCCAGCTCCGGCTCCTCCAGCACCTCGACCTCGATCCCGAGGTCCGAGAGCGCCTGCGCACGCGCCGCGAACTCGGTGGTGGTGAGGATGTTGGACGGCTCGTTCACGAGATCGCGGGTCAGGAACACGCCTTCGGCCACGGCCATCACGCCCTCGACCGTCGGGGTCCATTGTTCCGGCTGCCCGGTCTGGATCGTGAGGGACGTTTCTTTCACCTCGGCCGCTTCGCCGGTCTTGCGTGCCTTGAAGGCATAGGCGCGCAGGACGGCGCCCAGGGCAAGCTGGTCAAGGTTCTTGTGCGACCCGGCAACGACCGTGACGGACTGGCCGCTCAGCGCGGCCCCGACGACGGCGCCCACCTTGCGGGCCAACTCGGGGGTCAGGCGCTTGTCCACCTTCACCACCTCGACCGCTTCTGCTTTCATGCCCGAAGGATAGGCCAGAACGGTGGATTGCCCCGCTTTCTGCTTTCCGAAAGCCTCACCGTCCAGATAGCGTTCCAGCGCACCTTTCATCAGCCGGTTCACCCGGCGCGCACCTTTGTCGAGGCTGCTGCCTTCGGCCACGAGGACCACGACCCGGCCCTCGGCCTCGGCCAGCGTGTCGATGTCGAGGGGGGCGAAAACGGGGGTGATGGCGTCGGTCATACTCTCTCCTGTGGGTGAAATTCCGGCGCCCGCGGGCGCGTTGTGCCACACTCAATCACCAAGCCGGGCCGGGTGCAACCGCGCCCACAGGCGGGAATCGCCACGCCAGATATGGTGGGCTGAACCCCGCGTCTCCACCGCATATCGCCGGTTTGCGGGGGCAAACGCCCCCAAAAGCCCGAAGCCGGGGCAGATTCCCCCTCGCACCGCCGGTCAGTTCCGATTATTGTGCTTGCGAAACCGGGGGGTGGGGCAAGTCTCCCGGCCAGGGACGAAAACACGACAAGGTTGGGCAGATGACGACATTCACGGCTTTGACCCGCTGGACAAGGGCAACCGCAGCCGGAGCACGGCTCATCGCGGGCGCGGCCCTCGGGCTGACGCTTCTCGCCGCACCGGGCACGGCGCAAAACCTCTTCGCCCCGGTGGCCAAGGTCGACGACTCCGCCGTCACCTATTACGAGCGAAGCCAGCGCATGGCCTTCCTGAGGCTGCTGAACGCGCCGGGCGACATCGGCCAGCTCGCGGTCGACCAGCTCATCAACGAGAAGCTTCAGCTCGAAGAGGCCGAGCGCCTCGGCATCACCGCCGACGCGGAAGCTGTGCGCACCGGCATGGCCGAATTCGCAGCACGCGGCAATCTGGACGTGGAACAGTTCCTCACGCTTCTGGCCCAGCAAGGCATCGCCGCCGAAACCTTCCGCGATTTCGTGAGCGCCGGGGTGACCTGGCGCGAAGTGGCGCGCGCGAAGTTCCTCCAGTCGGTCATCATCACGCAAAGCGAAGTCGACCGCGCCTATGCCGAGGCCGAGCCGACGCCGGGCGAAAAGCTGCTCCTGACCGAGATCGTGCTGCCCGCCTCGTCGGAGGCGAGCCTCAAGGCGTCCCGCATGCGGGCCGAACGCCTGTCCAAGATCACGACCTCCGAGGAATTCTCGGACGCCGCCAAACGCTTTTCCATCGTGTCCTCGCGCCTCAACAATGGTCAGCGCGACTGGATCGACATGCAGGCCCTGCCTGCGCCTGCCCAGGCCGCCCTGCGCGGCGTGCGCGAAGGCGGCACGAGCCGCCCGGTGGTCCTGCCCGATGTGGGCGTCGCCGTCTATTTCGTGCGTGAGCGCGAGACGGTGCGCAACACGAACGTCGGCACGCTGCTCGAATACGCGGCCTTCTTCATTCCCGGCGGGCGCAGCGAACGGGCGCTGGCCGAAGCCGCACGCATCCGCGCCGAAGTGCAGATCTGCGACGACCTCTACCCGATCGCGCGCGGCCTGCCCGCCGACCAGCTCGTGCGTGAGGAACTGCCCACCGGCGCGGTTCCCACCAGCTACCGCGCCGAACTGGCCAACCTCGACCCCGGCGAGGTGTCCACGAACCTCGTCAGCGGCAGCGGTGCGCTCGTCTTTCTCATGCTGTGCAACCGCCGTAACGATGTGCCCGACAGCGTGAGCCGCGCACAGGTGGCCGACGCGCTGCGCAACCAGCGGATCGGGGCGCTCGCCAACGACTACCTCGCCGAGCTGCGGGCGAACGCCCATATCGAGTACTTCAACTGACACAGCGCCGGATTCATGCCATGAATCCGGGCCGGACTTCCTGACGAAGTCCGCCCGCGAGGTGACCCATGTCCCGCTCTGACTTGCCCATCGCGCTCTCCGTTGGCGAACCCGCCGGCATCGGCCCCGAGATCATCGCGGCCGCCTGGGACCGGCTGGGCGCCGAGATTCCCTTCTTCGTACTGGGCGACGCGCGCCATATCGACGGGCCGGTCGAGACGATTTCGCACCCCGCCGAGGCGATGCAGGCCGTGCATCGCGGCGTGCCCGTGCTGCACCGCGATTTCGGCCCCGCCCGCCTGCCCGGCACCGCGCAGCCCGAACATGCCGCCCATGTCATCGCCGCGATCCGCGACGGGGTGGCCCGCGTGATGCAGGGCGAAGCATCGGCCCTCACCACCGCCCCGATCCACAAGAAGGCGCTGATGGATGGCGCGGGCTTCGCCCATCCCGGCCATACCGAATACCTCGCCCATCTCGCGGGCGTCGAGCATGTGGTGATGATGCTGGCGTGCCATGAGCTGCGCGTTGTGCCCGCCACGATCCACATTCCGCTGGCAGACGTGCCTGCCGCGCTCACCCGCGACCACCTCACGCAGGTCATCCGCATCACCCATGCCGCCCACCGCGCGATGGGCCATGCCAATCCCCGCATCGCCGTGTCGGGCCTCAACCCCCACGCGGGCGAAGGCGGCGCGATGGGGCGCGAGGAGATCGAGGTCATCACCCCGACCCTCGACGCCCTGCGCGCCGAAGGGCTGGCGCTCTCCGGTCCCCTACCCGCCGACACCATGTTCCACGCCAGCGCGCGCGCGGGCTATGACGTGGCGATCTGCATGTATCACGATCAGGCCCTCGTCCCGATCAAGACCATCGACTTCGCGGGCGGCGTGAACGTGACGCTGGGCCTGCCCTTCGTGCGCACCTCGCCCGACCACGGCACCGCCTTCGACATCGCGGGCACGGGCCGGGCCGATCCCACCTCGCTCATCGCCGCCCTGCGCATGGCGCGCGAGATGGCCGCATGAGCACCATCGACGGCCTGCCGCCCCTGCGCGAGGTGATCGCGACGCACGGGCTGGTGGCCAAGAAGTCGATGGGCCAGAACTTCCTGCTGGACCTGAACCTCACCGCCAAGATCGCGCGTCAGGCGGGCGATCTGACCGCCTGCGACGTGCTGGAAGTCGGCCCCGGCCCCGGCGGGCTGACCCGCGGGCTGCTCGTCGAAGGCGCGCGCCGGGTGCTGGCCGTCGAGAAGGACGCGCGGGCAATGTCCGCGCTGGCCGAAATCGCGGCCATCTATCCCGGCCGGCTCGAGGTGTTGAATGCCGACGCGCTCGCCATCGACCCGCTGGCCCATCTCACGCCACCCATCCGGATCGTGGCGAACCTGCCCTACAACGTGGGGACCGAGCTCCTGACCCGCTGGCTCACACCGAAGGCGTGGCCCCCGGTCTGGTCCTCGCTCACGCTGATGTTCCAGAAGGAAGTGGCGCAGAGGATCACCGCCAGCCCCGGCTCCAAGGCCTATGGCCGCCTCGCGATCCTGTCGCAATGGCGCAGCGAGCCGCGCGTGGTCATGGAACTCCCGCCCGAGGCCTTCACGCCCCCGCCCAAGATCCACTCCGCCGTGGTCCATTTCGAGGCCCTGCCCGAACCCCGGTTCGAGGCGAATGCCGCGACGCTCCAGCGCATCACAGCGACCGCGTTCCAGCAACGCCGCAAGATGCTGCGCGCGTCATTGAAGGGGCTGCATCCCGAGATCTCGGACCTGCTCGAAAGCGTGGACATCAAGCCGACGGCGCGGGCCGAAGAGATCGACGTCGAGCATTTCTGCGCCCTGTCGCGCGCGCTCGACGCGGCCTGAGAGGTTTCGAATGGGGCTGCGCCCCATCCGACCCGCGCGGGGGCGCTGCCCCCGCACCCCCGGGATATTTTGGACCGGAAAGACGGGCTTCCGCGTCAGGGGCCCGGTTCGGAAACACGGCCCCCGCCGACGTTGGCAGCAACGCCCGTCGTCGTCGGACAGGTCGTGGCCAGCCCCCGCGCGACGCGGACGGCGAGATAGGCAAACGCCTGCGCCTCCAGCATGTCGCCGTCGAGGCCGACCTCCTCGACCGGGACCACGGGCAGGCCGGTGCGGGTGGCGAGCATTTCCATCATGGTCGGGTTCAGGCGCCCGCCACCGCAGACCAGTAGACGCTCCGGTGGTGCCGGGCAGTGCTCCAGCCCCGCCGCGACCGAGGCCGCCACGCAGGCGGTGAGAGTCGCCGCCGCATCGGCGTCGGACAGGTCGGTCACCGCCGCGCCCAGCGTGGCGAAGGCATCGCGATCGAGCGACTTGGGTGGCATCCGCAGGAAATAGGGGTGTTCGAGAAAGGTCGTGACGATCCCCTCGTCAACGGTGCCGGTTGCGGCCAGCGCCCCGTCGCGGTCGAGAGGCGCGCGCCTGCGCTGCCATACCAGGTCGTTGAGCGGCGCGTTGGCCGGCCCCGTGTCGAAGGCCAGAAGCGCGCCCTCGTCCTCGGCCCGGGCACAGGCCGGGTCCACCCAGGTCAGGTTCCCGACCCCGCCGAGGTTCAGGAACGCCACCGGCGCCTCGGCGCCGATCCATTTGGCGCAGGCGAAGTGAAAAAACGGGGCGAGCGGCGCGCCCTCGCCGCCCAGCGTCACATCCGCCGTGCGGAAATCCCACGCCACCGGGCACCCCAGCGCCTCGGCCAGCCGGTCGCCGTCGCCCGCCTGATGCGTCGCCCCGCGCCCGCGCGGATCATGGGCGAGCGTCTGGCCGTGAAACCCGACGAGCTCTGCGCCCTCGAACCCCGACAGCAGCCCCACATGCGCGGCCTCGACGATGCGCGCGGCCTCCGCCACCCCAGGCTCGCCCGGCCAGCGCCCGAGGGCCGCCCGAAGCACACCGGCCTCGTTGTCGGAAAAGGCGGCGTAGCCCGTTTTACCGAAGGCCTCGATCGTCTCGCCATCGGTCAGGACCATCGCCGCATCGACGCCGTCCAGCGACGTGCCCGACATCGCCCCAAGCGCCCAGATCGCGCGCGCCTCCATCATGGCTTTTCCTCCGCCCATGCCCCCGATATAGAGGCAGCACCCAATGACAATGGACAGAAAACCGATGACCTACCACCCGAAATCAGACTTCATGCGCGTGATGATCGAGCGTGGCTACCTGGCCGACTGCACCGATTACCAGGCGTTGGACGAGGCGCTGACCAAAGGCGTGGTGACGGCCTATATCGGCTATGACGCGACGGCGAAATCGCTGCATGTCGGGCACCTTCTGAACATCATGATGCTGCGCTGGCTGCAAAAGACCGGGCACAAGCCGATCACGCTCATGGGCGGCGGCACGACCAAGGTGGGCGACCCGTCGTTCCGCGCGGACGAACGGCCCCTGCTGGGACCGGAACAGATCGACGCGAATATCGACGGGATGAAGCAGGTGTTTGCGAAATACCTGTCCTACGGGGACGCGCCGACCGATGCTTTGATGCTGAACAACGCGGAATGGCTGGACGGTCTGAACTACCTCGAGTTTCTGCGCGACATCGGGCGGCATTTCTCGGTGAACCGGATGCTGTCGTTCGAGAGCGTGAAGTCGCGGTTGGACCGGGAACAGAGCCTGTCGTTCCTCGAATTCAACTACATGATCTTGCAGGCTTACGACTTTCTCGAGCTCAATCGCCGCTACAACTGCACGCTCCAGATGGGCGGGTCGGACCAGTGGGGCAACATCGTGAACGGGATCGACCTGACCCGCCGGGTGCTGGATCACGAGATCTACGGCCTGACCTCGCCACTCCTGACCACGTCGGACGGCAAGAAGATGGGCAAGTCGCAGGGCGGGGCCATGTGGCTGAACGCCGACATGCTGTCGCCCTATGAGTTCTGGCAGTTCTGGCGCAACACGACCGACGCCGATGTGGGCCGGTTCCTGAAGCTCTATACCGAGTTGCCGGTCGAGGAATGCGAGCGTCTTGCCGCCCTGCCCGGCAACCGGATCAACGACGCCAAGATCGTGCTGGCCAACGAGGTGACGACGCTGTGCCACGGGGCCGAGGCGGCGGCCGCGGCGGAAGCCACCGCGCGCGAAGTGTTCGAAAAGGGCGGCGCGGGCGACGACCTGCCGACGCTGACGCTGAGCGCGGACGAGATCGGTGAGGGTATCTCGATCACCCAGCTCATCACGCGTTCCGGCCTTGCCAAGACCGGCAAGGAGGCCAAGCGCCTCATCGCCGACAAGGGCGCCAAGCTGAACGATGCGGATGTGACGGACGCTGGCCTGATGATCACGCAGGCTGATCTCGACCAGCCGATCAAGCTGTCGGCGGGCAGGAAACGCCATGCGCTCGTGACTTTGGGGTAAGGGTTTCGCCGCGGGCTGACGCCCGCGACGACCCGTGCGAGGGGGCCAGCCCCCTCGCGCTCCCCCGGGATATTTTCCGACCGGAAAGACAGGACGCGTTGAGGGGAAGATGAGGACGTGACCCACCATCGCACGATCATCCTCGGGGCCGGGGCGGCTGGCCTGATGTGCGCGGCTTATGCGGGGCCGGACACGCTGGTTCTGGATCATGCGAAGAAGCCGGGCGAGAAGATCCGGATTTCCGGTGGCGGGCGTTGCAATTTCACCAATCTCGATGTGACGCCGGCGAATTTTCTGTCCGAGAACCCCCATTTCCACAAGTCGGCGCTGGCGCGCTACACCCAGTGGGATTTCATCGAGCTGGTCTCGCGCTACGGCATCGCGTGGCATGAAAAGACATTGGGGCAGCTCTTCTGCGACGGCAAATCCACCCAGATCATCGACATGCTACTGGCCGAGATCCGGGCGGCGGGCGCGCAGGTGCGGCTCGGGGCGCAGATCGCCGGCGTCACCCATGCCGATGGACTCTTCACCGTGGCGACCGATAGCGGCGCGGTGACGGCAGACACCCTCGTCCTTGCCACAGGTGGCAAGTCGATCCCCAGGATGGGGGCCACCGGGCTCGCCTATGACCTTGCACAGCAGTTCGGGCACAGCCTTGTGACACCGCGCCCTGCGCTCGTCCCGCTGACCTTCGGGGATCGCTTCGCCCCGATCTCGGGCGTCTCGACTCCGGTGACCGCCTTCAACGACCGGATCGCCTTTGCCGAGGCGCTTCTTTTCACCCATCGGGGTCTCTCCGGGCCGGCGGTTCTGCAACTGTCGTCCTACTGGCACGAGGGCGAGGCCATCACGCTCGACATCTGCCCGCCCGGACTGCTCGACACGCTCAAGGCCCAGCGGCAGGCGCAGGGGCGCCACGCGCTCACCACCGAACTCGCGCGCCACCTGCCTGCCCGGCTGGTGGAGTTCCTCGCCCCCGACCTCGGCCTCACTGGCAACCTCGCCGACCAGTCCGACGCGCGGCTCGCGGACATCTGCGAGGCGCTCGCCCACTGGACCCTCACGCCCTCCGGCTCCGAAGGCTACCGCACCGCCGAGGTCACCGCGGGCGGCGTCTCGACCGACGGGGTGTCGTCGAAAACGATGGAATCGAAACACCTGCCCGGTCTTTACGTCATCGGCGAAGCGGTGGACGTGACCGGCTGGCTCGGCGGTTACAACTTCCAGTGGGCCTGGGCGTCGGGCGTGGCGGCGGGCCGGGCCATCGCGGGGCGCACGGCGCGTTAACCCCGCGCGTGTGCACAAACGTATGTACAGCGTATGCACAGGATGTGTACGCGGTGCGACACCGCCCGAAACGTCGATTTCCCGCTTTCACCCCACCGTCCGCCCCGCTAGGTTTTCGGCAACCAGGGGGAGCGCGCATGAAGATCGCCAGCTACAACATCAACGGGATCAAGGCCCGTCTGCCCGCCGTCACCGACTGGCTGGAGGAGGCCGCACCCGACGTCGTGATCTTTCAGGAGATCAAGTCGATCGACGAGAATTTCCCCCGCGAGCACTTCGAGGACATGGGATACAACGTTGAAACGCATGGACAAAAGTCGTTCAACGGGGTCGCGATCCTGTCCAAGCTGCCACTCGAGGACGTGACGCGGGGCCTTGCCAACGCCACCGGAACGGGCCGCGACGGCGCGGATGACGAAGAGGCGCGCTATATCGAGGCGACCGTCGTGGGCGACCACAGCGCGGTGCGTATCTGTGGCCTTTACCTGCCCAATGGTAATCCCGTGGGCGACGAGAAATTCGCCTATAAGCTCCGGTGGATGGAGCGCCTCGAAGCCCGCGCGAAAGAACTGCTCGCGCTCGAACAACCGTTCCTGATGGCGGGCGACTACAACGTGATCCCGCAGGCCGAAGATGCCGCCCGGCCCGAGGACTGGCGCGACGATGCGCTGTTTCAACCCGAAAGCCGCGGCGCGTTCTGGCGGCTGCAGAACCTCGGCCTGACCGAAGCCTTCCGCGCGCGCAGCCAGGCGCCTGAGCAATACACCTACTGGGATTTTCAGCGCGGCGCGTGGCAGCGGAACGACGGGATCCGCATCGACCATTTCCTGCTGTCCCCGCAATGCGCGGACCTGCTGGAAGACTGCCAGATCGACAAGGACGTTCGGGCGCGGGAAAAGCCGTCGGATCATGTGCCGATCTGGGTCAGCCTCGCCGCGTAAATTACTATGAATCCACGAAAAATCATCATCGACACCGACCCCGGTCAGGATGACGCTGTTGCCATCCTCCTCGCCCTCGCAAGTCCCGAGGTGGAGGTTCTGGGGATCACCGCCGTCGCCGGGAACGTGCCCCTCGCGCTCACGCAAAAGAACGCCCGGACTGTCTGCGAGCTGGCCGGGCGGCCAGACATTCCCGTCTTCGCCGGGTGCGACAAGCCCTTGAAAAGAAAGCTCGTTACCGCCGAGCATGTCCATGGGCGCACGGGCCTCGACGGGCCGACATTGCCCGATCCGACGGTGCCGCTTCAGGACGCGCACGCGGTCGAATTCATCATCGACACGCTGCGCAAGGAACCCGAAGGCACGGTCACGCTTTGCACACTCGGCCCTTTGACCAACATCGCGACCGCGTTTCGCGAGGCCCCCGACATCATCGGGCGCGTGGCGGAAATCGTCAGCATGGGCGGGGCCTATTTCGAGGTCGGCAACATCACGCCCGCGGCGGAGTTCAACATCTATGTCGACCCGGAAGCTGCTGAAATCGTGTTCAAATCCGGCGTATTGACCACGATCATGCCGCTCGACGTGACTCACAAGGCGCTCGTGACGCAGCCCCGAAACGATGCCTTCCGCGCCCTCGGGAACGCCACCGGCATCGCCACTGCCGAGATGACGGATTTCTTCGAACGCTTCGACAAGGCGAAATACGGCTCCACGGGCGCGCCGCTTCACGATCCGACCGTGACCGCCTATGTCATCGCCCCGCATCTCTTCACGGGCCGGCACATCAATGTCGAGGTCGAAACGCTCTCGGACCTCACCCTCGGCATGACCGTTGCCGACTGGTGGGGCGTGTCGGGGCGCACGGCGAATGCGACCTTCATGGGCGACCTCGACGCCGAGGGTTTCTTCGCCCTTCTGACCGAGCGTCTTGCCCGTCTCCCCTAGGATACCCACCTACTGAGCATGACAATCAGGTTCGACAATTCCTACGCCCGCCTGCCCGACACGTTCTATGCCCGGCAGGCCCCCGTTCCCGTCGCGCAGCCGGAGGTCGTCGCGCTGAACCGGCCCCTGGCCCGCGAACTCGGGATCGACCCAGAGGCACTGACCGCCGGGATGCTGGCGGGCAACGAGGTGCCCGAGGGCGCCGAACCGCTCGCGCAGCTTTACGCGGGCCACCAGTTCGGGAATTTCGTGCCCCAGCTTGGTGACGGGCGCGCGATCCTGCTTGGCGAGGTGCTCGACACGAACGGCAACCGTCGCGACATCCAGCTCAAGGGCTCGGGGCGCACCCCGTTTTCGCGTGGCGGTGACGGGCGTGCATGGCTTGGCCCCGTCCTGCGCGAATACGTCGTGTCCGAGGCGATGCACGCTCTCGGTATCCCGACCACCCGCGCGCTCGCCGCCGTGACGACTGGCGAGGATGTCTACCGCGAGACGGTGCTGCCCGGTGCCGTGCTGACCCGCGTGGCCGCGAGCCACCTGCGCGTGGGCACCTTTCAGGTCTTCGCCTCACGCGGCCAGACCGATGCCCTGCGCGACCTCACGGCCCATGCCATTGCCCGCCATGCGCCCGATGCTCAGGGGCCGCTCGACCTCTTGTCGGCGGTCGTGGACCGGCAGGCGCGGCTCATCGCCGACTGGATGTCGGTGGGCTTCATCCACGGCGTGATGAACACCGACAACATGGCGATATCCGGCGAGACCATCGACTATGGCCCCTGTGCCTTCATGGACGCCTATCACCCGAACACGGTGTTTTCCTCCATCGACCAGATGGGGCGCTATGCCTATCAGAACCAGCCGAACATGGCGGTCTGGAACCTTGCTCAACTCGCCTCCGCGCTGCTCCCGCTCATCGACGACGATCAGGATGCAGCGATCGAGGCGGCGGAAGACCGGCTCCATGCCTTCCCCGACATCTTCGGCGATGCATGGATCGCGAAGTTCCGCGCCAAGATCGGACTGACGACCGAGGAAGCGGGCGACGGCGCATTGGTTCAGGGACTGTTGTCGCGCATGGCGGCCTCGGGCGCGGATTTCACCAACACCTTCCGCGCGTTGGCCACCGGCGATGCCTCGGCCCATTTCACCGAGGATGGCGCATGGGAAAGCTGGGCGCCGGAATGGCGCGCGCGGCTGGAGCGTCAGGGCTCGGACGGGCGCGACACGATGCTGACCGCGAACCCGGCAATCATCCCGCGCAACCACCGCATCGAGGAAGCGATTCAGGCCGGTGTCTCGGGCGATTTCGGACCGTTCCACAAGCTGAACGAGGTGTTGGCCAAGCCCTTCACCGAAAGCCCCGAGACTGAGGATTTCGCAACGCCGCCGCGCCCCGAAGAACGCGTGATGCGGACCTTCTGCGGGACCTAATCCCGGCTGTCGGACTTCTTCTCCGAAGCCCGGCGGTAATAGCGGCGGTTGCGGTTGATGAACTCGGCGATCATGCCCGACAGGCCATAGCGCGAGCGACCGCGCAGGAACGCATACCCAGACGCAGCACCGAGTGCGGCCCCGACGCAGTCGACAATGAGGTCGGTCATCGTGTCCATCAGACCGGATTTTTGCATGTTCAGGCCAAAGATCTGGTCCATCCCGAATTCGAAAATCTCCCACATCGTGCCGATCGTTACGGCAAACGCAAAGGCGATCCCGGCGACGGCGTAAGCGGGCGCGTCGTAGCGGTTGCCCTCGAACATCAGGAGCGTGAGCACCACGCCGACGACGCCGAACCCGACAGCCGACGTGCCGTGAAGCGCGATGTCCCACCACCAGAACCGCTCGTAAAAGTCGAACGCCTCGCCCAGAAACACCGTACCGAAGAGAAACAGCACAACGCCCGCATAGAAATAGATGGGGATTCGCAGGTGGAACCGTTCGGCCATCACGGCCGGCGCGACCGTAAGCGCGAGCGTGGCCATCCCGACCGTGCCGATCATCAGGTCACCGAGTGCGAAGGCCCCGAGGCTCGCAACGACGAGCACGATCCAGACGGCATAGGTGATGATCGATTGATTACGGAGCATGGGGTTCATTTAGTCGCAGGGAAACGCCCGTTCAATTGGTGCGTTGAGGGACCATATGGTCAGGTAGAACATGAAACTCGCAAGCTACAACATACGCAAGGCCGTGGGCCGCGACCGGCGGCGTGATCCGGGCCGGGTGATCGAAGTCATCATCAGCCTCGGCGCGGATATCGTCGTCTTGCAGGAGGCGGACCGGCGCTTGGGCCCTCGCCCCGCCGCCCTGCCCGCGCGGATGATCGCGGAGCACACCGACCTCATCCCCGCGCCTCTGGCGGTCAATGACGTCTCGCTCGGCTGGCACGGCAATGCCGTGCTGGTGCGGCGCGGGCTGGCGGTAACCGACGTGGCGCGGTTCGAGCTGCCTTCGCTGGAGCCGCGCGGCGCCGTCTCGGTCGAGATCGAGGGGCGGTTTCGCGTGACCGGGGCGCATCTGGCCCTGATGCGCCGCTATCGCCACCAGCAGCTGCGGGAGTTGCACCGCGTGCTGAAGCCCCACGACCTTCCCATGGTGGTCACTGGCGACTTCAACGAATGGTCCCTGCGCAGAGGCATGGAGGAACTGTCGCGTGGCTTCCACCTCCATGCGCCCGGGGCATCCTACCCGACGATGCGGCCCGTGGCGCATCTGGATCGCTTCGCGCTGTCCCATGACCTCGAACTGACCCGGAGCGGCGTTCTGGCGAGTGAGATCGCGCGCATGGCGTCCGACCATCTACCCGTCTGGGCCGAAGTCAGCGTGTCGGACGCGGGGGCAGCGGCGCTTCCGCAGGCGGCTGAACCCGCGCCTTTGGGGCGCGGTTGATCAGCACGATACCCACGGCGACCAGCACGAGCTGGGCAAGAAGCGCCCAGGTCACCGGCTCTTTCAGCACAAGCCAGCCGAGCGCCACACCGATCACCGGCGACAGGAACGCGAAAGAGGCGATGTTGGACGCCTTGTAGTGGTTGAGCAGCCAGAACCACGCGAGGAACGCGCCTGCCGCGACCACGACCGTCTGATACCCAAGCCCGGCCCAGTGCCACGGGTTCAGGTCGCGGATGAACGGCCCGAAGAACAGCGCTGCGAACAGCAGGACCGGTCCCGAGACCAGGAGCTGCCAGAACATCTGCATCTCCGACGACACCTGCCGCACCGGGGTGATCCGCGCGAAAAGCGCGAGCGCCGTCCAGCCGAGCGCGCCCAAGAGCGCGAACAGATCCCCGCGTAGCGATGCCGTGCCGCCACCGCCCTGATCCGCGATAGCCCAGGCAACCCCGCCGAACGCCAGCGCGAGGCCGATGAGGCGCATGGGCGTCAGCTTCTCGCCCGGCAGCAGGAAATGCGCGGCGAGGTTCAGCCAGATCGGCATGGAATAGAAGATGATCGAGGTGCGTGTGACGGTGGTCAGGTCGAGCGCCAGAAAGAGCCCGAGGAATTCGACCGAGAAACACAGACCGAGCAGCAGACCGGCCCACCGCGTGCCCGCCCGGAAGTCGAGCCGCTGGCCGCGAAACCTGATCCAGAGCCAGACACAGAACGCCGCCCCGACCGAGCGCAGGCCGGCTGCGAACACGGGCTGAAGGCCATCGTTCACGACCTTGATGATAACGTGGTTCACGCCCAGAAGCACCGAGATCGTGACCAGCATTCCGGCGCCCATGAGCGTGAGATTTGGTTTCTCATCCATGCGCGCGACAACATGCGCCGGGGCGCGGGAAGTCAAGATGTCACGTCGCGACGCGAGGCCAGGCGCGGGGCTGTTTGCGGTTCCCTCATGGCGCGTTGCCCTCTACCGTCGGCGAAAACAACGGGCCGAGGGGCAGCCATGTCATTCCTCCAGATCACCTCGCTCCTCATCGTGCTCGCTGGCGCGTTCGGGGCCATCAACTACCTGTTCCTGAAGCTTCCGTCGTCCATCGGCATCCTCGTGGTGTCGCTGGCCGCCTCGTTGATGATCATCGTGCTGGAGCTGATCTTTCCCGCGATGAACATGGCCGAGACGGTTTCGGGCGTGGTGAACGAGATCGACTTCTCCGAGGCTCTGTTGGAGGGGATGCTGGGCCTCCTGCTGTTCGCGGGCGCGTTGCATGTGAAACTCGCTGACCTGCGTGAGCAATGGCGGGTCGTGTTCCTCATGGCCACCATCGGCGTCGGTCTGTCCACGCTGATCGTCGGCACGGCGTTTTCCTACATCACCGGGATGCCCTTCCTGATCGCGTTGGTCTTCGGCTCGCTCATCTCGCCCACCGATCCGGTTGCCGTTCTGGGCGTGCTGCGCGAGGCGAGCCTGCGCAAGACGCTTGAGACCAAGATCGCGGGCGAGTCGCTGTTCAACGACGGGGTCGGCTATGTCGTCTACCTCGTCCTCGTGGGCATCGCCTTTCCGGTCGTGGCGGGCCACGGGGGGGATGACGGGCACGGCGGCGGCGGGCTGGCAGGTGCGGCGCAGCTCTTTTTCCGCGAGGCTGTGGGGGGTGCGCTGCTCGGTATCGTGCTGGGCTGGCTCGTCTTTCGTGTCATGCGGTTGATCGACGACTACGCGCTCGAAGTGCTCATCACTCTGGGCCTCGCCTTTGGCGGTTACGAGCTTGCCGTCGCGCTGCATATCTCGGCCCCGATCATGGCGGTGAGCGCCGGGCTTCTGATCGGTGACGTCGGCGCGAAGCACGGGATGAGCGAACAGACGCGGCGCTATGTCGAGAGCTTCTGGCAACTGATCGACGAAATCCTCAATGCCGTGCTGTTCCTGATGATCGGGTTCGAGGTCTTCCTTGTGGCCTTCACCCTCGACACCGTGCTTGCAGGCCTTCTGGCCATCGTTCTGGCCCTTGTCGCGCGCCTTGCAGCCGTGGCGATCCCCGTCCTGATCCTGCGCCCGTTCCGCGACTTCTCGCCCGGCGTGATCCCGATCATGACATGGGGCGGTCTGAAGGGCGGCATTTCGGTCGCGCTTGCATTGTCCCTGCCCGACAGCGAGTGGAAACCGCTCATCCTGACCGCCACCTATATCGTCGTGATCTTCTCGATCATCGTGCAGGGGCTGACCATCAAACGGCTGGCGACGAAGCTGGGCCGCGAACCGGAGCTGATGTAACCGCATGACCGACTACCTCGTCTACGACGTCTTCACCGACCGGCCCTTCGGCGGCAACCAGCTCGCCATCGTGCCCAACGCAGCGGAGTTGCCGGAGGCGCGGCTTCAGACCATCGCGCGGGAGTTCAACTTTTCCGAGACGGTGTTTCTCTACCCGCCGGAGGGCGAAGGGGTCGCCAAGGCGCGTATCTTCAACCCATCGACCGAGTTGCCCTTTGCGGGCCACCCGGTCATCGGAACCGTGGTCATGCTCGGCGAAGCGGGACTTGGGCCGGATTTCATACTCGAGCTTGGCGTCGGCCCCATGCATGTGCGGGCCGGAGACGGGCGTGCCTCCTTCACCAACGAAGTCGCGCTGGAGCGGCTGGCGCATCCTGACGCGGCCCTCGTCGCCCGTGCGCTCGGCACGCCAGGGCCGACCATAATGGGCCAGCCGGTCATGGCGAGCGTGGGGGTCGCCTACACCTTCACGGAACTCGTCGACCGTGCCGCCCTGTCCGACCTCGTGCCGGATACCACGGCGCTTCGTGAGGGGGCCGCGCGCTATCCGGGCCGGGTCAGCTTTCCGCAGGTTGCCTATGTGCGCGATGGCGGCAGCATTCACATGCGGATGTTCGCGCCGCTGGACGGGGTGCCCGAGGATCCAGCCACCGGGTCCGCCGCCGCCGCGCTTGGCGCGTTGTTGTGCGAGGCAGACGGTGCGCCGCTGTCGCTCACGATCCATCAGGGCGAGGACATGGGCCGGCCCTCGCTGATCGAAGTCGAGGCCGCCCCCGGCCGTGTCACGGTGAGCGGGAGCGCGGTGCGGGTCATGGAAGGCAAGCTGGTGGTATGACCGTCTGGGTGTGCCTGTTGCGCGGGATCAACGTGGGCGGCACCGGCAAGCTGGCGATGGACGACCTGCGCGGGCATCTGGCGGCGCTGGGGGCCGAGGCCCCGGAGACTTATATCCAATCGGGAAACGCGGTCTTTGCCGGTGACATCGACGCTGCGGCCTTCGCGACCGACCTGACCGCGCGGATCGCGGCGGCGCAGGGCCACGCGCCGCGTGTCATGGTGATCCCCGGCGACGAGGTGATCGCGGCCTATGCGGCTTTTCCCTTTGCGGACGCGTTCGAGCGCCCCAAGTTCGGCAACATCTGGTTTTGCGAGACCGCGCCGGTGGCGCCGGACCTCGATACGCTCAAGCGTTTGGCCAAGGAGAGCGAGCGTTTCGCCCTCGACGGCCTGTTCTTCCACCTCGATGCGCCGGAGGGGATCGGACGCTCGAAACTCGCCGAACGGGTGGAAAGGGCGCTGGGTGTCGCCACCACGGCGCGCAACCTCAACACGGTGGCGAAGCTGGTCGAAATGGTGCGCGCCCGCAGCTAGGTGCCGGGCCAGTGGTAATAGACCACCTCATGTCCGAACTCGGGATGCGTCGTGTGGTGCGTCACATGCATTCCGCCCGCCTCGTAAAACGCGCGCGCGCGATGGTTCTCGGCGGGGGTGTAGAGGGTGAATCCCTGCGGCATCCGCGCCTTGGCCCGGTCAAAGAACAGGTGCCCGAGGCCTTCGCCAATGACATCCGGGTGGAGAAACAGTTGGCCCAGCACCCTGTCCTGGGGATGGATCGCGAGGAACCCCGCCATCCTGTCGCCATCCTCGGCCAGCGTCATCTCCCACCCCGGTCCGAAATGCGTGTCCAGGCGCGTGGTGAGGTCGGCGACCGACGGCAGGTAGCTGTTGTCCAGCCCCATGACCGACGCGCTTTCACGCCAGAGGGCGGCAAGCGCCGGGTGGTCGGAGGGGACGATGGGGCGGAAGGTGAAACGGGTCATGGCGCTCTCGATCTTCGCGCTCTCCTACCCTGCCCCGGCGGGCACGCAAAGACATATCGCGCGCCCACCTTTCGCCGCCACGCGCGCCGGGATAAGGACGGTCCGGGGCATCCCGCCCCGGAGTCCGGTTCGATGGAGAATATCCGCGGCGCAGCGCTCATGGTCCTCGCGATGGGCATGTTCGCCTCCGAAGACGTGCTGGTGAAAATCGTGACTGAGCGGGTTCCGCTCGGCGTCGTACTCGTCGTGCTGGGCGGCGTGGGCGCGGCCATCTTCGCGATCATGTCGGCGGTGCGCGGGCAGAGCGTGTTCACCCGTCGCTTTTTCCATCCCATCATCCTGATCCGGAATCTGGGCGAGCTGGTCGGCACCACCTGTTTCGTCCTCGGCCTGACGCTTGTTCCGTTGGGACTGTTGTCGGCGCTGCTTCAAGCGAACCCGCTGTTCGTGAACATCGGCGCCATCCTGTTTCTCGGCATGACGGTGGGATGGCGGCGCTGGGTGGCCATCGCCGTGGGCCTCGTCGGTGTCGTCATCATCCTGCGCCCCGGCGCCGAAGCGTTCCGCCCCGAGGCGCTTCTGGGCCTTGGCGCGGCCATCGGGCTTGCCGTGCGCGATGTTGCGACGCGGATCACGCCGAAGGACATTCACCCGCTGCAAACCTCGAGCTGGGGGTTCTTCATGGGGATGATCGCGGGGGCCGTTCTGCTCCTGTTCGAAGCGCCGATCCTGCCGGGGGCCAGCGATGCCGGGCTGATGCTCGGCGCAACCGCGCTCGGCATGATGGGCTATTACGCGCTGACACGGGCGATGCAGACGGGTGACGTGCCCGCCGTCACGCCGTTCCGCTATACGCGGCTCGTCTATGCCATCATCTTCGCGCTGGTGTTTTTCGACGAGGTGCCGGACCTCTGGACGCTGGTCGGGGCCGCGCTGATCGTGGCAGCGGGGCTTTACACCATCATCCGCGAGGCACGGGTGAGCCGGGCCGCGCGCAGGGCGAAACCCGTGGCTTCGCCCGTGCGCCCGTCGTGATCACTCGGCCGGCGTGAGGTCGGCGGCCTTCGCCCCCGGCGGGATCATCGGCGGCGCGGCGTTCAGCGCTTCGCGCGCGAACCCGGCGGCGGCCTGATACTTGGCCATGAAGTCGCGCCGCTCGGCCTCGGGGATCACGTCGTCGATATTGTCGAATTCACCCCCGCAGCGCTCATCCACCATGTTGAGCAGGCCGAAGGGGCCGGCGCCGCGATTGCGCAGCACGACCTCGCCGATCGGTCCGGCCATCTGCGCGTCATAGGCGGTGAGCGCCGCCGGGGTCACGCCATGCTCCACCAGTTTCGCGCCCAGCACCCGTGCGTCGATCACAGCCTGGCTCGCGCCGTTCGATCCGGTGGGATACATGGCGTGGGCCGCGTCCCCCATCAGGGCGACGGCGCCGTCGACCCAGCAGTCGATGGGATCACGGTCGATCATCGGGTTCTCATAGGCCACGTCGGCCTTGCGCAGCATCTCCGGCACGTCGAGCCAGTCGTATTTGAACCCCTCGAAGTTGTCCGCGAATTCCTCGATCTCGACCGGGCGGAACCAGCCCGACTTTTCCCAGCCCGAGGCCGGGTCCACCGTCATCTCGGCGATCCAGTTGATGAGCGCAAGGCCGGTGTCCGGGTCCGGGTGGCTGATCGGGTAGATCACCATGCGGTGCCTGTGCGTCCCCAGCCCCACGAAGGACGAGCCGGAGCGGATCGGCTTGGCGACCGTCGTGCCGCGCCACATGATCGCGCCGCCCCAGTTGATGGGCGGCTGGTCGGGGTGCATCTGGGCGCGGAGCTGCGAATGGATACCGTCGGCCCCGATGAGGAGCGACCCGGTTTCCTCGCGGGTGCCCGCCTCGGTCTCGACAAAGGCCGTCACGGTCCCGTCCGCGTTGTTTCGGTAGCCGGTGACGCGCGCGCCGAGTTCCAGCGCCCCTGCCCCGGCCCGCTCCATAAAGGTGTCGGCCAGCAGCATGTGGAACTGCCCGCGATGAACCGCGTATTGCGGCCAGTCGTAGCCGGCGAAGGTGCCGCGTTCTTCGGAATAGATGTCGTTGCCGTTGAGGCCCACGAGCGCCCATTCCTTCGCAGGCACACCCACGCGATCCAGCGCGTCCTGACCGATCCCGAGGTCGTAAAGCTCACGCACCGCGTTGGGCTGTATGTTGATCCCGACGCCGAGCGGCTTGAGCTCCCGCACGCCTTCGAACACGACGCAGTCGACGCCGATCTGGTGCAACGTCAGCGCGGTGGCCAAACCGCCGATCCCGCCGCCCGCAATCATGACCCTGGGTCCCGACATGATCCCTCCCTCTCCAAAAAGCCCCGTGTGTCTATCACGCGGACGCAGTATCTCAATGGTTCATTGCCATAACCGTTGGCGCAACCGCCCTTTTCCTCGCGCGCCGTGACCGCTAGAACCCGCATCAACCAAGTCATTCAACCGGGAAACAGCGCCATGAGCACCATCATCGACATTTTCGCCCGCGAGATTCTCGACAGCCGGGGCAACCCGACGGTCGAGGTCGACGTGATCCTCGAAGACGGCACGATGGGGCGCGCCGCTGTTCCCTCCGGTGCCTCCACCGGCGCGCATGAGGCCGTCGAGCGGCGCGATGGCGACAAGAACCGCTACCTGGGCAAGGGCGTGCTGGAGGCCGTGAACGCGGTCAATGGCGAGATCGCCGAGGAACTGGCGGGGATGGACGCGACCGAGCAGGAGATGCTGGACCGCGCCATGATCGAGCTGGACGGCACCGACAACAAGGGACGCCTGGGCGCGAACGCGATCCTCGGCGTGTCGCTGGCCGCCGCCAAGGCCGCCGCCGATTTCTCGATGCTGCCGCTTTATCGCTATGTCGGGGGATCGTCCGCGCGGGTGCTGCCGGTCCCGATGATGAACATCATCAACGGCGGCGAACATGCCGACAACCCGATCGACATTCAGGAATTCATGATCATGCCGGTGGCTGCGGACAACATCCGTGAGGCGGTGCGCATGGGGTCGGAGGTGTTCCACACGCTGAAAAAGGAGCTTTCGGCGGCGGGCATGTCCACGGGTCTGGGCGATGAGGGTGGCTTTGCGCCCGAGCTTGGCTCGACCAACGAGGCGCTCGATTTCATCCTGAAATCGATTGAAAAGGCGGGCTACAAACCGGGCGAGGACATCTACCTCGCCCTCGATTGCGCCTCGACCGAATACTACAAGAACGGCAAGTACGAGATGGCGGGCGAAGGCAAATCGCTCACCTCCGAAGAAAACGCCGACTACCTCGCCGCGCTCTGCGACGCCTACCCGATCATCTCGATCGAAGACGGGATGTCCGAAGACGACTGGGACGGTTGGAAAATTCTCACCGACAAGATCGGCGACAAGGTGCAGCTTGTGGGCGACGACCTGTTCGTGACCAACCCGGTGCGGCTGGCCGACGGCATCAAGCGGGGCGTGGCGAACTCCATGCTGGTCAAGGTGAACCAGATCGGTTCGCTGTCCGAAACGCTCAAGGCCGTCGATATGGCCCACCGCGCGCGCTACACGAATGTCATGTCGCACCGCTCGGGCGAGACCGAGGATGCGACCATCGCCGACCTCGCCGTCGCCACGAACTGCGGTCAGATCAAGACCGGGTCGCTGGCGCGGTCCGACCGGCTGGCGAAGTACAATCAGCTCATCCGGATCGAGGAAGCGCTCGGCGAGACCGCGGAATATGCGGGCCGGTCGATCCTGAAGTGATCAGGGCTGCGCGTCGTCCATGACCGTCCACCTCTTCGGCGGATCGAACACGCGCATGGGGGCGGGCTGGACCCGCCCCTACACTGCCGCGATGGGCGATGTGCAGAACCACGCCATCGGGGCCACGTCGAGCTATACGGCGCTGTTCCGCTTTTTCTCCGGTCCCAATGTCGGGCCGGGCGACGTGGTGGTGTGGGAATACGCGCTCAATGACCGCGAGATCCTCGATCGCGATGGGTTGGCGGTCGACTACCTGCTCGCAGGCGTGGAGCACCTGATCCGCCTCGCCCGCGCGCGCGGCGCGGGGTTCGTCCCCGTCCTTCTCACCAGCTTGCCGGTCGAGCGGGGCACCGACCGCGGGGCCTATTACGATGATCTGCGCAGGCTCCTGTCCCACTACGGGCTGCACCCCGTCGACGTGAACGCCCGCCTGCGCGCCGAGCGCGGAACCGATGCGCTGACGCCCGAAGATTACGACGACGATGTGCATTACGCGCGCGGCCCGATCCATGCCACCATCGCCAAGTGGGTCGCCGAGGCGACCGCGTCCGCATCGGTTCCGCACGAAGTGGCACCGCTCTACACCGGCAACACGCGGGTCGAGCTCGTAACCGACTTCGCGACCGAGCGGTTCCGCAATTCCGTTCTCGACATCCCTGTCGCTTGGGACAGGCGGACGGCACGGTTTTCCGGTGACGGCCAACTCCTCGCCGCTTTCCTTGTGAGCGCCCCCCTCAGCGCCAGTGCAGCCCTGCGTGTGACCACCCCCGGCAGTCCGGCCCGGAGCCGCACGATCGCGACGCGAAGCATCGTCCTGCAACACGAATTGCGCGCGCTGCACTTGCCGGAGGGTTGGCCCGTAACGCCGCGCAGCAGCGCCCGGATCGCACAGCGTAGGCTGGTGTTATGGCCCGGCCCGGCCGTAGAGTTCCTGCGCAAGCATCGCCGCCTGCCCCGCGCGACCGAGTGCCGCCCGGCGCTTGCGGGTTTGTTGGTGGCGCGGGACGGAGACCCTGAATGACGGCGGACGAAATCATCGCGACCCTGTGCCTCACCCCGCATCCCGAGGGTGGCTGGTTCCGGGAAACCTTCCGCGCCCCGGCTCCGGAGGGGACGCGCAGCCCCGGCACGGCGATCTATTTCCTGCTGAAAGCGGGGGAAAACAGCCATTGGCACAAGGTGGATGCTGCCGAGACCTGGCACTACTACGCCGGTGCGCCCCTCACGCTGTCCATCGCATCTGGCGAGGCCGGGCCCGCCGTCCACCAGACACTCGGCCCCGCCCTTGCGCTGGGTGAGGCGCCGCAGATCACCGTCCCGCCAGACCACTGGCAAGCAGCCCGGACCACCGGCGACTATACCCTCGTCGGCTGCACAGTCAGTCCGGGGTTCGAGTTCGGCGGGTTCACGCTTGCCCCGCCCGGATTCACGATCCCCTGAGCGGGTTTCTTGTGTGACCGACACCATTGTCCCCGGAAACCAGCGCGCCCCGCTTGGGGCGCACTGTTTAGGGGCAGCCCGCTCAGCACCCGGCGACCAACGTTCGCCTACTGGTTCGCGGCCCGCTCCGCCTCGATCTCGCGCCAGCGGGCGACGTTGCGGTTGTGGTCTTCGAGCGTGGTCGCGAAGGCATGGCCCCCGGTGCCGTCGGCCACGAAGAACAGGTAATCGGTGCTGTCCGGGTGGACCGCCGCTTCGATCGCGGCAAGCCCCGGGTTCGCGATTGGTGTCGGCGGAAGTCCGGCGATGACATAGGTGTTATAAGGCGTCTCGGCGCGCAGTTCGGACTGGCGGATGCCGCGGCCCAGCACACCCTGCCCGTTCGTGATCCCGTAGATCACGGTGGGGTCGGTCTGGAGCCGCATCCCCTGCTCAAGCCGGTTGACGAAGACGCTCGCCACCTGCCGACGCTCCTCGGCGACGCCGGTTTCCTTTTCGACGATGGAGGCCATGATGAGCGCCTCTTCAGGGCTGTCGTAAGGCAGTCCTTCGGCGCGGTTCTCCCAGGCCGTGGCAAGGCGCGCGTCCTGCGCGTCTTCCATCCGCGCGATCAGCTCGGCGCGCGCATCGTCCGGGCGCATCTCGTAGCTGTCCGGGGCAAGCGAGCCTTCGGCGGGCACCTCGGCCAGTTCGCCGTCCAGAAACTCGACCTGACGCAGCGCGTTCACGATCTGCCAGGACGTCGTGCCCTCGGCGATGGCGATGCGGTATCGGGTGTCGGCCTGATCGCGCACGCGGGTATAGTCGGCGGGCACCTCCGCGTCCGGGGCGAATTCGGCCACCGTCACGAAGGACTGGGTCGCCGGGTCGAGTTCGCGCACCTGGTATTCGGCCGAGTTGATCCCGATCCGGTAGATGACTTCCGTCCCGCAGGTCGACGCGCCGCCGCGCGTCACGACGTCCACGATTTCTTCCATCGAGGCATTTTCGTCCACGAGGAAAGAGCCTGCCTTGAGCTGCGTCGACTTGCCGGAATACTCGGCCCCCATGCGGAAGATCGAGGGGCTCGTGATCGCGCCCTGCGCCTCAAGCGCATCGGACACGCGGTTGAAGTTCGAGCCCGGCTCCACCTTCAGGCAGATGGCGGTCTCAAGCGGCCCCTGGGCCACATACTGCCGCTGCCCCCAGCCGATCACGCCGCCGACCACGACGAGCGCGACGATCATCAGGGACAGGGTGTTGGAGGCGATGTTTCGCCACATCAATCGCGGACCTTGCCCATGATGAGACAGGCGTTGGTGCCGCCGAAGCCGAAGGAATTGGACAGCGCGACGTCGATTTCACGCTCCTCGGCGCCGTTGGCGGCGAGCGAGAGCTTCGGCTCGACGGCGGGATTGTCGAGGTTGATCGTCGGCGGCGCGATCTGGTCACGCAGGGCGAGCAGCGAGAAGATCGCCTCCACAGACCCGGCCGCGCCCAGAAGGTGACCGATGGACGATTTGGTCGAGGACATCGTCGCCTTGGCCGCGTGATCGCCCAGCAGGCGCTCGACAGCCGCGAGTTCGATCGTGTCCGCCATGGTCGAGGTGCCATGTGCGTTGATGTAGTCGATGTCCTGTGGCGTGAGCCCGGCGGATTTGAGCGCGGCCTCCATCGCACGGAAGCCCCCGTCGCCATCTTCGGAGGGCGCGGTGATGTGATAAGCGTCGCCGGACATGCCGTAGCCCAGGATTTCGCCGTAGATCCTGGCGCCGCGCGCCTTGGCGTGCTCATATTCCTCGAGCACGACAATGCCGGACCCCTCGCCCATCACGAACCCGTCCCGATCCGCGTCATAGGGGCGCGAGGCTGTTTCGGGCGCATCCGCGCGTTTGGTGGAGAGCGCCTTGCAGGCGTTGAAGCCACCGATCCCGATCTCGGAAATCGCGGCCTCGGCACCGCCGGCCACCATCACGTCGGCATCGCCCAGCATGATGAGGCGCGAGGCATCGCCGATGGCGTGCGCGCCGGTGGAACAGGCCGTGACGACCGCGTGGTTCGGGCCCTTGAAGCCGTATTTGATCGAGACTTGTCCGGAGATCAGGTTGATGAGCGAGCCCGGAATGAAGAACGGCGAAATGCGGCGCGGGCCTTTCTCGGCGACCATCAGCGTCGTTTCGGCGATGGAGTTCAGCCCGCCGATGCCGGAGCCGATCATCACGCCGGTGCGCAGTTGTTCCTCTTCCGAAGGGTCGGTCCACCCGGCGTCCTGCACCGCCTGAATGGCAGCCGCCATGCCATAGAGGATGAAGTCGTCGACCTTGCGCCGGTCGCGCGGTTCCATCCAGTCGTCAGGGTTGAACGTGCCGTCCGAGCCGTCGCCATAGGGGATTTCGCAGGCGTAGTTGGTGACCACGCGGCTTGCGTCGAAGCGGGTGATTGTCCCTGCGCCGGACTTACCGGCGAGGATCCGCTTCCAGCTTTCCTCAACACCGCAGGCCAGGGGCGAAACCATGCCCAGACCGGTGACGACGACGCGACGCTTCTCCATCGAGACAGCCCTTTTTTCGATTGTTTTGCCGCGCGTTGGATAGCCTCTCACGCCCCCCCGTGGCAAGCGCGAAACGCCGGAAGTGCCCCGGGGCGGCGGTCAACCGCAGCCTCCTCCTCAAACGCAGAACGGCGCCCGCGTTGGGGCGCCGTCCGACTTTCTGGCGTCGTCGTTCAGACGGCTTCAGAGATGAACTTTACCGCGTCGCCGAAGGTCTGGATCGATTCCGCGGCGTCGTCCGGGATCTCGATGCCGAATTCTTCCTCGAAGGCCATGACCAGCTCGACGGTATCAAGCGAGTCAGCGCCGAGGTCGTCGATGAACGAGGCCGATTCCGTGACCTTGTCTTCTTCCACGCCGAGGTGCTCGACTACGATTTTCTTCACGCGATCTGCGACGTCGCTCATATCATATCCTCATATTTTTCGGGCACTTGGCCCTGTCGTTTGCCCCTTGCGGGGCGCCATGAACTGTCCTCGACAGAGCGAGGCGACGCCGGTGAGCGAAGCTGCCCGGCGCCAAATCTCCGCCCCCTTTAGCATAAAGCATCCCGGGGGCAAACGATTTGTCCGCCGCCCCGGCGCACCGCGTGCGCGACCGCCGAGGGACAACCGAAACGTGTGCTCAGAGCATCGCCATGCCGCCGTTGACGTGCAAGGTCGCACCGGTGACGTAGCCCGCCTCGGGTGATGCGAGATAGAGCACGGCGGCGGCGATTTCCTCGGGCGTGCCCATGCGGCCCGTGGGGATCTGACCGTTGATCTTGTCTTTCTGATCGTCGGTCAGTTTCTCGGTCATCGCGGTGGCGATGAAGCCGGGGGCCACGCAATTGGCCGTGATCCCGCGCGAGGCGACCTCATAGGCGATGGATTTGGTCATGCCGACCATGCCGGCCTTGGAGGCGGCGTAGTTCACCTGCCCCGGGTTGCCGGTCGCACCGACGATGGAGGAGATGTTCACGATCCGGCCCCAGCGGGCCTTCATCATCGGGCGCATCACGGCGCGGCACAGCCGCATGGTGGCAGTCAGGTTCACGTCGATGACGCTTTGCCAGTCGTCGTCGGACATGCGCATGAAGATCTGGTCGCGGGTGATGCCCGCATTATTGACGAGGATGTCGAGCGCGCCCATCGCCTCGACCGCCTGCTTGGGCAGGGCGTCGACCGCCTCGGGGTCCGAGAGGTTGCAGGGCACGACGTGCACCCTGTCACCCAGCTCGCCCGCAAGTGCCTTGAGCGGCTCTTCGCGTGTGCCGGAGATGGCGACGGTGGCCCCGGCGGCGTGAAGCGCCTTGGCGATCTCGCCGCCGATCCCGCCAGACGCGCCGGTCACGAGCGCGCATTTTCCAGTCAGATCAAACATATCTCGTCCTTCGTTAATGTGTCGGGTCAGCCTGCGGCCTGTTCGGCGGCGGCCTTGACCTCATCCGGTGCGCCGACCGTGGCGGTGGCGAGGCTCTTGTCGATCCGGCGGATCATGCCGGTGAGGGCCTTGCCCGCCCCGATCTCCCACGTCGCGTCGACGCCGTTCGCGGCCATCCAGAGCACGCTTTCGCGCCAGCGCACCGAGCCGGTCACCTGCTCGACGAGGAGCTGGCGGATCGTGTCGGGGTCCGAAACAGCCTCGGCCTTCACGTTTGCGACGAGCGGCACGGCGGGCGCGTTGATGGTGACGGCGGCGAGCGCCTCGGCCATCACATCGGCGGCGGGCTGCATCAGCGCACAATGGAACGGGGCGGAGACCGGAAGCAGCACCGCGCGGCGCGCGCCCTTCTCCTTGGCGATCTCGACCGCGCGTTCCACGGCGGCCTTGTGGCCCGAGACGACCACCTGCGCGGGGTCGTTGTCGTTGGCGGCCTGACAGACCTCGCCCTGCGCGGCTTCCTCGGCCACCGCCTTCGCGGCGACGAAGTCGAGGCCAAGAAGCGCGGCCATCGCGCCTTCGCCCACCGGCACGGCCTTTTGCATCGCTTCGCCGCGGGTGCGCAGGAGACGGGCGGTGTCGGCTATGGAAATAGCACCGGCGGCGGCCAGTGCGGAGTATTCACCCAGCGAATGACCAGCGACGAAACCGGCGGCCTCGACACCCACCCCTTCGGCCTCCAGCGCGCGCATCGCGGCGAGCGAGGTGGCCATGAGAGCAGGCTGGGCGTTCTGGGTGAGCGTGAGTTCGTCCTGCTCGCCGTTCCAGATGATGTTGGACAGTTTGAGGCCAAGCGCCTCATCGACCTCATCGAAGACCGCCTTGGCGGCCGGATAGGCCTCGGCCAGATCGCGGCCCATACCGATGGTCTGAGCGCCCTGTCCGGGAAATACGAATGCGCGGGTCATGGCCCCTCCCTCGTTCTCGATTGACGAGGGGATAGCGTGGCAGCGGCCCCGGCGCAACGCCCAGCGGCGGTGTCAGGCCGCGCGTTTGCCGTAGGTCAGGTCGTAGGTGATGCGCTGGCGCAGCCGTTCCATCGGCTGGCGCCCGCCCTGCGAAATCTCGATGGCGACGTTATCGCCGAGGCGCAGGAACAGCCGCGCGGGTTGACTGGTGTTCGCGTTGCGCAGCAGGAAAACCGACTGCACTTCGTCGAAGCGCAGGATGTCCGTCGGGCTGAACGTGCCCGAGAGGTCGCGACCGCCAAGGCGGATCACGTTGTGCTTGAGGTCGACATGCATCTCGATACCCGGACGTTCGCGCCCGGCGCGGAACAGGACCGCGCCCAGCAGCATGAACATGACCATCGCGCCCAGTTTCATTGCGATAAGGCCGCTGCCCGCCTCGCCGTCCGGCAGAAGGCCGATCACGAGCCCCGACATGAACAGGATGATCCCGAAGAACCGGGCCAGCGAATAGCGCAGGATATTGGCGTCGAGCGGGCATCCGTTGCCGACGATGTAGCCCCACGGGGTCATCGTGAGGCAGTTGTCACTGCCCTGACGGGCCTGCGCCTGTCCAGCGGTCGGAAATTCCAGGTTTCCTGCCAAAGCGTTCATTGTCGGTCCCTCGCGGTTGCGAATGTCTTCCCACCGATCACCTTTATTTACGAACGTGGCCGGATTGGGGCATGGAATGGCACGGCTCAGGGCGCTTACCGGGTCATTCCGGGGCATGTCGCGCTGGCCGGAAACCCCTCATTCGTCCTTGCAATCAAGGCGATCCCATGTAAAAGGGCGCTTCCTTCCGCGGATTGGATGAACCGCGTGGCCTCTCGTGAACGGGTGCGGAAGGGTGATCCGTTCTTTGAAGCGCGCCTGAAAAACTGGAGTGATCATGCCGCTTTACGAGCATGTGATGATTGCGCGTCAGGACCTGTCCAACGCGCAAGCCGAAGGCCTTGTCGAGCACTTCTCGACCGTCCTTTCCGACAACGGCGGCAAAGTCGTCGACTCGGAATACTGGGGCGTCAAGACGATGGCCTACAAGATCAACAAGAACCGCAAGGGCCACTATGCCTTCCTGCGCACGGACGCACCGTCGGACGCCGTGCAGGAGATGGAACGCCTCATGCGCCTGCATGACGACGTGATGCGCGTGCTGACCATCAAGGTCGACGGCCACGAAGAAGGCCCGTCGGTTCAAATGCAGAAACGTGACGAACGCGACAACCGTCGTGAACGTCGCGATCGCTGAGAGAGAAGGAGCTAACACATGGCTGCGAAACCGTTTTTCCGCCGTCGCAAGGTCTGCCCGTTCTCCGGCGACAATGCACCCAAGATCGACTACAAGGACACGAAACTGCTTCAGCGCTACATCTCTGAGCGTGGCAAGATCGTGCCCAGCCGTATCACCGCCGTCTCGGCCAAGAAGCAGCGTGAACTGTCCCGTGCCATCAAGCGCGCCCGGTTCCTCGCCCTGCTGCCCTACGCCGTGAAGTAAGGAGAGATCCCATGGAAGTCATCCTTCTCGAACGCGTGGCCAAGCTTGGCCAGATGGGCGAAGTGGTCGAGGTGAAGCCGGGCTTCGCCCGCAACTACCTCCTGCCGCAGGGCAAGGCGCTGACGGCCTCCAAGGCCAACATCGCCCAGTTCGAAGACCAGAAAGCCCAGCTCGAGGCCCGCAACCTCGAAACCAAGAAAGAGGCCGAGTCGCTGGCCGGGAAGCTCGACGGACAGCAGTTCGTCGTGATTCGTGCAGCGTCCGACGGCGGCAACCTGTATGGCTCCGTCACCACCCGTGACGCGGCCGACGTTGCCACCAAAGAAGGCTACTCGATCGACCGTAAGCAGGCACTCATCCGTGAGCCGATCAAGACGCTGGGTCTGCATGAGGTGGAAATCCACCTGCACCCCGAGGTCATGGTCACGATCACGCTGAACGTCGCGCGGTCGCCGGAAGAAGCCGAACTTCAGGCCTCCGGCAAGTCGATCCAGGAGCTCGCCGCGGAAGAAGAAGCCGCTGCAGAATTCGAGATCTCGGAATTGTTCGACGACATCGGCTCGGCCGCGTCCGACGACGACGACCTGGCGGAAGCTGTCGAAGAAGAGCAGTCCGGCGAGACCGCTTCGGAGGAAGACGAAGAGTAATCTTCGCCTCCCGCAAGATCAGAAGGGCCGCCCGTGGTGTCACGGGCGGCCCTTTTCGTTGCGCGGCGCTTCAGCGTGGCTCGAACAGGTTCACTGGCACCTTGAGGTAGCTGCACCCGTTCGACTCCGGCTCCGGCAGACGCCCGCCCCGGATGTTCACCTGAAGCGCGTAGAGCATGATGTCGGGCAGCGGCAAGGTGTCGTCGCGCGCGTCGCGGGTGTTTTGGTAATCGGCCTTCGAGACGTCGCCCGCGAGGTGCGCGTTGTCCGCCTCATGCTCGGCCACCGTCGCCTCACAGGCCGCGTCGCGGTCGCCGGGGGCGTAGTCGTGACCGATGAACAGCCGCGTCTCGTCCGGCAGCGACAGGAGGCGTTGCAGGCTGTCGTAAAGCTCCGAAGAACTGCCACCGGGGAAATCCGCCCGGCTTGTGCCGACATCGGGCATCATGAGCGTATCAGCGACGAAGGCCGTGTCCCCGATCACATAGCTGACCGATGCAAGGGTATGGCCGGGCGTGAACATGACGCGGCCCTCCAACTCGCCCACCGCGAAGGTGTCGCCGTCGGCAAACAGGTTGTCCCACTGGCGACCGTCGCAGGGAAACTCCGGCGTGTGGTAGAAGTCGGCCCACAACTCCTGCACCCCAGTCACCTTCTCGCCGATCCCGCGCGGGGCATCGAGCCGCTGGGCGAGCCAGTGCGCGGCGCTGAAGTGGTCGGCATGGGGGTGGGTGTCGAGCACCCACACGATGTCGAGCCCGGCCTCTTTCACATAGTCGAGGATACGCTCGGCATTGCGGGTCACGACCGACCCGGATTGTTGGTCGAAATCCAGAACCGGGTCGATGATCGCCCCCTTCCGCGTGGCGGGGTCGTGGACGACGTATTGCCAGCTTCCGGTCGTCTCATCCCAGAACGTCTTAACCTCGGCGCGTGTCATGCTGCCTCCTTTGCGTGTCTCTCGGGGGGCCAACACATCGCATCACATTCTGTTCCATGAATGCAAAACCGGTGCCATCGGCGGAGCCCCGCCCACACCGGAAAAGCCCCCGGCGGACGCGCATTAACCGTCTTGTTCATGGCCATAGTTTCGCCCTAATTCCGCCACGCCCCAACCCGATTCCCGGCTCAGCCTGATCGGATAGCCCGCAGAAAGACGGGCGCCAGGGTGGATAAACCCATCGGGTCAGGGCGGCAGCCCAAGGCCCACACAAGAAGGACGAGGCAGATGGCAACCTACAAGGATCCGCGCGACTCTGCGCGTGACACCGCCGCGAGCCAACCGAAACCCGCGCAGAAGACCGACCGCAAGGCCGAGGCGGAAACGCCCACGCCCAAGCCGGTCATCACGGACTGGGCGGCGATCTGAGCCCGCGAGTCTCGCGGCGATTGACGGGCTGACGAACCGGGCGCAGAGTTGCGCCATGACGACACCTGTCACCTCAATCCCGAATCTCGGACCGGCCACGGCCGAAGGCTTCGCCCGTGCGGGCGTCGACAGTGCCGAGGCGCTGCGCGCCCTTGGGGCGGATGCGGCCTATGCCCGCTGGCTCGCCGCCGGGGAACCTGCGCATTTCATCGGCTACTATGCCTTGGTGATGGGATTGCAGGGGCGCCCGTGGAACGACTGCAAGGGGGCCGAGAAAGACGCGCTCAAGCTTCGGTTCGAGGCGCTGAAGGCGGACACGCGGCGCGACCGGACCGGGATCGAGGCGATGCTCGATGAAATCGGCGTGAGGGCGCGCGCATGATGCGCTGGCTCGCCGCCGTCCTGATGCTCGTCGCCTCCACGGCTCAGGCCGAGGTGATCCGATTTGAGCAGGACGGTCTGAAGCGCCAGTTCCAGCTTTTCACGCCGCGCGAGGCGGCGGGCCCCCTGCCCCTTGTCCTCGTCCTGCACGGCGCGCTTCAGACCGGCGACAGGATGCGGCGCACCACGCGCGGGACGTGGGAGGCTCTCGTGGATTACGAGGGGCTTGTGGTCGCTTTTCCGTCGGCGCATCTGCGGTTCTGGGATGTCCCCGGCCTTCCCGGTTCTGTCGGCGAGACGGTGCCGCGCGATGACATCGCCTATCTCGACCGGGTCATTTCAGAGGCCAAGGGCCGCGCGGATATCGACCCGGACCGGGTGTTCCTCGTGGGCCTGTCGATGGGCGGGCAGCTGACCTATGCCTATGCCTGCACGCGGCCCGGAGTGCGTGCCATCGCGAGCGTGGCCATGCCACTTCCCACTACGCTTGCGGGCGTCTGCGCCGCCGGGCGGGCGATGCCGGCGCTCATCATCCATGGAACCGAGGACCCGGTCGTGCCGATCGGTGGCGGGGCGCTGCCGTCCGGGCCGGGCGCCGTGGTCCCCGTCGTAAGCCATGCCGAAACGCAGGCTATCTTTGCCCGCCGCGCGCGCTGCGGGCGACCGGCGGAAGATCGGCGGTATGATGCGAAGCAGGACGGCACGGTGGCGATCTTCACCCGCTGGCAGGGCTGCACCCGGCCGATCTGGGCGCTTACCATCGAGGGGATGGGCCATCGCTGGCCCGGCGGCGGTCCGGACGTGCCGGAGGCGATCATCGGCCCCGAGACGGACGAGGTGGACGGTGCGGCCTTTGTCTGGTCCTTCTTCGACCAGTTTCGCTGAGGCGCGTCAGACGGCGCCCTGAGCGAAGATCGCGTAGTAAGACGGCGCGGTCGGCTCGGCACACAGCCGCGCGCGGCCTGCCACTTCAAGCCCGACGGCTTCGAGTTCGACCAGCGCAACGCCGAAAGGCACCGCCGTTTCGAGGATCACCATCGGCTCGATGAACGCTGTCGTCACCTCGCGCACGTCGAACCGCGATGCAATCTTTTCGATATGTTCATCCCGCGTAACGGAAATAGCTTCAACATCAGGCATAAATAGTACCTCCGACATGCATTCTTCGGAAGGTGGGAGTAGAGTCCTAACAAAAGGTTAACGCGCGTTGGCATTATAACGAAAAAGGGCCGCCCGATACGGGGCGGCCCTTGAGATGTAAGGCTTGAAGAGGTCAGCCGACCAGTTCGAGACCCGAGAAGAAGTAGGCGATTTCCTCGGCGGCGGTGTCTTCGCCGTCGGAGCCGTGGACCGAGTTCTCGCCGATGGACAGCGCGAATTCCTTGCGGATGGTGCCTTCGGCGGCCTCTTCGGGGTTGGTCGCGCCCATGACTTCGCGGTTCTTCGCGATGGCGTTTTCACCTTCGAGAACCTGAACCACGATCGGCTCGGACGACATGAATTCGCACAGTTCGTCATAGAACGGGCGCTCTTTGTGCACGCCGTAGAACACGCCTGCCTGGGCCTTGGAGAGCTGGATGCGCTTCTGGGCGACGATGCGCAGGCCGGCGGCCTCGAGCTTGGCGTTGATCGCGCCGGTCAGGTTGCGCTTGGTGGCGTCCGGTTTGATGATCGAGAAAGTGCGTT
>NZ_DGCP01000007.1:116039-116210 GCF_002384975.1 Maritimibacter sp. UBA3975
TTTGATGATCGAGAAAGTGCGTTGAATGGCCATGTCGGTCCCTCTTTCGTTCGTCGGGCAATGCCCGGTTGCAAGCGTCGCGCGGCGGATAGCATGGTGGAGATTTGGGGGAAAGAGGTTTCGGACAGGCTGTGCCCGCCCGACTCGTTGGGGGGAGGCCAGCCTCCCCCC
>NZ_DGCP01000004.1:0-105040 GCF_002384975.1 Maritimibacter sp. UBA3975
CATCTCCACTCCTTGGCGGTTACGATGAGCCAGAAACCCTCCATTACGAAATCAATTCAGATGTCCCAAGGGTGCTGACGGCAGACAAAGGATGATCTCATTGCCGTGTCGAGCGCAGCCTTGCTTTGCAAAAAGCTTAAAGGTTTTGCGTTCGAAAACGCCTACAAGCACCGAAGTGTTCTTGAGTTGGAATTGGAGGGACACAAAGTTATCCATTCAATCATGGACATGCTTTGGCCTGCCATCGTTAGCCGTGGCGACCCGCGGAAAGAGATCAAAGGACATCCCG
Organism: Maritimibacter sp. UBA3975; assembly: GCF_002384975.1. Classification (NCBI taxonomy): domain Bacteria; kingdom Pseudomonadati; phylum Pseudomonadota; class Alphaproteobacteria; order Rhodobacterales; family Roseobacteraceae; genus Maritimibacter; species Maritimibacter sp. UBA3975. The sequence goes on from NZ_DGCP01000004.1 coordinate 290, forward strand.
GAACTCCTTTTGAGAAGTACGCCTACGGACGTATCTCGGAGAATTATCGGCGAGTTTTTGAAAGCCCAAACGAGGACCTGCCGTTGGGTTATCGCCGCTGTCAATTGCTCGCAGACATGATCTCTGGTATGACTGACGGCTTCGCACTAAGCTTTGAGCGGGAACTTAGAGAACTTCGCTGTTGAGGAGAGAGATGAAACCTGCGCTTGACCAGAAAGCTGCCAAGAAGCGCATCCGTCGCTTCTTCGATGAGCCGATGGCTGAGCGTCGGGCTGTTGGCTGCTTTATTAACGAAGTATCTGTTTGCGCAGATATTTTTGTATTTGGTGGAGCGCTCAGGGACATCTCCCTTCTTGGTGCTCCGAGCTTCGCCAGCGACGTAGATACGGTTGTTCAGGTGCATGATGTTGAAGCCTTCATGGACATCTTGGGTCGGTACGAAGCAGTGCAGAACAAGTTTGGCGGGCATCGTGTTCGTCTTGGAAGATGGAGCTTTGATATATGGGAGGTCTCGCGAACTTGGGCCTTTGCAGAGGGTGTTGTCGAAGCGCTCAGTCCGTTGTCCCTTCTCGAAACCACCTTCTTCAATTGGGACGCTATTCTATATGACTGGCGATCTGGTTCGCTTCACTACGGCCAGGACTATTTTTCTGATCTGTCTCAGAAGTATTTGGAACTCGTACTGGAAGACAACCCAAACGCCGTTGGCGCACTAGTCCGCACGCTGCGAACACTTTGCTTGACTGATGGAATTCAGACTGGGCCAAGGCTTTCTGCATTTGTTGTGAGTGGTCTTGAAGATATCTCCAATGAGGAGATTTTGTCCTATGAAGCAAATAGTTTTTCTCGCAAGCGGCTGTCTGAATCGTTGCTGTCAGACATGAGAGCCAGAGCTTGGGAGTGGGACCAGAGCAATGCATTTAGGTGGCTCCCCAGTCGGCAATTGTCTCTATTTGACAACTTCGCCAGCTAGCGGGCTTTTGGTCAGAGTGTTTGTCAATGCCGCTCTGCTTGAGCATCGATAGTTGTGGGTGGCTGACACGGGAGGCCCCCAAAAATCGGCATACAAACGGACCCACTTAGGCAGGTCATGAGCATCGAATTCTTCGGACACTAGATTTTGCATTCGCGGCGAAAGTCCGGAATGACGGGCTGCATCGCAGCGGGGGTGGAACCCGGTGATTGGCCGGTATGGGCCGGGAGCGACCGTTCGAAAATGGACGACGCAGAAAAAGGGTTCTTCGGCATCTTCATTCCGTCTTGGGCAGTAAACCACCGGCGTTGGGCTATGGTCAGATGATACCAACTGTATGTCAGGTGGAATAAGTGGCTAATGATAGACTGATCCACCGTCAGCCGCAATCACTTGTCCGGTGACAAACGATGCGTCGTCACTGGCGAGGAACAGGCCAACTCGAGAGACATCTTCTGGTTGGGCATCGCGCCTAAGGGCGCGAGTGTCGCGCGCAACGGAGCGGTAGACGGCGTCGAAATCGGTGTTTTCGAGGTTGCTCTGAGTCAGCGTGTACCCCGGTGATACCGCGTTCACGGTGATGTCGTCGGCGCCGAATTCGTTCGCGAGGGACCGGGTCATAGTGATTACCGCGCCCTTCGACGCAGTATAGGCGCAGAGGTTCGGCGCGCCTTTGAACGCGGTACCCGAGACGACGTTGACGATCCGGCCATAACGCCGCGCCCGCATGTGCGGTGAAACCGCCTGACAGCACAAAAGAACGCTCAGCGTGTTCACGTCGATCATACGGCGAAACTCGTCGACCATGACCTCTTCGAACGGCTTCAGCACCATGCCCCGCGAAATCGCGGCATTGTTGATGAGGATGTCCACTTGCCCGAAGGTCTCGATAGTGCGGGCGACCATGGCATCGACCTCGGCCTTTTCTGAGACGTCGGTGGTGGTGGCGATGGCTTGCGCTCCGGCGCCACGGGCCGCGTCGGCCCCGGCATCCGCATCCAGAATGTCGGCGGACACGATGTTCGCGCCGCCCTGCGCCAGCCGCGTCGCCAGGTCGAGTCCCAGTCCGGTGCCTGCGCCCGTGACGATCGCGGTTTTTCCTTCGAAGCTCATGATCCCGTCCTTTTGGCCTGTTTCAAATCGGTGTTGATGGCGTGGAGCCATTCTATGCCTGCCTCTTCGCTTGCGGCAGTCGGGTTTGCCCAGAGGTGTTCGAGTTCCACGAGACCCTCGAAACGCCGCGCGGCGAGCGCGTCCAGCACCGGGCGGATGCGAGCGTCGGCCTCTGGTTCGCACCGGCCTGGCTGTCCGGCGATCTGGACCGGACCGATGATGTCGGCGTCGCGGGTGAGCGGGGTCAACAGGTCTCCGTCTGTCGCGATCAGGTGTCCGGTGTCGTAGATCAGGCGCACGGCGGGGTGCCCAATCTGCCGGATCGCGCGGGCGGCCTGAGCAAAGCTCGTGAAGAGCTGGCCGGGGATCGCCGTGGGGTCGACGACTTCGACGTTCAGGGCCAGACCTGAGGCCGCTGCGCGATCCCCGAAGGCCGACAGTCGCGCGCCGAACGCCTCTTCCGCCTCCTCTTGACCCAAAGTGGTTGTTCCCGCGGGTACGATGGCAAGGTCGCGCGCGCCGATGCGTGCTGCGTCCGCAAATGCCAAGTCGCAGGCCTGGGCGAGGGCATCTTCTTCTGCCGGCGTTTGCGGAAACCATATGGGTCGGCGCAGATCAGGTAATCCGCCGATGCAGAGCGTGCCGGTGGCTAGGCCAGATGCCGCAATCCTGCTTGCGATCCGCAACTTGTCCGCTTCGGGCCGACATGAGAACCAAGGATCCTGGATGCCTGCGAACCCTTGCGCAGCGGCGAAGTCGATCTGGTCGACGGGGTCGCGCGACGGAGCTGCGTGTGCGAAAAGCGGCGTATCGAATCCCCGGAACCCGAGGTGGGGAGCGTAGCGCAAGGCAAAGCTCATCGTTTCGGTACCAAAACGTGTTCGCGGCCCAGGTCCGCCAGCGACGGCTCACCCAAGAGCATCATGGCATTTGTCATCTCGTCCCTCAGGAGTTCGATCGCCTTGTCGATTCCTGGCTCGCCCGCAGCCGCGAGGCCATAGGCCCACGCCCGACCGATCAGCACACCGGTTGCGCCAAGCGCGCGCGCCTTGAGGATGTCGGTGCCGCGCCGGATCCCGCTGTCGAGCAGCACGTCCATGTCGTCGCCCGCTGAAGCGACCATGTCGGGCAACGCGGCGATGGCTGAAAGCGATCCGTCCAACTGCCTGCCGCCGTGGTTCGAGACTGAAATGCCCTGCACGCCGATCCGGCGCGCGGCCTCGACATCATCGTGGTGCAAAAGCCCTTTGACGATCATCGGTCCGTCCCAAGCCGCACGCACGCGTGCCACGTCCTCCCACGTCGCAGATGGATCGAAAAGCGAAGACACGTGTTTGGCGATGCTCACGAACCCGTCGGCATGAGGATTGCCCTCGAAATTGCCGAACCGGAACCGGGCGCGGGTCGCCCGGGCGAGGAACGGCAGGTGCAGTGCGGTGTCGGCGAGCGTCGCCAGACGCGGGCGTATGGGAACGGTGAAAGCGTTGCGCACATCTCGCTCGCGCCGCCCCGCCACAGGCAAGTCGAGCGTCAGAACCAGCGCCAGATAGCCCGCGTCCTGTGCGCGGCGCACAAGCCCCATCATCCAGTCGCGATCCTTGAGGAAGTAGAGCTGGAACCAGTTCTCACCCTCCGGCACTGCGCGCGCGACATCTTCGATGGAGGCGATGGAGTTCGTCGACAGGCAAGCCGGAATGCCCGCGCGCGCGGCGGCACGGGCCGCCAGAACCTCGCCTTCCGGCCAGCACAGCCCGGCAAAGCCGATGGGGCTGAGCGCCATGGGAAGCGCGGTAGTGCGGCCCGCCATCTTTGCCGTCAGGTCGATGGACGAGACGTCCCGACCCACACGCGGGCGAAACCCATAGCGGTCGAAGTCCGCGCGGTTTTGACGGGCGGTCGTCTCATCGCCCGCCGCACCGTCGACGAAGTCGAACAGCGCGCGGGGCAGGGCGCGGCGGGCCCGGTTGCGCAGGTCGTCGATGTTCGAAACGGTGGAGAGATCGGGCATCAGACAGGCTCCGGCACGAGATTTGGAGGCGTCTCGCCGCGCGCGAGAGCGATGAACCCGTCACGCAGGATCGCGCCCATCCGCACCCGCGCCTCAACGGTCGAGCTTCCGATATGCGGCAGGAGAAATGCGTTTGGCAAATCCAGATAGCGCGGGTCGAAGTCAGGCTCGCGCGCAATCACGTCAAGTCCGGCACCCGCGATCTGCCCGCTGGACAGCGCCGCGATCAGCGCCGCGTCGTCTACCACCGTCCCCCGCGCGACATTCACGACGTAGCTGCCGGGCCGCATGGCGGCGAGGGTCTGTGCGTCCACTACGCCCTCGGTCGCGGCGCTGGCCGGGCAGGCGATGACCAAGACGTCGCAGGCCGCCGCGAGGCCCTGAAGCGTCGGGTGATAGGCCGCGCTGCGTTCATCCTCGGGCTTCAACCGCGAACGGTTGTGGTAGGCGATGGTCATGCCCATGCCCGACAGTCGCGCGGCGATCTCACGCCCGATCCGACCCATGCCGAAGATCCCCGCCGTGTGTCCCGCAAGCTCGTGGCCTAGAAGCTGACCTGGGGTCCAGCCAGTCCATGCGCCGGATCGCACAAGCGCGATGCTTTCCGTCGCCCGCCGCACCGCGCCAAGCGCAAGGAAGACTGCAATTTCCGCGACCGAGGCCGACAGCACGTCGGGCGTCGACAAAAGCGCGATCCCGCGTCGTGCAAGAGCAGCACGGTCGATGTGTTCGGTTCCGACCGAGTATGTGCCGATCGCAGCCAGAGCCGCAGGCAAGCGTGCGACCGTCGCACTGCCCAAAGGCGTTTCCACTGACACGATCAGCCCGTCTGCTGCATCCTTCGGCGTCACCTCGGACAACGGCTTGGCGGTCAGGTCCAGCCCATCGGTCAGGGCCGCCACCACCGGGTCCGGCAAGGTGCAGCACAAAAGGACGCGCGGGCAATCCCGCCCGCGCATCTGTTCGCGTCCGGTCATTCCGCAGGCACGCCCGACATGCGGTTCGGTTGTGCCTTTTTGTGACCAGGGACGAGGCTCTGCCACGGCTCACCGGCAGAGACGACTCCCGATGTGCCGACGATCCCGCCGTAATCCACTGCTGACCCCAGACCCATCGGTTCGCGCCCCTCATCAACCTGTTTCGCGATGGTCAGAAGTGTGCGGTAAAGCCGCTGGATGCCGATGTCCGCCGAAGACAGCCGCTCGCCTGAACGGTCCCGTAAAGGGCCGCTCGACACGACTACTGCGACGTCCTCCTCGATCAGACCCGGCAGACCGGAAAACGTCTTGCCCGCCCGCATCGCGTCACGGTCCTGCCCGAAGCGGTTGTGATGGCCCGCCGTCGCAGGTGTACCGAAGGTGCGGCGCGAAATGCCGTAGCTATCCAGATGGTGATCCGTGAGCCCGACGAATTCGAGCTGCTGTGAGCGCAGCGGTTCTTCGCCGATTGCCTTTTCGGTGTCCCAGAACACATGGATGAACAGCGACGTCGTATCGCTCACCGGAACCATCAGCGTCGCGATATCCCCGTTCGGGTTCAGGACGGTAAAGGGTGCAACGAAAGATGTGATCCGCACGTTGTGGCTGCCGTCGCTGTCGCCTTTGCGCAGGGCCGCGTAGTGAAACCCGAACTCGGTGTCCTCAGCGGCCAGCTCGGGGGCGAGGTCGTCGGCCATCTTGCCGACCTTGGCGGCGTAGTCGATCTGCACATCGCCCGCATGCGACAACCCGTCGGAATGAAGGAACCCCAGATGCGTCGTGTCGAGAAGCCCCTCCGTCACCTGCACATAGTTGCAGTCCTCGAAGTGAATCGTGGTCAGGAGGTGCGAGGCGGGCAGGTCCATCCACGGATACCGCTTGAACTCAGGCTTATCCTCGGGCGCGCCCATGTAGATCCAGATGATCCCGCCCGCTGCGACCGCAGGATATGACTTGATCTTGAACCGCGTCTTGAACTCGGGGTCTTTTACGTTGGGGGTGTCGAGCACCGCGCCGTCATGGGCGAATTTCCATCCGTGGTAGATGCAGCGCAGGCCGCAATCTTCGTTGCGGCCCAACGACAGCGACGCGCCCCGGTGGCAGCAGAACTCGTTCAGGATGCCGATGTTTCCTTCGGTATCGCGAAAGGCCACCAGCTTCTCTCCCATGATCTCGATTCGCACCGGATCGCCGTCGCACTCGCCCACCTCCGTCTCGAGCAGCGCGGGCACCCAGTAGCGCCGTAGCGCGCGCCCCATGGGCGTATCGACCCCGGTCAAACACATCCTCATGTTTTCGTCGTGTGTAAGCATGACTTCCTCCCGTTTGATAATCATCTTCCATGGAAGATATAAGAGATGTCAAGCGCGCTGAAAGAACGGATCGCTTCGCTGCTGCCTTGGAGAGCGCGGTAGCAGGGGGGAGTTGACGGGGCTGCCCGATGATGGTTATCTTCCATGGAAGATGAAGATCCGCGGCGACCGGAAACGGATGACTGCGGACCAGGAGGAGGAACTGGAATGCTGTCCCACGAGGAAAACGAAGCCCTGTGCCGCGTCGGTCGCGGAACACCTATGGGGAAAGTCATGCGCCGCTATTGGCATCCGATCGCTTTGTCCGAGGAACTGCCGGAGCCAAATTGCAAGCCGATCCGCGCGGAACTCTTGGGCGAGAAGCTCGTGGTGTTCCGGGACAGCGAAGGCACGGTCGGTGTGCTCCAAGAAAACTGCATGCACCGGGGTGCGTCGCTGGCGCTAGGCCGGGTCGAGGACGGTGGCGTGCGCTGTCTGTATCACGGCTGGAAATTCGCGGTCGATGGCACGATCCTCGACACCCCGAACAACCCCGATCCGCGTGTGAAGCAGCGGCTCAAGCAGCCCTGTTTCCCGGTTCGCGAGGAGGGCGGGTTGATCTGGACCGTGGTGGGCGCCAAGAAGGGCGAAGAACCGCCTTTCCGCCGCTATTCCTTCATGGATGCGCCCGCCGAGCATCGTTTGGCCTTGCGCATCAACGTGAAATGCAACTACCTGCAACTGTGGGAAGGCGGGGCCGATAGCTCTCACGTCGGGATTCTCCACGCCGAAAGTGCCTCGCCAGGTTGGCTGAACGACGAGCCGACGCGCGACAGCCGGGCCTCGAACCCCGCGAACCTCGCCGTGGTCGACAATGCACCGACGTTCGAGATCGAGAACACCGACTACGGGTTTCACTATGCCGCGATGCGCCGCGCGCCGAATGCGCAAGGCGAGCCTGAGGTGGTCAACGTCCGCGTTGTGCCGCTCATAATGCCCACGGGCCGGATCATTCCCGCGCCGAACTCGTTCTTGACGGTGTTCGAGACACCCGACAACGACGGCCAGACCTCGACCTTCATCGTGCAGCATGGCTATTCCAAGCCGGACCGCGAAGAGATGCTGGAACTGCTCGGCATGGACGATCCGGTGGTCTACGATCCCGAGACCTACAACCTAACCGTCGACTGGGGTGTGGGGCTGGGTCAGAAGCGCGATCAGATGGACGAACATTGGAGCGGCATGAAGGGCGTCGAACACGAAGACGCCGCGATGGCGCTGTCCATGGGTCAGATCTTTGACCGGACGCAGGAGCATCTGGTGGCTGCCGACGGGGCCGTGGTGCGCTTGCGCCGGTGTCTTCTCGACAGCATCAAGGCGGTCGAAGAGGGCGAAGAGCCGCTGGGCGCGAAGATGGAGGATCTCACGCAGGTAAGCGTGACCTCGGCCGCACCGCTTGATCGGCCATGGCAGGCTGTGGGGCCTCACTACGAAATCCCGCCGCAGGCCGCCGAGTAAGGCCGCGCCTGGCTGCGCATGTGGCCGGGCGTTAGAACGTTCTTTCCTCAAAAGGAGCCTGCGATGATGATGCAGCCTTCGCTCCCCGGTCAAGACGTGACCCTGCCGGTCGTTGTCCGTTCGATGACGCTCTTGGCCAAGGACACGCTCGCCGTCGAGTTCATGCCACAAGACGGTGTGACGCTGCCGCCCTTCGCGGCAGGGGCGCATGTCGATCTCTTACTGCCCAACGGTATCCGGCGGTCCTATTCGCTGTGCAATTCGCCCAGTGACACGGGGCGTTATGTCGTCGGCGTGAAAAAGGCGGACCCGAGCCGGGGCGCGTCGTCCTATATCCACGACACGTTGCGCGTGGGGCAGGTAATGAAAGTGTCGGCCCCCAAAAACAACTTTCCTCTCGACGAAACGGCGGCAAAGTCCGTGCTGATCGCCGGCGGAATCGGGATCACCCCGATGATGTCGATGATCGACCGGTTGGAGGCCGCCGGCGCCGACTGGACGCTTTACTTTTCCTGCCGCACCCGCGCGGACGCGGCGTTTCTCGACCGTCTGGACCTCTTGGACAAGGCGCACTGCGTGAACCTCAACTTCGACGGCGAGCCCGGCGGTGCGATATTGAACCTTGCCGAGATCATCGGCGCCGAGCAGGGGGAGGGCGTGCACTTCTACGCCTGCGGTCCTGCGCCGATGCTGGATGCATTCGAAGCCGCGACCGAGGGCCTGCCTGAGGGCCACGCCCATCTGGAACGGTTCGGGGGCGAGCCGCTTCCTGTCTCGGACGATGCGCTCGAAACGTTCGAGGTCGAGTGCGTGCAAAGCGGGCTTAGCCTTACTATTACCCCGGATACCACCATTCTGGACGCCCTTCTCGACAACGGTATCGACATTCCGTTTTCCTGCATGGATGGAGTTTGCGGGTCTTGCCGTGTCGGCGTGGTCGAGGGCACGCCGGACCACCGCGATATGGTGCTGTCAGACGGGGAACTATCTGCGAACAAGGTGATGATGGTCTGCTGTTCGGGCAGCCGCAGCCCGAAACTGGTGCTGGATATCTGAGGGAGGAGCAAGCGCAATGACGCTTGAGAACGTGCCGGGCATTTCCGGCAAATTTTACGTGGTGCTGGGCGCCGGCCAGGGGATCGGTCGCGCGACGGTGGAGGCGCTGGCGGCGGCGGGTGCGCGTGTCGCCTGCGTCGACCGGGACGACGACCTTGCACGGGCCGTGGCGGACTCCGTAGGCGGGCTGGCCCTGTCCGGTGACGTGACCCGGCGCGACGACATGGAGCGGATGTTTCAGGACGCTGCCGATTGGGCGGATGGCCGCCTTGGCGGGGTCGTGGACATCGTGGGTATCGCAGACGTCCGGTCAATCGCCGACATGGATGATGAGGGTTGGAATGAGCAGTTCGATCTCACCCTGCGCCATGCTTTCCTGACCGTGCAGATCGCGCCCCGCCACATGCCGGGCGGCGGCGCGCTCGCCTTCGTGAGTTCCATGTCGAGCACCCGGGCGGTCGAAAATCAGACCGTCTACGGCGCGTCCAAGGCCGCGCTAAATCAATTCGTCGCGGGCGCGGCGTGCGAGCTTGGGCCGAAGGGTATCCGTGTGAACGCCGTGTCGCCCGGCTTTGTGCGCACCCCGCGTCTCGTAGCGGCGCTTGGTGACGACTTCTGGGCCGAACTGAACGGCTATATCCCTGTGGGCCGCCCGTGCGAGCCCGCCGACATCGCCGGGCCACTCATGTTCCTGTGCTCGGATCTCGCCGCCTGTATCTCGGGCCAGACCCTGACCGTGGACGGCGGCACCAGCACGCAGGCCCACATGCCGAAAATCCCGCTTAGCCAAAAGGCTACGGGGGGAGCGTCATGAGCACGCCGACCGATCCCGCATTCCAAACCATCCTAGGCCACAGCCGCGGCAAGTCGGTCCTCGCCGACGGGGCCCTGCCCGATGTGCGCCAGATGATGGAGGACCGCGCCAAGTCCCGGCCCGGCCCCGATGTGGCGATCGTGCGCGACACGTCTCTGCCGGGCCCGGTGGGCGATATTCCGGTCCGGCTCTACGTGCCGAACCAGGCGCGCGGCGTCGTCCTCGCCTATCACGGGGGCGGCTGGATCACGGGCAGCCGCGACAGCTTTGACCCGGTCTGCCGCTTCATGGCGTTGGAGTCCGGCGCGGCCGTGGTCTCGGTCGATTACCGGCTCGCACCCGAGCATGTGTTCCCCGCCGCGATCGAAGACGCCTTCGCCGCGCTCGTAGCCGTGGACCGGGACCGCGCGGAGCTTGGCCTGCCTGAAGGCCCCGTCGTCGTGATGGGAGAATCCGCCGGTGCTAACCTCGCCCTCGTGGTGTCGCTAATGGCGCGGGATGCAGGCGGCCCGGAGATTGCGAAACAGGTGCTGGCCTATCCTGCGGTCGATGCGAGCGTCGAGCGGCCCTCAATGGACCTCTTCGCCGAGAACCACCTTCAGACCCGCCGCGACGTGAAACATGCGCTCGGCACCTATGCTTTGAACCACGGCGTCGATCCGTCGGACTGGCGTCTTTCGCCGCTCAAGGCCGAGACGTTCAAAGGTCTGCCGGCGGTTTTTTTGGTCTCGGCGGAATGCGATGCGATCCGCGACGATTCCGAGGCACTGACCCGTCGCCTGATGGCCGAAGGTGTCGGGGTGGTCCATGCGCGATACGCAGGCATGATCCACACCTTCGTCCAGATGCGTCCGGCAATTGAAGCGGCTATCGTCGCGCAGCGCCAGATGGCCGACGAAGTGCGCCGCGCCGTGCAAGCTTAACGAGAGGGGTATCCCGTGATAAGTTTCAACGACATCATCGACGAGGCCTGCCCGGCAGCAGTTCAGGCTGAACGCCAAGGGCGCCTGCCGACGCGAATGTTTGTTCATCCCGTGATATTCAACGGCATTTCGGAAATCCGGCGCGACGAAATAGCCAACGGGTTTCCTCTAATCCTTCTCGGCATGTTTCTGGAAGTCGACCCAGACCTTCCCCGTGATGGTTTCCGCTTCGAACGTTAGGCGTTCAGTCCGGTGCATTCTCCACCGGGGGTAGGCCTTCGATGTTCTCTAAATGGGCGAGAAGCTTGTAGAGGAAATCCATCCCCTGAGCGAGCTCATCCGGGCTCATGCTGTCGACCAAGCGGCCAAATGCGGTGTCGGGCGAACAGATCAGCCCGATCGCCTCGTCCGCCACGCGCCGTCCCTCGTCTGTGAGATAGATGATCCGGCCCCGTTTGTAGGCTGGGTCTACCTTGCGAGATACCAGCTTGCTGCGGATCAGGCGGTCCACCTGCTTAGTCACGGCGCCGGACGTGATGAACAGGGACTGGAACAGATCCGTCGGGCGCATCGCACCGTCCGGGCCGTTGCGACGAAGCGCCAGAAGGATGCGCAGGTCGCTCGGCCCGATGGAATATCCGGTCTGGCTAAGATCGCGGAACGCGGCCTCCATCGAGGTGTCGATCTGCTTGATCGCCGCTGCCACAATGAACGGGTTGAGGTTCAGGTCAGGGCGCTCCCGGCGCCACGCTTGAGTCATGTCATTCAATGTCCGTGCCAATCCCGCTTCTTTCCCTCCGCGACTGCATTCGCGCAGTCCTCCATTCGATTTCACGGGATCATAGTGTCCCGTTTGCGCCCGAACAACGCTTCTGGCGGATCGAGCGAAATTGCAGCCGCTTGCGACAGACCTACGTCTGGGGTCGACCGGGCTGCTTCGCAGACGCAGCATCATCATCCATGGAAGATATTCAAGAATCTTCTTGACCTGAAGGTGCATCCGTTTCATCTTCCATGGAAGGTCAGATGGTTTTGTTATAGGGTGGACACTTTCTGGTTCTGCCCGGGAGCGAGGAAAAAACTGGCCTGACAAAGATGCGTGACCGGGTTCCGGAGAGCCTCGGCAATAGCGCGAACAGGGAGGAAATCATGGTTACTCAAGGAAATCGTCTTGGGACGATAACGGTCGTGGCTGGCCTACTGATCAGTACGACGGCAATGGCCGACACGCTCAAGGTCGGGGTTGTCGGGCCAATGACAGGGCCGCTTGCGGTCATGGGCGAACAGTGGCGCCATGGCATCGAGACGTTCATGGAACTGAACGGCGACACTGCCGGCGACACCACCATCGAGGTGGTCTACCGCGACACAATGGGCAACCCGGCCAACGCCAAACAGATGGCGCAGGAGTTGATCGTGCGCGAACGTGTTCAGGCCTTGGTTGGCTTCGGCATCTCGCCGTCCGCCGCCGCCGCTGCGCCCGTCATCAACGAAGTGCAGATCCCGACATTTCTGCCACACGTGGCATCGCCCGCGCTGATGGAGGCCTCGCCTTATTTCGTGCGCCTAGGTCAGAACATCGCGACCAACGCTCAAGTTGCTGCAAAATGGGCGCGCGAGAACGGAATGGAAAGCGCCTACGTAGCAGTTGCCGATTACGCACCCGGCCATGACGTAGCCAACGCGTTCAAACCAGCTTTCGAGTCGGCAGGCGGTACAGTAACCGGGTCGGACAACGTCCCGCTGTCCACTGTCGATTTCTCTCCCTTCGCGGAACGGATCGCCGAAGCGCAGCCGGATATGGTCCAGCTGTTCATCCCGCCTGGGGCGCAAGCGGTATCGATGGTCAAGGCGCTGGCGGCGCGGGGAATGATGGAGGACACGCTGATCATGGGCCAAGGCGAAGCCGAAGACAGCGACATCCACCTTTTCGACGGAACGATCAAGGGTTTCCACTCCGCAATCTACTACTCGGAATCGCTTGATAACCCTGAGAACGCAGCATTCGTGGGCGGCCTTCAGGCGAAATTCGGTGAGGATGTCCTGCCAAGCACGTTCACGCTGGGCGCCTATGACGCCATGGCGCTGATCTATGCCGTCGCGGAAGAGATGGGTGCAGACTTCGACGGTGACGCCGTGATGGAGAAATTGTCGGGCTATTCCTGGGCCAGCCCGCGCGGCAAGATCACACTCGACGCCGAAAGCCGGGAACCGATCCAGGACTTCGTTATCCGGCGGGTCGAGGACGTGGACGGCCAGTTGCGCAATGTGGTCGTCGACACCATCCCGCAGGTCCACCCGATCTCGGGAAGCTGAACGCCCTCGTCATAACACAGTCCGCGGGGCATCATCGGATGTGCCGCGGACCTTCGCATTGACGGTCCGGACGAAACGGGGAGCACCTTCATGGCCAGCGCCGCCTCTTCTCTAACATTCATCCTGCTATATGGCGTGTCCTATGGACTTGTCCTGTTCATCATTTCCATCGGCCTCGTAATCACCATGGGCCTGATGCGGGTGATGAACCTCGCCCACGGCGCTTTTGCGGCCATCGGCGGCTATATCGCGGTGGGCGTGATGACCAACTTCGGGATACCATTCCCGCTGGCCGTGGTGGCTGCTGTGGCAGGTGTGGTCGCATTGTCAGTGGTGCTGGAGCGTCTGGTCTTCGTGAACCTTTATGGCGCACCCGAGCTGGATCAGGTGCTGATGACGATCGGCATCAACTTCATCGTCATCGGCGGGCTGACGATCTTCTTCGGGCCGAACGTCTACCCGATCAACCTGCCGGACTACCTGACTGGCAACGTCGACCTGGGTATCCGCAACTTCGAGATCTACCGGCTGTTTGTCATCGCCATGGGACTGATCGTCGTAGTCGGCCTTTGGATCATGTTTGAGAAGACCTCGTTCGGGGCCAAGCTGCGCGCCGCCGTGGACAACCCGTCGATGACCCGCGTGATCGGGATCAACGTGAACCGCGTGTTCATCATCGCCTTCGGGATCGGGAGCGGTCTGGCTGCCCTCGGCGGAGCCATCGGCGCAGGGATGCTGCCGCTCGAACCCTACTATCCGATGAAATACCTTGTCCTTGTGCTGGTCGTCGTGGCGCTGTCGGGGTTCGGCAATATGCGCGCCTCGCTCGCCGTTGCGGTGCTGGTCGGGATCGTCGATACCGCGGGCCGCTTCCTCGTCCCCAGCTTGGGCGGATTTATCATCTACATCGTCCTCGTCGTGCTCATGGTGCTGCGCCCCGAGGGTCTGTTCACGAAGAGGGCTGCCTGATGGACATGCCAAACGCACGCTTCCTCAACCGTCACCGCTTCTCGCTGTGGGAACTGGTGCCGCTGATCGTGGCCATCGGGTGTTTCTACCTTTTCCCCGGCTACCTTACGCTTGGCGCGGCGGTGCTGGTGATGGCGATTTTCGCGGTCTCGCTGGACCTCGTCATCGGCTATGCGGGCATCGTCACGCTCGGCCATTCCGTTTTCTTCGGGGTCGGGGCCTATGGTGCTGCGAAATTGTCCATGGCCGGGATCGACGCGCCGATCGCGGCCGCCCTGATCGCAGGGGCCATGGCGGCGGTGCTCGCCGTTCTCACCGGGCCATTCGTCCTGCGCCTCAAACACCTGCCGCTCATCATGGTCACGGTCGCCATTGCGGCCATCGCACACGAGGCTGCGAATAAGATGTCATGGCTCACGGGTGGGCACGACGGTTTGCCGAACCTTACGTTCGAGCCGGTGCTGGGCCTGTTCAAATGGTCGATCTGGGGCACGACGAGCTATCTCTACGTCCTCGCCTGGCTCGTCCTGCTGGTCATCGTCTCGCGCATCGTCGTTTCGTCGTCCTTCGGCATGGCCCTGCAGGGCATTCGCCAGAACGAACTCAGGATGCGCGTGATGGGCGCGCCAGTGCTGAAGCAACAGGTGATCATCTACACCTACAGCGCTTTTCTGGCCGGCATAGCTGGCGCGCTTTATGCGCAGACCAACAATTTCGTCTCGCTTGAAACGCTGACGGTGGACCTTGGCGTCTTCGCGCTTGCGATGATCGTGCTCGGCGGCCTCGGGCGCATCTACGGCGCTATCATTGGGGCAGCCGTCTATATGATCGTGCAATACCTCGCCCAGCAGTGGGATCCGTATTTCTGGATGCTGGCCATCGGGGTTCTCCTGGTGCTCGTTGTTCGGTTCGGCAAGGGCGGTCTGCTCGGCATCGCTGAAAAGGCATGGCTCCGGGTGCGCCCCGCACGCCCGGCCTATGACCCCGCCACAAGCGAAAAACTGGAGCCGGGCGAATGACCTACATGCTCGAAGCACGCGACTTGCACAAATATTTCGGCGCGCTTCACGTCACCAACGGCGTGAACCTGAAACTGGCACCCGGCGCGCGCCATGCCCTAATCGGGCCAAACGGTGCGGGCAAGACCACGCTCGTCGGCCAATTGTCCGGCGTAATTGCGCCCACCTCGGGTCAGGTGTTCATCGGGGGCGAGGACGTGACGCGCCTTGCCCCCGCGAAACGCACCCGTACGGGGCTGGTGCGTACGTTCCAGATCTCGAACCTGTTCACCGATATGACGGTTCTCGAAAACGTCTATCTCGCCGTCAGCCAGAACCGCCGCATGGGGGTGAACCCGTTCCGTGCGGCGGGCCGCGATAAAGGCAGCATCGACCGCGCCATGGACCTCATTCGAAAGGTCCGGCTCGAGCCGCACGCGGATCGGCTGGTCTCGGAACTCGCCTACGGCCAACAGCGCCTGATCGAGATCGCCATCGCGCTCGCACTCGACCCGAAGATCCTGTTGCTGGACGAACCGGCGGCGGGCATTCCCACTGGGGAACTTGACCTGCTTCTACGGGTGATCGAAGAACTCGACCCGTCCCTCGCGCTCCTGATCATCGAACACGATATGGAGCTTGTGCGCCGGGTCGCGACCGACGTGACCGTCCTAGTGCACGGCACCGTCCTGATCGACGGCCCGCTGCGCGACGTCATGTCTTCGGACGAGGTCAAGCGCGTCTATCTAGGCGGCGGCGAAGTGGAGGCCCAGAATGCTTGAAGTGCGCAATCTGACTGGGGGCTGGGGTCCGACCGTGGTGGTTGAGGATCTGTCCCTTGACCTCGCTAAGGGTGAAACGCTCGCCATCATCGGGCGCAACGGCGTGGGAAAATCGACCCTACTCGAACTTCTCAGCGGTCGGGCACGGCGGCTCGGCGGATCGGTTCGTCTGGGCGAAACCGACCTTGCAGCGGCCAAATTGCACCGGCGTGTCGCGCACGGGATAGGCCACGTCCCCCAGGAGCGGGAGGTGTTCAAGAGTCTGACGGTGGACGAGCATCTACTGATTTCGCGGCGCCCCGGGGTCTGGACTCGCGAAAAGGTGCTCGACCTGTTCCCTGGCCTTGCCGCGCGGATCGGGAGCCTTGGCGGACAACTGTCGGGCGGCGAACAACAGATGCTCGCTATCGCCCGGGCGCTGGTCGGCAACCCCCAAGTGCTGCTTATGGACGAGCCATCCGAGGGGCTTGCCCCAGTCGTCATCGAGCAACTTGTCCGGGCGATGCGTGCGTTGACGGTAGATAATTCGCTCGGCATCCTGCTGGTCGAACAACGCATCGACATCGCACGCGATCTGGCCGACCGTTTTGTCGTGATGGACCGGGGCGCGATCGTGCACCGAGGCCAGATCGAAGAACTCGACCGCACTGACAATCTTGCCGAACTCGTCGGCCTGACCGACGCCTAGTCCGGCACGAACGCCTGCTGGCTTTTCAGACGGCGGAGCACGAAGCTCGACCGGGAATGGCGTATGCCTTTGACCTGGTAGAGCTTCGAGCGCAGGAATTCCTCATACCCCCGGGTGCCGTCCACGGCGACCTTGATCATGTAGTCGTAGTCTCCCGTGGTCAGATACACTTCGAGCACTTCGGGAATGTCAGCCAGCGCCTTCCCGAATTCCTCGAGCGTTTCGTCGTCGTGCCGGTCCAGCGTGACCTCGACAATGGCCAGCTCGCGCAGGCCAAGCTGTTCCATATCCACCTGCGCAGCATAGCCGCCGATGAACCCGTCAGCCTCAAGCCGCCGCACCCTTTGCCAGCACGGGCTTGCCGACAATCCGACCCGGTCGGCCAATTCAGCTGTGGTCAGTCGACCGTTCTTAAGCAGGTGTCGCAGGATCGCGCGGTCTTTGGGGTCTAGGTCGCGGGGCATCGGCTTCATCCATGGAAGACATGATTCTGTCGGAAAGAGTAATGACAGAATGATCATTCGTGAAAAGCAGTCAATCGCGGAAGATCAAAAGCATTTTCTGCCGGATTGTAGATATCTTCCTCCTAGGAGGAGATATGCGAAAACAAATCTATTTCACTACGATCGAAGGTTACGCAGGCCTTATCCGTCCACTCGACCACGCGCGGCGCATGGGGTTCGACCTGATTGCCGTTGCGGCAGAGCAGCAGGGTGCCGCCTTGGACGTGAAACTGACGGTCGCGGGCCTAAACGAGGCGGCGGTGGCGACGCTCGCCGCGCGAATCGACGGCGGCCTTGGCTGCGCGATTATCACGCCGTCCGAGGTGGCCGCATGACCGATCCGCTTCGCCTCCACGTTCCCGAACCCACCTTGCGCCCCGGCGACAGTCCCGACTTCTCCGGGGTGCCGATCCCCAAGGCGGGCAGCGTGCGTCGCCCTCCAATCGATTCCGACCCCGAGGACATCCGCGACCTTGCCTTTACCATAATCCGCGTCATGGACCGCAAAGGGCTCGCGGTCGGCGACTGGGCGCCCGACGTGGATGACGACGAACTCCGCGCTGGCCTGCGCCACATGATGCTGCTTCGGGAATACGACGCCCGGATGCTCACGGCGCAGCGGCAGGGCAAGACCAGTTTTTACATGCAGCACTTAGGCGAAGAGGCGATTTCCTGCGGCTTCCGGCGGGAGCTTGTGGCGGGCGACATGAACTTTCCGACGTACCGTCAGGCGGGGCTTCTGATCGCGGACGATTACCCGATGCTACTCATGATGAACCAAGTCTACTCGAACGAGGGCGACACGGTTCATGGGCGGCAATTGCCCGTGTTCTATTCATCTAAGGATCACGGGTTCTTCTCTATTTCCGGCAATCTCGCCACGCAGTATCCGCAGGCCGTGGGGTGGGCCATGGCGTCGGCCATCAAGGGCGCGACCAATATCGCGGCGGCATGGATCGGTGACGGCTCGACAGCCGAGAACGATTTTCACGCGGGGCTTGTGTTCGCCTCGACCTACAAGGCGCCTGTGGTTCTGAACATCGTGAACAACCAGTGGGCTATCTCGACCTTCCAAGGCATCGCGCGGGGCGGATCCGGCACCTTTGCCGCGCGCGGTCACGGTTTCGGTATTCCGGCGCTTCGGGTGGACGGAAACGACTACCTCGCCGTACGTGCGGTCGCCCGCTGGGCCGCCGAGCGCGCGAGGTCGAACCTTGGCCCGACCCTGATCGAATACGTCACCTACCGTGTCGCCGGTCATTCAACGTCGGACGATCCGTCGGCATACCGTCCCGAGGAGGAAGGCAGCGCATGGCCGTTGGGCGACCCGATCCTGCGCTTGCGTGACCACCTGATCGCGCGCGAGGCATGGAGCGAGGAGCGCCATACCCAGGCTGAGGCCGAGATCCGGGCCGAGGTCATCGCGACCCAAAAAAAGGCCGAGGCCATCGGCACGCTCACCTCGGGTCGCCTGCCGTCGCCCGCGCATATGTTTGAGGACGTGTTCGAGACGCCGACGCCGCACCTCATCCGCCAGCGTCACGAGATGGGGGTTTGACATGGCGCATATGACAATGATTGAAGCGATCCGCGAAGCGCACGACATCGCCATGGCCCGCGACGACCGCGTGGTCGTGTTCGGCGAGGATGTGGGCTTTTTCGGCGGCGTCTTTCGCTGCACGGCGGGACTGCAGAAGAAATTCGGCGCGACCCGGTGCTTCGACACCCCGATCAGCGAGCTGGGCATCGTCGGCACCGCGATCGGCATGGCGGCCAACGATATACGGCCCGTGGTCGAGATCCAGTTCGCGGATTACATGTACCCCGCTTATGACCAGCTCGTGTCCGAGGCGGCTCGCCTGCGCTACCGTTCGGCGGGGGAGTTCACTTGCCCCATGGTGGTCCGCATGCCCACGGGCGGTGGCATCTTCGGCGCACAGACCCACAGCCAAAGCCCGGAGGCGCTGTTTACACATGTCGCTGGGCTGAAGACCGTTGTGCCTTCGACACCAGCGGATGCCAAGGGCCTGCTGCTCGCTGCTATCGAAGACCCGGACCCAGTGATCTTTTTGGAACCCAAGCGTATCTACAACGGCCCGTTCGACGGTCACCACGACCGCCCTTTGGTCGGCTGGAAGAAACACGAACTTGGCGACGTGCCAGAGGGCCATACGCCCGTGCCGTTGGGTAAGGCAATGCTTCGGTCGCACGGCGAGGATCTGACGATCGTGACCTACGGAACCATGGTTCACGTCGCGCTGGGTGTCGTCACTGACGCGGGGCTGTCGGCGGATGTCATCGACCTGCGCACGCTCGTCCCGCTCGACATCGATTCCGTGGTCGCCTCGGTCAAGCGCACCGGGCGATGTCTTGTCCTGCACGAAGCGACGCTGACAAGCGGTTTCGGCGCGGAGCTAACCGCGCAGGTGCAGGAGGAATGCTTTTATCACCTAGAGGCGCCGGTGAAGCGCGTGGCGGGCTGGGACACGCCGTACCCGCACGCGGGTGAATGGGACTATTTCCCCGGCCCCGAGCGGGTCTTGCGGAACATTGAAGCGCTGCTGGAGGCCTGAGATGGGAGAACACATTGTCAAATTGCCGGACATCGGCGAGGGCGTCACCGAGGCGGAACTGACGGAATGGTCCGTGGCTGTGGGCGACGTGGTGCAGGAGGATGACGTGCTCGCCGTCGTCATGACCGACAAGGCCGCCGTCGAAATCCCCGCGCCGGTCGCAGGAACGGTCGCGCGTCTTGGGTGCGAGGTCGGCGATACGCTGGCGGTCGGATCGGCTCTGGTGGCTTTGGCGACGCAGGGAGATGTTGTCGCCAACCAAAAGCCCGAACTGAAAGTCGAAAAAGAACTAGAACAAGACACCGACCGGGACGCACTGTCAGATAGGACCAAAACGCCGGAACCGGTACCGCAGCACGAACAAAAAAGCGCGCCCAAAACGCCGCCGCTCAGCCACGGCACGCGACCCGCCGCCGCGCCGTGGGTCCGGCAACGCGCCCGCGAAATGGGGATTGCGCTCGAAGATGTTACAGGCTCGGGTCCGGGTGGCCGCATCCTCTATGACGATCTCGAAGACCACTTGGCCGCACCCCAGACCCAGACCCCGCGCAAGACCGGAGTGACCGACCTCAAGGTCACGGGCCTGCGCCGTGTCATCGCGGGCCGGATGCAGACGGCCAAGTCCGAAGCACCGCACTTCTCGATCATCGAAGAGGTCGACGTCACCGAACTCGAAGCCACCCGCAAGGCGCTCAATGACACGGGCCGTGGCAAGCTGACCGTCATTCCCTTTATCGGGCTCGCTATCGTCATAGCGGTAAACGAACAGCCGGGCCTCAACGCGCACTACCTCTCAGACGAGGGGATCATCCGGCAGCATGAGGCCGTCCATATCGGTGTCGCGACCCAGACCGACCGTGGCCTCATGGTCCCCGTCCTCCATCATGCAGAGGCGATGACCCCGTGGGACATGGCCGACCGTTTGCGTGACGTGAGCGGTGCCGCGCGGGACGGAACGATTGCCAAGGGCGATCTGGAAGGCTCCACCATCACCATCTCGTCTCTCGGTCCACTGGGCGCGATTGCGACGACGCCGATCCTGAACCTGCCGGAGGTCGCCGTGGTCGGCGTCAACAAGATGGCCGTGCGGCCGATATGGGACGGTCGGGATTTCGTGCCGCGCACGATGATGAACCTCTCCGGGTCCTTCGATCACCGTGTGGTCGATGGCTGGGACGCAGCGGTATTCATCGCCCGGCTGAAGCAGCTTCTCGAAACCCCAGCGCTTTTGTTCATCGGAGACTGACATGGCCGACATGACCTGCGATTTTCTCGTGATCGGTGGCGGGCCGGGTGGCTACGTCGCCGCGATCCGCGCCGGGCAACTGGGCCTTAAGACCGTGCTTATCGAGAAAGACGTGGTCGGCGGCACTTGCCTCAACTTCGGCTGCATTCCGTCCAAGGCGCTGATCCACGCGGCCGAGAAATTCGACGCCGCCGTGTCCTTTGCGGGCGACAACGCGCTCGGAATCCAAAGCACCGCGCCCAGCATCGACTACGCCAAGACCGTCGGCTGGAAAGACGGCGTGGTCGACACTCTGACGGGCGGTGTGCGGGGCCTGCTCAAACGCGCGAAGGTCGAGGTGGTGAACGGCATCGCGCAGTTCATCGACGGGAAGGCGGTGCAAGTCGACACTGGCGCACGGATCACGGCCAAGACCATCGTGATCGCCACTGGATCGACGCCCGTTGACCTCCCCTCGCTTCCCTTCGGCGGCGATGTGCTCTCCTCCACCGAGGCGCTCGCGCTGACCCACGTGCCGCCGTCGCTCGCCGTGGTCGGTGGTGGCTACATCGGGCTGGAAATCGGGACAGCATTCGCCAAGTTGGGGGCGCGTGTGACGGTGGTCGAGGCGGGGCCATCGCTCCTCCCTCAGTATGACGCCGAACTGGTTGGGCCCGTGGGCAAGCGGCTGCGCGCGCTGGGGGTGACCATTCACCTTAGCGCCCGTGCGACGGGTCATGAAAACGGCCGCCTTCGGATTAAGACGCCGGACGGCATGGCGCAGATCGACGCGGACAAGGTGCTCGTCGCTGTTGGCCGCAAGCCTTACACGGGCGGTCTTGGGCTGGACCGTCTCGCGCTTCCCACGGACGGTGGGTTCATCACGGCAAACGACCGTTGCGAAACGCCGATGCGCGGCGTCTTCGCCATCGGTGACGTGTCCCCCGGCCCGATGCTCGCCCACCGCGCCATGGCCGAGGGTGAGATGGTCGCCGAGATCGCCGCCGGGCACGCCCGCGTCTGGGACAAACAGGCGATGCCCGCGACCTGCTTCACGGACCCCGAGATTGTGACCGTCGGCTTGTCGCCGCAGGACGCGAAAGCGCGGTTCGGGGAGACCAAGATCGGACGTTTTCCGTTTATCGCGAACGGGCGCGCGCTTGCGACCGAAGGGACTGAAGGCATGGTCCGCGTCGTTGCGCGCGGCCAGGACAATCGTATCGTCGGCATTCAGGCGGTGGGGCAGGGGATCTCGGAATTGTCCTCGGCCTTTTCCATCGCGCTCGACATGGGCGCCCGGCTTGAAGACTTGGCCGCTATCGTCCAGTCGCACCCGACCCGTTCCGAAGGTTTCGCCGAAGCTGCGTTGCAGGCCTTGGGTCGCGCGATTCACATCTAAGTCCAGGGCCCCCACGCAAAAAGGCCGGCGAAACTGTCGCCGGCCTTTCTACCTTTCACACCGTCATCAGTGAACCTGTTCCGGCGTGCCGCGTCCCAGCTTCACCGAGCGGTAGCGTCGAGTGATGGTGTGGGACGGGACGAGCTGCCGCCAATCCTCGTCCTCCAGCACGGTACCGTTGCGCCCGATGATCTTGGTCTGATCAGCATGAACCCCCTGCGGCTCTTGATCGTTCTCTATCGCCTGAGCTGCCGAGATAAGCGAGCGATACAGGCGGGAAACGGCCATATCGACAGGGGCGAGGATTTCCTTCGACCGATCCTTGATTGCACCCGGCGAGATGTTCACCGCGCTGTCTTCCTGCGTGAAGCTGTGGAAGCCCGAGAACGACCCGGCCTGAATTCGCGAACGGTCCTGCTTGTAGCGATTGCGCAGCGACGGGCGGTCGTCGTCGTTGAACGTCTCGTAGGTCATGTTGTAGTTCGCCAGCGCCTCGGGATCGAGACCGACGTGCTTGAGCATGTTGGACTTCAGTGGCTCCTTCCCCATCTCGCGCTCGGCGTGCCACCAGACGTGGAAGTGGATGCACTGCTCGTCGTTGATCGGAACCACGCACATAAACAGGTCTTCGTTCGGGTTCGCAATGAAGCAAGGGAGCGAAAAGGCCGTAACGCGCACGTGCACCTCGCCCTTGCCCGACACGTTCTCGCCCCTGCGAAGTGCGGCGTAGTGGAAGCCGAAATCGGTGTCGTCCACTTCGATGGTGGGGGCCGCGTCAAAGGTCATCTCTGCGGCCGCCGAGAAATTCAGGTTCTCAAGCTGGCCAGAGGCGATGAGGCCATCGGCGTGCAGGATGTTCAGGTGCGAACTATCAACCAAGGCCTCCAGCGCCTGCACGTAATTGCACTGGTTCAGCGCATAGGCGTTGTTGCGGTGATCGTCGTCCGCATCAAACCACGGGAAATGCGGGAAATCAGGCTGAAGCAGCTTCGGCCCGAGGTAGGACCAGACAAGCCCGCCCGCTTCGCGCACCGGAAACGCTTCGGCCTTGAAGCGATTCTTGAAATCCGGGTCGTTCACGTTGGGGGTTTCCAGCACGGTCCCGTCGGGCGCGAATTTCCAGCCGTGATAAAGGCAGCGAATGCCGTCACCCTCGCATCGACCGATTGCAAGCGAAGACCGGCGGTGCGGGCAAAACTGGTCGAGCACGCCAAGCTGCCCGTCGGCATTGCGCCAGACGACAAGCTTCTGGCCGAGGATTTCCAACGGAAAAGGCGGGCTGTCCGGTGTCGGGATGTCCGACGTCTGACAGATCGGTATCCAGTAGCGCCGGAACGCCTCGCCCATCGGGGTGCCGGGGCCGACCCGGCACATCATTTCGTTCTGTTCATGTGAAAGCATTGGTGATCCTCCCTTATCTTCCATGGAAGATAAAGTTGATGCTTATGTGCGTCAACATTGGATGTGGGCCTTTGTGGGCGGCTTGGCCCAAGTGTAGGAGCATCTTGGAGAGCACCTAAGCATGCCCAAACCAAGTATCCTTTAGATCCTCCTAGGCCCTCCGGGAGGTTATCATCTTGGCAGTAACCTTCCCTACCTGAGACAGGTTCGAATTGGTCTACCACCCCAGCCAGCCACTCCTGAAAATCTCGTCCTTACTGAACAGGCCCGCAGCGGTCCGGGCATGCCCGGAACCCGGCTCACCGACGGCAATCCGCCGGAACCTTGCGTTTTCGCAACGTCCCGCTCCGGGCGTCGCGGTACCTTTGGGACATAAGCATTGAGACCCAAAGGAGTAAGAAGATGCTGACCCGTAGAGCCGCCCTTTTCGGAGCCGCAGGTGTCGCCGCCGCGCCTCTGATCGCCACTGCCGCCAAAGCGGAAGAAGCCATGACCCCGGTGGCGGCCCCCGCCGATCTGTCCAGCCTGAAGCGCATCAAGCGCAAGCTGGTGGCCCCGCCCTTCGTGCATGAGCACGAGCAGATCGCGCCGGGCAAACCGCGCATCGTCGAATTCGAGATGCCGATCGTCGAAAAGGAAATTCAGGTCGCCGACGACGCCTGGCTTCAGGGCATGACCTTCAACGGGTCGATCCCCGGCCCGCTCATGGTCGTCCACCAGGACGATTACGTCGAGCTGACGCTCATCAACCCGGCCGAGAACCTCATGCCGCACAACATCGATTTCCACGCCGCGACCGGCGCGTTGGGCGGTGGGGCGCTGACGCTGGTGAGCCCCGGTGAGAAGACCGTGCTCCGTTTCCGCGCGACGCGCCCGGGCACCTTCGTCTACCACTGCGCCCCCGGCGGCCCCATGATCCCGTGGCACGTCGTCTCCGGCATGGTCGGCGCGATCATGGTCCTGCCGCGCAACGGCCTGTCCGATCACAAGGGCAATCCGGTCAGCTACGACAAGGTATTCTACATCGGTGAAAACGAGTTCTACATCCCGAAGGACGAAAACGGGAACTACAAGCGCTTTGCCGACGTGGCCGACAGCTATCCGGACACCGAGGAAATGATGAACGGCCTGATCCCGAGCCACGTCGTCTTCAACGGATCTGTCGGTGCGCTGACGGGCGAGAACGCGATGACCGCCAAGGTGGGCGAGCGGGTGCTGATCGTCCACAGCCAGGGCAACCGGGATTCCCGGCCGCACCTCATCGGCGGTCACGGCGACCTCGTTTGGGAAGCGGGCAAGTTCAACAACGTGCCCGACCGCGATCTGGAAACCTGGTTCATCCGGGGCGGGTCCGCGGGTGCCGCGCTCTACGAGTTCCTGCAACCGGGCATCTACGCCTATGTGAACCACAACCTGATCGAGGCGGTGAACCTCGGCGCCACGGCCCACTTCAAGGTCGAAGGTGACTGGAACAATGACCTGATGGAACAGGTCGTCGCCCCGACCCAGATCGTCGGTTGATCTTCTCACCACTCACGGGAAACGGGGCGGCCGCTGACGTGGCCGCCCCTTTGCGTTTCGGAGAATGACCATGACACCTCTGACGACATTGCCGGCGCTCCTCCTTGCCGGTTTCTTCGGCCTCTTCGCCGGGGATGACCCGGTGATCGACGCCCCCGAGACGGTGGCGATCCCCGCAGGCGAGATCGCGTTTCGCCCGTTCGGGAGCTTCAGCTATCAGGGCAAGACCCACACGCCCGCGTCGGTGGCGATGCGGGTCGATGGCTTCGAGATCATGAAATACCAGGTCTCGCGCGCGGATTCCGCGGCCTGCGTGGCGGACGGTGTGTGCAACCCGGACATCATGCGCGAGGGCAGCCAGCCGCAGACCCATGTGAATTTCGACGAGGCGCGGACCTATGCCGCGTGGCTTTCGGACCGGACGGGCCAGCCGTGGCGACTGCCGAGCGAGCCGGAGTGGCAGCGTGCCGCGGCCGAACGCTACGGCGACGCGACGCCGGAGGAAGATGTCTACCTCGATCCCGGCGAACGCATGCTGGCGCAATACGAACGCGGCATCCTCTTGCGCGGCTCGGCCAGCTCGGCCCTGCGCCCCGCCGGGGGCTTCGGCGTGAACTCGATGGGCGTGGCGGACGTGTCCGGCAATGTCTGGGAATGGACCACGGGCTGCATGGACAACGGCACGCTCGACGCGGCGGGCCGCGTGATCTCGAGCGAACCCTATTGCACCGTGCGGGTGGCGGGCGGTCGCCACCGCGCCGCGATCATCGAATTCGTGCGTGACCCGCAGGTCGGCGGGTGCGCCGTCGGCCTGCCGCCGGACTACCTTGGCTTTCGGCTGGTGCGCGGAGACTGATCGTTCAGGGAAGCGGCGAGACGCCGATCACGGCGCCATGACTGCCCAGAAGCACCGCCCAGACCGCAAGTCCGATGGCGGCCCGCTTGATCAGGCGGCCGCCATTTTCCCTGCGCCACGCCGGTTGCGTGAGAGGGGCGAGGGACAGAACGGCGCTCGCTTCAAAAAAAGCGCAGGCTGCGTCGGGGCCGAGCGCCCGCCGTGCCCGTGCATCGAAAACGGGAATGGCTCCCAGGGCGAGGGCCGCGAAGATCGCGAACAGGATGACATGCGCCAGATCCCCGTTCGCGACAAGGTGCGCGCTGGCCCAGAGCGCGAGCGCCAGAAAAAGCGGATGACGTGACAGTGCGGCGACCCCGGGACGCTCCGGATCGAACACCGCGCCGCGCTTGCCCCCGAGCGTGTGGGGCTGCGCGATCCCGAACCCGGCGGCAACCAGCACGGCGGCCAGAGGCATCGCCACGTTCGGCACCCAGCGCATCCACGGGAGCTGGGGCCAGAGTTCGACAAACGGCGCACGCCCGGCCGCGACGATCACCCAGATCAGAACCGCGACGGACACGAGCCCGTAGACCGAGAAATAGGTCCTCCGCCCGACCCGCGCGATCAGCCGCTCCCGCAGCCCCCCGATGCGCGGGACGAAGTGACTCCCCACGAATGCCGCAAGCGCGAGGGCGTATTCGGCCCAGCCCATCACGCCTCAGCCCGCGCGATGAGCGCGCGGATGTGGCGTGCGAAGGCCCATGTGACCGGCAGTCCCAGGAACATGCCCCAGGCCACGGCCTCTTGGGGCGTCAGGACGCGCCAGCCCAGCCAGCTTCCGATCAGAGAGGCGAAGAACAGGTTCACCGCCACCGCCCCCGCGCCGAAAGGGTAGAGCGCCACGTTGAGTTTCACGAAACCCCGCGCGGTCATCTGCGGCGCACCAGCATGTGAACGGCGATGAGCGAGGCGACCAGCGTGATTGACGCGACGAGGAACCAGAACTCCGCGACCTCGGTCTGGGCTTGCGGCACGGGTCGCTCGAAACTGGCGGCGAACAAGGGCGCGGGCAGGGTGGCGGCGAGTGCGATCAGGCGTTTCATGTCAGGTCTCCTGTGTGAGGGTTTGATAGATGTCGGGCAGGGCGCGTGGCAACCGGTCGGCATGGGGCAGGAGGGTAAAGCCCGCGCGCCCGAAGATTCGCGCGAACCAGTCCTGCCCATCCGCGTCGATGATGACCCCGTGGACCGCCTGGCCGAGGGCGTGCGCCTCGCGCACCGCCATGCGGCTGTCCTCGATGCCATGCTGGCCTTCGTAATGGTCCAGATCGTTGGGCTTGCCGTCGGTGAGGACAAGCAACAGGCGCCGGGTCGCGCCTTCCTGTGCAAGCTGGGCCGAGGCATGGCGGATGGCGGCCCCGAGCCGGGTGTAGTGGCCGGGGCGGAAACCGCCGATCCGGGCGGTGACATCCGCCCCCATCGGCTCGTCGAAATCCTTGGCCTTGGACAGGAAAACCCGGTCGCGGCGCAGGGACGAAAACCCCCAGATGCCAAGCCGGTCGCCCGCCGTGTCGATACCGGCGCCGAGGGCTGCCAGAGCCTCCCGCGCAACGTCGATCACCGAACGGTCGCCCAGATGCGCCTCGGTCGAGCGCGAGCAATCCATCAGGATCGCCACTGAAAGGTCACGCGCCATCGGGCGCGCGGACTGCCAGATGCGGTCGCTGCCTTCGCGGCCCGCGACGATATCCGCCCGGCTCGCGACGAGGGCGTCGAGATCGAGGTCGTCCCCGTCGAGTTGCCGGGGCAGGATCACCCGGCGCGGGTTGAGGGGCGCGAACTGCCGTTTGACGCGCGCGACAAGGCGCGGGTCGGGCCGGTAGCCCTCGGCAGGCACCGCCGGCGCTTCAAGCACGCGGGCATGGTCGGGCATGTAGGCCCCCGTGCGCCGGTTCCATTCCGGGTAGGTGAACGTGCCCGCCAGCCGCTCGTGATCGGCGTCCTGCGGCGACAGGTCGAGCGACAGGCGCAGCCGCGTCGCCGCGCGTTTCGAATTCTGGGACAGCGTGATCTCGTCCTGATCGTCGGCGGCCTTCTGGGCGTTCTCGTCGTCGTCATCCTCGACCATGCGGTTGAGGTTCAGGCTCTCGGCCCAGGACAGGATCGCCTCGAACCGGTGGACGATGAAACTGTCGCGCCGGTCGGCCTGATCGCGGTCCTCGCGTTTGCCCGCCTTGCGGCCTTTCATTTCGGGCGCCGGGTCGCCGGGCTCGGCGTCGTCGTTCGCGGCACCCTTGCCGGGCGCGCGGTGGGTCAGGCGCAGCCAGATCGGCACCGGCGCGAAGCCGCGATAGCCACGGGGCGCGGGACAATCGAGGCACTCTTCCTCGCTCAACCGACCCGAAAGCTGGTCGAGGATAAGCTGCTCGACCCCGGCTTCGCACTGGGGCAGCCCGGCGCGCGCGCGGGTCGTGATAAGGTGATCGCACATCGCACCATAGGGCGCGCGCAGGCCCGGGCAGGCGGCATAGGCCCGGTCGGCGGCAATCGCGATGGCCCCGATCTCGGCCCGGTCCGCCGCGAGCGGGTCGGTCAACCGCGGGGGCAGGTCGACGAAGGCGGCAAGGGCGGCCAGCCACAGATAGGCGGCGCGGTTCAGCCGCGCATCGGGAAAGACGTCCATGACCGGCGGCAGGGCGAGCCGGTCGCCGTCGAACCCCGCGACGTGTTCGTGAATTCGGGGCGCGCCGATCCGCCGGGCCCCCGTGATCCGATGGGCCGACGGGGTGGCGGGGGCCGGGCCGATCTCGACCCCTTGCCCCCCGCCAAGCGCGCGGTAGAGCGCGGCGACGCTGGCGCGCACCGCCTCCAGTTCCACCGCGCAGCCGGCATGGGTCGCGTCAGCTTCGGACCGCGTCACCATGCCGTGCCACAGCGTGCCGACAGCCTCTTCGGGTTCGAGGAAATCGAGCATCTTCATCGTCGTCACCCGTATACGCTGGCGGTGAGGTCGCGCAGCGCCTGCTGCACGTCCGGTTCATCCGAAAGGGGTTCGACGATGGCCGCCTCGATGGCGTCCTCGCTGCGCATCCCCTTGGCGATCAGCGTGCCGGCATAGATCAAAAGACGGGTGGAGACCCCTTCCTCAAGGTCCATGCCGGATAGCTTGCGGATATGCCCGGCCAGCCGCACCAGCGCACCGGCGCGGCCCTCGTCGAGGCCCGCCTCGGCCGCGACGACCGACGTTTCCAGCTCCGGCGCCGGGAAGTCGAAGCCGAGCGACAGGAACCGTTGCCGGGTCGAGGGCTTCAACTTCTTCAGCACGTTCTGGTAGCCGGGGTTGTAGCTGGCGACGAGCATGAAGCTCTCGGGCGCCACCAGTTCCTCACCAGTCCGGTCGATGACCAGCCGCCGACGGTCGTCGGTCAGCGGGTGCAGCACCACGGTCACGTCCTTGCGCGCCTCCACCACCTCGTCGAGGTAGCAGATGCCCCCCTCGCGCACCGCGCGGGTGAGCGGCCCGTCGACCCAGACGGTCTCACCCCCCTTGATGAGGTAACGCCCGATCAGGTCCGCCGCCGACAGGTCGTCGTGGCAGGCCACGGTGTGAAGCGGCAGGCCGAGACGCGCGGCCATATGCTCCACGAACCGCGTTTTGCCGCAGCCGGTCGGCCCCTTCAGAAGAAGGGGCAAACCGTTTTGTTGGGCCATCTCGAACACCGCGCACTCATTCGACTGCGGGCTGTAGAACGGCAGGCGCTCGGGGTTTTCAGGTGTCATGTCCAGGGTCATGGGTCACTCCGCCGGTTGGGCCACAACGGGGCCGGGTTTGATGACTTCACGCCGCACGACCACCATCGAGTAGATGAAGAGCAGCGCGCCCAGCACCACCGCCACGCCCGAGCCGAAGCGCATGACGTAGAACAGGTCGAGCTGGTCCTGCACGTCCATGTAGTAGTCACCCAGGATGCGTTGCATGTGCGTCTGGATCGTGCCCGCGAAGGTCAGCGTGAAGGTCATGAAGGCCATGCCGCCGGTCATCAGCCAGAAGGACGCCATGTTGAGCACCTGGTTGTAGGGCGCCCGCTTGCGAAGCTGCGGCATCGCATAGGTGAACATCCCGAGGTTCAGGGCGACATAGGCGCCGTAGAAGGCAAGGTGCCCGTGGGCCGCCGTGATCTGCGTGCCGTGGGTGTAGTAGTTCACCCCGTGCAGCGTGTGCAGGAAGCCCCAGACGCCCGCGCCGAAGAAGGCGACAGTGGACGAGCCGAGCGACCACAGAAGGGCTGCCTTGTTCGGGTGGTTCTTGCGGCCCTTCCAGACCATCACGAAGGCGAAGGTCATCATGGCGAAGAACGGGATAACCTCGAGTGTCGAGAAGACGGACCCGATCCACTGCCAGTAGCCCGGCGTGCCGATCCAGTAGAAGTGGTGGCCGGTGCCGAGGATGCCCGAGAACAGCGCCAGCGCGACGATGACGTAGAGCCATTTCTCGATCACCTCGCGGTCCACGCCCGTGAGTTTCAGCATCAGGAAGCCGAGGATCGCGGCCATCACCAGTTCCCAGGTCGCCTCGACCCAGAGGTGAACGACCATCCACCAGTACATCTTGTCCAGCGACAGGTTGTCGGGGTTGATGAAGGCAAAGACCCACAGCAGGCACAAAAGCCAAAGGCCCATCAGCAGGATGTTGGTGATCGCTGTCTTTCGGCCCGCAAGCGCCGTGAGCGAGATATTCACGAGGAAGATCACCGCAGCGACAAGGATGCCGAACTTGACCCAGAGCGGTTGTTCGAGGAACTCACGCCCGCCGTGGATCCCCACGAGGTAGGAGCCCACCGCGCCCAGCGTGCCCACCAGAAGGATGATGAGCTGGATATAGGCGAGCTTGGTCGAGAAAAGCTCGCGTTCGGCCTCTTCCGGCACGAGGTAATAGGCCGCGCCGAAGAAGCCCAGCAGCAGCCAGACGATCAGCGCGTTGGTGTGGATCATGCGCACGATATTGAACGGCAGGATCTCCGACAGCGTGTTGGGCGCCACATAGATCCAGCCTGCGAGAAGCCCGCCCAGTACCTGGATGGCGAACAGGGCGAGTGCGGCGAGGAAGTAGTACTTCGCCACGGATTGCGATTTGTATTTCATGATGTGTCTCCTGTCCCTCGGTCAGCCCGCGTCGTTCGGCGGCCAGTTCTGGGTGTTGGTCTGATCGGCCCACCGCAGGAATTCCGCGAGGCCGCGCATCTCTTCCTCGGTGATCTCGAAATGCGGCATCTGGCGGCGTCCCTCGATTCCCGAGGGCTGCGCCTCCATCCATCCGTTCAGGATCTCATAGGCTCCCTCGGGGTCGTCGATGACGCCCCAGCGGGTCATCACGTTGCCGACTTCCGGGGCGAAATAGGCGCCCTCGCCGTGCAGCGTGTGACAGTTGATGCAGGAGTGGCGCTCCCACACATGCTTGCCCAGAACCACCTCTTCGGTGATGGGCGCGCCGGCGGTCGACTCCTTGACGATGAAGCGATGGCTCTGCGCCGTAAGGGCCACGAACACCACGACGAAGAAGATACTCCCCCCGTAGAAGACGTTCCTGGCCCGTGATTTCGTGAGTATGTCTGACATGTCACGGTCCCGTTTGTTTGTGTCGATGGGCGAGACCTAGCGGCACCGACGCGCGCGCATGTTGTGCAAACGCAAAGAACGGGACGATTGGATCGCGCAGTCTGCGGGGGGAAAGGAGCCGATCCATGCCCAGACGTCCCCGCTTCGACGACCCCGACCTGCCCTTGTCGACCCTGTTCGGCGAATGGCCCGACATGGTGCAGGTATTTCTGGACAAGCAGATGCTGTGCCCCGGTTGCCCGGTGGCGCCGTTCCACGCGATCACAGATGCCTGCGAGGAATACGACCTGGAGGAGGAGGTGTTCCGGGGCGAGCTGCGCCGGGTCGCCCGGGTGCCCTAGCCCTGGACGCCGCTCAGAAGGACCAGCTCATGCGGCTTGGTCACCACGATCCGCTTGCGCCGGGAGGCGACGACGCCGTCCTTCTCCCACGCTGACAACAACCGGCTCACGGTATGAAGCGTCGTGCCGGTCATGTCCGAGATGTTCTGCCGCGTGATCGGAAACCCGATCTCGACCCCGCCCTCGGTGCGCCGCCCGCTCTGGTTCATCATACGCAGCACCGCGCAGGCCACCCGCTTCTCCACCGCCTGCGTCGCCATTTCGGTCAGCGTCGTCTGGATCTCGCCCAGCCGCCGCCCCAGCGTCTTGTAGCTTTCGGTCGCGAAGCCCGGATAGGTCGTGAACTCGGTCCACAGCGACATGGGCCACGACAGCGCGATCGATTCCGCCGCCGCGATCGACGTCGCCGGATAGGTGTCGCGCTCCAGCGCCTTGGCGATGCCGAAAAGCTGGCCGGGCGAAATGTGCAGCACGATGATCTCTTCGCCACCCTCGGTGGAGCGGATCACACGCAGGTATCCGTCGAGCAAAAGGTAGAATCGATCCGCCTCATGCCCTTCGCGAAAGATCGCCGTGCCTTCGTCATACCGCCGCGACACCGCCTGATCGAGGATCGTGCGAATCTGGCTCCGCTCCAACTGGCTGAAGGGCGGCAGGTCGGACAAAAGGCTTTCGTCGAGCTTTGGCAATTTCGGTCCGTGAGTTTGTCGAAGAGCAACGTTCGGGCGGAGGTCTTAGCGCAAAACAGGGTCAGACGAAACAACAGAGCTGAAAAAGGACCATCCGATGAAAACCCTGCTCATGACCGCCGCCCTGACCCTCGCCGCATTCGGCGCACAGGCTGAAACCTTCGAAGTGAAGATGCTGAACAAGGGCGAGGCCGGTTCGATGGTCTTCGAACCCGCCTTCGTCGAGGCCGCCCCCGGCGACGTGATCCGCTTCGTTCCCACCGACAAGGGGCACAACGTCGAAAGCATCGACGGGATGCTCCCCGACGGTGTCGAGAGCTTCAAGACCAAGTTCAACGAGGCGTTCGAGCTGACCGTCGATGCCGAAGGCGTCTACGGCGTGAAATGCACCCCGCACTTCGGCATGGGCATGGTCGCGCTCATCAAGGTTGGTGAGCCGGTGAACCTCGACGCCGCGGCAGAGGCCAAACAGGCCGGCAAGGCCAAGGCCCGCATGGCCGACCTGCTCGCACAGGTTCAGTGACGTCCCGTCCCTTCGTCACTGTCACTGAAAGGGCGGCGCCACCAGCGTCGCCCTTTCGATTGAAAGGAAAGCTCCATGACCGCGCGAAATCCCTATTCCGGTCCCGCCGTGCTCTCGGCGGGCTTCCGTCCCTTCTTTCTGCTTGCGACGATGTTCGGCGCGCTCGCCATCGCGCTCTGGCTCGCGATGCGGGAGGGTGCCCTTTCGCTGTCGTCGGTCCTGTCGCCGGTCGACTGGCACGTTCATGAGATGATCTTCGGCTACGGCGCAGCGGTGGTTGCCGGGTTTCTCTTTACCGCCGTGCCCAACTGGACCGGGCGTCTGCCCACGCGCGGCGCACCGCTCGCCGTGCTGAGCCTCGTCTGGATCGCGGGCCGCCTCGCCTGTGCGGGCTTTCTGGGCGTCGGGCCGTGGGGCGTGCTCATGGTCGACCAGCTGTTCCTCCTTCTCGTCGGCGCGATGATCGCGCGCGAAATCATTGCCGGGCGCAACTGGCGAAACCTCAAGGTCCTGCTGCCCGTCACCGCCTTCTGGGGGGCGAACGTCGCCTTCCATGTCGAGGTGCTTCAAACCGGATTTGCCGCCACCACCCAAAGGCTCGGCATCGCGATCCTGATCTTTCTCATCATGCTGATCGGCGGGCGGATCATCCCGAGCTTCACGCGCAACTGGCTCGTGAAACGGTCGCGTGACCGCCTGCCTGCGCCGTTCGACCGCTTCGACGGTTTCGCGATCGCGACCGGCGTTGCCGCGCTCCTGTTCTGGGTCGCGCAGGTCTCCGGCCCCACGTCCGCACTGCTCTTTGCACTCGCCGCCGGGCTTCAGGCCGCCCGGCTCTGGCGTTGGCGCGGCTTGCAGACATGGCGCTCGCCGCTGCTCCTGATGCTGCACCTGTCCTATGCGTTCATCCCGGCCGGGTTTGCCGTCGCCGCGCTCGCAGCCTTGGGTCACACCAACGCCGCCGCCTCGGCGCACCTGCTGGGGGCGGGAGCCGTCGGGACGATGACCCTGGCCGTCATGATCCGGGCGACCCTCGGCCATACGGGGCGCGGGCTCGAAGCCGGACCGGTTGGCGTGGCGGCCTTCCTGGCTCTGATGCTTGCGGCCGTGTCCCGGTTGCTGGCAGAAGCCGCGCCTGCGCTCTACGAGCCCTTCGTGGTGATCGCCGGAATGGCCTGGATCATCGGCTTCCTGCTGGCATTCGGCCGCATCGCGATCCCGGTCTGCCGGCCCAGAAAGGCCCCCGGCGTCCCGTCACGCGCCCCCTGATCCGGGGGCGCGCAGACGGTCAGGGCTCAGGCACTCGCCGGTTTGCGCTTCGCGACCCCGTAATGCAGCGCAATGAGCCCGAGTGACAGCGCGGCGGCGATCCAGTGGATCTCCGGCGCGCGCAGCAGGATGGCGACGGCGAGCGCGAGCCGCGCCAGCACCTCCCACCGCGTCAGCCGGCGGGCGTCGAACCGGGTCAGCGCACTCGCGACGAGGTAGAGCGCCAGCACCAGACGCGCGAGCAGCAGTCCCAGTGCCGGCCAGTCCACGCCCGGCCCGTACCCTTCGAGGAACACGTTGGCGCCCGATGTGGCGAAGGGGTCCATCTTGGCCGCGTCGATGAGCAGAAGCTCGGGATAGAACGCGAAGATGAAGGGCAGGATGAACATGACGATCCCCGCCCCGACGGCCGCGAATCCCGTCTTCATCGGATCGGCCTTGGTAATCGACGCCGCCGCGAAGGCGGCCACCGCGACAGGTGGCGTGATGGCCGACGCGACGGCGAAGAAGAAGATGAACATATGCGCCGTGAAGGTCGCGATTCCCAGCCCGATCACAAGCGGCCCCATCAGAAGCGCCACGTTCACATAGGCCGGCACCGTCGGCATCCCCATCCCTAGCAGGATTGACAGGAGCATCGTCACGAACAGCGCGGCGAACAGGAACACACCGCCGTCCTGAAGCTCCGGCCCGAACAGGCGCAGCACGCTTGTCACATCCCGCGCGATGAACCCGGACAGCCCCGTGAAATTCAGGCAGAAGTCGATTACCGAGACCGACAGGAACATGAGGTAGAGCGTCGAGATCAGGATACCCGCGTCCGCCAGCGCGCCGAACATCTGGGTCGGGCGCGCCCGGAACTTGGGGTCGAGGAAGAACAGGCAGACCAGCAGGATCACCGCCCACCAGCCCGCCGACCCCGCGTCGCCCGCGCTGTTCTGAACCATCTTGAAGAAGAACGGCAGGTCGGGCGCACGGCAGGCATCGCCGGTCACGATGGTCTCGATCCCCATGAACGCCGCGAGCGGACCGCAGCCGATGGCCTCTTTCGGTGTCACCAGCAGGAACAGGATCAGCAGGATCGGCGCGAAGATCATCACGAGGTTGAGGTAATCCTGACGGTCCAGAAGCATGTCAGGGGTCTTCTCGCCCACCGCCTCGATCCCCTGTTTGCGGGCCTGAAAGACGACGGTCAGGAACAGGACCCCGAAATAGGCCGCCGCCGGGATGATCGCGGCGATGATGACCTCGCGATATGGCGTGACGGTCATGGCGGCCAGCACGAAAGCGGCGACACCCATGACCGGCGGCATGATCTGCCCGCCGGAGGAGGCCGCGGCCTCCACCCCGCCCGCGAAGGTCCGGTTGAACCCGCGCTTGAGCATCATCGGAATGGTCAGCACCCCGGTCGAAAGCACGTTGGTCACCGGCCCGCCCGAGATCGTGCCGAACAGCGCGGAAGAAACGATGGCGGCATGGGCCGGCCCGCCGCGCAAGCGCCGGGTCCACAGGAACGCCACCTTGATGAGCGACTGACCCCCGGCGGAAATGCCGAAAAGCGAGCCGAGCACGATATAGGGAAAGACCGAGGACAGAAGGATGCCCATGAACCGACCCAGAAGCCCCTGTGAGGTGTTGGTCAGCACGTCCTCGACATTCGGCCGTCCGTCCATCAGTTCGCGTGGCTCGCCCCCCAGCTTCGTGATGGCGTATTTGTTCATGCCTTCGGAACCGAAAACGTACCAGATCGCCACGGTGATGAGCGTGTAGGCGGCGATGAGCATGGCGACGGCCACCAGCGGAAAGCCCCAGACCCGCACGTTATAGGCGAGAAAGACCGCAATCGCTGCACCGACAATGGCGAAGATCCACGCGCCCGTGGTTCTGATGCAGGCCGGGTCGTCCACCGTCGTCGGCTCCGGCATCCCGTACAGCTCGGCGAACTCCTTTTCCTCCTGAAGCGCCCGCGCGATCAGCTCGGCCCGCTCCCCGGTGAACTGGTCGATAAGGCAGATGGAGTCGATCTCGATCACATAGGTCAGCGACACCATGATCGCCATCGTGACCAGCGCGACATCCATGAAGATCGCAAAGGCGCGCCGCACCGGCCCCTTCTCGCGGTCCTTCATGTAGAAAGAATGTTTGAGCGCGACGATCAGCATCATCAGCACGAACGCGATGGGGTAGAGGAATTCATAGGGGAACTTGCGGATGACGATATCCGGGTCGCCGGTAAGATTGGCGACGGCCTCGTCCAGTCCGGGGATCGACGGGATCGTATTGATCAGTCCGATGAAGACGAGTACCAGCCCGAGCGCCTGGGCAATCGGCAGGAAACGGTTCACGGGCGGCGGGGCAGGGGTGTCATTCGCGCTCATGGATCTCTCCGGGGTGTGGGGGCTGCGTCTCCGGTCAGGGCGGGGCCGCTGCGGCCCCGCCCCCGTTCGCGGAGTGGTGGTGTCCGGGCGAAAGCGCCGCCCGGACCGTCGGTTTATTCAGGTTTCGCGCAGTCCGGCACGTCGTATCCGGCCTCTTCCCACGCGGCCACGGCACCGGGGTGGTACTTGAGCGTCAGGCCACCGCAGAAACCGGTCGTCTTCTGGTCGAGCACGTCGAAGTTGACCGTGCCGCCATACGGCGCGCGCTGCTTGAGCTCGTCGAGCGAGGCGATGTAGGTCGCCGTCAGCGCCTTGACCGTGTCGAAGTCCAGCCCGGCCCGCACCATCGTGGCGAAGGGTACGCCCGGCGAGCGGAACACGTTGTCCTCCGAGATCAGGTTGACGCCCTGATCTTCGCCATAGCCAAGGTTCTCGCCCGGGATCACGACCGGCGCGTTGCCGGGGGCCGAGAAGAACCGCTGCATCGCCTCACCCTCGAAGATGTCTTTCGGGACCGAGATGATGTTCACGTCGCCGGTGGAGAGCATCGTGACCACACGGTCGGAGGGCGAGGTGATCGGCACCATGACCGCATCGGCCGAGCCGTCGACGAGGACCGAAGGCAGCTCGCCCCAGTTGGTCTGGTAGCCCTTGTAATCCTCTCCGTCCTTGAAGCCGCCGGAGCCGAATGTGATCGTCTGGCGTCCGACAGTGAGGGCCGCGCCGCGCGGCGGGCCGTTCCAGACGGTCTTGCCGGCAAGATCCTGATAGCTCTGGATGCCCGACGAGACCGGGGTGATCAGGCCATAGGCCCCGGCGTTGTAGGGTGCGATGGCCTGCACGTTGGCGGCCAACGCTGCGCCGTCCTCGCCAATGGCCGAGAACGGACCCCGGCCCGCTTCCAGCAGGAAGTAAAGGATCGTGGGCGCCGTCACCATGTCGGACTTGCCCTCGGCCACGTTGACGATCGAGTTCGTCGCGGTCTGGCCTTCCTGCACCTGGATGTCGGCCACGCCTTCGCGGGCCGCCACGTCGGCGAGGTGGATCATCATCAGGTGCGGCGAGTTGCCGGGCGACGACGTCTCGCCGGTCAGGTTGGCCTGCGCGCTGGCCGCGTTCGCCGCGAGCATCAGCGCGCCCGCGGACGCCGCGGCGAATGCCGCCTTTCGGAACATATTGGTCATTGGTTTCCTCCCTGTTGACCTTGGTGCCGGGTCAGGCCCGGCGGAATTGCGGGTTTCGCATGTCGGGAACCTTCCGGTTCCGGTACTTGGCCGTGAACTCCTCGGGCATGTCATCCTCCGTGACCACGCCGATGAGCACGCCCTTCTGCGCGGCGCCCTTGGTGCGGGCGGCGCGAATGGTGTCGTTGGTGATGGTGGTGCGGGCAGCGGGGCGCGACGCCCAGTCGAACAGGCGGTCGTACATCTGGTCGATGATCTCCGCATGGGCATTGCCCGCGCCCAGATCGTTGATCTCGCCCGGATCGTCCTTGAGGTTAAACAGCATCGGGCGATGGCCGCTTTCGAAATGCACCATCTTCCAGGCCTTGTCGGCGACCATGAACATCCGCCCGTCCTTCGGGTCGATGTCCAGCCGGTCGCACAGCGGGCTGGACGAGAAATCGTATTCGCAGATGACATAGTCGCGCTCGGGCGCGGCGCCGCCCCGCAGCATCGGCAGGAGCGACTGCCCCTCCAGAACGTGATCGAGCGCACGCGCATCCCCGCCCGCGACGTCCACGAAGGTCGGCAACAGGTCGATGCACTCCACCAGCGCGTCAGTCGACGTGCCGCGCGTCGCGTCCGCCTCGGACGCGGGGTCGTAGACGATCATCGGCACCTTCACGCTCGCGTCGTGGAAAAAGGTCTTCTCCCCCATCCAGTGATCGCCCATAAAATCGCCGTGGTCCGAGGTCACGACGATCATCGTGTCCTCCATCCGCCCCGATTTTTCGAGGTAATCGAACAGCACGCCCATCTGGTCGTCGCATTGCTTGATCAGGCCCATGTAGGCCCGCAGCACCTTCTCACGCACGTCATCGCGCGAGAACGCTTTGCCGACCGGCGAGTTCTGGAACCCCTTGAAGACCGGGTGATCGGTGTCGCGCTCGGCCTCGCTGCGCACGGGGTCGATGAAGTGCTCGGGGCCGTACATGCTCGCATAGGGTTCCGGCACGATATAGGGCCAGTGCGGCTTGATATAGGACAGGTGACAGCACCACGGCTTGTCCCCCTGCGCCTCGATGAACTCGATGCCCCGGCGGGTCAGATAGGGCGTCTCGCTGTCGTCTTCCGCGATGTTCGCGGGCAGGTCCGAGTTTTCGAGGAACCAGCCCGACAGCACGTTGCCCTCGTCGTCGCGGGCGGAGTTGGCATAGTCGTGCCACGGGTTGTCGCTGTCATAGCCCTTGGCGCGCAGGTACTCGTTGTACTGGCGCGCGCCGCCCTCGTCATACAGCCCGTCCGGCCCCTCCGGCCGCATCCCGTCGTCGCGTTCGTAGACGTCGAATCCGCACTCCGACACCCGCGCCCCGATCACGCTGTCAGGCTCCAGCCCGAGCCGGCGCATCCCCTCGGCATCGGCGGCCATGTGCGTCTTGCCGATCAGGTAGCAGCCCATCCCGAGGTCGCGCAGATGGTCGCCCATCGTCAGCTCGCCCACCTTGAGCGGCGTGTTGTTCCAGCTTGCGCCGTGGCTGTGAACATACCGTCCCGTATAGGTCGACATCCGGCTCGGCCCGCACAGCGGCGACTGGATGATCGCCCGGTCGAAGCGCACGCCCTTGGCGGCAAGCCGGTCGAGATTGGGCGTGTGCAAATGCGGGTGCCCGTAGCAGCTCAGGTAGTCCCAGCGCAGCTGATCGAACATGATGAATAGGATATTTCTCGGTTCACCCATTCTGCCTATCTTCCCTGTTCCTGCGATTCCGGCCTTGTAGAGTAAGGTTGTACCGCAATTCTGGCGCGCGACGTAATAGAACGTGGCGCGAAAATATACCTGATCTGATATATCAGGTGAATTGCTGCGACGCGGCGCGAACGTGATCGGCCAGCAGCGCCGCCTCGGGCGACAGGGCCCGGTCCCGGAAAAAGGTCAGCCCGACCGAGGACACGAGCTCCTCCCCCCGGATGCCAAGATCGACCAGTTGCCCCAACGCAAGCTCGCGCCGCAAAGCGCCGCGTGGAACCACGCCGACCGAGCGGTGCTGCGCGAGGTAGGACCGCGTGAACTCGAACGACACGGTCTCGATCTGCCGTGGATAGGCGCTGATGCCCCGGGCGGCGAGGAACTTGTCCATCTCCCGCCGGATGATGGTCCCGGCCAGCGGGACGATCATCTGCTCGGCCTCGAAGTCCTGCACGGTGAGCGGCCCCTCGACCGAGGCGAAGGGGTGGTCGGGGCGTGTGACGAAAATGATGTCCTCGGCATAAAGATGCTCGAACGTGACGCCTTGCAGGTGTTCGAGCGACAGGAGCCGTCCAAGGATGAAATCCAGCTCCCCACGCGCAAGTCGCGCGATCAGCTCCGAGACATCGGCCCAGTGAACCTCCACGCCGATCTCCGGCGCGCTCTCCTTGAATGTCGCGACCGCATCGACAGATACCGTGCGTGTCACGTTTGGCAGCACGCCCAAGGCGACCTTCGCGCCCGCCTCCCCGGTCTGGGCCGCCGCCGCGCCGGTTTCGATCTGGGTGAGCGCGATGTCGAAATGGCGCACCAGCCGTGCCCCTGCATCGGTCAGCGCGACCCCGCGCCCTGTGCGGTCGAACAGGGGGTTTCCGATGATCTCCTCGATCTCGGCCAGCGTGCGCGACACGGCGGGTTGCGAGGAGTTGAGCTGACGCGCGGCATGGGTCACGGACCCTGCGCGGGCAACGGCGAGAAAGCACCGGATATGGCGCATGCGAATGCGACTGTACACGCCGGACCCTCCCGCGAAACGTCCGACCACAGTAACCGGGGCGCGCGGCGATTGGCAATCGCGCGGGGGCGTGATCAACTGCCGCCGAATTGCCGTGAGAGGAGACCGCCATGACCAACCCGCTCTACGACCGGATGCTCGCCGGGCTGAAGGATCAGGACCGCACCTTCCTCACGCTGGCCGACGGCAGCACCCTGTCCGGCGCGGCCTTCCACGCGCTCGCGGCACGGCAGGCGGGCGCGCTGGCCGAGGCGGGCCTCGAACCCGGCGACCGGGTGGCGGTGCAGGTCGCCAAGTCGCCCGAGGCACTGGCGATCTATGCCGCCTGCGTCATGTCCGGCGTCGTGCTCCTGCCGCTCAACACCGCCTATACGGCGGCGGAACTGGAGTATTTCATCAACGACGCAAAGGCGGGCGCGGTGATCTGCGACCCGGCGGCACAGGCCGAAGTGTCGCGCATCGTCGGGGCGAACGGCGCGCAGGTCATGACACTCGACAAGACCGGGCAGGGCAGCTTCCGCACGGCGTGGGAGGCGCAGCCGGATACCTTCGCGCCCGTGGCCCGCAAGGCCGACGACCTCGCCGCGCTGCTCTATACCTCCGGCACGACCGGGCGTTCGAAGGGCGCGATGCTCAGCCAGACGAACCTGATTTCCAATGCCGAGACGCTCGTGGACCTCTGGCGTTTCGGCCCGGACGACGTGCTGCTCCACATGCTGCCGATCTTCCACACCCACGGGCTGTTCGTCGCGACCAACGTGATCCTCGCCGCCGGGGCCTCGATGATCTTCCTGCCCGCCTTCGACACCGCCGAGGCGCTGCGCCTGCTGCCGCAGTCCACCTCGATGATGGGCGTGCCGACCTTCTACACCCGTCTGCTGGGCGATCCCGCCTTCGGGCGCGACCATGTGGCCAACATGCGGGTCTTCATCTCCGGCTCCGCACCGCTTCTGGCTGAAACCCATGTGGCGTTCGAAGAGCGCACCGGCCACCGCATCCTGGAACGCTACGGGATGACCGAGACCAACATGAACACCTCGAACCCCTACGACGGCGAGCGTCGGGCAGGCACGGTGGGCTTCCCGCTCCCGGACGTGGAGCTCAAGATCACCGATCCGGAAAGCAGCGCGACGCTCCCGCAGGGCGAAGTGGGGATCATCGAGGTGCGCGGCCCGAACGTCTTTCAGGGCTACTGGAACATGCCCGAAAAAACCGCCGAGGAACTGCGCGACGACGGGTTCTTCATCACCGGCGATCTGGGCCAGATGGACCCGGACGGCTATATCCAGATCGTCGGGCGGCAGAAGGATCTCATCATCACCGGCGGCCTCAACGTCTATCCGAAAGAGATCGAGATGGTGCTCGACGACATGCCCGGCGTGCTGGAAAGCGCGGTGATCGGCGTGCCGCACCCGGATTTCGGCGAGGCGGTCGTGGGCGTGCTGGTCGCGGACGGGGATGGCCCTGACATGGAGGCCGTTCAGACCGCCGCCGCCGCGCAACTCGCGAAGTTCAAGCAGCCCAAGGCCCTGCGCCTCCTGCCGGAATTGCCGCGCAACACGATGGGCAAGGTTCAGAAACAGAAACTGCGCGCCGACTTCGCGGACCTCTTCTCCGGCTCCTGAAACGGCGCGTCAGGGCATCCCCGCCAGTCGGGCGACAAGGTCTGTGGCGTTTTTCGCCCCCATCTTGCGGAACAGGTTGAGCTTGTGGGTCTCCACCGTGCGGTGCGAAATGTCGATCTCGCGCGCGATCTCCTTGGACGACAGCCCCTCGGCCAGGAACCGCGCCACCTGCATCTCCCGCGGCGAAAGCTGCCCGGTGGGGCGCAGGTCGGCGAGGTCCGAGAACGTCCAGACACACCGCGCGAACGGGTCGGCGAGGTCGAGCGCCTGACCCCGCACCCGGCTCCAGAACAGCGAGCCGCCCCGCCGCTTCATGATCCGCTCGTCCGAGTAGCGGCCCGTCCCGGCCATCTTTTCCGGCCCGGAATGACCCATCCGCTCGAACTCCGTCATCGACGGGTAGAAGGCGGAGAGGGATTGCCCCACGGCCTCCGCAACGCTCGTCTCGAACATTTCCGCGAACCGCGGATTGGCCCAGCGGATGACCCGATCCTCGGTAAAGATCACGCCGATGGGCGCGTGTTCGTAGGCGAGAGCCGCGAAGTCGTCCATGAGGCTCCTGTGGGCAGGTTACAGCGGGCGGGCCGGCTTAATCTGCCCCACGCAGTCGCCGAAGCCAACCTGGAACCCGGCCCCCCTGGCCGCACCCTTGAGCGTGAGCGTATCGCCGTCCTCGATGAACTTGCGCGTCTCTCCGCCCTCCAGCGTGATCGGCTCCTTCCCGCCCCAGCTCAGTTCGAGCAGCGACCCGCGGCTTTCCTTGGTCGGGCCGGAAATCGTGCCGGAGCCCAGAAGGTCGCCCACCCGCATCGGGCAGCCCGAGGTGGTGTGGTGGGCCAACTGCTGCGCGGCGGAGTAGTACATGACGTTGAGGTTCGTGTTCGTCAGCACCGTCTCGGCCCCGCCTTCGGGCCGGATCGTCACCGACAGGTCGATGTCGTAAAGCATCGGCCCCGGCTCCGTCAGATAATCCAGAAGCGGCTTCTCGCGCTCGGGCGTCGAGGTGCGGAAGGGTTCCAGCGCTGCGGCGGTCACGATCCACGGGCTGATCGTCGTGGCCGTCGCCTTGGCCTGAAACGGCCCCAGCGGCATGTATTCCCAGGCCTGGATATCCCGCGCGGACCAGTCGTTCAGAAGGACATAGCCGAAGATGTTCTCGAATGCCTCGGCCACGCTGATCGGCCCGTTGGACGGCGTGCCGACGACGGCCCCCATCTCAAGCTCGATATCGAAGCGTTGCGACGGTCCGAAGCGGGGCATCTCGTCATCCGGCCCCTTGAGCTGACCGTTCGGGCGGATCACCTCGGTCCCCGACAGCACGACGGACGAGGCGCGGCCGTTGTAGCCAATGGGGATGTGCAGCCAGTTCGGCGGCAGCGCGTTTTCCGGCCCCCGG
Organism: Maritimibacter sp. UBA3975; assembly: GCF_002384975.1. Lineage (NCBI taxonomy): Bacteria > Pseudomonadati > Pseudomonadota > Alphaproteobacteria > Rhodobacterales > Roseobacteraceae > Maritimibacter > Maritimibacter sp. UBA3975. The sequence goes on from NZ_DGCP01000004.1 coordinate 43,938, forward strand.
AACATGGTGCCCACGTTGAACGCGTGGTGCTTGCCCGCATAGAAATCGGTGTATTCCGACACGGCGAAGGGCATGTGCAGCTCCGCCTCCGCCAGCGGGACGAGGTAGGTCGCGAGGCTCTCATCCCCGCCGTCGCCCAGCATGTCGGTCAGCGTCTCACGCAGCTTGCTCCAGTTGGCCTTGCCCGAACCCATGAAAGCGTTCCAGCTTCCGGTCTGAAGCGTGCCGTCGAAGGACAGCTTGCCGTCCGCCTCCATCGCGGCGAGGTCGAGGACCTGATCCCCGATGGCCGTGCCACAGCGCGGCGCACCGCCGCCGGTGGAAAAGACGCCATAGGGCAGGTTGTTGAGCGGAAAGGGGGTCTCGGCGCTGTTGGCGCTCTCGACCCAGGAACGAAGTAGCTTGGTCATGGTTTGTCCTTGTCAGGTTGCGTCCGGCTGCGCCTCGGGGCGCGCCGCGTCAAAGGCGGGATGGGCGAGGCAGGCCGCCTCGATCTCGGTCAGCCGGGTGAAGGGGGTCAGGTCCGTGCCCCAGCGCCGTGCGTTGTAAAGCTGCGGGACGAGGCAGATGTCGGCCAGCCCCGGCGCGTCACCAAAGGCGAAGGGCGTGTCGGGGCGGATAAGGCTCTGGAACGCGGCGAACCCCTCGCTCATCCAGTGGTTCATCCAGTCCACTGTGTCGTCCGGGCTGTGCCCCATCGTCTTGAGTTGCCCCACCACGCGCAGGTTGTTCACCGGGTGAATATCCGTCGCGATCCCGAGCGCGGCGGCACGCACATGCGCCCGCTCCGCGGGGTCGGCCGGCAGGAGCGCAGGCTCGGGGTGCGTTTCCTCAAGCCATTCCAGAATGGCCATCGACTGCGTCAGCGTCACGCCCTCGTCGGTGACGAGCGTAGGCACCCCGAGACCGGGGTTCACCTTGGCGTAATCCGACGCCCGCTGTTCTCCGGCGACGAGGTTGACCGGGACCGGCTCATAACCGATCCCCTTCAGGTTCAGGGCGATCCGCACCCGGTAAGAGGTCGTGGACCGCCAGTAGGTGTAGAGCTTCATTTGAGCCCCGGCGTGCCGTCGAACTTCTTCTCGAGATCGTCCCAGCAGTCGATGTAATCGTCCTGCAACGGCGCTTCCTGCCCGGCGAAACGGGTCAGGTGCTGCGGGAACCGCGTCTCGAACATGAAGGACATGGTGTTTTCGAGTTTCGTCGGCCCGAGGTTCGAATTCGACGCCCCCTCGAACGCCTGCTTGTCCGGCCCGTGCGGCAGCATCATGTTGTGAAGGCTCATGCCCCCCGGCACGAAGCCCTGCGGTTTCGCGTCGTACTGGCCGTGGATGTTGCCCATCAGCTCGGACATGATGTTCTTGTGATACCACGGCGGGCGGAAGGTGTTCTCGGCCACCATCCAACGGTCGCGGAATAGCACGAAATCAATATTCGCGGTGCCCGGAACGCCGGATGGCGCGGTCAGAACGGTGAAGATCGACGGGTCGGGGTGGTCGAACAGGATCGCGCCGACCGGGCAATAGGTGGTCAGGTCGTACTTGTAGGGCGCGTAATTGCCGTGCCACGCCACCACGTCGAGCGGTGACTGGCCGATATTCGTCTCGTGGAACTGCCCGCACCACTTGATCGTGAGCGTCGAGGGCACCTCGCGGTCCTCATAGGCCGCCACCGGCGCCTTGAAGTCGCGCGGGTTGGCGAGCGCATTGGCCCCGATGGGGCCGCGCGCCGGAAGCTCGAACTTCTGACCGTAGTTTTCGCACACGAAGCCACGGCACGGCCCCTCCAGCACCTCGACGCGGTAGACGAGGCCACGGGGCAGAATGGCGATCTCCTGCGGCGCCACGTCGATCACGCCCAGCTCGGTCGCAAAGCGCAGCTTGCCCTCCTGCGGGACGACGAGCATCTCGCTGTCGGCGGAGTAGAAGTATTCGTCCACCATCGACTGCGTGACCAGATAGACATGCGCAGCCATGCCGACCTGCGTGTTCACATCGCCCGCCGTGGTCATCGTGCGCATACCCGTAAGCCACGTCAGGTCCTGCCCGTCATTCTCGACCGGGTCCCAGCGGTACTGGCCAAGGCTCACCACGTCCGGGTCCACGTTCGGCGCGGATTTCCAATAGGGCAGGTCGATCTTCGTGTAGCGCGTCGAATGTTTCACGCTGGGCCGGATGCGATAGGTCCACGTCCGTTCCGGCGGGTGCGCGGTGAACGCGGTGCCCGACAGCTGCTCGCCATAAAGCCCATAGTTGCACTTCTGCGGCGAGTTCATCCCCTGCGGCAGCGCGCCCGGCAGGGCCTCGGTCTCGAAGTCGTTGCCGAAACCGGGCATGTAACCTTCGTGCGTTCCGGTGGTCCCGGACGCGCGGATCATGCCTTTGGGTAGATCATGAGTCGTCATGGGTCTCTCCTTTCTCGCGGGCCTCAGCCCTGAAGGGCGTTCCACATCTCCTGGTCGCGCTCGGCCGTCCAGACACGCGGGGTGTCGATGCCGCGGGCCTCGTCAAAAGCGCGGGCCACGTTGAACGGCAGGCAGTGCTCGTAGATCGCGTAGTCGGCGAACTTGGGGTCGCATTCCGCCCGGATCGCGTCCCACGCGTCCTTGAGCGTGCCGCCCTGCGCCGCCACTTTCACCGCCGGCTTGTAGGTCGACGAGACGAAATCGGCGGTGTTGTCGAGCGCCGCGTTGACCATTTTCGACCCGACGAGCGCATCGCCGCGTCCCGGTGCGATGGCAGCGAGGTCATAGGACCGGATCGCATCCAGAGTGGCGGGCCAGTCGCGCAAATGCCCGTCGCCACAGTAGCAGGCGGAGTGGTATTCGACGATATCACCCGTGAACATCACGTTCTGATCGGGGACATAGATCACCGCGTCGCCCGCCGTATGGGCGCGGCCCAGATGCATGATCTCGACCTTCCGGTTGCCCAGATACACCGTCATCTTGTCGTTGAACGTCGTGGTCGGCCAGGTCAGGCCGGGGATTTCCTCGTGACCCTGGAACAGGCGCGGGAACCGGCCGAACTCGCTGTCCCAGTCCTCCTGCCCGCGCTCGACCACCTGCGCGCGGGTGGTGTCGGTCATGATGATCTCGCGCGCACCATAGGCGGACGCGCCGAGCACGCGCACGGCGTGATAATGGGTGAGCACGAGGTGGCTGATCGGCTTGTCCGTGACCGAGCGCACGCACTCGATCACCTTGCGCGCGAGACGCGGGGTCGCCTGCGCCTCCACGATCATCACGCTCTCGTCGCCGATGATGACGCCGGTGTTCGGGTCGCCCTCGGCGGTGAAGGCATAAAGACCCTCGCCAACCTCGGTGAAGCTCACCTTCTTCTCTTCCATGTCGCCTTGCGATGCGAATGCCTTGGCCATCGGTATCCTTTCCGCGCCCGCGGGCGCTTGTCACACGTTTGCCCCGATGTATTGTTGCAGATGCAACGATGTCAAGGATTCGATCCCGGATGCGCGGCCCGTCGCCTTGATGTGCATCATGGGGCCGGCGCGCGCGCGCCGTTAGTTTCAGTTGAAACGAACCGGCAAAGCGACAATACCGCCCTCATGACCATGGACACCTTCTTTCCCTACCAGCTCGCCGTCGCCGCCGCAGCCCTCTCCGGCGAGATCGAGGATGTCTACCGCCGCGAGGGTGGCCTCTCGCGTGAGGAATGGCGGTTGCTGTTCCTGCTGGCGGATGTGGAGGCGCTCACCTCCAAGGAGCTGTCGCGCCGCTCCTCGCTCGACAAGGTGCAGATCAGCCGGGCCGCGCACCGGCTGGAGGAGAAGGGTCTCATCTCCGGCCAACGCTCCACGCAGGACCGCCGCCTGCGCGACTACGCCTGCACCGATGCGGGCCGCGCCCATTTCCACGCGCTGTTTCCACGGGTTCAGGCGCGGGCGGAGGAGGTGATGGGCCGCATGGACCCCGCCGACCGGGCCGCGCTGACGCAGGGCGTCGACGGCTTGATTCGCGCCTCGCAGGGCACAGACTGACCGACGCTGACAGCCGCCACACCCAATCTCACAAGGGTTTGAAGGCCCCTCGCGGATTTATCGTTGCATTTGCAATGATATTGCCCCATTCAAGTGGCCAAGGACGGGCCTGCCCACACGGGACGACGGGGCCGGGCGCAATTCGGGAGGAGCACCATGTTCGACGATCGCTATTCGCTGGCGCACAAGATCTACCCCTATGAAAAGCACGCCGATCAGGACAAGGCCGAGGCGGTGCGCCATCCGGTCGTCGTCGTGGGCGGCGGTCCCATCGGCGTGGCGACCGCGCTCGACCTCGGGATGCAGGACATTCCGGTGGTGGTGCTCGACGACCACGAGGGCATCGGCATGGGCAGCCGCGCGATCTGCTTCGCCAAGCGCTGCCTCGAGGTCGCCGACCGCTACGGCTGCGGCGAACCGATGCTTGAGAAGGGCGTCGTGTGGAACCTCGGCAAGGTCTTCCACAAGGAAGGCAAGATCTACGAGTTCAACCTGCTCCCCGAAGAGGGCCACAAATACCCGGCCTTCATCAACCTCCAGCAGCCCTATTTCGAACGCTTCATGGTCGACCGCCTCCGCGCGCTTCAGGCCGAGGGCAAGCCGATCGAGATCCGCGGCAAGAACCGCGTCGACAATATCGAGGTCAAGGATGACCACGTCGTGCTCGACGTGATGACGCCGGACGGACCCTACAAGATCGAGGCCGACTGGCTCGTCGCAGCCGACGGGGCCAACTCGCCGACCCGCGACATGCTGGGCCTCGACTTCACCGGCAAGGTCTTTCAGGACAGCTTCCTCATCGCCGACATCAGGATGAAGAACGTCGAATTCCCGACCGAGCGCTGGTTCTGGTTCGACCCGACCCACGGCTCCGGCGCGTCCACCCTGCTCCACAAACAGCCCGACGATGTCTGGCGCATCGACTTCCAGATCGGCTGGGACGTGGACCGCAAGGAAGAGATGAAGGAAGAGAACATCCGCCGCCGCCTCGACGCCATGCTGGGCGACGTGGAATACGAAATGGTCTGGTCCTCGATCTACACCTTCCAGTGCAAGCGGATGGAAACATTCCGCCACGGTCCCGTGCTCTTCGCCGGCGACGCCGCGCACCAGGTCTCCCCCTTCGGCGCACGCGGCGCCAACTCCGGGATGCAGGACGTCGACAACCTCGGCTGGAAACTCGGGATGGTCCTGAAAGGGCAGGCGCCGGTCGCGCTGCTCGACAGCTATTCCGAAGAACGGGTCCACGGCGCGGACGAGAACATCCTGAACTCGACCCGCTCCACCGACTTCATCACGCCCAAGACGGAAATCTCCAAGACCTTCCGCGATGCCGTCCTGACGCTCGCCGCCAAGCACGCCTTTGCCCGCCCGCTGGTGAACTCCGGCCGCCTGTCGGTGCCCTGTGTCTATGACGGGCTGTCGCTCAACGGCCCGGACCAGCTTCCGGGCGGACCCGAGCGCACCCGCGTGGGCGCGCCGATGGTGGATGCGCCGCTGGGCAACGACTGGCTGCTCGGCCAGGTTGGGGGGCACTTCACGCTCCTCACCATAGACGCCGACGCGCCCGAAAGCCTCGACGTAGACGGGGTGGACGTCACGCGCCTCGCGCTCAGCGCCGAGGGCAACCCGGAACTCGCCGAACGCTACCTCGGTGATGCCAAGGCCGCCGTCTACCTCATCCGCCCCGACCAGCATGTCGCTGCGCGGTGGGAGCGGTTCGATACCGCCTCGGTGCGCCGCGCCGTCAACATCGCCACTGCCCGCGCCTGAGGAGGAGAGAGCATGAGCACCCTGAACACCGACCCGAACATCACGGCCCCGGACGACTTCTACGCCACGCTTCTGGCCGCCCATGAGGGCAAGTCGAAGGAAGAGAGCGACGCGATCAACGCCCGCCTCGTCCTGATCCTCGCCAACCAGATCGGCGACACGGACACTTTGAACGCGGCCATCGCACTGGCCGCCGAGGGCTGAGGAGACACCCCATGAAAATCGAGAAAATCCATCACGTCGCCTACCGCTGCAAGGATGCCAAGGAAACGGTCGAGTGGTACGGCAAGATGCTGAACATGGACTTCGTGCTCGCCATCGCCGAGGACCACGTCCCCTCCACACACGAACCCGACCCCTACATGCACCTGTTCCTCGACGCGGGGAACGGAAACGTGCTCGCCTTCTTCGAACTGCCCACCAAGCCCGAAATGGGGCGTGACCCGAACACCCCCGCCTGGGTGCAGCACATCGCCTTCAAGGTGGCCGACCGCGACGAACTCATCGCGTTCAAGGACCATCTCGAGGCGAACGGGGTCGAGGTTCTGGGGGTCACCGACCACTCGATCTTCCACTCGATCTACTTCTTCGATCCCAACGGGCACCGCGTCGAACTCGCCTGCCCGGACCCGGAGGAGGAGGCGATGCTCGCCAAGCTCGACGCGGTCAAATGGGACATGCTCGAGGAATGGTCGCGCACCAAGAAAGCGCCGCAGCACGCCGACTGGCTCCACGCGAAAGAGCTGGCGAAATAAGCGCGGGCTGGGCCGGGCGTCACAGGATGACGCGCGGCTCCGGCACCCCGGCCACCCCGGCGGGCGCGGTGTAAAGCACGCCCTGCGCCGCATCGGGGGCGTCCAGCCCCGTGCGGGCGGTCGTGACGAACAGCGTGGTCAGGTCATCACCCCCGAAAGCGGGGCAGGACGTCCGCCGCGCGGGCACGGCGATGGCACGGTCGAACGATCCGTCCGGCAGGTATCGCGCCACGCGCCCCATGTTCCACTGCGCGTTCCACAGTGCCCCCTCGCTGTCCACGACCGACCCGTCGGGCAGGGGCCTGTCGCCCGACAGATCGACGAATACCTCCGCCGCGCCTGCGGGCCAGCCGTCCGCATCCAGCGCCACGCGCAGAATGCGCCGCGTGGGCGTGTCGGTGTAGTAGGCGACCGAGCCGTCCGGCGCGAAACAGATCGAATTCGCCACGGTGATGTCGGCGGCGATCCGGCGCAGCTCGCCCCGGTAATACCGATAGATCGCCCCGGCCTCCGATTCGAAATTCTTGCCCATCGTCCCGATCCAGAATCCCCCCATCGGGTCCGCGCGACCGTCGTTCGACCGGGTCACGGGGTCCTCGGCATCGAGGTCCAGCACCTTCGATCGGGCTCCCGAGGTGACGTCAAAGGTGAATAGCTGTGTCTCAGATGCCACAAAAAGCCGATGCATATCGACCCACCCGGCGGCCGAGACAGCCTCGTCAAACGCCCATTCGAGCGGCGCATCATCCTCGCGGGACAAGAGCTTCTGACCAATAATATCGAACCAGAACAATTGCTTGCGTTCCGGGTGCCAAAGCGGCCCTTCGCCCAGCGTGCAGGGCCGCGCATCGTGAACCGTCGCTTCGATCATCGAATTATCCTCCCGGCCAAAACCTCTATCTGATCTATGTCAATTTGCCAGCTGAACCGATTGGTTACATTACGTCAGATCTCAGGGAGGAACCCATGCGTCTGACACTCAGAACAAATCTTGCCGCGCGCGTACTGATGTATTGCGGCGTCAATCAAGAGCAGACGGTGCGCTCCTCGGAAATCGCCAAGGCCTGCAACGCCTCCGGCAATCACCTCAGCCAGGTGATCCACAAGCTTCAGCAGTACGGATATGTCCAGACGCGGCGCGGTCGCGGGGGCGGTCTCAGCCTCGCGCGGGCGCCGGGGGCCATCTCCATCGGCGCGCTGTTTCGCGACTTCGAGGCGGACGTGCCCTTCGCGGAATGCTTCGACGCGGCGAACAACAACTGCCCGCTCTTCGACAATTGCCGCCTGAACAGCTACATGAAAAAGGCGCTCGATGCCTTCTACACCGAGCTCGACCAGGTGACCTTGCAGGATCTGGTAGAGGGCAACTGCGGCCTTTCCGAACTGCTCTCCATCGCGCCGGTCGCCGCCGCGAACTGCGGCCAGACTGCCCGCGCCTCCTGACCCCCTGAAACGAAAAAGACCGCCGGGGGGGGACACCCGGCGGCCTCCTTCAGGAGCGAGAAACCAGGGAGATCAAGCCGGTTCCTCGTCGCTCCTTTCCGCGAGCGTGACGTTGAACGTCTGCTCGTCGCCTCTGCGCAGAACCTTCAGTTCCACATCCGCCCCCGGCGCGTCGCCGGCGATGGCGCGGGTCAGGTCGCGCGGACCGTCGATGGCGGTGCCGTTCACGGCGATGACGATATCGCCCTTGCGCAGCCCGGCCTTCTCGGCCGGCGTGCCGTCCATGACGCCGTCGATCAGCGTGCCGTTGGCATCCTCGAGACCGAGCGCCGAGACGACGTCCTCGCTCACCGGTGCGATCTGAACGCCAAGCCAGCCGCGGCTCACCTCGCCGTCATCCGACAGGTCGTCCACGATCTGCCTCACCATGTCCGACGGCACGGCAAAGCCGAGGCCGATGGAGCCACCGGTGGGAGAGATGATGGCGGTGTTCATCCCGATCACCTCGCCCGAGGCGTTGACCAGCGGACCGCCCGAGTTGCCCCGGTTGATCGCCGCGTCGGTCTGGATGAAGTTGTCGAACGGCCCCGCGCGCAGGTCACGGCCAATGGCCGAAACGATGCCCGTGGTCACGGTATTGCCGAGACCGAAGGGGTTGCCCATCGCGATCACGTTCTCGCCGACCTGGATGCCTTCGGACGCGCCGAAGCTCAGGGCGGGCAGGTCCGTGCCGTCGACCTTGAGAAGCGCCACGTCGGTCGCCTCGTCGACACCGACCACTTCGGCGACCATCTCGCGCCCGTCGTCCAGGGTCACGTTGACCTCGTCGGCATTGCGCACGACATGGGCGTTGGTCACGATGCGCCCGTCCTCGGAGATGATGAAGCCGGTGCCGGCCCCGCGTGCCTCGCGTTCGGGCATCTGCCTGCCCTGCTGACCGGGGCGCTGGCCTTCCGGCATCTCGAAGCCGAAGCGTTCGGCGAATTCCTCAAGCGGGGTGCCTTCGAACATGTCCGAATTGGCCGGCTGTGCGCTCGTACGCTTGGTGACCTCGATGGTCACGACGGCGGGCGCCACCTGCTTGACCAGGTCGACGTAACCACCCTCGACAGGGGTGGCGGCGAAGGCCGGGTGGGTCACGGAGTTGATCGCGGTCATGCCACCCCCCGCGACGAGCGCGGTGACGGCGAGTGCCGGGGCGATGCGACCGATGAAAGTCTTGTCAGCCATAAAGTGTCCTTTCCTCGTGCAGACTGGTGTGCTGCGGATGAGGCCAAGATGGACACCGGGTATTGCAGATGCCCGACGACAACATTGCAAACGCGTAATCTTCGTCACGCCGCCGTGAGAGGGACTTCTCGCGACCTCAGGAACCTGCAAGACCCGTGACGGATTATTATGTTAAGGATCAGTAACCAGCAGCGACCCATGAAAATACTCGTAGTCGAAGACGACACCACCACAGCCGATTTCATCACCCGCGGGTTCACCGAGGAGGGGCATTCCGTCGATTGCCTGCCCGACGGACGGGCCGCGCTGGGTCAGGCGATGTCCGGGAGCTATGACGTGCTGGTCGTGGACCGGATGCTGCCGGAACTTGACGGGCTGTCGCTGGTCAAGGCGCTGCGCGCGGCGCGTGTGGTGACCCCTGCGATCTTTCTGACCTCGGTGGGCGGTGTCGATGACCGGATCGAAGGGCTGCGTGCCGGGGCCGACGACTACCTCGTCAAACCCTTCGCCTTCGGCGAACTCTCGGCCCGCGTGAGCGCGCTCACCCGCCGCCCGCCGATGGCCGCCGAAGAAAGCGTGCTGCGCGTGGGCGACCTCGAGATGGACCTGATGCGGCGCGAGGTGACGCGGGGCGGGCAGAAGATCGACCTCCTGCCGCGCGAATTCGCGCTGCTGGAGCACCTCATGCGGCGCAAGGGGCGGGTGCAGACCCGGACCATGCTGCTGGAAAACGTCTGGGACATCCATTTCGACCCCGGTACCAACGTGGTCGAGACGCATATCAGCCGCCTGCGCGCCAAGGTGGACAAGCCCTTCGCGCGCGAGCTGATCCGCACCGTGCGCGGCGCCGGATATCGCATAGATGACTGAGCGTCGCCGCGCCCGGCTCGTCCGCTCCGCGCCCGTGCGCCAGGCGGTGCTGCTGGTCACGGTCGTGGCGCTGGTGAACCTCGCCTCGCTGGGCGTGGCCTGGCTCACGCTCAGGGCCAATACGCTCGACGAACTCAACGCCGATCTCGCGCGCGATATGGCGAGCCTCGACATCTCCGCCTCGCCCGGGGCTTTGCGCACCCTTGTCGCGGCACGGGCGCGGGTGACGGACCCGACCGATACGGTTTTCGTCTTCATCGGCAACGACGGGCGCATCACCGGCAATGCCCGCGCCGTGGTGGAGGGGCGCGACGTTGGCTTCACCGCGATGAGCGCGGAGCGGCGGCTGTCGGACGAGGGCTATCTGGACGATGTGCGCCGCCTCTCGGGCGGGGTGCTGATCGTGGCCAAGAGCCTCGAGCCGGTGGCGCGGCTTGGCGACACCTTCTTCGTCCTCCTCGTGATCTCGACCCTGCCCACGGTGCTGATCGCGCTGGGCATCGGTGCCCTGATCGCCCGCGCGTCAGCGCGCCGGGTGGAGCGGATCGAGGCGGTGCTGGAGCGCATCGCCGGCGGCGACCTCGCTGCCCGGTCCGGTGAAACGGGGGAGGGGGACGACCTGTCGCGCATCGGCGCGCGGGTGAACCGGATGGCCGAGAAACAGCAGGCCGCGACCGAGACGCTGCGGCAGGTGACGACCGACATCGCGCACGACCTGCGCACACCGCTCCAGCGGATCGGCGTGACCTTGCAGGATCTCGAAGCGCGGCTGCCCGAGGGCGAAACCCGCGACCTGGCCGGCGCGGCAGCCGAGGAGGCCGACCGCGCCGTGTCGGTGTTCCGCGCGCTCCTGCAAATCGCCCAGATCGAGGGCGGCACGTCCCGCGAACGTCTCCGTCCCGTCGACCTCGCCGCCATCGCGACGCGCATCGCCGAACTCTACGAGCCGTCGGCGGAGGACCGGGGCGACAGCTTCGTCGTCGAGGTGCCGGACGCGCCCGTGGACGTGACAGGGGACCCGGACCTGATCGGTCAGGCGCTCGCCAACCTTATCGAGAACGCCCTGCGTCACACCCCGCCGGGCGGCGACATCCGCGTGGCGGTGACACCGGACGGTGCGCTGATCGTGGCCGACAGCGGGCCGGGGATTCCCGAAGGCGAGCGCGACAAGGTGCTGCGCCGCCTCTACCGCCTCGAACGGTCGCGCACGACGGCGGGCAACGGCCTCGGCCTCGCCCTCGTCGCCGCCATCGCCGACAGCCACCGCGCCACGCTCGACCTCGGCGACGCGGACCCGGGCCTGACCGTCACCCTGCGGTTTCCGCGGTAGGGATTCTCAAAAGGCGCGCGCTGGAGCGCGCACAGGATTTGCGCCGTCCTGCGCTTGCGCGCAGGCCGACGCGGCGGGGGGAGGCGCTGCCTCCCCCGGCGCGCGAGGCGCGCGCCGCCCCCTCCGAGGTATTTTGGGACCGAAGAAGAGGGAGACGTTACTCCGCCGGGGCGTGGACGTCGTCGGGGGCCTTGGGCGTGAAGCGCGAGGCGAAGCGGCCCAGGCTGTCGGTATAGGTGAGGATCACCGGGACCACGACGAGGGTGAGTAGCGAGGACGAGATCAGCCCGCCGATCACCGCATGGGCCATCGACGCGTTTTGCCCCGTGCCGCCGTGGAGGTTGAGCGCGAGCGGCAGCATCCCGAAGATCATCGCGAGCGTCGTCATCACGATGGGCCGGAAGCGGGTCCGCCCGGCGATCACCAGCGCGTCGAAGAGGTTGAGCCCCTCGTCGCGCACATGCTGGTTGGCGTTGTCCACGAGCAGGATCGCGTTCTTCGTCACGAGGCCCATCAGCATGATGAAGCCGATGATCGACATGACGTTGAGCGTCGAGTTGAACAGGAGCAGCCCGCCCAGCACGCCGATGAGCGCGAGCGGCAGGGACGACATGATCGCGAAGGGTTGCAGGAACGAGCCGAACTGCGAGGCGAGCACGAGGTAGATGAAGATGATCGCCAGTGCGAGGGCGGCCGCGGCGGCGAGGCCCAGGTCCTGCATGTCCTCCACTTCGCCGCCGGTGCCCTGATTGTAGCCCAGCGGATAGTCGAGCGCGGCGGCGGCCTCCTGCACCTGGCCCGAGACGTCGCCGGGGCGCACGCCGCTTTCCAGGTTGGCGGTGACGCGCACGGAGCGTTCGCGGTCCTCGCGGTTGATCTCGCCCGGTCCTTCGGACTGGGTGATCGTGGCCACCTGGTCGAGCCGGATGACATCGTTCGACCCGGTGGCGCCGGACTGCGCGATGGGGAGCGCGCCGAGATAGGCGGGGTCGTTGCGGGCCGTTTCGGGCAGGCGCACGACCACGTCGAGGCTTTCGCCGCGCGGCGAGGTCCATTCCGAGACGGTCTGGCCCTCCAGCATGGACGACAGGGTGTCGCCCACCGAGGCGAGCGAGACGCCGAGGTCGAAGGCCGCGTCGCGGTCGACCTCGATGCCCAGCGTCGGCTGCGGATCGTCGAGCGTCGTGCGGATGTCCACCAGCCCCTCGATCCCGCCGAGGTCTTCGGACAGCTCACGCGCGAGCCGTTCCAGAACACGCAGGTCCGGTCCGAAGATCTTGATTTCGATCGGGGGGGCCACGGGGCCCATGCCGCCCGACGCACCGACCGAGAATTCGGCCCCCGGAATGGCGATCAGCGCCTCGCGAACCGGGCTGGTCAGCTCCTGCGGTGTGCGCTCGCGTTCGGCGGAGGGCACGAGGACGCCGATGATCGTGGCGTTGTTGTCGCCCGAGGCCGTGCCGGAGTTCACCGTCGCATAGGTGCGCGCGATTTCGGGGAACTGCTCACGCAGGAGCGCATCGACCTGCGAGATCTTCTGCGCGGTCCGGTCGAGCGACGTGCCCACCGGCGCCTTCAGATCCACCTGGATTTCGCCGGTGTCTGAGGCCGGGATGAACTCGCCCCCGATCAGCGGGAACAGTGCGAAGGCGCCTGCGAAGGCCGCGAAGGCCACCGAGAGTGTCGTCTTGCGGAACTTCAGCGCCTTCTTCAGAAGCTTGCCGTATTGTTCGCCGATCCATTCGAACAGCCGGTCGAACTGTCCCACGGCGCGCCCGATGATCCCGCGCTTGCGGGTGGTGTCGGCGGCCGGGTCGTACCAGACCGACGACATCATCGGGTCGAGCGTGAAGGACACGAAGAGCGAGATCAGGACGGCCACCGACACGGTGATCCCGAACTGGAAGAAGAACCGCCCGATGATGCCCTCCATGAAGGCCACCGGCAAAAAGACCGACACGATGGAGAGCGTGGTGGCCAGCACCGCGAGCCCGATCTCGTTCGTTCCGTCCAGAGCGGCCTGAACGTGGGATTTGCCCATATGCAGGTGTCGCACGATATTCTCGCGCACCACGATGGCATCGTCGATCAGGATACCGACCGACAGCGACAGCGCCATGAGCGTCATCATGTTGAGGGTGAAACCCATCGCATAGATCGCCGTCATCGTCGCGATGATCGAGATCGGCAGGGTCAGGCCCGTGATGACCGTCGAACGCCAGGAATTGAGGAACAGGAACACGATGATGGTGGCGAGGATGGCCCCCTCGATGATCATCGACTGGACCGAGTGGAAGCTTTCGATCACCGGCTCGGAGTTGTCCCGGAGAACCTCGATCTTGATGCCTTCGAACTGCGGGTCCTCGTTCATCTTGTGGACTTCTTCGATGACCCGTTCGGCCACGTCCACGGTGTTCGCCCCTTGTGTCTTGAGCACGTCGATTGACAGTGCGTCCTGCCCGTCGAGCATGGCGAGGCTGTCGCGTTCGGCGAGCCCGGTGGTCACGTCGGCCACGTCGCCCAGCCGGATCGGCTGGCCGCCCCGGCGTGCGACGATGATGTCCTCGAAGGCGCGCAGCGTTTCGATCCGGCCTTCGACCTGCACCGACTGGCTTTGCCCGCCTGAAGTCACCGCCCCTGCGGGCACGTCCTGATTCTCCTGCGCGATGGCGTTGGAGACCTCGGCGATGCCGACGTTCAGCGCGGTCTGGCGGTCGGGGTCGATCTGGATCGCGACCTCGCGCGCACGCCCGCCCACGACGTCGGCATTGCCCACGCCGCGAAGGTTCGAAAACCGCTTGGAAATGTAGTCTTCGGTGATCTGGGTGAGGGTGCCGATGTCGTATTCGTCCGAACTGACCCCGATCGACAGGATCGGCAGGTCGGACGGATCGAAGCGCAGGATCTGCGGGTCGCCCGCGTTGTCGGGCAACAGCGGCGCGATCTGGCTCACCCGGTCGCGCACGTCCTGCACGGCCACGCCGCTGTCGACCTCGAGGTCGAACTGGATGATGACGAGCGACGAGCCGGTGAGCGCCGTCGCCTGGATGTTATCGATGCCCGCCAGCGTGGACACGCTGTCCTCGATCGGCTCGATGATGTCACTTTCCACGGCTTCCGGCGTGGCGCCGGGGTAGGAAGTGACGACCGCCACGACCGGGAAATCCACGTCGGGAAACTGCTCAACAGGCAAGCGGGTGTAGGAGAAGATGCCCACGACCATGAGCGCGACCATCACCATCGTGGCAAAGACCGGCTGGCTGACGCTGATGCGGGTCAGGAACATGTCAGGTTACTCCGAATACGCGAATTTCTGACCGGGGCGAAGCTCCGGCAGGGCGGCGGCCACGACGGTGTCGCCGGTCTCGAGGCCCGAGGCGATCTCGACCTTGGCTCCGTTGTCCCACTCCCGGGCAACTTCGACGCCGCGCCGCACAAGCTCGCCGTCACGGGCGACCAGGACATGGGTGCCCTGCGCGTCCTCGCGGATCGCCTCGACGGGAACCCAGATCGCGCCGGATTTCTCTTCCAGCGTGATCCGGCCCGTGGCGAACATGCCGCCGCGCAATTCGCCGCTGGTGTTCTCCAGCGTGATATAGATCGGCAGCATCCGGGAGCCGGAAATGGCCATCGGGTTCAGCCGCTCGACTTCGCCGGTGAACGCTTCATCCCCGAAGCCTTCGACGCGCAGGTCCACGACCTGTCCGGCGTCGATCTTGTTGGAGATCGACACGGGCGCGGTCGCCTCGACTTCGAGCGAGGTGAGATCGACGATGGTGAAGAGGGGCGAGCCGGTGGCGACGAACGCGCCCGCATCGACCTGACGTTCCGCGATCACACCGTCGAACGGGGCGGTCACGCGGGCCTTCTCGACCGCGGTCTGCGCGTTCTCGACCGCGGTTTCCTGCGAGGCCAGTTGCGCGCGGAGTTGTTCCAGTCCGGAGCGCGCGTTTTCCAGTGCGGTCGGGGCCGCAAGCTCGCGCTCGACAAGGGTCTGGGTGCGTTCGAAATCGCTCTGGGCCTTGTTGAACTGCACTCGCGTCGCCTCGGCGCTGGACTGGGCCTGCGCCAATTGGTTTTCCAGTGAATTCACGTCGAACCGGGCCAGAAGCGCCCCTTCCTTGACCGAGTCGCCTTCACGCACCGTGACCTCCAGCAGCCGCGCCGACACTTCAGCGGACAGATGCACCTGTCGCGACGGCGTGAGAGAGCCGGTGACGCGCAGGGTTTCCGTCAGGGTGCCGGGGGCGATGGTGGTGACTTCGAACGGGGCGAGGCGCACGACCAGCTCGGCGGGCGCTTCGGGCGCCGCTTCGGCCGCCGGTTCCGGCGGGGTGGGCAGAAGCCCGTTTTGCTGGGCGTAATAGCCGCCGCCAGCCGCGCCCGCGACCAGCACCAGCAGAACGACCCACGGCCATTTCCGTCGTTTCGGCGTCTCGCCCGCCGCGATGGCCTCGGCGCGGGCTTTTTCGCGCTTGTTCATCGCCCAGTCGGGCTTGGGGTTGTGCATATTCACGTCTCTCACTCCGAGTCTGCCATCTGGCGTTGGGCGCGTTCGGTCCATTCCTCGAGGAAATCGGCGGATGTCCGAAAGAATCTCGCGAATGCCGTGACCCGCGCACGCGCCTCGGCGTGGCTGTCGGGAAACCCGGTTGCGGCGTCTTCGATGGCCCGCGCGCGGGCGCGATACCGGGCGGCCATGCCGGCAAGCATGTCTTCGGCCGGGTTGGTCACGGCCATATAGCTGTCGGCCCGCGACCCGCGCGTGTTGGCGCGGGTCAGGATGCCCTTGTCGGCAAGCTGCCGGCAATTGGTCGAGGCCGAGGCTTTCGAAACCGAAAGCGCCTCGGAAATCTCGGCGAGCGTGCGCGGCTCGCCTTCGATCAGAAGGTAGCCCAACACCTGTCCCGCGATGCGCGGCAGGCCGTCGTCCTGGGTCATAAAGCCCATCTGTTCGATGAATTGTTCAATCGGGTCACGGTTCATGGGTGGCCATATAGGTCTGTGCGGTTCATCGTTCAATTCAAATTGAACGTATTGAACGTAATAATTCCGCACTGCGGCGAGAATAGGGCGTGATCGGCCGAAAACCGGGGCGTATGCACAAACGTATGTACAGCGTGTGCACAGGATGTGTACGCGCGGTGCATCGTCGCTCACGCGCCTTTGTCATTGCTACTGCGCCGTCTTGGAAGTAGACACGCCCCGTCCCGCGCGAAGGAGAAAGACATGGCATTTTACCGTTCCCGCCGCTCCACCCACGGTCGCAACATGGCCGGCGCCCGCGGCCTTTGGCGCGCCACCGGCATGACCGACGACGATTTCGGCAAGCCCATTATCGCCGTTGTGAACAGCTTCACCCAGTTCGTGCCGGGCCACGTTCACCTCAAGGATCTGGGCCAGCTCGTCGCCGGCGAGATCGAGAAGGCAGGCGGTGTCGCCAAGGAATTCAACACCATCGCCGTCGATGATGGCATCGCGATGGGCCACGACGGGATGCTCTATTCGCTCCCCTCGCGTGAGATCATCGCGGACAGCGTGGAATACATGGTCAACGCCCACTGCGCCGACGCGATGGTGTGCATCTCCAACTGCGACAAGATCACGCCGGGGATGCTGATGGCCGCTATGCGCTTGAATATCCCCGTGATTTTCGTCTCCGGCGGCCCGATGGAGGCCGGCAAGGTCACCGTGGACGACCTTGAAAAGGCCGTGGACCTCGTGGATGCGATGGTCGCCGCCGCCGACGATAAATACACCGATGAACAGGTGCAGGCCTTCGAGGAAAACGCCTGTCCGACCTGTGGGTCGTGCTCGGGCATGTTCACCGCGAACTCGATGAACTGCCTTGCCGAGGCGCTGGGCCTCGCGCTGCCCGGCAACGGCTCCATGCTCGCCACCCACGCCGACCGTGAGCGGCTGTTCCGCGAGGCGGGGCGCCGGATCGTCGAGATCACCAAGCTGCATTACGAGGTCGAAGACCCGGGCTACCTCCCGCGCGAGATCGCGACCTTCGAGGCCTTCGAGAACGCCATGTCGCTCGACATCGCGATGGGCGGCTCGACCAACACGGTGCTGCACCTGTTGGCCATGGCCCACGAGGGCGAGGTGAACTTCACCATGGACGACATCGACCGCCTGAGCCGGAAGGTGCCGGTCCTGTGCAAGGTCGCGCCCGCCAAGGACGACGTTCACATGGAAGACGTCCACCGCGCCGGCGGCATCATGGGCATCCTTGGTGAGATGCTGCGTGGCGACCTGATCCACGGCGATGCGCGGACCGTTCACACCGCGACCATGGCGGAGGCCATCGCCAAGTGGGACGTGATGGTGTCCAACGATCCCGATACCGAAACCTTTTACAAGGCCGCGCCGGGTGGCGTGCGCACCACGCAGGCGTTCTCGACCGAGAACCGTTACAAGGACCTCGACCGCGACCGCGAAAACGGGGTGATCCGCACCGTCGAGAAGCCGTTCTCGAAGGATGGCGGGCTCGCCGTGCTCTTCGGCAACATCGCCGAGAACGGCTGCATCGTGAAGACGGCGGGCGTGGACGACTCGATTCTCAAGTTCACCGGGACCGCGCGAGTCTATGAAAGCCAGGACGCCGCCGTGAACGGTGTGCTCACCGGACAGGTCACCGAAGGCGAGGTGGTCGTCATCCGCTATGAAGGACCGCAGGGCGGACCGGGAATGCAGGAAATGCTGTATCCCACGAGCTACCTCAAATCGAAGGGGCTGGGCAAAGCCTGCGCGCTGCTGACCGATGGGCGGTTCTCCGGTGGCACGAGCGGGCTGTCGATCGGCCATGTCAGCCCCGAGGCCGCCGAGGGCGGGATGATCGGGCTGGTGGAAACCGGCGACACGATCGAGATCGACATCCCGAACCGGACGATCAACCTGGCCGTTGAGGACAACGTGCTCGCCGCGCGTCGCGAGGCGATGGGGCCGTTGCCCTGGACCCCTGCGGAACCGCGAAAGCGGGCCGTGTCCACGGCGCTCAAGGCCTATGCCCTGCTGGCTTCGTCGGCCAACAGGGGCGGCGTTCGTATCCTGCCGGGCGAAGGCTGACGCGACCGAATTGTGCGGGCGTGCGCCCGCGCAGTTCGAGCCCTGAAAACCGGTCCCCGGTTTTCAAGGCGATTGGGGGCCAGCCCCCGTCGCGCGGGGCGCGCGACTCCCCCGAAGTATTTCGGGAACGGTGAAAAGACGGGGCACGGAACGGACGACGCATGGCCGACTTGAAGGAAGAACGCGAGAAGTCACGCCGGATCGGCGCGCTTCGGGGATTGTGGAATTTTCTCAGCCCTTACAAGGCTTTGTTGGTGGCGGCGCTTCTGGCGCTGGTCTTCACCGCCGGTATCTCGCTCATCATGCCGCTGGCAGTGCGCCGGGTAATCGACGGGTTTTCCTCCTCTGCAGATGCGCTGCTCGACCAATATTTCCTGGCCGCGATGGGGATCGCCATCCTTCTCGCGCTGGGCACGGGGCTGCGCTACTACCTCGTCACCCGGCTGGGCGAGCGGGTTGTGGCCGATATCCGTGTCGCGGTGTTCGACCGCGTGATCGGGATGAGTCCGGCCTTCTACGAGAAGATCATGACCGGCGAAGTTCTGAGCCGGATCACCACCGACACGACGCTGATCCTGTCGGTCATCGGTTCCTCCGTTTCCGTCGCGCTGCGCAATGTCCTGATCCTTCTGGGCGGCACCGTCATGTTGCTGTTCACCTCCGCCAAGCTCACCGGCCTCGTGCTGCTCGTGGTGCCCGTCGTGATGATTCCGATCATCGTGCTGGGCCGGCGGATGCGGGTCCTGAGCCGTGAGAACCAGGACTGGATCGCGAAATCCTCCGGAAAGGCGTCGGAGGCGCTTCTGAGCGTTCAGACCGTGCAGGCCTTTACCCATGAAGGGCCGTCGAAGGCCGTGTTCCACGACGTGACGGAGGAGAGTTTCCGCTCGGCGCAGAAACGGATCACGACGCGCTCGGCCATGACGATCATCGTTATCACGCTGATCTTCTCGGGTGTCGTCGGCGTTCTCTGGATCGGCGCGCGGGATGTGCGGGCGGACGAGATGTCCATCGGGGCGCTGGTGCAATTCGTGATCTACGCGATCATGGTGGCGGGCTCCGTCGGCGCACTCAGCGAGATCTGGTCCGAGCTGCAACGCGCAGCCGGGGCGACCGAACGTCTGGCCGAGCTTCTGAACGCCGAGGATGAGGTCAATGACGCCGAAACGCCCCGCGCGCTGCCCACTCCGGTGACGGGCGCAATCCGGTTCGACAACGTGACCTTCCGCTACCCGGCCCGGCCCGAGCATGTCGCCCTCGACAGCGTGTCGCTCGAGGTGAAGCCGGGCGAGACGGTGGCGCTGGTCGGCCCGTCGGGGGCGGGCAAGTCAACGATCATCCAGCTGCTGCAACGATTCTACGACCCGGCCGAGGGCGCGGTGGAGATCGACGGGATCGACCTGCGCGAGCTGGAGCGCCGCGCGTTCCGCCGGCATGTGGCGCTCGTACCGCAGGACGCGGTGATTTTCGCCGATACGGCGCGTGAGAACATCCGGTTCGGCCGCCCCGGTGCCAGCGACGACGAGGTGGAGGCCGCGGCCAGAGCGGCGGCAGCGCATGGGTTCCTGACCAAATTGCCGGACGGTTACGACAGTTATGTCGGCGAGCGTGGTGTGATGCTGTCGGGTGGCCAGAAACAGCGCATCGCCATCGCCCGCGCGATCCTGCGTGACGCGCCGATCCTCCTTTTGGACGAGGCGACGAGCGCGCTGGACGCCGAGAGCGAGCGGCTGGTGCAGCAGGCGGTCGAGGAGATGGCCAAGGGCCGCACGACGCTCATCATCGCGCACCGGCTCGCCACCGTGAAAAAGGCCGACCGGATCGTCGTGTTCGAGGAGGGCCGGATCGTGGCCCAGGGCACGCATGACGAACTGGTGGCCGAAGGCGGGCTTTACGCGCGCCTCGCACGGCTTCAGTTTACCGATGGAATAGCCGCCGAGTAACGTCGGGTTACGCGCAGGTCACGCAGCGACGTAAGCCTTGCGACTTTGGCGCTTTACGCCCATTTTCCTTGGAACGACCGCCGATAACCGGCGACCAGGGGAGGTGTCATGGGACGTTATGAATTCAGCTCGATTGCCGCGCGCGACGAGATCGAGGCGGAAAAGCCGTGGAGCGGGCGCAATGTGCCGGTCACGCTCTACGACCTGATGTCCCAGACGGTGGGCAAGTTCGCCGAGCGCGACGCCATCTCGTTCCAGATCGAATCCGGACCGACCGACAAGAAGGAAACGCTGAGCTGGCAGGAGCTTCACGACAAGTCCGTGCAGGCCGCCAACCTGTTTCGCTCGCTCGGGGTGGGGCAGAAGGACGTCGTGGCCTATGTTCTGCCGAACTCCAACGAGACGGTGATGACGCTACTCGGCGGGGCCTTCGCCGGGATCGTGGCGCCGATCAACCCGCTTCTGGAGCCGGAACAGATCGCCTCGATCCTGCGCGAAACCGGGGCCAAGGTCGTCGTGACGCTCCAGGGGTTTCCCAAGACGGACGTGGCCGAGAAGGTGCATGAGGCGCTTGAGAACGCGCCGGACGTGAAGCATGTGCTCGAGATCGACCTCAACCGTTATCTCACGCCGCCCAAGAGCTGGATCGTGCCGCTGATCCGGCCCAAGGTGAAGCCGAAGCATTCGGCCAAGGTGCAGAACTTCAACAAGGCCATCGCAGGTCAGCCCAAGACGCTGAGCTTCGAGGATGAAAAGGTGGACCGGGTCGCGGCCTATTTCCACACTGGCGGCACGACCGGGATGCCCAAGGTCGCGCAGCACAAATTCTCCGGCATCATCTATAACGGCTGGCTGGGCGCGAACCTGTTGTTCGACGAGACCGATGTGCTGATCTGTCCGCTGCCGCTGTTCCACGTCTTCGCCGTGCATGTGGTGTTCATGGCCGTCATGTCTTCGGGCGCGCATGTGGTTTTCCCGACGCCTGCCGGCTACCGGGGCGACGGCGTGTTCGACAATTTCTGGAAGTTGATCGAGCGCTATGGCGTGACCTTCGTCATCACCGTGCCGACCGCGATTTCTGCGCTGATGCAGCGCAAGGTGGATGCGGATGTTTCGACGCTGAAGGTGGCGTTCTCGGGGTCCTCGCCGCTGCCGCGCGAACTGTTCAACCGGTTCGAAAAGGCGACGGACGTCAAGATCGTCGAGGGCTACGGGCTGACCGAGGCGACCTGCCTTGTCTCGTGCAACCCGACCGACGGGGTGAAAAAGGTGGGATCGGTCGGCATTCCGTTCCCTTACACCGAGGTGAAGATCTACCAGTGCGACGCGGACGGGACGGTCACCAAGGAATGCGGTGTGGACGAAGTGGGGGAGATCTGCGTCTCCAACCCCGGCGTCTATGTCGGCAAGACCTATACGGAAGAGGCCAAGAACAAGGGCCTCGTCGCCGGGAACAAGTACCTGCGCACCGGTGACCTGGGCCGGATCGACGAGGACGGCTATCTCTGGATCACGGGACGGGCGAAAGACATCATCATCCGCGGCGGGCACAACATCGATCCGGCAGAGATCGAGGAGGTTCTGGCGGGCCACGATGCCGTCGGTTTCGTTGGCGCGATCGGTCAACCGGACGCGGTGGCGGGCGAACTGCCCTGCGTCTTTGTCGAACTGGTCGAGGGCGCGTCGATCACCGAGGAAGAGCTTCTGGCCTATGCCAAGGAGCACATCACGGAACGCGCAGCGGTGCCGAAATACATCGAGATCGTGGACGAGCTGCCGAAAACGGCGGTCGGCAAGGTGTTCAAGCCCGACTTGCGCAAGAAGTCCATCATCCGCGTCTACAACGCAGCACTGGCGGAGGCCGGACACGACGCCGAGGTGGTCGAGGTGGTCGAAGACAAGAAGCGCGGGCTGGTCGCCAAGATCGAAGCCAAAGGCGACACGGATCGCGCGGCGGTCGAGAAAACGCTGGGCGAATTCACGCGGCCGTTCGACTGGGTCTGACGATGTGAGGAATGGGGTCCGCACGGTGCGGAATTGATCGGCTTGTGGTCCCCGCTCCCCGTGACGCAGTCGTCACGACACCCCCCAGTGTTGGCGGGACCGAAGGCCGGTCAGTGCAGCTTGTCTGTCAGGTCAATGGACACGACCTGATTGTCGATTCCGTCGATATGCATGACCCGGCCTGCGGCCTCGGCCGTCAGCCCGCATCGGCGCGCCCAACGGGGCCAGTTCGCAGGAATGAGACCCAGCACACGGCTGGCCCCGAGGTCGCGGGCGGCTTTGCTCATCTCGGTGATGAGGTGGGCATGGACCGTTCGGCGGATGCGCTGTGGCGTGTCATGGGCGACGAAGACCCGTGAGCTTTCCCATGTCTGCGGGTCTACCGGCGCCGCCTCGAACAGCAGGTCGTGCGGGATCGAGTCGAGCAGGCCAAGTTGCGCGTCGCGGATCATGTAGGAATAGATGCCGCAGCGCGCCGTGGTGGGTGTGAGCCGGATACCGGCAAGGACCTGGCCAAGCTGGTGGACGGCGACCCAACGGCTCGCAGGCGTGTCGTACTGGTCGTATTCCATCCCCATCGCCTCGGGCAGATTCCACTTGTTCTGCTCGATGAACGACTTTCGCCTAGCGCGAAAAACGTTTGCCATTAACTCGCCATGGTTGTGCATGTTGGCGAAAGAAAGTGTGGTGGTCTGCATAGGTCAGCCTCCTTGTCAGATGATAGATTGCAGCCATTCGCCAGCCCGCAGACCGGCCCTTGCAGACATCCCCGGAAGGCCCGATCAGATCAGGCGGTAATCCTTGGCGCGTTGGAGGGCTTCGGCTGTGGTTCTGGCGAATAGCTTGCCGCGCGCCGCCGCGAGGCGCGCCTTGAGCGCGCTCTCGGAGATGCCGAGCCGTGCGGCTCCGGCGGCGTAGCGGTCCCCTGAGGCGATGACGTGCAGCGCTTCTTTTTCGGCGGGGGTCAATTGGTCGGGAGGCTGGGTCTCGTGGTGCAGACGGAGCACCGTCCCGGTGATCTCGGACATTTCCTCGTCATCGAACTCGCGGTCCCCCCGTGCCACCCCCGCGACGGTGCGCGAGGTCATGGGGCCGCAGGAGATACAGATGCCGTAGACCAGCCCGAAGGTCGACGCCTCGTCCATGATCGCGAAGGGGTCGGGCAGGTCGATGTCGCTCCATCGGGTCGCGCCCGTCGTGGCAATGCCCCAGGCCACCATCGGGTCGCGCAGAGCATAGGCGTTTCGCGAGTAGTGGTCTGTCCAGGCCGGGTTGTAGGTCTGGAACATCATCAGGGGCGCAGCGAAGCGAATGTGGAGGGCGAGGAAATACCCGGCCGGAGCCTGCTCCCCCAATTCGATCAGAAGATCGTCGATGATCTGATTTCGCCCCATGGCCTTTAGTTAGGTGTCGTGGCCGGGGATTCACAACCCATAATTGTTCTGGCTGCCCTGAATCGCCGAACTGATGCGGATTTACTCTCGCTTAGCGCGAAATTTGAACGGTGAATCGCGGAATGCGAACCGGGGGTTTCGGTGTCCGGGCGGACAGTGAACTTCGACTCACCGCGAATCGGGAATCGCGGTTATGCTTGACCCAACGGAAGGACGGACTGGTGGGATAATACGGCGGAATTTCGGGTTCGGCGGGGCGTGCGCCCGCAGTGCAGCGGCGCGGGTCTTCGTTGTACTTTGCCTCCTGATCGCCGTTTCCATCGCCGGGCCTGTCCGGGCGCAGGACGACCGGGGCCTTCCGGGTGGGCCGGTTCTGGGCGACGGGTTTCGCGAGCTGGAGAAGCGGCAGACGATCTGCCCCTCCTGCAAGGACGCTGAAGCGGCTTATCACGCTGAGGTCGACCGCTACCGCAACGAGCGCGCGCAATATGACCGGCTGGCGGGCGAGGTTCGCAGCGCGGCGGACGCGTTCGTGGCGCTGCGCGACCGGATCGACACCCTGCAGGAGACCGCCGCGCAGCTTGACGCCTTTGCCGACGAAATGCGGGCCGAAGACGCCTATACCCGGGACGATTATGTGCCGCGGGTCGAGGCGAGCCGGAACGCCTCGGATGCCTACAGCCAGTACTACGATGCGCGCGAGGATCTGCCCGAGGTGCGCGCCGCGCTGGACGCTGCGCTCGACCGGCTCGAGGTGCAGCGCGGTCGGACGGTGGCGGCGATGCAGGCGGCGATCAGCCTCGAACTCGCGATGTATCGCTGCGAGTTCGCCTGCGAGACCGACGAACTGGACCTCGACGTCCGGGTGGGTCAGCCGGAGCCGCCCGCAAGCCCCACGCTGATCGACCCGTCGCAATTGCCGGAAATCGAGAACTTCGTCGGCGTCGTCGCGGCCTGCGCCGAATGCCTTCCACTGTCGGAAAAGGTAAACCAATTGCGGTCCCACAGGCGCAGCTTCGCCTCCGACGCGCATTCCTATTACGAGAGCATGACCCGCAATCAGCAGTTGCTCGACCGGCTGGCGAAGGAGGCCACGGCGCTTGAGGCAGCGGAACGCCAGCTCTATCAACGGCTCGCGCGGGGCTTTCAGGGCAGCGAGCCGCCTGACGGGGCCGAGCGGATCGACTGGATCATCGACAAGCTGGACCAGAGCGATGCGGCCAATGAGTTGCGCGCCATCGCCGCGCGCCGGGCGCAGGTCGCGCGGGACATGGCCGGGACCGCACAGGTGGTGCAGGATCAGTTCCAGGCTGTGCTGGAAAACATCGCCAACTACCACGCCCATACGGTCCTGCTGGCTGATGCTGAACGGGCGCTGGCGGAGTGTGAAGAGAACTGCCCGCCGCCGCCGCGTGACCCGGCGGACGATCCCTACACCGATCCGAATTACCCGATGCAGGACAACATCGACCCGCTGGTGGCGAAATGCTGGGAGTGTCAGCCTCTGGCCGAGGCGCTCATCAAGTCTCTGGTGGACCGGCGTCGCGTGGCAGGCGACATCCAGACGGTCGTCTGGCTCATCAAGGGGCGGCGCGGAGAGATCGAGCGCAAGTCGTCGCGCTACGACGCGCTCGACGCCGAGGCCCGCGAGATGGGGCAGCTCCTGCGCATCGGGGCGGAGGGCGGCGCGAACGTGAATTACGCCCTCGCGCGGCTGTTCGAGATCGAGACGGAGCAGACCCAGCTCACGCAGGACATCCTCGCGGCGGAAGGGGAAATCCCGCGGCTGGAGTCCGACCTTGAGGAGCTGATGGCGCGGCACACGGCGCTGTCGCGGCTGATCGAGGAACAGCGCGCGGCGCTCGACATCTGCGAATTCAACAAGTGCAAGGGCGAGGACGGTCAGCCGCTTGTCAGCCTGACACCGCCGCTGATCGACCCGGCTTACCCGGTGCCCGAACCCTACACTTATGCTGCGACCGACTGCTTGTCGTGTCAGCCGCTCGTCGATCAGATCAACGGGCTTATGCTGGAGCGATACACTCTCGCGGGCCGGATACAATCCACGGTTGGCCAAATCGCCTCGGACCGCGCGGCCCTTGAGGACCTGAACGGGCAGTTGGCAGAGCTTGCCGACCGGATCGACGAAACGGGGTGGCCCTATCAGAACGCCGAAACACCGGCGGAGAAAGCGCACGCGGCCGTGCCGCTCGACGCGGCCATCGACGCGGAGCGCAGGGTGCAGGCGCAGGCCGACGCGCTGAAACTGGCCATCGCGGCGAAAGAGGCCGAAGTCGAGGCTATGGTGGCGCGCCATGAGGCCATCGCGGGCGAGCTGCGCGACCTCAACCGCAGGCTGGCGGAATGCGAGCGCGCCTGTGCCGATCCCGAGGAGGAGGACATCTTCCTGGCCGGTGAAGACCCGTTCGTGGCGACGGACTGTCCGCCCTGCGTGCAACTGGCCTCGCAGGTCAATGACGCGGTGGGGAGCCTGATCACCGCGCGGCGCGCGTTGGCTGAGGCGAACAAGGCGTTTTCCGATCTCGCCGGTGCCGCGACGGCGCGACGCGATCGGCTGGCCGAGATCGATGCGGCGTTTTCTGAACTCATTCCGCTCTGGACGGCTGCCTATGTCGCCGAGGAGCGACCGCCGGAGTTCCAGGAACTGGACGACCGTTACGAGGCGCTGGACCGCGAACAGCAAAAGCTGGAGGAGGAACGGGCCGGGGAGAGCGAGGCGCGGCGCGCGGCTCTGGCCGACGTGGACGCGGCACAGAAAAGGGTGGACGACCTGCACACGCTGATCGCGAAGCTCAAGGTCGATCTTCTGGATTGCGAGAAACAGTGCCAGCCGCCGGAGGAGGGCACCGAGACCGCGCTGCCGGAGACGCCTTTTGTCGCCACCGATTGCCAGCCATGCCAGGTGCTGGCCAGCCGGGTGAACGACGTCGTGGGCAGTCTCATCTCATTGCGCCGCCAATTGGCCGAGGCCGGGGCGGAGCTTGAGGGCCTGCGCACGAAGACGGGGGAGCTCGAGGCCGCGCGGACCGAGGCGGAAGCAGCCTATGACCGGCTTCAGGACGACTTCCTCAAGCCCGAGAACCGCGACCGGGACGACCTGAGCGACGCGCTTTACGAAGCGGATGACGCGCAACTCGACGCCGAGGACGCGGTGCAGAAGAACGAGCGCGACATCGAAAAGGCGGTGGACGGGATAAAGGCGCTTCAGGCGCAGATCGCGCAGTACGAGGCGGCCGAAGCCGACCTGCGCGCGCAGCTCGCCGAGTGTGAAAAGCAATGTCAGCCACCCGAGGAAGGCACCGAGACCGCGTTGCCCGAGACGCCCTTCGTGACCACCGATTGCGCCGCCTGCGTCACGCTGGCCTCAATGGTGAACGACGTGGTCGGGTCACGCATCGGGGCCGAGCGCAGGCTAGGAGAAGCGCGTGAGGCGCGTGCGGCACTGGACGCGGATGCCGAGGCGCGCGAGGACCGGATCGGGGAGCTTCGCGACCAGTTGCGGGAAAACGAGCGGGCGCGCGAGGGCATCACGGACATAGACGAATACACCCCGTTCTTCGACGAGGCGGAGCGGTTGGGGAGTGAGCTTGTCAGGCTCGAATTCGAGAAAGAGGACGCGCCGGACAAGGTCGCGAAGGCCGACAAGGCGATGGCCGACCTTGAAGCCGAGATTGCGCGGCTCACGCGGCAGGAAGCCGACCTCAAGAAGCAGCTCGCGGAGTGTGAGGACCGCTGCAACCAGCCCGACGAAACGGCACTGGCACCGGACCCGGACCCCAGCCCGTTCGTCACCACTGACTGCCCGCCGTGCGCGCGGCTGGCCTCGATGGTCAACGACGCTGTCGGGTCCCACATCGGGGCGGAGCGGGTAGCGGAAACACTGCGGAGCAAGGTGGGTGACATCCGCGACGAGATCGCCGGGATGCAGGCCGAGGTCGCCGCCGAGGCGGATGACGTCGACCGGTTGTTCCTTGAAGACGACCTCAATCTGCTCGAAGTGGATCTGGAGTTTGCCGAGGACGATCTGGCCAAAGCCGAGGCGAAGGTGGCTGACCTTGCGCGGCAGGTCGCGGCGCTGAAGGCGCAACTGGCCGAATGCGAAAAAGAATGTGCGCCAAGCGGAGAGGGGCCGGATGAAACAGCCGTGGCCCCGGAGCCGGAGCCCGATCCGCGCTTTGCCCGGACCGATTGCGAGCCCTGCGAACAGATCGTGGCGGCGCTGAACGATGTGATCGGTAGCCGGATCGGGACCGAGGACAGGCTGGCGACGGCACGGGCAGAGCATGAGCGGCGCGCGGCGGAATTGGCCGCCGTGGACGCGGAGACTGAGGCCGCGCAGGATGCGTTCGCGGCCGCCGCAGTCGAGAAGGCCCGACTGGAAGCGGCGGGCGAGGATGCGTCCGCCCAGAAAGCCGCATTCGACGAAAACCTCGACCGCGCGGCGGACCTGTCGTTCCGGTCGGACGAGCTGTTTCCGGGGGTGCAGGAGGCGATAGAGCGGGTGCGTGAGATCGAGGCGGAGCTTGCTTCGCTCGAAGCAGAAGAAGCCCGCCTGCGCGCGGCTCTGGAAGAGTGCGAAGAGCAGTGCGGCGGGGCCTCGGCGGCGATGCTGCCGGACATGCTGCTCGAAAAACTGCAACCGGACGATTGCCGCGCGGGCGGGGCCTGTAGCTTCCAGCTGACGGCGGTCAATGCGTCCGGGTCGGCCTATGAGGGTCCGCTCTTCCTGAGCGAGACCGGCCGCGTCGACGCGGGGGGCAACGGCGCTTTGTTCGATGGCTGGCATTGCTCGCCCGCGGCCGGGGCGAACTCCATCTGTCTTCACGAGGGCGAGGTCGCGGCGGGGGAGAGCGTTGGGCTTTCAATCCCGATCCGCCTGCCGGGCTATGTCGCGGCGGGGTCCGAAAACTGCGTTCGGCTCGAATTCGCGACCGATCCGCGCAAGCTGTTGCAACTGATACAAGTCGGGCTGGCTGCGCGTGGGCTGAACCCGGGGGCGGCCGATGGGCTCATGGGCCCGCGCACACGCGCCGCGATCCGGGCCTTCGGCGAGGCGACGGGGCAGGAGATCGACCCGGCAGACCTGTCGGCGGTGTACCGCGCCATGTTCGGGAGCGATCCTGCCGAGGCGCCTGCTGACGCGGCGCAGGCCTGTATCGAGATGGAGGTCGAGAACCCGCCGCGCGCCGCGCCCCTGCCCACGAACCGGACGACGACAAACCGCACGACCACCACCACCACGACCCAGCCGACGCCGGCGCCGCAGTCGGGCCTGCGCATACCGGGGTTCCAGATCACCATTCCGTTCGGCGAGAGCGGCGGGGGCGAGCGCGAGGGTGGGCATTCCAGCCCCGGCGGCTTCGGCCTCCAGCTCAACTTCGGTGAGTAAAGCGGGGCTGCCGGCCCCCGGACTTCGATGGTGACCCTGCCGTTGGGAGTGGAGTGACAGCCGCGTGTCGCTCAGGCGGGGATCCTTGATGCGCAGCGGTTCGTGACGGCAGTCTGAGTCCATTCGTCGACCCATTCACCGTGCCAATGGGTCAGATTTGTCGTTGCAATTTTTCCAATACATCGCCCCGTGCTACCACACCCGCCAAGTCGAGCGCGCAGGGAGGCAGGCTCTTGGATCAATCCACCACGTTCGTAACCTTGGGCACCGGCGGCGGGCCGATGCAGCAGGAGACCCGCGCCCAGCCCGCGCATTTGTTGCAGGTTGGCGGCATGTCGATCCTGATCGACTGTGGCGAGGGGGCGGCGACGCAGATGAAGAAGGCGGGTGTCGACTTCCGGAATCTCGACCACATCGTCCTGACACATCACCACTTCGACCACATCGGCAGCCTGTTCGCGATCCTCGGTCTCAGCATGATGACCCAGCGACGCGATCCCCTGACCATCTACGGGCCGAAAGGCACCGCGCAGATCGTCGAGGGGCTGGCGGCGGCCTGCGATGTGCCCAACGACATCGGGTTCGGGGTGCCGGGCCAGACGCTGCCCCATCCACGCGACTTCGTAACGGTGCAGGAGCTGTCGCCGGGTGATGTCGCCACGATCGGGGAGGTGACGCTCACCTGCTGCGAGAACACGCATTACCGGGGCGAGGCGGATTTCGGCACGCCGGGCCACATCTCTCTCTCGGTGCGGTTCGACACGTCGGACCGGTCGATCCTGTTCACCGGCGACACCGGTCCCTGTACGGCGGTCGAGACGCTGGCGCAGGGGGTGGACTTGCTGGTGGGCGAGATGATGGACGTGGACCTGACCATGTCGCGGGTGAAAGCCAACTACCCCGACATGCCCGCCGAACGCGAGGCCATGATCCGCACGCATCTGTCCGATCATCACCTCACGGCCGAGCAATTGGGTGAGTTGGCATCGCGGGCGTCGGCCAAAAAGGTTGTCGCCGTCCATTTCGCACCGGCCACCGTCACGCCGGACACCGCCGGAACCTACGCCGCGCGCATCGCATCCGTCTTCGAGGGTGAGATCCATATGGGTGAGGATCTGGGCCGATACTGAAACGCAAAGCGGGCTGAACTATCTGTCGGGTCAATGGATTGCATTGACCTTATCAAATTTTCAAATCCATCAGGTGCTGCCTACACTGGCGCGAGCCCGCGAAAGCACCGGGTTTGAAAGACCAACGGGAGGACCACATGGGAAAGACCATTCTGGCTGGCGCACTCGCTGCCGCCACCGCACTTACGCCGCTTGCCGCTTCGGCCGAAACGCTGATCTTCGGCACCGGCAACGTACCGATGAATCCGATCAACCAACGGATCATGGAGCCCTGGGCCGAGGCAGTGAACGCCGACGCCGGCGATGCGCTCGAAATCTCCGTGCGCCATGGCCCGGCACTTGTGAGCCCGCAGAACTACGTCGACCGGGTCACGGACGATGTCGTGCAAATGGCCTGGGGCATGCTCGCGTTCGATCCTGGCCGGTTCCCCCGTGCGCTGGTCTCGACGATGCCGTTCATTGAAGGCTCGGCTGAGGCCGGTGCGATGGCGTTCTGCAAGCTCTACGAAGAGGGCGCGTTCGGCGATGACCTTGCGGACTACAAACCGCTGTTCTTCGTGCCGTTCCCGCAGACCCGCATGCACCTGAAGGATGCGGAGCTGACGTCCTTCTCCGATCTCGAAGGCAAGAAGATCGCGGTCGGCAGCCCGGTGGCCGCTGCCATCGTGTCGGCCAATGGCGGCACCCCCCTGTCGACGATCCTGCCCGACATGTACCAGGCGCTTCAGCGTGGAACGGCGGACGGCATTTTCATGAACTACACGGCCTTTCCGGGGTTCAAGCTGAACGAAGTGACGACCGATCACCTCGACGCGGCGCTCGGCGGGGCGACCGGCATGGTCTTCATGCTGCAGTCCCGTTACGACGCGTTGTCGGATGAGGCGAAAGCGGTGCTCGACGCACATTCCGGCTGCGATGTGAGCCGTGAGATGGGCGCCAAGGTGGACCAGTGGGAAGCCGACTCCAAGGGCTTCGTGATGTCGCAGGACGGGCATACCTTCAACGAGGTCGATCCTGAGGAAGCACAGGCGATGAAAGAGAAGCTCTTCGACGGTGTTGTCGCGGGCTATGCCGAGCGTGTGCCGGGTGGTGCCGAGCTTGCCCAGAAGTGGGAAGCGGCGATGGCCGAGGCACAGGCCGAGATCGACAGCGGCTCCTGATCCTCGGACAGACGAAACGGAAAACCCCGGCCAGTGCGGACTGGCCGGGGTTTTTCTTTGTCCGGTGGGTCTGGCCGACCCGGTCAGTTCATCGTCGACGGTAGCCAGAGCGACAGGGCCGGAAAGGCGATGATCAGGATGATCTTGAACAGGTCCGCGACGATGAAGGGCAGCACACCGCGCATCACGGTGGTCAGGCTGATCTTCGGGTCGATGTTCTTGATGATGAACAGGTTCATGCCGAAGGGTGGCGTGATCATCCCGATCTCTACCACGACGAGCATCAGCACGCCCCAGAACAGCATGTCGTAGCCAAGGTCGAGGATGATCGGTGTGACGACGGGCAGGGTGATGATCATCACGCCGAAACTGTCCATCACGGAGCCGAGCAGAAGATAGACCACCACGAGCAGCGCGAGGATCAGGATCGGGCGCGCGTCGATGCCCGAGATCCAGGCGGCGACGAGGCCCGGCGCGCCGCTGAGGTTCACGAAGAAGGCGAACATCAGCCCGCCGAAGATGAGGGCATAGATCATGGCGACCGTGGTCGTCGTCTCGGAGAACACGCGCAGGAGCGTGGCGCGGTTCAGGCGTCCGCGCAGGACGGCGAGCGCGAAGGCGCTGATCGCGCCGACGGCCGCGCTTTCGGTGACGGTGAAGATACCACTGTAGAGGCCACCGATCACGACGACGAACATGGCGACTACAGGACCCGCGCTGATGAACGCATCGCGGATTTCGGCCAGCGTGGCGCGCTGGGCCTGTGGGGCGGCTTCCTTCGAGAAGGTCACGACCGCGAAGACCGCGCCGAAGTAGAGGAAGATGGCCAGAACGGCGGGCAGCATCGCGGCGACGAACAGCGCGCCGATGGATTCTTCCGTCAGCAGGGCGAAGAGGATGATGACGCCGGAGGGCGGCACGAGTGCACCCAGTGTGCCGCCTGCGGCGACGGTGGCGGTGGAGAGGGTGGGTGCGTAGCCCAGCTTTTTCATCTCCGGAAGCGCCATGCGCCCGAAGGTGGCCGAGGTCACGATGGAATTGCCCGATACAGCGCCGAAGCCTGCACAGGCCGCAATGGTGGCATAGGCCAGACCGCCCCGAAACGATCCCAGCATGACGTGGCCCAGCCGGAAGAGGTCATGCGACACCCCAGCGGCGACCGAAAAGGCGCCCATGATGAGGAACAGGGGCAGGGTGGCCACCTGATCGTTGCGCAGGAAGTCCGCCGAGTCCCCGCCGAATGTGTTGACTGCCGCGTCCGGTCCAAGCACCGCGAGCGCCCCGATCACGCCGATTACCGCCGTGACCGAGCCGAGCGGGAACTGGAGGAACACGCCGAGCCACAGCAGGGCGAAGCCGACCAGGACGGTGGTGCCGGGGTTAAGGAGCACGAAGGTCGTGAAACTCCCCATGTCGGTCAGGATCCAGAAAAGGATACCCAGGGACAAGGCGGCAAGGGCGGCGGCCAGCAGGTAGACGATCAGGCTCGTCCCTTGCCCGGCAGGCGTGCGGAGCGCGGTGCGGATGTCGCTCAGAACGTGGAGCGCCTGCACGATCGCCGAGGCGGCCATGGACAGCGAAATGGCGTAATAGGCGGGGGCCAGCGACAGCTCCAGGAGTGCGGTCGCGCGGCCCTGATCCGCATAACGATCAGCCAGCCCCCAGATGCTGAAGGCCAGCATGATGAAGAAGGTGAGGAGAAGGGCCGATCCCACGACATTGAGCCAGGCGGTCATGCGGGGGCCGGTCAGCGGTGCGAGGAGGTCGATCTTGAGATTGACGCGATTGGCCGCGCCGGCGGGGAAGGTCGCGGCGACGGCGACGGCGAAGACCAGCGACATGATCTCGTTCAGTGCGAAGACCGATGTGCCGTAGAGCCACCGGCCAAGCACGTCCACCACGACAACCCCCGCGCCCAGCAGGATCCCGGTGATCGAGACCACGGCGATAGTGCTGGTGATGGTGCGAATCCAGCGTTCCGCGCCGTTGGCCTGAAGTGTTTCGGTCTGCATTTGTCGTCTCCCCTCTGCCCCCGGCCGGCCAAGGTGGCCGCTCCTCCCGGAAAAAGCGCCGGGCGGACCATTCGGTGCCGCCCGGTGCATGTTCGATAGATCAGGTCCGGTCGTTCGGCGTGATCATGACTTGCCCGGAGGCGGGCCGCCCGGGGCCCATTTCTCGACGTTCTCGAAGAGGAACAGCTGCGAGTTCTCGGGGCTCATCGGTGCCTCCCGCAGGGTCCAGTCCCCGTCGTGCTGGTCCATGTCGGCATCGTATTCAATGTTCACGGCGAGAGGCGAGGAAAAGTACCAAAACCAGTTGGAGCCGAACTTGTGGCGGCCCGGACCCCAGAAGCTCTCGTATCCCTTCTGTACCATCCGCGAGCCCGCGAGCATGAGCTCGGTCGGCCCCTGCATGTGGAAGGCCAGGTGTTCGAGGCCTTGCATGTATTCCGGCGTCTGGATCATGAAGAGAACGTGGTGGTCGTGGTTCGCCTGCGGTCGCAGGAACGGGCCGGTGTTGGTGAACTGGTCCGTGATGACGAAGCCAAGACGGTCAATGTAGAACTTCGACATCGCCTCCATGTCGGGCACGAAATAGACGATATGGCTGAGCGTACGCGGCTTCGCCTCGGCGTCCTGGTTCGCCCCGATCTCGTTCGGCGCGCGACCGGGCTTGGCCCCGGGCGAGTTGATGAGCTCCGCCGGCAGGTTCAGCTCGACCCGGCGCGTCACGCGGAACGCGATCTCGAAGTTCATGTCGTCCTTGCAGGAGATCGTGCCATCAGCGGACTTCCTGACTTCGCGGTCCTTGGACAACTCGGCCTCGATCGCATCGAGCGCGGCCTGATCCTCGACGCCCCAGATGGTCTGGCGAATCTTCGTGCTCGTGGGCAGGGGCGGCGGCAGGTCGGGGTCGTCCACGGGTTTGATCCGCACGGCGGTCTTGTCCAGGGCTTCGAACAATCCGTCCTCGGCCTCGGTCAGTCCGTAGTCCGACAGGAATGCGCGGCAATCCTCGATATTGTCGACGCCAAAAACCAGCTCGTCCGGTCCGATGATGCGCATGACGATGATCCTCCTAATTCGGTTGCGTGAATTTAGGAGGCTTTCACATATTTCGAAAATGGATATTCTTCATATGATCCATTGATGGAACGGATGGAATTGGAGCTTCGACAATGCGGTTCAAGAAACTCGATCTCAACCTGTTGGTGGCGCTGGACCACATGCTGGAACTGCGCTCGGTGACGGGGGCGGCCGACCGCATGTTCATGAGCCAGTCGGCCATGTCCAATGCGCTCACACGGCTCAGAACCTATTTCGGTGACCCGCTTCTCGTGCAGGTCGGGCGGCGCATGGAGCTGACACCGCGCGCCGAGTCGTTGCGCCCGATGATCCGCGACATCCTTGTGCGGATGGAGGCGGCGATCGACACGCGGCCAGAGTTCCTGCCGGAGGAATCCGACCGGACCTTCAACCTGCTTCTGTCCGACTACAGCCTGCGGGTGCTTATGCCGGAGGTGTTCAAGCGGGTGGGGCGGGAGAATGCGAAGGTGCGCTTCAACCTGCGTGCGCAGGAAGAGGCCCCCTACACGCAGATCGCGCGGGGCGAAGTGGACCTGCTGATCGCGCCGGAGCCGTATACCTCGAAAGATCACCCATCGGCGCTTTTGTACGAGGATCGTTACATGGTCGCGGTTTGCAGGCATGGCCGATATGGCGAGGGGCCGATCGACCGCGAGGCCTTTGAAACTGCGGGGCATGTCACGATGGTGCCCCCCCAGCAGGCCCGGACGGCGGACGGAGAACTGCTTGCAGAAGCGGGGCTGTCGCGCCGAATCGAAGTGACGACATTCTCGTTTACCTCATTGCCGCGACTCGTCGCCGGGACGGATCGCATGGCCACCGTCCATGGCCGATTGGCAAAGCTGATGGCGGACCAGGAGGATATTGTCTTTCACCCGATGCCGGTCGAAACGCGGGCCTTGCGCCAGATGATGCAGTGGCATGTGCTTCGGGATGAAGATCCGGGGCTGCGATGGCTGCGCGGGATCATGGCGTCGACAGCCGCCTCCCTTGGACCTATTCATGCTGTGGATGCGTCGGATTAGACCTTTCCATTTCTCAAATGCACCCGTGCTGCCTACGCTTCGCCTCGAACAGGGAGGAGACACCGGATGCAGGTGGAAAAAGCACTCATCGTGGGTGGCGGCATCGGCGGGCTGACCGCCGGTATCGCGTTGCGGGCCAAGGGGATCGGCGTCGAGATCATCGAGCGCGACCCGGAATGGACCGTCTATGGCGTCGGGATCATCCAGCAGATGAACGTGATCCGGGCGATGGACGCGCTCGGCGTGTTGGACGACTACCTCTCTTATGCTCAGGGGTTCGACAAGACGACGCTCTTTGTCGGGCCGCAGGGCCACAAGGAGGCGGAGTTCGAGGCCCCGCGCCTCGCCGGGCCGCAATATCCGTCGAACGCGGGCATCCTGCGCCGCGACCTTCAAAAGGTGCTGGCAGACAAGGTGACGGCGGTCGGCGCGACAGTCCGCCTCGGCGTGACCGTCGAAGAGATGGAGGATGACGGCGACGGGGTGGACGTGACGTTCTCGGACGGGACAACGGGCCGCTATGACATCGTCGTGGGCGCGGACGGCGTGTTTTCGGCCACGCGCCGGATGATCCTGCCCGATGCGCCAACGCCGCGCTACACCGGTCAGTGGGTCTGGCGCTACAACCTGCCTCGGCCCGATACCCTCGATGGTATCCACATTTTCGCGGGACCCTGCAACGCGGGCCTCGTGCCGATGAACGAAGAGCTGATTTACATGTTCGTTCTGAGTGAGGAACCGGAGGATTACCGCCTCCCTCGCGAGGGTGCCGCAGCGACGATGCGCGAACGCGCCGCGCGCATGGCGCCGCCGCAGATCAAGGCCTGGCTCGACCATATCACGGCGGACGATGAGGTGGTCGCCCGGCCGCTTGAGGTCATCCTGCTCGAGGGCGACTGGCACAAGGGGCGCGTGGTGTTGCTGGGCGATGCCGTTCATGCGGCTACGCCGCATCTTGCGCAAGGCGCCGGCATGGCCATCGAGGACGGTCTGGTGCTGGCAGACGAGATCGGAAAAGGCGACACGCCCCAGGACGTCTTCGCGGCCTATCGCAAGCGGCGGCTGCCGCGAGTATCGCATGTCGCCAAGACTTCGATCCTGATCGGCGAGGCCCAGATGGGCAAGGTGCCGCCTGTGGACGTCGGCAAACTGAACGGACAGACGATGGCCATGATGGCCGAGCCGATCTGAGGAGAGCTCAATGACCTACACACTCTACGCAGCCCCCGGTGCCTGCTCGCGCGTTCCGATGATGGCATTGGAGGAGGCGGGCGCGGAGTTCCGGATCGAACTCGTCCGCTTCATGAAGGGTGCGCACAGGTCGCCGGACTACCTTGCCCTGAATCCGGCGGGCAAGGTTCCGCTCCTCGTGACGCCGGACGGCCCGCTGTCGGAAAACGTGGCGATCGCGCTTTACCTCGCGGGGCGGTATCCCGGCCTCTTGCCGGCGATGGACGACGCCTATGCGGCGGCACAGGTTACGGCGAACCTCGCCTTCTGTTCTTCAACGCTCCATCCCATCGTGACGCGCATCCGGATGCCGATGTTCATGGCGGACGGGGATGAGGCCGTGGCCTCGGTCAGGGAAAAGGCGATGGTGGCGATGGCGCCCTTTGCCAAGTTGGTCGATGAGAAGATCGGAGAGGGGCCGTGGTGGTACGGGGCGGACTGGTCGATTCAGGATGCCTATGTCTACTGGGTCTGGTTCCGCATCACCGGGGCCGGGTTCGACGGAACGCCGTATCCGAACTGGGCCGCCCACGCCGCGCGGATGGAAGCGCGCGACAGCGTGGCCCGGGCGCTTGAGAGAGATGCGGCCCTTCAGGCCCAGCTCGAGGAGGAGGGGCTCGCCCCGCCGATGCGCTAGGCGCCGACCTCAGCGCGCGATGGCAATGTTGAGGAGAACCTGCCTGCGCTCGCCGGTCGCCACCTCGATCGCGCGCTCCAGCGCGGCGGGGAGGTCTTTGCCGTCGGTAATCGTGACGGCGAAAGCGCGGCTTGCCTCGGCGGTCCGGGTGAAATCCGGGCTGGGGGTCAGCGCGGTCATCGGCACCTCGTTGGCGCGGGACACGTCGCCGTCGGCATAGAGAGACTGTGTGCCGTGGCGCACTGCGCCCCATTCGCCGTTGTTCAGCACCAGCACGATCACCGGCAGGTCATAGGCCTCGGCGACCTGATGGCAGACGGTGGGATTGGCGAACATGTAACTACCGTCGCCCATCGTCGCGAAGATCAGCCGGTCCCGGTCCGCGAGCTGTGCGCCAAGCGCGGCTGCGAAGCCCCAGCCGAGACCGCCGGAATGGGGCTCCTGAAAGTAACTCTTGTGGGCGTCCAGATCGAGATGGGTCAGGGGGCAGCCAAGCTCGTGATAAACCGTCGCCGTGCGTCCCCGGATCGCGGCACTCAGGCAGTGTGACACCCAGGCCTTCGTCATCGGGCATCCGTCGCCTTGCTGGGCGACCTTGGTGTTTTCCGCGCGCGTCGCCCGTGCGGCGGTGGTGATGCGGTCCCGGCGGGTGGCGAGCCGGGTTTCGTCGCGGGGCAGGGCCGCGACCGCCTCGATCAACGCGAGCAGCGTCGGCCCGGTCTCGCCCGCCAACGAGACATGGGACGCGAAGTTGCGCACCGGCGTTCGGCTGAAAAGCGGGTCCGGGCCGAGCTGGATCACCTTCACGTCCGGGCGCAGGGTCACCGTGTCCGGCCACCAGGGCGCGAGCGAGTCCAGCACCAGCACCACGTCGGCTTCTTCGAGGAACGCATTGGGAGACCAGCCGATATGCATCGGGTGGCCGGTCGCAAGGGCGATCTGGTTGGGCCAGTATTGCGACACCGGCAAGGCGCGGTCGGTCACGAATCCTGCGAAAGCATCGAATGCCTCCTGCGTGCCCACTCCGCGCTGGGCGATGATGAGCGGCTTGTCCGCCTCGGCCAGCAGCCGCGCGGCGCGGTCGAGAGCGGCGGGGTCGGGCGCGGCGACGGTCGGGGACAGCGCGGAAGGTTGGTCGAGACCGGTGGCCGGGGTGGGCTCACACAGAACCTCGCGCGGGAGGCTCAGGTAGACCGGACCCTTCGGCGTCGAGTTCGCGATGGCCCAGCATCGGTCGAACAGGTCCGAGACCTGCTCGGGGAAGCGCAGTTCATAGTCCCACTTGGTGCATTCGCGGATCAGGGAACTCTGGTCGAACATTTCCTGTCCCCAGTTGATCGGGGTCGACCGCGCGCCGAACCGCCCGCTTTCGACGACGGGCGTGCGTCCGGACATGAGGATCATGGGCACCTGATCGCACCAGGCGTTGATCGCTCCGGTGACCGCATTGCCGAGCCCCACATTGGTGTGCAGCATGACCGCCTGCGGCCGCCCGGTCATCTGGTAGTAGCCGTGCGCCATGCCCACCGCGACGCTTTCATGCGGGCAGGTGATCGGCTCCGGGAGGTCGATGCCGCTCCGCTGAGCCTGCACCAGACCCTCGATGATCGGCGGGAAATCCGTGCCGGAATTGGCGAAGACATGATCGACCCCGAGCGCCTTGAGCTTTCCGAAGATCGCGCCCCCTGCGGTGATGGTGCTGCGGTCAGGTGCGGAATCGTCCATGCTGTGCTCTCCGGGCGTTGGGGCTGCCAGGCACGAGTTTCGCACAGCGGCGCCGTCAGGTCACGTCGCAGCGGATCGAAACGAATTGGCCATTTTAGGGCAGCGACAAACGCGGATTTTGAAGGAGGATGGTGCCGCAGGGGAGGATTGAACTCCCGACCTCACCCTTACCAAGGGTGCGCTCTACCACTGAGCTACTGCGGCGAACCGTGGCGGGTGATTAGACCCAATTCGCCAATGGTGCAAGCGCAATCTGGACGGTTTTTCCCCGCTGCGTTAAGGAGGTCCGCATGAGCAGGAAACCCGATCTTTCACCCAAGGAAAAGGCCGCGCAGGAGCGTGACGACCGGCTCAAGGCCGCGCTCAAGGCGAACATGGCCCGCCGCAAGGCACAGGCCCGCGCGCGCGACGCCGGGACGAAAGACGACACGGACGCATGAAGGGGCAGACATGGACAGCATCGTAGTCACGGGGGGCGGGGCGCTCTCGGGCGAAATACCCATCGCGGGGGCGAAGAACGCCTGCCTCGCACTCATGCCGGCGACACTGTTGTCGGAGGATCCGCTGACGCTGACCAACGCGCCGCGGCTGTCGGACATCAAGACGATGACGACGCTCCTGCAATCTCTGGGGGCCGAGGCGACAGGGCTTCAGGACGGTCAGGTGCTTGCCATGTCGTCGCATGATCTGACCTCGACGCGGGCGGACTATGACATCGTGCGCAAGATGCGCGCCTCGAACCTCGTGCTCGGGCCCCTGATCGCGCGCTTCGGTCATGCCGAGGTGTCGCTGCCCGGCGGCTGCGCCATCGGGGCGCGACCGATGGACCTGCATATTCACGGGCTCGAAAAGCTGGGCGCCGAGATCGAGTTGCGCGATGGCTATCTGCACGCCAAGGCACCGGGCGGCCTCAAAGGGGCCGAGATCGCGCTAGAATTCGCAAGCGTCGGCGCGACCGAGAACATCGTCATGGCCGCGACGCTGGCCAAGGGCACGACAGTACTCACCAACGCCGCCCGAGAGCCGGAGATCGTCGACCTCGTGAAATGCCTGCGTGCGATGGGGGCGCAGATCGACGGCGAGGGGACCAGCCGGATCGAGATCCAGGGTGTCGACCGCCTGCACGGTGCCACGCATCAGGTGGTCGCCGACCGGATCGAGCTGGGCACCTACATGCTGGCCCCGGCCATCGCGGGGGGCGAAGTGGAGTGCCTTGGCGGCAAGATGTCACTCGTCGAGGCCTTCGTGGAACGCCTCGAAGCGGCGGGCATCGGCGTCGAGGAAACCGAGCGCGGGCTCAAGGTCTCGCGCGGCGAAGGGCGTGTCTCGGCGGTAGACGTGACGACCGAGCCGTTCCCCGGCTTCCCGACCGATTTGCAGGCCCAGATCATGGCGATGCTCTGCACCGCCGAGGGGACCTCGACGCTCAACGAGACGATTTTCGAGAACCGCTTCATGCACGCGCCGGAGTTGACCCGGATGGGCGCCAACATCGACGTTCAGGGCGGCACGGCGACGGTCACAGGGGTCGAGAAACTGCGCGGCGCGCCGGTCATGGCGACGGACCTGCGCGCGTCGGTCTCGTTGATCCTTGCGGGCCTTGCGGCCGAGGGCGAAACGGTGGTCAGCCGGGTCTATCACCTCGACCGGGGTTATGAGCATGTGGTGCGCAAATTGCAGGGCGTGGGTGCCCGGATCGAACGGGTGAAGGCATGACCGAAGACGCAAAATTCGAGGACGGGGGCGATACGCCGCTCCGCCTTCTCGCCGTCGATGCCGATGACCTCGGCGTCATCGCAGCGCTGACTCAGGACGCGGTGTTTCCGGGCGACGAGATGGCGTGGTATCCCAAGGACCGTGAGTTTGCGCTGCTGCTCAATCGGTTCCGCTGGGAAGACAGCGAAGTCGCCCAGAAGCGGGGGCGTCCCGTGGAGCGGGTGCAGTCGGTGCTGCTCTTCGGCGATGTTCAGAAAGTGCAATCGCAGGGCGTGGAACGGCGTGACGGCGATACCATCATGTCGCTTTTGTCCATTACCTTCGAACCGGGGGAGGACGGCACGGGCCGCGTGATCCTGACGCTCGCCGGGGACGGTGCCATCGCGCTCGACGTCGAGACGATCAACGCGCGGCTCCAGGATGTGACGCGCCCCTACCTCGCGCCGTCACGCAAAACCCCCGATCATCCGGAGTAAATCGATGCCGGACCTCCTCGACACAACCGATCCGGACTTCGAAGCCCGGTTCACCGCGCTGCTGGGCGCCAAGCGCGAGGACAGCCCGGACGTGGATGAGACCGTCGCGGGGATCATCGCGGACGTGCGGTCGCGCGGCGATGCGGCGGTGCTGGGGCTGACCGCGAAATTCGACCGGCTCGAGTTGACGGCCCAGACCATGCGGATGTCGGCAGGCGAGATCGCGGCGGAGAGCGCCAAGGTCTCGGACGCCGAACGGGCTGCGCTTGAGACAGCTGCGGCGCGCATCCGGGCCTATCATCGGCGGCAGGTGCCAACCGACGAGTCCTGGACCGACGAAACCGGCGCGACGCTCGGCTGGCGGTGGAGCGCGGTGTCGGCGGCGGGGCTCTATGTGCCCGGCGGGCTGGCGTCCTATCCGTCGAGCGTTCTGATGAACGCGATCCCTGCCAAGGTCGCCGGGGTCGGGCGGCTCGTCGTGACCGTGCCGACGCCGGACGGGGTCATCAACCCGCTTGTCATGTGCGCCTGCGAGATCGCGGGTGTGGACGAGGTTTATCGTATCGGCGGGGCGCAGGCGATTGCCGCGCTCGCCTATGGGACCGAGACGCTCGCGCCGGTGGACAAGATCACGGGGCCGGGCAACGCCTTTGTGGCTGCCGCAAAGCGGCGCGTCTTCGGGCGGGTGGGGATCGACATGATCGCGGGGCCCTCAGAGATCCTCGTGATCGCCGACCGTGACAATGACCCGGATTTCCTCGCCCTCGACCTGATGAGCCAGGCGGAGCATGACGAAAGCGCCCAGTCGATCCTGATCACGGACGACGCGGCCTTCGGTCAGGCCGTGGCGGAGGCGGTGGAGGCGCGGCTCGAAACGCTCGAGCGCCGCGCCATTGCGGGGGCGAGCTGGCGTGACTTCGGTGCGGTCATCACCGTGCGCGACCTCGACGAGGCGGCGCAGCTGTCCGACCGGATCGCGCCCGAGCACCTCGAACTCTGCGTAGCCGATCCCGAGGCGCTGTCGGACAAAGTCACCCACGCCGGCGCGATCTTCCTCGGCCAGTACACACCGGAGGCCATCGGGGATTACGTCGGAGGGCCGAACCATGTGCTGCCCACGGCACGCTCGGCGCGGTTCTCTTCGGGTTTGTCGGTTCTCGACTTCATGAAGCGCACCACGCTGGCACGCATGACACCCGCCGCCCTCAAGGCGATCGGACCGGCGGCTGAAACGCTGGCCAAGGCCGAAAGCCTCGAAGCGCACGGGCTGTCGGTGCGCGCCCGGCTTGACCGCCTGAACGAGAATTAACGTCTCAACTGCTTCGTCGTTGTGCCCTCAACACGGTTTGGGTATCCCTGTGCGAAAGACGGGGTGGGACGGATGAACCGTATCAGCAAGATTGATATCGACGAAAAGGGGCTGGCGGCGCCGACGCCGGCGATCGAGCAGGAACGCAAGGTCGCGGTCTTCGACCTGCTCGAAGACAACAGCTTCACCCCGCTGCCGCGGGACGGGCAGGCGGTGCCGGAAGGGCCTTACGAATTGGGCCTGTCGATCCGGGAAAAGCGCCTCGTCGTCGCCATAGCGACCGAGGGCGGTGAGCAGGCGGGGGAAATCCACCTCTCGCTGGGGCCGTTCCGGCAGGTGGTGAAAGACTATTTCCAGATTTGCGAAAGCTATTTCGATGCGGTGAAGAAGTTGCCACCCGGCCAGATCGAGGCCATCGACATGGCCCGGCGCGGCATCCACAACGAGGGCGCGCGCGTTCTCATGGAACGGCTGGAGGGCAAGGCGGACCTCGATATCGACACGGCGCGGCGCCTGTTCACCCTGATCTGCGTGTTGCACTGGGGCTGACGCGTGGTCTCCTCCTTCCCTCAATCGGTGCTGTTCTGCTGCGACCACAACGCGGTCCGCTCGCCGATGGCGGAGGGAATGATGAAGAAATACTACGGCGATCAGGTCTATGTTCAGTCCGCAGGTGTGAAGAGCGAGCTGGACGTGGACGGTTTCTCGGTCGCGGTCTGTGAGGAGATCGGGGTGGCGCTGTCCAACCACCGTGCCCGCAGCTTCGACGAGATGCAGGAATGGGGCGACGACCTGTCATCTTATGACCTGATCGTCGCGCTATCGCCAGCAAGCCAGCGCAAGGTGCTTGACCTTACACGTTACCATCATCTGGAGGTGGAATACTGGCCGGTGATGGACCCGACGGGCCTGGGCACCAAGCGCGACGAAAAGCTCGCGGCGTACCGTCAGGCCCGCGATCAGATACGGGAGCGCATGATCTCGCGCTTCGGCGCACCGCGATAGGGGAGAAGATGGAACCGCAGCAAGCAAAGGCCTTGATAGATACCGCGTGGCGGGCCATCAGCCAGTGCGACTGGGACACGCTGGAGACGCTGTCCCATCCCGATGCCGCCATGCGCTATGGCGCGTCGCAGCGGGTCGCCGGACCCGGTGGCGTCC
Organism: Maritimibacter sp. UBA3975; assembly: GCF_002384975.1. NCBI lineage: Bacteria > Pseudomonadati > Pseudomonadota > Alphaproteobacteria > Rhodobacterales > Roseobacteraceae > Maritimibacter > Maritimibacter sp. UBA3975. The sequence goes on from NZ_DGCP01000004.1 coordinate 87,812, forward strand.
GGGCCTTTTTTGAGCACTACGGCCAGAACTACCGGCTCGACATGCGTGACTACCATCCGCTCGTGAGCGGCGACCGGGCCGCCGTCGAGACGCGGCTCAGGCTGACCTACCACACCACCAAGGCGGGCTTTCCGGAGGCACGGGGCCAGTTTGCCGTCGTTCCCTTCGCGTCGTTCATCACATTCCGCGACAACCTCTTCTATCGCACGCACTTGGTGTATTCGCTCGACGACTGGATGCGGGTGTTCGATGCCGCACCGGAGGCACAGGGCCGATGACCGAAGAAGACATCGTCGCTGTCGCCGATATCATGTTCACGGCAGCAAATCACCGTGACTGGGACAATGCGCTGCGATACGTCAGCCACGAAACGGTGATCAACATCGGTCCGCTCGGGGAGTTGCGAGGCAAGACCGGGGCCGATGGCGTGATCGCCTATTTCGAGAGGCACTACGACTTCAAGTTCCTCAGCTGGCAGCACACCGTGGAGGGGTGCGAGAGCGCGACGCTCGCGACCGCCAGGTTGACCTACCTCGAAACCGTCCACGGGCTGCCGGAGGCGACAGGACAGGTGGCGGAAATTCCGGTGGCCGTCTTCGGCACATGGCGCGATGGCTATCTGGAGCGGGTGCGGTTCATCATCTCCTTCGTAGATTTCATGAGCGCCGTCTGATGCCCTTGCGGTTTGCGCCGCTGACGGGGTCCGACCTCGCAACCCGTCTGGACGATGTCGCGCGCTTGCGGATCGAGGTGTTCCGCGACTGGCCTTACCTTTATGACGGCGATCTGGCTTATGAGCGGTCTTACCTGCAAGGCTACCGCGACAGCGCCGGGGCGATTGTCGTGGGCGCATTCGATGGGGACAGGCTGGTGGGCGCTGCCACGGGTTCGCCGCTTGCCGACCATGCCGAAGAATTCAGCGACGCCTTCGCCGGGTCGGGCGTGGAGACCGACGATGTGTTCTACTGCGCCGAGTCGGTTCTGCGCGTGCGCTATCGCGGGCAGGGGGCAGGCCATGCCTTTTTCGACCTGCGCGAGGCGCATGCCCGGGCCCTCGGCGCGCGTTATGCAGCCTTCTGCGCAGTGGTGCGGCCGGAGGATCATCCGGACCGGCCTGCCGGCTACCAGCCGCTCGACCCGTTCTGGCGAAAGCGTGGATATGACAAGGTTCCGGGCGCGGTGGCGCGTTTCACTTGGAAAGATGTCGGAAAAGGAGAAGAGGATGCAAAACCGCTTCAGGTCTGGCTGCGTGAATTGTGAGCCTTCGGGAGGGGTTCGGTGAAGATCGCTGCCGCGTGCTACCCGGTTGACGGGCCGGACTCCTGGGCCGGGTGGGAGGACAAGGCCGAGGCATGGGTTGCGGATGCCGGGGCCGATATCGCCGTCTTTCCCGAATATGGCGCGATGGAACTGGCCGCGATCACTGGCGCGCGCGGACTTTCGGCCGAAATGCGCGCCGTGTCGGAGGCCTTGCCGCGGGCGTGGGATCATTGGGCGAGGTTGGCCACACGTTACGACATTCACATCCTCGCCCCGTCCGGCCCCGTGTTCGACGGCGACGCCCCCGTCAACCGCGCCATGTTCTTAGCCCCCTCCGGCAAGCGACAGGCGCATGACAAGCGTGTCCGGACGCCGTGGGAGCGCGACCCGATGGGCTGTGCCCCGGGCGGTGCGCCTGTCTTGATGGACACGACGCTGGGCCGGGTTGGCGTGCAGATCTGTTATGATTGTGAATTCCCGCTTGCGACTCGGGCTATGGCCGAGGCCGGGCTGGACGTGCTCCTCGTTCCCTCACAAACCGAGGCGATGGCCGGCTTCTCCCGCGTCCGCACAGGTGCGCGCGCACGCGCGCTTGAGGCCCAGTGCGTGGTGGCGCACGCCCCGACGCAAGGGCAGGCCGCGTGGTCGGAGGTGGTAGACGAAAACACAGGTGCCGCAGGCATTTACGTTCCATCCGACCACGGCTTGCCCGAAACCGGGATTCTCGCACAAGGCGCGATGAACACGCCCGGCTGGACCCGGGTCGAGCTGGACGTTGCCCGCCTGCAAACCGTGCGCACGGCGGGCGGTGTGCGCACACGCACCGACTGGCCGGAACAATTCGGCGCGGACGCCGTTTCCATCCCGCCCATCCCCCTCGTATCCCTTCGTTGAATCGCCCTTGATAATTCGGGCGTTTGGGACCATTTAAGGGCACCCGCAGCAAGCGGGTGAATAACTATGGAGTGAACATGGCCAAGGAAGAACTGCTCGAATTTCCCGGCGTCGTGAAGGAACTCCTGCCGAATGCGACGTTTCGGGTCGAGCTGGAAAACGGCCATGAGATCATCGCGCACACGGCAGGCAAGTTGCGCAAGAACCGCATCCGCGTTCTGACCGGCGACCGAGTCCAGGTCGAGATGACCCCCTATGATCTGACGAAGGGTCGGATCAATTACCGCTTCCGGTAAGCCGAGGCTCATCCTCGGGTCCGGGTCGCCACGGCGCGCCGAACTGATCGGCACGCTGGGGATCGAGGCGGACGAGGTGCGGCCCCCCGATATCGACGAGACACCCCTGAAAGGCGAGGATCCACGCGCCTATTGCCGCCGCGTGACGCGTGGCAAGGCCCAGGCGATGGACGTCAGTGCGGGCGAGGTGGCGCTTTGTGCTGACACCACCGTCGCGCTGGGTCGCAGGATCATGGGCAAGCCTACGGATGCAGGGGAAGCGGCGCAATTTCTGCATCTGCTGTCGGGCCGGCGTCACAAGGTCATCACCTGTGTGGCGGTGCGCACCCCCGAACGAGTGTGGGAGCGTGAAGTGGTCACCACGGTGAAGTTGAAGCGGCTCTCGGATGTGGAGGTGAACGCCTACCTCGCCAGCGGAGACTGGCAGGGCAAGGCCGGCGCCTACGCGATTCAGGGACCGGCCGGTGCCTTCGTGCCGTGGATTCAAGGCAGCTACACGGCGGTCATGGGCCTTCCCGTGGCCGAGACCGCGGCGCTTCTGACCGCCGCCGGTTATCCGGTCTATGGAGGATGGGCATGAAAGGGTCGGTGATCGCGCTGGACGAAATCGACGGGCGTCGTGCGGCGGCCCTCGTCGTCGATGGCACGCTCGAAGACCTGCTCGTCGATCCGGCGGACCACCCCGGCCCACTCCCCGGTGCGATCTATCGCGGCATCTGCGAACGCCCGATGAAGGGGCAGGGGGGCATGTTCCTCGACCTCGGGGGCACGCGTGGGTTTCTGCGCCAGGCCAAAGGTCTCGCCCCCGGTCAACCGCTCCTCGTGCAGGTCAGCGGCTGGGCGGAGGCGGGCAAGGCACCTGCGGTCTCCACCAAAGTGCTCTTCAAATCCCGCTATGCCATCGTCACGCCCGAGGCCCCGGGCCTCAACCTCTCCCGGCAGGTGCGCGACGAGGAGGAGCGTGTGCGCCTGCTCGAGATCGCTGACGCGGTGATGGAGGGCTCGCCTTATGGCCTGATCGTGCGGTCCTCGGCCGAAGGCGCCGATGACGGCGCGGTGGCCGAAGATATCGCAGAGATGCGCACATTGGCCGAAGCCGTGCTGGGCGACGCCCAGGGGCGCGAGCCTGAATTGCTCGTCGACGGTCCTGATGCGCATGTCTCGGCCTGGCGCGACTGGCCCGTGCCGGATGTGCTGGACGAGGCTCCGGGCAGTTTCGAGACGAACGGGATCGCCGACCTGCTCGACCGCGCGCTCGCGTCGCGACAGGCGTTGGCGGGCGGTGCCTATGCCTTCGTCGAACCGACCCGTGCGCTTGTCGCGGTGGACGTGAACACGGGGAGCGACACGTCGCTCGCTGCCGGGCTCAAGGCCAACATCGCGCTGGCCCGCGACCTGCCGCGCCTTCTGCGCCTGCGGGGGCTCGGTGGTCAGGTCACGCTCGACCTCGCGCCGATGCCGAAGAAGGACCGCGCGGCCTTTGAGCAGGTCCTGCGTGCCGCCTTCCGTCGTGACGGCATCGAAACCACCCTTGCAGGTTGGACCCCGCTTGGGCATTTTGAGCTCCAACGCAAGAGAGACCGGCTTCCCGTGGAGCTTTGATGACCTGCCCGATCTGCGCAAAGGACAGCGATCCGAAATACCGCCCCTTCTGCTCGCGCCGCTGCGCCGATGTGGACCTGGGCAAGTGGCTGAACGGCTCCTATCGTGTCGCGTCAGAGGACCCGGACGACATCGAGGATCTCATCGAGGAGATGGAGCGCGAGCTCTCTAAAGAGTCCCCGAAACCGCACTGAAAAAGTCCCCGATTCCCTCTGGACACCTGCCGCGCCCCCGACTAGAAAACGCCGACCCGAACGCAACGCGTTCACCCGTGCCCGGGTAGCTCAGGGGTAGAGCAGTGGATTGAAAATCCTCGTGTCGGTGGTTCGATTCCGCCCCCGGGCACCATTTAAAGCAATAAAATCAACATTATAGACCGCAGTCTAACACTTGATCAGTTTGTTTGACTGTTTCTGGGTGTCAGTTGGGTGCCATCGATCAGAGCAGTATCGGTTTGAGCATGTCGGACTTCCAAAGCAGTTTCCCGGGATCGGTTGTTGCCTTCGCTCCACTCAGAAACTTTCTAAACATGCTGATAGTCACGCACGATCGAGGACAATTACTCGGCTGCGATCTCGCGTCTCTGACGCTTTCTCCGGTACCACTGTAACGGCGATGTCGCGTTGACATGGGCTTCAGGAGCGGCCCCGGCTTAAACTCATTTAGCTGGTTGCTTGTTCCAAAAACTCTACGCGGCTTACAACCAGTGCCTTTTGCGAAAGCAACGGGAATGGGTATGTGCAAAGCACTCGATCTGGACCAATAATTGGATGTGACGTCGAGGTTCTGATGTCCATGCGGATGGCTCGAAGGTCTTCTACCAATCGGTCCAGTTTTGCCTGCGAAACCTCTAAGATGGGGCTGAGAGCAGACCGGTCCCAGAAACCTCCGCAATTCGCAGAGTTAAGGAAGTAGTTGAGCGCGCGGACCTTCGGCATTGCCGAATTGAGCCCGTAGGATCCAGTGACTTTGACGGTGTCACCCCTATTTGCATAGTGGCCGTAGATGTCGATTAGCGTGAAAAAGCGCGAGCGGCTAACCATAACATCTTGGATTGCCCACCAAAGAAAAAACACGTCGCGGGTTTCCGCGAGTTGGCAGATGATTTCGATTTCCTTTATTCTATGCAAGTACTTTTCAAGGCCGCAGATTTTGATCTTACCCTTGGATCGAGAATCCGAAGGGGCAGAGGAAAAGTTGACTTCAATCTTCTCGCCACGGTCCTTTACTGAGACTTGCGCGCTTCGCCCCTTCGCAGTCGGTTCTGCCATCTTAGAAACTGAAAAAAACTCACCCAGTGGAAGGAAATATTCCTCATCAAAAAGCTGTAGCTCTTCGTCTATCATTCCTTCCGCTAACTGATCCTCTATTGCTTTCCGGGCGATCTCTTTGAATAGTTTGGAGCGTTCTCGTTGACGAGTACGAAATGTGGATTTGAAGAGCTGAGGGCGTGGAACGACGTCTTCAAACTGCCCGCCAAAGTACTGGTTGGAAATGGCCATAGCAATCACTTGAGCAAGGCGAGGTGGCACCGAATTACCAATTTGCTCCAGAACTACGCCTTGATTTCCCTCAAGATGATACTCATCCGGGAAGGTCTGCAAGCGTTTGAGTTCTGGAACGGAGAAGTGCCGGTTCTTCCAATGGAATGGTCCAGTGAACTTACCTGGCTGTGCCTTTAATGTCCGGCACGGATAAGAAGGGTCGACCTTGTAAAGCAAGTCATGGAATTTTGAACGCCACGCGAAAACTGGTTTCGGGTGCCCCATCTCTGCCGTGAAGAACGAGTAGTTCAGACCCGGTGGCACCAGCGGCAGGAGGTGCCCATACATTCCCCCTGGACCACTCGAGGGATGCTCTGCTGGGTTTTGCAAATCCTCGATTGCGGCCGCAACGCTTGTTAGAGGTTGGTCGCTGTCGGAGTCAGGGCCATGAGTGGGCTTCGGGAAATCAAATTGCTTTTCGAGTGCGCCGATCAAAAAAAGACGCTCGCGGTGTTGTGGCACGCCGTAGTCAGCCGCATCAACGACTTCAAAGTTCAGCCGATACCCTAACGCCGAGAAAGACTCCAAAATGCTACGCCAAGGTGCACCGCCATTGGCTCCCGGCAGTCCATAAACATTCTCAAAGACGAAAACCTTTGGCCTTACGATTTCGACAATTTCACAATAGCGCTTGAAGAGTTGTCCCCGGACATCCGAGGTGCCGATCACACCCCCAGCGCGACGCCCCGCCGCCGAAAACGTCTGGCAAGGAGGTCCCCCGATGATGCATTCGACCCCTTTGTCGGAGAACGCCTCTGCGTCAAAGTCCTCAACGTCTTGACAAAATACCTGCGTTCCGTCGCCGAAGAAGCGTTCCGCGCCAGTGTTTGCTTCCAGTGTGGCAGCGTATTTTGCACTGATTTCAACACAGCCGACGATGTCATAGCCACCAGCATTGTGGAACCCAATGTCCATGCCCCCGGCGCCGCTGAAAAGGCTGAGTGTTTTGATTCTTCTGCTCAACGCGACATCCCTCATGTTTTGATAGACCATCGCACGAGCAGGGTGTGGCTTCAAGCGAAACCCCAACATGTAGTGCAGGATCGTCGATGTGTGGCTAAGTGTTGCCTAGCCAGTCGTAGTCTTTGTCGAAGTATTGCCTGCGCTGGTTAACATACTGCGCACTTGGCTTCTTCGCTGGGTCGGTGGGCACTTTGAGCGTGTCGAAGGTCACATCCAAGAACGCTTTGAGGTATGGGTCGCCTCCGGCTTCGGCTATCACATCAGGGTGGACACGGATCTCAAACGTCGCCGGATCGAACCATATCTTGAAAGCGTCATAAGCCCGATGGTGGTTCTCACACAAGCATACCCCATTGTCAGTAGTGTAGGGAGACCCGGGGGCCGAGGCAGGATAGATATGCGCACCGACAGTCAAACCGGCGGCAAGGCCACACATAGCACAGCGATGCCCGTAAGCATCTCGAACTTTGGCACCGAACGTTTGGTCACGGATCAAGATTGACGCGGCTCGGCGAGCGCGTTCTGCTGCTGCATCAGTGTTTTCGTCGCGCAGACCCGAGGCGTCCGATATTTCATTTAGGCGGGTGGCCGGCAGCTCGTATCCCGCTGCCGTTGCCGCCAAAAAGCTTGGCAAGAACTCAGCACGAAATGCCGTGATCCTTTCTCCAGAGCCGTTTGTGAAAACCGCAGCACCTTCTTGTCGTGCCTTTGGGATCATTGATTTTTCAATCCGCACGGAGAACCGGGTTGTTCGCCCAACCCTCGACTGCGCATCGGCCGCTACCAACAGGATAGGTTCTTCGCTGTCCTCGATTCCAAGAAGAACTGGAATGCCGTCGTCGTCTGAAACCGGACGGTTTGACCCTGGGTTTTGGAAACGCATTTCGTTGGGGTTGCGATGGAAGTCGCCGACTGGCGCAATATGAATTGCAAATCGGGCACCTGCGTCTATCGCATTATTCCCAACGATTGAGGGCCAGCCATATCGTTCTTCCAAAAGGACCAATTCCACTGCGTGCGACGCTTCTAACGCTCGCCGCACCATATCTACCTTACTCATAGGCCCTGCGTCCTCGTCTGCATTCAGAGCTTGAGGTTACTGAATGGCCGAAGATTCTGGAAGTTGTCACTCGCGCACGGTCATGCGACTCCACATCCCCCACATTGTGGCTAGATATCAGTGCTTTGCGCGAAGGCAGACTTCAAAGTGAGAGAAGAAGGGAGCGTTGCAAAATCGTATCAAAACCGCCTCGTGGCGCGATCTTGATACTCTCATATCATCTAAGAGCGACTTTGGCTCCGGCGTAGGGAACGAATCTACGACCAGTTGATTCACCGAAAGCATTGGCCCGCTGCAAATATTCGTTTAAATTGCAGCGAACATCTGTGTTCCGCCTTTCACTTTGGTCGTTGTACTTGATCCAAACAGAAGGGCCGCCTTAAGCGGCCCTACAGTACGTTGTCGTTTATGTGTTAGTTGGCTAAGGCTGTGCGTGCCGCCTTCTCGGCAGCGGACCCTCTCACCCACTGCCACGGCGTGCGCGGCTTGCGTGCCTTCGCCAGTTCAGGGTTTGCCTTGGCATCACTGACGGCAGCGCGTAGGCGTTCGCGAGCTTCACGCGGGTAGCCAGTGAGGGGTGCGAACAGGTCCAATTCGGTTCTTCGCAAGTTGGAGCTTGTGAGACCAGGAACGATGAGTGAGGTCTTGCGGTCTGCGGTCCTGAACCCGCCGCCGCAGATCATCAATCGGCGATCCAAGGATCCGACGACGGCGGGTGATTTCTGACGGGATCACCCTCTAAACTGTTTGCCGGCCATCTAGGACTTCGTGCGGACGGTGCTTAGTCCCTATGGCGAAGAAGTTGCCGCTGATCGGCGCGTGGCTAGCCTTTCCTGATTTCGCATATGGCTTTCGGAACTATCTACAGGAGGGGGCGAGCGGCGCCCAAAAGCCTCTGAGAACCTCGTAGAGGGCCGCCAGAGGGCATTAAGCTCTTTGCCTTGCGCACACAGCCAAGACCAAGAAGTGGCGTTCTGCGGGCCGCTCCGTGAGATGTTCGGATAAGAAAGCGGCGAAGACTGGATGTGGTGGACGGGGCGCTCAGAAGACCGGGGTTGGGGCGCACCCCCCCCCAGACCAGATTTCGAGTGGCGAAGTGGCACTTATGAGGCGCTAAGGATGAAGCCGAGGCTCGGTGCTAAGGGGGCGAGTTCGCCCAAGCCTCCTCGAAACGATGAGGTCAGGAATGTCTTTACGAATTGAGCATCCCCAGTCAATCATGAGCATTCATGGTCGCGTGCTGCTACAGGCTTCCCTTAGCTTTGAGAAAAAAATTCGCGGAAAGGTATTGTGATGGCGAGATATAATACACCCGACTATGATGCGTCTCCTGTCTACGACGCCGTCGAGCGATGGCGTGATAGGTGCCTTCTAACTGACGGATCAGTTTTTTCTACCGAAAAGCACCTTTGGACCGAAAAGAACCTCGACGAGCTTGATGAGCGTTTCGTGCAGAATTTGGATGCGGGCGATGGTGACTTTTTTCAGAAATTAGAAGTTCAGCTTTCGGGCGGCTCGCCGGACTGCAAACAGCTCATGGCTGAACTTGACTGGCTCCTGCTTCTATTCGCGTCACGGATTTCGACGCCGAGGAAACGGCAAGATGTCCGTCGCATTTGGTCTTGGTCGGGCGATACACTTCCTGAAAATCACCCAATGTTTTCAGATGCCGTGCTGAGCGGCATCGGACACACTGGAACGGCATTTAACACACAGCGCTGGCGTGAGTTTGTTTTCGCGATCAACGCAATGCGCGAGTTCAAATCAAAAGTTGTCGAGGAGCAGAAGCAGCTTGCCGGATCTCCTTGGGGCTTCGCTGAGTGGTTCGCCAAAGCACCAGGCGCCGACAACAGACAACTTCGCCACATCCTGACACACCTAATCTTCCCAGATCACTTCGAACGAACCAGCACAGTTCGGGATAAACACGCTATTCTTGCTTCTTTTGATCGGGTGCCCCTGAATGATGTGAAGAAATGGGACCTCGTAAAGATTGACAAGAATCTCAAAGACCTTCGAGAGAGGCTTGAAGCTGAAGGGGGTGGTCCGATCGACTTTTATGCCGAAGGGATTGTCGAACGCTGGAAGTCGTCGCCAAATGATGACAGCCCGCGCACCCCGACCGCAAAGGTCGACGACAAAAAGTATGGAGGCTGCAACGGACAGAGATTTCGCTCATTGAACACGATTCTCTATGGCCCGCCCGGAACGGGAAAGACCTACGAAACCGCGAAACGCGCTGTGCTCATATGTGACGGTCATGCCCCGTCCAAGCGCGGGGACATAATGAAAAGATACGAGCAACTCAGCGGCGAGCGGATTTTTTTTGTAACCTTCCACCAAAGCTACAGTTACGAGGAATTTGTCGAAGGTCTACGCCCCGTTACGGAACGCGATCATGCTGGTGGGGTGTCTGCAGGTTTCCGGCTCGAGGCAGTTCCCGGAGTGCTAAAGCTCATTGCTGAAAAGGCGGCTCAGCATGCCGGAGAACCCAAGCCGCAATATGTCTTGATCATTGACGAAATCAACCGAGCCAATATTTCCAAAGTGCTGGGTGAACTGATCACCCTGCTCGAAGAAGACAAGCGCTCTGATGCTGTAAACTCAATCACGGTGTCTTTGCCCTATTCTCAAGAATCTTTTTCTCTTCCGGGAAATCTGCACATAGTTGGCACTATGAATACCGCTGACCGATCCATCGCGTTGCTCGACACTGCCCTAAGGCGCCGTTTCCGGTTCGAAGAGTTACCTCCACAGCCTGATCTCCTTAGCAGCTTCGTCGTCGATGGCATTGGCTTGGATGCCGTGCTGGAGGCGATCAACAAGCGACTGGAGTGGTATCTCGGCGCAGATCATTTGATCGGTCACGGTTACTTCTATGGGATCGAGGATTTGGAAGAGCTCGATGATGTAATGGCAAACAAAGTAATTCCGCTTTTGCGAGAATACTTCCATGAGGACCTCGGCCACGTTCGTTCCATACTTGGAGGAGGCAACGCATTCCTCCGCAAAGAAAAGATCTCGGCGCCCCCCGATACGGATTCGGAATATGCAGACGAACGCTTCAGATATGTGGACAACTATCTTGAACTTCGAGAGCATGGTGAGCGCCGAGGATACGGACGTGAGGCTTATGAAGAACTTATCGGCTCCTTGAAGCCCCGCATGGATTAGGGGCAGATGGCCGGCTCTGGCAAGCAAGACCCTGTCTTGACGAGACTTGAATGGGGCGTATTCCCATTGGGCGAGAACGGGCTTGGGGATCGTGAAGCCGAAGGCTTCCTAAAAAGCGCAGAGCGTTCAGCGAGGGAGCTTAGGCTTCCGCAGGGTGCAGTTCTCAACGGCATCGTTGGAGGTCTAAAGGCGGGCCAGGTATGCGGAGTCATGAGCTATCGTGGTCGATCCCTTGAGATACTGCCGAAAATCAACGGCACATCTCAAGAAATCCGGCTTGCGTTAATTCGGATGCTTTCGGTCGCGAATGATCTTCGCGTTTCAGATGGCGAAATGGCGCAGCTTCAGACACAACGAAATGATCTGCTCGAGCTGTTGATCATGCTGTTCGTGCGTAGGCTCACAAAGGCAATGAAGGGAGGAATGCAGCGGAAATACATCCGTTTCGACGAAGAGGTCGCATTTGTTCGAGGCAAACTAGACATTGGGAAGCAGTTGTCGAAGCGTCCTGTGGCCCCCCGGAAACTGTTTTGTAGGTTCGATGAGCTTTCGGAGAACACGCCTTTGAATCGCCTGCTAAAGGCAACGGCACTGCATCTGCTGTCGGTCAGCCGGCGCGTTGAAACGCAAAGGCAGCTTCAAATGATACTTGACTCATTCCGTAGGGTGAACAACTCGCAAGACCCGCTTGCTGAGGTCGTCTACAACGATCGGAGTGTGGCCGCTTTTTCGACTATCATTCCTTTGGCGCGACTTTTGCTAAAGAGTGAGTTTCAGAATACGACATCAGGGAATACATTTGGCGTGTCCCTTCTATTCCCCATGAACAAATTGTTTGAAAGGTATATGGCTTGCCGAGCTCGTCAGACATTCGGCGGAAGAATTGTTCACTGCCAGCACTCGCGAAATTATGCACTGAGCGACAACCTCTTTCGAATGATCCCGGATATTCTCTTTGATGATCAGACCGCGCCAATCATTGTCGATACGAAGTGGAAGCAGCTAAGGTCGGATGACCCGAGGAAACTGGGAGTTTCACAATCTGATGTTTATCAGATGCTTGCCTATGGCCACGGTTACGCAAGCGAAAACGTAAGGCCGAGGCTTGTCTTACTCTATCCTCATGACACCGCACTTAACGCACCAGAAGGTGTCTTGCGGCGTTGGTATGTGACGGGATCTGAGCTGCCGTTGACTATCGCTACCGTGGACATTTCCAGACGCCGTTCTCTTCAAGAGTGGCATACGTTATTGTCCGAGGTGGTGTCCTAAGAAAGTATGCATGCGTCCTATTAGACTTGCGGAAGTTTGACTAAGACGAATAAGTCGGGCCAGCACTAATCGGGCTCCGCTTGCGGTTGTAAAAAGAGTTCAGTTGCAAGTCATACGGACAACTCAGCATTATTCTGCATATTGAATATCCTAGACGAGCACAGTAGGGAGTGTCTAACAATAAAGGTGAACAGAAGAACTGTAGTCCTGAAGGGCGCAAAGCCAGTCATGCACTAGCATTCAATACGGAACGCCTCATTGAGGCTGGCCACTTGGATTGCATTCAGTTTTTAGTTTCTTGCTTCGCAATACCATCTTGGAGACTCACATGGCATCATACAGCGGCGCCAGAATTGCAGTAATCGTTGGGGCCGTGGCCCTGATAGCCTTGGGCTTTCAACAGAACAAACACAAGCAAGAGCGTGACGCTCAACCGGCCCTTCGGATGCAAAAACTAGAAGCAAAGAGCGCCGCAGTGCAAGCAGCGCAGCGCAAGGCAGACGAAGAAGCGAGGGTGGCATGGTTCGCCACAGTTACCGCAGCGGACCTTGAGAAGAGTGGCGCGGCCTGCGTTTCTGAGGCTACCAAACTTGGGGATGAAGACGATAGCCTTTTTGGGTGGGCATTTAGCGGCCTGCCTCCCTCTGAGTTTGATGGCGTCAAGAGCGCCGTCGCGATGGGCTTGCGAGCTACTGCTTATGGCTCGGAAACCTCCGGAATGGCCATCATCCGCGAGCAAATCCCACGTTTGATTCAGTATCAGAAAGATGAGTATCAGCTTACATCGTTCGATTTGATCACTTACGAACAATACGACACCTACAATGGTATTAAGCATCGCTTGGTGAGATACACCTGCCGACTACTAGGTCCGAATGAGATCGATCTATATAGACGTGGCGAAATTGCACTATGACTATCTCGCACCAAAACTCTCAACGAGTCGTTGAGAGTTAATTTGCGGTCGATATTTAGGCTCTTGATCCTTCCTGGGGCTTGGCTGCATCAAGCGGGTTCAACGACCCTCGAAGCATCAGCGATTTCAAAGGTGGGAACTGGACATCTGGGACTTCGTGCAACCGATGTGGGTCACAAAACATGACGTTGTCTCATGGTGCAGACTTGGGTCCAGCCTTTCTCAATTCTCGGCGCTATCCGAAGCGGGGGCATGCGATGCCCTTGATGCCCCGTAGCGCCACGGAGCGGGCCGCTGGATGGCCTTGAAGTCGTTCTTGCCCCCCCCCTGAACCAAGATCACGGAGTGGCGCTCTACGGGCCGCTCCGTGAGTTTTTCAGGCGATGTTTCGGGGCAGGGTGAAGGTGAGAGTCCCGGTCGCAGCTGTGACTATCTCCCGGACCAGATCTCAATTAGCGACACAGCCCTTAAATGCCGGGTGGCTGGGCGGTGTCAGGGATATGAGGGCTGGCCACCTTGACGCGGCAAAGGGACGAGAAAAGGCTGGACCCCGTCCATTCGGCATGACTTAGCAGAAGTCACGCCTGCCACATCTTACAAAGACCAGAGCCGCGAGACCGCCTACAACAAGTGCAACGTCACGAAACGAAAGGTCGAAGCTGCTCGACAAGATCACAGAGATGGCGGCGATGGAGGCGATCATTGCGGCAGACAAACCGGCGTCAGAACGACCCGCTCTTGAAGTTATTCTCTCGGACTGGTTCCCGTCCAAGGACCGGATCTGGACGAGCGTGCGCGCCTCTTCGAGATCGTCGTTCCAAGCCGGGTCATTGAGTGCCCGACGGACTTGGTCAGGCGCATCTGGTTGTCGGGTCTCGTTAGAAGGTGTGGAAGAGTCTTCGGCTGGAATGATGTTGTCATTGCTCATGTGGTTACCTGGCAGCTGTTAATGATGTGTTGATTATTAACCTCGCAGGGCAGCGTGGACTCCTCCGACCATTCCTGAGGAATGATTGCGGCACGAATTGCCGCCGGGAACGGAAGATGGCGATTTCGCCCGGTTCTGTTGCGGGTAGCGGGCCGGACCTAAAGGAAATTAACTAAAACAATGGCTTATGTGGAATCTAGTGTGTGTCGATTCTAGGTTATTGTTGAGTGGAAGCGGCCAATTGTTGCGACGGGAGGTCGCTGTTTCTTCAAGTTTGGTGATTGCCCTACCGCATGTGGCGGGAAGGTGGCGCTTGACGTAAGGATAACCTGACCATCTGATATTCTGCCTGTCTGAGACGCCCGCTGGATGACGAGTCGCTGCATCGAGTCTGGTCTCATGGAGATGCATCTACGAACGACCTCATGTGGCTCAGGCAAAGATGACGAGCGCGGCCATTGCGCCGGGGGCAACCAATGCCGGATGTAGCTGTTAAGCGATCGTGCGTAGTTGCACCGGCGGCGGGCATCCAAGGTTCCAGTCACAGGCTGGGATTATTGCCGAGATGCCCCTCAAGATCATGGCCTACCGATCTAGGACTTCGTGCAACCGCCTGAAAACACGGCGCATCGCCGTGGAACGACGCACTCAGGTAGGTAAATGTGCTGCCTTTCCTAATCTTGTGATCCACTTGGATGAGGTGGGTGGACGAGGAAGGCACGCGAAATCGTTCCGACCGACACATGCCGTTCTCCGTGGTAGCTCACTTATCTGAATACAGAAGCTGAACAGCAGCATGCAGCGAGAGCGCGGCACAGTGGGGATCCAAGACGAAAAATGTTTGGCGTTTTCTGTGAGAACTTCCGTGGCGACTGGCACGTCGAAGTCGGCATCATCTATGGCGTGCACGTGATCTAAGCCATGACCGACATCTTGTTTGGCCCAGAGCCCAAGGTTGATGGACACAGCACGATGATGCGCGATCGCCTTGGTTAAGTGTTCGACCAGCTCAGCTGGCGTAGGGCGCTCGAGGAAGCAGTAGATGGACTCAATAGTGAGTTGCCAATCGGCGGGCTGTTTCACGACCTGCAAGCCCACGCGGACTACGGCGTCTATGCGGGTGTCACGACCGATCCTGACGCGCGCCGTGGCCGGACCGCCGAAATGATCGAACAAGTGTCAGGGTTCCTGCGCCTCATTCCCGTGGACGAATGGGGGCGCGAGGTTACCCGGTCGTTGAAGGAACGTTGTTAGTGCCGTGGCAAATGGCGGCATGTTGAGCCGGGTGCGGGGCAGCAGCTTCGATTTTCCGTGCATCGAACGATCGCAGGTCGAGTGGATGTGAGCGCTGAACCGATCGCCAGCGTCGCGATCCATCAAAGGGCGTCCTCAAGCACCTCGATGCCCCGTAGAGCCACGGAGCGGGCCTCTGGATGGCCTTCTCGTGCTCGCAGCTGCCCGCGCAGCCACTGCGCGGAGTCGACGCTCTAAGGCCCGTTTCTCGAGGTTCTGGAGTGTGGCGTCGGCGCAGAGTTGAATGTTGAAGGTAAATGAGCTGAACCAACGGCCGCGCGAACTTTGGCCAACGCACTCCGGACCCAAACCTCGATATGTAAAGGAGGGGGTGATGCGGGAGTGTATTGCAAGCGCGCCGGGCACAGAAGGCAAAGCATTCTCCGACGCGGCATCAACACCGGAGAGGTCTTCGCAACCCATCTGCTTTGATCGCTCACCAATAAATGCCGAGCAAACGTCTTGAATACGGTCCGGCTGCACCCATTTCTTGCGAGCCTGCGGGGAGAACTATGGCGACCGGACACCGTAATGCGGTCCGAACGCTGGGGCAGGATCAACGACATGCCAAGACGAATGGCTCCGGCTCAATGTGTGCGCGCTCAGACGGCCCGCAGAGCGTAGGGTCGTTCGAAGTAGGGGTGTTTGGTCGCCGAAGAGCGCTACATGCGCCCAGCGGCCCGCTCAAAGGCTCTACGGGGCCATTGGGATCAGGAGTTCGATAGCAACGCAAAGGCGCGCCGTCCCGCGCCTCAATGAGAGACGTGGACCATGCCCCCGACGCAGATCCGCTCATTTCCGATCCGCTCTACTGACATTGCTACCACGGCATCCGGTATCGTTCCGGATGAGCTGTGTCTTGACTACGAAATATCCAAGCAGACGAACACCAAGGGTGAGCCTACAGAGCGCTTCGAATTGCGACCAACGCTGGATCTGGGTGACTACAGATTCCGCGCGGAGGTTGACTGGGTCGAGTTCGAAGCCCGAACGGTGGAGACTACCCAGTCGCGTCATGTTCACGCACTACTGCAGAAGGCTCTGGTCGCAATGGGCTTTTCGCCGAAGATCTGGGTCGGTGGTCAGGTGCGGTCGAGAAAGTCTGGCGCACCGAAGGGGAGCACGACGGGCCGGATCTTCTGGGTGCGGCTACAGGATCCGACGCCGAAACTCGTCCGTGCGGTAATCGCGGCGTTGATGTCGACCGGGAAGATTGAGGTCGACACAGAGACCCCACGCGTGACTGGGATTGAAGTGGCCGTGGATGTCTATCCGAACAAAGCCGGAGAGATCACTGACCGTGAGCTGACGATCATGCGTCTGAAGATGTCCGAGTATCTGTGCAAGCACTTCGCGCCGAGTGATTTGTTCAATGAGCACTATGCTGATCGCCCGCGGTGGGTGGGCAGCGACAAGAAGGCGAAACACCTGATCTATGGGCCGAAGCAGCGAGACGGAGATGCGCGGTTTAGATCGCTGATGTCGAAGCATGATTTGAATGGCTTCCTGCGATCAGCATCCAGCGCGAACAACCACCGTTCAGCTCCGGTCGAAGCGACAGTTTATGTCGGGCAGAACCATGGTCCGGTGATGTGGAGGCTGCAGGACAAGACGCATGATGAGCGGTGCGGCGAGACGGCGAAGTTGTTGCCGATTGAGAAGAGACGAAGCCGGATTGAATTGACGATGCTGAAGACCGACGGCGAATGGGAAAGAGATGACTATGATGTTCCGGGCGCAATCGGACTTGAGAGCCTGTGGGACGCAAGTGGGTTCAAGTTCGAGAAGCTGAAAACGATGGGCTTCAACTTCCAGATCCCGACAGTGGCCTGTTCGAAGGAAGACCCATTGTCGCCGGATGAGATGGAGATCGAGATCTTCGCAACGTCGGGTGTCTGTGGTCTGCGCCAGTATCAGCACGCAAAGCAGATTGAGGAGAAGGGCAATGCTAAGAGACCGCATGGCAAGGCGAACTTCGACCTGAATGGGAAGGGCCACATGACGGTCGTCAAATGATTTGGAACACG
>NZ_DGCP01000018.1:0-463 GCF_002384975.1 Maritimibacter sp. UBA3975
TGGCCGCCGCCCGAACACCAGCGTTTGGTGCCGTTCAGAATCACCTTGTCGCCCTCGATGACCGCCTTGGTCTTGAGGTCGGTGAGGGCCGAGCCCGCGTCGGGTTCGGACATGGACACGGCCACGACCGCCTCGCCCGCGCAGACGCGGGGAATGACGCGGTCCTTGAGGCTGTCCTGCGCGAACAGTTCGATGGCGCGGACGGGGCCGACGCAGCTCTCAAAAACCGGAAAGGCGACGGCGGAGCTGATCTTGGCGAATTCCTCAACCACCAGCAGGGCTTCGAGATTTCCAAGGCCGAGTCCGCCGTACTGTTCGCCGACGTTGATCCCGAGAAAGCCCATGTCGGCGTAGCGCTTGAGCCACTCCGCCGGGACGGGTTCGCATTTCGCTTCGAGTTCCTTGGCCAGCTCCGGCAGTTGCTCCTGCGCGAAACGCCGGGCGGCCTCTTGCAGGCTCTTCT
>NZ_DGCP01000018.1:577-83840 GCF_002384975.1 Maritimibacter sp. UBA3975
TCTTCGGTCAGTTGGAAGTCCATTCGGCCGTCTCCTCCGCTCTGAATACAAAAACAGGTCTTTTCATATACACAAAAATCTGAGATGAATATATCCAATCGCTGAAAAAGCGCAAAAATTGACACTGACGGGTGCCACGGGAGGATACAATGCAGCAAAGTCCGGACCAGATTCGGCAGGCCTATCGGCAGATGCGGTTGATCCGCGAGTTCGAGGAACGCCTGCATGTGGAGAACCCGAAAGGCGAGATCGCGGGCTTTACGCACCTCTATTCGGGGCAGGAGGCCATCGCGGTCGGTGTCTGCGAAAACCTGCGCGACAGTGACTTCATCATCTCGACGCACCGGGGGCACGGGCATTGCCTTGCCCGTGGTTGCGACCCCAAGGGGATGATGCACGAGATTTACGGGCGCGCCGATGGTCTTGGCAAAGGGCGCGGCGGGTCAATGCACATTGCCGACCTCGACAAGGGGATGCTGGGCGCGAACGGGATCGTCGGCGGCGGGCAACCGATTGCCGTGGGCGCCGCCGTGGCGTGCAAGGCGCGGGGCGACGGGTCGGTCTCGGTGAGTTTCACCGGCGACGGCGCGTCGAACCAGGGCACGGTGTTCGAGGCGATGAACATGGCGGTGGTGCTGAAGCTGCCCAAGGTCTTCGTGCTGGAGAACAACGGATATTCCGAGCACACCGGCGCGAGCTATGGCATCGGCGGCGATCTGAAGACCCGGACCGAGGCCTTTGGCATGCCGGTCTGGGAGGCGGACGGGTTCGACTATTTCTCTGTATACGAAGCGGCGGGCAAAGCCATCGAACATGCCCGCGCGGGCAACGGGCCGAGCGCGATCCTTGCGACCGCGACGCGGTATTTCGGCCACTTCGAGGGCGATCCGCAGAACTACCGCGCCAAGGACGAGGTCAAGAATTTCCGTGAGACCAAGGACGCGCTGATGACGATCCGCGACAAGGTCACGGGCGCGGGCATCTTTACCGCCGAGGAGCTGGACGCCATCGACGACGAGGTGCTCAAGCTGATCGACGCGAGCGTCGATAGCGCCCGCAATGGCCCGACGCCGGGTCGGGACATCATGATGTCCGATGTCTACATCGATTACTGAGGGAGGCGCGAGATGGCCGTATTGACGATGCGCGACGCGCTGAACCAGGCGCTGCACGAGGAAATGGAACGCGATCCGAGCGTGATCGTGATGGGCGAGGACGTGGCCGGCGGGTCCGGCGGCACCTCGGGCAATATCGAGGCGGCCGGGGGGATCTTTGGCGTCACCAAGGGGCTCAAGACCAAGTACGGCGCGGACCGGGTGATCGACACGCCGATCTCGGAAAGCGCGATTGTCGGGCTTGCCAACGGTTCGGCACTCGCCGGGATGCGGCCCGTGGCGGAGCTTATGTTTGCGGATTTCGTGGGTGTCTCGCTCGACCAGATTTTCAACCAGATGGCCAAGTTCCGCTACATGTTCGGGGGCAAGGCGAAAACGCCCGTGGTCCTGCGCATGAGCATGGGGGCGGGGATGAACGCCGCCGCCCAGCACAGCCAGACGATCTATCCGATGCTCACGGCCGTGCCGGGGCTGAAGGTCGTGGTGCCGTCGAACCCGGCGGATGCCAAGGGGCTGATGAAGCAGGCGATCCGCGACGATGATCCGGTCGTGTTTTTCGAGCACAAGGCGCTTTACTCCAAGAAGGGCGAGGTGCCGGACGGCGAATACCTGATCCCGTTCGGCGAGGCCGATCTGGTGCGCGAAGGGTCCGACGTGACCGTCGTGGCGCTGGCCCGGATGGTGCCGTTCGCGATGAAGGCGGTCGACAAGCTGGCCGAAGAGGGGATCACCTGTGACCTCATCGACCTGCGCACGACGTCGCCTCTGGACGAAGAGACGGTGCTGGAAAGCCTGTCGATGACCGGGCGGCTGGTGGTCGTGGACGAGTCGAACCCGATGTGTTCCATCGCCTCGGAAATCGCCGGGATCGCCGCGTCTAAGGGGTTTGCGAGCCTGCGCGCGCCGGTCGAGAAAGTGACCGCGCCGCATACCCCGGTGCCCTTCGCGCGCGAGTTGGAACGCATGTATGTGCCGAGCCCCGGCGATATCGAAGCCGCGATCCGTCGCGTGATGGAAGGAGCGTGAGATGACCGAGATTACGCCAATCACACTCCCGAAATGGGGTCTGGAAATGTCCGAAGGCACGGTGACCGGGTGGCACCTTGCCGAAGGTGACGCGGCCGAAAAGGGCGCCGAGCTGGTCGATGTCGAGACCGACAAGATCGTCAATGTGGTCGAGCTGGATCAGGGCGGCACGTTGCGCCGGATTCTGGTGGCCGAGGGCGACACGGTGCCGGTCGGCACGCTGATCGCCGTCATGGCGGATGCGTCGGTGGACGATGCCGCGATCGACGCGTTCATAGCCGACTTCAAGCCGGTCGATGCCTCGTTCGATCCGTCGGAAGAGGGCGGGGAGGAGGCGCCCAAGCCCGCGCCAGCCGCGGAGTCTGCGAAAGACGTCAAGGCCACGCCGCTGGCGAAACGCGCGGCCCAGTCGGGCGGTGTCGATCTGGGCAGCGTCGAGGGCACGGGCCGGGGCGGCAAGGTGACGAAGGATGACGTGGCGCGGGCCTCGGGCGGCGCGCCCAAGCGCAGCGCAGAGGAAATCCGGGCCGAGAACGCGGGTGTTCTGGCGAGCCCCGTCGCGCGCAAGTTCGCCAACGAGGTTGGCATTGCGCTCAAGGGTCTGACCGGCACGGGCCGCAAGGGCCGGGTGTCGCTGGAGGACGCGCAGGAGGCCGCGCTGGCCGCTGGGCTGTGGACCCGTCCGGCGCCGGTGGCGCGCGGTGGTGCGGTCGCGGCGGCTTCGGGGCCGGCGAATGCGGGCGCGGAGCAGCCGTTCACGGGGATGCGCAAATCCATCGTCAAGGCGCTGACCACGTCGAAACAGACGGTGCCGCATTTCTATACGACCGTCGATATCGAGATCGACGCGCTCATGGACCTGCGCCGGGGGATGAACGGATCGGCTGACGAAGGCGATCCCAAGGTGTCGGTCAACGATCTGCTCATCAAGGCCTGTGGTCTGGCGCTGGCAAAGCACCCGGACGTGAACGTGCATGTGACCGAGACCGGGATCACGCCTTACGATCAGGCCGATATCGCGATGGCGGTGGCCATCGATGCCGGGCTGATTACCCCCGTGGTGCGCAATGTCGCGGGGCGGGGCCTGCGTGACATCGCGGCGGATGCGAAAGACCTCGCCACCCGCGCGCGCGACCGCAGCCTGACGGCCGAGGATCTGAGCGGCGGGACCTTTACCCTGTCCAACCTCGGCATGTTCGGGGTGCGCAATTTCGACGCGATCATCAATCCGCCGCAGGCCGCGATCCTCGCCGTGGGCGGGCCGCGCCGGGAAGCGCGCGAGATCGACGGGGGCGTCGGGTTCGTGACCGTCATGTCGGCCACGCTGTCGTCGGATCACCGGGCCGTGGACGGGGCGCTGTCCGCCAGGTTCCTGTCGACGCTCAAGGGATTGGTCGAAGCGCCCCTGAAACTCGTTTCCTGAGGCAGCCGCGATCAAGAAAAGCCGCCGGGTCTCCTCCCCCGGCGGCTTTTCCATGTTCGGGGGCCGTTCAGCCCGCGGATTTCAGCTTGCTGACTTCCCGGTCGCCGAGCGCGATGTATTCGGCCAGCACGTCGCCCTGCACGTTGGTGTGCTTGCGGAACAGGTCGGCGGCCTTTTCGTAATCGCCGGCACAGATCGCCTCCATGATATGTTCATGGTCGCGCAGGTTGTTTTCCGAGCGGCCCGGATAGGACAGCTGGAAGCGGCGGTAAGGGACGAGCTTGATGCCCAGACGGTTCGTCGTCTCGATCAGTTCGTGGTTGTGCGTGCCCTCGATCACCATCAGGTGAAACTTGCGGCTGAGGTGGTAATACTCGTCGTCCTTGTTGGCCTTGTAGGCGGCCTCGGACGCTTCGTGCAGCTTGCGCAGCGCGGTGCGTTCCTGCGGCGTCATGCGCCGGGCCGCGAATTTCGCGCAGATGCCTTCGAGTTCCGACATCACCTCGAACAGGCGGATCATGTCGGACAGGTCGATCTGGGCGACGATGGCGCCCTGACGCGGGCGCTTTTCGACGAGGCCGGACTGGATGAGCTGCAACATCGCCTCGCGCACGGGGGTGCGGGAGACCGAGAACCGTCGGGCCAGAGCCTCCTCATCGAGCGAGGCACCGGGGGCCAGACGCCCAGCGAAAATGTCGTCTTCCAGTGCAAGTCGAACCGTTTGCGCGTGAGTCATGCCCGAAGTTTTGGCCATTGGCGATCCGCCCTTTCCGCAGTCGTCTGCAATCTATTTCGTGTTTTTTACTATAACATTCCGAATACGCGTTGATCCAGAACAATGCTGTGCTTTCGACAGGTTTCGCGCGGGAACGCACCATTTTTCACACGTTGTGATCGAATGGGGGGTGGATACCCTTGATGGTTCCGGGTTTCGTGTATGCGAAAACTGCTGTATTGGTATACGAAAGAGAGGTGGGGCCATCATGAGCATCTTTGGCGAGATCCGGCAGATCGCATATGTGAGCGATGACCTCGACCGTGCGCTCGGGTTTCTCACCGACAGCCTGGGGGTCGGCCCGTGGTTCGTGAAGCGCGACTATGCGGTGCCCAACAGCCGGGTGGACGGGGTGGAGACGCCCGTCGTCGTGGATGCGGCGCTGACCCACGGGGCCGGACTTCAGCTTGAGGTAATCGTGCAGAAAAGTGCCGCGCCGACGCTTTATTCCCGGTTTCTGGACCGGTTCGGTGATGGTCTGGTGCCGCACAGCACATCGTCTTGGGTGACGGATGTCGATGCGGTGGCGCGGGCCGCGCGCGACCGGGGCTACCGGCAGGTGTTCGACGCCCATACCGGGCTGGGCCGGATCGCCTATTTCGAGCATCCGAAGCGCCCGCATTTCGCCTGGGAGGTGACGGAATACACCCCCGCCCGCCAATCCATTTTCCGCCAGGTCCGGGAGGCCGCGGCCGACTGGGACGGCGCTGCGCCGATCCGCGAGGACTGGCCGACCCCCGATGTCTGAGGAGGACACGATGACCGGAAGACTACAGGACAAACGCGCGATCATTCTGGGCGCGGCGGCCGAGGGCAACCTTGGCCAGGTCACCGCCCGCCAGTTCGCGGCCGAGGGCGCGAAGGTGCTGGTGGCCGGGCGGCACGAGGGGCCGCTCAAGGCATTGGCGGATGAGATCGGCGGGGCCTGGGCGCTGTGCGACATCACCGACGAGGCGCAGCTTGCGGCGATGGTCGGGGCTTGTGTCGATGCGTTCGGCGGCATCGATCTGGCGGTCAATTGCACCGGTTGGGGTCTGTTGACCCCGTTCCTCGACAACACCCGCGAGGAGCTGGAGAAGATGTGCGCCCTGCAATTCGTCGGGCCGTTTCAGTTCTTTCAGGCCGCGCTGCGCGAGATGGCGGATGGCGGGTCGATCGTTCAGGTCTCGTCCGCGACGGCCAAGATCATGATGGACGACCATTCGGCCTATATGGGCACCAAGGCGGGGATCGATCAGGTCATCCGCACCATCGCCAACGAGTTCGGGCATCGCGGCATCCGGGCCAACAGCGTGGCCCCCGGTTTCACCGCCTCGCCGATGACCGAGCGGGCGGCGCGAAACCCCGCCGTGGTCGGCGCGTTCGAGAAGGAATATCCGCTGGGTCGCGTCGGCACGCTGGAGGACACCGCCGAGGCGATCACCTGGCTTTGTACGGACGGCTGCTTCATCACCGGCGAGGTGATGCAGGTGAACGGCGGTGTCACCCTGCGCCGCAACCCGACCAACGCCGAGATCGTGGCGGCGGCCAAGGCAGCGAAGGCGGCGCGGGAGGCGGGTTGACGGGGTTGGGGCGGGCCTCATATACTACTGAGTAGCATCAGGAGCCGGCCATGAGCGTGAAAGCCTCGATCTCACTGACAGAAACGCAAGATGCCTTTGCGCGCGAGCTTGTCGCGCAAGGGCGGTTTCCCAGCATGAGCGCGGTGCTTCAGCATGGACTGGAGTTGATGCGCGATCAATCCACCACGACCGAGGCGTTGCGCGTTCTGCTGGATGAGCGGCGCCGGGGTGATTTCGTGTCGCTCGACGCGGGGCGGGCCGACACTGAGGCGATGCTGGCACGCAAGCGGGCGGACCTTGGCCTATAAGGTTGTTCGCGCCACGGCGGTGGCGCGTGACCTGAGCCTGATCTTCGACTTTCTCTATCAGGCGGCACAGGATTTCGGCGACGAACCGGACGTGGCGTTCGACCGCGCGGCCACCCGCATCCGCGAGATCGAAACGGCGATGGAGGGACTGGGTGCCGTGCCGTTTCAGGGCACGCTGCGGCCCGAGCTTGGACCGGGCCTGCGCAGCGTGACCAAGGGGCGGGCGGTGTTCTATTTCGACGCGGACGAAAAAACCGAAACCGTGCGCCTGCTCGCCGTGTTCTATGGCGGGCAGGATCACCGGGCGCGGATGCTTGTCCGGCTGTTGCGCTAGGACGCGCGGGCGCGGGATTTGGGGTCGATCTTTTCCTCGCGCGAAAAGTCGCGGGAGAGTTTGAACTTCTGGATCTTGGTGGTCGACATCGGCCAGGCGTCCACGATGCGGACGTAGCGCGGGATCTTGTAGCTGGCGATCTGGTCGATGCAGTGGTCCACCACCTCTTCGGGGGTGAGGGTGGAGCCGGGGATGAGCTCGACATAGGCCGCGGCGACTTCGAACAGGTGATCGTCCTCGACCCCTATCACCTGCGCGATCTGGATGTCGGGGTGGGAGCACAGGAACGTCTCGATCTCGAGCGCGGCGACGTTTTCGCCGCCGATCTTGAGCATGTCCTTCAGCCGCCCGTCGTAGGTGATGTGGCCGTCGGTCGAGACATAGCCCATGTCGCCGGTGCGTAGCCATTTGCCGTCGTCGACCAGCGTCTCGGCGGTCTTGTCGGTGTCCTTGTAATAGCCGTCGAACAGGCAGAACCCGCCGATCCAGATTTCGCCGCGTTCACCGGGGCCGACATCCTTGCCGGTGGTCGGATCGACCGCCTTGGCCAGCACGCCGTCGAACACGCGGCCCGACACCTGCGTGGCCTCGGCAGGCGGATCGCGGGGGTCGGTGAAGCAACACACGCCGGTCGCCTCGGTCAGGCCGTAGGCGTTGATGTATTGCGCGGCGGGGAAGGCGCGGGTGTATTTCTCCATCAGGTCGGCGGGGCCGACGGTGTGCAGGAACCGCAGGGACGACAGGTCGCGGGTTTTGAAGTCGGGGTGCTGGATCACCTGATTGACCAGCGTCGGGAAGGACAGGTAGCCAAAGCTGACCTTCTCTGCCTCCATCTGTTCCAGCGTGCGCCCCGGTTCGAAATGCGCGGTGCAGATCTGCGTGGCGCCCGAGGCGCGGCAGGCGGCCATCGGAAGCATCGTGGACATGTGGAAGAAGGGCAGGGGGTTCATCACGCTGTCGGCGGGCGAAAGCTCAAACCGTTCCGCGAAACTCTGGCCGATCATCGACAGGGTCCGGTGCGTGATCATGCAGGCCTTGGGATGCGCCGTGGTGCCGGAGGAATACATCATCAGCGCGTGGTCGTCGGGCGCGGTGCTGGCGATCAGCGCGTCGATGCGGGCGTCGGGCACGCTGTCGGCCCCGGCGAGAAAGGTCTCGCGCGTCGGCCATGTCGTCTCGCGCGGGTCGGCGAGGTTGTAGACGGCGCGCAGGCGCGGGGCCTCTTCGAGGTCGAGGGGGCCGCCGTTCCAGATGTCGAGATCCGGGTAGATGCGGGTGAGCATCGCGTGGAAATCCATGTGGGGGAGCGCGTGGCCGCCGATGAACAAGAGGTCCATGTCGGAATGGTGGACGGCATAGGCGAGGTCATCGTCCTTGAACCGCGCGTTGATGGTCAGGGTCACGGCCCCGATCATCCCGGTGGCATAGAACAGGCGGACGTAATCCATGCAGTTGGGCATGAGCACGCCGACATGGGCGCCCGGAGCCACCCCGGCACCGCGGAGCGCCCGCGCCCATTGCCGGGCCTCGGCGTAAAGCTCGGCCCATGTCAGGCGCGCGTCATCGACGATGATCGCGGTGGTGTCGGGCCAGTCCCGCGCGGCGCGGGCCAGCATCGTTGCGGCGGTTTCTTCCCCGGCGGCGGAGACGGTTTCGCTTGGCTCGGTCATTGCCTGCGTGCCCAGTCGGCCGCCGCGTCGCTCGTCACCCAGTCGATTGCGTTGCGCAAGAGCCTGCGGAAATTCTCGTCGCCATAGGTGGTGGCGTCGTTGCCGCACAGGATCGTCACGGTGGGGGCGTTGCCCGCCGCGCGGGCCCAGGCGATGAGGTTCGTGCCGGGGCCGTGGGACCAGCCGTCGCGGGTCCACATCCGGGCGTTGAGCGCGTTGGCGGCGGAATAGAAATTGTCCTGCTCAAAGTCGAAGTCGGCGCGCAGGAGCGGCACGATGTCATCCTCGAGCATGTCCATGAGGTAAAGCTCGTCGGTCAGCTTGAACGGTTCCAGCCCCTCGGTCACCGGATGGTCGCCCTCGGGCGTGAGGGTGAATTCGACCGGGAACAGGTATCCACTGTCGGGATAGTCGCGGCCTTTGTATTGGCCCGGCTGGTAGAAAAAGCGCGTCCCGATGGCTTCGGCATACTCGTCCCACAGCGGCCAGCCGGCGACGGCGTGGTGGAGGAAGATCATCGGTTTGCCCGCGTCGAGCAGATCCCGGAACCCCGTCTTGAACGCATCAGTTGGTTCGATCAGGTTCGGAGCTTTCGGCGTTTTGAACTGAAGCCCCGGTACGTCGTAGAACAAGAGCGCGTCGAAATCCGACGCGCTCTCAGGTGACATCAGCGCCGCCGTGGCGGGCTGTTCCGCATGGGTCCATGTCATGCCGCGCATGTCGTCGAACATGCCGAAGAAGGCCGGCTTGTCGAACGGATGCCCCTTGGTCGAAACCAGAAGGTTCAGGGGCGCATCATAGCGGATGACCATGAGGGATCAGAACTGCACGCGCTTGGTAAAGCCGCCGTCCACGATCAGGTTGGTGCCCGTGACCCAGCTCGCCGCGTCGGAGGCGAGGAAGGCGATGCACTTGGCCACTTCGTCGGCCTCGCCCATACGTCCGTCGGGCTGCTGTGCGAGGATCGAGTTGAAGAACGGCTCATCCGAATCCCGGATCTGCGCCCAGGAACCGCCCTCGATGAGGATCGGGCCGGGGGAGACGACGTTGAAGCGGATGCCGCGCTTGCCGTGGAACTGGCTCATCTGCTTGGCATAGGTGATGAGCGAGGCCTTGATCGAGTTGTAGGGCATCGGCGCGATGAAGGTTTCGACCGCCGCAGTGGTCGAGATGAACACGACCGAGGCATTGCCCGAGGCCTTCATGTAGGGAAACAGCGCGTCGAAGCCGCGCACGACGCCCATGAGGTCGATCTCGAAGGCTTTATACCAGCTCTTCTCGCCGTCCATGCCGCCGCCGGCGGAGACGCCGGGAACGAAGATATCGCAGCCGCCTAGCTCTTCGGCGGCATCCTTGAGCCACTGTTGGTAGCCCTCGACCTCTTTCACGTTGGCGACGCCGCCGATCACCTTGACGCCCTTGCCGTCAAGCTCGGCCGCCGTGGCTTTCACGTCATCTTCCGAGCGCGCGCAGAAGGCGATGTCGCAGCCTTCCTCGACCAGAATGTCGAGCAGGGCGCGACAGATGCCCTTGGTGCCGCCGGTGACGATTGCTTTCTTACCTTTCAGGCCAAGATCCATGCCTGTTCCTCCCGTTTGATTCCGGCCCGGTTCGGCCCTTTGACGTTCGTATACAGAAAAACCCGTTTCCTGTCCATTGGCAAGGAAAGATCGCGGGGCGGCTTGCGGTGCGTTTGCGCGGAGACTGGCATAAATAACTGAAAACCGAAGATTTGCGGGGGCCGCGCCGTGAATACGGGAAATGCTTTCTTTACACACAAGACGGAAATTCCGTATACGAAGGGGGGAGGACTTTGCCACATGACCGATCTTGTGAAGGTGACCAAAGCGGGCGCGGTGGCCGAACTGCGGTTCAACCGGCCCGAGGCGCTCAACGCGCTGGACCTGCCGCTGGCGCGGGCCTTTGCGGCGGCGGTGGCGGATGTGACGGGCGACCCCGCTATCCGCGCCATCGTGCTGTCGGGCGAGGGGCGCGCGTTCGTTGCGGGCGGTGACGTGTCGGCAATGGCCGCCGATCCCGCGCGCGGGCATGAGGTGGTCGATGCGCTGCTCGAGGTGCTGAACCCCGCGATCCTTGCGCTGCGCGAAAACGACGCGCCGGTCGTGGCCGCCGTGCGGGGCGTGGCGGCGGGGGCCGGGCTGTCGCTCGTGGCCAATGCCGACGTGGTGGTGGCCGATGAGGGCGCGAAATTCGTCATGGCCTATGACCAGGTGGCGGGCGTGCCCGATTGTGGCGGTTCGTGGTTCCTGACCCACCGGCTGGGCCGCGCCCGCGTCATGGACATGATGCTGACCGGTGCGCCGCTGTCGGCCACGGACGCGCAGGCGGCGGGGCTGGTGTCGCGGCTGTGCCCGGCGGATGAGGTGGACGAGGTCGCGCGGGCGCTTGCCGCCCAGATCGCCAAAGGGCCGACCGCCAGTTTCGGGCGCTTTCGCCGGTTGGTGGACGCGGCCCCGCGCACCACGCTGGCCGACCAGCTTGCCGCCGAGCGTGACCAGTTCGTTGCAGCAGCGCAAAGCGAGGATTTCCGCGAAGGCGTCGCGGCGTTCATCGCGCGGCGCAAACCAGAGTTCAAGGGACGATAACCATGGCAGACTACGACATCATCGTGATCGGCGGCGGCCCCGGCGGCTACACCGCGGCGATCCGGGCCGCGCAACTGGGGCTCAAGGCCGCGGTTGTCGAGCGCGAGCATCTGGGCGGCATCTGTTCCAACTGGGGCTGCATCCCGACCAAGGCGATGCTGCGGTCCGCCGAGATGCTGACGCATATGCAGCACGCGGACGCGTTCGGGATCGACCTGTCGGGCAAGGCCAAGCCGAATATCGCGGCCATCGTCAAACGCTCGCGCGGGATTGCCGAGCGGATGAATGGCGGGGTCGGGATGCTGTTGAAGAAGAACAAGGTGGACGTGATCTGGGGGCAGGCGAAACTGACCGCCCCGGGCACGGTCGAGGTCGGCGCGCCGGACAAGCCGGCCTGTGAGCCGCAGGCGCCCGCGCCCAAAGGGGTCAAATCGCACGGCACATATTCAGCCGATCACGTCATCATCGCCACCGGGGCGCGCCCGCGTGTCTTGCCGGGGCTGGAGCCGGTCGGCGACCGCATCTGGACCTATTTCGAAGCGCTCAAGCCCGAGGCCGCGCCCAAGAGCCTTGCCATTGTCGGGTCGGGGGCCATCGGCGTCGAATTCGCGAGCTTTTATGCCGCGATGGGGACCGAGGTGACGGTGGTCGAGATGGTCGACCGCATCCTGCCCGCTGAGGATGCCGAGGTGTCGGCCTTCATGCAAAAGGCGCTGGAAAAGCGCGGCATCGCGTTCCGGACGGGAACCAAGATCGAGGGCGCGGAACTGTCGAAGAAGGGTGTGACCCTGTCGCTGGCGCGGGGTGATACGCTCGACGTCGAGCGGGTCATTTCCGCCGCCGGGGTCGTGGCCAATACCGAGGGTCTGGGGCTGGAGGCGCTTGGTATCGCGCTGGAACAGGGTCTGATTCCGACGACGGGGGCCGGGGCCACCACCGTCAAAGGGGTCTATGCCATCGGGGACATCACCGGCGCGCCGATGCTGGCCCACAAGGCCGAGCATGAGGCCGCGCTGTGCGTCGAGGCCATCGCGGGCGAGGCGGTGCATCCGATGAACAAGGACCGCATCCCCGGCTGCACCTATTGCGATCCGCAGGTCGCTTCCATCGGTCTGACCGAAGCGCAGGCCAAGGAGGCCGGGCGGACGATCAAGGTCGGCAAGTTCCCGTTCCTCGCCAACGGCAAGGCCATCGCGCTTGGCGACGATCAGGGCATGGCCAAGGTGATTTTCGACGCGGAGACCGGAGAATTGATCGGCGCGCACCTGGCCGGGCCGGAGGTCACGGAGTTGATCCACGGGTTCGCGACGGCGATGGAGCTGGAGAGCACCGAAGCCGAGATAATCGACACGATCTATCCGCATCCCACCATTTCCGAGGTCATGAAGGAGGCCGTGATGGCCGCCTATGGCCGCGCCGTGAACATCTGAGGAGCGCGTCATGGACTATCGCAATCTGGGGCGTTCGGGGTTGAAGGTTTCGACCGTCGGGCTGGGCTGCAACAACTTCGGCTGGACCATCGACCTTGAGCAAAGCCGCGCGGTGATCGACGCGGCCATCGACGCCGGGATCACGTTTTTCGACACCGCCAATGTCTATGGCAATGGCGGCGGGTCGGAAGAAATCATGGGTCAGGTTCTGGGCGAGCGGCGCAAGGACATCGTGCTGGCGACCAAGGCCGGGCTGAAGATGCCGGACGGGTCGAAGGGCGGGAGCCGCGCCAATATCGTGCGCGCCTTTGATGAGAGCCTGATCCGGCTGAAAACCGACTACATCGACTTTTACCAGTTTCACTGGTCCGACCCCGAGACGCCCATCGACGAGACGCTGCGCGCGATGGACGATCTGATGCGGGCCGGCAAGGTGCGCTATATCGGCTGCTGCAATCTTGCGGCGTGGGAGATGGTCGAGGCGGAATATATCGCGCGCGAACTGGGGACCAATCGGTTCATCGGGACGCAGGCGGAGCTGAGCCTGCTGCGGCGCGACAACGAGACCGCGCTGATCCCGGCGCTGGAGGCCTATGGCATCGGGTTCCTGCCGTATTTCCCGCTGGCGAGCGGGCTGCTCACCGGGAAATACAAGCGCGACGCGATCCCCGAGGGGAGCCGGTTCGACAAGCTCGAAGGGATGGCCGGGCGCTATCTGACGGAAGAAAACTGGGACAAGACCGAAAAGCTCATGGCGTTTTGCGAGGCGCGCGGGCGCACGCTCGTGGAGCTTGCGTTCTCATGGCTGCTCACGCGGCCAATGGTGGCGAGCGTCATGGCGGGCGCGACCAAGCCCAGCCAGATCGAGGCCAACGTGGCGGCGACCGGATGGGCGCTGAGCGAGGATGAATTGGCAGAGATAGACACCATCACGGGCGTGGTGTGACCCCCTTTGACTATATCGTCGTCGGGGGCGGCTCTGGCGGCGCGGTGATGGCGACACGGCTGTCGGAAATTCCCGAAGCGCGTGTCCTGCTGCTCGAAGCCGGGCCGGAAGATAAAGCGTTCTGGATCACGCCGCCGATGGGCTATCCGATGCTGTTCACCAATCCAAAGGTGAACTGGATGTTCGAGACCGAGCCGGAGCCGGAGTTGAACGACCGGCGGATGTATCAGCCGCGCGGCAAGGTTCTGGGTGGCTCGTCCGCGATCAACGGCATGCTCTATATCCGCGGTCATCCCGAGGATTACGACGGCTGGCGGCAGATGGGGAACACCGGCTGGGGCTGGGACGATGTGCTGCCCTATTTCAAGAAGGCCGAGGACAATACGCGCGGGGGCGATGACCTGCACGGCACCGGCGGGCCGCTGCGGGTGTCGGATCAGGCGGGCGGGAACGAGGTGGCGGATGCCATCGTGGCCGCCGCCTGTGAGGCCGGACTGCCGCGCAACCGCGATTTCAACGGGGCGACCCAGGAGGGTGCGGGTCATTTCCAGACCACGACCAAGGACCGGCGGCGTCATTCGACGGCGCGCGCCTATCTCAACCCGGTGCGGGGGCGCGCGAACCTGACCGTCATCACCGGGGCGCAGACGACGCGGGTGCTGACCGAGGGGCGGCGCGCCATCGGCGTGGAGTACAAACGGCGAGAAGGGCTGGAGACCGCGATGCTGTCCGAGCGGGGCGAGGTGGTGCTGTCGGCGGGGTCGTTCGGCTCGCCACAGATCCTGCTGCAATCGGGGATCGGTCCGGCGGGCCACCTGAGCGACCGGGGCGTGCCGGTGGTGCATGATCTGGCGGGGGTGGGCGAGAACCTGCGCGACCATTTCTATTGCTCGCTGATGTTTCGCTGCAAAAAGCCGGTGACGATCAACGAGCTGGCCAACAGCCCGCTGCGCAAGGTGATCGCCGGGGCGCAATACGTTCTGGCCAGGCGCGGGCCGTTGGCGTCGAGCGGGATATTCGCGGGGGTCTTTGCCCGCTCGACCCCTGACAAGCACCGGCCGGACATCCAGATCAACACGAACATGTGGTCGGTGGCGGGGCGCACCAAGGCGGGGATGACGGCGCATCCGTTCCCCGGTTTCACGATGAGCCCCGTGCATCTCGACCCGCGCTCGACTGGGACGATCCGGCTGAATTCGACCGACCCGACCGCGCCGCCCGAGATCAGGATGAACTTCTTTCGCGACGCCGTGGACCGGGCGACGATGGTACGGGCGGTCAAGCTGGTGCGCCATATCGCGGCGCAACCGGCGCTCTCGGGTTACGTCGAGGGCGAGATTGCGCCGGGAACCGAGCATACCACCGATGACGAGATCGAGGATTGGCTGCGCGGCGCGGCGATTGCGAACCTGCACCCTGTCGGCACCTGCCAGATGGGGCCGGACCCGGCGCGCGGCGCAGTGGTCGACCCGCGCCTGCGGGTGCATGGGATCGCCGGCCTGCGGGTCGTGGACGGGGCGGTGATGCCGCGCCTGCCGCATGGAAACACCAACGCGCCGATCATCATGATCGCCGAGAAAGCAGCGGACATGATGAAGGCGGACCGGGAGGAGCGTGTGAATGTCTGACACCGATTACGACGTCATCATCGTGGGGGCCGGGGGCGCGGGGCTGGCCGCGGCCATCGAGGCCACCGATGCCGGTGCGCGCGTGCTGTTGATCGAGGCCGGGGCCAGGGCGGGCGGATCGACCGCGCTGTCGGGTGGGGTCTATTGGGCCGCCGGAACCTCGCTCCAGCGGCAGGCCGGGATCGAGGACGACGCGGAGAGCCAGTTTCACTACTACATGACCGTGAACCAATACAAAGTGGACCCCGCGCTGGTGCGCCGCTACTGCGACCTGTCCGCGCCGACCTTCGAATGGATGGTCGGGCTGGGCGTGAATTTCCCACTTGAGAACCTTTATGTCTCGGGCGTGGACAAGATCCGGCGCGGGCATCGGGCCGAGGGGCACGGGGCCGAGATTGCCGAGGTGCTGGAGGGCGCGCTGTCGGGCCGGTCCGTGGACCTTGCCACCCACACGCGGGCCGAAGGGCTGGTGGTTGAGGGGGGCCGGGTCACGGGCGTCTATGTTGACGGCGACCCGATCCGGGCGGGCGCGGTCATCATCGCCTCGGGCGGGTTCGGGGCCAACCGGCGGCTCTGGGCCGAGCTTTATCCGTCGGCGGCGAAACAGGGCGAACTCGCGTGGTATATCGGCGCGGATGAGTGCCGGGGCGACGGGCTGGAAATGGCGCGGCGTGCCGGGGCCGAGCTTGTGGGCCATGACCGGGGGCTGCTGTTGATGACGCCGGGGTTTGCCCATGACGTCGAAAGCTATCTGCCGCCCTGGGTCGTGCATGTGAACCACGAGGGGCGGCGGTTCATCGACGAATCCACCGAGTATTCCGTGCTGTCCGAAGTGCTGTCGACCCAGACGGCGGGCGAGTGTTTCGCAGTGTTCGATGAGGCCGCGCGGGCCGAGGCCAAGGCGCATCCCGCGCCGAACTGGGCCGCCGACCGGCTGGCCGAATTCGCCGAGAAAGGCCCGGTGGTCAGGGCCGACACGCTCACCGACCTGGCCGAGCGGATCGGGGTGCGCCCGGCCGCGCTGGTCACGACCGCCGAGCGGTACTCGGAAGATGCCCGCGCGGGCCATGACAGTGCCTATTTCAAGGACGAGGGCCATCTGCGCCCGATCGAAACGCCGCCGTTCTATGGCGTGCGCATCCGGCCCGCGATCGTGTGCTGGACCGGGACGGGGCTGCGCATCGACGCCGAAACGCGGGTGCGCGATCAGGCGGATCGTGCGATGCCGGGCCTGTTCGCGGCGGGCGAGACGACCGGCGGGTTCGCCGGCCCGTGCTATGCCGGTGGCGGGGCCTCGGTGGGCAATGCGGTGATCTTTGGCCGCGTGGCCGGGGCCAACGCGGCCAAGCTGGCGCTGAGCTAGCCCGCCCTGATCTGATCCGCGGCATGACGCGCGGCCCGGTAGGCGAAGGTCATGCCGGGGCCGAGCGTGCCCCCGCCGCCGGGATAGGCACCCCCGAACACATTGGCCATGTCGTTGCCCACGGCATAAAGGCCCGGGATCGGGCGGTCGGCGGTGTCGAGCACCTGTGCATGTTCGTCCGTCGCCAGCCCTTTGAAATTGCCGATCTCGCCCGCGAACGCCTTGACCGCGTAGAACGGGCCGCGCTCCAACGGTCGCAGGCTTGGGTTCGGCGTCTGGGTTTCGTCGCCGTGATAGCGGTCATAGGGCGCGCGTCCCCGGTGGAACGCGGGGTCCTCGCCGGTGCGGGCGTGGGTGTTGAATCGCTCGATCTCGTCCACCAGCGCGCCAGCGTCGATCCCGGCTTTCCGGGCAAGTGCATCGAGGCTGTCAGCCACCAGCAGATACCCCGATTGCACCAGCTTGCCCTTGGGCATCGGCCAGGGTTTCACATGCCCGATTCCCCATTGGCGCACCGCGGGACCATCACCGATGATCCAGGCGTGTTCGGCGCCGCGCGCCGCCATCGCCGCGATCATCTCACGCCCCAGATCATGATAGCTCGCGGATTCGTTGGCGAACCGGCGGCCGTCCGGCAGGACCATGACGAAGCCGGGTTTGTAGCGGTCGACCAGATGCGGCCAGACCCCCGTGAAATCATCGACGCCCGGCAGTTTCGACACCGGCATCCAGGCCGAGGCATTCGCGGCGTTCGACTGGAACCGCGCGCCGATGGCCTCGGCCATGTTCGCCGCGTCGCCGGTGTTGCCCGTGGGCAGGGGGGCGACCACCGGCTGATCGTTGACCGGTTTCGGGTGCTCGGCC
The DNA here is from genome assembly GCF_002384975.1 of Maritimibacter sp. UBA3975. Lineage (NCBI taxonomy): Bacteria > Pseudomonadati > Pseudomonadota > Alphaproteobacteria > Rhodobacterales > Roseobacteraceae > Maritimibacter > Maritimibacter sp. UBA3975. The sequence continues at coordinate 17,628 of NZ_DGCP01000018.1, forward strand.
GCGCGGCGGGCGGGGTCGCGGGCATAGCCGCCGGCGGCGAGGATCACCGCCTTCGCCTCGATCCTGAGCGGGCCGTCTGGGGTGCCCAGAACCGCGCCCGTCACCGCGTCGCCCTCGCGGATCAGGTCGGTCGCGGGGGAGGAGAGCAGGATGTCGATCCCCGCCTCGTCGGCGCTTTTCGCCAGCCTTGCGATCAGGGCGCGGCCCGTGGTCAGTTGTTGCGACTGACCGTAGCGCAGCATCTGGACGGCATGACCCGTCATCCGCTTCGCAACGTGTTTGAAGGCCGCCCACGACCGGGTCGCGGTGAAAAACATCTTCACCTCTGCACCCGAGCGCATGGTCATGCCCATGAACGAGGTCTGGGGCAGCTCGCGTTTGAGCTTGTCCGCGAGGGGGCCGAGATGTCGCAGGTCGTAGGGCTGGGTAAAGATCGAGCGGACGCAGGACGCGCCCTCCTGCTCCGAATGGTAATCGGGGAAGGGCATGGCCATGAAACGCACATGCGTCTTGTCCTCGAGAAAGTCGATCATGCGCGGGCCGTCATCGAGGAAGGCGTCGATCTTGACCGGGTCGAGGTGCTGACCGCTTTCGATCTCAAGATACCGGCGCGCCTTGTCCCGGTCGTCGGTTTCGCCCGCCTGTTCTTCGATGGACTTGGAATGGCGCGTGCCGGGCACCCAGAGGCCGCCGCCCGAGGTCGCGGTGGTGCCGCCGAAGTAAGGTGCCTTTTCCGCCATCACGACGTCGAGCCCCTGATCGCGGGCGGCGAGGGCCGCGGTGAAGGCGGCACCCCCGGTGCCGACGATCAGAACGTCGCAGGAACGGGTCGCGGCGCTCATGCGGCCGACTCCGCCTGTGCCGCCGGGGCGATGCCGGGCAGCGCGTGGCCTGCGCTCTCCGCGATGTGCTTGGCGGCGATCCAGCCGAAGACCATGCCCGGCCCGATGGTGCCACCCGCGCCGGGATAGCCGCCGCCGAACACGTTGGCCTGATCGTTGCCCACGGCATACAGCCCCGCGATGGGCTGATCGTCATGGCCGAGCACGCGGGCATGAACGTCGGTGGCGAGGCCTTTGTAGGACGTGATCTCGCCGGGATAGATGCGCACGGCGTAGAACGGTCCGGTTTCCAACGCGCCGAGGGCGGGGTTGGGGTGGTTCTCGTCGTCGCCGTGATGGCGGTCGTAATCCGACGCGCCGCGCCCGAAGTCCTCATCCACCCCCGCCTTGGCGAACCCGTTGAAGCGGTGGACGGTGGCGCGCAGCTCGGTCGCGTCGATGCCGCAGGTCGCGGCGAGGTCGTCAAGCGTCTGGCCGCGCTTGAGGTATCCGCTGCGCACATAATGCCCGTGCGGAATGGGGAAGGGGCGCACGAAGCCGATGCCCCAGCGCTTGATCGCGCGGTGATCGGCGATAAGCCATGCGGCGTCGGTGCCGCGGTCCTCGAACGCGGCGATCATGTGGATGCCGAGGTCGCGGTAGTTCTGCGATTCGTTCGCGAACCGGCGCCCGTCCGGCGTGACCATCAGGAACCCGGGCTTGGTCCGGTCCACGAGGTGTGGCCAGACCCCGGTTTCGTCGGTGGCGCCGGGCAGTTGCGAGGTCGGCATCCATGCGGCGGCGGAGGACAGGTGGCCGTTGAACCGCGCGCCAATCCCCTCGGCCATACGCGCGCCGTCGCCGGTATTGCCCATCGGGACGGGCAGGACCGGGTCCATCGTCGCGGTGACGCCGGGGTGGTGGTCACGGCGGCGGTCGCGGTCGCGGGGATAGCCGCCCCCGGCGAGCACGACGCCGTGCCGCGCGCGCACCTCGACCAGCCCGTCGGGGGTGGCGAGCCGTGCGCCGGTGATGCGCCCGTTTTCCTCGATCAGTTCGCGGGCGGGGCTTTCCAGCCAGAACGGCACGCCGTCGTCGGCGAGGGTGCGGGCGAGGCGGGCGATCAGGGCGCGGCCCCGCACGATGCTTTGGGTCGAGCCGTGCAGCGCGAGGTCGCGGAAGTGGCGCACCATGCGTTTCATCACGAAGCCCATCGCCTTGGCCGAGCGCCCGGCCTTCATGAAGGTCTTCATTTCGAGCGATGAGCCAAGCGCGAGACCGAGAAACAGCGTCTGAGGCAGCTCGCCCTTCAGCGTTTTCATCAGCGGCCCCATCTTGCGCGCGTCGTATTCGAGCGTGCCGAGCGAGCGGATCTTGGACGCGCCCGGTTCCTCGGGGTGGTAGTCGGGGAACTCCATCGCGTGAAAGCGCACCTCGGTCTGGTCCTCGATGAAATCGACCATGAGGGGGCCGTATTTCAGGTAAGCCTCGACGCGGGGTTCGTCGACATATTGCCCGGCCTCGATATGGACATAGGTGCGGGCGTCTTCGGGCGTGTCGTGAACCCCGATTTCTTTCCCCAGCGCCTTGGCGTGGCGGTTGTTCGGGATCCAGATGACACCGCCGGAGGTGGCGGTGGTGCCGCCGAAGACCGGCTCTTTCTCGGCGACGAGAACATCGAGCCCGGCCTTGCGCGCGGTCGCGGCGGCGGTGAGCCCCGCGCCGCCGGAGCCGATCACCAGCACGTCCACCGTACGATCCGTTTTCTTGTCCATGTGGTCCTCCCTTTGATACATTGTATCATGGGAGTCTGACGTGCGTATACAAAACAATCGCAGAAACGCGTGATTGCCGGTCCGAACGGGCCTACCAGCCGCTCAGAAGCGCGTCTTCTTCGGCTTTCGGCAGGACAAGCCGCCCCTCGCTGTCGAGATGGCCGAGGAGGCCGGTCCGGAAGAAACGGTCGGTGAACCCTGCGCCCGCCCGTCCGGCGTAGCCGAGGAAGACCCCCGTGCCGCGCAACCACACTTCGCCGGTCTGGTAGAGTATGACGTCCATCCCGGTGCGGGGATCGACGATCATGACCTCGACCCCGCCAAGGGGGCGGCCGTTGGTCGTGGCGATTGTCCCCGCCGGGTCGCGCGGGTCGCTGGACAGGACAGGGCCAATGGTCTCTGGCAGTGACAGGCCGTTCACGATCCGGGTGCCCGGCTGGGCTGCCGCGACCTCCGCCAAACGCTCCCGCCCGGCGCGCAGATGCAGGCGTTTCAGGTGCGGCTGCGGGGTGTAGGCCGTGACCGCGTCGGGATCGATAAGCCAGCCAGTCGTGGCCTGCGCCATGTCCCCCGACAGGTCGAGAGTGGCGCCCGAGGCCAAGGAAACAGCCAGAATCGACCAGAACCCGGGATTCGACACCGCTGCGGCCAGCGCGATCCGGTCGTCCGGCGTGACCTGTTCGCGCAGGGCGAGCGCGGTTCCGATATGCGCCGCGTCGGCCGACGAATGGCAGACCGCATCGACGGTGCCATCGGCGCGCGTGGCGGCAAACACCATGTCCGTGCGCGGTGGCACATCCGCCGGCACGTCGATGAAACGGACCACCTCGCCCCGGCCGAGATCGGCGAGTGCCGCGAGCGCCTGCGCCACCGGTCCATCGCCCGCGTTTGAGCCCGCGTCCAGCGCATCGCGGGCTTCGGCCCAGGTCAGCGAGGTCGTCGTGTCGATCAGGGCGGGCCGGTCCGCAAACCGTTCGGCCGCGCGGTCGAGCAGGGTTGAGAGCGTCCGGTGTTCGCCCACCGTTTGCATCCGGTTCGTTGCCGTTGCCATCGCGCTTCCCCCCGTCAGGAGTTTGTGTTTCAATGAGTAGTCTAATGTATACGGGAGGAAACGTCCAATGCCATTGGCACTGATCACGGGAGGGGCCACCGGACTGGGCGCCGCGATTGCGCGGGAGGCGCATGACAGGGGGTACGAGGTTGCCGTTCTGGACCTGGCCGAAGCCAGGGACGTGCCGTGGCGCAGCCTTGTCGGGGACGTGACCGACGAGGCGAGCCTGATTGCCGCGCTGGACGCGCTCGGGGCGGTGCCCGACCTTTTGGTAAACAACGCAGGCGTGGTGCAGTTCGCCCCGCTCCTGGACATGACGACCGAAGAGTTCGCCAGGATCACCGCGATCAACCTGACCGGCGCGTTCAGCATGGCGCGGCTGGTGGCCAGGGGCATGGTCGAGCGCGGGTCCGGTCACATCGTCAACGTCACCTCGATTGCGGGCATCGCGACCTCGCCCGGCGTGAATGCCTATGTCTCGTCCAAGCGGGGCCTTGCGGCCTTGACCGAGCTGATGGCGCAGGAATGGGGGCCGTCCGGGGTGCGGGCGAATGCCGTCGCGCCGGGGATGATCGACGGCGGCATGTCCACCGGCATCTATCAGAACGAAGCGGCCCGGGCCCGCCGGTCGGGCGCGGTGCCGTCGCGCAGGCTGGGCACCGAGGACGATATAGCGCAGGCGGTGATGTGGCTCGACAGCGAAGGCGCGAGTTACATCAACGGTCACGAACTGGTCGTGGACGGCGGGGTGACCAAGGCGGTCATGTCCCTGATCCCGCGCGATTGAGACGCGGCGGGCGCTGATCCCCGATCGGGTCAGCGCCGCGCCACCTCAGTATTTCTGGAATTGCTCGGGCACGCCGGCGGGCCAGACCGTGCCCCACATCCGCATCCCGCCGTCGATGGTCAGCACTTCGCCCGTGATGAAATCGCCGGACGGGCCGGAGAGATAGACGACGCCCTCGGCCACGTCCCAGCTGTCGCCCATGCGAAATAACGGGTTCACGTTGTTGAAGCGCTTCGTCGCCTCGGGCGGATAGTTGGACAGGCCCTCGGTCGCGATGGCGCCGGGGGCGACGCAGTTCACCCGGATGCCGAGCGGGCCCCATTCGGTCGCCACGGTGCGCGTCAGATAGATGACGCCCGCGCGCGCGGCACAGGTGTGGGCGGCCTGCGGCATCCCGCGTTCGACATGGGCGACGTTGGACACGACATGCCCCGGCTCGCCCCGGTCGCGCCAGCGTTGGGCCGCGCCCTGCATCATCCACCATGTGCCGTTGAGGTTCAGGTCGATGACCGATTTCCAGCCCTTGCGGGTGAAGTCGATGGCGTTCTGCGGATACTGGCCGCCCGCGTTGTTCACGAGCGTATCCAGACCGCCGAATTCCTCGAACGTCTCGTCGAGCAGCGCGTCCACCTGATCCTCGTCCCGGATCGACATGGGGCGATAATGGATGTCGGCGCCGATCAGGTCTTTCGCCTGTTGCTGCGTCTCTTGCAGCAATTCCTCGCGCCGCCCGCAGATCATCACCTTGGCGCCGAGGCGGGCGCAGAGAAAGGCCATCGCCTTGCCCATGCCCATCGACCCGCCGGTGATGAGGAACCGCTGACCTTCAAGCAGGTCGGGGGCGAAGATCGTCTTGTGCGTCGCCAGTTCCTCGGGCGTGAGGCCCCAGTTCGGTTTCTCGGCTGCCTGGTCGTTCATGTCGTTCTCCGAAAGTCGGCATCGCGTTTCTCGGCATAGGCCGCGATACCCTCGCGGCTGTCCTCGGATCGCATAAGCCGGTCTGCATTTGCGTGCCCCCGGTTGATCGCGGCGGGGAGCGGTTCGTTCTGGGCGTCGTTGAAAAGCGCCTTGCCAAAGCGGATGGCTTTCCACGAATTGGCGAGCATGGTGTCGGCGAAGGCGAGCGCCTCGTCCATCAGCCGCTCACGCGGGACGGTGCGGTTCACGACCCCAAGCGCCTCCAGCCGTTCGGCGGGGAGGAGCGTGCCGCAGGTGATGATCTCCATCCCGATCTGGCGGGGGAGTTGCTGGGCAAGCCGTTGAACGCCGCCGGTAAAGGCGACCATGCCGCGTTTGACTTCGGGCAGGCCGAACAGCGCGCCTTCGGCGGCGATGAGGCAGTCGCAGGCCAGCGCGATTTCAAAGCCGCCCGCGACGGCCGCGCCGTTGATCGCGCCGATCACCGGTTTCTCGATCACCCGTTCGGTCACGCCGCAGAACCCCGCGCCCGGCACCAGCCCGTGGCCCGCACCGCGCTCGGCGGCTTCTTTCAGGTCCATCCCTGCGCAGAACGCCTTGTCCCCGGCCGCCGTCAGGATGATCGCGCCGATTTCAGGGTCCGCCTCGGCCTCGCGCACATAGCGGTCGACGAGATATGACCCCTCGGCATCCATCGCGTTCGAGACGTGCGGCCGGTTCAGCGTGATGACGCAAACCGACCCGTGCCGCGCGGCGAGGACCGGCGGCTCGGGGGAGGTGGCGCTCATGTCGGGTCAGCTCTCGGCCGGTTCGGCGGCCTTGGTCGCCTCGGCCGGGTCGAAATCGGTGACCCACTCGCCCAGCTTGTCGGGAACGCGCAGTTCCTCGGGCACGTCCTCGGCCCCGATCCGTTTGTCGAGTTCGGCATGCCAGTGATAGATGCGCCGCTCCTGATAATTCAGGGGGAAGCCGCGCAGGCCCGCGCTTTCGACCGATTTCTGGATCTTATCGGCGAATTGCAGATCCTCATCCAGAATGTCGAGGAAGTTCTTGAGCCGCATGTCCCACCGCTCGGGCCGCTCGCCGTCACCCCACGAGGGGGCGAACCAGTGGACCTCGATCGTCATCGTGTCGATCGTGTCGGGCCAGAAGCACAGGACCGGGATACCGGCGGGCGCGATGGGCGAGACGAAGTTGGGATAGGCGAAGAGCGAGTAGTTGGTGCTCTCGAAATACGGGTCCACGCCCTCGACTTCCGGCAGGCCCTTGACGCCCGGGTCTTTCCAGCCCTCGCGCTTGTAGGGCGTGACCATGCGGCTGTGGCCCTTGTCCCAGAGCGTGATCGCGGTGCCGCGATGGTCGAGAAAGCGGTCGACGGTGTTCTGGTGGATCGACTTGAGGTGATAGGTCTCCATGAACGCGTCGAGCAGGATCTTGACGTTGCAGTTGACCTTGATCGCCGTCTTGTCGACGAGGATGAGCGTCTCGGGCTTCACCTCGTCCAGATCGCGCGCTGCCGGTCCAAGGAAGTCGCGCAGCGGCTCGGCCTCGGAGTCGAGGTTGACGAAATAGAGGTTGCCGATGTTCTCGCACCGGACCTCGATCAGGCCGCGGCAGGACATGTCGAGATCGACGAAATCGCGGCGGTCGCGCAGATTGATCAGCTCGCCGCGCGTGTTGTAGGTCCAGCCGTGGTATTTGCAGGTCACGCCGCGCGACTTGCCCGACTCTTCGGTGACGACGGGCGCGCCGCGGTGGCGGCAGGTGTTGTAGAAACAGCGGACCGTTTCGTCCTCGCCCCGGATGAAGAACAGCGGCTCGCCAAGGCGGGTCCACTGGACGTAGGAGCCGACCTCGGGCACCTCGTCGGCATGGATCGCATAGACCCAAGTCTTGTGCCACATCCGTTCGGTTTCGAGCTTGTTGAACTCGGGGTCGACATAGCGGCCACCGGGAATGTCGGGAAGCTGGGGGAAGCCCTCGGGCGGGCCGCCGCGCTTGGATTCGTAGGCTTGCTGGTCCTTGATGGACTGGACTTCGCTCGGATTCATGGGTCTTCCTCCTCGCCTCGCGGCAGTGGTGGCGCGCAAGATCTGAATTTCTTGTATTTTATCAGCCGCTCTCGTATATGCAAACCCTAAGTTCTGTATTTTTAAGGAGGCCGCGATGGGCAGACGTTTCGGCAGGATCATGCAGATGGGCTATGTCGTCGATGACCTCGACGCGGCGGTCGATCACTGGGTCGATGTCATGGGTGTGGGGCCGTTTTTCGTCACGGGAACAGTGCCTTATGCCTCGGTCACGTTCCGGGGCAAGCCCTGCGATGCCGAGACCCGCGTGGCGATTGCGAGCCATGACGGGATGCAGATCGAGATCATTCAGCAGACTGGGGGCGGGGAGTCGATCTTTACCGAGTTTCTTGCCGAGACGGGCGGCGGGCTGCACCACGTCTGCGCGCTTTCCGAAGACCTCGACGCTGACCTTGCCGCATGGGCCGAGCGGGGAATCGGGGTGCTTCAGGGGGGCATCACCAAGGCAAAGATACCTTTTGCTTACCTGGATACGGACCCGGACAACGCCGGGCGCATCCTCGAGCTTGTCCAGCCCAGCCCCGGACTGCTCAAGTTTTTCGACAAGATCGACGAGACCTGCGCGGCCTGGGACGGCACCTCACCACGCATCAACTTGTAGTTTGTATGCGTTGACCGCGTCATTTGGATACAATATTGTCATCCGAAACACGGAGGACCCCATGCCCAAGATCAACGCCGTCGACCGCGACGGGTCGGAAAAAGTCATCGACGCCGAGAACGGCCTGTCCTTGATGCTCAACCTGCGCGACAACGGCGGGCTCGACATCGCGTCGATCTGCGGCGGGATGTGTTCCTGCGCCACCTGTCATGTCTATGTCGACAAGGACTGGCTGGGCAAGACCGGAGAGCAATCGCCGGACGAGTTCGAGCTGGTGGAATTTTCCGAACACTACCAGGAGAACTCGCGCCTGTCGTGCCAGATCGAGATGTCGGATGACCTCGACGGGATCAAGGTGACGCTGGCGCCCGAGGATTAAATCGGGCGCAACGTGTACCGGCTGATCTTGCCGTCCTCGATTTCGAACCACACGAAGAAGGGCTTGGTTTCCCCGCCCGGCCCCTCGACCAACCCGAGAAACGCGCCTTTGCCGTCCTCGTAGACGAGGGTGTCGATCCGGTGCCGGATTTTGGCCTCGGCCAGTTGATCGACACGGGCCGACAGGAAATCTTCGACCTCGGCCCGGCTCGTGAACCCCGACGGTTCCGCGCGGGCAAAGCCGTGATGCGCCCAGACCTGGGCATGGGACCAGTCCACATCCTCGGCCAGGGCGGACGCGGCGCGCGCCATGTCGCCCGCGTCGATGCCGTTGTAATAGGTTTCCTGGATCAGGCGGATCGCCTCTTCGCGCGTGGCACTCATTGCTCCAGCATCTCCTTCAGTTTGAACTTCTGGATCTTGGACGACGACATCGGCCATTCGGTGATGAACCGGACCTCGCGCGGGATCTTGAAGCTGGAAATCTTGCCTTTGCAGAAGGCGATGATCTCGTCCGGCTCGACTTTGCTGCCGGGGATGAGTTCGACAAAGGCGACGGGCACTTCTTGCAGGCGGGGGTCGGGCTTGCCGACGACCTGACAGAGTTTGACGGCCTCGTGGCCCGTCACCATCGCCTCGATCTCCTGCGCCGCGACGTTTTCGCCGCCGACCTTGAGCATGTCTTTCAGCCGCCCGTGGAACATGAGCGTGCCGCCCGCATCGAAAGCGCCAAGGTCGCCGGTGTGGAACCAGCCGTCACGCTTGGCTTCGGCGGTCTTTTCCGGGTCCTTGTAGTATTCGGTGAAGATCGAGAAGCCGCGCACGCAGATCTCGCCGATCTCGTCGGTGCCGCAGGGGCCGGTTTCGGGATGCACGATCTTGACCTCCAGCCCGTCGAAGGGCTTGCCGAGGCGGCGGGTGCGTTCCTCGTAGCTGTCGGTCGGAAAGCTGGTGGTCACGGTGCCCGAGGTTTCGGTCATCCCGAAGGTGCCGACCTGGATCGCGTTCGGGATCTTTTCCTGAATGGCCTTGGCGAAACTCGCCGGCTGCATCGCCATGTTGGAGTTCATGATGCGGATCGACGACAGGTCGCGCTTCTCGAAATCGTCGTGATAGATCATGTCGCCGATGAAGGTGCCGAAGCTCGGATAGGTGACGGTGGCCTTTTCCGTCTGGATCATTTCCAGCGCGACGCCTGCGTCGAAATACTGCATCGAAAGATAGGTGGAGCCGACCGAATAGGCGGCGCAGAGCGGGAACATCGCCCCGATGTGATACATCGGCAGCGGCGACCAGAACACGTCGGCCTCGGTCATGTCATAGCGTTTCGCCATCGCCTGCCCGGTGCGGATCAGGCTTTCATGCGCGATCATGCAGCCCTTGGGGTGCGAGGTGGTGCCGGAGGTATAAAGCATAAGCGCGGTGTCGCTGACGCGGACCCGGTTGCGGATGACGTGGATGTCTTCGTCGGTGACGTCGCCCACGGCCGCGCGGAAGGCCGCGTCGGAGGTGAAGCCGGGGGCCGTATCATTGCCGGTGAGGATCACGCGCTTGAGCAGCGGGGCCTCGGCAAGGTCGAGGGCCGCGTCGGCGGGCTGGCCGGCCAATGAGGGGAACGCCTCGTTCAGCCGCGCGATGAAGTCGAGCCCTTCGGCCACCTTGCCCTGCGTGACGATGGCGGTCAGGTCGGCGTTCTCGACGACGAAGCCAAGCTCGGCGCTGCGGTAGCGGGCGTTGATCGGGACCGACACCGCGCCGATCAGCGCGATGGCGAAGAAGGTCTCGACCGCTTCGATGCAGGAGGGCAGGAGCATCCCCACATGGTCGCCCGGCTCCACACCCAGCGCGCGCAGGCCGCGGGCGCGGTCCATCGCGTTGCGCTCAAGCTCGGCAAAGGTCAATCTGCGGTCAGGGAAAACGATCCCGTCCTTGTCCGGATAGACAGAGGCGGTGCGCAGCAGCAGATCCCCGATCGTCGTGATGGCCGTGAATGCCTTGAAATCGAGCATGCGTGTTCCTCCCGTCGTCGCCATTTTGGCCTCCCTCAGAGTATTGAGTATGGAAAACACTCGCTCCGTATACAAGGGGAAATTGCGCAGAACCCCTTTGAAACAGCGTCGTGTCGGCTTGTTTTCCCTCTGATCCTCTTGGTTTGTCCTGTCTGCACGGCCCCGATTGCCCGGCTTAGGATCAGAATTTCATTGATTGTCTTGTATATTTATGAACAAGTCCACCATACAAATTACGCAACGGGGTGAGGCCACAGACCCGATCCGGACAGAAAACGGATGCAAAGCCCGGCCACTCAATGGGAGGAAACTATGAAAACGCAATCACTTATGCTCACGGCAACCAGTGCTGCCGCCATGATGCTCGCAGGCGCTTCTGCGCATGCAGAAGACTACAAGGCCGTGATTCTTCAGTCGCTCACGGGCGGCGCGGCCTTTATCGGCAAGAACGTGGCCGACGGGGCCGTTCTGGCCGCCGAAGAGCTGAACGAACAGGGGTTCTTCGGCGAGGGCAACAAGCTGGTCTTCTCCGTCGAGGATGACGCGACCGACCGCACCCAGACGCTGTCGCTGATCACGCGCCTCGCCGCCGATCCGGCGACGCTGATGGTGATGGGCCCGACCTCGGGTTCGGTCGCGCTTGCGGGGGCTAACGTGGCGAACGAGCGGGAATTCCCGGTCATGACCACGACGAACTCGATGGAAGTGCTGGAAAACGGCCCGTGGTCGTTCATCATGACCCAGCCCGCCAGCATCACGATGCCCTTCATCGCGGATTACACCGCCGAAACGCTGGGCGTCGAAACCTGCGCCGTCATCGGCGTGAAGGACAACGAAGCCTATGTCGCGCTTCAACGGATGTATGAAGACCTCATCACCGAAGCGGGTGTCGAGATCGTGTCGAACGACGGTGTGGCGCTGGCCGACAGCGACTTCTCGGCGCTGGCCACCAAGGTCGCCTCGTCGGATCAGGACTGCGTCTTCGTCGGCACGCCGGCCGCGCAGGGGGCCAACATCATCCTCCAACTCAAACAGGCCGGGCTCGACCCCGATACCGCCATCCTCGGTCACAACGCGTTCGCGTCGCCGACCTTCATCGAGAAGGGCGGAGCGGCTGTCGAAGGCGTCTACCTGATCGGTGCCTGGGTGCCGGGTGGCGACAACGAATTCTCGTCGGCCTTCGCGGAAAACTTCGAAGAGAAGATGGGCTTCCCGGCCGATGAATGGAACGCGATGGGCTATTCCGGGATGCAGGTCGTGGCACATGCGATCCGTGACGCCGCCGAAGCCGGCAATGCCACCCGCGAAGGTGTGCGTGATGCGCTTGGCGAGCAGAAGGACGTTCCGGTCGTCGTCGGAACGCATACCTACACCCTGGACGAAGAGCGCGTGCCCTTCTTCGGCATGAAGGTTCTTCAGGTCAAAGACGGTGAATTCACCGTCGCGCCTGAGTAAACCCTGTCCCAAAGGGGTGGCGGTCCGCCGCCGCCCCTTATTCGTCTATCGGGGACAGGCTCCCCACAACAGGTGGATGGCATGCTAACACAGCAAATCCTGAACGGGCTGGTCTCCGGGTCGGTCTACGCGCTCTTCTCACTGGGTTTCACCCTGATCTTCGGGGTTCAGAAACTCCTCAACTTCGCGCATGGCGCGACGTTCATGGCGGGCGCGTTCATCGCGTACTACTGCACGATCAGCGGGCTGCCCTTCGTCATGGCCATCGGCTTTTCGATGCTGGCCACGGGCCTGATCGCGATCCTGATCGACCTCATCGCCTTCCGTACCCTGCGCAAGCGCGGCAATGCCGAGTTTCCGGCGCTCGTGTCGTCCATCGGCGTCGACCTGATCCTCGTGTCCATCGCGCAGCAGGTGTCGAACACGCAGGTTCTCAACTTTCCGTTCGGGACGTTCCCGATCCAGTTCTACGACATCTTCGGCCTGCGCATCTCGCTGTTGCAGATCGTGATCCTCGCGACCGTCGCGGTGCTGGTGGCGGCCCTGATCTTCTACCTGAAAAAGACCACTTTCGGGCGGCAGGTGCGCGCCGTCGCAACGAACGAGCGCGCGGCGGCCCTGTTGGGTGTGAACGCGCAGAGCGTTTACCTTCAGACCTTCTTCATCGCCGGGGCGCTGGCCGGGCTGGCGGGCGTTCTCATCGGGCTTTTGTTCAACTCGATCCAGTTCCTGATGGGCGAGCCATATATGCTGCGCGCCTTCGTGGTCGTCGTGATCGGCGGTCTGGGCAGCGTGCAAGGCGCGATCATCGCGTCGCTCATGCTGGGCGTGGCGCAATCGCTAACCGTCGCCTATCTGCCCTCGGGTCTGACGGACGCCATCATCTTCGGATTGCTGTTCCTCGTGCTTCTGGTGCGACCGAACGGGTTGTTCGGTGACATCAATGCCGTCGCAGGGGGTACCCGCCAATGATGCAGTTCTACCTTGCCTACCAGCCCATCATCGACTTCTTCCTGTTGTCGGTCGGGTTCGGCTACAGCCAGCAGATCGCGCTGCGGGCCGGGGTCTTCTCGATCGCGACGGCAGGCTTTGCGGCCCTCGGGTCTTACTGTGTGGCGATCCTTGCCACCAAGACCGGCATCCCGATCTTCCTGACCGTGATCCTGGGCACCGCGCTGGCCGCTGCCGTCGGGGGCGTTCTGGCCCTGCCGCTGGCCCGTCTGCGCGGCGCGTTCCAGGCAATCGCGACACTGGCCTTCGTGCAGATCATCCTGTCGCTTCTGCTTTATGGCGAGGGGTTCACCGGCGGTGCGCTTGGCATCGTGGGCATCCCGCGAGAGGTGAATACATGGATCCTTCTCGCCGTCGTGGCGGTCACCATGTACGTCCTGTGGAACATCGGCCGTTCCGGCATGGGGCGCGTGTTCAACGCGCTCCGGCAAGAGGAAAGCGTGGCCTCGTCGCTGGGTGTGAACATCGGCAAGTACCACATCATCGCGTTCATCCTGTCGGGTGCGCTCGGTGGTCTGTTCGGCGGGCTTCAGAGCCTCTACACCTTCCAGATCGAGCCGCATAACTATGGCTTCGCCTTTATCGTCAACATCCTGACGGTCGTGATCCTTGGCGGGCGCACCACGCTGCTTGGCCCGATCATGGGGGCGCTCATCATGGCGCTGCTGCCCGAGATCGCCCGGCCTCTGGCCGAGAACCGGCAGGCCGTGAACGGGGTCATCCTGATCCTCGTCATCACCTTCCTGCCCAACGGCGTGGGCGACGAGATCGTGTTCTGGTTCCGCCGCCGCAAACAGGCGCGGCAACAGCAGAAGCGCGCCAGCGAAAAGGAGGCCCGCGATGCCGTCTCTACATCTTGATAACGTGGCCAAGCACTTCGGCGGTCTGAAGGCGGTCGACGAGGTGACGATGGAGGTGCGTCCGGGTGAGATCACGGGGCTGATCGGACCCAACGGCGCGGGCAAGTCGACGGTGGTCAACATGATCTCCGGCGTGCTGGCCCTGACCGAGGGCGACATCACGGTGGATGGCGTGAGCCTTGCCACCGACCGGGCCGACGTGGTGGCGCGCAAGGGCGTGGCGCGCACGTTCCAGAACATCCGGCTTCTGCCCGAGGCCACGGTTCTGGAAAACGTGCTGATCGGGTTTCACCGGCGCGAAGAAGCGTCGATCCTGAGCCAGCTTCTGGGCCTTCCCTCCGCACGCCGCGACACCCAGCGGTTCGAGGAGAAGGCGTGGGATCTGCTGCGGCGTTTCCGCATGGAGGATTACGCGGAATACGAGGCGGGCAACCTTGCCTATGGCCACCAGCGCCGGGTCGAGATGATGCGCGCCATCGCCGCCGAGCCGGACATCGTCCTGCTTGACGAGCCGGTGGCGGGCATGAACGATGTCGAGAGCGACGAGCTTGCAACCATCTTCCGCGAGCTTGCCGAAAGTGGCATGGCTCTGTTGCTGATCGAACATAACGTCGGCTTCGTCACCCGCCTGTGCAAACAGGTCTATGTGCTCGACAGCGGTCGCATGATCGCCTCGGGCAGCCCGGAGACCGTCACCAGCGACCCACAGGTCATTGCGGCCTATATCGGAACATCGGGGCACTGACATGACCACACTCACGATCAACGATCTGCATGTTTCCTATGGCGGCGTAAAGGCGCTGCGCGGTGTGTCGCTGCGTGTCGAAGAGGGCGAGATGGTCGCGCTCATCGGTTCCAACGGCGCGGGGAAATCGACGCTGCTCAATGCGCTGTCCAACGTGGTCAAGCGCAAGTCGGGCGAGGTCATTTTCGAGGGCACCGACACCAGGGGCATGTCGCCCTACGCGGTGTCGCGGTCGGGGCTGTTGCATGTGCCCGAGGGGCGGCAGGTTCTGTCGGACATGAGCGTTTACGAGAACCTCCAGGTCGGCCTCATCGCGCGCGGCAAACGCAAGACGATCTATTCGCTCGACCATGTGTATGAGCTGTTTCCGGTGCTCGAAGAGCGCCGCGACCAGATCTCGGGCACCCTGTCGGGCGGTCAGCAGCAGATGCTCGCCATCGGGCGCGCGCTGATGGGCGGGCCGCACCTGTTGTTGCTCGACGAGCCGTCGCTGGGCCTGTCGCCGCTCATCACCGATCAGGTGTTCGACGCGCTGAAAAAGCTGAACGCCGAGGGGCTGACCGTGCTTCTCGTCGAACAGAACGCGCACCGGGCGCTTGAGGCGACGAGCCGGGCCTATGTGCTCGACCGGGGTCAGATTTCGTTCGAGGGCGCGAGTTCCGAGCTGGCCGGCAACAAGGCCGTCATCGACAGCTACCTGGGCGCATGATGACCCGTCTCGCCCTGCATCAACTGAGCCTGCGCGACGTGAAGCCGGTCGATCTTCCGGCCGTGGCGCGGGCGGTCGGCGTGGATACCGTGTCAGTGTTCGTCACCCCGCCGTCGCCCGATCTCGACATCTTTCCGCGTGTGACCCGCGAAGACGTCGCCGCGTTCCGCACCGCGTGCAGCGACTCGGGCGTTGGTGTCCACAATGTCGAGGTGTTTTCGATCGGGCCGGAGACGAAGGTTGTGGATTTCTCAGCAGCGCTCGACCTCGGGGCCGAGATCGGGGCGACGCGCCTCACCGCCCTGGTGCAGGACAGTGACCGGGGCCGGGCCTCGGATGGTCTTGGCGCGCTGGCCGATGCCGCCGCCGCGCGGGGCATCGCCGTAAGCATCGAGTTCATGAAGTTCTCCGAATGTCGTTCCATCGGGGCGGGCGAGGGGCTGTTGCTGGACATCGGCCATGACAACCTGAGCCTGCTGGTCGATCCGCTCCACCTGTTTCGCACCGGGGGCACGGTCGCCGACCTTGTCGCCACCGACCCCGGCCTGATCGGGGCCGCGCAGATTTGCGACGGGCCGATGGAGGCCCCTAAAAGCCCGTTCGGCGAGGCGGTCGAGGATCGCGGGATACCGGGCGAGGGGGCGTTTCCGCTTGCCGATTTCCTTGCGGCCCTTCCGCCGAACACGCCCATCGACATGGAAGTGCCGATGAAGCGGCTGGCGAAAGCGGGCGTGGGGCCGGTCGAGCGCGCGCAACGGCTTGTCGATGCGAGCCGCGCGCTTGTCGAACCCGGCTGAGCGACCGCGCCGCTACACCAGTTTCTCGACCTCTTCGCGCAGGATCTTGCCGCTGACGGACCGCGGCAGGTCGTCCATCCCCACGAACAGCACGCCCTTGGGCCGTTTGTATCCGGCAAGCTGGGCGCGGCAGAGCGTGGTCACGTCCTCCTCGCTCATGTCGGAGGCGCGCACGATCACGGCCACCGGCACCTCACCCCATTTGTCGTCTGCCTTGCGCACGACGATGGCGTCGGCCACGCGCGGGTCCGAGAGCAGGACGCGCTCGATCTCGGCGGGGTAAATGTTCTCACCCCCCGACTTGATCAGATACTTGGAGCGGCCGACGAAGATGTAGCCCTCGGGATCGCGCCGGAACATGTCGCCCATGTGGAACCAGCCGTCGGCGAAATCCTTGGCGTTCACCTCGGCGTTGTTCCAGTAGCCAGAGAACACCGTCGGCCCGCGCACCCAGGCTTCGCCGGGTTCACCGTCGGGCACGTCGCGGCCCGTGGCGTCGCACAGGCGCAGTTCGGTCAGCATGGTCAGACGCTTGGGGAATGTCGTGGGTCGCGTGCCAGCGGGGATCAGGTTGCCCGACAGTGGCCCCATCCCCGTCTCGGTCGCCCCGAAGGAATCGAGGTAGGGGGCATCCACCAGCGCCGTGATCTCGGCAATCTCGTCGGACGGGACGAGGTCGGCCATGCAGCCCACGGCGCGCACGCCCTTGATCGCAGGCTTGCGGGTCTTGAGCCGGTCGATCAGCGGCTCGATCGTGGCGGGCACCAGCATGAGCCAGCCGACCGGGAACCGCTCCAGCGCGTCGATGATCCGGTCCGCGTCGAACCCGTCCACGACATAGCCCGGCGCACCGGACAACAGCGCGGTCACAAGGTGCTCGGTCCCCCCGATGTGATACATCGGCGCCCATGAGATATAGCCGTCACCGGGCAGGATGCCGAGGTCTAGGCGCATCGCGCTCATCCGGGCAAGCTGGGCGCGGTGGCTGATGACGGCGGCCTTGGGCCGGCCCGTGGTGCCGGAGGTGTAGATGATGAACAGCCCGTCCTCGGGCTGGGCGGCGCAGGTCGTCTCGCCCTCCGCCGACAGGGTGTCGAACCCGGTGACAGGCACGCCCCCGGCAATCTCGCGCGCCGTGTCGATATAGCGGGGCGAGGCGACGATGAGCGAAGGCTCCACCAGCCCGGCGCAATAGGCCAGTTCCGGGGTCGCGAGCCGGGTGTTCTGGCAGGCGGTCATCAGGCCCAGTTTCGCGCCCGCGAGTTCGAGCAGCGTGTATTCGATCCGGTTTTCCGAGATCACGACGACCCGGTCACCGCGTGTCAGACCCTGCGCGGCCAGCGCGGCGGCGCAACGGTCCACCCGGTCGAGCATTTCGCGAAACGTCAGGTCGGTGGTGCCATCGGTAAGCGCCAGCGCATCGGGCGTGGTGCGCGCGCGCATGGAGATCAGGGGATAGACGGTGGTGGCCGCAGCCTGTGCGATGGGGTCACTCATGTGTCGTCTCCGAAGCGGAAGGTGGCGGTGAGGACCGGCGTAGCCTCGCCCGCGCGGGTGAGCGTGGCGGTGTCGCCGTCGCTCCGGGCCGTGAGGTCGTCGTCCTCCAGCACGTTACCCAGAAACCGCGCTTCGATCCGGGTGACGTTGGCCTCCGGGTCCGCCTCCATCGCGGCACTCAGCAGATAGGCGAGGTTGGCGGGGCCGGGGTTCACGCGGTTGGGGCCGAAGCCTGCGGCCTCCGCGGCCTCACGCGACAGGTGGATCTGGTTGTCGTCGGACAGAAGCGCGCACCACGCGGCCATGTCGTCGCCGGAGATGGGGCCGAAGGGCGTGTCGGGAAACTTGGTCATGGGGCCTCCGCTGCCGGAAAGATGATGTGAAGCCGTATCTCGGTGAACGGCGCACCATCGCCAAGCGCGATGGCGAGGTGCAGGTGATCGGCGTGACCGAAGCGGCGGCTCGGCTTGCGCGTGATCCCCTCGACGCGGCCCGCCACCGTGTAGCGCCGCCCGACCTCGAGCGGGCGGGTCAGGTCGATGACGCAACCCGCCAGCACCGGCCCCTGATCGAAGGCAAGGCCGAGGGACTCGCTCAGCGCCTTGATCGGCATGGGCAGGCCGCCGAGCGCTCCGACGAAAGCGAAGATCGGATGCGCTCGGGCGCCCAGGCGGGCGGGTGCGCCGGACATCTGGCGTACGCGGTCGTCACGTTCGGGCGTCAGGTGGAACTCGCCGGGGGGCAAAGGCTCGGTCGTCATGGGGTCAGGCTGAGGTCGATGGGCAGGCGCTTCGCCTCGGCATGGACGAGGTGGGCGACCGCGCTGACGCCAAGGCCCTGAAGCTGGTCGAGGTCGGCGGTGAGCTGATCCGCGATGTCCCCGGCGACGGGCAGTTCGACGAACAGGAACCAGCCGGGCGGGTCGGTGAGCGCATCTGGCGACTCCCCGATGCACTCCTCGACGTGGCAGGGCAGGTGCGTGTCGATCCGCGCGGCCAGTTCGGCGACCTGATGGCCGACCGCCTCGGCCCTGTCGGGGTCCGGTCGCCCGATCTGCACCACGATCCGCCGTTGCGCGGGCATGACGGCCGTGCCGCGCGCGCGGGTCCAGCAGCCGTAGCGGGTGGACAGGAACCGGCCCTCGTCCTCGCGCAGCTCCCCGACCCGCTCCCACTTGTCGATCCGGTCGAAAATGTCACGCGGGTCGCGAAAGGCGATCTCGGCGATACCCAGATGGGTCGGCACATGGCCCGCGGGCCAGAGCACGGATTGAACGTGGTTCTGGATGTACCAGACGAGGCCGGGCAGGTCGCGCGCGATCTCGGCATGGGGGCCGGACCAGTGTGCGTGGAACGCCTTGTCCGACATGTCGCTGCGCTTTTCGATCAGGGTGACGCGCTTGTTGGGTTTCGCCTCGCTCATGTCGTCGCCCCCTGCGCGCTGTCGTCAAAGGCGCGGGCCATGAGGGCGCGGGCGCCGGTGAGGGCGCGCTGGCACAGCTCTTCGTCCGAGGCACCGGGATGGGCCAGCGTCGGCGCCTCGATGTCGATGATCACGTCGCGGGGCAGGGCGCGCAGGAAGGTGACGAGGTCGAAGTCGCCTTCACCGGGCAGGCGGCGATCCGTCACCGCCTCCTCCAGCCATTCGTCGCGCGGCCGGGTGAGCGGCCCGTCGCAGATCTGGGCGTGACCGATGGGGCCGGTGTCGCCGGAGAGGAGCGAATCCAGCCCAACCTCGTTGCGGTAGAAATGCAGCGCGTCGGCGCTGATCGTCGCGTCCGTCGGGGCCAGGGCGAGGAAATCGCGCACATCCGCCAGCGTATTCAGCGTGCCGAAGGCGTGAAATTCGACATGCACGGCAAGGTCACGCTCGCCCGCCATGCCGCAGAACGTGTCGAGAGCGGCGCGGGCGCGGGCAAGGTCCGGGTCGCCCACCGTCACCGTCACCCGTTCGCCGCCAAGCGCCGCGCCCCGGTCAAGCGCATGGGCAAAGCTGTCGGGCAGGCCGTCGGGGCCGATGGAGAAAACGTCGAGGCTGCAAATGCGGATGCCAAGCGCCTCGGCCTGCCGTTTGAGGTCACGCGCCTCGGCCAGCGTTTCGACATGGGGGCAGGCGCTGCGCCCGGCATGGACGAAGAACGACACGGTCGGGCAGGCGAGCCGCCCGGCGATGTCCAGGAACTCGGACGTGGTCGAGCGGAGCGCGGTCAGCGGGTGGAGGGACAGGCGATCCATGCGGGATGGTCCTTTTTCGGGGCGGGTTCACGGGTATACTCGCCAGGGGTTTCTCGCATACGGTCGCCCGCGACATGCGCACAGGAAAGGTCACGACATGGACGACACGACAGCCAAGCTCGCCATTCTCGAACGCATCGCGGCCTATGGCGACGCGGTGAACCGGCGCGACGGGGCGGCGTGGATCGACTGCTGGACGCAGGATGCGCTCTGGTCGATCCGGGACCGCGAGATTGCAGGCGCGCCCGCGATCCTGTCGGCATGGGAAACGGCGATGGCGGGCTATGCCGCCGTGCATTTCTTTTCCCACCTCGGGCGGGTCGAGGTGTCGGGCGATGCGGCGACGGCGCGGGTCTATACCGTCGAGTATCTGACGACGACCGGGGGCGAGGCGCGCACCCAGTTCGGGGAATATGACGACCTGTTTCGCTACGAGGGCGGCACATGGCGCTTTGCGCACCGCGCGTTCCGGGTGCGCGAGGCCCGATGAGCGCAAGGCCGGACAGGGCACCCGCGCCGCGCATCAGGCGGTTTCGGGCAAGACCTGCCGCGCGGCCCAGTCCTCGAGCGAAGTGAGTTCGACCGGAAGCTCGGCCAGCACCGGACCCATGTCGACATAAAAGGGCCGATCCTCGGGGTCGTTATACCATGTGTATTTCAGCGTCATCTCGCGCGCCAATGTGGCGCTGTCGAGCGAGGCGGTGCTCTTGAACACTGAGGCCATCACCTCACCACAGGTCGCCACCGGCATCGTCTGAAACCGCAGGGGCCGGTTCCACACCGCGCCCAGCCTGCGGGCAAGGTCGGGGCCGCGGATCGCCTCGGGCCCGCCGACGGCGAAGACCCGGCCCGCAAGGTGCGGGCGCTCGGCGGCGGCGACCATCAGCTTGGCGAGGTCGGCGTGACAGATCCAGCAGACGTCGAGCGTTTCCTCATGCGGGTAGTGGATCAGGTTTTCGCGGTCGATCTCGGGCCAGGCCCAGGCCTTGAGCAGGTTGTCGATATAGACGACCGGCTGAATGACCACGACCGGCGCGCCGGAGGCCAGCAGAATCTCCCGCATCTCAAGCCGCGCGTCCTGTGCCGCGATGCCCATGCGTTCGTCGGGCACCGGCATACTGGTGTTGAACACCAGTGTCCTGAGCGTGGGCGAGGCGGCGGCAGCTTTCGCGATCACCCGCACCGCCTCGATCTGCGGCTCGGCCGCCTGGAACGAGGTGGAAGGCAGGTTCAGAAGCACGGCCTCGGCCCCGTCCATCGCCGCGCGCAGACTGTCGTGATCGCCGTAATCGGCGGCCAGCGGCGTCACCCCGTCACGCAGGTCCGCGCGCGTCGGATTGCGCGAGATTGCCGTGACGTCGTGCCCCTGCGCCGCCGCTTCGCGCACCTGCGCGATGCCCTGATCCCCGGTCGCTGAAAACACGGCGATTTTCATGTCGGTCTCCTTTCGCGCCCGCAGGCGCGGCTCAGTTCAAGAGGTTCGGAAGGAAGAGGACGATCCCCGGCACCAGCACCAGCAGGAAGAGAACGACCATGTCCGCCCCGATGAACCGGGCCGTGCCCCGGAAGATCTCGCCTAATGACACCTTCCCCACGACCCCGTTCAACACGAACACGTTCAACCCGATCGGTGGTGTGATCATGCCCACCTCCAGGAGCTTGGCGAGGAAAATGCCGAACCAGAGTTCATCGACCCCGAGCGTCGCCGCAACCGGAAGAACGATGGGCAGGGTGATGATCATCGCGCCCGTGGGCTCAAGGAACATCCCCAGGATCAGATAGATGACCACGACACCCGCAAGGAACAGGTAGGTCGAGGTGCTGACCGACGCGATCACGTCCGAGATGTAGCCGTCCACACCGGACAGCGCCACGAACCGCGCCAACAGGTTGGCCCCGATCACGATGAACAGGAGCGCCGAGGTGGTGGCGAAGCTTTCGGCCACCGACACCCGGAAATTGCGCCAGGTCAGCTTGCGCTGCGCGGCCGCGATCAGCACGCAAAGCGCGGCACCGACGGCCCCCGCCTCGGTCGGGGTAAAGAGCCCCGCGAACAACCCGCCAAAGACGAGAAAGGCAAGCAGCAGCGCGGGCGTCACCTTGCGCAACTCGGTGAATTTCTCGCGCATCGTATGTTGTTCATAGGACCGCGGCGCGACCTCGGGCTTCAACGTCGCCCAGCCGATGACGAGAACGACATAGGCGAAGGCCGAGAACAGGCCGACCCCGGCCCCGCCCAGGAACAGCTTGTTGATCGGCACCTCAGCGATGATGCCATAAAGGATGAGCAGGATACTTGGTGGTATGAGCGCCCCGATGGTGCCCGCCGCCGCAACCGTGCCGGTGGCCAGACGCGGATCGTATCCGTGCTTGAGCATTTCGGGCACCGCGATCCGGCCCATCGCCGCCGCCGTGGCGACCGACGACCCGGTGACCGCCGCGAACCCGGACGCGCCAAAGATACTGGCGACCGCAAGCCCGCCCGGCAATCGGGCAAGCCACACCCGCGCCGCATCGAACAAGCCCGCGGTAATGCCCGAGTGATAGGCGAGATACCCCATGAGCAGGAACATCGGGATCGAGCTCAACTCCCAGCTCGCCGCAAAGTCATAGGGGATGACCTTCAGCGCACCAAAGGCCGGGCGCCAGCCATACAGGGCATAGATGCCCACGAACGGCACCGAAAACAGCGCGATCGCGATCGGCACGCGCATGGCGATCAGGGCCAGAAGGATCGCGATCCCGGCCAGACCAATTTCAACGTCGCTCATGTGTCTTTGCTCCCCGTATCGGCGAAGCCCGGAAACGGATGCCGCTTGTCGTCGAACGCGGTGCTACGCGTGATGTAGGCGACGAACTTGAGAACGAGCAGCATTGTGATGAGCGCATAGCCCGCCGGGGCCGCAAAGCGCACCGGCCAGATCGGAATCTTCATGTTGCGCTCCATCGCGAAGGAACCGGTCTGGAACTTGTCGACCGCTTCGAACCAGGTCGCATATGTCAGCATCGCACAGACCGCCGCACTGAACAGGAATATCCAACCCGCCATGTGCCGCTGTCCCCCAAGGGGCAGGAACTGGGTCACCACGTCCGCAGCGACATGCTGGTTCAGCCGCTCAACATAGACGAGCGGCAGGAACGTCACCATCGGCATGTAATATTTCGCGACCAGCGTCAGGGTCGCGGGGAGCGGTTTGTTGAAGAGCAACCCCATCACCACATCGAGCGTGACCTGGACCATCATGATGACGACCGCACAGGCGGCCAGAACACTCAGGACCATCGTGATGGCGTCGACGACTTTCAGCACGGGTTTCATCTTGCCGGCTCGCCTCCGCCCCGTGCCGTCATGCGGTCGGGGCATGTTCTGGGTTTGCTGTTGAAAGGGCCGCACATGGCGACCCTTTCGGCGTTACGCGGGCGGGCCCCGATCCGGCGCCCGCCCTGTCAGATCAATCCATGCCGTAGGTAGAGACATCGACCTTCGACATGATTTCGTCGAGGTAGAGCTGGATGAACGGCTCCTGCTCCATCACGTCGATCTCGTTGGTCAGACCCTTCCACTTCTCGATCAGGGCCGTGATCGTCTCGATCTTGCCGTCGACGTCCTCAAGCCCGTACTTCTCGTTGTACTCGGCCCGCACCACGTCGAGATCCTGCGCGATGAATTCGGCGATCTTTGCCTGATCCTCGGCCGAGATGTCGTAGACGTTCTTGCCGGCGGCACGGAACTCTTCGACGGCCGAGATGTTGCGCTCCTTGTTCAGGATCCAGCTGACGATCGGCTGAACAGCGGCGGCGGTCAGGATGCCACGGCGGTTCTCTTCCGACATATCCTGCCAGGTGTCGCGGTTCATGGTGGTGGCGAGACCGGCGAACATGCTGCCCATGATCGCAGGATTGAAGTGGTCGGCGATCTCGATGTAGCGCAGGCCGACAAGGTTCTCACCCTGGTTGAACGAACAATCCACGTTGCCCGTGCTGAGCGCGTCGTAGATTTCGTTGCCCGACAGCGCGACGCGCACGGCACCGAAGTAATCGGCGAACCGGCCCTGGTCGGCGGCGCCGGTGCGCACCTTCAGACCTTCAAGATCAGCGATCGATGTCACCGGCTTGTTGCAGACCATACCGTATTCCACGGCCGCGGCACCGTTCAGGTAGACCGCGTTCAGGCCCTTCAACTGCTCCTGGCAGTCGGTGCAGTTCAGCATGATGTATTCCATCGACGCGCCGATGACCGCCGGGCCGGGCCACTTGGTATCCGGGTCCGAAATCGCCAGAAGCGACAGGTCGGCCGGCAGGTTCATCTCGGAATATTCCGCCGGGAAATACGGGAACAGGGTAAAGCCGGTATCGGCCAGACCGTCACGCACACCGCCCGAAATCTCGTTCAGGCTGAGCAGCGAAAGGGCGAACACCTTCATCTCAAGATCGGTGTTCTCCTCGATCGCTTCGCCGAACGCGACAGCGGCATCGTAGTTATAGCTGGTTTCCGGCAGGCCCACGGCATGGCGCAGGGTCTGAGCCACGGCCGGTGCGGCTGCGACCGAGCCCAGCATGACGGTGGCGAGCGCAAGCCGCGACAGGCCTGAGAGCGCCGGAGTTTCTACGTTCATCTTCATTCTTTCCTCCCTGAAAATCTGATCTGCGCCAAAAACGTGCCGAAACACAGCTCGCCTTGTATGCGCGTCCGAAGTTGTCGCCCGACTGTGGCCCCGGTTTTTCGCTCCCCCCGGTCCGATCGGCGCGCGGTGCGGGCCTGCCGGACGTGGTCCCCTTATTGGTTCCTGTCGGACACCGGGATGGCCCGGGTCTGCAAATCGTACTGGTCCTGATCCTTGTGTAAGGTGAAGGCCAAGTCAATATGCAATATAACTTTAAAAGTATGCAATGGCACTTGCGCAAGGACATTGACGGATCGAAGAGTGTCATTATTCGACACTATGTAGTCAAAAACATTGCCCCCGCGCGGCGAACCTGCCACCACGGGCCTGTCGAACGACGCGCACCGCGAGGGGAGACCCCGATGGGGACGATCACCAAGGCACTGGGCCTGCTCAATCACTTTTCGTCCGAAGACGCCGAAATCGGGCTGGCGAAGTTCGTGCGCCTGTCCCAGGCCGACAAGGCGACCGTGCGCCGCCACCTTGTCGAGCTGGAGGAAAACGGCTTCCTCGAACAGAACCCCGCGACCCGCAAATACCGGCTCGGCCCCGCGATCCTCCGGCTCGCCGCCGTGCGCGAACGCAGCTTTCCGATGCGCAGCGTGCTGGGCCCGGTGGTCGACGACATGGCCACGCGCCTCGGCGAACTGGTCCACGCCGCGCTTCTCCAGGGCGACATGATGTCCACCGTCTGCCACGCCGACCCCAAGGTTCACGGCACGCGGGTCATCTTCGACGACTCCGAAATGCTGCCGCTGCACGCAACCGCCTCGGGCCTCGCCATCCTCGCCTTCGGGCCGGAGGACGCGACAGACTACGCCATCGCGCAGGACCGTCTGTCCTATGCGCCCAACACGGTCATCGCCAAGTCCGACCTGCTGCATCTGGTGCGCAGGACGCGCGAACAGGGCTACAGTTTCGCCGACCAGACGTTCACCAGCGACATCCAGTCCTACGGGATGCCCTTCTTCGGTCCGGACGCGGTCGCCATCGGCACCATCGCCGTGCCGGTGCCCAAGGCCCGGATGACCGACGACCTGCGCGACGACATTATCCGGGAGTTGCGGCGCGGCTGCGCGGCGGTGACCCGATCGCTCGGCGGCGACCTGCCCCCCAACTTTCCGACAGGCTGACGCGGACCCACGCCACACCAGGAGACTGACCCGATGACACGCACAAAGGCCGACCTGATCGCCGACCGCAAACGGCTCCTCGGTCCGAACGTCTCGACCTTCTACGACGACCCCGTCCATTTCGTGAAAGGCGAGGGGGTCTGGCTGTGGGACGCGGACGGGCGGCGGTATCTGGACTGCTACAACAACGTGCCCGTGGTCGGTCACTGCAACCCGCGCGTGGTCGAGGCCATCGCGACGCAGGCCGCGACGCTCAACACGCACACCCGGTATCTTCACGACGGCATCCTCGACTATGCCGAGGCGCTGACCGCGACGCTGGACGACAGCCTCGACACCCTCCTGATGACCTGCACCGGGTCCGAGGCGAACGATGTCGCCCTGCGCATGGCCGAAGCCGTGACGGGAAAGCGCGGGGTCATCGCGACCGACGCGACCTATCACGGCAACACGGCGCTGGTGAGCCAGTTGAGCAAATCCAACGTGCCCACCGTGGGCTTCGGCCTCGACCAGTATTTCCGCTTCGTCGACGCGCCCGACAGCTACCGCACCCCGGACCCGGACGGCACCGGTTTCGCCACCGCCGTGGCCGCGCAGATCGCGGCGCTCGAAGCGGACGGCACCGGCTTCGCCGCGCTCGTCATCTGCCCCTACTTCCTGAACGAAGGCTTCCCGCACCACCCCGACGGCTGGCTGAAACCCACCGCCGACGTGGTGCACAAGGCGGGAGGGTTTCTGATCTGTGACGAGGTGCAGTCGGGGTTCGGACGCACCGGCACGCACCTGTGGGCGCATGAGAAGATGGGCGTCGTGCCCGACATCATGACCATCGGCAAACCGATGGCGAACGGCCACCCTGTCGGCGGCGTGGTGACGACCGGCGACACGATGGCCGCCTTCCGCTCCGGCTACCGCTATTTCAACACCTTCGGCGGCAATCCCGTCAGCGCCGCCGCCGCCCTCGCCGTGCTGCGTGAAATCCAGGAGCGGGCGCTGGTCGAGAACGCGCGCGTCGTGGGCGACCATGCCCAGACCCGGCTGCGCGACCTGATGGACCGGTACGAGGTGATCGGGGACGTGCGCGGATCGGGCCTGATCTTCGGGGCCGAGATGGTGACGGACCGCGCCACCAAGTCGCCCGCCAGCGCCTATACCGACCGGCTCATCAACGCGATGCGCCACGAGGGGTTCATCCTGTCCAAGCTGGGCCGCCACAAGAACGCGCTCAAGATCAGGCCGCCGATGGTGTTTTCCATCGACAATGCCGACATGCTTTTCGACGCGCTCGACACCGTGCTCAGGGACACGCCGCTGTCATGAGCGGGACGGTCGAAGCCGCGCTGACGCTCTGGGGCATGGCGGGGGCCGAACACCGGCTGTTCGCCGCGCGAGAGAACGCGGTGCATCAGGTCCGCCACGCGGGCGCGACCTATGCCCTCCGCCTCCACCGCGCGGGCTATCGCTCCGACGACGAGCTGATCTCGGAACTCGAAATGATGGAGGCCGCGCGACAGGCGGGCCTGCATGTGCCCGCCCCGATCCCCTCGGCCTCCGGCGATGTCGTCCATGTCGTCGACGGGGTGCAGATCGACATGCTCGGCTGGCTCTCCGGTGCCCCGCTGGGCAAAAGCGATACTCCGCTCGACCCCACGCACACGGTTGCGCTGTTCAACCTCATCGGGCGCGATATGGCCCGGCTCCATGCCGCGCTGGACGACTGGACCCCGCCCGCCCATTTCACGCGCTGCGCCTGGGACCACGCGGGGCTGGTGGGCGATTTGCCGGTCTGGGGCCGGTTCTGGGACAACCCCACGCTCGACGCGGAGGACCGCGCCCTGTTCACCCGGCTGCGCGACGTGGCGGGCGCGGACCTCGCCCGGCGTGCGCCCGGCCTCGATTACGGCCTGATCCATGCCGACATCGTGCGCGAGAACATCATGGTGGACGGCGACAGGATCCAGCTTATCGACTTCGACGACGCGGGCTTCGGGTTTCGCCTGTTCGACGTGGCGACCACGCTGCTCAAGAACATGGACGCGCCGGAGTATGACGCGCTGAAAACCGCGCTTCTCGACGGCTACCGTGCCCTGCGCCCCCTCGACACAGATGCGCTCGACCTGTTCCTCGTCCTACGCGCCGCCACCTATGTCGGCTGGATCGCGACGCGGCTGGAGGAAGACGGCGCGACCGCCCGCAACGCGCGGTTCATCGCCACCACGCGGCGCTTGGCGCATGAGTACCTCACCCGGACAGGCGCGGCCGACTGACCCGCTTCGCAGGCAAGCCCGCCATCATCACCGGGGCCGTGGCGGGCGACGCCTCCGGCACCGCGCGTCAGCCCTTGTCCGGGCCGGGCTTGCCGGCACATTCCTTGAACACCCGCAGGGTGCAGGTCGCGCAGATGTCGTCTTCGGCGCGGTGGACCGCCTCGGCGATGGCCTCGGTCTTGTGCGGGTGGATGTTGTCCTCGCCCAGGAACCGGGTCACGCCCAGACGCTCCAGCGCGCGCAGGGTGGGGGCGGCGACAGCGACGAGGTGAAGATCGCGCCCCTGCCGCCGCGCCTTCTTGCCCCGGTCGATCAGGAAATCCGCGCCCGCGAGGTCGATCTTGTTGACGCCCTTGAGGTTCAGGATACGCGACTGGCGCGTCTCGGCCCGCGCCTCGATCCGGTCGAACTCCCGCTCGATATGCTCGACCGAGGCGAAGAAGATCGGCCCCTCCACCCGCATCATCCGGATCTGCGGACATTCGGGCAGGTCCAGCGCCTCGGCATTGCGGAACACCCGGCGCCCGTTGGCCACCATCGGCGCACCGACCGCGACGAGGGGCTGCGAGCTGTCCTTGAGGAACACGACGAGCGAGACGAGCACGCCCACCATGATCGCGAAATCCAGCTCCGAGAAGATGCCGGTCAGGAAGGTCGACAGCAGGATGACCGTCTCGCTCCGGCTGCTCTCAAGGATGTGGCGGATCTCGGCCACGTTCACCAGCCGCCACGCGACATAAAGGATCACGGCGGCCATCGCGGGCACCGGGACAAAGCGCACCAGCGGCCCGACGACCAGCAGCGCGGCCAGCAGAATGACCGAGGCGAACACGGCGGCAAGTGGCGTCTGCGCCCCGCTTTCCATATTGACCCCCGACCGGGTGAACGAACCGGAGCCTGCGTAACACTGCGTGAAACTGCCGACGGTGTTGGACAGGCCCTGACCGATCAGTTCCTGATTGCTGTCGTATTTCTCGCCCCGCCGCCCGGCAAAGGTCTTGCCGATAGAAATCGCCTCCAGAAGCCCGACAAAGGCGATCGCGGCCGCCCCCGGCAGAAGCTGCCCCCAGAGGTCGAGGTCGAAGCTCGGAACCGTCAGCGCGGGCACGACCGAAGTGAGCGGGTCGAAGAACGCGATCTGCCCGTCGGGCCAGACCGGGAGGAGCGCCACGAGGCTTCCCAGCACCAGCGCGAGGATGAAGGCCGGGATGCGCTTGTCGATCCGCTGCATCACGATGACACCCGCAAGCGTCACGGCACCGACCACAAGCGCGCTCCAGTGAATACCGCCAAGCTCGGGGATCAGGCGCGAAATGCGCTCCACCACCTCGCCCCCGCGCTCGACCTCGACCCCGATGATGGCCGGAAGCTGCGACACGGCGATCAGCACCGCCGCCGCCGCCGTGAAGCCCACGATCACGGAATGTGACACGAAGGCGATCAGCGCACCCAGACCGGCCAGACCGGCGATCAACTGGATGATCCCGACCATGAGCGTGAGGGTGATCGCCAGCGCGATGAAGGCGGGCGTCCCGGCGGTGGCGAAACCGGACAGCGTCACGAAGACCAGCGCGGAAATCGCGGTGGTCGGCCCCGACACCATGACGCGTGATGAGCCCCAGAGCGCCGCGATCACCCCGACGACGATGGCCGAGAACAGCCCGTATTCCGGCGGCAGTCCCGCGATCAGCGCAAACGCCACGCCCTGCGGCAGGACGATGGCCGCACCGGTCAGCCCGGCCACCGCGTCCTTGCGCAGCGTTTCGCGCGTGACATCGCCGTGCCAGCGACGGCGCGGCGACAGGCGCGTGACAGCGGTGCGGGCCCAGCTTGCCATTCCCGGCTCAGTCGACAGCGTAGAGGTCGATGATGACGCCGTCCGCGCTCCGGCTGCCGGAACTGACGAAGACCGTCCGGTTCACCCACCCATACCGGGCGTCGCCGGTTTCGAGCCGCGCCGAGGTGCGCATGGTGTAGTCTGTCGGATCGACGGCCTCGCCCTTGGCCAGACGCGCCAGCACCTCGGGCGGGCCGTGGCGAAAGCCGAGGTTCACGACCTCGATCAGCGCGCCGTCGTCGGTCTCGAACGCATAGCGTGTGTCGAGAAACGCGGTCCCGTCGGAATAGACAAGCTGCCAGTCCGCCCCGAGGTTCAGAAGGTGCCCGGTGATCGCGCCCGTGACGGTGCCGCCGGTGATCGGTATGATCCGGCGCCGGCCACCACGCCCCTCGCCCATCTCGCGGATCGGGCCAAGCTCGATGGTCAGTGTGCAGACCGGGCGCAGGGTCGGAACGGGGGGTTTCATGGTGACACTCCTGAACAGCCGGGAGGGCCCGGGCTACGGTTGCGGTGCGGTAACTGCCGCCCTTGCCGGGCGCAACCCTCCCGGTGGTCGGGATCGCGTGAAATTCGCCCCGCTCAGTCGGCATCCAGCGCGCGGATCGCGGCGTCGAGGTCATTGAGCAGCGAGTCGATGCGCGCCCGCCCGATGCGCGCCTCGATCCGCTCATAGGCCTTGCTGCTCTCCGGCGACACGGTGCGGATGAACCCGTCGCCCTCGGCGGTCAGCCGGATGCGCGCGCGGCGGCCGTCGCCCGGATTGCGGTCCATGCTGATCTGCCCCTTCGCGTCCAGCGTCTTGAGGATGCGCGACAGGGACGGGGGGAGGATACAGGCCCGCTCGGCCAGTTCGGTCGCGTCGATCTCGCCCGCCTCCATCAGCACGCGCAGCACCCGCCATTGCTGTTCGGTCGTGCCATGCGCCGTCAGGATCGGGCGAAACTCGCTCATCAGCCGTTCGCGCAGCCTCAGCAGGGCAATCGGTAGGGTGCGCCGGGTTTCCGACAGCTCGAAGCCATCGCGCAGTTTGGGGTTCGACATGGGGCCATCCTCGCATCGTCTGGCGACAATGAAACCATCATCGTTGACATGATGCAAGTTATTTAACATGTTCAGTAACGAGGAGGCGAATCAATGGCGCATTTGTCGATGGAATATTCCGGCGGGCTGGACGCCCGCTGTGACATGGCCGCTCTGGCCCGTGCCGCGCATGGCGCGATGGTCGATGCCGGGATCTTTCCGGTGGCGGGCATACGCGTGCGTCTGCACCGGGCCGACGTTGCCATCGTGGCGGACGGGCTGGATGAAAACGACTTTCTCGCCATGACCCTGTCGGTCGGGGCCGGGCGCACGACCGAGGCGCTCAAGGCCGCAGGCGACGCGATCTTCGCCGCCGTGCAGGGCGCGCTGCGCGGCCCGCTCTCGACCCCCCATTTCGCCCTTTCGCTCGAAATCCGCGTCATCGACCCGGAGCTGAGCTGGAAGGACACCCCCATTCACGCCCGGCTGTCCGGGCAGAAGAAGGACTGAGACATGAGTGTTCTGGACGACAATATCCAAAAGGCCCAAGGCTACATGGCGGCGTTTCGCGACAGCGGCGTCCTGAACCACATCGACGGCGAAACCGTCGCCGCGATCTCGGGCGAGACGATGGAGACGATCAGCCCGGTGGACGGCAGCACGCTCGCCCCGGTGGCGAAGTCGGACGCCGGGGACATCGACCGCGCCGTCGCCGCCGCCAAAGCCGCCTTTCCGCTCTGGTCGAAAACGCCGGGGGCCGAGCGGCGCAAGATCCTCATCAAGGTCGCCGAGGCGATCGAGGCGCGGGCCGAGGAAATCGCCTTTACCGAGTGCATGGACACCGGGCAGGCGCTGCGCTTCATGTCCAAGGCCGCGCTGCGCGGCGCTGCCAACTTCCGCTTCTTCGCGGATCAGGCCCCGTCCGCCGAAGACGGCGACGTGACCCGCACGCCCACGCAGATGAACACCACCTCGCGCCGCCCCATCGGCCCGGTCGGGGTCATCACCCCGTGGAACACGCCCTTCATGCTCTCGACGTGGAAGATCGCCCCGGCGCTCGCCGCCGGGTGCACCGTGGTTCACAAGCCCGCCGAGTTCTCGCCCATGACCGCCAAGCTGCTGGTCGAGATCGCCGAGGGCGCGGGGCTCCCCAAAGGTGTGCTCAACGTGGTCAACGGGCTGGGCGAAACTGCCGGCAAGCGCCTGACCGAGCATCCGGACATCAAGGCCATCGCCTTTGTCGGGGAAAGCCGCACCGGGTCGATGATCATGAAACAGGGCGCCGACACCCTCAAGCGCGTGCATTTCGAGCTGGGCGGCAAGAACCCCGTCATCGTGTTCGAAGACGCCGACATGGAGCGCGCCGTGGATGCGGCCACATTCATGATCTACTCGCTGAACGGCGAACGCTGCACCTCGTCCTCGCGCCTGTTGGTGCATGAAAGCATCTATGACGACTTCACGGCCAAGGTCGCGGCGGTGGCGAAGACGATCAAGGTGGGCCACCCGCTCGACCCCGAAACCGTGGTCGGCCCGCTGATCCATCCGGTGCATGAGGGCAAGGTGCTCTCCTACTTCGACAAGGCCCGTGCGGCGGGCGCGACCATCGCCGCCGGCGGCGAGAAGGTGGGCGAGGCCGGGTGTTTCGTGACCCCCACGCTGTTCACCGGCGCGACCAACGACATGGACATCGCGCAGGAGGAAATCTTCGGCCCCGTCCTGACCGCGATCCCGTTCAAGGACGACGAAGACGCGCTCGCCATCGCCAACGACACGCAATACGGGCTGGCCGCCTATGTCTGGACCCAGGACCTCGACCGGGCGATGTGGATGACCGACAATCTCGACGCGGGCATGATGTGGGTGAACTCGGAAAACATCCGTCACCTCCCGGCCCCGTTCGGCGGTGTCAAAGCCTCGGGCATCGGCCGCGACGGCGGCGACTGGTCGTTCGATTTCTACATGGAAACCGTCAACGTCAGCTTCCCCCGCGCCCATCACAAGATCCCGAAACTGGGCGGCTGAGCCCCCGTTTCCCTGCCATACTTCCGAGGAGGACACCCATGCCCATTCCCGCCCCGAACCTGAACCCGCCGTTCAACATCATCCGCCTGAGCCATGTGGAATTCGGCGTCACCGACCTTGCCGCCAGCCGGACATTCTACACCGATATCCTTGGCCTTCAGGTCACCGACGAGGATGACGAGACGATCTATCTGCGCGCGATGGAGGAGCGGGGGCATCACTGCCTCGTGCTCAAGAAAAAGCCCGAAGCGGGCATCGACTACCTGTCCTACAAGGTCTGGTCCGAGGACGAGCTCGACAAGGCCGAGACCTATTTCAAAGGGATCGGTCACGCGACGGAATGGGTCGAGCGCCCCTATCAGGGCCGCACCCTGCGCACCCGCGACTGTTTCGGCGCACCGATGGAGTTCTATTTCAAGATGGACCGGCTGGAACCGATCCACCAGAAATACGCGCTCTACCGGGGCGTCAAACCGCTGCGCATCGACCATTTCAACTGCTTCGCGCCCAACGTGGACACCGCTGTCGAATTCTACGGCAAGCTGGGCTTCCGCGTGACCGAATACACCGAGGACGAGGAAACCGGCGCGCTCTGGGCCGCCTGGACCCACCGCAAGGGCGGCGTGCATGACATCGCCTTCACCAACGGCCACGGCCCGCGCCTGCACCACACCGCGTTCTGGGTGCCAACGCCGCTCAACATCATCGACCTGCTCGACCTGATGTCGACCACCGGCTACGTCGGCAACATCGAACGCGGACCGGGGCGGCACGGCATTTCCAACGCCTTCTTCCTCTACATCCTCGACCCCGACGGGCACCGGATCGAAATCTACTGCTCCGATTACCAGACGGTCGACCCGGACCTCGAACCGATCAAGTGGGATCTCAAGGACCCGCAGCGCCAGACGCTCTGGGGTGCGCCCGCGCCGCGCTCGTGGTTCGAGGAGGGGTCGGCCTTCACCGGCGTCGACACCCGCGACGCCGATCTCAAAGCCTCGCCGATCATCGCGCCATGACGCTGAACGATCCGAGCCTTCTGAAAGAAGCCGCTCTGGTGGGGGCCGACTGGGTTCCCGCCGGCGACGACGCCATCGCCGTCACGAACCCGGCGACCGGCAAGGTCATCGGGCGCGTTCCCCGCCTGGGCGCGGGTGAGACGC
The DNA here is from genome assembly GCF_002384975.1 of Maritimibacter sp. UBA3975. Classification (NCBI taxonomy): domain Bacteria; kingdom Pseudomonadati; phylum Pseudomonadota; class Alphaproteobacteria; order Rhodobacterales; family Roseobacteraceae; genus Maritimibacter; species Maritimibacter sp. UBA3975. The sequence goes on from NZ_DGCP01000018.1 coordinate 51,478, forward strand.
GCGCGGCCATCGAGGCGGCACAAATCGCGCAAAAGGACTGGGCGAAGAAGACCGCCAAGCACCGCGCACAGATCCTGCGCCGCTGGTACGACCTGATGATGGAGAACCAGGACGACCTCGGCGCGATCCTGACGCTGGAACAGGGCAAGCCGCTGGCCGAGGCCAAGGGCGAAATCGCCTATGGCGCGTCCTTCATCGAATGGTTTTCCGAGGAGGCCCGGCGCGTGAACGGCGACGTGATCCCCGGCCATGCCGAGGACAAGCGCATCGTCGTCATCAAGCAGCCCATCGGGGTGGTCGCGGCGATCACGCCGTGGAATTTTCCCAACGCCATGATCACCCGCAAGGCCGGCCCCGCGCTTGCCGCCGGCTGCGCGATGGTGCTCAAACCCGCCGGGCAAACCCCGTTCTCCGCCATCGCGCTCGCCGAGCTGGCCGAACGCGCCGGGCTGCCCGCAGGGCTGTTCTCCGTCATCACCGGCTCGGCGCGCGAGATCGGGGGGGAGATGACAGCCAGCCCCATCGTGCGCAAGCTGACCTTCACCGGCTCGACCGAGGTGGGGATCGAGCTGTATCGCCAGTCCGCCGACACGGTGAAGAAGCTGGGGCTCGAGCTGGGCGGCAACGCGCCGTTCATCGTGTTCGACGACGCCGACCTCGACGCCGCGGTCGAAGGCGCGATCATCTCCAAGTTCCGCAACAACGGGCAAACCTGCGTCTGCGCCAATCGCATCTATGTGCAGTCGGGCGTCTATGATGCCTTCGCCGAGAAGCTGGCCGAACGTCTGTCGACCCTCAAGGTCGGCGACGGGATGGAGGCCGATGTCGTCTTCGGCCCGCTGATCGACGATGCCGCCGTGGCCAAGGTGCGCGAACACATCGCCGACGCGACCGGCAAGGGGGCGCAGGTCACATTTGGCGGCAATCCCCACGCGCTTGGCGGCTCCTTCTTCGAGCCGACGGTCATCACCGGCGTCACGCCGGACATGGCGGTCGCCCGCGAAGAGACCTTCGGCCCGGTGGCCCCGCTGTTCAAGTTCGAGACCGAGGACGAGGCGGTCGCCTATGCCAACGACACCGAATTCGGGTTGGCGAGCTACCTCTACTCGCGCGACTATGCGCGGGTCTGGCGGGTCGGCGAGGCGCTCGAATACGGGATGGTGGGGATCAACACCGGCCTCATCTCGACCGCCGAAGCCCCGTTCGGGGGCATCAAGGCCTCGGGCCTCGGCCGCGAAGGATCGCACTACGGAATCGAGGATTTCGTGGAAATCAAATACCTCTGCTTCGGCGGAGTAGCGTGAGGATATGGATATGAACATACCCGCAAGACTGGCCACCTTCCGTGCCGCGGGCCGCGACCGCTACGGCCTCGTCACCGACGCGGGCCTCGTCGATCTGACGCCCGACTTCGGCGCGCGGTTTCCCACCCTGCGCGAGGTGATCGAGGCGGGCGCGCTGGACGAGCTGGTGCGCGCCGGACAGGGACGCGCCGCGTCCTGGGCCGAGAAGGACGTGACCTTCCTCATCCCCGTGCCGCGCCCGGACCGGATTATCTGCGTCGGCGTGAACTTTCCCGACCGCAACGCCGAGTACAAGGACGGCAGCGCGCAGCCCAAGCACATGTCGCTGTTTCCGCGCTTCCCGTCCTCCTTCACCGGCCATGACACGCCGCTGATCCGCCCGCCGGAGAACCACACGCTCGACTACGAGGGCGAAGTGGCCGTCGTGATCGGCAAAGGCGGTCGGCGCATCGCGCAGGAGGATGCCTATGACCACATCGCGGCGCTCACCCTGTGCAACGAAGGCACGATCCGCGACTGGGTGCGCCACGCGAAGTTCAACGTGACGCAGGGCAAGAACTGGGACGCGACCGGGGCCATCGGCCCCTGGCTCGTCCCCTTCACCGATGCCGCGCAGCTGGACGAGGCGACGATCGAAACCCGCGTGAACGGTGAGGTGCGTCAGCAGGACGAACTCAGGAACATGATGTTCCCGATCCGCGAAGAGATCGCCTATATCTCGACCTTCACCACGCTGTCGCCCGGCGACATCATCATCACCGGCACGCCCTCGGGCGCGGGGGCGCGGTTCGACCCGCCCAAATACCTCGTCCCCGGCGACGTGATCGAGGTCGAGGCCCCCGGCATCGGCATCCTGCGCAACGGGGTGGCGGACGAATGACCCTGACCGACGCACAGGTGGACAGGGCTGCGGCCGACCTTCTGGCCGCCGAGGATGCGCGCGAACAGATCGGCCTCCTGTCCCTGCGCCACGACGGCATGACGCTGGACGACGCCTATCGCATCCAGTCCGCGCAGATGGCGCAGAAGCTCGCGGCGGGGCGTGACATCGTGGGCTGGAAGATCGGCCTGACCTCCAAGGTGATGCAGGATGCGCTTGGCATCGACACGCCCGACAGCGGTGTTCTGTATGACGACATGGTGTTTCCCACCGGCGGCACCGTGCCCAAGGGCCGGTTCATCCAGCCCCGCATCGAGGCCGAGATCGCCTTCGTGATGAAAGCCCCGCTGGACGGTGACGTGACGCGCGACGACGTGCTCGCGGCGACCGATTACGTTGTCCCGTCGCTGGAAATCCTCGACACCCGCATCCAGCGCAAGGACCCGGCCACCGGCCAGCCGCGCATCATCGTGGATACGGTGAGCGACAATGCCGCCAACGCGGGCATCGTTCTGGGCGCGCAGCACCACGCCCCCGACGCCCATGACCTGCGCTGGACCGGCGCGATCCTGCGCGCGAATGGCGCGGTCGTGGCCACCGGCCTTGGCGCCGCCGTTCTGGACGACCCCGTGATGGGGCTTGTCTGGCTCGCCCGCCGGATGCACCAGTATGGACAGAAGATCGAGGCGGGGCAGGTGATCCTCTCCGGCTCGTTCATCGCGCCCATTGAATGCCCACCCGGCACGCGGATCGAGGCCGATTTCGGCCCCTTCGGTGACGTGTCCATCAGCTTCGAGTAACCGCCATGCCCGCACCCGCCAACACGTTCAAGAAACGCCTTCTCGCCAAGGACACCCAGATCGGCCTGTGGGTCGGGCTGGGCGACCCGAGCGTTGCCGAACTCGCCGCCCATACCGGGTTCGACTGGATGGTGATCGACGGGGAACACGGCCCCAACGGCTTGCGCGACGTGCTGGCCCAGCTTCGCGCCGTGGGGCAGGGCGGCGCGCATCCCGTGGTCCGGGTGCGCGACGACAACCGCGCCGAGATCAAGCAGATGCTCGACATCGGGGCGCAGACCATCCTCGTCCCCATGATCGAAACCGCCGATCAGGCGCGTGAGGCGGTGCGCTCCATGCTCTATCCGCCACTCGGGATGCGCGGCGTGGGCGCGGCGCTTGCGCGTGCATCCGGGTTCGGGGCCGAGGCCGACTACCTGCACACCGCGAATGACGAGGTCTGCCTGCTGTTGCAGGTCGAAAACCGCGCGGGGCTGTCGGCCCTCGACGACATCCTCGCGGTCGAGGGCGTCCACGGCGTGTTCATCGGCCCCGCCGACCTCGCCGCCGACCTGGGCCACCGGGGCGATCCCGGCCACCCGGACGTGCAGGCGGCGATCGACGACGCGCTCGCCCGCATCCGGGGTGCCGGCGTCGCGGCGGGCATCCTCACCAGCGACCGGGCGCTTGCCAAGGGCTACGCCGCGAAGGGTGTCGAGTTCCTCGCCGTCGGGTCGGACGTGGGCACGCTGCGCGGCGGATTGCTGGCCCTGCGCCGCGAATTCTGAACCCGACTTGACCTCGATCAACGCCGGGCGCTCCCATACGCATATAATGAACATGTTAACGGCTTCAGGAGGAGACTATGGGAGAACTGGTTCTCGCGGCGAAATGCACCCACGTCCCGACGATGATCATGTCCGAGCAGGAGGGCCCGCTGAAGGGCAAACGCCAGCCCGCCATCGACGGCCACCGTCGGATCGGTGAGCTGGCCCGCGCCGCCGGGGCCGACACCTTCGTCGTGCTCGACACCCACTGGCTGGTGAATGCGGCCTATCACATCAACGCCAACCACCGGTTCAAGGGGCTGTTCACCTCGAACGAGTTTCCGCAGTTCATCAAGGATCTGCCCTATGAATACGAAGGCAACGCGGCGCTTGGCGACCTGATCGCGCAGACCGCGACCGACGACGGCGTCTATACCCTCAGCCACCAGATCGACAGCCTGGAGCTTGAATACGGCACGCTCGTCCCGATGCGTTACATGAACGACGACGCGGCGCTCAAGGTCGTGTCGGTCGCCGCCATGTGTACCGTTCACAGCCTCGACAGTTCCCGCCGCCTGGGCGCGGCGATCCGCAAGGCCATCGAGGCATCCGACAGCAAGGTCGCGCTGATCGCCTCAGGCTCGCTCAGCCACCGGATCTGGCCCAACGACATCTATGCCGAGAACAACGGCACCTTCACCATATCTTCGAAATTCAACGAGGTCGTGGACCGCCGGGTGCTGGAGCTGTGGCAGAACGGGGAAACCGAGCTGTTCCTCCAGATGCTCCCCGACTACGCGAAGTATTGCGACGGCGAAGGCGACATGCACGACTCCGTCATGCTGTTCGGCGCGCTCGGATGGGACAGCTACAGGGGCCGGGGCGAAGTGATGACCGAGTATTTCCCCTCCTCCGGCACCGGCCAGACCAACGTGCTGTTCTCGCTCGACTGAGCGGACGGGCGACGGTCAGCCAAGCAACCCCTGCGCCCGCCAGCCGTCGAACACTTCCAGCGCGGCCTCCACGAAGGCCGGGTCGTTGATGTGGCAATCGAGTTCGACCAGCTCCACGTTGTCCGGCACGCTCTTGCGGATCTCGTCGATGAAGGCGGCCAGCCCCTCGGGATCGGACAGAACGCCCCCCGGACGGTCCCATTCGTTGCCGCCATGCAGCGGCAGCAGGAACGTCACCGGCCCCGTGGCCCCGGCCAGCCGCGCGCACATCGCGCGCGCCATCTCGCGGCGTTGGTCCGGCGTCATCATCACCGAGGACAACAGGCGGTTGTGGGCGTGAATCTCCTGGCTCGCGATCTTCTCGGGCACCGGCTGCCAGCCCACGATGTCGATCAGGTCGTAACAGCCGATCGACACCATCTGCGGCGTGCCGGTGCGGCCCGCGTTGGTCATCCGGTCCTCGCCCGCCGTGACGGTCGAGCCCATGATGTGATTGCCGACCTCCTGCGGGGCGAAATCCATGACGCCCGCGAAGGCCCCTTGGCCCGCAAGGCTCTCGAACGCGCGCCCGCCCATGCCGGTGGCGTGGAACACGGCGACCTCGTATCCCCGCGATTCCAGCGCCGGCTTCAGATCGACCATGTAGCGCAGCACCGTCTTGCCGAACGACATCATCCCGATCAGCGGCCGGTCGCGCGCAGGCTTCTCCACCGCCCGCGCGGCCCCCAGCACGGCCCCCGCCGCCTGCGACAGCGACGCCTTGCAGACCGAGTTCAGCCCGTAAAGCCCCCCGGCCCAAAGGATCATCTGCACATCGGCGGGCAGGCGTTCGGGCGGGATCAGGGGCGAGAAACTGACCGTCGAGACGATGTATTTCGGCACCCCCAGCGGCAGCGCGGAACAGACGTCGAGCGACAGGTCGGTGCCCATCGTGCCGCCCAGCACGATCACCCCGTCGAACCGCCCCTCCTGATACAGCCGGGCGGCCATTGCCGCCGCACCCCGCGCCATGTCCTGCATGGCGAGGTTTTCGTCCTCATGCGCGATGGCCCGCGCGATGGAGCTTCCGCCCGCCTCGGCCACGTCATGCTTGGAAATATCGGTCGGCTCAGACGGGTCGCCCAGAACGCTCACGTCCATCGTCAAGACGCGTCCGCCCTGATCGCGGATCACGCCGGTCATATAGGACAGTTCGTCGTCCTTGGTGTCATAGGTGCCGACGACAAGGATGGTGGGCTCACTCATAGCTTGATCCATGCTGTTTTGAGGTCGAGGTATTTGTCCAGCGCGTGCAACGACTTGTCGTGCCCGTTGCCGGACTGTTTGACGCCGCCCAGCGGCACGGTGTTGTCCGCGCCCCCGTAGGTGTTCACATGGACGACGCCCGCGTGCAGCCCCCGGATCATCCGGTGCGCGCGCGACAGGTTCGCGGTCCACACCGCCGAGGCGAGGCCGTAGTCGGTGCCGTTCGCGATGGCGAGCGCTTCGTCCTCCGTGTCGAAGGGGATCACGGCCAGCACCGGGCCGAACACCTCGGCCTGCGCGATGCGGTCGGCGGGGCTGACGCCGGTCACGAGCGTCGGCTCCATGTAATAGCCCCCGGTCTCCTCGAGGATGCGCGACCCGCCGATGACGCTGCGCCCGGCCTCGCGCGCCTCACCCACGAACGACAGGTTCTGCGCAAGCTGGCGCTCGGAATTCACCGCGCCCGCCTGCGTGTCGGGGTCCAGCGGATCACCCACCTTCAGACCGCCCATGACCTCGGTCAGCTTGGCGACGAAGTCATCGTGGATCGACCGCTCCACCAACAGCCGCGACCCGGCCACGCAGACCTGCCCGGAGTTGCGGAAAATCCCCATCGCCGACACCTTGACCGCCTCGTCCAGATCGGGCGCGTCGGCGAAAACGATGTTGGGGGACTTGCCGCCAAGCTCCAGGTAGACCCGCTTCATGTTCGACCGGGCGGAATATTCCAACAGCCTGCGCCCCACGCCACCCGAGCCGGTGAAGACCAGCACATCCACATCCATCGACAGCCCGATCGCCTCGCCCACCACCGCGCCCTCGCCGGTCACGACGTTGAGCACACCGGGCGGGAGGCCCGCCTCGACCCCAAGCTCGGCCAGCCGGATCAGCGACAGCGAGGCGGTTTCGGCAGGCTTCAGAACCACGCTGTTGCCCGCGGCCAGCGCCGGGGCCAGTTTCCAGGCCCCGATCATCAGCGGGAAGTTCCACGGCACGATGGCCCCCACGACGCCCACCGGCTCACGGTGGACCAGCGCCAGAACCGAGGGGTCGGTGGGCGCGATCTCGCCGTTGATCTTGTCGATGGCCTCGGCGTAATAGCGGATCGTGCCCGCCGCCGACATCGGCTCGGCCTTGAACGCCATGCCGATCTCGGTCCCGTTGTCGCGCACCCCCAGAACGGCGAGGTCGAGTGCGTTTTCCTCGATCAGCGCGGCCCATTTCAGCATCACCGCCTTGCGCTTCGCGGGCGCGGCATTGGCCCAGACGCCCGCGTCGAAACTGCGCCGCGCGGCCCGGGTCGCCGCCGCGACATCCTCGGCCGTGCCCCGCGCCACGGTGGTCAGAACCTGACCGTCGAGCGGCGAGAGGACGTCGAGCCGCCCGCCATCAGAGGCAGGCACCCAGTCGCCGTCGATCAGGTGATTGGCGGGGGGCACCTCTGCGCTGCGCAGGGTCTCGATACGAGCTTTGTCGAGCATGGGTCAGCCTTGCTGTGAATCGTGAATGTCGTGGTCGTGGCTGTCCTCGGGCGAGGTGGCCCGCCGCTCGCGGATCACGCCCCAGATATGGACGAGGATCAGGAGAACGATGGCACCGGCGATGATCGCCGCGATGGGCCGGTCGACGAAATCGAGCGGTGTCTTCACCCGCGCCATCGAGGCGCGCAGCTTGACCTCCATGATCCCGCCCAGAACCATCCCGAGGATGATCGGCACCGTCGGCAGGTTCTGCCGTTTCAGGACCAGCCCGAGGATACCAAAGACCGTCGCGACGGCGCAGTCGGTGATCGAGTTGCGCAGGGAATAGACCCCGACGAAACCGAGCGTGAGGATCGTCATCCCAAGGAACCGCGTCGGGATCTGGATCACCCGCAACAGCAGGTTCGACGACAGCCCCACGAAGATGACCACGAGCACGTTGAGAAGCAGCATCGCCATATACAGCGCGTAAACGAAGTCGAGCTGGTTCTGGAACAGCCCCGGCCCCGGCACGACGTTGTGGACGTAAAACACCGACAGCATCATCGCCGTCAGCGCCTCGCCCGGAATACCGAGCGCGAGCAGCGGAATCATCGCCGCCGCCGGCACCGCGTTGTTGGCACTTTCCGACGCGATCAGGCCCTCGGGGCTGCCGTTGCCGAATTCCTCCGGCGTCTTCGATGTCTTCTGCGCATAGGTATAGGTCAGGAACTGCGCCGTGAACTCGCCCACGCCGGGGATGATGCCCATCAGCACGCCGAAGCCCGAGCCCGCCGCCGCGATCCGCTTGTGCCGGAACACGCCGGTCATCGCCTTGAACAGGTTGCCCACGACCCGCGCGCCCTGCGGCGCCTCGTCGGGCCGTGTCGCCAGCAGGAAGCCCTGCGACAGCGCGAACAGCCCCAGCACGACGACGATGAGGTCGACGCCCGAGGACAGGAAATCGAACCCGAAAGTGTAGCGCTGGGTATAGCGCACCGGCTCCAGCCCGATGGTGGCCAGCAGGATGCCGAAGGCGGCCAGCGACCCGGCGGCGAAGGTCTGCCCCCGGTGTGCGATGACCACCAGCACGATCCCCAGCAACGCGGCGAGAAAGATCTCGCGCGAGCCGAACATGGGCGCGACCTTGGCCAGCACAGGCGACAGCAGGATCAGCGCGAGGATCGACAGGATGCCGCCCACGAAACTGGCCCCATAAGCCAGGCCGAGCGCGCGCAGCGCCTCGCCCCTCTTGGTCATCGGATGCCCGTCATAGGTGGTCAGCGCGTTGACCGCCGTGCCGGGCGTGTTGATGAGGATGGCCGGAAGCGACCCGCCGTACATCGACGAGCCGTAGATGCCCAGAAGCATCGTCAACCCGACAAGCGGCTCCATCGAAAAGGTCGCGGGCAGCAGGATGGCGATGGCCACCGGGGCCCCGACGCCGGGAATGGCGCCGATGATGACCCCGCCGATGGACCCGACGAGCAGCGCGAACAGCACCGCGGGCGTGGCGAGCATCTGAATGCCGGAGAGGAGTTCAACCATCAGAGATACGTCATGACAAAGGTGCGGAACGGACCGGACGGCAGGTAGTCATACACCTCCCCCGCCGGGATTCGCACTTGAAGGAAGCCCTTGAAGACCAGAACGACGAATGTGCCGAAGACCGCCGCGCCAAGGATCCAGCGCCAGCCGCGATACCCCAGCCTGAGCGTGAGAAGAACGGTGAAAACCAGCGTCGACGGCAGGTAGCCAAGCAGCGGGACGAGCCAGACATAGGCCATGAACCACGCCGCGAATTCAAGCGCCTTGATCCACTCCACCACCTCGGCCATCCGCCCCGGAATACGCTCCGAAACGATGGCGCCGAACAGGTGCAGCGCACTGAACACGACCATCCCGATCACGGCGACACCGGGCCAGAAGGCGGGCTGCGCGAAGGTTTTGACATTCTCCAGCCACGGGGCCTGCGTCGGCAGGTTGATCAGCAGGAACAGCGCGAACAGAAGCGACAGCAGGGCGATGAAGAAATCGCCCGGCCGCCTGTAGCGCCGAAACAGGTCCTGAAAGGTCTTCATGGAACCTCTCCATTACGGAGACGGGCCCGGCGGATCTGCCGGGCCCGGCTGTTCAGTTACCGATGAGCCCGGACACGGTCCCGAGGGTCTCCATGTCCTTCTCGATCTGCGCCGCAGCCTCGTCCGCCGGGGTCCAGTAGACCAGCGCGCCGGTCTCTTCGGCAAGCGTCTTGGCCGCGTCGGAGTTGATCACCGTCATGGCGACCGCCTCGATCTTGTCGCGCACGTCCTGCGGGGTGCCCTTGGGCACGAACAGACCGTTCCACAGCGCAAGATCGAGCGTCGGGGCAAGCTCGCCCACCGTCGGCGCGTCGGGCGTCTGCGGCAGCCGCTCGCCCCCGATCGACGCCAGCACCTTCACGTCGTCCAGACAGGGCAGGATCAGTTGCAGCGTCGTGTTGATGACATCCGCATCGCCCGAGGCCAGCGTGTTGCAGTCGAGCGCGTCGAACGCGGCATCGGAGCCGAACGAAAAGCCCTTCTCGGCGGCCAGCGCGAACGTCACCTGCGTCGGGATCAGGAAATTGCCGAAATGGCCAAGCGCCACGTCGTTATCCGCCGCATGGGCCGCAAGCTCGTCGATCGAGGAATAGGGCGCATCCCCCGCCGTCGCGATGACGAACGGATAGGTCAGGAAAATCCCGATGGGGTCGAACGGGTTCTCGGCAAGCGCCGGGATGCCGGTCTCGGGGCCGACAACGGGCACGTCCACGACGAACGAGCCGATGGTGTACCCGTCGGGGTCCGCACCCGCGACTTCGGCCGCGCCGGGGAAGGGGCCGCCGCCGCCGCCGGGCTTGTTCACGACCGCCGCCGGAACGCCGTATTGCGACTGGAACTCGTCCGCGATCATCCGCGTGAGAACGTCCTCAAGGTCGCCCGGCGGGAACGGGACGACGAATTCGACGGGCTGTTCAGGGTATTCCGCAGCAGCGGTCAGGGGCATCGCGATGGCGCATGTGGCCGCGAGCAATATCTTCTTCATGTCTTACCTCCAGTGGATCCCCGCCAGCCCGGTTGATCGGTTTATTATTTGAACCGGCGGTATTAAAATAACTTGCCTTGCCGAGGGGCTTCTGTCAACAACTGTCACTGAGCCATGTCGCCAGAATGCGCGCGAAAACATGGGGAGACACATGGGAACGATCACCAAAGCACTTGAATTGCTCGACTTTTTCTCGAAGTCCCGCGCCGAAATCGGTCTGGGCGACTTCGTGAAGCTGACCGGGCGGGACAAGGCGACGGTGCATCGCCACCTTGTCGAACTCATGCAGAACGGCTGGCTGGAGCAGGACCCGACCACGCGGGCCTATCGCCTCGGCCCCGCGATTCTGCGCCTCTCGGCGGTGCGCGAGGCGACCTATCCGACCCGTGCGCTGATCCGGCCCGTGGTCCACCGCCTGTCCGAAGACGTGGGCGAGCTCGTCCATGCCTCGCTTCTTCAGGGCGACCAGCTTTCCCCGATCTACTTCGCCGATCCCCGCCGTCACGGGGTGCAGGTCCACTTCAACCTGTCCGAGCTTCTGCCGCTGCACGCGACCTCCTCCGGCCTCGCCGTGCTGGCCTTCAGCTCCGACGACCTGCGCACGCGCATCCTCAACGGCGCGATGACCGCCTATACCGATCAGACGGTGACCGACCCGGACACGCTGCGCGCCCTCATCGACGAAACCCGCCGCACGGGGCTTGCAAGCAGTGCCAACGCCTTCGATCCCGAGGTCGCCTCGCAGGGCACCGCGATCTTCGGCTCCGGCGACAGGCCGGTGGGCGCGCTCTCGGTCTCGGTGCCCTCCGTGCGCGCCACCCCGGACCACCTCGCGACCATCCGCGGCCCGCTGATCCAGGCCGCGCGCGACATCACCCGATCCCTGGGCGGCACCTACCCCCCCGAACACCCCCTGTCCCGACCGTGAGCCGGGGCCAAGCGACGAGGCACACATGAAAGACAGCAACTTCCTGAAAGAACACAACGCCCGCCACATCTGGCACCCGATGGCGCACCCGGCGGACAGTCAGGCCAATCCCCCCGACATCATCGTGGGCGGCGAGGGCGTGCATATCACCGATGTCGACGGCAATCGCCTGGTCGATGCCGTGGGCGGGCTGTGGAACGTGAACCTCGGCTATTCCTGCCAGCCCGTGAAAGACGCGATCACCGCGCAGCTCGACCGCCTGCCGTATTACTCGATCTTTCGCGGCACCTCGAACGACAACGTCATCGAGCTTGGGGAAATCCTGCGGGATTTCTTTGCCGAGGACGGCCTCACGCGGGCGTTCTACACGTCCGGCGGGTCCGACAGCGTGGAAATCGCGCTGCGCCTCGCGCGCCAGTACCACAAGGTGCGCGGCGAGGGCGGGCGGGTGAAATACCTGTCGCTGAAAAAGGGCTACCACGGCACCCACACGCTGGGCGCCTCCGTGAACGGCAACGCCAATTTCCGCACGCAGTATGAGCCGCTGATGCCCGGCTGCTACCACATCCCCGCGCCCTACACCTACCGCAACCCGTTCAACGAGACCGACCCCGAAAAGCTGGCCCAGCTCTGCCTCGCCGCGCTCGAGGACGAGATCGCCTTTCAGGGGGCCGAAACCATCGCGGCCTTCATCATGGAGCCGATCCTCGGGGCAGGCGGCGTGATCCCCCCGCATGAAAGCTTCATGCCCGGCGTGCGCGAGATCTGCGACCGCCACGGCATCCTGTTGATCGCGGACGAGGTCATCACCGCCTTCGGCCGGTCCGGCGACTGGTCGGGCAGCCGCCACTGGGGCGTGAAGCCGGACATGATGACCACCGCCAAGGCCATCACCAACGGCTATTTCCCCTTCGGCGCGGTGATGATCTCCGAAGCCATCGCCGAGGTGTTCGAGGGCGACAAGACCGGCAAGGCCTTCATCGGCTCCGGCTACACCTATTCCGGCCACCCGGTCGGCGCGGCGGCCGCCATCGCCTGTGTGCAGGAAACCCAGCGCCTGAACGTCAAGGACAACGCGGCGGCGCGTGGCACGCAGCTTTTCGACGGGCTGAACCGGCTCAAGGACAAGTATGACATCGTGGGCGACGTGCGCGGCGGTCACGGCATGATGACGGCGATGGAACTGGTCTCGGACCCCGAGGCGAAGACGCCGATCGACAAGAAGACCATCGGTGCCATCCACCGCGCCGTGTTCGACTCCGGCGTGATGGTGCGCGTGTCGGGCCCGAACATCATCCTGTCGCCGCCGCTGATCCTATCGGAAAGCGAGGCCGACACGATCATCGACGCCCTCGACACGGGACTTGGCGCGGTCTCCTGACCCGACCCGGCGGGGTGGCAGAAATACGGCCTGGAGCGCGAGCACCGGGCCGTTTTTCATGCGACACTGGCCCAAAGGCACGCGTGTCACCGCATCAGCGGGCAGATATTACATAATCTCCATTATGCGGCGTCAATTTTTTCGCCAAACGCCGTCTCCCCAATATATCGCGCAGCCCGGGTCGGCTGGTGATATCGACGGCCCGAAGACCGCCCCTGCCCCACAATTCAAGCGTTGGTATCGTGAAAGAATGTCATGGGCCCCTACCCCGGTTCAGACCCCGTCGATCAGGATATCCAGCGCACGCTTGAGGGCATCGCGCTCCGCCTCCAGCGACCCCACGCGCTCACGCAACTCCGCGCCGGGCACGGCGGCAAGCTCCTGCACCCGCACGATCCATGCCGCCCCCTCGACCTCAACCACCGGCGTCAGTCCCGGCAGCGCCGCATAGCGCCCCGCGTCCCGCAACGGCGCGACGATCCGCGAGGCGTCGATGCCGATCAGGTCGGTCTGAAGATCCACGACAAGCTGACCGCTCGCCAGCCGGTATAGGTCGAATTGCGCCATGCCCCTGCCCTAGAAGCTGCGGAACCTGGAAAGCGCCAGACCCTCCTCCGCGACCTCATCGCCATAGCGCCCGATGGCCTCCGCGTTCTCCTCGCGCCAGCGACGGTTGCGTTCAACCTTCGCCGCATCCGCGATGGCGGCCTCGGCCAGCCGTGACATGTTCAGCCCCAGCGACCGTGCGGTCTCGGCGACCTCGGCGTCGAGTGTCAGATTGACCTTGATGCGTCCCATTTCACCCTCCGAGCGTATGCGTATCATTCAGGAGTATAATTTACCCTCTGACATCGCACAAGGCACCCCCCTGCCCTGCCCCGCCATGCCACCGGCTCCGGCTGGCAACGCCCAAGTGCCCGCCTCGGACACCACGCGCCGGATGAAGGGCACGCCCCCCTGCCCCGCTGCCTGGGCGACCTTCGTGACCGTGCGACCCTGCTGATCGGTTACCCGGGCGAACGGCGTCGACGCGAAATCTTGAACCTCGATGTTCACACGGACGCCACGCCCGACAGCGGCTCGGCGCAGGTTTTCGACGCGCCGCTATCCCCGTGCGCCTGACCCGGGCCGCCGGCCTCCGGAACGAGAAAGGGGCCGCGAAACGCGACCCCCCTACCCCGGTGGTTTCGCGGCGAAACCCCCTCACTCGCGCGACAGGAGCGCCTCGACCTCATCCGCGATGGTGCGCATCAGCCCGGCCGTCACCCGCTCGCCAGACAGCCGGAGAACCCAATCGGCCCCGTCCTGCTCCACATCGACGCGGAAGCCAGCATCCGTCGTCCGACTGCGGGTCGCCGCCCGCTTGGGTCGCCCTCCCCTGCCCGCGTCCACCGGCGCCGGAGTCATGGCCTCGATGGCGGCCAGCAGGGCGGCAAGCTCCTCCTCCGGGGTCTGCGGCGCGGCCTCGGCGAGCGCGTCGCGGATCGACGATTCCCCCCCGGCCCGCAGCGCGGTGGCGAGCTTGAGCCCGTCCTTCTCGCGCAGGCTCTCGGGATAGACGAGCATGTCGCCCAGCTCCTCGAAGATCAGCGCGAAGGACCGGATCTTGGACCGCTTGGCTTTCGACCCGGTGGCGAACAGCGCATCCACCGCCGCCTCGGTGTTGAGGAAGGCCCCCTCCTGAGCCGCGAGCACCGAGATGCGCCCGCGTTCGAAATGGCTCAGGTCGGCGCGCACCTCGTTCTCTTCGACCATCGCGACGAAGGTGCCGCCCATCGCGCCCGGGTCGCGGACCACGGCGCGGATCGTCTCATACCGGTCGCCGTCCCAGAGGTCATGGAGCCCCTGCACCGCCATGAACCGGCGATAGCCCGAGAGAAGGCCGTAGCGTTTGCCATCGACCGGGTCTTGCCGTTCGAACACCTCGATGGGCAGGCGCAGGCCGTGGGCTGCGATGGAGCGTTTGAGTTCCTCGAGCTCCTCGCCGTCCATCGACATGCGGTCGCGGATCAGCGCGCCCTCGTCGATGTCGGTGAGCGGGATTTCCGCGATGAGGCGCCCTGCCCCCTCGGCCTCGCGCAACCGTTCGGCGTCGCTCCGGTTGCGCGCGATCTCGGCCTTTTCTTCGGCCGACCGCAGATCGGCGGCCTGGGCCGTGTCGGCGGCGACCTGTGCGATGGGGGCAGACAGCGGCCCCTTGGGGGAGGTTTCGCGGCGAAACTCCGCCTCCAGCGCGGTGAGGTCAGCGGCGCTCGGCGCCTCAAGCTTGCGTCTCTTGGCCATCTATCACGCCTCCTCGTTTGCAGCGTTTGCCATCTGTTGATCGCGCCACCACGACCCCAGGATAAGCGATTTCACCTCGGCCCATGTGCCGTCGAACGTCTCGCGCCCGCGCACATAGGTCTCGCGGTTGAAGTCGCGGTAGTCGGTTTCATAGATCCCCGACACCTGCTCCCCCGCCTGCCCGACCATCGCGGTCAATTCCTGCCGGTAGGCGGTCATGAAGTCGCCGAAATAGGCCTGGATCACGTTGGCCAGGTCCGCCTGCTGGGCCGCGTCGAAGCGGGTGATGATGGCGCGCACGGCGTCCCATTCGAAGCGCATTTCCGGAAGGCCGTCCCGGCGCCTGACCCGATTCTCGCCCTCTTCGATCGAGGCGAAGGTGGAATAGATCATGTCGAAGAACCGGCCCGTCGAATCGAATTCGAGGAACGACGCGCCGAGCGGGACGAGCAGGATATCGGCGGCGGCGAGCGCGTTGATCGTGAGATAGCCGAGGGCCGGGGGCGTATCGAGCAGGACGATGTCATAGTCGTCCAGCGTCCCGCTATCCTCCAGCGCGTTCTGGAGCGCGTCCCAGAGGGGCCAGGAGCGAAGCTGCATCCGCCAGACCGGCACCTGGAACTCGGCCCAGTAGAGGTTGAGCTGCGCCCCGATGAGGTCGATGTTCGGCCAGTGCGTTTCCTGGATGAGGTTTCGCGGCGAAACCTCGAGCGCCTCGGTCAGGGTTTCGTCGAAGGGGTAGGGGGCCTGACCCGCGTTCTCGCGCACCACGTTCTCGGCCTGAAGGGCCTTGGCATAGTCGCGGGCGATCAGGGGGAAGGCGGTCATCCATTCATCCTCGACCTTGCCGCCGAGAATCGACGTCATGGAGCCCTGACTGTCGAGGTCGATCACCAAGACTTTGTAACCGTCCAGCGCGGCGCTCATGGCGAGATGCGCGGCGGTCGAGGTCTTGCCGACCCCGCCCTTGAAATTCGCGACGGCCACGACCTTGGCCGGGAGCCCCTCGGGGCGCCACGATTTGTAGGCCTTGCCGGCCGCGCCCTCGGTGGCGAAGTGGTCGCGGATCACCATGACCTCTTCCAGCGTGAACCACTTGGCGCCCGCTTCGCCCTCGCCCTGGGGCAGGTCGGGATTGGCCTTGAGGACGCGGCGCAGATGGGCGGCGGCGACCGGGATCAGGTAGCGCGTGATCTCCCAGATCGAGAACTTGCGCAGCCGCTTGTTGCCGTCGGGCGCGTAGCCGCGTTTGGCGAGGTCGTCGCGCCCGCGCATAGCGAAAGCGGCGGCTTTCGCGAATCGGGCGGTCTCGATAGGCTCGGCAAGACGTTTCGCGGCGAAACCCGGGTCGATGTTGAAATAGGGGGGTAGGTCCTGCTTGCTCGGGGGTTTGGTTGCCATGAGTGCCTCTCCATGTTCGCTATTCTCTGCGATATCGTGGAAACTATCGCACATGCCGGGGCTCAAGTGAATCGATTTGGGGCAAGACCCCTTCAAACCCCAATATATAGAAAGCAGCCCAGCCCGACGCTTTAGTTTTATTTCAGGACTTTAAAGTCTTTGCTGAGAAAAAAAGTTTTTTTCGCCAATGGGTTACGGGCAGGTGCGGACCCGGTTGCGGGATGGGCGGCACCCGCGGGCAGGGCGAAAGGGACCTGTTTGCAGGACGAGGGCAACCGATTCGCGGGGGACGAGTCGTGATTCGTTCGGAAACAAGGGGTTTTTGGCGAATTAGACCCTAATGGACCGCACGCACCCTGGCTTGTCCACAGCGCCGTCCCGCAAACGGGTCCCTTAACGCTCGAGCGGGCAGGGGAGGGGACCCGGATACGGGATGGGCTGAAAGGTGCCAACAGCGGGCTTGATCGCGGGTGCCTTATCGCGGACACTGAGAAAAAAGAACGAGCAGGTGACAGTATGGATGAGATTGCGCGGGACCGGCTGACCGGATCGCTCAGGCGAGGCGCCGTCAAGAAGCATGTGGCGGCGATCCACGTTTCGGGGAAATTGACCCTATTACAGCGGAAGTTGAGCAATGTGCTGTTGCTCAACGCCTATGACACGCTCACCACAAGCCGCCGCCACCAGATCGACGCGCGCACGCTGTGCATGATGATCGGCTACAACTCCAACGATTTCGAGACGCTCAAGGACAGCCTGCGGGGGCTGGCCGAGACGGTGGCCGAGTGGGACATGCTGGACGCCGAGGGGCGGCAGGAGTGGGGCGTGTCGAGCCTTTTGTCCTATGCCAAGCTCAAGGGCGGGGTCTGCGAATACGCCTATTCCGATGCGCTGGCCGAGAAGCTGCACGACCCCAAGGTGTTCGCGCTCATCAACCTCAACATCCAGCGGCGGTTCACATCGGGTCACGCGCTGGCGCTGTATGAGAACTGCTATCGCTTCGTGCGAACGGGGAGCACGGGGTGGTGGTCGCTCGACCTGTTCCGGCGGCTGATGGGTGTGTCGGACAGTGCGTATTACGAAAGCTACAAGCATCTGAACGCCAAGATCATCAAGCCAGCGGTGGCCGAGGTGAACAAGACGTCCAACATCCTCGTCACCCCCGAGGTGAAGAAGATGGGGCGGCAGGTCACCGACATCCGGTTCCTGATCGAAGAAAATCCGCAGCTCGCGATCCTCGACCTCGACGATGGGGAGGGGATTCGCAACGGGCCGGTCTATCGCCGTCTGCGCGAACTGGGGGTGAGCGACCGGCTTGCCCGCCAGTGGATCGCGGAGCATGGCGAGGCCTATGTCACGCGCAAGGTCGACTATGTGGCCGGGCAGGACGGGGTGCGCGACCCGGTGCGCTACCTGAGCGCGGCGATCAAGGCCGATTACGGGGCGGAGGTGCAGGCCGCGGCCGCCCCCGCGCCGTCGAGCGAGCGGGCGCGGCGGCTGGCCCGGATCAAGGCTCTGGTCGATGCGCGCAGCCCGACGCAGCGGGATGCGGACAAGCGGATGTTCCTGTCACGGCTGGAAGGCGCGGCGCGCGACGACTTCGAGCGGCACGGCTGGATGAGCGCACTCAACGCCGAGCGGATCGCGGCGTTCTGGGAGGAACTGGTCCCGGGTGCCTTCGAGGAGGCGGAGGGGGAGGGGGCCTGAACCCAGGCCCCCGGCCCAGATCAGGCGCCTTCGTAGTGGCGCGCCCAGTTGTTGTAGCACTCGAACGTCTCGGGGTAGTCCGACACGCGCTGGTCGCCATAGGCGCGCATCCGTTTCTTTGACCCGAGCGCCTCGCCGTATTCCTCGACCGGGACGTAGTAGAGGAACTTGAGCGTGCGTTTCGAGAACTGCCAGACGCCATTGGTGCGGCGGTATTCGTCGTCGTAGCGCAGGGAGCCCACGAGGGTCTGGCCGTTGCGGTGCGATTCGGCGTGGCAGAAGCACTCGCCGGTGGCGCGGTCCGGGTCATTTTCGTCGAAGGTGATGATGTTGTCGTGGGTCCAGTGGACCGAGATGGCGAGCACTTCGAAGCGCTTGCGATACATTTCCATGATCCCGTCGCGGCCGATCCCCTCCATCATCCCGTCTTGCGAGACGACGACGGCATCCTCGGTGAAGATCGACCGCAGGAGCGGCACGTCGCGGTCGTCGCAGGATTTGCAGTACTTGGCGATCAGTTCGAGGATCTCGTTACGGCTTTCCAGCCGGTCGATCCGTTTGAGTAGTGCGTCGTCCATTGGGTCCTCCCTGTTCAGACGGTGGCGGGCGTGCCGAAGACCAGGGTCGCCTGGCTGGACAGCACGCCGCCGTTGCCGTGGCTTACGGCGATTTCGGGTGAGGCGAGCTGGCGGGTGCCGGCCTCGCCCCGGAGTTGGCGGACGGCCTCGACCATCGTGAAGAGGCCATACATGCCGGGGTGGCAGCAGGAGAGCCCGCCGCCGTTGGTGTTGGTGGGCAGCGCGCCGCCGGGGGCGATGGCGCCGGACGAGACGAAGCGGCCGCCTTCGCCCTTGGGGCAGAAGCCGAGGTCTTCGAGAAACAGGATCGTGTTGATGGTGAAGGCGTCGTAGAGCTGCACGCAGTCCACGTCGGCGGGGGTGATGCCCGCCTGTGCCATCGCCTGCGGCCCGGTGATCGCGGCGCCGGTGACGGTGAGGTCGGGCATCGACGCGATTTCCTTGTGCGTCACGGTCTGCGCCCCGCCGAGAAGCGGGATGGGCGCCCGTGTGTCGCGGGCGCGGTCGGCACGGGTCATCACCACGGCGGCTGCACCATCAGTGACGAGGCAGCAGTCGCGGGCGGTCAGCGGGGACGAGATCATGCGCGCGCCGAGCACGTCGTCGAGCGTCATGTCGCCCTGCCGGAAGGCCTCGGGATTGAAATTCGCCCAGGCGCGGGCCGAGAGGGCCACCTGCGCCAGATCTTCGCGCGTCGTGCCGTAGTCGTGCATGTGGCGGCTCGCGGCGAGCGCGTAGCCGCCCACGGGTATCATCGGGCTGTGCGGGGTCTCGTAGACCGAGGATTTCAGCGCCGACACAAGCCCGCCCGACGCCGTGCGCTGGTTCGAGCCATAGGTGATCAGCGCCACGTCGATCAGCCCCGCGTCGAGGGCGAGGGCCGCGTGAATCGCGTGGCACAGGAAGGACGAGCCGCCGGTGCGGTTGTTGTCGGTGATCTTGGGCTGGATGCCGAGGTATTCGGCCACGGCCAGCCCGCCGAGGTAGTCGTCGGGGAGGGCGACGAAAAGGCCGTCGACCTCCTCCAGCCCGATCCCGGCATCGTCGAGGGCGCGGTATCCGGCCTGCGCCGTCATTTCGAGGGCGTTGTATCCGGGACATTCGCCAAGGCCGAAGGTCGCGGCGCCAACGACCGAGGTGCGCGCGCGGGGGAAGCCGGTCATGCGCCGTCCCCGGCGGGTTCGAACAGGACATGGGGCAGGTCGGCGTCGGCCACAACGCGGGCCTGCACGGCCATGCCGATGGTGACGGCCTCGGCCTGTGTGCCCGTGACCTGCGACAGCATCCGGCCGCCTTCTTCGAGATCGACGAGGACGATGGCGCGGGCGGCCGCGTCGCGTTTTTGCTGGACAGTTACGGCATGGACCGTGCCGCGCCCGGACATTTCGGCCCAGTCGTCAAGCGCGGGGCCGCCTCCGGGCCGGCGCAGGCGCGGGGGGAAGATCGCCTCACCCGAGATCGGATCGCGTTGCAGCATGAACCGACCATCCGACAGATAGGCCAGATAACGGGCTTCGGCGCCGGTGTCGCTCACGATATCCCCCTCAGATGATCTTGCGTGCCCGGAGATCTTCGATCTGCGCATCGGTGAGCGTCAAGCGCTCGCGCAACAGCTCGTCGGTATGTTCGCCCGCAAGCGGGGGCGGGCAGTTGTAGACCACGGGCGTGTTCGAGAATTTCAGCGGACTGCCCACCACGCGCACGTCGCCGATCTGGTCGTGGGTCAGGGTGACGAACATGTTGCGGTCGACGAGTTGTTCGTCGGTCTCGATGTCGGGCATGTCGTTGATCGGCCCGCAGGAGACCTTGGCGCCGTTGATGACCTTCATCCAGTGCTGCTTGCCGTGATGGGACAGCGCCTCGGTCATGTCGCGCGACAGGTCCACGCGGTTGGCGAGCCGGTCGCGGGAGCGGGCGTATTTGTCGTCCGTGGCCCATTCGGGGTGGCCCAGAACCTCGGCCAGGCGGGCAAACTCGCGGTCGTTGAAGGTCGCGATGAGGACATGGCCGTCTGCGACCTCGAACACGCCGTTGGGCACGGCGGTCGGGTGGTCGTTGCCGGTGCGGGGCAGGGGGGCGCGGGCGTTCAGCCAGGCCGACAGCGAGTTGAGCAGGAGCGCGACCTGTGAATCGAACAGGGCGATGTCGATCTGCTGGCCCTTGCCGGTCTTTTCGCGGTCGATGATCGCGGCAAGGATGCCGATGACCGCGTTGTTTCCCGCCGTGATGTCAGCAATTGGCACGCCGACCCGCATGGGCCCGGCACCCGTCATGCCATCGGGCAGGCCGGTGACGGCCATCTGCCCGCCCATCGCCTGCACGAGGTAATCATAGCCCGAGCGGTCGGAATAGGGGCCGGTCTGGCCAAAGCCGGTGATCGAGCAATAGATCAGGCGCGGATTGATCTTGGCGAGGTCTTCATACCCCAGCCCGTAGCGCGCGAGCGTGCCGGTGCGGAAGTTTTCGATGAAGATGTCGGCCTCGGCCACCAGACCGCGCAGGATCTCGGCCCCGTCCGGGTCCGCGAAATCGAGGGTGAGGGAGCGTTTGCCGCGGTTCACCGTCTGGAAGTAGGTGCTTTGTTCAAGCGACTCGTCCGGGGAGGTCACCCACGGCGGGCCGAGCGTGCGCAGGTCGTCGCCGCCGCCCACGCGTTCGATCTTGACGACATCCGCCCCGAGGTCCGCGAGCGTCTGGCCCGCAAGAGGCCCCGCGACGACGCGGCTGAGGTCGAGAACCTTCATCCCCGCGAGTATGCCGCCGGACGCCGATTTCGGGTTCGACGCGGTGTCGCCCACGGGTGCCGGTTTTACCGAACTGTCGTTCATCCATTTCCTCCCATTGTCTTCGCGGCAGGCTGCGTCAACGGAACGCATTATGCGAAGGATGGCTTATGGGTATACAATAGGTCGGTGGTGATATACATGTAAAGGGCAATCGTTGGGGTTGCCTGTTGCGTCGGTCTGCCTGACGACCCAGCATACGAAAAGACGGAGGAAAACGGGCATGGACCTTGGCCTTAAGGGGATGAAAGCAGCCGTGACGGGCGGCAGCCGGGGCATCGGAAAGTCAATCGCGACACTGCTTGCGGAGGAAGGCTGCGACGTCTCGATCTGCGCGCGGGGCGAGGAGGCGATCGCGGCGACGCGGGCCGAAATCGAAGGCCACGGGGTGCGCAGTTTCGGGGCCGCGCTTCAGGGCCGCGACGGGGACTCGGTGCGGCAATGGACGCGCGACACCTGTGAATCGTTCGGCGGACTCGACCTTCTTGTATGCAGCCTTTCGGCCGGGGGCGGCACGAACGAGGAACGCTATTGGTATCGGTCGTTCGAGATCGACCTGATGAGCGCCACGCGCGCTGTCGAAGAGGCCTATCCGCATCTGAAGAAAAGCGACAATGCCTCGATCCTGATTATCTCGTCGATGGCGGCGGCCGAGACATTCGTGTCTCCGATGGCCTATAATTCGATGAAGGCGGCGCTTGTGACGTGGTCCAAGCAGCTGGCCGAGCAATACGCGCCCAAGGGTATCCGGGTGAACTGCCTGCAACCCGGCCCGACGATGTTTCCCGGCTCGAACTGGGAAATGATCAAGGTGGCGCGGTCGCGCACCTATTCGGGCGTGCTGCGCCAACAGCCGACGCGGCGCATGGCCGAGGCCGAAGAGATCGCGCGCTCGGCCGTGTTCCTGGCCAGCCCCGCAGCCCAGTGGGTGACCGGCGCGACGCTGCGCGTCGACGGCGGCTACACCAAGGGCGTGCAATTCTGATCCCGCGTGAGGAGAGAGTGATGACCATTCAACGCGTCAAACCGGGCGACTTCACCAAGACGCCGATCGAGAAAACCGACGATCCCGATTTCGGAACCGATATGATTCCGAAGGAGCGGTATACGAGCCATGACTTCATGCAGAAGGAATGGGACCGGCTCTGGACAAAGATCTGGAACTGGGGCTGTGCCTCGCAGGATATCGAGGAGCCGGGGGATTACATCGTCACGTCGCTGGGCAAGGAAGAGATCCTTCTGACGCGCCAGCCCGACGGGACCGCGCGCGGCTTTTACAATGTGTGCCAGCATCGCGGGAACCGGCTGATGATGGGGCAGGGGAACGCCACCACGTTCCGCTGCAACTATCACCACTGGGAATACAAGCTGTCGGGCGAGTTCGAGAACATCCCCGACATCGACAGTTTTCCGCAGGGCAAGCCGCCCTGTGGCGGGCTGACCGAGGTGCGGGTGGAGGAATGGAACGGCTTTGTCTTTTTCAGCCTCGATCCCGACGGCGAGTCATTCGACGATTTCATCCATCCGCTGAAGGAGCATCTTGGCCCCTATCATTTCGAGCGGATGGTGAAGGTCACGGACTGGACCGTGGAGTGGGAGTGCAACTGGAAGACCAGCGTGGACGCCTTCAACGAAAGCTACCATGTGCAGGGCATCCATCCCGAGCTGCTTTACTTCATCGAGGACAAGCACCTTCAGATCGACACCTATGAGAAGCACAACCGCTATCTCATCCCCTTCGCGACGATCAGTCACCGGGTGAACGAGACGACCGAAATTCCGCACCTCATCAAGCACGCGATGAAAGAGGCGGGGATGGACCCGGCGGATTTCGACGGGCGGGTGAGCGAGATCCGGGGGGCGCTGCAAAAGCACAAGCGCGAGAACGGGGCCGAGATGGGGATCGACTACTCGGACCTGAACGACGAGCAGCTGACGGACGATTACCACTACATGATCTTCCCCAACATCACGATGAACACCCATGCCGAGGACCTGATGCTGTTTCGGCAGCGTCCGCATGAGACGGACCCGGACAAGATGTATTTCGACGTCCAGATGTTCAAACTGTTCAAGAAAGACGAGGAGCCGCCCAAGCGCAAGCCGCGCAACGAACGCTTCAAGCATGGCGAGCGGTCGATGGGGCTGGTCATCGATCAGGATGCGGCGAACCTGCCGGGCGTGCAGCGCGGGATGCATTCGGCGGCCTTCGACGGGCTGTGGCTGGGCGATCAGGAGCTGCGCATCCGGCATTTCCACAAGGTGCTGATGGATTATGTCGGTGAAGACTGACCCGCATCCCGCGCGCAAGTGGGAGGATCTGGAGATCGGGGAGGAGACGACATCCTCACCGCTGACCGTCACCGCCGAGGATATCATCGCCTTTGCCGGGCAGTATGACCCGCAGTATTTCCACAACGACGCCGAGGCGGCGAAAGAGTCGCTGTTCGGGGAGCTTGTGGCGAGCGGCATCCACACCGCGGCGCTGTGGCGGATCATGGATCATGAGGTGAACGGCAACATCGACTGGGTCTGTGGTGTCCAGTGGGACAACGTGCGCTGGCGCCGCGCGGTCAGGGCGGGCGATACGCTCACCGCGTCGTCGCGGGTTCTGTCGAAACGCCCCTCGGCCAGCCGCCCCGGCGTGGGGCTGGCGGTGCTGGAGCATTGGGTGACCAATCAGGACGGCGAGGTGGCGTTCAGCTTTTCCTCGACCGATCTGGTCTATCGGCGCGCGCAGGAATGACCCATCCGCCGCGCTGCGAGGCTCTGCTGATTACCGGCGGGCCGTATCACGATATGGACCACGCGCGGCACGCCTTGCTCGGTTTCATGGCCGAACGGGAGCGGATGCGCGTGACGGTGCGCGACCAGTATGACCCGGCCGCCATCGACGCGGCCGAGGTCATCGTGACCTATACCTGCGACAGGGTGCCGGACGAGGCGGGGCTGGACGCGCTTGAGGCGTTCGTGGCGCGCGGCGGGCGCTGGTTCGCGCTGCATGGCACGAACAGCCGGATGGTGCTGAACGGTGACGATCCGGTCGTTTGCCCGCCCTTGCCGGAGCGGTTCCTTGCGCTGCTGGGGAGCCAGTTCGCGGCGCACCCGGCGCCGGGCCGGTTCAAGGTGAAGCCCGCCATGCCGGATGCGCTGACGGACGGGGTGGGGGCGTTTTTCGTCGAGGATGAGCAATACCTGCAACATCACCTGCCGGGAAACGAGGTGCTGTTGACCACGACGTTCGAGGGCGAGACGCTGCTGTTCGATACACGCGACTGGCCCCGGGCGGAGCATCAGGTGATGTACCGGCGGCCCCACGGGGCGGGGGCGGTGCTCTACCTTACGCTGGGACACACGCGGGGGCGCTATGACATGCGGCCCGTGACCGAGTTCTATCCCTTTGTCGAACGTGGGTCGTGGGACCATCCGGTATATCACAGGCTGATCCGACGCGGATTGGCATGGACGATGAGAGAGACGACATGAACATGGACTTCAGCGAGCCGGGCGCGACCCGTGTGACCTATGAGATGGACGACGGCGTCCGGCTGGTGGGCGAGACGTTCGGGCCTGACGACGCGCCGGCGGTGGTGCTGGCGCATGGCGGCGGGCAGACCCGCTATGCCTGGAGCCGGGTGGCCAAGCGGCTGGGTGCCGCTGGCTGGCACGCGGTGGCGCTCGACCTGCGCGGGCATGGCGAGAGCGACTGGGACGCGGCGGGGGATTACACCATCCCGCGCTTCGGGCGCGATCTGGAGCAGGTGGCGCGGCAGTTCGCGCAGCCGCCGGTGATCGTCGGCGCGTCGCTGGGTGGCAATGCCGGGCTGCTGGTCGCGGGGCAGGGGGCGGATGCGCCGTGCCGGGGTCTCGTGCTGGTCGATATCACGCCCAAGATCGACGAAAAGGGCGTGGACAAGATCATCGGGTTCATGGGCAAGCACCTGGAGGACGGGTTCGCCAGCTATGACGAGGCGGCCGAGGCCATCGCGGGCTATACCGACCGGGGCGAACGGCGGTCGAACCGCGACAGCCTGCGCCGGTATCTGCGCGAGCGGCCCGACGGGCGGCTCAGGTGGCACTGGGACCCGCAGTTCATCGTGGGGCGCAAGTCGTCGCGCATGGCACCCGAAAGTCTGGGTCAGCTCGAGGGCGCGCTGGCGGCGGCGACCGTGCCGATCCTGCTGGTGCGAGGGTCGAACAGCGATCTGGTGAATGACGACAGCGTGGCCGAATTCCTGAAAATCGCGCCAAAGGCCCAGTTTCGCGACGTCACCGGGGCGGGCCACATGATCGTGGGCGACCGCAACGATGTGTTCGCCGAAACGCTGGACGACTTCCTGAACGGGCTTTAGCGGTTCGGCTTCACGAGCACGCGGCGCCCTTCGATCTTCACATCGAACTTCGGCAGGTTCGGGCAGGCGGATTTCGCCTTGCCCGTGCGGATGTCGAAGCGCGCGCCGTGGTGGGGGCAGGTGATCTCACCCCCCTCCACGTCGCCGCCTTCGAGTTTGCCGAAGGAATGGGTGCAGAAGCCGGAGAAGGCCACGATCTCGCCCTGCGGATCGCGCGCGAGCATGACCTCCTGGCTGCCGATGGTGGTGAAAAAGACGCCCGTTTTCGGCACCTGCATGGTCGAGCAGGCATCCTGAAAGTCTTTCTGTCCGCCCGGTAGCATGGCGCCCCCTTATCCGACCCGCTGGTTGAACCGCCGCCCGACCATGGCCGACGCGATGTTCACTTTCTGGATGTCGATGGCGCCGCCCGCAATGCCCCAGCCCCAGCTGTCACGCAGGCGCCGTTCCATCGGGTATTCTTTCGAATAGCCGTAGCCGCCCATGAGTTGCACGGCGGTGCCGGTCACTTCGCGGCTGATCTCGTTGGCATAGCACTTGGCGATGGAGCTTTCGATGATCGAGGGCATCCCGTCCTGGGCGTTGCAGGCCGCGCGGTGGATCAGAAGGCGCGCGCCTTCGACGCGGATCTTCATCTCGGCCAGCTTGATCTGCACGCCCTGGAATTCGACGATCGGACGGCCGAATTGCTTGCGCTCCTGCACATAGCCCTGAACGTCGTCCAGCGCGCCCGAGGCCTGACCGAGCGACATGGTCGCATTGCCGCAGCGTTCGAGGTCGAACGCCTCCATCAGTTTCTTGAAACCGCCGGCGGGGACGATCACCGCGTCGAGCGGGAGTTCCACGTCGTCGAAGTTGAGGTCCGAGGACGGGACGCCGCGAAAGCCCATAAGCTCTTCCTGCGGGCCGAAGGACAGGCCGGGGGTGCCCTTTTCGACATAGACCGCCCCGATGCCCTTGGCGCCGGGCTCGTCGGACATGCGGCAGTAGACGACATAGCCGTCGGCATGGCCGCCGCCCGAACACCAGCGCTTCTGGCCGTTAAGGACGATCTTGCCGCCCTTGATTTCGCCCCGGGTCTTCAGGTCGGTCAGGGCCGAGCCGGCCTCGGGCTCTGACATGGCCACGGCGACGACCATTTCGCCGGCGCAGACCTTGGGCACGATCTGCTTGGCGAGATCGGCATTCGCGAAGTGTTCGACCGCGCGCACGGGGCCGACGGAGCTTTCGAAGATGGGAAAGGCGACCGCCGGCGAAACCTTGGCGAACTCTTCCAGCACGATCAGGGCTTCAAGGTTACCCAGCCCCAGACCGCCCAGGTCTTCAGACACGTTGACGCCGAGAAAGCCCATCTCCGCGTAGCGCTTGATATCGGCGGCGGACAGCGCCTTGTCTTCCTGTTCCAGCCCGCGGGCGATGTCGCGCATTTCGCCTTGGGCGAATGCCCGGGCGGCTTCCTGCAGCTGGCGCTGATCGTCGGTCAGTCGAAAGTCCACGGTGTGTCTCCTTTGCCGGTGTTAGCCTTGGGTCCGGGTCGCATAGCCTGGGACCGAGAAGGCACGGCAAAGTGCACAGCGCCGAGATGGAAGTAAATGAAACTTCATTTCATCTGGTGAAACATCTGAGATGGCCATCGCCGAACCCGAAATGCCGGGATGAATGCGGGCGGGGGCGCCGAAAACGAAAGAGCCCCCCCGGGGTTACCGGGGGAGCTCAGCCGTGCCTTCAGAACGTCTCCAAGGGTTGAGACAAGACTGCCCCGAGGGGCAGTGATTTGCCACCCCCCCCAAACAATGGGGGAGCAAGAGTGTCAGGCAACATCGTTGACGACATTGCCCCTGGCGCCGCCGGCATTACTGCCGCCGTCGGTAGGCGTGTTCGCGGGGTCTTGTCCGCGGTCTTCACCAGAGGAGTTGCTGTCCTGAGACGGCTGAGTGGCCGCCGAAGGAGAGGTCGATTCTTCGAGTGATTGCCGTTCCTCAGAACGGAAACCACTCTCGACAGCTTCCTCGACCTCTTGTCGAGTTTGTTGAAGCAGATTCTCGGTACTCTGAGAAACCTGTTTCGCAAGCGTCAAAGGAAATGACGCAAGATTTGAAGCTTGATCAATCATAGCGTTTCTCCGCTCTGAATTGCGACGTTCTGTCAGCGCCTAAAATATGGCACAGAAAAGAGCAAAAATAAATACGATAGAGTTTTCGGCCACGGATTAGCCGTTAACCCTTGAAAAGGCAGGTATTCTGGGCCTTCACGGCACCAAATACCGACGACAGACGGCCTGCCTCCCGGGCCATCTGTCGCGGAATCAGGTAATCAAGGTGGCTTCTGGCCAGCCTCAGGCCGAGGCCGGGACCTGGTATCCCAGCACCCGTTCCGCAAAGTCCGGGTAGGTCCCGGCGACCTCACGGCCGATCTTGGTGCGCAGGATTTCCAATTGGGCCGGGTCCGGTTCCGGCGTGGTCGGCACGCTGTCCGGCACGTCAAAATCAAACCCCGTGTTGTCGCGCACTTCCTCGACGCTGTGGCCCGGATGGACGCTGTCCAGGCGGAACCGCGCCCGCTCCCGATCGAACCCCATGACGCAAAGTTCCGTGACCAGGGCGTGCGGGCCGCCGGGGCGATCGACGTCAGGCGGGCTGACGCCGGGGGCACTGATGAAATCGACCTTGTCGACGAACACCCGGCGCGAATGTTCCGGGCGGAACAGGATCACCCGGGGCACGGTGAAATACATATAGGCCGATCCGAACGACCCCGGGAACCGGCGGTCGAGCGCCGGGTATTCGCCCGTACCGACCAAATTCAGGTTGGCTTGGCCGTCGATCTGCACACCGCCCAGGAAGAACACGTCGATGCGTCCCTGCCCGGCCGCATCGAACAGTTCGCGCCCGCCGTCCGTGAACGGATTGTTGGTGATGCCGTGGATCAGCGACACGCGAAAGGCGCCACCGGTCAATTCGCGCTGCAACAAGGCCGCCGCACCGGGAATAGGCGACGCCGCGCCGATCGCGCCGTTGCCACGCTCCGGCAGCAGGCCGGTGATGACGGAGATCAGGAATTCTTCAGATGAATAGGCGTCGCTCACGATGCGGCCTCCGCCTGACGGCCCAGCACTTCGCGCTTCAGATAGGCGTCGAATCCTTCCTGGCTGCGCGCTTCCTTGGCATAGGCACGGATGTGGTCCATGTCGATGGGATAGCATCCCGCGAGACCCAGGGGCTTGGCCCCTTCCTTGGCCTGAGCCATGGCGCCGATGTACATGGCGGGGATGGTGCCGGCCGCCAGGACAGGATCGGCGGTCAGGTCGCCATCGTGGATGTCCTCATAGGTCGCAAGCGTCGTCTTCGCCGCATGGGCGATGGTGAACAACTCGTGGCGCTTGCCGATCCAGACGTTGCCGAATTTGTCAGCGAGCGGCGCATGGACCAACGCCACATCCGGCTTGATCGCCGGCACCAGAAGGATCCGGCCGTTGCCCGCCCCCAAGGGGTCGTCGACCACTTTCCAGTCGTCACGGAACTTGACGATATCGGAGCCGATGATCCCGCCCAGCGGCATGAACGGCACGCCCTTTTCCGACGCCTGCAATGCCGTGTGGATGGCGGGACAGGTGCTGTCGCGCATCTTCAGGCTGCCGTCCTGCGCGGCGCGGGTGAAGCACGGCGCCAGACCGGCCTCGCCCAGGCTCACCGCCGCCGCTTCCATCAGCCGCACGCAGCCCGCACCGATCAGCAGATCCGCCGCCATGCCCGAAATCGGCACCGCGAGCACATGCAGATCCTTGATCCCGCGACGGATCAACGCACGGATCAACGCCATGGGAACGAAGCTGTAATCGGGCGGCAACGCCAACAGCGCCCCATCGGGCACCTGTTCGGCAAGAACCGCAACGTCGGAATGGGAGGTCATGGTGGTTTGTCCGTCAATGGCTGAAGGACGCACAGGGTGTCACAGGGGCTTGGGCAGGGTCAATTGTCCGCGATGCCAAACGCCCGGCGCATCAGTCGGTCACCACCGGCTGTCCGGCCTTCTTCCAGGCCTTGAGTCCACCGTGCAGGACAGCAACCTTGGCGAGGCCGTTCTTGCGCAGAATTCGTGCAGCGCGGGCCGAAATCTGATCGCTCTTGCACACCACCAGCACCGGCGTTTGCGCGTATTCGGCAAGGTCGGCCTTGATCTGCTTGATGCGGCCCATCAGGTCGATCAGCGGCAGATTAAGCGCATCCTTGATGTGCCCGTCCTTGCCCTTGAACTGGCTGGGCGAGCGCACGTCGATCACCAGGGTGTCCGGATCCTGGTCAAGCTGCGCCTTGGCCACGTCCGGCTTCACATATGGCACCCCCGACATCCATCGCGGAAGCTGGCGGCCGACATAGAAAGCGACGGCGATGAGCAGAAAGCTCATGACCGTGCGTTGATCGAACTGAATGTTTGAAAAGTCCATGGGGATGGGTTCTACGGCCTTGGCGTGAGGGGATCAATCGATAACGTCGTCGTCACGGGCCATATCCGAAGGCAGGCCCACGGCCCCCCGCTTGTCGGCGCCGGACAGATTGGCGCCGCGCAGGTCGGCTTCGGTCAGGTCCGCATCCAGCAGGCTGGCGCCGCGCAGGTCGGCATCCCGTAGATCGGCGCCGCGCAAGTCGGCGGCTTCCAGGTCCGCGTTGCGTAGGTCGGCGCCGTTCAACTGCGCGTCACGCAGCATGGCGTGATCAAGATTGGCCCGCACCTTGCCGCCCTGCGCCTTGGTGGATATGACGATCTCGCCCAGCAAGGCGCCGACCATATTGGCTTCGGCCAGGTTGGCGCGGCTCAGCTTGGCGCCCCGCAGGTCCGAGCGCGCCAGATTGGCCTTGCGCAGATCGGCGAAGGACAGATCGGCCATCAGCAGTTCGGAGCGCGAGAAATCGGTCCGCTGCAAGATCGCGAAGGAAAAATCGGATGCCGCCAAGTTGACGCCGGACAAGTCCTTGTCCGTCAGATCGGTCTTGGAAAACACCGCGCGCTGACCTTCGGAGCCGTTTGAATCAACCCAACGCGCATGCATCAGGATCGCTTCCTGCAGGCTGATGTCCATGTCCTCGATGCGCTTGGCCAGGTAGGCGACATCGAGATTGACCTTGGTCAGGTCCATGTTGTCGAAGATCGCCCCGACCAGATCGGCGCCCGACAGGTCGGCGTTCGACAGATTGGTGTTGTTGAACACCGCGCCATGGAAAATCGCACCGGACAGGTTGGCATCGGTGAAATCGGCGCCCTCCAGATCGCAGCCGGTCAGGTTCGACAACGACAGGTTGGTGCGGATGAACTTGGCGTGGCGCAGGATACAGTCCGTCATGTCGGTCTGCACGATCATGGAATCGGAAACCTTGGCGCCGGTCATATTGGCGCCCCGCAGGTTCGCCTTTTCCAGGCCCCCGGTGGCGTCCTCGTGGACGACCTGGATCAGATCGCCGCCGCCCTTTTGCGGCTTCAACAGAATGCCGTCACGCATGTCGGCATCGATCAGCGACGCGCCTTCCAGGTCCGACCCCGCCAGGCAGGCGCCCCGGATATCGGCCTTGTCCAGAACCGTGCGTTTCAGCTTGGTGAACCGCATGTCGGCGGCAAACAGGACGGCGCCCTCCAGATTGCTGTCCGACAGGTCGCAGTGACAGAACAACGTACCGGCGCATTCGATGCGCGCCAAATTGCGCCCCGACAGGTCCAGATAGCTAAGGTCGTGCATGGACAGCGTCGCCCGTTCGCCACCGGTCCGGCCGTTGGCGAACAGCATGTGCTTGTCGAGAATCACGTCAAGTTCCTGCTGCGACAGCTTCTTCCACGCGTGGTCGCCGAAATACCGCGACTTCTGCAACGACATAGGCACTCCTACTCCCTTGGTCCGGCCTCCCTTGGTCCAGCACGTCGGTCCGCGCCCCACCGGACCGGGAACTATAGAAAGCCCATGATAAACGAAGGGTAAACGTCCGTCACGGCAGGGTAACATTGGCACATCGCCATGATTGCTCCTACCGCCTTTTACGTCTATCTAGAGGCCATGACGACATCCCCCACAAACGGCGCCCCGGTCCATGTGATCGGCGGCGGATTGGCCGGCTCGGAAGCCGCTTGGCAGCTTGCGCGCGCCGGCGTCTCCGTGGTCCTGCACGAAATGCGTCCGGAACGCGCGACGGACGCCCACAAAACCCAGGACCTGGCCGAACTGGTCTGCTCCAACTCGTTCCGGTCCGACGATCATGAGACCAACGCCGTCGGCCTGCTGCATGAGGAAATGCGCCGGCTCGGCTCGCTCATCATCCAGATGGCGGACCGCCACCGCGTCCCGGCGGGGTCCGCGCTCGCGGTCGACCGCGACGGCTTTGCCGCCGCCGTGACCGAGGCGCTGGAAGCCGAACCGCTTGTCACCATCGAGCGCGGCGAAATCGACGGCCTGCCGCCGGAGGACTGGTCGAGCGTCATCATCGCCACCGGCCCCCTCACCTCGCCGGGCCTG
>NZ_DGCP01000018.1:84000-84374 GCF_002384975.1 Maritimibacter sp. UBA3975
CTCGCCTTCTTCGACGCCATCGCACCCATCGTGCACAAGGACTCGATCAACTTCGACGTCGCCTGGTTTCAAAGCCGCTACGACAAACCGGGCCCCGGGGGCGACGGCAAGGACTATATCAACCTGCCGATGAACCGGGACCAGTACGAAAGCTTCATCGACGCCCTGCTGACCGCCGAAAAGCACGATTTCAAGGACTGGGAAAAAGGCACGCCCTATTTCGAGGGCTGCCTGCCGATCGAGGTCATGGCCGAACGGGGCCCCAAGACCCTGTCCTTCGGGCCCATGAAGCCCGTCGGCCTAACCAACCCGAACGCGCCGGAGACGCGCCTGGCCGCCGTGGTTCAACTGCGCCAGGACAATGCGCTCGGCAC
>NZ_DGCP01000018.1:84604-84732 GCF_002384975.1 Maritimibacter sp. UBA3975
GGCACGCTCTACAACATGGTCGGGTTCCAGACCAAGCTGACCTACGGCGAACAGATTCGCGTGTTCCGCACCATTCCGGGCCTGGAAAACGCCGAATTCGCCCGCCTGGGCGGCATCCACCGCAACAC
>NZ_DGCP01000009.1:0-88245 GCF_002384975.1 Maritimibacter sp. UBA3975
GCAGCATCGGTGAGTCTGGGCTCTGAGCGGACCTTTGCACGACAGCTTGTTTACGATGCGCGGATGATCTCCGCTGCGCGCATGCCCGCCAGCCGCACCTCCAGCCAGCGGATGTAGCCGCTTAGGTTCTTCGTGGCCGGTCCGCAGAAGGGCTTGATGAAGCTCTTATAGCGGGCGTGAAGCGAGTTCACATTTTGGATATGATAGCATCCTGCGGCCACGCGCGTGCTTGGTTTGCTGCCGACGACGAAGTGCTCCAAGCCGACTGCTGCCGCCAGATTCATGTAGCCATTGGCACCATCCGAGCAGAGCACGGCATCGCCGGGCACCAGCGGCTTCATCGCGCGCTCGAGCGTCACGCCCTTGCGGTTCGGAAGGCGCCGGAAGAGGTGCGCGCCTCCGCGGTCAGCGACCGTAAGTATGGGAAGCTGCCATCTGGAGAGTCCCCGCATCATCTTTAGCCCTTTCGTCGTGTAATCCTCCCACCTGGGCCGGGGCGGCGCGGGGACATTCTTCGGATCTGCGAAGTGACGAACCCATTCGCGAGAACCTTTGCGCGACTCACGCTGGTAGGTTTCGTCCGCCTCGATGATTCCTGAGAAACTTGCCGCTACGCTGCTGTTCCCGATGATCGAGAATACGATCATCCGCCAGCGCCAGACCGTGTATTTGTTGAGGTCGAGCTGCTTGGCGAGCTTGCGCACCGACTGTGGCGCGGAGCTGCCCAGCATATCCCTCAGCACCTCTATGAACAGGTCCGGGCGATGAATGCGGCCGATGGCGCTGCCGGTGCGGCCGGAATAGGTCTTCTTGCAGCCGGAGCATCGGTAGCGCTGGATCTTGGTCCGCGTGCGGCCCCACTTCTGGCGCCGTTCGTCGGCGCAGAAGGGGCACTTTTGTTCTTGGTTTGTCCGTGCTTCGATCTCCGAGATCGCTTCCGTCTTTCGCCGGAGCTCGCGGATCTTCGTTTGGGCATCCTCGATCTGGGCCGGGTTCAGGCGCTCGATGGCATTAAGGAAACGGCGAAAGTCGTGGTGTAGCAAGGGCATCCTCCGCGGGTAAAGCGGAGGAATATAGGCCATTTCATGAGATCACGAAGCGCACCAACACGGTTTGCGGACACCCCCTAACTTTTCGGTCATATTCACGTGTAAACCTCGCCGCCGGGTAATCCAAGGATCCATCAAACCTGAACCGCGCCGGCTTCGGCAGGGACGTGCTTCATCGAATCCGTGACACGCTGCCTTCTTCGCTTCTAAAAAGGGAAGCAACAATATGTCGGGGAATGGCTATGGAAGAATTGAAGATCGACCTTGAGCATTGCTACGGTATTCGCCGACTCAAGCACACGTTCGACTTCAGAGATTGCCAAGCGGCGGCTTTCTACGCCCCGAACGGTGCCATGAAGTCATCACTGGCAAAGACCTTTCAAGACATCGCGGACGGGAAGAAGTCCTCAGATCGGATGTTCCCCGATCGCAAAACGAAACGTTTGGTAGTCGACGAGACAGGTGCAGAGCTTGATCCTCTTTCCATCCTGGTCGTGCGCCCATATGACGAGGAGTTCGGCCCCGGAGCGAATACATCGACGCTCCTTGTGAACGCCGCGCTACGCAAAGACTACGAGAAGCTGAATGCTGGTGTCGAGGGAGCAAAGAGGGCTTTCCTTGACGCCATGAAGGAGCAGTCTGGTTCCAAACGAGATCTCGCTGCCGAGATATCGGCGACGTTCACCCGGACCGAGAACCAGTTCCTGACAGCGGTCATTCGAATAAATGACGAAATCAAGATTCAGTCCGACGCGCCGTTCGCTGATATCCCCTACGACCTGGTATTCGACCCGAAGGTCGTCGAGATGTTGGAGAAGCAGCAAGTGCAGGAAGCGCTTGAAGACTACGTAATCCGCTTCAACGAGCTCATCGACCAGTCCACCTATTTCAAGCGCGGCACCTTCACGTATTACAATGCCAGTGAGATTGCCAAAGCTCTCGAGAGCAACGGATTCTTCGATGCCGCGCATAGCGTCAGACTGAACGCGGACCAGCACGTCGAGATTACCACGAAACAGCAGCTCGAGGACCTGGTCAAAGCTGAGAAGGAAGGCATCGCGGCTGACACGAAGCTACGCAAGACGTTCGAGGCCGTCGAGAAGTTGCTCCACCGAAATGTTAGCGTGCGGGACTTCAACGCATTCATCTCCGACCGAGAAGATATTGTTCCCGCTCTCTCGAACATCGGGAACTTCAAGGAGCAAGTTTGGAAGAGCTACATAGTCAAGCACCGGGACGCCTATGATCGGCTTATCCAGGAGATCCGAGACGCAGCTGAGAAGAGGAAGCAGATCGAAGAAGCCGCACGGAACGAGCGCACTGCGTGGCAGGAAGTTATTGATATCTTCAACAGCCGCTTCTTCGTTCCATTCGAACTCAGCGTGCAGAATCTCACCTCGGCCGTCCTCGAAGGCGAAATCCCGAAACTTGGGTTCACCTTCAGAGAGGGAGATGATCGGAAGGACGTTGACAAGAACGCCCTGCTGGAAGTCCTGAGCACAGGCGAAAGGAAAGCGTTATACATCCTTAATATCATTTTCGAGGTTCAAATTCGGATTAAAGCAGGCCAGAGAACGCTAATGATTGTCGATGATGTTGCGGACTCGTTTGACTACAAAAACAAGTATGCCATCATCCAGTATCTCAAAGACATCTCCGAAGACGAGAATTTCAGGCAGATCATTCTGACCCACAACTTCGACTTCTTCAGGACGCTTGAGAGCCGTTTTCTGAAAAGAGACAGCTGCTTCATGGTAGCCAAGAAAGAGGGCGGTATCGAGGTCAGTCAGGCCGTCGGTGTCAGGAACATCTTCGTCAATGACTGGAAGGTTCAC
The DNA here is from genome assembly GCF_002384975.1 of Maritimibacter sp. UBA3975. NCBI lineage: Bacteria > Pseudomonadati > Pseudomonadota > Alphaproteobacteria > Rhodobacterales > Roseobacteraceae > Maritimibacter > Maritimibacter sp. UBA3975. The sequence goes on from NZ_DGCP01000009.1 coordinate 2,885, forward strand.
TTCGGCACGGCACCTCGGAAGCGTATCGCCTCGATCCCTTTCATGCGCAACCTTGTGGAGTTCACGAAGGGCAAGCAAGACCCTGACTACGGAGCCCTGACTGCGCTCCTTCACGTAAAACCGAACACTGCAACTATCACGGATGCTGAACTGTTCGAGTTCTACAACCGTATCTTCGGCGCTGACGCACGAAATGCCACTCCAACTGCCAGCACCGCGCTCGACCTGATTTACCAAGAAGCCGATGCATGTTTGGCCGAGGCCGACGGTGCGAACTTCGAGAACAAGATCGTTCTGTCCATCGCCACCCGCCTGCGTGCCGAGCAATACATGATTGGGCAGATCAACGACCCGGAAACTGTTGCGGGCATCCGCGGGATGCAGACGACGGCGCTACTCAGATGCTTCAAGAGGCTTTTCCCGACGAATGATGCGACGGCCGTGATGGACCGCGTCGTCCTCATGACGCCCGAGAACATTCACCTGAACTCATTCATGTATGAGCCGATCCTCGACATGTCGGACGAGCACCTCAGGAAGATCTATGAGCAAGTGAAGGCGCTTTGATTGTGGGCGACCGTCCCGCATACGTAGTGCTTTTAGGAAACCATGCGAGAATGGCACCACTCCCGGGCATCCTCCGTATCATCCCATTGGGTCAGTCCGGATTGCTGAGGAGGGCCAATGGCGCTTGAAGACCACAACAATTTTAACTTTGCTTCACCTGACCAGTCCGGGCCAAAGCATCCTGAAGCATATTGAAGACCTTCGCCTGAAGGTCGGATTCTTGATTCATCTGGGCGACCTTGCCTTTCAAAGAAGAAGCTTCTTTCTCCGTAGCGTCGAGTTGGATTTGCAGGCGCTCGATCTCGATTTCCAGATCAGCGATGCAAGCGTCCTTTTCATCAATACACGACTGAAGCGCACGCATTTGTTCACGCTGCGTGTTTATGTCAGTTCTGGCGTCTGCAAGTTTCTTACCGTTCATCGCTCGAAGCTGTTCATGCTGCGCCCCGAGATGTTCAAGGACCGCATTGTTGACTACCTCGGAAATCCGATTTGCTGCGGAGATTGAGGCCGGAGGCAAAGCAGAAATCCGCCGTTCGCGGATCTCCCTTTCGCGGTCCGCCAAGAGTCGTTCGACCTCGGATGATAAACTTTGCAGATTTACGCCCTGGGATACACCCAATTCCTTGCACATCGCTTCTTTTACGTTGTCGCCGGTCGGTTCCTTGCCGGCCCCTTCCACGATCCCAATGGCCTCGACCACTTGTGCTTCCGTGTATTTCTTAGGGCGTCCCATCTTTTTATCGGTCATTCGAGTTCTCTTGCTTAGTTTCGCAAAGTCTTTGCGAAAGTGAGTTTGGTAAAGTCGCGGTGTCGACCGCTGAAAAAGAGGTAGGTATTTTTGCGACAAGACAAAACTTGCCGCGACAAATTATGCGAGATCACAGGAAAAACTCGGCCAGAACTGGCGTGCGAGAGTGAGAGCATCTCTTCTTGGACTGAGTATGATTGCTGGAGTGGCTTTTCCTCCGCCGGGCGCGCGCAATGACAATTTGGTCACGGGCCAGCCATTCCGCGAGCATATCCGACCGCAAAGTTCGGATAACGCAATTGAGGCTCGACCGCGCCGAAAGTGCTTCGCGGCATCCACAGAAATGAAGTCCCGAGGAAGATCCTCGGCAAGTCCGCTCGCTGAAAGTCGAGTGCCGCACACCGGTCGATCGGCGATGGCTTTAAGAGCCTTTTCCATTTTCAGGTAGCCTGGCACGTCTGGCTCTTCCTCCAAGCCTTTTTCCAAAGCTTCAAATGTTGCGAGCCGACTGATCGGGAAGCCGGGCAAGGGCAGGTTGCTCAGTATGATCACACGCTTGGGTTGGTTTGGCGATACGAGCCGCAGCCGAGCGATGGCTTGCAGTGTTGCGTGCTCGCGGAACTGAGATAAGATAGTGGCGGCGCGCCTGTCCGGGTGTTGGCGATAGGTCGCATCATGCATGCTGCCGTCGGTGAGCAAACGCGTAGTTCTGTGCTCCGGCAACGGACCTTCGGTGAAACTCATCACCGGATTATCGTCTTCACGGAAAATCGCACGCGCAATCGACTCAATAGCAGCGGGCCTCGGTTGAAGCCTACCAATGACGATCACCGTCGAAAACTCTTCGAAGTCGTTCGAACCCTGTGTATTCGGCCCAAACCACCTCGAAACGCATCCCAAAAAGGCATGATCTGACTGCTCCGCTCCATCGAACTCGCTGTGTTGGGCATCGTCCGTGAAGAGTTTGAGAACGGACTTTGTTGACACGACAAGAACTTTGCTGGGATCAACGAGCTCCGTTTCGCGCCTAATAATCTTTCGGATGCTTGTGCGCCGATCAGGCCCTTTTTCCTCGTCTCCGATCCAACTGTCTGACAGTGTCAGGTCCGACAGTTGGATTACGTCGGCGATAGGCTGAGATTGAACAGATACAAATTTTGATCCAGGCGCAATTCGTTCGATGATCTCCGGGCTCGCATCAGCGTCGAGGAAAAGGATTGGAGCGTCGTTTGAGATGCGCCGTAGACGATTGAGCTGGACGAATTGCTGCTCTTCACCGTTCACAGTCTTCGTGATCAAGCTGAGATCATTGCAGTGACCAGTCTCCTTTTCTGCAATCCGTCGAAGTATTCTCTCTCGCGTCCGCGATGCGGCGAAGCGTTTCCTGTCAAACTTCGCGCTGCGACTAAAAGCAAGCATGGGCGCAAGAGTCGGATCGATCTCTATGAAATTTCGGGAAATTCGTTCTTGTTCTGCGAGTTCTTCAAGCAGATCAGTCGACACACCTGATGCGCGAGTATGACTTGCGATCGGCTGCGAGCGTCTAAGACCGTCAACAATCGAAGCCTTGGCTTTGGACATACTTTCAGCCAACTCTGGTGACGCGTTTTCGTTCGGTGAGCGAGTGAAAGCGTCGATCGTCAATTCGGTCCTGGATGTGAGCGCGGGCCAAGCTTTCTCGTCAACAACCCTAAGCGCGATCGGAATTTCTCGATCGATCGGGGGTTCTACAGTGAGATATGCATGTGACAAGAAAACGACGTGAGCGCCGCGTCGATCTTTCTGTTCGAGGTATGGGCATTTGGTCGCGCATTTGGCCCGAACAAAAGTCCCGTCTTCCTTGACCGATCGGCAAAGTGATTGGGTCACCGACGGCACAAATCCGGAAATCTGACTTGCGAGTTCATGCTTTTCGCACATCGGATTGAGGGTTTCTGGGTTTATCGCCTGGCGACCCCTGATGACCCGCGCGGGGGCATTGTGGTTCAAGCGCCGAAAGTCGTGGAAAGCGCGTTCCGCAAGTTCGAGCGTCGGTGCGTAAATCAGCACATGTCCACGCCCGAGAAGCGCGTCTGCGCGATTTGCGATCGCGGCAAGCATCCCGGACGTTTTGCCAAGGCCGGCCGTGACTTGCATCGCTAAAGCGGGCGCGGGAAGTTCATCGCTCGGAAGGAAATTCACAGCCTCCACCAAAAAGTCGTCGATGGTCTTAGAGATTTTCGCGCGTGCCACTTCCGGCTCAAGCCAGTTCGGGGCAGGCGTGGGATTGTCGAGTTGATTGGCAGTATTCATACGGGTCCTCGCGGGTTCCCGTTTGAATTAGTCCCGCGGATATGGGCGCCAAAACATGTGTTGTGATTATTTCAACGCGGGTGACAGCACTTCATAGGTGTGTGCGCTCAATAGATATTTCTTATTGGCAGGACACACCTCTGCTCAGGGCAACGGGTAGGAAATTTGGATCCCGCATTTTCTTTCCCTATTTCTCTTGAGAAGCTGGTGAGGAGAAAAAATGCTTTCAGTTGAGGATGTTGCGAAGCACTACGCTTTGCGCCCGGATACAATCCGTCGGAAGATCAAGTGTGGCGACATTGATGCGATATGTCTTGGGCGTGTCTACCGGTTCGACTGGCCAGACGTCTGGGCGTGTGAGAATGGACCTATGCCCAAGCGCGCCGTCATGGATCGCTACAAAGCAGATTTGTTGCCGAAGAAGGTGATCGCGGGCGCACTGCGGGTCAGCGTGAAAACGGTTGAGCGCTGGATTGAAGGCGGGCTGCCGTGCCGCAATGTTTTTGGCGTTGTGCGGTGCAATCCTCATGACGTCACCGACTGGCTGAAATTGCGAAACGTCGATCTCCCGGCGGGATGGTGGAAATAGGTTCGGCGTCGATTGTTCGCACAACGGCGACCTGACTTTGTTGGACACGAGCGGGAAGACTTGCTCCGTCGCACACAGGTCCCCGAACATAAATCGGAGTTATGCTTGGGGACGATACTGCGAAACGAGGGAAAATTACGACAGACTGTGCGAAGCGCCCCGCCGGGCGCGATCTCCTGAAAGGACCGGATGAGGTCCATGGCTCGGACCCCGCAGGCCGCCTTTTTGCTTGAAGGCGGTCCGCGTGGCCGAAACCCTGGAGAGCAAAAAATGAAGCACGACCGCACACTGGATAGCGCCGCAGGCCCGAACTTCCATGAGTTTCTGGAATGGGCGAGGGAGGCCGACGAGAACCGCGATACCGTATATGAGATCGAGAAAATCTCCACGCGTCTCGATCTGACCGGGGAAGAGTTGGATTTGGTTCCGGCTGACCTCGCTTATTTCGAAAAAGTGATTGCGGTCTCGCCCTATGGGGCCGTCTCCCGCTCGAAAGATCTCGACGCGGCGCGCAAGCGCGGGAATTCCCGTGTCCGCTCCGCTCTGCAAAGGTTTCTTGCGGCGCGCGGTCATGAAACCCCGGACGCGGGCGCCCGCGCGAGCTATGACAAGGCCATCGGGTTCATCGTAGAGAACGAGGGGTTCGTCGACAGCGGCGCTCTCTTCACCACCAGCACCCACAAGCCGTTTCTCCTGGTCCGGGCGCGGGCTCGTCTTACCTTGCCGGACCTCGACCAAGCGGAGTTCGACCGGCTGTGGTGCGACGCGACGCCTGACGGGCGGAAATCTCTGAGAAAGTTTGCGCGGCGGGTTGAGGAACTTCGTCGCGGGCACAACACATGGCCAGAGCTTGCCGTCCTGCTGCCGCGCGAAGATTTTGTGGTGCCGGCCGCCACCGACCGGGCGCGCCGCATTCCCTGGGAGACGTTGCCTGCGGATTTTCGTGCAGATGCCGAGGAGGTGTTCCGTCAGACCCTGCGCCAGCCAGCCGACATGAAAACGTGGGCGAAGGAACAGATGCGCCTCGGCCGACCAGCCACCGAAATCAACGCCGAGATCTCGGCGCGACGTGGACACAAGAAGAAGTCTCCTCGGAACATCGCGACCGCAACAGCCGGATATCGTCAAGCGACGACCTGGCTGCTGCGAGAGAGTTTCTCCCCGGAAAGCGGCTTCGCAGGGCTAACCAATCTGCGAGAGCTCTTCTCGACTGACGCACTCGAAGCGGCGTGCGAGGCACAGATCGCGCGGAGCGAGGCTTCGGACACGCTCAAAAAGCCGGACGAAAGTTCGACGCTGTGGTCACGCTTCACCAATCTCACGACGATCGCGCGTCACGGTCTTCGCGACCAGGAAATCCTCGCCCGCATTGATCTCGTGAAGATGTTTCATTCGGACTTCGTGTTGTCGCCGATCGAGATGACGGCCGACGCAGAAGCGATCTGCGATCGTCTTCGCAAATCCCCGCATCTTGCTGCAACTTTCGTGAACGCTCCGTCGCGGCTTAGCGAGATTGCTGCCCATGAACTCGCACAGGCGACGACCGATTTCGCGCGGGACCGTGGACTGCGCCTTTCAGCCTGTTCGGCGGCCTACGCGATCCAAGTCAGCCGGGCGCTGCGGCCTGCAAATCTGTTTATGACCCGCAATAAAGCAACCCCTGGCTGCCCTCGCAATCTCACCTGGATTGTTGAAGAGGAGCACGCCGAAATCAGATTTTCCGGTGGAGAGGTCAAGAACGGTGAGGCGATTATCGTTCACGTGCGTGGCAACGACGCCCGCATTTTGTGGCAGTGGGAGCGGATTCACCGTCCGTCGCTGATGAAACTGCGGGGCATTGATGCATCGCCGTATTTGTTCCCGGGGACCGCAGCGCCAAGGCTGCGCAAGTCTACGTTGAATATGCCTTCCGGCTGCATGTCGGTCGCAGCGATCATGGAGCTGTGGGACCTTGGGGACCGGCAGCTTGGCCTCGGCTTGACACCGCATCAATGCCGCCATGCCCTGGCCACTCTGATGCTGGCGGTTCGGCCAGGTGATTTCGCCACGGTCGCATCGGTGCTTGCAAATACAGAGCAAGTGGCGAGACGACATTATGGGAAGGATAGCGGCGAGGCTGCCGCCATGGCCGTTCGCGAGTCCTTACTCGCGCATCATCCGGACATTTTTGCACGCATGAAGGGGAGGATCTGACATGAGGGGCGATCTCAGAGAGTGCCTAAAAGACGCGCCGGAGGCCGTCCGACGCGCGATGAGGGAGGACGCAGACCGCCTTGCGCCCGGCGCAGGGCACGTCATGGGGCGCTTTTGGTCGGCAGTCCGCGAGGTCAAAGGTAACGTGAGTATGCCGCCCGCGGAGGCTTACAGGCGGGCCGCTCGTTCGGAATCCACCTTTCGTGGCTTGCTGCGAGCGCTTGCAAAATATGCCCCGCACGTGTCGACGGCGCAGGCGCGGGTGGTCAGCGACGAGTGGTATTCCGTTCGGAAGACATCAATCTCGCAGAAGGTCCCAGCGGCTACAGCGTCGACACACGTCGACTGGCCAGAAACGTGGCAAAGCATGCTGCGCGAGCTGGAAGTCGCGCCGATCAAACCGAGCAGCCGAAAACGCTACCTCGCCAGCATTGACCGCTGTGCCGCTATCGTCGCCGAAGGCTTGGCGTCCGAGGAACTCGGCTTTATCGCGGCGTGCGAACTGTCGGAGGCTTTCCTGTCTCATCCGAACGAGTCACAGCGCGTGAAGCCGGTCACGGCCGCGAACTACATTGAGGGCTTGCTCGCTCTGGGCACTTATGGCGGTGCTGAGAAGGACAGCCTTATTGCCATGCGCGTCATCCTTGACGATCTGCGCGACCAGGCGGCTCTCTCGGAGAAGAACAAGCAAGAACGCCTCTCCTCTCTGATGGAACGGGGTGGTTTCGGGCACGTGGCTGACAGGATCCGCACGCTTCGGGAGCGGGCTCACGATCTGCCAGCACACAGTGCCGCGCGCCGCCGGTGTATGCAACAGGCTGTTGTCTGTGCCGTCATTCTCAACAAGCCAACGCGCAAGGGAGATTTGGTTACATGGTGCATCGGCAACCAGATCGTCCGGGACGTCGACGGAACGTGGCGTGCAACTTGGGAACAGGAGAAGACCGGAGGCAAGACGGAAACAGGTGTGATTTGGCCGGAAGTTTGCGACATCCTCGACGAGTGGATTCTCGATGGCCGCCCGGACCGCTTGGTTCATCTCCGCTACCAAGACCTCGTCGGATGCAACTGGCTGACTTTGAGCGAGAAGCAAGCATATCGTAATCTCCCCACGGAGCTGACCAAGGCCGCGATCGGCGTTCCTTCGCACGACTTGAGGACATTCGCTGCTGACTACATGCGGCGGCACGATCCGGCTCGTGCTGCGGACATAATTGCTACGCACCTTGGTCACGGCACCAAGACGGCAGGCCAAGCCTACCGGGCCGACTGCACCGGAGCCGCCGCGCAAGGCATTTGGCAGGACGCGAGAAACCAGATTGCAGCACGTAGTGGGCTGCCGACGAGAGATCATGGGTAGCTGTCGTCGTTTCTACGCAGCGTAGGTTAGTCTCAGAATTCAGCAGGGTTGATCGGCAGACGACTTGCGTGAAGTAACCGATTGTAGCGTTGCACGGTCGGAATACCCAATTTCTCGGATGATTTCTGCGATTTCGGTCTCGCGGGCTTTTCGGGTGAAGCCGCTCGAGGACCGTTCGCAGAACGAGTTCAGTAGAAAAAAGGTCCTCCAGGTTTTCTTGACACACACACCGATGTGGAAACCCACTTGGAGACGAGAGATGACTTTTAACAAGATACTCGAAAATAAAAATGAGAAGAAAGCCGCAGCTGAGATATTCGCGGCCAAGCCGGTGATAGATCTATTTCGGATACAGCAGGCCGAGATATGGCACGCTGCCCGACTACTCGGTGGCTGCGACGCGAGCCGGATCGTCGACACGTGCGCCGCTCGCTTGGAAGCAAACCAAATGATCGACAATCAGACTGGATTTTTGCTGAGACAGGTGCTCGGCCTGCTCGCGCTTGAAGAGGCAGATGATCCCGACAAGCCGTTCATGGGGTTCTTCGCTCTCATCGACCCGAATGATCCCGTTGTTCCCAATATCTGTTTGCTCACGGATCAGCTTCGGGCCGCGCTGTCACTCGTCGAACGTCGTCGACGTTGGGTCGCTCGGAAAAAACTTCCGCCGATCGAGGCGTGAATGGCCTAATGGCCGCCTGTGAAGGCGGCCACTTGACGGCGACGGATAGTGACTGGTCCCTCGATCAGCGCCGCTCGCCAGGAGAAGCCGATGACGGCACAACAAAACTTCCCGGGGCAGCCTGTTCAGGCGGACGCCCTCGCAGCCGCGGTATTGCGGTTCCTGGAACAAAACCAGAGCACTCTCGTGACGCTCTTGAAGCTCATAAACGAGCAAGATTCCGCTGAACGGATTGCGGCCTTGTGGACCAGCGCTCGGTTTACCCCGAGCCGGATTCAAGACGCCCTGGCTCATCTTGCGGAAGCCGAGCGCTGCCTTGCGGAGGCTCCAGTTCAGCTCGATCAGTTCGCAGCACCAGGCTGGCCTGATCTGGATGCCGCGCTCTGTTGGATGGGCGCGCGTTTAGCTGAGCTTCTCAATCTGCAACTGGCAAGAGAAATCTGATTGGTCTGGCGGAAGTTGAAAAGATGACAACGAAGGCCCTAACTCTACTGGGGCCTTGGTTGTCAATCGGTTCAGGTTTGCCTAAATGGCCACCGCGTAATCTTTTTTCACTGCTTCGCGAAAAAAACGCTATCCGCATGGAGTCGTAAATTTCATTCAACCCATATCCGGGGCATGGACGAGATTATGACACATGCGGAGGCTGCGGCCTTTATTCGCTGCGAAGAGGAGGTGCTGGAGCGCCTCCGAGTCGCTGGCGATATCGTCTATGTGGATATTCACTCGGAAATACTCTACCTGCGCGAAGACTTGCTGGATTACATTCGGGCGAGGAGACGAAGGGCAGGTGTCGCAGTAGAAGTAGCGGGCCGGGAGCCCCTCGGGCATGGCGCGCCTTTCACCTCGCCGGAAATCCTGACAGAGGCAGAAGCTGCTGATTTTTTAAGGATCGGGCACTCGACTGTTCGCGGCTTGCGTCGAGCGGAGCGAATTCCCCATCTAAAAGGAAAACCTGCGCGTTATCTCAAGGCTTCGCTCCTTGAGTGGGAAACGTCGCAGGAGATCCAACCCAATCATCAAGTTCACACGGCACAGTCGTCTCGACTGAGAACCAACCAGGGAAGCTCTGACAAGGCAGCCTTGCGCGCCGGGATTCTTGGGTGACGGCCCAGATCGAAAAAAAACCACACCATAGATAGCCAAGGAGATTTTTGCAGCTATGAAAAAAATTGTCAGGATCGGCCACTTCACGGTCGCAATGAACCGGAATACCTACCACCTCCGGTGGACGAACAAGAACACTGGCGTTCAGGAATCCGAGAGTTTCGGGCGCGACCTGGAACGGGCGAAGGCGGAAGCTTGGCGTCGAATGGCGGCGTTGGTATCACCGGACGATATAATCGAACGCCCCAACAACCCCACATTCGAAGAACTCTGGCATTTCTACTGCCGTGAGAAGAAGCCAATCCTTTCGCTGGGGCGTGCCACACGCCTTGACGAGGTATACAAGCTGTATTTCAAATCGTCTCTGGCCAAGGTGCCTGCCAACCAGTTGCCAGACGCAATTAGGGCGATGAAAGATCGTATGCTCGCGGGGTGGACCGGCGACGACCGAGACGAGAAGCGCGGCAAGCGGAATGAGCCGCTCCACCCCAACACCATTGAAGACATCGTGAATATTGCGCGAGCCACGTTGAACTTCCTGCTGGAGGAGCGGATCATTGTCGGTCCGAACCCGGTTCCAGTTATTCGCGTAGCCGGTCGGACTGCGCCGACGGAACGCGAACCGAAGGGGCGTCACCTATCCTTTGCAGAAATCGGCAAGTTGATCGACGCATGTGTATGTCCTCACCATCTTCACATGATGCTGCTCGAGCTTGGATGCGCTACCAGGAGCGGGGTTTTTCCCGAAATGCTCGTTGGACAAGTCCTGTGGGATCTTGATGCAATAGACACTCTTCCGGCGGGCAAAAGTCAGACGACAAAATATCGACCGGTTATTCCGGTGACCGGGCCGATGAAGTGGGCTGCTGCTCAAGCAGCGCTTTCGGCGGGACCTGACCTACATCTTATCCATTTTCGTTCCGAAGGTCTCACCGGTCGCAACGGAACGCAGATCATCAATCGAATTGCAAAGCGAGCGCTGGGTGAGGATGTGCAGAAGGTGAATTGGTATTCGATCCGGCACACTTTGATCGACTGGCTTGAGATGCGCGTGCCCGCAAAGAGCCTCTCTATGTTGGCGGGCCATATCGCTGCGCTGGATACGAAAGAAAGACGGCAGATGCGACAGAACGACGGCAGCCCGACCACTCTCATTTATTTGCGGTCTAAGCTCGCTCACCTTGATCCGATCCGAAAAGTGCTTGAGGATGAGTGGTGGCCGGAGATACAGAAGCATTGCGAACTCGACCTGCGCCTCGGCGATCCAAAAGTGGATATCGAATGGTCCGATGCAGCGGAAAGGGTGAAACATAGATGCAATACAGATGCAAAGCCTCGCTAACCTATTGTAATTCCATGTGTGATCTGTGCGTCCACGACGTGCAGATCACGCGGGAAAGCCCGAACTACAGAATAGGCTGACAGATGAGGGGCTTGGGGCGCGTTCTTCGGGTTTTGGGTGAGCCATGACTCCCGCCGCCCGTCACGCTGCCGCCATCGAGATTCTCGACGACTGGCTTGCCGGTGGTGCGCTGGAGCAGGTCTTGACCCGCTGGGCCCGGGGCAATCGGTTCGCCGGGTCCAAGGACCGCGCTGCTATTCGCGACATCGTCTATGACGCGGTCCGCTGCCGCCGGTCATTCGCAGCGCTCGGCGGTTCTGAAACAGGACGCGGTCTGGTGATCGGCGGCCTTCGGGCCGGTGGTCTCGACCCGGCGACCCTATTCACGGGCGAAGGCTATGCACCCTTGCCGCTCACCGAAGAAGAAATGCAACCCCCGGACGTCGCGACCCTGCCGGAAGCCGTCCGCATGGACCTCCCCGACTGGTTGATGGAGCCACTGCGGGCAAGCCTCGGTGATGATCTCGCTCCGGTCGCCGAGACGCTGCGTCACCGCGCGCCCGTGCATCTGCGGGTGAATATTGCCCGGATCGGACGCGCGGCTGCCATCGAGATGTTGGCGGGGGATGGGGTGAGAGCAGAACCCAATGCGCTGTCCGAAACTGCGCTCACCGTAACAGAGGGCGCGCGGCGTGTGCATTTGGGGCGGGCCTACCGGGATGGGTTGGTCGAGTTGCAAGACGCGGCAAGCCAAGCGGTCGTGGACATGCTTGGCGTGTATCCTGGCTGCACTGTTCTGGATTACTGCGCCGGGGGCGGCGGCAAGGCGCTCGCGCTTGCTGCGCGGGGTGCCCACGTGACGGCTCATGACATCGACCCGCGGCGCATGTCCGATCTGCCAGGACGCGCCGACCGCGCCGGTGTGAACATCGAAATCGCGCCGCCCGATGCAGTGAATGGTCTCTTCGACCTCGTTCTGGCCGATGCGCCCTGTTCCGGGTCCGGGAGTTGGCGGCGAGCGCCTCAGGGCAAATGGAGCCTCTCCGAGGCTTCGCTCGGTTCCTTGCAGTCCACGCAGGCCGACATACTCGACCGGATCGCCGGATTTGTCAGCTCCGCTGGTCGGATTGCCTATGCGACCTGTTCGCTGCTGGACGCCGAGAATGACGAACAAATTGCAGCGTTCCTTGCCCGCAACGGTGACTGGCATGTCGAAGCCCGGCGCCGGTTCACGCCGCTCGACGGCGGCGACGGTTTTTTTATTGCAACGCTCGCCCGCGCGCACAACTTGCGGTAGTATCCAAGTGGGTCATGCCACTGGAAAGCGGGCATAGCCCGCCTTAAACTGGTGTTAACGTTGACCGCGTTTGACTGTGATCTGACGAATCATCGTAGGTGGAGAGCCCCTTGGCCAAGGACGTTCTATCTCCCGGCCCCATCACCCGGGCGGCGCTCGACCTCGTGCCGCGCCTTTGGATATTGCTCATTCTTGGACTCACCGCATTTGCGGTGGCGTGGGTCGTGACCGTGCCGCTGGCGTCGCTCGGGCTGATGCTGCTGGGCACGACGTTCATTGCCCTGGCCCTGATCGCGCTAGGCCTGACATGGCGTCACGACGCGCGGCAAGACAATCTCAGAGTGATGGCGCAGGCACTGGTCGCGGATGATACCGCGCCAACCGTCATGACCGATCCGGACGGGGAAATCCGGTTCTCGAACGCCGCCGCGCAGGAAGCGTTTCAGATGGATGGGGCGCGCACACTGGCGCCGTTACTCGGGGAGTTGTGCCTTGAGCCCGCTTCGCTGCTCTATCGCCTTCAAAACCGGGCCCTTGCCCTCGGTGCGGCGCGGGAGACGGTGGCGATCCGTGGAGGGCAGCTTCAGGTGTCGGTTCACCGTGTGGGCTCCGAGGCTTACCTGTGGCGTCTGGAAGAGATCGGGGCGTCCCGCGCGCCGGGTCATTCCGGTGACGGGATCGGCCTGCCGATGCTGACCGCTTCCCGGTCCGGCACGATTCTTTACATGAATGAAGCGCTGAGGCGGCTCCTCGGCGGGCGGGAGTCCACGTTGGACCGAGTGTTCACAGATCTGCCCCTGCGACCGGGCGAGGTTCACGTTATCCACGGCGCACAGGGGACGCGTCCAGTGCTCGTGGCGGAGGTGGAAATGTCGGCGGGACGGCGCGAAATCTACCTGCTGCCCGAACCGAAGGCCCCTGTGATCGATCAGGGCAACTGGGCGATCGTGGAAAGCCTGCCGGTGCCGCTTCTGAAACTGGCGCGCAGCGGAAAGGTGACACTCGCGAACGCGCGGGCGCGCAAACTCCTCGGGGCCGAGGACTTACCGGGGCGCGCAATGTCTGACCTGGTCGAAGGGTTGGGGAGGCCGGTCGATGATTGGCTGACGGAGGCCTGGATGGGACGCAACCTGGGCCGGACGGAGACTCTGCGCGCGGCCTTGCGCGATGATGAGACATTCCTGCAAATCTCGCTGGAACGCACCCGCGACGATGACGGCGACGCACTTATCGTCGTCATGAGCGACGCGACCGAACTCAAGTCACTCGAGGGTCAGTTTGTCCAGAGCCAAAAAATGCAGGCGATCGGCCAACTCGCCGGCGGTGTCGCGCATGACTTCAACAACTTGCTGACCGCGATTTCGGGGCACTGTGACCTGCTTCTTTTGCGCCATGACGAGGCTGACGACGACTTCGCGGATCTCACCCAGATCTCGCAAAACTCGAACCGGGCGGCGGCACTGGTTGGCCAGTTGCTCGCTTTTTCCCGCAAGCAGACCTTGCGACCGAATGTGATCGATCTGGCCGACAGCATGTCGGATCTCACGCATCTTTTGGGCCGGCTTGTCGGCGAGAAGGTCAAGCTCGACTATGTCCATGACCATGAGATCCGCCCGGTGCGCGCTGACAAACGCCAGTTGGAACAGGTCGTGATGAACCTCGTCGTGAACGCCCGTGATGCGATGCCCAAGGGCGGCACCGTCCGGCTCGAAGTGCGAAACGTGTTTCTCGACCGGCCTTTGGAGCGCGACCGGGTAAGGGTACCACGCGGCGACTATGTGACCATTCGGGTCGTCGATTCCGGCCACGGCATCCCGCCTGAGAAGGTCTCGAAGATTTTCGAGCCGTTCTACACCACGAAAGGCGCAGGCAAGGGGACGGGCCTCGGGCTGTCCATGGCCTATGGCATCGTCAAACAGTCGGGCGGGTTCATCTTTGTGGATTCGGTCGAGAACGCCGGGACGACCTTCACGCTGTACTTCCCGGTCTATGAAATTCCGCCTGATCACCTTCTCGCGCCGATGATGGCTGCCGAAGAAGCGCTGAAACAAGCCGAGGCGCGGGCCACGGCCGCAATCGCAGACAAGCGCGAGGAAATCGAAGCGTCGCTCGAGAAGGCCCGTGGAAGCGAGATGCCGAAGCCGACTCACGATCCCAATTTGCAGTCAGGGGGCGGCACCGTGCTCCTAGTCGAGGACGAAGCGCCCGTGCGCGCGTTCGCAGCCCGCGCCCTCAGCCTGCGTGGCTACACTGTCGTAGAGGCCGACAGCGCCGAGGCGGCCCTCGCGCTGTTGGAAGATCCCAAGCTGAAGGTCGACGTCGTGGTGACGGATGTCGTGATGCCCGGCATGGATGGCCCGACGTGGGTCGCAAAGGCGCTCGAAGATCGGCCTGGCGTCAAGGTTGTCTTCGTGTCCGGCTATGCCGAGGAATCGGTTTCCGAGCATCAGAAGCGGATTCCCAATTCCGTGTTCCTGCCCAAGCCTTTCTCGCTCTCGGAGCTTACGGCGACCGTCGCCGCGCAGATACACTGAACCCAACCCCCTGATTTCACGCCGCTTCCCGGAAAATTTCGTTCATCAAAGGTTTGTTAACCATCACACATGCAGGATCGGTGCGTAGAATTTTCTTGAAGTGTTCACTTTTGTTCTTCATGTAGAGAGCGAGAACAAGAGGCGAACAAGAGCAACAATTGCTGCCCGGCTCCGGGTGTGGAATAAGGATGGAAAACATGGCAACCGCAAACCTCCTGGACCTTGATATGAAACGCGACAGCGAGAAGCAGAAGGCGCTCGATTCCGCCTTGGCACAGATCGAACGTCAATTCGGCAAAGGCTCCATCATGAAGCTCGGCGCCGACAACCCGGTGGCCGAGATCGCATCGACGTCGACCGGGTCACTCGGCCTCGATATCGCTTTGGGAATCGGCGGGCTGCCGAAAGGCCGCATCGTGGAAATCTATGGCCCGGAAAGCTCGGGCAAGACGACCCTGACCCTGCATTGTGTGGCCGAAGAGCAAAAAAAGGGGGGCGTCTGCGCCTTCGTCGACGCCGAACATGCGCTCGATCCGCAATATGCCAAGCGCCTTGGCGTGGACCTTGACGAGCTGCTGATCTCTCAGCCCGACACGGGTGAACAGGCGCTCGAAATCGTCGACACGCTGGTGCGGTCCGGGGCCGTGAACATGGTCGTGGTCGACTCGGTCGCCGCGCTGACCCCCAAATCCGAACTTGAAGGTGAAATGGGTGACTCGAGCGTTGGCGTTCAGGCCCGCCTGATGAGCCAGGCTATGCGCAAGCTCACCGGCTCCATAAGCCGGTCGAACTGCATGGTCATCTTCATCAACCAGATCCGGATGAAGATCGGCGTCATGTTCGGGTCGCCCGAAACGACTACGGGCGGTAACGCACTTAAGTTCTATTCCTCCGTCCGCCTCGATATTCGGCGCATCGGCGCGATCAAGGATCGTGACGAGGTGGTCGGCAACGCCACCCGCGTGAAGGTCGTCAAGAACAAGGTCGCCCCACCGTTCAAGCAGGTGGAATTCGACATCATGTACGGTGAAGGCATCTCCAAGACCGGCGAGTTGCTGGACCTCGGGGTCAAGGCCGGCGTGGTCGAGAAATCAGGTGCGTGGTTCAGCTATGGTGATGAGCGGATCGGGCAAGGGCGCGAGAACGCCAAGAATTACCTCAAGGAGAACAGCAAGACCGCCTTCGAAATCGAGGACAAGATCCGAGCGGCCCACGGGCTCGATTTCGACATGGGGCCGGGTGATCACGACGACGCCGACGTCGTCGAAGAATAGCTCGGTCAGAAAAGGCCAGCTCCGGCAAAGGCCCGCGTCGCACATTCGTAGCGGAAAGTATCCTAAAGAGGGCGGGCTTGGGCCCGTCCTTTTTCGTCGTGGTGGACAGTGCCGCGACACGCGGATAAACGGGACCGGATGGGCCCGCGCCCCTGAAAATACAGCCGATCACGGAATATCATGGCCAGCCTGAACGACATCCGCTCAACCTTCCTAAGTTATTTCGAGAAGAACGGTCACGAAGTGGTGGACAGCTCCCCGCTCGTGCCGCGAAACGACCCGACGCTCATGTTCACGAACTCGGGCATGGTCCAGTTCAAGAACCTGTTCACCGGGGTCGAACACCGTGACTATCAGCGCGCCACGACGTCGCAGAAATGCGTACGCGCAGGTGGAAAGCACAACGACCTCGACAACGTGGGCTACACCGCGCGCCACCACACGTTTTTTGAGATGCTCGGCAACTTTTCCTTCGGGGACTATTTCAAACCGGAGGCGATCCCCTTCGCCTGGGAGCTGATCACCAAGGAATTCGGCATCCCGAAGGACAAGCTCTATACGACCGTCTATCACACCGATGACGAGGCGTTCGAGATCTGGAGGAAGGTGGGCGTTCCGGAGGAGCGGATTATCCGCATCGCCACATCGGACAACTTTTGGCAGATGGGGCCGACCGGACCCTGTGGTCCTTGCACCGAGATTTTCTATGACCACGGCGACCACATCTGGGGTGGACCGCCGGGCAGCCCTGAGGAGGATGGCGACCGGTTTATCGAGATCTGGAACATCGTTTTCATGCAGAACGAGCAGTTCGAGGACGGCTCGATGCGTGAGCTCGACATGCAGTCGATCGACACGGGTATGGGGCTTGAGAGGATCGGCGCGCTGCTTCAGGGCAGTCACGACAACTACGATACGGATCTGTTCAAGGCACTGATCGAGGCATCCGCTCACGCGACGGGTGTCGACCCCTACGGTGACCAGAATGTGCATCACCGGGTGATTGCGGATCACCTGCGCTCAACATCTTTCCTTATGGCCGACGGCGTCATGCCGTCGAACGAGGGGCGCGGCTATGTCCTGCGGCGGATCATGCGCAGGGCAATGCGTCACGCGCATCTGTTGGGGGCGAAGGACCCGGTCATGCATCGGCTGGTCCCGGAACTCGTGCGCCAGATGGGGCAGGCCTATCCGGAACTCGGTCAGGCACAGGCGATGATCGAGGAAACGCTGCTGACCGAAGAGACCCGGTTCCAGGCGACGCTCGACCGGGGTCTCAAACTGCTCGACGATGAACTCGCGAAGCTGCCCGAAGGCGCGGCGCTCCCGGGTGAGGCGGCGTTCAAACTATATGACACCTACGGATTCCCCCTGGACCTTACGCAGGACGCGCTGCGAGAGAAGTCCCGGTTGGTCGATACCGAAGGCTTCGACGCGGCGATGGCCGAACAGAAAGCCAAGGCGCGCGCGGCCTGGTCCGGGTCGGGCGAAGCGGCGGATGCGACCGTGTGGTTCGATATCGCCGAGGACAAGGGCACGACCGAATTCCTGGGGTATGACACAGAGCAGGCCGAGGGTCAGATAATGGCGCTGGTCGCCGAAGGGTCCCAGGTTGATGCCGCTGATCGCGGGGCAGTCCAGATCGTCGTGAACCAGACGCCGTTTTATGCCGAGGCCGGGGGGCAGGTTGGCGACACCGGCATCATCCAGACTGAAACCGGCCGCGCCCGCGTGACCGATACGAAGAAAGTGGCCGGCGTCTTTATCCATTTCGCTGAGATGGAGGAAGGCACGCTTGAACGCGGGCAGGGGGCCGAGTTGATCGTCGATCATGTGCGCCGCTCTGCGATCCGCGCGAACCATTCGGCGACCCACCTGTTGCACGAAGCGCTGCGCGAGGCCCTGGGGGACCATGTGGCACAGCGTGGCTCGCTCAACGCGCCTGACCGGCTACGCTTCGATTTCAGCCACAACAAGGGCCTGAGCCGCGAGGAAATCGCGACCGTCGAGCGCGACGTCAATAACTATGTCCGCCAGAACACGGCGGTCGAGACCCGGATCATGGCCCCGGACGATGCGCGTACACTCGGCGCTCAGGCGCTCTTTGGCGAGAAATATGGTGACGAGGTGCGCGTCGTTTCGATGGGCCGCGCACCGACCGGCAAGGGTATCGACAAGGAAACCTACTCGATCGAGCTTTGCGGCGGCACCCATGTGAAGCGGACCGGCGACATCGGGGCGTTCGTCCTCACGTCCGAGTCCGCCTCGGCTGCCGGTGTGCGCCGGATCGAAGCGCTGACAGGCGATGCGGCGATGGCCGAACTACGCCGGCGCGAGGCGCTGATGACCGAAGTCGAAGGGCTTCTCAAGGTGACGGAGCAGGACGTGCTCGCGCGCCTGAAGTCACTGCTGGACGAACGTCGCACGCTGGCGGGGCAGGTCGATCAGCTTCGCCGCGAGCTTGCCATGTCGGGTGGTGGTGCAGCGTCACCTGAAGCCGAGGATGTGGGCGGCGTGGCCTTCTTCGCGCAGGCGCTTTCGGGCGTGTCCGGGCGGGACCTGCCGCCACTCATCGACGAACATAAGGCGCGGCTCGGCTCCGGCGCCGTTCTGTTGATCGCGGACGTTGACGGAAAGGCGGCCGTGGCTGCGGGCGTGACCGACGACCTTACGGAAACCGTTTCGGCGGTTGACCTCGTGCGTGCCGCTGTGGCCGAACTGGGCGGCAAGGGCGGCGGTGGCCGCCCGGACATGGCCCAGGGCGGAGGCAAGGATGCGGCCAACGCAGATGCCGCCATCGCCGCGGCCAAAGCCGTCATAGGAGGATAGGATGCCCGCACTCTGGATCGCCCATGTCACCGTTACCGACGACGAGGCATACGGTAAATATGCCGAGCTTGCCGGTCCGGCGATCGCCAAGCACGGCGGCGCTTTCATCGCGCGCGGAGGCCGCTATGTGCAGCTTGAGGGTAAGGAACGCCCTCGGAACGTGGTTGCCAGGTTCCCCAGCGTGGAGGCCGCGGAGGCCTGTTATCACTCTGACGACTATCAGGCGGCGTTGAACCACGCGCGTGGCGCGTCGGAACGGGAATTGCTGATCGTCGAGACGACCGAATAGGGCGGCGGGAAACCGCCTCACGCTGCTATGGGGGGCTTTTTGAGCCGGATTTGGCCGATGCAGTGATTCGGCAAAAATGTGGCATTGTTTCCGTTGTGGAAACCCCCCCAAAAAATCGCATCTGGTTGTTTCTAAACACGAAACATAGCACCATTCGAACCCGCAGGCCGATTGTGCCGGATTCGGCGCCGATCCTTCAAAAACAAGTGGATTTTCCATAAACCTGCGGATTTTCGGGGGTTTATGCCTGCTAGGTGGCGAATTCCTGTCGCCTCAATAAGTCAAACTTAGTTAAGGTCTGTTTACCAACTATCCATTTGGGAGATCGATCTATGAAAAAACTGATTGCTGGCGCCATCCTCGCTGCTTCGGCCTTCGCTGCCCCGGCTTTTGCCTGGGAAGGTCAAGTGGTGGCCTGCTACGACAAAGTGTGGGTTCCGGCCTCGTACAGCTACAACAAGAAGCTGATCATGGCCGCGCATACGGAGTGGGAGCACAAGAAAGGCCAGATGGTCAAAGTGCACTATCCGGCCGTCTACAAAGAGATCAAGACCATGACGGCGCCTGGTCACTATGTGGCCAAGAAAACCGCCTGCAAGAAGTGGTAATTACCACTGCTACTGCCATGGCAAGTCATGGGGCGTGGGGGGAGATCCCCGCGCCCATTTTCGTTTTCGGGACGCGCTTCGGGTTCCATTGGTGAAAATCCATTGCTCAGGCATAATTGTGCCGCATTTATCGACAATCCTCCCGGTCAGAACCAATTGAGGATCAAGCAATGCGCAGGGCGTTTCTGACCATCTGCCTCATCGTGCTGGCCGGAACGGCCGCAGCTGAGGAGCGCTATATCAACATCGGTAATGACAGGGTCCGGCTTCTTGCCTGTTTCAACGAGGTAATCGTGCCGGCGAAGTATTCGACCCGTAAGATCCTGATGGAGCCGGCGCGGCAGGCCTATGTCAAACGCACGACGGGCCGCGTGGAACTGGTCGAATACCCGGCCGTCTACCGCGAGGAAAAGAGACTCGTCGAAGCCTCCTACAAACTGATGAAACCTGTTCCCTGCAATTGAGAACCGGTCAGTCGTGACTAGGCCGGGCGGGGAACCGCACCGGCCATTTGTCGTGTTCGACGTCTAGTTCACGCAGGCGAGCCGCCGGGGTCAGATCAAGCGCTCTTGGCGGCCCGTTTGCGCTCATGCGGGTCGAGGTGGCGTTTGCGCAGCCGGATGGCGTTGGGCGTGACTTCGACAAGTTCGTCGTCATTGATGTAGGCGATCGCCTGCTCCAAGGACAGCCGGCTGACCGGAGTGAGGCGTACGGCGTCGTCGGTACCCGAAGCGCGCACGTTGGTGAGCTTTTTGCCCTTGAGCGGGTTCACCTCCAGATCGTTCTCGCGCGCATGCTCGCCGATGACCATGCCTTCGTAGACCTTCTCCTGCGGTTCGACGAACATCTTGCCGCGCTCTTCGAGGTTCCACAGGGCATAGGCCACGGCCTCACCGTTTTCCATCGAGATGAGGACGCCCGCGCGACGGCCCGGGATCGCGCCCTTGTGCGGTGTCCAGCCATGGAACACGCGGTTCAGCACACCAGTGCCGCGCGTGTCGGTCAGGAATTCTCCGTGGTAGCCGATAAGACCGCGTGACGGCACATGGGCTACGATGCGGGTCTTGCCGGCACCTGCCGGTTTCATCTCGGCAAGGTCGCCCTTGCGCGTGCCGGTGATCTTTTCGATCACGGCGCCGGAGTATTCGTCGTC
The DNA here is from genome assembly GCF_002384975.1 of Maritimibacter sp. UBA3975. Taxonomy (NCBI): domain Bacteria; kingdom Pseudomonadati; phylum Pseudomonadota; class Alphaproteobacteria; order Rhodobacterales; family Roseobacteraceae; genus Maritimibacter; species Maritimibacter sp. UBA3975. Next base: position 23,752 of record NZ_DGCP01000009.1, read on the forward strand.
CACGTCGATGGTCACTTCCTCGACGGGTTCCATGCGCACGCCGTCCTCTTCGCGCATGATGACCTGCGGGCGCGAAATGGACAGTTCGAACCCCTCGCGGCGCATGTTCTCGATCAAGACGCCCATCTGAAGTTCGCCGCGGCCCGACACTTCGAAGGCCTCACCGCCGGGCGTGTCAGCGATCTTGATCGCCACGTTGGACTCGGCCTCTTTCATGAGGCGGTCACGGATGACGCGCGACTGCACCTTCTTGCCGTCCCGGCCTGCGAGGGGGCTGTCGTTGATACCAAATGTGACGGTGATGGTCGGCGGGTCGATGGGCTGGGATTCCAGCGGTTCATCCACGGCAAGCGCACAGATCGTATCCGACACCGTGGCCTTGCCCATACCGGCGAGCGAGACGATGTCGCCCGCGACGGCTTCTTCAATCTCGGTCTGGCCGAGCCCGCGGAAGGCGAGGATCTTGGACACCCGGAATTGCTCGATCTTCTGGCCGATGCGGCTGATCGCCTGAACGGTCGCGCCGGCTTTGAGTTTGCCGGCCTCAACGCGGCCCGTCAGGATCCGGCCGAGAAACGGGTCGGCGCCCAGCGTTGTCGCCAGCATTTTGAAGTCTTCGTCTTGGTGGGCAAGCTGCTTGGGCTTGGGCACATGGTTCACGATCAGGGCGAACAGCGCCTGAAGATCCTTGCGCGGCCCGTCGAGCTCGGCATCGGCCCAACCTGCGCGGCCCGAGGCATACATGTGCGGAAAGTCGAGCTGGTCGTCATCGGCACCGAGGTTCGCGAACAGGTCGAACACCTCGTCAAGCGCGCGGTCGGGTTCCGCGTCCGGCTTGTCGACCTTGTTCAGCACGACGATCGGGCGCAGGCCCAGTGCGAGCGCCTTGGAGGTCACGAACTTGGTCTGCGGCATCGGGCCTTCGGCGGCATCGACCAGCAGAACCACGCCATCGACCATCGACAGGATGCGCTCGACCTCGCCACCGAAATCGGCGTGGCCCGGCGTGTCGACGATATTGATCCGCGTGCCCTTCCACTCGACCGAGGTGGCTTTCGCGAGGATGGTGATCCCGCGCTCACGCTCCAGGTCGTTGGAGTCCATCATCCGTTCGGACGTGGCCTGGTTCTCGCGAAACGCGCCCGACTGCTTCAGTAGCTCGTCGACCAGCGTCGTCTTGCCGTGGTCGACGTGGGCGATGATTGCGATATTGCGAATTTCCATTCCGGGCGTCCTTCGTCCTGCTCGCGGCTCGCTTACAGGTGGGACGGCGGAATGGCTAGGGGGAAACGGTCAAAGGGTGGAGAGCCAGTCGATCAAGTGGCGATTGACCGCCTCGGGGGCCTCCTGCTGGGTCCAATGACCGACACCGGGCAATTTATGAACGCCGCGCAGATCGCCCAGCGTCCGGTTGAGAAGCTCGGCGGGATCGCCTCGGAACATGGTCAGGACCGGGTCGCGGTCGCCATAGATGAACAGGCTCGGCTGGCGGATGACCGGATCGGACGGGTGCGCCTTGAGGAACGCGTGGTCCTGACGGGATGTGCGGTAGCGGTTGAGAGGGCCGCGAAACCCGGAGGTGCGAAAGCCCTCGGCATAGGCGTCGAGATCGCTCTGCGTGAGCCACGCAAGCGGCAGGTCGGGGCGCGGCAGGCCCGTGAGCACCGGCTCGCCGTGCGCCTTGTCCGTGGGCCAGCCGTTCGGCGGGCAATCCCCGGACCACGCGTAGTAGAACTTGGCGAGGCTGTCTTCGACATCGGCCTCGAGTTCCGCTTCGGCGACCCCCACGTCTTGAAAATAGACCTGGTAGAAAAACCGACCTTTGTCGGTGAAGAGCTTGTGGTAAAGGTCGATCGTCGGCACATCGCCGGGCGGCGCGTAAGGCACCGATAGTCCCGCGACCGCGCGAAAACGGTCTGGAAACAACCGTGCCGTGTTCCACGCAAGCGGCGCGCCCCAGTCATGACCGATGATAATCGCGGGCTCGTCCGAGAGCGTTTCGGCCAGTCCCGCGAAATCGCGCGTCATGACCTCCATCGTGTAGGCCTCGACCTCGCGCGGCGCGTCGGAGTTGCCATAGCCGCGCACATCGGGGATGCAGACGCGGTAGCCCGCCTCGACCAGGGGTTTCATCTGGTGACGCCAGCTGTGCGCAGTTTCAGGAAAGCCATGAACAAGGATGACGAGCGGTCCTTCGCCCTCTGTCCAGGTGCGGAGTTTGATCCCGTTCGTCTCGATATAGGTTGTGTCGGTCATGGCGTCCTCCCGCCGCCATTGGGCGCGGGTACGGGGAGGCTGTCAAAACCTCCGCTACGTCAGGAGCGCGCGATGTAGCGGTCGCGACGGTGGTTGAGGGCGATGATCACGTTCAGGAAGGCTGCACCGAGGAGTGACCAGAGGACGACCGTCGGCTCGAAAAGGAAGAAGGCAACGACAAAGATACCGGCATCGAAGATAAGCTGCGTAAGGCCGGCGCGGAAATCGAACCGGTCCTGAAGGTAGAGCGCCAGCATTCCAACCCCGCCCAGAGATGCGCCGTGGCGGAAGAAGGACAGAAGCCCGAGGCCCGCACAGACCGATCCGATGATCGCGCCGTAGACCGGGTGGGGCAGGTCGAGCGTGATCCTGTCCGCGAAGAGTTCGGTGCAGCTCGACATCATCATCACGGCAATGAAGCTCTTGATCGTGAACATCCAGCCCATGCGCAGCGCCGCGAATACATAGAATGGCAGGTTCAACAGGAAGAAGACCACGCCAAAGGACCAGCCGCCGATATAAGAGAGGATCAGCGCCGCCCCGGCGATCTGGCCCGTGAAGAGCCCGGCTGTCTGAAGAAACTGGATGCCGAGGGCGACGAGTACGGCGGCGATCACGAAGGCCACCGCGTCTTCGGCGAGGCTGTGGCGGTCGGGCGGTGCGGACAGAAGGAGCATCTAGTGCGGCGCCGTGTTGGAAAACAGGTGAATGACGAGGATGCCACCGAGGATCATCCCCATGCCGGCGATGGCGGCGAAGTCGAGCTTTTGCGAAAACACGACGAAGCCGATGATCGCTATGAAGATAATCCCCAGCCCGGACCAGATTGCATAGGCGATCCCAACTGGCAGGAATTTCAGCGCCCAACCGAGGAGCGCAAAGGAGATGCCATACGCGATCACGACGATGATCGTGGGACCGAGCCGGGTGAATTGCTGGCTGGCTTGTAGCGCAGTGGTACCGATAGTTTCGGCCATCACTGCGAAGAATAAGATGAGGTAGGGCATCAGGTGTCCACCATTTCGCCGATCCAGGAAAGGTAGTCAGGTGCGCCCCAGGCGATGGGGAGCGCAGTGATCTGTGGAACGTCGTAAGGATGGCTTTCGCGTATCTTTCCGGCGAGCTTCGGCAACGCTGCGAACAGCGTCTTGGCGGTGAGGAGCCATTCGGTTTCGTCCTCGACCTTGCCCTCCCAGGTGTAGACCGAGGTGATCCGGCTGACCTGCCCACAGGCCGCCAGTCGGGCCTCGACCAGCATCGCGGCCGCGGCGTGCGCGCTTGCTTCGTCGGGGTAGGTTATTTGGGCTTCAACGGCGTCAGTGTTCATCGGATTCCCTTCCGCTCTCAGGCTAGGCGCGCGGTCGGGGGATGGAAAGGGCGCTCAGGCAGGACTTAGAGCTCTGCTGCGCTTCAGGTGTCACAGGTGTTAAGCGCGCGGGGGCGCGTCGCTGTATCCCTGCTTCAGGACAAGGTAGGTGAAGGACGAGGACTCCGTCTCGGCGAAACGACTTAGCCGAGCGCCTTTTGCAGGTTCTCATCCACTGCGTCGAGAAACCCCGTCGTCGTCAGCCACCCCTGATCGGGTCCGACGAGGAGAGCGAGGTCCTTGGTCATCTGACCGCCTTCAACGGTGTCGATCACGACCTTCTCCAAGGTCTCCGCGAAGCCTTGTAGCTTGTCATTCCCATCCAGCTTTGCGCGATGCCGGAGCGCCCCGGTCCAGGCATAGATCGAAGCGATAGAGTTGGTCGACGTCGCCTCGCCCTTCTGGTGCTGTCGGTAATGACGCGTGACGGTGCCGTGTGCGGCCTCGGCCTCGACGATCTTGCCGTCCGGGGTCATGAGTTGGCTCGTCATCAGGCCCAGCGAGCCGTAGCCCTGCGCAACGGTATCGGACTGAACGTCGCCATCGTAGTTCTTGCAGGCCCAGACGTAACCGCCAGACCACTTGAGCGACGAGGCGACCATGTCGTCAATCAGTCGGTGTTCGTACCACAGGCCCAGCTCGTCGAACCGGTCCTTGAATTCTTCTTCGAAGACCTGCTGAAACAGGTCCTTGAAGCGGCCGTCATAGGCCTTGATGATCGTGTTCTTGGTCGACAGGTACACGGGCCATTTCAGGTTCAGACCGTAGTTGAAGCTCGCCCGCGCGAAGTCGATGATACTCTCATCGAGGTTGTACATCGCCATCGTGACCCCGGCGCCGGGCGCGTCGAAGACTTCTCGCTCGATGACCGTGCCATCCTCGCCTTCGAACTTCAGCGTGATCTTGCCCTTTCCGGGGAAGGTGAAGTCTGTCGCCTTATATTGATCGCCAAAGGCGTGGCGCCCGACGACGACGGGCTTGGTCCAGCCGGGCACGAGGCGCGGGACATTCTTGCAGATGATCGGCTGGCGGAAGACGACGCCGCCAAGGATGTTGCGGATCGTGCCATTGGGCGACTTCCACATTTTCTTGAGCCCGAATTCCTCGACCCGTGCTTCGTCCGGCGTGATCGTGGCGCATTTCACGCCGACGCCCACCTCTTTGATCTTCATCGCCGCATCCACGGTGATCTGGTCGTCTGTCTCGTCACGCTTCTGGATCGACAGGTCGTAGTAGAGCAGGTCCACGTCAAGATAGGGCTCGATCAGCTGCGTCTTGATGAGGTCCCAGATGATGCGGGTCATCTCGTCGCCGTCGATATCGACGATGGGGTTGTCGACCTTGATCTTGTCCATGCCACGCTCCTTGGGCTGAGTGTCGAGGGGACCCTAGCGGGTTTGCAGGTGCAGCAAAAGGCGCGGGGAAACCCGCGTGCGCTACGCCGAAGAGAAGCCGTAGGGATGCCGGGTTAGCGAGGCCAATCAGGTTTGCGTTTCTCGATGAAGGCCTGAATGCCCTCGGCAGTGTCCCGGTTCATCATATTGTGGACCATGACGTCGCCGGTGAAGGCATATGCCGCGTCGAGGGGCATCTGGATCTGTTCGTAGAAGGCCTGTTTGCCGATCCGGACTGCCGACGCGAGCTTGGCGGCCACGGTTTCTGCAAGTTGCGTCGTCTCGGCATCAAGGTCTTCCGGCGCGACCACGCGGTTGACGAGGCCCACCTCGCGGGCGCGGGTCGCGTCGATGAATTCGCCGGTGGTGAGCATTTCGAACGCCTGCTTGCGCGGGACATTGCGCGAAAGCGCCACCATCGGTGTCGAGCAGAACAGGCCGATATTGACGCCGTTCACGCCAAATCGCGTGCCCTCGGCAGCCACGGCCATGTCGCAGGAGGCGACGAGTTGGCAGCCAGCCGCCGTCGCGATGCCGTGCGCCTGCGCGATGACAGGTTGCGGCAGGGTCGGAATCAGCTGCATGACCTCGCCGCAACGCGTGAAGAGGTCCGCGAAATAGGCGGCCCCGCCGTCTTCTGCTTGCCGCCCGGCTTGCATTTCCTTGAGATCGTGGCCCGCGCAGAACGCCTTGCCTGCTCCCTTGAGCACCACCGCCTTGATCGAGGTGTCTTCCCGCAGCGTGGTCAGTTCCGCTTTGAGCGCCGCAAGCATGGCGTCCGACAGGGCATTCAGCTTGCCCGGATCATTCATCGTGAGTGTCGCGACTGACGCGACGTCCTCCCGGATCAGGATGTCGTCCATCTTGTCCTCCCTTTGTCCTTGCCCAACGATAGGCCGCAGTTGAGGGAGGATAAAGATGCAGACGAAAATGTCGCTCGACGAATTGAACCAGTTCCTCGTCGAGCATTTCCCGCAGGTGGCGGGGGACTTCGAGGTCCTGGATGTGGCACCGATGCAGATCACCACGCGCGCGCTGGTGGATGACAAGCACTTGCGGCCTGGAAACACCGTCTCGGGGCCTACGATGTTCGCTCTGGCAGATGTCTCCGTCTACCTGGGTATCCTCGCGATGGTCGGGCCCAGGGCGTTGGCGGTTACCACCAACTGCGCGATCGACTTCATGCGAAAGCCGGTGGCGAATGCGAATCTGCGTGCCGAGACGCGAATCCTGAAGCTGGGAAAGGTTCTCGCCGTGGGCGACACTCTGATCTATTCCGAAGGGATGGATTCGCCGGTGGCGCGGGCAGGCCTGACCTACTCGCTTCCACCCGGAGAGTGACGCGGCCGTTGACCTGTATCAAAGTCGCGGCCGGGCACACATGCAATAGCCGCGATATGATCGGATCGGAGGAGTGAGCATGACCGACGCGACCGAAACCCTGGGCACCCACAGCCGACTGGAGCATTTCCCGGTAACGTTCTTCGCCATCGTCATGGGGCTGCTTGGCGTCACGCTGGCCTTCCATGCCGCGACACCCGTGCTGGGATGGACGGCGGGCGTTTCGCTTGTTGCGCTCTGGGGCGCGATCGGGGCGTTCGTCATGATCTCCGCCATCTACCTTGCAAAAGTGTTGCGCTACCCGGGTGCCGTGGCGGGGGAATGGAACCACCCGGTGAAGCTCGCCTTTTTCCCGACGATGACGATCTCGCTCCTGCTTCTCGCCACCGCACTGCGCGAAGGTGCGCCGAGCATTGCCGAGCCGCTTTGGATGATCGGTGCGGTCGGGCAGGGGATTCTGACCATCGCTGTCGTCACGGGCTGGATCAGCCATCGGTCTTTCGAAGTCGGACACCTCACGCCTGCCTGGTTCATCCCGGCCGTGGGGAATGTGATCGTGCCGGTGGCGGGCGCGCGCATGGGCTATATCGAGATCAGCTGGCTGTTCTTCTCTGTTGGGATGATGTTCTGGGGCGTGCTCCTCACGCTCGTCATGAACCGGCTGGTGTTTCACGATCCGATCCCGGCGCGGCTGTTTCCCACGATGGTGATCCTGATCGCGCCGCCATCGGTCGCCTTCGTGGCGTATGTCACCATGTCGGGCGTAGTGGACGGGTTCGCGCGGAGCCTGATCTACGTCGCCTACCTCTTCGCAGCGCTGGTGGTGGCACAGGTGCCGCGCCTCGCACGGCTGCCGTTCGCGCTGAGCTGGTGGGCGCTTTCCTTTCCACTGGCGGCGTTGACGATCGCCTCGCTCCTGTTCGCACGGCTGGAGGAGACCGCCGCGCACCAGGCGATCGGGCTGGGAGTGCTGGTGATCCTGTCGCTCGTGGTTGTCGGGCTGATCTACCGGACCACGCTTGCCATCCTGCGCGGTGAGATATGCAATCCGGAATAGGGGAGCGGGCCGCAGGCGCGGACGCGCTCAGGGAATGAGTTTCGCGACGTAGCCGGGCAGAGCGAAGGCCGCCGCATGGACTTCGGGCGTGTAGTAGTCGGTGTCGACCCCCGACGCTTCGTACCGGCCGCGCAGAACGTCGACGGGAGTGTCGCGCCCCGGCCCATCCGTCCCCCAGCCGAAGGCCATCGGACCGCCGGCATAGGTCGGGATCGTCGCGAGGTAGCAGGTCGCATCCACGAAGAGCGCCCGAAACGCGCGCATCGTGTTGGTCAGCTCATCGCCCTGCATGAAGGGCACGCCGTTTTGCGTGACGAGTATACCGTCGGGTGACAGCGCGCGCTTGGCCTGACCGTAGAACGTGTTGGTGAACAGCACCTCGCCCGGGCCAATCGGGTCGGTGCTGTCGACGATGACGACGTCGTAGCCACCTGCCGTGGTCCGGATGAACTCGGCCCCGTCCGCGATGACGAGGTCAAGCCGCGGATCGTCGAACGCACCGGCGGAAATGGCGGGCAGGTATGCATTCGAGAATTCGACCACGCCCGCGTCGATCTCGACCATCGTGACATGATCGACCGTGTCATGCTTGAGCACTTCGCGTGCCATGCCACCGTCGCCACCCCCGATGATGAGAACCCGTTTCGCCGCACCGTGGGCGATGATCGGCACATGTGACATCATCTCATGATAGATGAAGTTGTCGCCCTCGGTGACCTGCACGACATCGTCAAGCGTGAGGACACGCCCGAAGGTCGTATTCTCGAACACGCGCAAACGCTGATGATCGGTTTCGCTGTCATAAAGCAGCTTGTCGACCCGAAGCGCCTGCGCGTAATCCGCATGCAGTTTCTCGGTGGACCAGCCGGTCATTCCGCCGCCACCGCCGAGGCTTCGGTCACGAGGCCTTCACCGCGCAGCAGCTCCTTCATTCTCACGTCATCCGTGTCGAAGGCGCGCTTGAGCACGTCGACCGCCAGCCACGGCTGCGCGTTGCCGCACATGAACACGTCGAAGGCGCCGTAGCCGATCTCCGGCCAAGTGTGGACCGAGATATGGCTTTCGGCGAGTACGGCCACGCCCGACACACCCTGCGGCGAGAATTTGTGCGTGTGGATGTGCAGCAGCGTCGCCCCGCAGGTATCCACGATCTCGCGAAATGCGGTTTGAATCCGGGTCTCGTCGTCGAGCCCGAAACCGTCCACGACCTCAAGTATGAGGTGCGTACCGGCATAGACCTTTCCGTCGCGGCGGATGAAGTGATCCTCGCGGTCCTCGTCGAACACGTCACGGGGCAGGGTGTTTTCGTTCGCGGCAGGGCAATAGCCCACCGATTTGGTGTCTTCCTCTTGGGCGCCTGTCTCCAGACCGATCCCCAGTTGGAAGAGGTTGGCGTCTTTCATGGCGCTCCCCTTCGTTCCAGCAGATTTAGAGCAGCTTGCGCCACCCGCGGTTCCAGTCGGTCCCTTAGCGCCCCCCCGAAGACATCGAAGTTGGGATCGGTTCCGATCGTGCGGCGCATTTATGGGGGACGGGGGATTCGGTCAAGCCCCGTCTGAGGGTTCAAGAAAACGTGTGCGGCAACGACCCGCATGTTGGCGAATTCGCACCAAATCCCGCCGGGGGCCGCTATTGTCCATCGGGCAGGGACGAGACAGCGTGTTTCTCGTGCCACCGACAAGGTTTTTCTCGGTCAGGTGGAACCATACTGTATGCTTAGCCAGCAAGGAACGATCCGCAAGCCCATGAAAGAACATACGAAAGCGGTGCTGGAAGCCTGCACGGGCCAACTCGTCGCGCTGGGTCTCACGCGGCGCCGGCGTGGGCTTGCCGTATGGCAGATGAACGACGAAATGTGGGGTGGCGTCGGCATGCAGGTGCAGATCATGCGCGACAACTCCGTGCGCGTCGTTCCTGTGCCTCAGGTCGTCTGGGATCCGGTCGAGCGGCTCGTGGCGCATGGCAAGGGGCTGGGCTACCGACCATGGAGTCCGACGGCCATTACGCGCTCTCGCGTCGTCCTGCCGAGCAAGCAAGTCGGGCCTTTCGCATTTCCCGAACCCGAGCTGCACGGATCGGTTCTCGACCGGTTCGGCAGTTTCGTGCGGGCGAAACTGATCCCTGTCGTCCTCGAGATGGCCGACGAGCGCGAAATCCTGCGACACTACAGGCGGGAGGCCCCCAAGGGTGTAGGGCGCGCTGAACATGCGCTCGCCATTCTGGCTTGGACATCCAAGACGCTGGACCTGACCGAGGACTTCGGTTCGCTCCTGTCCGTTCAGCCGGAAGAAGAGAAACGAGCCCGTCTCGAAGCCTTCCACCACCGGCTTTGCGGATCGGAAGAGGTCCGCGAACTCATCGGACCGGCGCGCTTTGGCTGATTTTGGTGGGGTAAAATAATACCGAAAACCTAAGCCATTGTTTTCGCACCACTTTCATCGGAACTATTCCCTTGACCGGAGGCGCAATAAGACTAGAAACACGCCATCCGAAACCCACCAAGGGCCGACAGACATGAAAACCTTTTCTGCGACTCCTGCAGATATCGAGAAGAAATGGATCGTGATCGATGCCGAAGGCCTCGTTCTTGGTCGTCTTGCCTCGATCATCGCCATGCGCCTGCGTGGCAAGCACAAGCCAAGCTTCACCCCCCACATGGATTGCGGTGACAACGTCATCGTGATCAATGCCGACAAGGTGCAACTCACCGGCAAGAAGCGCACCGACAAGGTGCACTACTGGCACACCGGTTACCCCGGCGGCATCAAGTCGCGGACCACGGGCCAGATCCTCGAGGGCGAACACCCCGAGCGCGTCGTGACGATGGCCGTCAAGCGTATGCTTCCCGGCAATCGCCTGAGCCGCCAGCAGATGACGAACCTGCGCGTCTACGCCGGGGCCGAACATGGCCACGAGGCACAGAAGCCGGAAGTTCTGGATGTTAGGTCCATGAACAAGAAAAACACGCGTGAGGGCTGATCATGGCTGAAGAAGTTAAATCGCTCGATGAGCTGAACTCGGTTGTCGAAGGCGGCGATGAAGCTGTCGCGACCGAAACCTACATCCCGCGTGAGCCGGTCCGTGACGATCTCGGCCGTTCCTACGCCACCGGCAAACGGAAGGACGCGGTCGCCCGTGTCTGGATCAAGCCGGGCTCCGGCAAGGTCACTGTGAACGGCAAGGAGATGGACAAGTATTTCGCCCGTCCCGTGCTCCAGATGATCCTGCGTCAGCCCTTCACCGTTGCTGGCGTCGATGGCGAGTTCGACGTGATGGCGACCGTGACCGGCGGCGGCCTCTCCGGTCAGGCTGGTGCGGTCAAGCACGGCATCTCCAAAGCGCTTCAGCTGTATGAACCGTCGCTGCGTCCGGCACTCAAGGCCGCAGGGTTCCTGACCCGCGACAGCCGCGTCGTGGAACGCAAGAAGTACGGCCGCCGCAAGGCACGTCGGAGCTTCCAGTTCTCCAAGCGCTGATCCGCAAACGCGATCGCACTTTGCAACTTTCAAGGGGCCGCTTTCACAGCGGCCCCTTTTTTCGTTTTGGTTCAGTGTGTTGTCGTCATCGGTCGAGTTTTAGGCATTGCACACAGGTTGGCCTTAACTGTCCGGAAAGGGGGTCGCTCTAGGGTCTCATGGAATCCCCAAGAGAGGGGGAAACACCACGGACGGAGTGACCCGATGAAAATTATCTATGCTTCTGCGCTGGCTTTTGGCCTTGCCACGCCAACAATGGCGGATGACGCCGCATCTGCCATGGGCGCCTTCCTGGACGAGAACGTGATGTCCTGGGCGACCGCCCCGGTTCTTATCGGTGCGGTCCGGGCGCAAAATGCCGAGACTGCGGCACTGTCTCAATCCGAGATCGATGCAATGGACGCAGCATGGCGAAATGAGATCGGCCAGTCGTCGCGCCCGACGATCGACCGGGTCATGTCGAGCGCAGCCTCGGATTTCCTTCGCTCGCAAGTCCGGGATTCGAACGGGGCGGTCACCGAGATTTTCATCATGGATTCCCGCGGTCTGAATGTGGCCGCCTCGGGCGTCACCTCTGACTACTGGCAGGGCGACGAAGCCAAACATTCCGAGACCTTTGGCGCCGGCTCAGGCGCCAGGCACTTCTCAGAGATAGAGAAGGATGAATCGACCCGCACCTATCAGGGGCAAGCCTCTCTCACGATTGTCGATCCTGAGAGCGGTGAACCGATCGGCGCAATGACCGTGGGCATTAACGCTGAAGCCCTGTTCTGATCCCAGCAACGCGCGCGTGGCAACTGCCAAGAAAGTCGAGCAAGACCATGGAAACCAATTCAAAAACTGTGCGGGGCGCCGGCTTTCGCTTGAACTCAATCTTCATCAAACTCGCCGGGGTGGTTTTTGCCATGGCCGTCGCACTGACCGGACTTGTGTCCTGGTTCAATACAGGCGCGACAGTCTACGAACTCGAAAACGCCATCAAGCACAGCGGGCATGAGATCACGAGGATCGTCACCGCGAACTTGGCCGGGGACATCGCATTCGGCGACAAAGAGTCGATCAAGGAGCAGATTGCGAACCTGACAGATCAGGAGAATTCCGAAACACAACATGGCGTTGCGGTAAAATCCGACGGAACTGTCGTGGTGTCCCATGGCACGACCCCAGTGCAAGCCGAACCCTTGTCGAGGCTGGCCGAGAAGGCGGTGAACACCGGCGAAACAGTTGTCTCTGACGATGGCATGCAGATCGCCGTACCGGCGCGCTACGGCGACGGGGTCGTCGGCGCCTTGGCACTGTCGTGGTCGGCGGAGCATGCGATCGCCGGCGCGCAGGCTACGCAGTTCTGGGTGCTCGGAATCTCGATGGGTACCGTTGTCGTCCTCATTGTTCTGATGATGCTTGGACTTCGGGCCTGGCTTACGAAGCCGCTTGTGCGGACGGCTCATCAAGTGAATGAGGTGTCGCAAGAACGGTTCGACATCGACGTCCACGCCGCGAAACGAGGCGATGAACTTGGCGACCTCGGAAAATCAGTAGAAGAACTCCGGCAAACGCTCATGAAGGGGAAGGAAACCGCGCGCATGAACCGCTTTCGCGGAAAGGCGTTCGAATCCAGCTCTGCGGCCATCATGATGACAGATGCGGACATGGTCATCACGCAGACGAACCAGTCAGTGACAGAGATCTTCGAGAAATACGCTGAGCATTTTAAGACCGTAGCTCAGGATTTTGACCCTCAGAAGGTGGTCGGCAGTAATATGGACGTGTTTCATGCCGGTGCATTGAAGGCACGCGTCCGCAAACTGCTTTCTGACCCGTCCAACCTTCCGTTTCAGGCGAATATCAGCGTCGGGCCCACGCGATTCCAACTTGTGATCAGCAGCGTGCGATCTGATGCCGGCAATATCGAAGGCTATGTCGTTGAATGGACGGATAAGACCAGAGAATACATGAACGACGCTATTCTTGCCGCCATCGAGGAAAACCAGATCAAGGCCGAATTCACAGTTGATGGCCACATCGTCGATGCGAATACTCACTTCGCGAACGCCTGCCGTGCATCTATCGATTCCCTCAAGGCAGCCGGGGCTGACGACATTTTCGACTTCGATACCGAAATGGCAGAATCCAAAGGCACGGTGTTTGATCGCCTACGGCGGGGCGAGTCTGTTTATGGATCCTTCCGCCTTCAACGCCAAGGGGGTGGTCATGCCGTCGTTGATGGCGGCTTTACGCCCGTGCGCGATGTGAAAGGCAACCTTCTTCATATTATTCTCGTCGGTAACGACGTAACGGAAGTGCGCGAGAGCATTGCCGCGGCAGAAAGCGAAAGACGTCGGGTGAAGGCCGCGCAGGATGGCGTCGTGGACGCCCTTCGTGGCGGTCTCGAGAGCCTGGCCGAGGGCGACTTGATGACCCGGATCGACGATGCGTTCCCCGAGGATTACGAACAGTTGCGCAACGACTTCAACCGTGCGGCGGACAAGCTGCTGGAGGCGATGCGCGGCGTGATCGAGAACGCCGACCTCATCACCGGCGAGGCCTCGGAAATCTCCTCCGCCGCAGACGACCTCTCTGCCCGGACCGAGAAACAGGCCGCGACGCTGGAAGAAACCGCCTCGGCGCTCGACCAGTTGACCTCCTCGGTGCGCTCGGCGGCGGATGGCGCGGCCCATGCCAACGAGATCGTCGAGAAGGCGCGAGAGAATGCCGCGGCTTCGGGTGAGGTCGTGCGCGAAGCTGTCGGTGCGATGGGCGAGATCGAAACCAGTTCGACCCAGATTTCCAAGATCACCGGCGTGATCGACGACATCGCCTTCCAGACCAACCTGCTCGCGCTCAACGCAGGGGTGGAGGCGGCCCGCGCGGGCGAGGCCGGGCGTGGCTTCGCGGTCGTGGCCTCGGAGGTGCGCGCACTGGCGCAGCGCTCGTCCGATGCCGCACGCGAGATCAACGAGCTCATCTCCGCCTCGGGCGGGCAGGTGAAGCGCGGCGTGAGCCTCGTCGGGCAGGCCGGTGAGGCGCTGAAGGGGATCGTCGAGAGCGTGACCGAGATCAGCCGGAACGTCTCGGAGATCGCCGTCAGCGCGCGCGAGCAAAGCTCGGGCCTTGCCGAGATCAACACGGCGGTGAACCAACTCGACCAGGTGACGCAACAGAACGCCGCGATGTTCGAGGAGACGACGGCGGCGAGCCACGCGCTCACCCGTGAGGCCGAGACGCTGGCGCGCACGATGGGACGATTCCGCACCGGAGACGCGGGGGCTGGCGCCGCCGAACCCCCCGCGGACTTTGCCTCCCGCCGCGTTGCGCCCAAGCCACCCGCCGCTGCGGTGCCGCTCGCGACACAAGCAGTTGCCACGCAGGTCGTCGATGACGACGACGGGTGGGACGAATTCTGAGGCGCGGTCCAGACATGAAGAATCCCCGTCGGGTCCTGATTGTAGATGACTCTCCTACAATGCGGCGCTTGATCCGCAGCGGAATAGAACGCGAGCCACGTCTGCAGGTGGTGGGCGAGGCAGGTTCGGCCCGTGACGCCAGGGAATTGGTGAAGCAACTCCAACCGGACATCTTGACGCTCGATGTCGAAATGCCTGGGATGGACGGCCTTGAGTTTCTCAGGCGTCTAATGAAGGCCCGACCAATGCCGGTCGTCATGGTATCCTCTTTGACAAGAGAAGGCAGTGACTTGGCCCTGCAAGCGCTTTCGCATGGAGCACTCGACTGTGTCGAAAAACCCCGATTTGGGGAAGCCAGCAGAACGTTTTCGCGTCTTACAAGTATGCTTGTGGAGTTGGCGGATGCCGTGCCTGGTCGCCGACCAAGACTGGACCCAGTCCATCACGAAAAAAATTCCGATGCGCGGCATGCGTGGAACGGCAAGACGGTGTTGATGGGCGCTTCGACGGGAGGCGTTGAAGCTCTTGAAACAGTATTCCGAGCTTTTCCCTCAGATTGTCCGCCCACGCTTGTTACTCAGCACATGCCGGCCGAGTTTCTGTCCCGTTTCGCAGCTAGGTTGAATTCAATGATCGCTCCAACTGTTCGGCTGGCAAGACACGGCGACAAGCTTCAGCAAGGTGAAATTCTTATCGCCCCGGGCGGCGCTCATCATATGGGCCTCGACGCGCAGTTCGGAATGAACACTACCCTGAAGGCGGGTGAAAAACGATCAGGACACCGCCCTTCAGTCGATGAACTCTTCCTGTCGGCTGCGCCGCATGCCGAGCGCATTGTAGCCGCTTTACTGACTGGTATGGGTCAGGACGGTGCTCGCGGACTGCTCGAGTTGCGATTGAACGGAGCCAAAACCTTTGCTCAGGACGAAGCCACGTGTGTCGTGTATGGAATGCCGAGGGTGGCCGCCGAACTCGGTGGGGTGGAGCGTTCCGTACCTATTCATGGATTAGCTCCTGCTCTCCTAGCTGCGACCGCCGAAAAAAATGAATCTATGGATCTTCCGAATGCCTGATTTAAAGAACCGCAAGTTGGGACGGGTTTACATATCGCAGGGAGAATTTGCTATCGACGGCGGGGACGAAGCGCTGATCGCGACATTGCTCGGATCTTGTATTTCAGCTTGCCTTTGGGACCAGAAACGCCAAATAGGGGGCATGAACCACGTCGTGTTTGTGGACGAAACGCGAAATAGGGGCCGATCATACGGGCATGGTGTTAATGCCATGGAGCTATTGCTGAATGGTCTCTTCAGATTGGGTGCTAACCGCGAAGACCTTCGGGCAAAGGTTTTTGGTGGCGCTAGCATGATAGATGGATTGTCTGATTCCGGTATCCAAAACGCCAATTTTGTACGTACTTTCCTTCAACGCGAAACCATTCAGATCGTTGGAGAGGACACAGGAGGCCGGCGGGCAAGACGATTGGAATTCTGGCCAGGAAGTGGACGTGCAAGGGTCAAATATGTTTCACAGAGTGTACCAATAATGAGGGAGATAGAACCCAAAGTCGCAAACGGTGTCGAACTGTTTTAGGTAAGTCCAAGACGCAATCGCTGGACTAGGCCTTGCGCCAGCCTCGCTATCCCCGTCGTTCTCAGGCAATTCGCTTTGTCACGGTTCGAGAAACGAGCTGTGTTGATGTCGCGCTAGGCTGCAGAGTGTGGGGTAGGCTGTGCCGCGGTTATCAGTTCGGCATGTCGCAAGGTTCACTGCAAGGCGCAAGTCTGATTGGCCGTACCTAGTGTGTTAGCAACGCCGAAGAGCACGACTTCTGAAAGTTGAGGTCACCGCTGGTTCTTTTTGCACCGGCGTACGAGTTGGTAGCTTGGGGACGGCGGCCAATATGCAGACTGGTTTAACAAAGGGCTGGGAAGAAAACCTGCTTAGAACCCGAATCCAAAAGAAAGCAGACATACTGCTAGATGAAATACACACCGATGATAGTGGCGGAACTGGATCGAAATCATGTTCAGAAAATTGAAAAACGGGCGAAGCGTAGGGAGCAGTGATAACCCACGTGCCAAAGCCTTCCTGCCGATTATCACTCTCGCAGCCGTCCTCTTCTACTTTCTTTGGATTGTCTAAACTCTACAGACCGCCCGAATTTTGGATCGGGTCTGCGAACAACGCCTGAAATGGCGTGCCCCAACCAACGCAGGTTGAGTCCATGATAATTAGTTCGATCCTTCGACACGAAAATAGCCTGTATCGTCAGAACCAATCGGTTGGGTTGTCATCACGATGTGAGCTTCTTGCGTGAACCGACGAGCCAGAAATGAGGCGGTCCCGAAGGCTTCTCAGGATGATCTTGCTTGCGAGGTCGTTGCTATTTAGAGGATTGTCAGGCTGTGTGTTTGAAAGGAAACTCGCAACGTTGGCGAGGTCAGAAACGGTCTGCTGGAGCCGATCCAGCTCTTGAAGCATATGAAACTCCGCGATCAAATCCGGATGGCTGCTCTTTTCGAGAAGAGCGGCAATCAGGTGCTGCAGCATTTGGCAGACGTCAGATGCGCGCTCTAATTCACTTGCAACGATCGCTAGGACGCCGCAACTTCCGAGTTCGCAGACGGAGTCCTCTCCCTGCATGTCCTTTTCTGGTCGCATGACTTACAAACGGCCCACAATTGCTTCTACGGCCTTGCGTAGGTCATCTGGATTGAAAGGTTTCGCGAGGAAATTGTTCATTCCGAGTTTCTTCCCGGTTTCTATTATAGATTTTTCCGCCTTGCCAGTTATCAAGAGGAACCCGACATTGCTGGTCTTCGGAGCGTTTCGGAGCACATGAAGCAATTGTAACCCGTTCATCCCGGGCATGTTCATGTCCGAAATGACCATGTGCACAGGCCAAGATTTCAACTTTTGCAAAGCGCTGTGTCCATCGGCGACACTTTCCACGTGTCGGATCCCAAAACCGTCAAGGGCCTGCGTTATCAAGCCACGACTGGTCGACATGTCGTCCACTACCAATACGCGGAGTTGATCTCGCACAGACATTAGCGCACCTTTCCATTCAGGGGGGCAAGTTCACCCGTGCGGCGGTAGGCTGTCACGTGAGCTTTTCCAAAATATTTCTCTGCCGAAGTATGGATACGCTCGCTGTGCCCAAGCATTAACCATC
The DNA here is from genome assembly GCF_002384975.1 of Maritimibacter sp. UBA3975. NCBI lineage: Bacteria > Pseudomonadati > Pseudomonadota > Alphaproteobacteria > Rhodobacterales > Roseobacteraceae > Maritimibacter > Maritimibacter sp. UBA3975. The sequence continues at coordinate 41,224 of NZ_DGCP01000009.1, forward strand.
CGCCGGGCGCAAGAATACTAGCAAAGCGACGCCATAGTGTGGCTTGTGTTTCCATGTCAAAGTAAATCACCACATTCCGACAGAAAATCACATCGAACTGCCCGGTCATTGGCCACGGATTCAGTAGATTCAAGACCCTGAAGGAAATCATGGATCGAAGATCTACCCCAAATGCTTGCCCATTCTTTTCTTGTTGATGCAGAAAACGAGACCTTTGTTGCTCGCTCAATCCGCCAAGCATATGCTCGGGGTATGCACCAGCCTTTCCAAACTCTACGACGGTCGGATCGATGTCGGTAGCAAGAATGCGGGCGCCACGGACCGCGTGCAAGTCTGCTTCCGCCAGCGTCATGGCTATCGAGTACGGTTCTTGTCCATTTGCACAACCTGCTGACCAGATCCTGATTGGTTCGGCACCAGGCCGTCTAGCAAGCTCGGGAAGGATTTGCGTTTTCAGGAGTTCAAAATGATGCTTTTCGCGGAAGAAATGCGACACATTCGTCGTGAGAGCCGAAATCATCAGGCCTAGTTCTATCTGGCCCTCGGCGCTTTCTACGTGCGAGCAATAGTCATCGAAATCTACCAATTGCAAAGCGCGCAGGCGCCGAGCCAATCGCGTTCTGACCATATCGGCTTTGCTCTCGGCAATAGATAGGCCTGCTTCGCGCATAGCCAGGGCCGCTATGCGACGGAATGCTGCCTTGGACAGGCGTGGTCCATGTAGACCTTTGTCTGCACGGGGCGATTTCGGAGCCTTCATGTTAGGAAATGTATTCAAGCGGCTTCCTCATCCGACGAGGGCACCACCGCGGTCAGGTCGAGCACGCGGATCATCCGGTTTTCCATTATAGTGAGCGCCGACACGAAACTGCGCTGTTGATCGGCCGGCAGATCAGGTGGGGGTTGGAGATCTTCATGCGAAATTGCAAGAATATCGGAAACCGCATCGACCATGAGTCCGACCACGCGTTCTCCAGTCGCCACGACGATAATGACGTTTCTTTGCGTGTCAGTTTCCGTGTGCATGTCGAGACGGCAGGCAAGATCCATAATTGGGAGTACAGTTCCGCGCAAGTTGATCACGCCCCGCATGAAACTGGGAGAGTGAGGCAGAGTCGTGGCCTTAGCGCCGCCGCGGATTTCTCGCACTTGCATGATGTCGACGCAGTAGTCCTGTCCGCCGACGAGAAACGATAAGTATTCTCGGACCGAACCATCACCCGAATAGTCCTTAATCGCTTCAGAGTCGGTCATTCTTCTGCTCCTGAGCTGTTTAAATTTTCATGGTTTGAGATCTGATGGCGTGGCGCTTTGGGCCGGGTGCGACCGCTGGCTTGGGTGATCAGGTCTATTGGGTCCAGGATTAGCGCGATCTGGCCATCGCCAAGGATTGTTGCAGCTGCAATGCCGGGCACGCGGCCATAGCTTTCCTGAAGGCCCTTTATGACGACTTGGCGCTGATCCTCGATGGCGTCGACGACGACCGCGGCTGCGAGTCCATCTTCCTGGCCGATCAAAAGGACCACACCGCCGGTGTAGTCATCCAGAGGAGCACGATAGCCAAGCTCAGCGCCCAGATCGATTAGCGGGACAAAGCTGTCACGGATATTGACGACATGAGTCGAAGGTCCGAACGCGCGGAGGTCTTCCTGCGTCACGGCCAGCGTTTCGAATATTGAATTCAGCGGGACGACAAGGGTCTCGCCGGCAACGTTCACGACCATTCCGTCAAGCACGGCCAGAGTGAGTGGCAACGAAATTGAAAAAGTCGTGCCATGCCCTGGTTCAGACTGAATCGATATCCTGCCGCCCAAGGACTGGATCGCGCTTCGCACCACGTCCATACCTACACCGCGGCCGGACAGGTTGGACACTTCATCCGCGGTCGAGAAGCCAGGCAGGAACAAAAGGTTGTCGATCTCCCCGTCGCTGAGCTGGCTATCGGCCGGAATGAGGTCTTTCTCGACCGCTTTGCGAAAGACTTTATCGCGATCAATGCCGGCACCGTCGTCAGCCACCTCGATCACGACACGACCGGAACGATGCACCGCAGTCAGAAAGACAGAACCTTCACGCGCCTTGCCCATTCTTTCGCGGACATCATTGGCCTCCAGCCCATGATCTACTGCATTTCGGATCATATGGGTCAAAGGGTCAGCGAGACGTTCGATAACGGTCTTGTCGACTTCGGTGTTTTCACCATCGGTGCGCAGCCGGACATCTTTGCCAATGGCTGCCGACGCTTCACGGACGATACGGGACATGCGCTGAAATAGCGACTTCACCGGCTGGGCGCGGATCATCATCACGCTTTCCTGGATGTCTCGCGTAAGCTGTTGAAATTCTTCGAGTCCGGTGCTGACCGGTGAGTTTGGCGGAATACCGGCCGCCTGGACGCTTTGGCTCAGCATCGCCTGATTGATGACGATCTCGCCAACAAGGTTAACGAGACGATCGATCCGGTCCAGATCAACGCGCACTGTGGCACGCGGTGCGGCGGCTCCCGCACCAGTCTTGCGTTCGGCAGGAGGCGCAGCTTCCAATCTGGCGGCCGGTGTTTCGGCGACCTCGGGGAAATTCCCCTGTTCGATAGTGGGGGCAGAGTTCACCTGATCGTTGCGCGGCAGGTCTGGCGCTCCATTATCAGCAGGCCATTCTGCGTCGCCGCCGAGTGGCGGCAGTGGCACCAAAGCCTCCAGGTTAGAGGAACCCGTCTCTTTCTGCTTGATATCAAGCGTGCAAAGGCCTTCGACGAAATCGAAAGCTTCGGCGATTGCCGCGCGGCCCTCGGTCGTCTCTAGCGTTAAAGTCCAACCGATATGTGCATGCTCGCAATCCAGTTCGGCGAGGGGGGGAAGGTCGTTGTGATCGCAGGTTACTGAAAGGTCGCCGATGTCGCGGAGGGCTCGGAACAAAAACAACGGTTCATTGCCGTTGGCGTAAAGCATCGGCCCTGGTTGGAACCTGATCTTCCAAATCGGGTCGGAGACCGTTTCGTCGTCTTGTCCGTCGAGCGACAGGTCAAGCGACAGTGGCGTAACCTCGAAGTCCACCGTTTCGGCGGTTTGGTCTTCACTCTGGACGCCGCCAATCAGGGTGTCGAGTTCCGCCAGAACAGGGTCCAGTTTGGCCGAGTCATGGGGGACTTCATCGCGGCATTCGCGGACGAGGTCGCCCAGAACATCGTTGCAAGTAAAGAACAATTTTAGGAGGTGAGGATCGGTATCGAGTTTGCCGCTGCGGAGGTCGTCAAGCGCAGTCTCGAACCGGTGCGCGAACCCGACGAGGCCGTCGAGACCGAAAGCACCGGCGCCGCCTTTGATTGAATGGACCGCGCGGAAGACCACATTGACGGTTTCGGCGTCGCCTTCTCCATCATACATGGATTGCAAGCCATCCTGAAGCGCTTCGAGCAGTTCTTCGCATTCGATGAAGAAGGATGCCTTGATTTCGGCCATTGGATCGGACATGCGATTACCCCGCCACCATTCTGAGGGCCTTGACGAGCTTGGCAGGGTCGAAGGGCTTCACGATCCAGCCGGTAGCGCCGGCCTCCCGCGCGCGATCTTTCATGTCAGCCGCGCTTTCCGTCGTGAGCACGAGGATCGGGACCGACCGAAACTCTTCCTTCGCGCGCACTGCATCAATGAAACCGAATCCATCCATGCGAGGCATGTTGATGTCAGTTATGATTGCGTCAGGCGGCGCGATCTCTTCCAGGACTTCCAGGCCGTGTATCCCGTCCTCGGCCACATGCGCTTCGATCCCTTCTGCGGTGAGGGCCAGCCGCACCATGTCACGCATCGTGCGGCTGTCGTCGACCGCGAGAACCTGCATCGTCATGCCCGTGACTCCCACTGCGTGACCGTGTCCGTCGAGAACCCAAGAAGAGAAAGCTGATCTGCGAGGTCGTTGGAGGCGTTGATTAACGTCAGGCTCCGTCCCGCCTCGGACCAACTACGCGCCGCCGCACGAATGACCTGCAACGACAAGGCACCGATGTGAGTGACACCGCCGGCGTCGAGTTGAACGTCTTCCGCGTCATGGGCGAGCAAGGCATCGCGCAACGGCCCAGCGGCACGCAGGTCCAGTTTTGGCTGTAACGTGATCGTGGCGCTCATCCCCAGGACCTCGCGCCAAGCCATTTGTCCGTCATCTCGTTCGGCCCTCTATTCCGTACGGTGCTGACACCGGGATACGGCAGGGGACGTTAAGATTGACTTACCCCGAGACGGTTTTTCCAGGCCGGCGTTTCTGGGCCAGATGGCGGGCGCAGCCGGTGAGCGCGGCGTAATCGTCCTCGACCAGACAAACTGGGAAGTTCTTCATGAAACCCGCGAAACGGCCTTTGTCGCGCATTGCGTCGTCAAAGCCCATATCGGCCAACCACGGGCCAACGGCCCTCGCCACGCCGCCGACCAGGAAAATTCCACCGAAGGGCAAGTGGATAAGGGACAGGTTCCCTGTGACGGTGCCGAGGATTCGCACAAAAAACGCGAGTGCAGCGGTCGCCGTCTCATCCCCCTTGGCCGCCAGTTCCATGACCTGAGCTGCGGAATACTCTCGTGCCGCGCCCTGCCGCCCACTCATCCAGCCCGCGACATGTGCGAGACCACGGCCGGACAGGACATCCTCGACCGCCGGAAAGCCGTGGGCCGTTTCGAAGTCCCGGCACAGGTCGAGTTCCTCGGTGGAGCGGATCGGCAAGTTGGCGTGCCCCGATTCTGAGGGCACGACGAGCCGCCCGGCCGGGGTTTCATGGACGGGTGCGCAGTTGAAACCCGTTCCGACCCCGATCACGAGTTTCGAGGCATGGTCCGGTGCCGCAGTTCCGGCCACCACGCGGGTAACGCGATCCGGCGCGATATGGCCCAGAGCATGCCCCTGCGCCTGAAGGTCATTGATGACATCCACGACTTCGGCACGGGCCGCGCGTGCGACCGTTTCCGCGTCGATGGTCCAGTCGAGGTTGGTCATGTCGCCGACCCCGTCGCGAACCGGCCCCGCAAGAGCGACACAGGCGCCGCCACAGTCCGGGTTGTTCTGACCGGCCAGATAGGCGGTGAGCACAGTTTCCAGCCCTGCGAAGTCAGCGTTTCTGAACCGTTCGATCGTATCAGGGAGAAGCCGGGTTCCCTCCGCCAGTGCCACGCGTGTGTTCGTGCCGCCGATATCAGCGACGAGGGAGAGGGCGGTCTCGGTCATGGTCTGGTCCGGTAAGGCTTGGTCACGGCCGGGCGAGCGCCCGCGCCATTGCGTGGTAGGATGCTTTCGGCAGGCGTTCAAGGCTGTGGAAATCCACATGGACGAGACCGAAACGCTTGGCATAGCCCAAAGCCCATTCGTAATTGTCCATGAGGGACCAGGCGAAATACCCTTTTACCGGAGCCCCACGCGCGATGGCATCCTGCACGGCGGCGAGATGGGCGTCGAGGTAGGCGATACGGTCAGTATCCTCAACGGCCCCGTCGCGGAGAACGTCCGGTCCGGCCATCCCGTTCTCGGTGACATAAAGCGGCAGGTCCCCGGAATAGGTTCGCGCCACATGGGTGAGAAAATGGGACAGGCCTTCCGGGTAGATTTCCCATCCCATGTCTGTCTTCGGCAGAGGACCCGGGACTTCTTCGAGTGCGGGGTAGGGGCCGTCGACCGGCGCGATGATCTTGCGCGTGTAATAGTTGATCCCGACCCAATCGAGCGGCTGGCGAATCGTGGCCATGTCGCCCTCCCAGCCCGCTGGTAAGTGCGGGGCGAGACCCGCGAGCATCTCTTCAGGGTAGGTGCCGTCGAAGGCCGCGCCGAGAAAGGTGCGGTTGAAGATGGCGTCATAGGTTGCGGCAGCATGCGCGGCCTCTACCGTATCGTCCACCGGCACGGCGTACTCAAGGTTGAAGACAGCGCCGAGGTTTTCGTGACCCGCGCCACGCATCGCCTGCGTGGCCCTGCCGTGGGCCAGAAGGACATTGTGGATCGCGCGAGACGCCGCGCGTATGTCTCGAACGCCCGGCGCATGGATGCCAAGGAAATGACTGAGCCAGCTCACGCACCAGAATTCGTTGATCGTGGCCGTGGACCAGACCCGGTCGCCGATCCGATCCATCAACACCAGCGCGTAGTCGGCGAACCACTTGGACACGTCCGGATGTGTCCATCCGCCCTTGTCTGAGAGCGCTGAGGGCATCTCCCAATGATAAAGGGTCAACGCCGGTTTCAGGCCAAGCTCAAGCATCCCATCCACGAGCTTGTCGTAAAAATCCAGCCCTTCAGCATTGGGTGCCCCGCGCCCTTCGGGCAGGACACGCGCCCAGCTTGCGGAGAAGCGATACGCGTCGAAATTCCCGTCGCGGATCAGGTCGAGATCTTCCGGCCAGCGATGGTAATGGTCGCAGGCCACGGCTCCGTCTTCCGCCCGATCGACATTGCCGGGGGTAGCGGAAAAGGTATCCCAGTGGGTCGAACCGGCGCCGCCGAAACGGTGCCCCTCGATCTGGTAGGACGATGTGGAGACACCGAAGAGGAAGTCTTCGGGGAAGTCCTTGCGGGATCTGTTCAAGGTCATGTGGGTTCCGTGATTGAGACTTGGGCGGGGGCAGGGCCCGTGGACTGGCCGAGGATCAGCTCGGCTTCGAGAAGTTCCGAGCGCGGGGCGTCGGAGCCGCTGGCTATGATGTCGAGAAGCATGGTGGCCGCGCGCCGACCGGCCTCACGCACCGAAGACCGGGTCGCGGTGAAGATCGGATCGTCCCCGCCGTTCGGCAGGTAGGAGAGGTCATCGTCGTGGATGATGAGCGACACGTCGCGCCCCATCTCCAGCCCGGCCTCGCGGATCGCACGGCGGATCCCGATGGCCAGGATCATGGATGAGGCGATGATGGCGGTCGGCGGGTCGTCGCGGCCCAACATGTCGCGGGTCCGGTCGTGGCCGAACTGCTCGGTCATTTCCCCCGACACCTTCAAGTCGTCGAAATGGCGGAGGCCTTGTGCGTCGTGTGCGGCTTCGAACCCGGCGCGCCGTCGGATCGCGAAATCCATGTTTTCGAGCCCGTTGATGAGCGCGATACGTCGGTGACCCAAATCCAGCAGAAACGCAGTGGCACGCTGAAAGGCCCGCAGGTTGTTCATGTCGACCCAGGAATAGCTCTCGTCCGATTCCGATGCCCGGCCATGTACGACGAAGGGGATACCCACAGATTTGAGCAGGCTGATGCGTCGATCGCCTTCGCGCGGCGCATGGACGATGATTCCATCGACCGATCCTTTGGATTTGAACTCCTCGTAAGCGCGGGCCTGTTCGGCTTCCGGCACGATAGAGATCAGCATGTCGTAACCCGACTTGGAGTAGACCTCGCCAGCGCCCGCGATGAAATCGGCGAAGACCGGATTGACCATTTCGTGCCCCGAAGCGAGGGGAATGACGTGGCCGATTGCCATGGCTCGCCCCGTGGCGAGGGAACGCGCGCGCATGTTGGGACGATAACCATAGGCCTCTGCCGCCGCCTGGACCTTGCGTCGCGTTGCGTCCGACACTTCCGGAAAACCGTTCAGCGCCCGGCTGACGGTGGTCGGCGAAAGGCCGAGGGCCTTGGCGAGTTCTTTGAGGGTCATTCTTCCAAACCGCTTTGAATCAGAAGGACGGTAGCGACTCCGACCGAGCGCGTCAAAAGATCGTGCGCATACCGGGCGATCTTCAGGTTTTCCTGCCCAATTGAAGGGCGGTCCGGGAATCGAGATTGACTCGTTGAAGGTCATGAGCAAGTTTCAGGCATCCAAAGCGGTTTGGGCCACGGCGACTCGCGGCCCCCGTACTGAGATCAACAGGCACCGAATGGTGCAAATCCGGGAGGAATTCATGAAAAGATCATTGATTGTGAGCGTCGCGACGCTGGCTCTGACCGCGGGCCTCGCCCATGCGGCCAGCCATGAAGGCGGCATGTTCACCGAAGGCGAAGGCCCCTACAGCTGGGATCAGCTTGAGAGCTTCGCTGGCGAGCACGATTATTCCGGTCAAGAGGTCACGATCCTCGGCCCATGGCTCGCGGGCGAGCAGGAGAATTTCGAAAACCTCCTGGCCTTCTTCGAGGAAGCCACCGGGGCGAGCGTGTCCTACGTTGGCTCTGACTCGATGGAGCAACAGATCGTCATCGACGCAGAGGCGGGCTCCGCGCCCAACCTCGCCGTGTTCCCGCAGCCAGGTCTCGCCGCCAACATGGCGTCGCGCGGATTCCTGTCGCCGCTGTCGGACGACACGGCAAACTGGATCGAGAGCAACTACGCCGCAGGTGAATCCTGGGTCGATCTGGGCACCTATGAGAATGACGAGGGGAACGAAGAGCTCTATGGCTTCTTCTTCAACGTGAACGTCAAGTCGCTCGTCTGGTACATCCCCGAGAACTTCGAGGACTTCGGCTACGAAGTGCCGGAGACGATGGAAGAGCTCAAGACGCTCACAGAACAGATGGTCGAGGATGGCGAGACGCCGTGGTGCATTGGGCTTGGCTCGGGCGGTGCGACCGGCTGGCCCGCGACCGACTGGGTCGAGGATCTCATGCTGCGTACGCAGGAACCGGCGGTCTATGACCAGTGGGTGTCGAACGAGATCCCGTTCAACGATCCTGCCGTGATCGGCGCGATCGAGGAATTCGGTTGGTTCCTGGAGGGCGACCGCGTGTCGGGTGGTGCCGAAGCTGTCGCCTCGGTCGACTTCCGTGACTCGCCCAAGGGTCTGTTCGACGCGCCGCCGCAGTGCATGATGCACCGCCAGGCCTCGTTCATCCCGGCATATTTCCCTGAAGGGACCGAAGTAGGCGCCGACGTCGACTTCTTCTACTTCCCGGCTTACGCGGAAAAAGACCTTGGCACACCGGTTCTGGGTGCGGGGACGCTCATGTCCATCACCGAGGACAGCGAGGCGACCCGAGGCCTCATGGAGTTCTTCCAGACCGACTTCGCACATGAGATCATGATGGCACAGGATGCTTTCCTCACGCCGCTCAAGAGTGCCAACCCCGAGGCCTATGCGGACGACACCCTGCGTGCACAGGGCGAAATCCTGACCAATGCCACGACATTCCGCTTCGACGGCTCGGACCTCATGCCGGGTGCTGTCGGGACCGGGACCTTCTGGACCGCCATGGTGGACTATTCCGGCGGCGCCTCCGCCGAAGAGGTCACGCAGGCCGTTCAGGACAGCTGGCCTGCCGAGTGATAGGCTGACATCGACGACGCGACGGGCCGCTTCTCGCGGCCCGTCGTGCCACTGATCAGGGCAGGGGGAAGAAGATGCATCCAGCGATCCAGGCCGTCATAACCGTCGGTGTCGCGGTCATCGCCGCGATCGGTTACTTCTATCTCTCCAACCTCCTTCTCGACCGTGTCCTGTTCCCGGCGCGCGGCAAGAATGCGGGTCGGAACATCAACCGGGCGAATATGATCCGGCCATGGCTGTTTCTCTTTCCTGCGCTCTTCGCGCTCGGGCTATACCTCGCGTATCCGGTCGTGGAGACCATCCGCCTTTCGGTGACTGACCGCGTGCCCGGCGGCTATGTCTGGGCAGGCGCGGACAACTACATTGCGCTCACCGGAGACCCGAAATTCTGGGAAGCGTTGCGCAACAACTTCTTCTGGTTGCTCGTCGTCCCGGGCCTGTCGACGCTCTTCGGCCTCATCATCGCGCAGCTCACCGACAGGCTGAGCTGGGGCAACGTGGCGAAGTCGATCATCTTCATGCCGATGGCGATCAGCTTTGTCGGTGCGTCGGTGATTTTCAAACTGGTCTATGACTACCGCCCGGCGGGCGAAGACCAGATCGGCATCCTCAATGCGGTCTACCTTGCGCTCGGCGGCGCGGAGCCACAGACTTGGCTGACGATACCCGGCCTGAACAATTTCCTCCTGATGATCGTGCTGATCTGGATTCAGACTGGCTTTGCGATGGTTATCCTGTCCGCTGCGCTGCGTGGCATTCCGGAGGAAACGATCGAAGCGGCCATCGTGGACGGCGCGAACCCGTTCCAGATCTTCTTCAAGATCAAGGTGCCTCAGATCATGCCCACGATCATGGTGGTCTGGACCACGATCACCATTCTCGTGCTCAAGATCTTCGACATCGTTTTTGCCATGACCAATGGCCAATGGGGCACGCAAGTCCTTGCGAATTACATGTACGACAAGCTCTTTCGCGCGAATGACTGGGGTATGGGATCGGCCAGCGCGATGGTGATCATGCTCCTCGTGCTTCCCATTCTCGTCTGGAACGTGCGCCAGGCCCGCAAGGAGATGCGCTGATGGACAATATCGCGGGCCGCAAACCGGCGCTCGGCTGGGCCGTCAATCTCTCGGTCATCTTCATCGTCCTCTTGTGGATTTTCCCAACGGTCGGGCTCCTCGTCTCCTCCTTCCGTACTGCGGACCAGATCGCCTCATCGGGCTGGTGGAGGGCGTTTTTCCCCACGGAGCAGACGCAACAGTACCGGGCCACCGATCCGGGCGATGCGCGCGTCCAAGACGGGGATGTCTTTTTCGTCGAGGGGCGCATCTTCCCGGAAGGGACCGACACCACGATCTCAAGCTGGGGGACGTCGAGTCGGGATGTATCGGCCAATGCGCCGGGCGATACAGCGGATCTGGGTGACGGTGAGACCTTCACCCTCAACGCGGACGGGACATATCGCTGGGCAGGCGATGATGAACAGATATCAGGGCGCGGTCAGCGCATATTCGTAACAGCTCTCTCGCCGCCGGAGTTCACCCTCCGAAACTATGAAAACATGCTGTTCGGTGGCTCTTCCGACAATATCACCAAGGCATTTTTCAACACTTTGACAGTCACGATCCCCGCGACGATCATCCCGATCCTCTTCGCGGCCTTCGCGGCCTATGCCTTGGCGTGGATGGATTTTCCGGGACGTGCTCTCCTTATCGCGTTTATCGTTGCGCTGCTCGTCGTGCCCTTGCAACTCGCGCTCATCCCACTTCTGAAGCTTCATCTCTCTATCGGCATCGGCAAAGGCTACCTGGGGGTGTGGCTTGCTCATACCGGCTTTGGGTTACCCTTGGCGGTCTACCTGTTACGCAATTACATGGCGGGCCTTCCGCGCGACATCATCGAGAACGCGCGGGTCGACGGGGCGACGGATTTCCAGATCTTCGTGCGGATCATCCTGCCCCTCAGCTTTCCCGCCCTTGCAAGTTTCGCGATCTTCCAGTTCCTTTGGACATGGAACGATCTGCTGGTCGCCATCGTTTTCCTCGTCGACTCCTCTGGGGAAACAACCGTCATGACCCGCCACATCGTCGAGCTTCTCGGCACCCGCGGCGGCAACTGGGAAATTCTTGCGACGGCGGCCTTCGTCTCGATGGCGGTGCCGCTGCTCGTGTTCTTCTTCATGCAACGCTACCTTGTGCGCGGGTTGCTCGCGGGCTCGGTCAAATGAGGTCACAGTGAACGTAAATGTGCAGCCCGAAACCAAGATGACGTATCTGGAGAAAGACCCCGACTGGTGGCGGGGGGCAGTCATCTATCAGATCTACCCGCGCAGTTTCCAGGATTCGAATGGGGACGGGATCGGTGACCTGTTGGGCATCGTAGGGCGTCTGCCTTACATCGCTTCGCTGGGCGTGGACGCGATCTGGATTTCACCGTTCTTCACCTCGCCAATGAAAGATTTCGGCTACGACGTGTCCGACTACTTCGACGTCGATCCAATGTTCGGCACGCTCGCCGATTTCGACGCGGTAATCGAGACAGCGCACACGCTGGGCATCAAGGTGATGATCGACCTCGTGCTGTCGCACACCTCGGATGAGCATCCGTGGTTTCAAGTCAGCCGGTCGTCACACGACAATGCCCGCTCGGACTGGTACGTCTGGGCCGACGCGAAACCCGACGGAACGCCGCCCAACAACTGGATGTCGATCTTCGGTGGGAGCGCGTGGCAGTGGGATTCGGGCCGCCTTCAGTACTACATGCACAATTTCCTGACCTCACAGCCCGACCTGAATTTCCACAGCGACGAAGTGCAGGATGCGCTGTTGGGAGTCGCCCGGTTCTGGCTGGACCGGGGCGTGGATGGCTTCCGGCTGGATACGATCAACTTTTACACCCACGACGCTGCGCTTCGCGACAACCCCCCGCTGCCGCCGGAAGAGCGGCAATCCAAGATCGCGCCGGCCGTGAACCCCTATACCTGGCAGAACCACGTCTACGACAAGTCGCGCCCCGAGAACGAAGTGTTCCTGCGCAAGCTGCGTGAGTTGATGAAGCACTACAACGCGGCCGCGGTGGGCGAGGTGGGAGACGACCAGCGAGGGCTAGAGATCCTTGGGGAGTACACGAAAGGCGATGACATGGTGCAGATGTGCTATGCCTTCGAGTTGCTTTCAGGCTCGACCCCAACGGCGGGTTATGTCGCCGAAACACTTCAGGCGATCGAAGACTACGCACCCGACGGATGGGCCTGCTGGGCCTATTCCAACCATGACGTTGTTCGTCACATCTCGCGCTGGGAACTGTCGCCCGCAGCTGTTCGGGGGTTCGCTACGCTGATGATGTGTCTCAAGGGCTCGGCCTGCATCTATCAGGGTGAAGAGCTTGGGCTTCCGGAGGCCGATATCGCCTTTGAGGATCTTCAGGACCCATACGGCATCGAGTTCTGGCCTGAATTCAAGGGCCGGGACGGCTGTCGCACACCGATGGTCTGGGACCATGACCGTGCGCTCGGCGGCTTCACCAACGGCGGGAACAGCTGGCTCCCGGTGCCCGCGGAGCACCGCAACCTTGCCGTAGACAAGGCGGATAACGATCCAGGGGCGCTCTTGCACCATTACCGGCGTGCCATCGCGTTCCGGCACACCCACAAGGCGCTCAAGATCGGACGTTTGGAGGATCTGCGTGCCTATGGTCAGGTGCTCTCGTTCCGTCGCGTTTCGGACACCGAAGAAATCTTTTTCGCGATCAACCTCGGGGAAGTGCCCGTAAGTCTGAACCCGCCAAAAGGCGAGGGCTGGCTGGAAATCGGCGCCGAGCTCAACGCGGCGCATCCGCGCCTCGATGGCGAGATTCACCTCGCGCATTGGCAACCGTCCATTTTGCTGAGGCCGATCGAACAAGAAGAGGCCTGACAAGGGCCGGGGGAGGAGAACATGGCTGAAATCAAACTGACCGATGTGGGCAAGACCTATGGCGGCAAGGTCGAGGTGCTCAAGGGCATCGACCTCGACGTCAAGACGGGGGAGCTGATCGTGTTCGTCGGCCCTTCGGGCTGCGGGAAGTCCACGCTTCTGCGCATGATTGCCGGGCTTGAAAAGATTACCGCCGGCACGCTGGAGATCGACGGACAGGTGGTCAACGACGTGCCGCCCAGCGAACGCGGCATCGCAATGGTGTTTCAAAGCTACGCGCTTTACCCGCACATGACCGTCTACGACAACATGGCCTTTGCTCTGAAGATCGCGAAGAAATCGAAAGAGGAGATCGACGCGGGCGTGCGCCGGGCCGCAAAGATCCTGCAACTCGACCCGCTTCTGGACCGGTTGCCCAAGGAGCTGTCAGGCGGGCAACGGCAACGTGTCGCCATTGGTCGCGCCATCGTGCGTGACCCCAAGGTGTATCTCTTCGATGAGCCGCTCTCGAACCTCGACGCGGCACTGCGCGTGGCGACCAGGATCGAGATTGCGCAGCTGAAAGAGGCGATGCCGAATTCGACGATGGTCTATGTCACGCACGATCAGGTCGAGGCCATGACTCTCGCCGACAAGATCGTGGTGCTGGCCAACAAGGGGATTGCACAGGTCGGAAGTCCGCTGGACCTCTACGAGACGCCCGACAATGAATTCGTCGCTCAGTTCATCGGCTCGCCAGCCATGAACCTCCTGCCCGGCAAGATCGAGACAACCGGGGCGGAAACAGTCGTAGATGTCACGGGCCACGGCACGGCGCGTTGCAACATCTCCACGCAAGACGCCGACAAGGGCAGGGACGTCAACATCGGCATCCGGCCCGAAGACTTCCATATCGCAGGCGAGGACGAGAACTACATCCTCGAAGCTACCGTGGATTATGTGGAACGGCTGGGCGAGGTGACGCTGCTCTATTTCGTGGCCGAAGACGACCAGGACCCGCTGATCGCCAAGCTGCCCGGCATCCATCAGGGGCTGCGGGGCGAGACGGTGCGGCTTACAGCCGAAGCGGCGAAGGTCCACTTGTTCTCGAACGGACAATCCATGCGCACCTGATCCTTGCAGGGGCCGGGAGGCGGCGTTACAAGCCGCGTTTTCCCAAGGAGGCACCTGTGAGCGACCGGGCGAATTCCACCCTTGCGATCGACTTTGGCACATCGAATTCCGCCGCTGCCGTGCTGGACGGTGGCGTGGTGCGCCGCGTCCCGCTCGAAGCCGGGGCGGACACGCTGCCGACCGCCGTGTTCTTTCCGACCGGCGGCCCGATGCAGATCGGGACAGCGGCGGGCGAGGCGCTGATCGCGGGGACCGAAGGGCGCTACATGCGCGCGTTGAAGAGCGTCCTGGGCACCTCGCTCTTTCACGAAAGTCGCCTGATCGGCGGCAAGCGCCGCACACTCGCGGGGATTGTCACCGACTTCCTGCGCGAGGTGAAGGAGCGCGCCGAACACATGACCGGAAGGAATTTCACCAGCGTCGTTTCGGGTCGGCCGGTGCATTTCCATTCCGACGATGCTGCACGCGACGCGCGCGCCGCCGAAGACCTCGCCGCCTGCTACCGCGCTGCCGGGTTCGAGCGCTTGCGGTTCGTCTATGAGCCCGAGGCCGCAGCACTGGCCGCCGGTCGAGGCGAAGGCCCGGGTCTCGTAGTGGACATCGGGGGCGGCACGTCGGATTTCTCGGTGTTTCGCGACGGGCCGAAAGGGGCCGAGATCCTGTCGTCTCACGGCATACGACTGGGCGGCACCGACTTTGACCAGTCAATCTCATTGACCCACGTCATGCCTCTGTTGGGCCACGGCAGCCAGTTGACCCGAGAGATGGGCGGAGGCCTCCTGCCCATGCCCAAGGCGCTCTACGTCGATCTGGCGACCTGGGCCCGCATACCTTTCCTCTACGGCCCCGACACGCGGCGAACGATCCGGGACTACGCAAAACACGCGGTGGAGCCGAACCTCATCACCCGGCTGCAGACAGTGATCGAGGAGGAACTTGGCCACGATATCGCCTTCGCTGTCGAACGTGGAAAGATCGCAGCGAATGGGCGCGCGGGTGAGGGGCGCGTTGCGCTCGGGCTGGTCGAGCCGGGCCTGCACGCCGGCATCTCGAGACTCTCGATGGATGCGGCTCTTGCCGCACAGACAGAGACGCTGACTCGCGCGATCCGGGATACGCTGACGCAGGCGACCGTCGCGCCGGGCGATGTAAGCCGTGTGGTCCTCGTCGGGGGCTCCTCGCTCATGTCGCTTGTCGAGGCGGCGGCACGGGAGACATGTCCGACAGCTACGCTTGAACGGTCAGAGGCCTTCACAGCCGTTGTCGACGGCCTCGCCCTTGCCATCGACCGACGGATCGGCGTACCGGTTTGAGCGGCCCAGACCTTGCCGCGTCCACGCACCGTTGATAGGTAGACGCGGATAACGCGCAGAGGAAGAACCATGCGGGCAGAGGCTCAGAACAACGTCGACGCTATCGAAAAGTCGCTGGCGCTGTTGCGGCAACGGATCGGCTGGGACACGGCCGAACACCGGCTGGAAGAGCTCAATGCGATGACCGAGGACCCGGACCTCTGGAACGACCCGGACCGGGCGCAGAAACTGATGCGTGAGCGTCAGGCGCTGGTTGCCTCGATGGATGGCTACACCGCGATGGCACAGGAGTTATCCGACAGCGTGGAGCTTATCGAACTGGGTGAGATGGAAGACGACGCCGAAGTGGTGGAGGACGCCGAGGCCACGCTCGCCAAGCTGCGAGAGCGCGCCGCTGCCGCCGAGATCGAAGCCCTTCTGAACGGCGAGGCAGATCCCAACGACACGTTCCTCGAAGTCCATTCCGGCGCCGGCGGTACCGAAAGTTGCGACTGGGCCTCGATGCTCGCACGCATGTATGTCCGCTGGGCAGAGGCGCATGGCTACAAGGTAGAGCTTCAGGCGACGACACCGGGCGAAGAAGCCGGGATCAAGTCGGCGACCTACAAGATTTCCGGGCATAATGCCTATGGCTGGCTGAAGTCGGAGTCCGGCGTCCACCGGCTTGTGCGAATTTCGCCCTATGACAGCGCCGCGCGGCGACATACCTCGTTCTCGTCCGTCTGGGTTTATCCGGTCGTCGACGACAATATCGAGATCGACGTGCAGCCGAACGACATCCGGATCGACACCTACCGGTCCTCGGGCGCGGGCGGCCAGCATGTGAACACGACGGACTCCGCCGTGCGGATCACGCACATTCCCACGGGGATCGTCGTGACGAGTTCCGAGAAGTCGCAGCATCAGAACCGCGACATCGCCATGAAGGCGCTGAAATCGCGGCTCTACCAGATGGAGCTCGACCGGCGGAACGCGGCCATCAACGAGGCGCACGAAAACAAGGGTGACGCGGGTTGGGGCAACCAGATCCGCTCCTATGTGCTCCAACCTTATCAGATGGTGAAAGACCTGCGCACCGGGTTCGAGACATCAGACAGCCAAGGCGTGCTGGATGGGGACCTGGACGGGCTGATGGGCGCGACGCTCGCGATGGACGTTGCGGGCAAGAGCCGGGCCGAGGCCAACGCCGAGGACTAGGCCCCGCCGGTCGGCAGTCGCCGCATCCAATGCCGCCGAACCAATCCATCCGCTTGACCGACAGTCGCTGATCCGCTCAAATCGCCTACGCGCGACAGGGTAACTTTCGTGCGGGAGGATGAAGTGACCGACATTACCGCGACCGAGCCGTCGCCGACCCCAGAGGTCGGCCATGTCGATATGTCCGTCATTGGCGAGGTGTTGCGCCTCGGCTGGCGCGATTTCACCCGGGTCCCCCTTATGGGGCTGTTCTTTTCGGCGTTCTTCGTGGTGGGCGGCATCATTCTCGCATTCCAACTGCGCGTGGCCGATCAGAGCTACTCAATCATCCCGGTAGCCCTCGGTTTTCCGTTGCTGGCGCCGTTCCTTGCGGTTGGGCTCTACGAGGTGTCGCGCCGCCTCGAACTTCGCGACAGCGCGGCGCATCATGCAGGGGGCGATTGCCGCTGGTCCGAGATCCTGGGCGTCGTCTTTCGCCAGAAGGATCGTCAGATTCCGTCGATGGCCGTGGTCATCATCATGATTTTCCTGTTCTGGGTCTTCATCGCGCACATGATCTTCGCCCTGTTTCTGGGACTCATGCCGATGCAAAATATCCTGAGCGACTGGCAACTCACGATCTTTTCCTTCAACGGGATCAAAATGCTTGCGGTCGGCACGCTGGTGGGGGCGGTCACGGCCTATGTGCTGTTCTCCCTGACGGTCGTCAGCCTGCCTTTGCTGCTCGACAAGGAGTTGGATTTCATCACCGCGATGATCGTGTCCTGGCAATTCGTGTCGCAGAACCGGGCCGTGATGCTCGCCTGGGGCATCGTGATCGCGGTCATGCTGTTCGTAGCGATGATCCCGATGTTCCTCGGGCTCTTCGTGGTCATGCCGGTACTCGGCCACGCGACCTGGCACCTTTATCGTCGCGCGCTTGTTCACCCCGAATGAAAAAGGCCGCCCGGATGGGGCGGCCTGGACGTTTCAATCTCGCAAAGATCAGCTCTGTGCGGGTTTCGGCGCGGGCTGTGCCGGCGTGGACTGCTGTGCTTGCTGCGGAGCCGCACCCGGCTGCTTGCGCGGGCCGTTGTTGTTGTTGAGCGGATCGTCCTGACGCTGCACGGAGCCCTCGAAATGGGCGCCGGACTCGATCGCTATCGTCTTGTGGATGATGTCGCCTTCGACGCGCGCGGTGGAGGTGAGGCGGACCTTGAGGCCACGCAGGCGCCCCACGATGCGGCCGTTCACGACCACGTCGTCGGCAACGACCTCGCCCTTCACCGTGGCGCTTTCGCCGACGGTCAGCATGTGCGCACGGATGTCACCTTCGATCGTCCCTTCGACGAGGATGTCGCCGGTGGAGCGCATGTTGCCGACGACCGTCAGGTCCGAAGACAGAGTCGATGCGGGCGGCTTCGCCTTGTTGGAGGTCGGGGCAGGGGCGTTGCCCGAAGCCGGCGAAGATGTCGGGGGCTTTGGCATGGCGCTCTCACTTCCCGTAGGTTTGGTGTCAGACTCGCCCGCCTTGGGGCCCGGTTCGTTGATGCGGCTCTTAGAAAACATCGCGTCCTGCCTTGATATATGTCATTGGATTCACGGCCTTGCCGCCGACACGCACTTCATAGTGCAGATGGGGGCCGGTGGACCGTCCGGAATTGCCCATATCACCAATCCGTTCGCCGCGCGAGACTCTTTGGCCTTTCTTCACGCCAATGCGCGACAAATGGGCATATCGTGTTTCCAGGCCGAACTCGTGCTGGATCTTGATCAGACGCCCGTAACCGGACTGCCAGTCGGCGTGGGTGACGACGCCGTCGGCAGTTGCATAGATCGGCGTGCCCACAGGGCCTGCCATGTCGGCGCCGGCGTGAAGGCGACCCCAGCGGTACCCGAAGCCCGAGGTGAAGCGGTAGCTCGCTTTCACCGGCATATCGAACGGCAGTTTCTCAGCCGCGATCCGGTAAAGGTTCATCCGGTCCATCTGGTTGAGGATCTGGTTGGCCCGTTGCATGTCCTCGTCCGGCTCTTCACCCTTCGTGGACAGGATCATCGGCATGAGCGGTCCGCCCTGACCGGAATAGCCACGGCGTACCTGGGCGAGGATATTGTCGGTGGACATGCCGGCAGCCGAGAACATCTTGTCCAGCGGTTCGAGCGAGACGGTCACTGCCTCCTCGAGCTGGGTGAAGATCTGATTGTTACGCTCGTCCCGCAGCCGCGCCTCGTAGATCAGATCCTCGGCCTCGGTGCGGGCTTCGGTGGCCTGATCGAGTGCCGCGTCACGTTCGGCGGCCGTAGCCTCCAGCGCGGCCGTCAGGACCGAAACGGTCTGCCCCATGTCTTCGCCCGATACCATCATCGGGACGTCACCGTCAGTGTCTTCGCCCCGCGCGGCGGCCAGCATCGCTTCGAGCGAGCCGCGCGCTTCGTCGCGTTCGTTCATCGTGCGCCGCAGCGTCGACTGAATCACGTTGATCCCCGTCTCAAGCTCGCGCCGGCGTTCTTCCGACGCCAGAAGCTCGGACTGCATTTCGGAAATCTGGGCGAGGGCGAGGTTGAAACGCTCCTGCGCGGCCAGCGCCTCCACCGCGCGGGCGTCGCGCTGTTCGGCGAGCGTGCGCAGGCGGGTTTCGTACAGCCGCTGCTCGCGCATCGTCTGTTCGCGCACGTTGCCCGAAGAAATGGAATCCATCATGAGGACCGCAGTCGCGATGATCGCCCAGGCGACGAAGGCCGCACTCACGAACCACGCCATCAGCTGTGTCGTCGGAGACAGGATGACGAAACGCGTTCCTGTTTCCGAGCGCAGGAACAGTCGCTGTTCCGGAAAGCTACGCTCGAGCCTTCGGTTGAACCTGTAGGCCATTTGATTCAGCAAGTCGTCACCGTCGGATTGCCCCATCCCATCTCAGCACGCTTCATTCGCGTTCGGCGCGCTTGTGGGTGCTTACCGCGCGATCACGCGTAAGTGCAAGAAAATATCATCCTTTCGGCGGGTTTAGGGTGTCGCAGCGGGCGAGAACCTGCCGATGAGCGGGGGCTATCCGGCGCCCTGGTCGGCCAGTGGCCAGTAGAAATCCGGAGGCAAACCCGCCTCGGCGCGCTTCTCTTCGTTGAAGGGCGGTTTGAGGGGGCCATGGAAATAGCGCTGCACGAGATCGTGGAACGCCTCCTTCGGATCAGTTTCGTGACGGCCGCAGAGAAAATGGAACCACTTGGAACCATACGCGACGTGGGCCACCTCCTCGGCATAGATGACCTCCAGGGCACTGACCGACTGCGTGTCGCCTGCACGCTTGAATATCTCGATCATGCCCGGCGTCACGTCGAGCCCGCGGGCTTCGAGGACCATTGGAACGACCGCGAGCCTGCCCATGAAGTCCTCGGCCGTGTCGGATGCCGCGCGCCACATGCCGGCATGGGCGGGCAGGGCGCCGTAGTGGCTACCCTGCGTTTCCAGCGCGTCACAGACGAGATTGAAATGTTTGGATTCCTCGTCCGCCGCCTTCACCCAGTCGTCATAAAACCCTATGGGCATCGGAATGTGCGCGAAGCGGGGGATAATGTCCCAGTGAAGGTCCACGGCGTTCAACTCGATATGCGCGATGGCGTGCAAAAGCGCCTTTCGGCCCTCCGGGCTGCCGGGTCGGCGGCGGGGCACGTCGCGCGGGTCGCGCAGTTCGGGCTGGGCGGGCCGCGCTGGAAAATCAGGCGGGGCCGCTGCGCCAATGTCAGGCAGTTCGCCGGTCTTGCGCGCCGCAAACCATGTCGCCGCATGTTTGCGGGACAGCGCGGTTTTCTCGCGCCCGTCAGCGGTGGACAGAACTTCCACCGCCATTTGCGCAAGGGTCTGGTTCAAAGTGCCTGCACCGCCGCGAGGACCTCTTCTGCGTGACCCGGCACCTTCACCTTATGCCAGGCTTGCAGGATCGTGCCGTCCGCCCCGATCAGGAATGTGGTGCGGACGATACCCATGAACGTCTTGCCGTACATCTTCTTCTCAGCCCAAACACCGTAATCTTCGCAAAGCGTACCTTCGGCATCTGACAAGAGTGGCACCCCAAGCTCTTGTTTTGCTGCAAAATTCTCCTGCTTCTTCACGCTATCCTTTGAGGCGCCGAGCACGACCGCGCCCGCTTTCTCGAATTCGGGCAGGAGCCGGGTGAAATCCCGGGCCTCGTTCGTGCATCCAGGCGTCGAAGCCTTCGGATAGAAAAAAAGCACCACCGGCTTGCCCGCGAACTCGGCGAGCGACACGGTTTCACCCCCGTCGCGGGGCAGGGTGAACGCGGGCGCTTTCGCGCCGACCTCCAAAGTCGTTTCGGCCATATTCTTCCCTTCCTTCAGGCTTTGCCCTAATCACGGTCTAAGCACTCAGAGACCGGATGGAAAGCACCGGACCCACATGACCGACCCCGCCGAACAGGAGCCACAGACGCCGCGCCAAAGCGACGCGCCGTCGTCGCGCGGCTGGCGGCCGCGCAGGCTCCATTTTCACCTCGGGATCTGGTCTATCCTCGCCATCGCCGCGCTCGGGCTGTTTTTGCTTCTGGCCTCGATGTCACTGACCGGCCGGGCCATCGCTTTGCCCGACTGGGTGGCAGATCGTGTCGAAACCGAACTGAATACGGCGATGCCTGAAGGGTCGATCACCCTGCGGCGCATCGAATTCGGCGTGACCCCTAATGGACGTCCGAGACTAAGACTTGTGGACGTGGGTCTGCGCGATGCTTCGGGCCTCGATATCGCGCAGCTCAATTCAATCGAGGGCGGGGTCCGTATCGCGCCTCTTTTCCAAGGCGATTTCGTACCGCGTACGGCGATCCTGTCGGGTGCTCAGATCACCTTTCGACGCCTCGCTGACGGCAGCTTCGCGCTCCAGTTCGGGCAGGGTGACACGACGACCGGGAGCCTTGCTGATATGCTCGATACGGTAGACGCGATGTTCACCGGCGGGTTGCTGGAGGAAGCCGTGCGGGTCGAGGCCATCGGCCTGACGATCACGCTGGAAGATGCGCGCAGCGGGCGGATCTGGCAGGTGACCGATGGACAGCTTTCGATCCGTCAGACTGAACGGATCGTGGAGACCGCGATCAATT
The DNA here is from genome assembly GCF_002384975.1 of Maritimibacter sp. UBA3975. NCBI lineage: Bacteria > Pseudomonadati > Pseudomonadota > Alphaproteobacteria > Rhodobacterales > Roseobacteraceae > Maritimibacter > Maritimibacter sp. UBA3975. Next base: position 63,050 of record NZ_DGCP01000009.1, read on the forward strand.
TCGACGTGTTCAACCAGACCGATGAGCTGGCCGAAGTGGAGGTAAACCTGCGCACCGCCAAAACGGACAGCGCCGCAACGCTATCGGTCAGCTTCGCGAATGCCGCCGCTGCCGACATTGGCGCCCAGTCGCCGGCACTGTCCTTCCTGCGGTTGATCGAAGCGCCCATTGACGGCGCATTGCGCACGACATTGTCCCCGGATGGCTCCATTTCCGATCTGGCAGGCGCCATGGAAATCAAGGAGGGCGCGATCAAGCCCACGCCCGGTGCGACGCCGGTGAGCTTCGGCGGCGCGAAAGGTTATCTGGACTACGACCCGGTCGCGCGTGCGATCCAGCTTTCAGGCCTGACCTTTACATCGGAGCTGGGAGAGATCGAGCTGGAGGGAAAGCTCTTTCTCACCGAGTTTCGCGACGACTGGCCACAGGCCGTGCTGGGGCAAATCCGGCTGAATCGCGCGCATTTCCAGACGCCGGATCTATTCGAAAGCCCCGTCACGATTGACCGCGGATTTGCCGATTTCCGCGTCCGTCTGGCACCGTTCAAGCTCGACATCGGACAAGCGGTTTTCTTCCACGGCGACACCCGCGTTTCGGCGACTGGCGAGATTGGAGCGACCCGCGACGCGTGGGACCTGGCGCTGGATTTCTCGGTGCCCGAAATCGACGCTGCGGAATTGCGAAAAGTCTGGCCGATCCCGCTGTCGCCGAACCCGCGCGACTGGGCTTTCGAGAACGTCGAAGAGGCGGAGATCCGTGACGCCCATATCGCGCTGCGCGGCCCGAACCTCGACACCGCGAAGGTGTTGCTTGGCGGACAGATCCTGGACGCCCGGGTGCGGGTCATGCCGGCCCTGCCGCCGGTCCACGGCGCGTCGGGCCATATCTCGCTCGCCCATGACCATTTCGCGGTGACAGTGGACGAGGGCACGCTAACCGCGCCGAACGGCGTCGACATGGACGTATCAGGCAGCACTTTTGCCATCCCGGACGTCAATATCCGCCGCGGCCCCGCTCAAGCCGACGTTGCGATATCCGGACCCCTTGGAGGGGCTTTCGCATTGTTGGAAGGAAAACCCTTCACGGTGTTCGAAGGCACGGATTTCGGTCCCGACGTGGCCGAGGGCCGGATGGAGGCGCGCGCCACCGTCAACTTCGATCAGAAACCGGACCTTCTGATCGAAGAGATCGACTTCGACGTGTCGGGACGGGCATTTGATGTTGTTTCAGACCAAATCGTCAACGGAAGCCTTCTGACCGCCGACCGGCTCGACTTCAAAGTCTGGCCAGAAGCGGTCGAGGTGACGGGGAAAGGACAGCTTGGGGCCGTCGATCTGCGCGCTACATGGCACCAGCCGCTACGCAAGGAGGATGCGGCGAACGGCTCCACTGTGGATGGCACAGTGATGCTGGGCCGTGCGCTCGTCGAGGAATTCAATCTCGGTCTCGACGACGACATGATCGGCGGCGAGGCGGCCGCAACGTTCAACCTTGCCCTCGTACCGGGTCAGACCCCGGTGATCGAGGCTTCGTCCGACCTCGCGGGCCTGCGTCTCGCCATTCCCGGCACCGGCTGGTCCAAAGCGCCGGGCGCGACAGGCAACCTGACGCTCACCGCCACCCTCGGACAAACGCCCCGCATTGACGACATGTCTATCAGTGCGCCGGGGCTGAGCGCTACGGGTTCGCTGACGACCCGCGCGGGCGGGCTTGAGCGGGCCCAGTTCTCGCGTGTGAAACTGGGCGGGTGGCTGGATGCGCCCGTCACGTTGACGGGCCGGGGCAATGCCCCCGTCGCCATCGCCGTGCGCGGAGGGCGGGCCGATTTGCGGCGTGCCGGGTTCTCCGCCTCCGGTGCGGCAGGGGCAAGCGGGCCTTCAGCTCCCCTCGACCTGACGCTGGACGAGCTCATCATCGCAGAGGGCATAGCCCTTCAGGGTTTTTCGGGCGACTTCGATCTGTCGGGCGGATTGCGCGGAACCTTCAACTCCGGTGTGAGCGGTGGCGCGCAAATCACTGGCGTTGTTGCTCAAACCGGCAATGGCGCGGCATATCGCATCAATGCGACCAACGGTGGGGCTGTCCTGCGCGGGCTCGGCCTGTTCAGCAAGGCGCAAGGCGGCGACCTTGAGGTCGTACTCGCCCCAACCGGGGCATCGGGCACATTCGAAGGCACAGTCAGCCTGACCAACACGCGGCTCGTGGAAGCGCCGGCCATGGCGGAGCTTTTGTCGGCGATTTCGGTCGTCGGCCTGCTCGATCAGCTGGACGGGCCGGGTATCGGCTTCAGCGAAGTGAAAGGACGCTTCAACCTTTCTCCTCAGACACTTACGCTGTACAGTTCGTCCGCCGTATCCGCCTCGCTTGGCTTGTCACTTGATGGCTATTACAACCTCGAGACCGGAACGATGGACATGCAGGGCGTCTTGTCTCCGTTCTACCTCATCAACTCTCTTGGCCGCGTCGTGAGTGCGCGCGACGGCGAGGGGCTCGTCGGCTTTTCCTTTACCCTCACCGGGCCCGACGACGACCCCGAGGTCGGGATCAACCCGCTTTCGATCCTCACCCCCGGTGTGCTACGGGAGATTTTCCGGCGGCAGGCCCCGCAACAGCCGCCCGGCGAATGAGGCACCCATGAGCGCGACGCATGAGCCCGGCACCCGGCTCTCGGACTACGATTTCGACCTGCCCGACGACTTGATCGCGACCCGGCCCGCAAAGCCGCGGTCATCGGCGCGCCTGCTGGTTGCACAGCGTGATCGGATCACTGATGGGGTCGTGACGGGCCTGATGGATTGGTTGCAGCCCGGTGATCGCCTTGTTCTGAACGACACCCGGGTGATCCCGGCGCGGCTCGAAGGGCTGCGGTATCGCGGCGAGGCGGCCTCGCGCATAGAGGTCACGCTCTTGTCCCCCGCGGCGACGCCGGGACAGTGGCAGGCGCTCGTGAAACCCTTGCGCAAAGTCCGGGACGGGGAGACGATCGTTTTCCCGGCGGGTCTAGAGGCGACGCTCACGAGCCGCACGGACGGCCAGGCCACGCTCGCCTTCAACCTGACGGGCGACGCATTCGACGGGGCCCTCTCGGCGGCCGGCCGCATGCCGCTCCCGCCCTATATCGAAGCAAAGCGGCGGGCCGATGCGCAGGACCGCGAAGACTATCAGACCGTCTGGGCCCGCAATACCGGCGCAGTCGCGGCGCCCACGGCGTCGCTGCATTTCGACGATGCTCTTCTCGCGGCACTCGACAAGCGCGGTGTGACGCGAACCCACGTGACGCTCCATGTGGGCGCGGGCACGTTCCTGCCGGTCAAGGTTGATGACGTGAGCGAGCACAGGATGCACGCGGAATGGGGCGAGGTGACCGAGGCCGCGGCCGTAGAAATCGCGGCGACGCGCGCAGCCGGTGGGCGGATCATTCCGGTGGGCACGACGGCCTTACGCCTCATCGAAAGCGCGGCCCCTGCGAAAGGCGAGATCGCCCCTTGGCGCGGTCCCACGGACATCTTCATCCGACCCGGTTACCAATTCCGCCTCACGGACGGTCTGATGACAAACTTCCACCTGCCGAAATCGACACTGATGATGCTCGTCTCGGCGCTCATGGGCATGGAGCGCATGCGCGAGGTCTACGCGCACGCCATCGCCGAACGGTACCGCTTCTTCAGCTACGGCGACGCTTCGCTCCTGCTGCCCTGATCTTCTTCGTTTCAAAAAACCTCGGGAGAGCGCGAGAGGGCTGGCCCTCTCGCCCACCGCGCCGTCCTGGCAAAGCCGGGGCGGCGCAAACCCTGCGCGCGCGTGAGCGCGCTCCTTAGGAATACGTTACTCCTCGTACCACCAGAGCTCGGGCTGGAAGCCAAGCCAGTCGCCGTACATCGGGATCTTCTCCGGGTAATGCAGTTCCTTGACGTGCGCCACGCGCGAGACGTCGGAATACCAGATCGGGATGACATAGCGCCCGGCGGTCAGCACCCGGTCGAGCGCCTTGGTCGCAGCCTGAAAGTCGTCCTGGCTTTCCGCCGTCAGCATCTCTTCGATCAGTCCGTCCACGGCCTCCGACTCCACGCCCATCCAGTTGCGCGACCCATTCTCTTCAACCATCGCCGATCCCCAGTAGAGCCGCTGCTCATTGCCGGGTGACAGCGAAAGCGAGCGCCAGTAGGGGGCCATGTCGAAGTCATAAGTATTTGTGCGTTCGGTGTATTGAGCCGAATCCATCGGCGAGATCGTCGGCGTGATCCCGACGCGTTCCAATGCAGCGGCGTAGATATCGATGATCTGACGATCCTGCGTCGCGCCCTGGTTCAGCACGATCTCGAAGGTGAACTCTTCGCCGTCCGCGTTCTTCATCACGCCGTCCTGGACGGTCCACCCGGCCTCGGCCATCAGATCCAGCGCCTTGGCGATCCCGGCGCGGTTGCGCTCGGAGCCATCCGAGGCGGGCAGGGCATAGCCTTCGACGGCGCCAGGCGGCAGATCGTCATATTCTGACAGATATTCGGCCACGCGCCCCTCGGCCGGTTCCCCGACCTCCATCCCCAACACGGAGTTGTGGAAATAGGACTGAATGCGCGGCTCACGCCCGCCGTTGAGCGTCTGGTTGATGAACTCGAAGTTGAAGACCTGAATCATCGCCTCGCGCACGCGCCAGTCCTCGAACACCGGGCTGCGCGTGTTCATCACATATCCTTTAATGCCGGTCGGGCGCTCATGCGGGATTTCCGACAGCACCACGTCGCCGGATTGCACGGCAGGAAAGTCGTACTGGGTGGCCCATTTCTCGGCATTGGTTTCGCGATATGTGCTGGCTTCACCGGCCTTGAATGCTTCAAACACGACGTCACCGTCACCGAAGAACTCGTAGCGGATGGTGTCGAAATTGGCCTGTCCCTGCATGAAGGGCACGTCCTTGCCCCAGTAGTCGGGATTGCGCGTAAGCTCGAGGTAGCGGCCCGCCTCGAAGTCCCCAATGACATAGGGCGCAGAGCCGATCGGGATGACGTCGATCCCGGACTCTTCGAAATCCTCGCCTTCCCACTGGGCCTTCTTGAGGATCGGTCGCAGTCCCATGATAAGCGGCAGTTCGAAATCCACCGTGTTAAAGTTGAACCGGACCGAACGGGGACCGGTCTGTTCCATGCTCTCGATCTTGGACCAGGAACCGCGGTAACGAGGATGGCCTTGCGTGCCGAGCGTCTCGTACGTCCACATCACGTCCTCGACCGTGACCGGAGAGCCGTCCGAGAACGCGGCTTCCTCGCGCAGGGTGAATTCCACCCACTCACGCTCCGGCCCGGTTTCAACCGTCTCCGCCAGCAGACCGTAGAGCGTGAACGGTTCGTCGTAGGAGCGCCCGAGGAGTGACTCGAAGATCATGTACCTCAGTTGCCAGGGCGGGCTGCCTTTGGTGATGACCGGGTGGAGCGAGTCGAACGTCCCCGATTCGGCAAACACGATCTCGCCGCCTTTGGGCGCATCCGGGTTTGCCTGAGGCAAGTGCGTGAAATCCGGCGGCAGGGCCGGGTCGCCGTACATGGCAATCCCATGCATCGGTTCGGCGCCCGCTGCGCCCGTGAAACTTCCCATGGTAGCGGCCAGCGCGATTCCCCACATATGTTGAGCGAATCCGCGGTAAACTGCGTGCGTCATATCAAGATGCCCCTGTGCTGCGCCTCGTTTGAGCCTGAGCCTAGAGGGCGTTCCTTGCCTTTTCAAACTTTTAGCTTGGACTCTGAACCTGCTGCCTCTATATTGAGGGCACTGCTCGATAGGTTTCTTGCCTGTATGAAACCTGCCTCAATGACTGAACGCCGGCCCTAGTGCCGGCGTTTTTTTTGACCGCCGAGCAGGTTTGGCGCAATGCATCGTTCCCTCTGATCGGCTCAGATCACACCCTTTGGCCCGTGTACATCCCTGTCGCCTTAGGCCCGGTTTGTCTCGGACGAGTTTGCATCGGGTGATGCGTTTGGAGGCGACACCTCTTCTCTGGCGTAGCGTCAGGCGCTGCGCCTAAATCACGCCGATAATCAGCTTCGCCGCAATCGCCAGCATCGTCAGCCCGATCAGTAGATCGAGCACCTGCCACGCCCGCGCCGAGCGCATGACCGGTGCGATCAGCCGCGCGCCGTAGCCCAGCCCGAAGAAGAAAACGAAACTCGCGAATACGGCCCCGGTGCCGAACACGATCCGTGTGGACCAGTCGGGGTACTGCGTGGACACCGCGCCGATCAGCCCGAGCGTGTCGAGATAGACATGCGGGTTCGCCCAGGTGAAGGCCGCCGCGATGGCCAGCGTGCGCCAGAGCGACTGGTCCACGCCGCCGATCTCCATCGCCTGACCGCCGCGCCATGCCGCCACCAGCCGGGTGATGCCATAGGCGATCAGGAACGCGGCACCGCCGAGGCTCATGACCAGGGGCAGGGCGGGAAGCGCCTCCACCAGCGCGCCGAAGCCTGCAACACCTGCGGCGATGAGCAGGGCGTCTGACGTTGCGCAGAACAGGCAGAGCCAGAAGACATGGCTACGCAGCAATCCCTGCCGCAGGACAAAGGCGTTCTGTGCGCCAATGGCGAGGATCAGGGAGAACCCGGTCGCGAACCCGGTGAGCGCCGCCGTCATGTGCCGGGTTTGGGTAGCGGCGTACCGCCCTCGTCGCTCACCGTGTCTTTCTTGTTCGGATAGACGAGGCCCGCGGAAATCACGAGCTTGGCCGCATCTTCCACTGACATGTCGAGTTCGATGACCGAATGCCGCGGCACGAACAGAAGGAAGCCGGAGGTCGGGTTCGGTGTGGTCGGCAGGAAGACAGAAACGAGTTCCTCATCCACCGGAATGCGTTGGTCGATCTCCCCTTTCGCATTGGTCGATATGAACGCGATCGCCCATATCCCCTTGCGCGGATATTCGACGAGGCACGCCTTGTCGAACTTGGTTTCCGTCTGCTGAAACACCGTCTCGGCGATCTGCTTGATGCCATTGTACAGGGATCGGACGACAGGCATCCGATCCACCAGACGCTCGCCCCAGGCGATGAACTGACGCCCGAGAATACCCTTGGCGATCCACCCGACGAGGATGGTGAACACCAGGAAGATCACCACGCCCAACCCGCGAATGTTGACCGTCACGTTCTCGCCAAAGACGGCGATGAACCATTCCTTGTCGCCAAGGTAGCGCTGGATCAGCATGTCCGGGTGGTAGCTCTTCGGCACGAAGGGCAAAACCCAGCTGTCGATCCAGCCCACAAAGGTCCAGATCAGCCAGATCGTGACCGCGATCGGCGCGACGACCACCAGTCCCGTGAGGAAGTTGTTGCGGAATCCCGCGAAAAACCGGAGACGCCGGCGCCTGCGCGGCGTGTCTTGCGGGGAGTGTTTGGCGTTCATTTTTTTCCAGCGCTGGAGTGCAGGCATAAACCTAAGTGCTGCGGCGCGGCGCGGCAATGGCCATCACAAGCTGGAGTATCACTTTTCGCCAATTTGGCGGTTCACAGCGGCGTCCTGACCATTGCCTGTGCAATCCGGGCACCAAGTCGCGCGTTGTTGAGCACGAGGGCGATATTTGCGACGAGAGACCGTCCCTGCGTCGCGTGAAAGATGTGATCGAGCAGGAACGGCGTCACGTCCTTGCCCTGCACATGGCGCGCTGCCGCCTCGGCAAGTGCCGCGTCAACGATGGGCCCGATGACGTCACCCGTGATCTCGGCGTCTTCCGGGATCGGGTTGGCGATGAGTTGACCGCCGGACAGCCCGAGCGCGGCCCGCATATCCGCCGCCCGCGCGATCTGGTCAGGCACGTCCATACGCAGCGGTGCTCGAAGACCTGAGTCGCGCGACCAGAAAGCCGGGAACGCGTTCTGGCCGAACGCGATCACCGGAACACCATGGGTTTCGAGCACTTCAAGCGTCTTGGGCAGATCGAGGATCGCCTTGGCACCCGCCGCAACGACGGTGACCGGGGTCGTCGCAAGTTCGAGAAGGTCCGCCGAAATGTCGAAGCTCTCCTCCGCGCCCCGGTGAACCCCACCGATCCCGCCGGTGGCAAAGACACGGATGCCGGCGGCATGAGCCGCAATCATCGTGGCCGCGACGGTCGTGGCCCCCGTGCCGCCGGTCGCGAGACAGGCGGCGAGGTCTGCGCGAGAGAGTTTCGCGACACCTTCGGCCCGGCCCAGCTTGTCGAGTTCCGCGTCGGTCAGCCCGACGTGCAGGGCACCGTCCAGAACGGCGATGGTCGCCGGAATCGCGCCTTCTTCCCGGATTGCGGCTTCGACGGCGCGCGCGGTTTCCACATTGTCCGGCCAGGGCATTCCGTGCGTGATGATCGTGCTCTCAAGGGCTACGATGGCGGCCCCGGCGGCGCGGGCTTCGGCCACTTCCGGGGAATAGCGGATGTCGATCATGCGGGGTCCTCTCCGGAAACATAGGTGGCCGCGGCTTCGAGCGCACGGGTAAGGGCGGCAACGCCCACCGCACCTTTCAGCTCTGCGGCAATATGGGCGGCCATAAAGGTGTCCCCGGCGCCGGTGACTCGCTTTTGCGGCACCTGAGGCGGCGTGTCGCTCACCGTGCCGGCAAATTCGCCAAGGGCGGCCGGGCATGCCCCGTCCGTGACAAGTGCCCGCGTTGCGCCTGCTGCGATCAGCGCATCTGCGGCCGCATGGGCGCTGTCGAAGGTCCGGTTCAGGATCAGCCCGGCCTCTTCGAGGTTGACGTAGAGCGTCGCGCCGGGATGGGCGAGGAGGGGAGTCAGACGGGTGGCTTTGCCGGGACTCGCGGGTGCGATGCGCAGGTCGGCTTTGCGAAACGCCGGATGTTCGGCGACGTCGACCAGCAAAGCCTCGGTCAGGTTCCCGTCGAGTGCTACGGGCCCGGAGAAGGGCTCAGCCTCGCTCCCCAGCCGCCCATCGAACAGCGGTGCGAGGATGCGATCGCCCGCGGCCTCCAGCGAATGCGCATCGCACATCGCGGCGACCAGCCCCTTGCCGTCCTCAATGGCGATGTAGCTGTCCGTGGGCAGGCGGGGGTCGCGCAGGAGTACCTCGGTGGACAGCCCCATGTGCTCACAGGCCGCGATCAACTCATCTCCCTCGGGGTCGGTGCCAACCACGGACAGTAGAGAAGGAGACAGCCCAAACCGGCGGAGCGTCATGGCGATGTTCAGCGCGACGCCGCCGGGCAGACGTGTGATCCGACCCGGTACGTCGTTGCCCTGCCGCATCGCGGCCTCGGTGCGTCCGATGACGTCCCACAGGACCGATCCGATGCAGAGGATATCAGGGCGGCGTTTCATGCGCTGCTTTTGGCAACACGCCACGGAAACCGCAAGCGGCCAGAGACGGTTTCAGGGTTTGATCGGGTAACGGTCCGCTTCCTCGAACACGTCAACCGCGACCGTCCCTGCCTTGATCCGGGCGCTGTGGGGAACGCCCGAGGGCAAGTCCCAGCTGTCACCCGGGCCGAAGGTCCGGGTTTCGCCGTCGATGGTCATCTCGATCTCGCCCGCGACCAAGGTGCCCCATTGCGCCTTGTGGCTATGCTCGGGAATCTCGAAATCCTTGTGAAACGAAAAGAATACGAAGAGCCCGGCGTCGGAACGGATCGCCCGCGCCTCGACCACATCCTCGGGAAACGGTATGTCGAGCGTTGGAAAGGCGTCGATGAAATGCGGGTATGCCAATAGTGTTCTCCGACTAAGGTCCGGGATCGTTCAATCCGGCCAACTCGTCGAACCATACGCGAAATTCAGCAAAAACAAGCGCAATTCGGTCGATGCCTCTTGCGTTCGCGCCCGAAGCGCCGTAATGGCCCGACTACTTCACAGGCGGGGTCGGGCCTGACGGGGAGACATCCCGTGCAGGTCCACCGGTTGGGCAACAGCCCTTGAAGCCCCGCCGAGGCGCAAACCGGAAAGGAAACTTGGACATGGCGCTCCCTGAATTTTCTCTGCGTCAGCTGCTCGAAGCTGGCGTTCACTTTGGTCACCAGACTCAGCGTTGGAACCCCCGGATGGGTGAGTTCATTTACGGTGAGCGTAACGGCATCCACATCTTCGACCTGACCCAGACGGTCCCGATGCTCGACGCCGCGCTCAACGTCATCCGCGAGACGGTTGCCAAGAACGGTCGCATCCTGTTCGTCGGCACCAAGCGTCAGGCCTCCAAGCCGATCGCTGAAGCCGCCGAAAAGTCGGCCCAGTATTACATGAACCACCGCTGGCTCGGCGGCACGCTGACCAACTGGCAGACCGTGTCCCAGTCGATCAACCGGCTCAAGACCTATGACGAGCAGCTGGAAGCCGGCGCAGAAGGCCTAACCAAGCGTGAGCGTCTGGGCATCGAACGCGACCAGGCCAAACTTCAGGCCTCGCTCGGCGGCATCCGCGAAATGGGCGGGCGTCCCGACCTCCTTTTCGTCATCGACGTGAACAAGGAAGACCTCGCCATCAAGGAAGCCAACAAGCTGGGCATTCCGGTCGTGGCCGTGGTCGACACCAACTGCTCGCCTGACGGCATCGACTACATCATTCCGGGCAATGACGACGCCGCCCGCGCCATCGCGCTCTATTGCGATCTGGCCGCGCGCGCCGCACTCGATGGTATGTCGGGTCAGTTCGAGGCCGCCGGTATCGACGTCGGCGCGCTCGAAGAGGCCCCTCAGGAAGAGGCCGTGGCCGAGTCGACGGAGTCGGCGGAAGCCTGAGCCTGTCACAGCCCTGTAACCGGGGGCGGGCAGACCGCCCCCGGACCCGTTCAATCGAACGGACCCCGATCCAGACGTAAGGAGAGCCGAGATGGCGATCACAGCCGCACAAGTAAAAGAACTCCGTGAAATTTCCGGCGCTGGCATGATGGATGCCAAGAAGGCGCTGACCGAGACCGACGGCGACATGGATGCCGCGATGGACTGGCTTCGCACCAAGGGCCTCGCCACCGCCGCCAAGAAGTCCGGCCGCACAGCAGCCGAAGGCCTCGTCGCCGTGGCCGTCGAAGGCAACACCGGGATCGCCGTCGAAGTGAATTCGGAAACCGATTTCGTCGGAAAGAACGCCGAATTCCAGGGCATGGTCGCCAAGATCGCCAATGCGGCGCTCAAGATCGACGACGTCGAGGCACTCAAGAACGCCGATATCGACGGCTCCACGGTCGCGACCATGATCACCGATGCAATCGCCAAGATCGGCGAGAACATGGGCGTGCGCCGGATGGAAAAAATCGAAGGCGAGACGATCGCGCCCTATGTCCACAATGGCGTGGCCGACGGGATGGGCAAGATCGGCGTTCTCGTCGCCACCACCGGCGGTGACGAAGCCTTTGCCAAGCAGGTCGCCATGCATGTGGCCGCTGCAAACCCCGCCGCGCTGAACGTCGACGAACTCGACCCGGCGGTGGTGGAGAAAGAGCGTCAGATCCAGATGGAGATCGCCCGCGAATCCGGCAAGCCGGAACAGGTGATCGAAAAGATGATCGAAGGCCGGATGAAGAAGTTCCTCTCCGAGGTCACGCTCCTCGGTCAGAACTTCGTCGTCAATCCGGACCTGACCGTCGAAGCCGCCGCAAAAGAAGCGGGGGCCACGATCACCGGGTTCATCCGGATGGAAGTGGGCGAAGGCATCGAAAAGGAAGAAGAAGACTTCGCAGCCGAGGTGGCAAAAGCCGCCGGCGCCTGATCGCCAGAATATCAACGGACCGGGGCAGGGCGCCGGTCCGGACAAAATTGACCCGGTTCGTTCTCCGAGCCGGGTTTTTTTGTACTTTATCAAGTCTTTGCGGGAAGATTTTGGGGTGGAATGGGGTCGTCCTGAAATTGCAGGATCCCCATCCCGCGCTCCAAAAGGCAATAATGCCACCACTCACGGAACAGAGACACACTCTCGCATTTCCGCAAGAGACTCCAGTAAGGTTTTCCTTACCTCCGAAAGAATGTTGCGCCGGTGCCTCGGGTCAGAGAATACCCAGATCGCCAGGGTCCGTGCTGCGCAATCGTCGCCCGATCCCGGCCGCGTCCTCCGCATCGTCATTGAGTTTGATGGAATCCGCCTGCTCGGAACTGCGGACGTGGATTTGGTTCAAAAAGGTAATCTTCGCAACGGCTTGCGGCGTGGTGTCAACGCCGAGCTTTTCGCGCGCGAGCCGCAGGTGCTTCTCAATCGTCGGAACGGACACGCCCATGATCGTCGCGACATCCTGGTTCGACTTCCCCTCAGAGACCCACTCCAGAACCTCGAGCTGGCGTTTCGATAGCTTGGGTCGGTTGGTCTCGATTGGGAGCGAAGCGATCTTGAGATGCACGAGATTGCACAGGATCTCGATTTCCTTGCCGTGGTCCGCCCAAATACGATCAAGCTCGCCCTGGCTCAGTTCCTTTTGGCCTGCAAGCGCAAAGAGCGCATGTGAACGTGCCGAAGCCGTCGGGACGGCCACGGTGTAGCCGGCGAAGACATTCATGGCACGGTTGAACGAGATGACTTCCAGTTCCTTGTCCGTCAGGTCTTCGGGCCGCGTCCACAGTGCACCCCAGGAGCAGTAACCGCTCTCGTGCTCGCGTGCCCAGCGGGTGAGGGGGGCATGCAGGAACATCCGTTCCTCGATGAATTGCTCGAAGTAGTCGGGATTATGGTTTGTCAGGAAGAGCGCGTCCATCAACTCGCCAACCGAGTTCGGCGTAGCGAAGCGTGTGTAGCCGTAGATCAACCGGTCGAATCCAAAAGCGGCCATTCGTGCGCAGTGTAACTGCCACACCTGTTGCAGTGTGCGAGCCCGCACCAGTTGCTCCAGGATCTCAAGCATTCTGTGTTATTCCCGTTCCCATATGCTGGACGCCCATACTTTGGGGGCATCTCGTTAACCATGAAACTCGCATGGCAAGAACAGGATTGCCACCTTTCGTATGGGTGTCACGAGTTTTCCTTCGATGATTTGCGAAAGTTTCTCGTAAGATATTGTACTCAGATCTGAAAGATTGCGCATAAGGCTCTGACGGGGATGTGTTTTTGGCAACCGATCGATATTACATAATACTGATTATACGCAGAAGGTGTGTTGCATTTAGAGACATCGTATTCTCGTATTGCGAGTCTCGCCAAATCTAGCCGAGAGCGTACCCCGTCCCCCTGACGGTTCTCAGAGGGTCTTCCCCACCGGTCTTACACAAAGCCTTGCGCAACCGCCCCACATGAACGTCCACGGTGCGCGTGTCGACATACACGTCGCGGCCCCAGACCCGATCCAGCAATTGTTCGCGGCTCCATACGCGGCCCGGTTTCTCCATGAACGTCGTCAGGAGCCGAAATTCCGTCGGGCCCAGTTTTACCGGGTCGCCATTGCGTGTGACGCGATGCGTTTCACCGTCGAGAATGATGTCGTCGTAGACGAGCTGTAACCCGACCGACGCTGGCCGCGTGCGGCGAAGCTGGGCACGGATGCGGGCCATGAGCTCCTGAACCGAGAACGGTTTGACCATGTAGTCGTCCGCGCCGGTCTCCAACCCCCTCACCCGATCCATCTCTTCGGACCGGGCCGAAAGCATGATGACTGGAATCTCGCTCGATTCCCGTCGGGTTTTCACGCGCCGGCAGATCTCGATCCCCGACACGCCGGGCAGCATCCAGTCGAGCAGGATCAGGTCGGGCCCGATTTCATCCACCAGCACAAGCGCGTCGTCGCCGTTCTCGGCAATAGATACGTCGTAACCTTCGGAGGCGAGGTTGTAACGCAGGATTTCCCGTTGCGCAGGCTCATCTTCGACAAGCAGCACGAGCGGCTTGTCGCTGGTCATTCTTCCGCCTCGCCCACACTATCGACGCGGTAGATGGACTGATTGTCCTTCGGGCGCGACTCATCCGGGAACTGACCGGTCGCGAGGTAGATGACCTGATCAGCGACGGACGTCACATGGTCCCCCATTCGTTCTATGTTCTTCGCAATGAAATGAAGGTGCATGCAGGCCGTGATGTTGCGCGGGTCTTCCATCATGAAGGTCAGGAACTCGCGGAAAAGCGCGTTATACATCTGGTCGACTTCAAGGTCGCGGTGACGCACGTCTTCCGCGAGTGCCGCATCCCTGCGGACATAGGCGTCGAGCGCGTCCGAGAGCATTTTCTCGACCTCTTTCGACATGCGTTTGATCGCGCTGGAGGCCCCCTCGATCGGTTGCATGTGCGAGAGAACCTCTGTCCGTTTTGCGAGGTTCTTGGCGTAGTCCCCGATGCGCTCAAGGTTGCCCGCGATTTTCATCACCGTCAGGACCGTGCGCAGGTCGCCGGCGGCGGGCTGGCGCAAGGCCAGAACCTGGGCGCATTGGGTGTTGATCAGATCCTCAAGCTCGTCGATGCGACGGTCTCCTTGCCGAACCTGCTCGGCCAGTTCGACATCGCGCGATTTGAGCGCCTTGGCGGAGTCCCGGATGGCCTCCTCCACGAGGCCTCCCATTTTCATGACCTGCGCCTGAACGCCTTCGAGGTCGCGGTCGAAAGCCTTTGCGATATGTGCGTCGTTCATGGTCCTGCTCTCCTCAGCCGATCCGGCCGGTGATGTAACTTTCCGTCCGCGTGTCACGCGGATTGGTGAAGATATCAGTGGTGTCGCCGTATTCGACGAGGTTGCCCAAATGGAAGAACGCCGTCTTCTGGCTGACCCGTGCCGCCTGCTGCATCGAGTGCGTGACGATGATCACCGAGTAGCTCTGGCGCAGTTCGTCGATCAGTTCCTCGACCTGTGCCGTAGCGATGGGATCGAGCGCCGAACAAGGCTCGTCCATCAAAAGGACTTCCGGCTCGGTCGCCACGGCCCGCGCGATGCACAGGCGCTGTTGCTGACCGCCCGAAAGCCCTGTCCCGGCCGCATCCAGGCGGTCCTTCACTTCGTCCCAGATGGCAGCACGGCGCAGGGATTTCTCGACGATCTCGTCAAGCTCAGCCTTGCCACGGGCAAGACCGTGAATGCGCGGTCCGTAGGCGACGTTGTCGTAGATCGACTTGGGGAACGGGTTTGGCTTCTGAAACACCATGCCGACCTTGGCGCGCAATTGCACCGGGTCCACTTCGGGCGCGTTGATATCTTGTCCATCGAGCCTGATATCGCCCTCCACCCGACAAATCGGGATGGTATCGTTCATGCGGTTGAGCGAGCGCAGGAACGTGGACTTGCCGCAGCCGGACGGGCCGATGAAGGCCGTCACGGTCTTGTCGAGGATATCGACCGAGACGTCCTTGATGGCATGGTTGTCGGCATAATAGACCTGCACATCCTTCGCCGCGAATTTGATGTCCATGGCATCCACCCCGATCCGTTCGTCTGCATTGTCTTTCATCATAGTGTCCTCCTGCCCCGCCTTACCAGCGACGCTCGAAACGACGGCGCAGGATCACCGCCAGGATGTTCATGAACATTAGGAAGATCAGCAAAATGATGATCCCGCCCCATGCCTTGTCGTAGAATGCCGCGTCTGCGCGCGCCGCCCAGGTGTAGATTTGCGCGGGCATTGCCGAGTTGGCTTCGGTGAAGCCGGTGAGGAACCCGTCTGGGTAGCCTCTCGCGACAAAGCCCACCATGCCGATCAGCAGGAGCGGCGCGGTCTCACCGAGCGCTTGCGCCAGGCCGATAATGGTGCCGGTCAGGATGCCGGGCATGGCGAGCGGCAGGACATGGTGGAACACCGTCTGCATCTTGGAGGCCCCGACGCCGAGTGCGGCCTCGCGGATCGACGGAGGGACCGCCTTGAGCGCCGCGCGGGTCGAGATGATGATTGTGGGCAGCGTCATGAGCGTCAGCACGAGCCCACCGACGAGCGGTGCCGACTGCGGCAGGCCTGCGAACTGGATGAACACGGCAAGGCCCAGGATGCCGAAGACGATCGACGGCACGGCGGCCAGGTTCGAGATGTTCACTTCGATCAGGTCCGTGAACCTGTTCTGAACCGCGAACTCCTCGAGGTAGATGGATGCCGCCACGCCGATGGGCAGCGCGAGTGCCAGCACCACGAGCATCATGAAGAACGACCCCACGACCGAGGCACCGATCCCTGCCCCGCCCGGATTGTCGACGCCGGAATCGGCGCCCGTGATGAAGGGCCAGTTGAACTCGCTCTTGATCACGCCCGCTGCCTGCAACTCGTCCACAAGGTCGAGGTCCGAGGCCATGAGGAACCGGCTGTCTTCGATCCCCTCAAGCGTTACGCGACCTTTGAGATAGCCGTCGACCCGCGACGAGGTGGCAAGGCTGAAGTTGACGGGCTGATCCAGCTGATCCTCATTCGCGCGGTAGAATTCACGCAGGGTTCCGCCAACCTTGCCCAGCGTGCGCTCAATCGACTCGGCATCGAAGTCCGCGGCGACATCTTGCTCTGCAAGGATTTCTCCCAGCTGTGCGATGAAAAGATCGGCATAGGCGGCCGTCTTGAACAGCGTCCCTTCCGCTTCGTCGTATTGCGCCTGCGTGAGCGTGAACTGCACGTCCACGACCGTGCGCGTGAAAGCGGGCGCGCCGGAGCGGATGATCGTGGTGAAAAGCACGATCAAGAAGAACAGGCCAATCCCGATGGCTCCCATGCCGAGCGCGCGAAAGCGTTTCTCGGCGGCGTTACGCTTTTTCGTGCGCGCATCGGTGGCGAGGATCGAGTTCGACCCGCGCGGCGCGTTCTGCGGCAGGCTGGTGTCGGTCATTCGTACTGCTCCCGGTATTTGCGCACGATGTAGAGGGCGAGGACATTGAGGGCGAGCGTGATGACGAACAGCGTCATGCCGAGCGCGAAGGCCACGAGCGCCTCGGGCGAGGCGAAGTCAGCGTCCCCGGTAAGCTGCGACACGATCTTGGCGGTCACGGTGGTCATCGCCTCGAACGGGTTGAGGCTCAGGCGGGCTGCGGCCCCTGCCCCGAGCACAACGATCATCGTCTCGCCGATGGCGCGCGAGGCCGCAAGAAGGATGGCGCCGACGATCCCCGGAAGGGCTGCGGGCAGAACGACCTGCTTGATCGTTTCGGACTGGGTGGCCCCCAGCCCGTACGACCCGTCACGCAGCGCTTGCGGCACGGCGTTAATGATGTCGTCCGACAGCGACGAAACGAAGGGGATGAGCATGATGCCCATCACCAGACCGGCGGTCATCACTGCCGTCCCGGCTTGCATCCAGCCAAGCCCGTCCTTGCCGAAGATCTCAAGCAGGAGCGGACCGACGGTCAGCAGTGCGAACAAGCCATACACGATGGTCGGAATGCCAGCGAGCACTTCGAGCAGAGGCTTGGCGACCGACCGCACGCGCTTGGACGCGTATTCTGACAAATAGATCGCCGCGAACAGCCCGATCGGTACTGCCACGGCGAGCGCGACGATAGAGATATAGAATGTGCCCCACAGGAGCGGCAGAACACCAAGGTCAGAAGATCCGCCCCGCCCCGAAAAGCTCGGTGCCCAGTTGGTTCCGAAGAAGAAGTCTGCGGCCGGGTAAAGCCGGAAAAACTCGATCGTGTTGAAGATCAGCGACAGGACAATTCCCAACGTGGTCAGGATCGCGATGGAGGCCGCGCCGATGAGGAGCGCGCGGATCGACGTCTCGACGGTATTACGGGCGCGGAAGTCTGCATGGCTCTCGCGGATACCCCACCACGCCCCGCCAAGCGCAATGAGGATCGCGAGGCCGGACATGATGAAATTGCCGGTCCCGTTCATAGCGCGGTAGCGTTGCGCCGCGTTCAGAACGGGTGCGGTAATGTCGGAGGTTACGACGCCGCCGGCATCCTTAATACGCTGGGTTACATCGTCGAGGTCAGTCTGCGGCGTCCGTGCGAAGTCCGCGCTCATCCCACCCGCCGCCACGGCGCTGTCGAGCCCGTCGGCGATCCTGCGCACTTCGGCCATGACCAGACCGCGCGACGAATTGTCGGCGATGGCGGCCTCGGGGATCATGTCCGAGACGGTGGCGTTGACCACGATCGGCTGAACTAGCAACCAGGCGATGGTAAAGAGGAACGCGGGGACGAACACCTTGATGGCCACGTTGGAGCCATAAAAGCTCGCCAGCGAGTGCATCTTGCGGTGGTCTCCGCCGACGCTCGCCACAGCGCGGGATCGACCGATCACATAGCCCGCCGCGGCAATCGCGAGCACGATCAGGAAAAGCCAGAGTATTGGCATGAAGCCCCCGTGTCCTGGTGTCCGTTGTTACGCTTGCAAAGGTCCAAAAAGGAAAACGGGGGCGGCGAAACAGGCCGCCCCCGGCAATCGGGCCGGCAGCCGGATTACATGGTTTCTTCGTTCGCCACCATCTCCTGTATGGCCGAAAGCTCGGGATCGGACACGAGGCCATAGTTGGCGAGCGGGCCGGACGGACCGGCCAGTTCGTCGGCGACGAAGAACTGGGCGAATTCCTTGACGCCCGGGATGACGCCGATGTGGGCTTTCTTGATGTAGAAGTAGAGCGGACGCGACACCGGGTACTCGCCCGAGGCAATGCTGTCAGTGTTGGGTGCGACGCCGGACATGGTGGCCACTTTCAGCTTGTCGGTGTTGTTCTCGTAGAACGCGAGGCCGAACACGCCGATGCCGTTCGGGTTTGCGTCGATGCGGGCCAGCGTTTCGGTGTAGTCGCCGTCGATGTCGACCGACTTGCCGTCCTGACGCACGTCGAGGCAGGCGTCTTCGGCGTCGTCTTCCGACATGCCGCCGTCCATCATGGCCTGCATCGCGCCGGTGGCTTCGCAGCCTTCGAGGAGGACTTTGTCCTCGAACACTTCACGCGTCCCGTGCTTGGTGCCGGGGATGAACATGGCGATTTCCACATCCGGCAGGTCACCGTTGAACTCGGCCCAGGTGTTGAAGGGGTTCTCGGTGATCTCACCGTCGACCAGCACCTGGGCGCCGATCGCGTTGAAAATGTCGGAGGGCACGAACTCGTTGAAGGCCGGGCCATCCTGCTGGGACGCGAACACGATGCCGTCGTAGCCGATGCGGACTTCGATGATGTCCGTCACGCCATTTGCGGCACAGGTTTCGATTTCCGACTCGCGGATCGCGCGGGAGGCGTTGGCGATATCGATGGTATTTTCACCCACGCCTTCGCAGAAGCGCTTGAGACCGGCAGACGACCCGCCTGATTCCACGACGGGGGTCGGGAAGTCGGTGTTCTCACCGAAGGCTTCCGCCACGATCGACGCATAGGGAAGCACGGTCGACGAGCCGGCAACCTGCACGTTGTCACGCGACTGAGCCATGGCGGCAGAGGCGGACACGGCGGTGATCGCCAGCGTTGAGGCGGTCAGTTTCGCAAAGGACATGGATGTCTCCTGATTTGGTTTGCAGCAGGCGGCGGGCATTGCCTTGGCCGCACTGAGCGCTTGCGTATGGTGAGTCCACAATGGTTTTGCGACAGATTTGTAACAAACGTGTAACAAGCCGGAATTCATCTTCGGATGGATCCGGTTCGGGCGTCAGGCGGTTGGGAGCGCCACGCTGAACCGGCTGCCTTCGCCCAGCGTGCTTTCGATCCGCAGCCGCCCGCGATGCCGGTTCACAATGTGTTTCACGATCGCCAGGCCAAGCCCGGTGCCGCCCTTGCCACGCGACCGGTGCGTGTCCACGCGGTAAAACCGCTCGGTCAGGCGACCAAGGTGGCGCTCGTCGATTCCCTCGCCGGTATCGGTCACCGCCACGATGACGCCCGGCCCTCTGAGGCGCGGGTCATGCGCCACCTGTGCCAGTGACACAGTCACCGACCCCCCTGCCCCTCCATATTTTATGGCGTTCTCGATAAGGTTGGTGAAGACTTGCATGATCTGGTCGGGATCTGCCGGCGCGAAAACCGGTTCGTCCATCCCTTCGAGGTGAAGCGCCACCCCGTGCTCTGCGGCGTGTCCGTTCAGGCTCTGGGCGGCCGAGGTCGCGAGTCCCGCGATATCCTGCTCCCCGGAAGGCCGCAGGCGTTCGGTATCTTCCACGCGCGCGAGAGACAGGAGGTCATCGACCAGCCTGTGCATCCGACGCGTCTCGCTCTCCATGATCGTCAGAAACTGGTCACGCGCGGCCGCATCGTCGCGGGCGGGTCCGCGCAGAGTCTCGACGAATCCACTGATGGCGGTAAGTGGCGTGCGCAACTCGTGGCTGACGTTGGCCACGAACTCCGAGCGCATTTCGCCGGCTTCGGCCAGCGCGGTCACATCGTCGAAGGCGAGGATGACACCTGGCTCGCTCTCCATCGGGGTTATGGCGACCTCGAACGTCCGTTCTCGCGCCGCGCCGGTGTAGACGTAGCGTGACTGGGCAGGACGGCCGGAGGCCAGCGCCCCCTCGATCCGATCTAGCAGTGCAGGCTGGCGCAGGACTGCCGCAAAATGCCGACCGACCACCGCGGACCCGAACAGGGCCTCGCCCGCGACATTGAGCGCCCGAATCCGTTCATCTTCGCCGATGACAGCGCAGGCCATCGGAATGGCTTTGATGAATGTTTCCGGTCCCATCGGGTCCTCCAGGCGGTCCCATGAGGCCTGTATGCCGCAACGCGGGAAACGTGAAAAGCAGGGCTTTGCAATCGCTTCAAAAATCAACCATAGTGAGAGTGCGTGATTTTGGACAGATGGCCGAACCTGATCCTACAAGGGAGGGCATTGCCGACCATGGGTCAATTGGGTAACGCCAAAAGCGTTGACAGGGACGAGCGGTCCGAGGAGATATCCGTGCAGCCTCTGCGTGTGCTCGCTGTCGGGAGAACACAGGACGACGCCGGAAAATCGGGGCAAGAGCCGCTTCCGGGAGCTCATTTTGTCGAGTTCACGGACCTAACGGCAGAAGTCATCGAGATGCATCAGCCGCATGTGGTTCTGTCACCGCTCGTCTCCAACGGGTTTGATTGCGTCGAGGTCGCCAATCGTCTCGTCGATAGCGGTTTCGACGGTCGATACCGCGCCTTTGCCGAGAATCTGCCGCGTCCCGAACTCGTAAAAAGCGAGATCGGGACGAGTTTTCCAGGCCTCGACTTCGATGTCCTTGTCGTGACGGCGCAAGCCAAGTCAGCCTGATAGTGCGCATCAATAGATGAGGTCGTGGTTTTCATCCCCGACCTCATCATAGTGACGCTTGAGCGCACCCAACGCGATTCGCAGAATGATCTTGCCGGACCGGGCCGGGAAATCGAGCTTGTCCTCGATCTGCTCCATTCCGGTTTCGCGGCAACATGCGAGGATTACGGCCTCGGCCAACTCCGGCCCCAGCGTCCTGACCGCTTTCAGAAGACTTTCGAGGGCCAGAAGATCACGGGACACCGCGATCGCCGCGCCACCATTCGTCGCCTGCTTCGGCATCCGGACCCGACCCGTCAGAAGCCCCTCGTAGTCATCGCCAAGTGCGTCGCCCGCCCGCGCAATCTCGTAACTCTCACGGAATCGTTCGGCAGCGCGCACCATGTCGGGCGTCAGGAATGGGGCACCATCCGTCCGCTTGCGCCGTGCGAGGAACCGCAGGGGTGGCTCTGCACCCGCTGTTCGCGCCTTGCGCGCCCCTCCCTGCCCTGTTGACGCCGTGCCCACCGGCTCGCCTTGGGTCGCAGCCCGATGCGATTCCGCGGCCGCGACGAGGCGGCCCAGTTCCGAACGTCCGGCCGGTGTGATCGTATAGCGCGCCAGCCGCCCCTTGGCGTGGCCTGCGATCCATTCCTTGAGCGACAGGATCTCAGCCACGTCCCGCGGGACCACAGCCCTGCGCACAGGGCGGTCGTCCTCGACATGGGACACGACGACGGCATCCTCGACGCCGTCCGCAATCACAAGCAACGCTCCGGGTTCCGACAAGGCCCTGAGGGACCGGAGGGTTTCACGGTCAAGGCGATCGGTATCTTGCGCGGTGCGTGTCATGGGTCTCTCACGGCCTCCATGGCGCTCCGGTCCGCTCGCGCGTGCCCGGTTGTGCCAAAGCGTTTCAAGTGACTTGAGAGCTGCATCAGCGAGCGGATCGTCGCGAAGTCCTTCGCAACGTCGCACCTGCCGCATGACGGTGGAGGCGTGAACACCTGTCTGACGTGCCAGATGGCGTAGCGATGTCCCGCCTTCGACATGGGCGAGATAGGTTCGAACCGCATCTGGCACCCAGGCGGGCAAAGGTTGCTTGGTCGGGCAAGACGTAGAGACGACGTGTTTCATTGGTCCTCCGGGCCTTCTGAGCGTTTCCGTTTGGGAAACGACTCAACCTTAAAGCGAGTCTTTATCCACAGGCAATCATCATTTCGCCATTTTATCCACAAGCTCTCGGCGATACGGAAACCCTGCGGCGGCAACAAATAAGGGATTGGAAAGGCGGCGAACGCTACTCCCTGCCGCGGCGCAACACGCCTTAAAGTTGTGGCACGAAGGTGCAGAGACATCGAAACCGGAGGATGCCATGACTGTTCAGCACACAGAACTCACCCGCCTGCGCCGCCCGAAACTGCTCCTCAGAGCCGCCCGTCACGGCCTGGAAAGCTTTGACAGAACCCGCGATCTGAAGCGGATTCTGGGCCGTGCCCCGCGCACAACAAGCGAAATAGACGCGCTCCTCGACCGCGAATCGGGCCTCGACGCCGCCCGGCGCACGGGTGACGTCAGCTATGCGCCGCATCATCATGTCGCCGTGATGACCGCCGTCCTTGCCGAAATGTGCCCGGAGGCAGATGCCGACCGTCAGCCGTAGGCGTCCGGCATCTCATCCTTGCGGCGCGCCACATAAGACTGAAGCGCCTCGTGGACTGCGGGGTCGATATAGGGCGTTTCGTATTGGCCCAGCATCTTGCGCACGCGCTCGGCGGCGAGCACGACGGTGGTCCGGGCGCCCTCTTCGTCCCAGGTTTCAAAGGGCTTGTAGTCCAGCACTTCGGTGCGCCAGAACGCTTCCTTGAAGTTGGCGTGCGTATGGGCACAGCCAAGGTAGTGACCGCCCGGCCCCACCTCCCGGATTGCGTCCATCGCCTGCCCGTTTTCATCCGCGTTCACGCCGGCGGCGAACTTGTGGAGCGTGCCGAGCTGGTCGGCGTCTGTGACGAACTTCTCGAAACTGGCTACCAGCCCGCCTTCAAGCCAGCCACAGGCATGCAGCATGAAGTTGACGCCGGCGTTCATCCCCATCTGAAGGCTGTTGGCACTCTCGTAGCCCGCCTGCGCATCCACCACTTTGGACCCGGTGAAGCCCCCTGCCGAACGGAACGGCAGCCCCATGCGCCGGGCAAGTTGCCCCGCGCCCATCGTGATCTGGCTCGCCTCGGGCGTGCCGAACGTCGGCGCACCGGAGTTCATGTCGATGGACGTCACGAAGGCACCGAAGATCACCGGCGCGCCAGGACGCACCAGTTGGCTGTAGGCCACGCCCGCCATCACTTCCGCCAGAACCTGCGTGAGCGTGCCAACGACCGTCACCGGCGCCATCGCGCCACCCACGATGAAGGGAGAGATGATGCAGGCCTGGTTGGCGGCCGCATAGGTCTCGAGCGTCCCCATCATCACGCTGTCGAACGTCAGCGGCGAGTTGATGTTGACGAGCGAGGTCATCACCGTGTTCTGGTCGACGAAGTCGGCTCCGAACAGGATCTTGCACATCTCCACGCAATCGGCGGCCCATTCCTTGTCCGTCACGGACCCCATGAAGGGTTTGTCGGACAGGGTCATATGGGCCATCAGCATGTCGAGGTGGCGCTTGTTGACCGGGATGTCGGTCGGCTCGCACAGCGTGCCGCCGGAGAGGTGCAGCCACTTGGACATGTAGCCTAGCTTCACGAAGGTCTGGAAGTCCTCGATCGTGGCGTAACGTCGCCCGCCATCCAGATCGCGCACGAAGGGGGGGCCATAGACCGGCGCGAAGACGAGGTTGTTGCCGCCGATCTCTACCGACCGTTCCGGGTTGCGGGCATGATGGGTGAAGCTGGACGGAGCGGTCTCACACAGCTTGCGGGCCAGACCGCGCGGGATATGCACCCGCTCGCCCCGCACGTCGGCCCCGGCCTGCCGCCAGAGCTCCAGAGCGCCGGGATTCTCGGCAAAGACCACGCCGATTTCCTCGAGTACCGTTTCGGCGTTGCGTTCGATGATCTCGATCGTCGCTTCGTCGAGGATGTCGAGCGTTGGCGTCTTGCGCACGATGGGGGGTGCGCCTTCGATTCGATGCGTGGTGCGTTCGGCTCGCCGGGCTGCCCCGCCGCCTCCGCGTGCGCGCCGTTTGCGTCCCTCGACTGCTGTATCCTCGACCATAGTCATTCTCCGCGCCTGATCCTGCCCCCTGATACAGGTCGGCTGGCGCAGGGTCGGGAGGTTTTGCGACGCTTCGCGGGCGAAAACGACGCGGGCGCCGGGCCTATTTCTTCCCCGTGCCCGTAGGGGTGACGATGTCGGCGTGATCGACCACGTTCCAAGGCAGCCCGACCTGCCGGTAGATGCGCTTGCCCAGTTTCGGGTAGTCGCCGACGTCGTGATCGCGCCGTTCGCCCACGACAATACACCGCAGGAGAACGTCGCCGGTGTTCACGATCGAATGGGCCAGACCGCCCTTGCGATAGCCGATGAAGTCCCCGGCCTTGATTGGGAGCGCCGTGTCGCCGATATGCGCTGTCGCTTCACCCTCGAGCACATAGACGCACTCATCTTCATGGTAGTGAACGTGATGCTCGGTGGTCGCGTGGCCCGGCGCCACGTCGATGATGTGAAAGCCAAGGCCAGTGAGACCTGCAAGGTCGCCCAGCGACTTGTTCACCCTCTTTGCGTCGGGATTGAGGAAATGGGTCTTGGCCAGCCCTTCCATCTCAGCGATCTCCTCGGCGGGCACCAGATAGACATCATCGCTCATCGCTCACTCCTTCATCGGTTTTGCGCTACCTTCGTGACCTGCGGGCGACTCCGCAAGGATTTCACGGTCAGCGCGCAGCCCGATGTGTTTCACGCTTGCCAGCAAAGCGGACGGGGCCTAATCAGCGGCTATGATCGAGACATCCGAACACGACCGCCTCCTCATCATCGACTTCGGCAGCCAGGTGACGCAGCTCATCGCGCGACGCCTGCGGGAGCTGAACGTCTATTGCGAAATCCACCCATATCAGAACGTGACTGACGCCTTTCTTGAGGATTTCGCGCCCAAGGCGGTGATCTTCTCGGGCGGCCCCGCCAGCGTCATCGACGACGGTTCACCCCGTCCGCCGGAAAAGGTGTTCGATCTCGGCGTGCCGATCCTCGGAATCTGCTATGGCCAGCAGGTCAT
>NZ_DGCP01000009.1:88332-223210 GCF_002384975.1 Maritimibacter sp. UBA3975
ATCTGCTATGGCCAGCAGGTCATGATGCACATGCTCGGCGGCGAAGTGCTTCGCGGTCACGGCACGGCCGAATTCGGACGCGCCTGGGTCACGCCGACCGAAGAGCGCGTCGATGTTCTGACCGGCTGGTTCATGGATGGCACCGGGCGCGAGCAGGTGTGGATGAGCCACGGCGACCACGTCTCCCGGATCGCGCCGGGCTTCAAGGTCTACGGCACCTCGCCCAATGCGCCTTTCGCCATCACGGCGGATCTCGGCCGCAACTTCTTTGCGGTTCAGTTCCACCCCGAGGTCCACCACACGCCCAATGGCAAGACGCTGTACGAAAACTTCGTGCGTCTCGCCGGGTTCAAGGGCGACTGGACGATGGACACCTACCGCGAGGAGGCGATCATGAAGATCCGCGAGGAGGTGGGCGATGCCCATGTGATCTGCGGTCTGTCCGGTGGCGTCGATTCATCGGTCACGGCAGTTCTGCTTCACGAAGCGATCGGCGACCAGCTTACCTGTGTTTTTGTGGACCACGGCCTCCTGCGCCACAACGAGGCCGAGGAAGTGGTCACGATGTTCCGCGACCACTACAACATGAAGCTGATCCATGCGGATGAGGTCGACCTGTTCCTTGGCGAACTCGAAGGGATCTCGGACCCCGAAGAAAAGCGCAAGACCATCGGACGCCTGTTCATCGACGTGTTCCAGAAATACGCGAGCGAGATCGACGATGCGGATTATCTGGCCCAGGGCACACTCTACCCAGACGTGATCGAATCCGTGTCGTTCTCGGGCGGGCCCTCGGTCACGATCAAGAGCCACCACAATGTCGGCGGTCTGCCGGAGAAAATGGGTCTAAAACTGGTCGAACCCCTGCGCGAACTTTTCAAGGACGAAGTGCGCGCGCTGGGTCACGAACTCGGCCTGCCCGCGAGCTTTATCGCTCGCCACCCCTTCCCCGGCCCCGGCCTCGCCATTCGCTGCCCGGGCGAAATCACGCGGGACAAGCTCGACATCCTGCGCAAGGCGGACGCCGTCTATATCGACCAGATCCGCAAGCACGGGCTTTATGACGAGATCTGGCAGGCCTTTGTGGCGATCTTGCCGGTGCGCACGGTGGGCGTGATGGGCGACGGGCGCACCTATGACTATGCCTGCGCGCTGCGCGCCGTCACAAGCGTCGACGGCATGACGGCGGATTACTACCCGTTCAGCCATGACTTTCTGGGCGAAACCGCCACCCGGATCATCAACGAGGTGCAGGGGATCAACCGCGTGACCTACGATATCACGTCGAAACCTCCGGGCACCATCGAGTGGGAGTGAGCGGGCCTTCCTCGCCTGACGACCAGTGGCCGAGTATGACAGAAGGTCGCCACCTATTTGGGCGCTGGGACAATCCTTTTTTTTGAAATGCAGAAATAGTTCAGGTCTCCTCTTTCACAGGAGATCAGACCCGTGATCGCGATTTCACATACGGCGCAGGCAGATTTGTTTTCATTGTGCGCCGCCGACTTATTTTGTGCGAACCGTGGGGACGGGATGCCGATCAGAGTTTTCAAATGCCGGTCATGCGGTCACCGTATGCGGCTGGCGCATAGCGAATGCGGGGCGTGTTACGCCGAAAAGCCGACATGGCAGAAGCCCGCTACTCTCTTCACAATCGTCACAGTACCGATCGCGGTTTTTGTCGCCTTCTTCGCCTTCATCTTGCTTGCCGCCGACCCGGGTTGAGGGCAATCATGCGGCCATGACGCGACATGGCGCCCGTAGGTCGGGCGAACCGGCCCGATG
Organism: Maritimibacter sp. UBA3975; assembly: GCF_002384975.1. Classification (NCBI taxonomy): domain Bacteria; kingdom Pseudomonadati; phylum Pseudomonadota; class Alphaproteobacteria; order Rhodobacterales; family Roseobacteraceae; genus Maritimibacter; species Maritimibacter sp. UBA3975. The sequence continues at coordinate 90,118 of NZ_DGCP01000009.1, forward strand.
AACCCGATTTTCCGCGCGGCGCTCTGGATGCTGGGCGCGATCACCTGTTTCTCGACGATGGCCGTAGCGGGACGCGAAGTGAGCCTCGATCACGACACGTTCGAGGTCATGTTCTACCGGTCCTGCGTCGGCATCCTGATCGTCGTCTCGGTCGTGACCGCGACCCGCCGCTGGGGGGAAATCGGTCCCGCACAACTCGGCCTGCATTTTGTGCGCAACGTGTCTCATTTCACCGGTCAGAACCTGTGGTTCTATGCCGTCGGGGTGATCCCGCTGGCACAGGTCTTTGCGCTGGAATTCACCGCTCCCCTCTGGGTCCTCCTCATGTCGCCCATCTTTCTGGGCGAGCGCATCACGCCCCCGCGTGCCTTCGCGGCGTTCGTCGGGTTCGTGGGGATCCTCGTCGTCACGCGCCCTTTCGCCGTTGAATTGGGGCCGGGCGTGCTCGCGGCCCTCGGGGCAGCCATCGGATTCGCGGGCTCCGCAGTCTTCACCCGCAAACTCACGCGCACACAGACCCTCGCCTGCATCCTGTTTTTCCTGACGACGATGCAGGCGGTCTTCGGCCTCGTCCTCGCTACCGTCGACGGCGAAATGGCCTTGCCGTCGGCGCAGTCCGCCCCCTGGCTCGTGATCATCGGCATCGCCGGCCTTGCCGCGCATTTCTGTCTGACCACAGCGCTCAAACTGGCGCCTGCCACTGTCATCATGCCCGTGGATTTCGCCCGCCTTCCGGTCATCGCGCTCATCGGCTGGGTTCTCTACCAGGAGCGCCTGGAGCTGGCCGTGATCCTCGGCGGTGCCCTCATTCTCACCGCCAACTGGATCAACATCCGCGCCAGCGTGCGCGAGGCGCGTGTCCCGGCCCGTGCCCCCGGCTTGCCCTGACCCGGCTCGCCCGCTACCAAGCGGAACGCGAGGGCAAGAGGGACGGCCATGATCTATGAGACCGCGCAGGCGTGGCGCGACGCCAAGGCGAAGAAGGTGCTTCTGTTCGGCATGTCCGGGTTGGGCAAGACACATGTTTCCAACATGCTGCGCGACGAGGGCGAGTGGTTTCACTATTCCGTCGATTACCGCATCGGCACCCGTTACATGGGCGAGCTCATCTCGGACAATTTCAAACGCGAGGCGATGAAGAACCCGTTTCTGAGGGAGCTTCTGCTGACCGACAGTGTCTATATCGCCTCCAACATCACGTTCGAGAACCTGGCACCGCTTTCGACCTATCTCGGCAAACCGGGCGACCCGGCCAAGGGCGGCCTACCCTTCGAGGAATACCTAGAGCGGCAGGAACAGCACCGCGATGCCGAAATCGCCGCGCTTTACGACACGGTGCGCTACATCACGCGCGCCAAATCCCTTTACAACTATGACAATTTCGTTTGCGACTCCGGCGGCTCGATCTGCGAGGTGGTCGATCCCGAGGACCGCGAGGATCCGCTTCTGACCGCGCTGTCGGAAAACCTCCTGATGGTCTGGATCGAAGGATCCGAAGCGCATACCGAGGAACTGGTGCGCCGGTTCGTGCGCGCGCCCAAGCCGATGTATTACCAGCCCGAGACGCTTCAGTCCTACTGGAGGGACTACCTCGCCAAGAATGACGTGGCACCCGACAAGGTCGACCCAGACGACTTCATGCGCGCGACTTACGCGAAGGCGCTCCACCATCGCCAGCCGCTCTATCAGGCCATGGCGCGCAACTGGGGCATCACGGTCGCAGCCGACGACGTGGCGCGCGTTAGGTCCCCCGAAGACTTCGACGACCTGATCGCCACGGCCCTTGAGGCCCGGTGATCAAAGGCTTATCTCACCCGAACCTTTTGCGGAGCATCCCACAATGCCGATCAAGATTCCTGCCGACCTGCCTGCCGCCGACGTGCTCGCGCGCGAGGGCGTCATGGTCATGCCGGAGCATCAGGCCGCGCGGCAGGACATCCGCCCGCTGAAGATCGGGCTTTTGAACCTGATGCCCAAGAAGATCCAGACCGAGACGCAGTTCGCCCGGCTGATCGGGGCCACGCCGCTCCAGATCGAGCTCACCCTCATACGGATGACCGAACACGCCTCCCGCAATACGCCGGAAGAGCACCTGGGCACCTTCTACCGCACGTTTCAGGAGGTGAAGGACCAGAAGTTCGACGGTCTCCTCATCACCGGCGCGCCGATCGAACACCTTCCATTCGAGGAGGTCACTTATTGGGACGAAATGACCGAGGTGATGGACTGGACCCAGACCAACGTGCATTCCACCTTCGGCGTCTGCTGGGGTGGCATGGCGATGATCTATCACTTCCACGGAGTGCAAAAACACATGCTGCCGGAAAAGTCTTTCGGCTGCTTTCCGCAGGATAATCTGAAACCAACCTCGCCCTTTCTGCGTGGTTTCTCCGACAGCTTCATCATTCCCGTAAGCCGGTGGACCGAAATGAAACAGGATGAGATTGACGGGGCCTCGGGCCTGACGACCCTGTTGGGGTCGCCCGAAACGGGGCCCTGCCTCGTGGAAGACCCCGGCCACCGGGCGCTCTACATCTTCAATCACTTCGAATACGACTCGGACACGTTGAAGCAGGAATACGACCGGGACGTGGCCGAAGGCACGCCCATCGACGTGCCGCGCAACTACTACCCGGACGACGACCCGAGCCAGAAGCCAAAGAACCGGTGGCGCAGCCATGCCCACCTGCTCTACGGCAACTGGATCAACGATATCTATCAGACAACCCACTACAATCCCGATGAAATTGGTTCTTAGCCTCCTCCTCATTCTTGCACTCGTCGCGCTGGCCACGATGATCCGGGTCGAGCAGCGGCGTCTCGCGGCCTATCGTGAGCATCCGCCGCAGGGTCGGTTCATCGAAGTGAACGGGCATCCGGTGCATTATGTGCAGATCGGCGAAGGCCCCGATCTCGTGCTCCTCCACGGCGCGTCCGGGTCTACCCGTGACTGGATGTTCGACATCGCGCCGCGGCTGGCCGAAGACTACCGTGTCACGATCATGGATCGCCCCGGATTGGGCTACACCCCGCCGCTCGCTGCCAACGGCGTGACGCTGTCCGAGCAGACGACCCTCATGGTCGAAACGGCCCGCGCGCTCGGGGTCGAGAACCCGGTGGTCGCGGGGCAGAGTTTCGGCGGCGCGCTGGTGATGAACTGGGCCGTCTACCACCCGAACGATATTGCTGCCGCTGTCTCCATCGCGGGTGCCACCCATCCGTGGCCGGGCGGACGCGACACGCTCTATGCGCTGCTGGCGCAACCGGTCATCGGTCCGGTACTCGCGCATCTCATCTCGGCGTGGCTGCCGCAGGACTACCTTGAGACACAGATCGAAAGCGTGTTCGCGCCGAACGATCCCCTGCCCGGCTATGCCGACTACATCGGCCCCGGCATCATCCTGCTGCCTGAACAGTTCAAGGCCAACGCCCAGCAACGGCACGAACTCCTGACCCACCTTGAAGCGCAACAGCCCCGCTACAAAGAGGTCGAGATCCCGGTCGAGGTCATTCACGGCACCGCAGACACCACTGTCGGCCTGCAGATCCACTCCGAACCTCTGGTGGAGGAGGTGCAGAACGGCAACCTCACCGTGCTTGAGGGTGTGGGCCACATGCCCCATCACATCCGCCCGGACGAAACCATCGACGCCATCGACCGCGCGGCGTTGCGCGCCGGGGTCAAATAGCCATACTGGCCCCAGACAGACCGGAGGAAAGCATGGAGCTTCCGCATGGCGGGGCGATCTCGAAATTCTTCGAGCAGAGCGCACCGAAAGACATTCGCGAAGCCATTGAAGCGGCGGGCAAGGACGATGTTATCGCTCCCGGTTATCCCTACCGCGCGCGCATGGACAAGGACGACTACGAGGAGACACTCGAAGCGCTCCAGATGGAGCTGGTCAAGCTGCAAGCAGACGTGAAGGCCACTGGCAAGCGCGTGGTTGTGGTCTTCGAAGGGCGCGATGCGGCCGGCAAGGGCGGCACGATCAAGCGCATCCGCGAAAACCTGAACCCACGCGTCGCCCGCGTCGTGGCCCTCCCGAAACCCTCGGACCGGGAAGCGGGAGAATGGTATTTCCAAAGATATGTCAGGCACTTGCCGACCGAAGGTGAAATGGTCCTGTTCGACCGCTCCTGGTATAACCGCGGCGTCGTCGAAAAGGTCTTCGGCTTTTGCGAGGACGGGGAACGCGCGGCCTTCTTCCGACAACTTCCCGAGTTCGAACACATGCTCGTCGACGAAGGCATCCACTTCGTGAAAATCTGGCTCAATGTCGGCCGCGCCGAGCAACTGCGCCGCTTCTTGTCACGTGAACAGGACCCGCTAAAGCACTGGAAACTCTCGTGGATCGACGTGGAAGGCCTGAACCGCTGGGATGCCTATACCCAGGCGATCGCCGAGACCTTCGCAAGTTCACATTTCGACTACGCCCCCTGGACCATCGTCCGCTCCGACGACAAACGCCGCGCGCGGATCGCGGCCATCAGGACTGTCCTGCAAGGTCTTGACTACAAAGGCAAAGACAGCGACGTGGCTTGCCCTCCCGACCCCAGTATTGCGGGCGGGCTGGATATTTGGGAAACCTGACGCGGTGCCCACCAAAAAACGCGGATACCACCACGGCAACCTGCGCCAGGCTCTGGTCGACGCGGCCCTGATCCTGATCGAGGAGAAGGGGCCCACCGGCTTCACCCTCTCCGAGGCGGCCAAGCAGGCAGGCGTCACGCCCGCTGCTGTCTACCGCCATTTCGACGGTCGCGAGGACCTCATCGCCGAAGCGGCACGGCAGGGGTATGAGATCTTCGCAGATCTGATGGAGCACGCCTACGACAAGGGCAAACCGTCCGCGCTCGCGTCATTCGAGGCGACGGGCCGCGCCTACCTTGCCTTTTCCCGCCGTTTCCCAGGCCACTACATCGCGATGTTCGAAAGCGGCGTCTCGATCAACCGCTCCTCCGACCTCGCCCATGTCGCCAACCGCGCGCTCGGCGTTCTGGACATGGCCGCGAACGAACTCCTGCGCGATATCCCCCCCGAACAACGCCCGCCCGCTCGCATGGTCTCCGCCCATATCTGGGCGATGTGCCACGGGGTCGTCGAACTCTTCGGGCGCGGCTCTCCCGGCACGAAGTCGCCGTTTCCGCCCGAGGACTTGCTCGAGACGGGCATCGGCGTCTACCTGCGGGGACTGGGCCTCATCAAGGCCGACAGCTGACCCTGGTCCTCTTCTTCGGTCCGGAAATACCTCGGGAGGGTTTGGGAGGGCAGCGCCCTCCCAACGGGTCGGGGCAGCTTGCTGCCGCGACATACCTCAGCCGAACAGGCGGTGACAGAGTTCCAGACCCTCGACGAGCGTATCCACCTCGTCGCGCGTATTGTACATCCCGAAGCTCGCACGCGCTGTGGCCGGTACGCCCAGATGATCCATCAATGGCTGGGCGCAGTGGTGCCCCGCACGCACCGCGATCCCCTTCTTGTCGAGGATAGTGGAAATGTCATGGGCATGAGCACCGCCCTCGACGGTGAGCGAGAAAATCGCCGCCTTGCCCGGCGCGTGGCCCTGAACGTGCAGCCAATTCAGCCCTTCGAAGCGTTCCGCCGTGTACCTAGCAAGCTCCGCCTCATGCGCCGCGATGTTCTCCATCCCGATCTCCATGAGGTACTCCAGCGCCGCGCCAAGCCCGATCGTCTGCACGATCCCCGGCGTCCCCGCCTCGAACTTCATCGGCGGATCGTTGTAGGTGACCGCGTCGCGCATCACTTCCCGGATCATGTCGCCGCCGCCCATGAACGGCCGCATCTCGTCCATCCGCGCCTGCGTGATATAGATCGCACCGGACCCGGAGGGGCCGTAGAGCTTGTGGCCGGTGATTGCGTAGAAGTCGACGCCGAGGTCGGCCACGTCCACCGGCATATGCACCGCGCCCTGCGAGCCGTCGACCAGCACCGGCACGTCACCAGCCCCGGCCTTGATCGCCTTCACGTCGACCACGCTGCCCAACACGTTGGAGCACTGGGTCACAGCGATCAGCTTGGTGCGCTCCGTCACAGCCGCCAGAACCTTGTCCGCCGGAATCGACCCGTCCTCGTCCGGCTCGACCCAGACCAGCTTGACCCCCTGACGTTCGCGCAGGAAGTGCCAGGGCACGATGTTGGCGTGGTGCTCGGCCACGGTCAGAACGATCTCGTCCCCCTCGCCCATGCGCGGCGCGGCCCAGCCGTAGGCGACGAGGTTGATGCCCTCGGTCGTGCCGGAGGTGAAGACGATCTCTCGCTCCGACGGCGCACCAAGGAAGCGGGCGATGGTGCCGCGCACGGCTTCGTACCGCTCTGTCGACAGGTTCGAGAGGTAGTGAAGGCCGCGGTGGACGTTGGAATATTCCTCCGCATAGCCGCGCGTGATCGCATCTATGACGACCTGCGGTTTCTGCGCCGAAGCCCCATTGTCGAGATAGGTGAGCGGCTTCCCGTTCACCTCACGCGACAGGATCGGAAACTGTGCGCGGATCGCATTCACATCATACATTACCAAGCTCTCCCGAAGTGATCGCCGCACCGACGCCCGCGATGGCCAGAACGATCGACAGCACAGCGACCGCTACGAAACTCGTGAGCAGGATCGCGAGGAACACTCGCATGGCCGAGGAGAAACTGTGCATTTCGGCGATGAAATGGCTAAGGATCCAGAACCCCGCGAAACCGCCGGCGAGCCACAAGAGCGCGGCGAGGCTGGGGGCGAAAAGGCTCAGGACCAGCACCACGATCTGCACGATCAGCAGCACGAAGTTGAGCCATGCCACGGTGACGATGGCGTCTTCGAACCGACCGGTGCCACCTGCGGCGCGTCCGAGCCAGAAGATCAGGAAGACCGAGATCACGGCGATGGACCCCTCGGCCAGCGACACCATCAGCGGCATTCCGAAAACGGTGCCCGCCAGTTCCGGTGCAGGCGGGAAAATGACGGACGAGCCGACCCCCAGCATCGCGCCGATGACCAGCAGCAAGAGAAGCGCTTGCCAAAGCGTGCCGCGGTCGAGACCGAGCGCGAAGAGTTCACGCGCGATCTTGCGCGGTTCCGGGATGGTCTGAAGCGCCATGCCGAAGAGGTATCCCGGTTCCATTTTCACGCCTCTGCCCTGCCTCCGCTTTCGGCCACGATCAGGTTGAGCACCCAATGGATCACGAACGCGGCGAGCGCAATGGCTCCCACCAGCGTCTCGGCGGTTCCCGGCCCGACAAAACCCACCGTCAGCCCCCACAGGAGCCACATCGGTGCGGCCACGAGCATCGCCCAGAAAAGCGCGAAGCGGGCCCTGAAATAACTCCCTTTTCCGCCCATCAGGCGAAGGGCAAGATGGCTGATCCCGGATATGGCATAGGCAGCCAGCGGCACGATGAACAGCCAGGCAAAAAGCGCGCCGCCCAGAAGCGGATTGAGCTCCTGCCCGGTTTCGATCGACACCCGTTGCAAGCGCGGGGCCTGTGCAACGAAGATAAGGATGCAGGCGACCATGAGGACGGCCAGTGCCCGGTCTTCGCGCACCGTGTCACCCAGACGCCGTGCGAACACGGAGCGGGGCGCGCGGTATGCGCCGAGCACATCACCCACGACCGACATCGTCAGCTCCGTCGGCGCAGGAGCCAGGCCTCCAGCCGTCCGATGATCTCATCGCGGAATCCTTCGTCCTCGATCTCTTCCATCGCCTCGGCCACGAAAGCGATGACGAGGAGGTCCATCGACGTCTCCCTGTCGATCCCGCGCGCGCGCAGGTAGAACAGCATGTCCTCGTCGATGGCACCCGATGTGGAGCCATGCGAACAAGCCACATCGTCGGCATAGATTTCCAACTCGGGCTTGGCAAGGAATTGTGCGTCATCGTCGAGCAGCAGCGACTGCGACTTCTGGTAGCCGTCGGTTTTCTGCGCGCCGCGCTGGACAAGGATCTTGCCCTGAAACGTGCCCACGGCGCCCTTCTGAAGCACCTTCTTGAACACCTGCCGGCTTTCGCAATTCTCTGCATCATGGGTGATGAAGACCGTATCATCATGGTGGAAGTCACCATGACCCAGCGCCGCACCCGCGATATGGGCCGATGCATCGCGCCCCTGAAGCAGGATGAACGCCTCGTTGCGCGTCAGCCGACCGTTTGCGGTCAGCGTGAAGGATTTGAACAGGCTCTCGGCGTCTTGGCGCACGAACATGCTCGTCACGGCCTGCCGTTCATGATCGCGCCCCTGAGCGCGGATATGGTGGAACCGCGCACCCTTGCCCACGTCGACTTCAAGGCACTTGTTGAACCGCGCGGCAGCGGGGCCATTCTCGAGCAGCGTCATCTCCGCTCCGGCCTCCAGCTTCACCACGTTGTGCAGGTAGGCATCCGAGGTTTCGCTTTCGTGCCGATAGATCAGCGAGACGGGTTTTTCCGCCTTACCGGTCACCCGGATCAGCACGCCATCGGTCGCAAAGGCCGTATTCAGCGCGGCGAGCGGACGTTCCACCGGGGTCTGCCCCAGTTCCTCGATCACGCCATAAAGGCCCTTGGCCCAGTGAATGTCCTTGGTCGCGGCATCCGAAAGGCGCTCGATCTCGACACCGGCGAGGCTGAGATCGTCAGAGGCGTCGGCATCGAAGACGCCGTCCACGAATACGATCCGCACCCGGTCGACCGCGTCGAAGACCGGCATTTCGCCACCATGGTCGAACAGTGCGGCAGGCGCGGCCTCGGCGGCATTGAGGGCGCCGGGCGGCGTGAAGCGCCAGTATTCGTCACGCGGCGCCGGCAATCCAGTCGCCTCCAGCCGGGACAAAGCCGCCTTGCGCGCCTCGGTGATCCATGCGCCGCCTTCGGGCATCGTGAGCGCACCAAGGCGCTCGGCCAGCGCGTCACGCTTGCGGGCGAGGAGTTTTTCCTTGGCGACCGCCATCACGCATTCTCCATCAGGTCGGCATAGCCGTTCTTCTCGACTTCAAGGGCGAGGTCGGGGCCACCGGACTTGATGATGCGGCCTCCGGCCATGATGTGCACGACATCCGGCACGATGTGATCCAGCAGACGCTGGTAATGGGTGATGACAAGGAACCCGCGGTTCGGGTCTCGCAGCGCGTTCACACCGTCGGAGACAAGCTTCATCGCGTCCACGTCGAGGCCGGAATCGGTCTCGTCGAGGATGCACATCTTGGGCTCGAGCATCGCCATCTGAAGGATTTCGTTACGCTTCTTTTCACCGCCCGAGAAGCCCACGTTCACAGGGCGCTTGAGCATGTCGGCGTCGATCTTGAGCTCTTTCGCCTTCGCGCGGATTTCCTTGAGAAAATCCGTGGCCGACATTTCTTCCTGCCCGCGCGCCTTGCGCTGCGCGTTCACCGCGGTCCGCAGAAACGTCATGTTGCCGACGCCGGGGATCTCCACCGGGTACTGGAAGGCCAGGAACAGGCCAGCGGCCGCGCGTTCCTCGGTTTCGAGGGCAAGCAGGTCTTCGCCCAGAAGCGAGGCCGAGCCTTCGGTCACCTCATATCCATCGCGGCCCGACAGGACATAGGACAGGGTCGATTTGCCCGACCCGTTCGGCCCCATGATTGCGTGGACCTCGCCCGCTGGCACTTCCAGCGTGACGCCCTTTAGTATCTGCTTGTCCTCTTCTTCGAGTTTGACGTGCAGGTTTTCGATCTTAAGCATTTGCGTATTCCTTTTCGCGGCGCGTCCGGTCTTAACCGACGCTGCCTTCCAGCGAGATGGCGACGAGCTGTTGCGCTTCCATCGCGAATTCCATTGGCAGGGCCTGAAGCACTTCCTTGGCAAAGCCGTTGACGATGAGCGCCACCGCCTCTTCCTCGTCCATGCCGCGCTGGCGGCAGTAAAACATCTGGTCGTCGTCGACCTTCGATGTCGTCGCCTCATGCTCGACCCGCGAGGATTGGTTCTTCACCTCGATATAAGGCACCGTATGCGCCCCGCACTGGTCGCCGATGAGCAGCGAGTCACACTGCGTGTAGTTGCGACTGTTCTTGGCCTTCGGGTGCATCGACACGAGGCCCCGGTAGGTGTTGTTCGACTTGCCCGCCGAAATGCCCTTGGACACGATGCGCGAGCGCGTGTTCTTGCCCAGGTGGGTCATTTTGGTGCCGGTGTCGGCCTGCTGCATGTTGTTGGTGATGGCGATCGAGTAGAACTCGCCCTGGCTGTCGTCGCCGCGCAACACGCAGGAAGGATACTTCCACGTCACCGCCGAGCCGGTCTCGACTTGCGTCCACATCACCTTGGACCGGTCGCCCCGGCAATCGGCGCGCTTGGTCACGAAGTTGTAGATGCCGCCTTTGCCCTCTTCATCGCCCGGATACCAGTTCTGGACCGTCGAATATTTCACCTCGGCATCGTCGAGAATGACGATTTCCACCACGGCGGCGTGAAGCTGCGCGGTGTCGCGTTGCGGCGCTGTGCAGCCTTCGAGGTAGGAGACGTAAGCCTCCTTGTCCGCGATGATGAGCGTGCGCTCGAACTGGCCGGTGTTTTCAGCGTTGATGCGGAAATAGGTCGACAACTCCATCGGGCAGCGCACCCCGGGCGGGATGTAGACGAAGGAGCCGTCCGAGAAGACCGCGCTGTTCAATGTAGCGTAAAAGTTGTCGGTCGGCGGAACCACCGAGCCAAGGTATTTCTTGACCAGCTCCGGATGCTCGCGGATCGCTTCGGAAATCGAGCAGAAGATGACGCCCGCTTCCCTGAGTTCCTTCTGGAACGTCGTGCCCACGGACACGGAGTCGAACACCGCGTCCACCGCAACCTTGCGCTCGGAATTGTCGCCATCGGCAGGGACTTCGCCCGCGCCTTCGACACCGGCGAGGATCATTTGTTCCTTGAGCGGGATCCCCAGTTTTTCATAGGTGGCGAGCAGCTTGGGATCGACTTCGTCCAGCGACTTGGGCTTGGTCTCGAAGCTTTTCGGGCGGGCATAGTAATACTGGTTCTGGAAGTCGATTTCGGGATACTCGACCATCGCCCACTCGGGCTCTTCCATCTGAAGCCAGCGGCGATAGGCCGACAGACGCCAGTCGGTCATCCATTCCGGCTCTTCGTTCTTCTGGCTGATGAGCCGGACGATGTCTTCGGTCAGCCCCTTGGGGGCATAGTCCATCTCGACGTCGGTTTCCCAGCCATACTTGTATTTGTCGCCAAGCGATTTGACCGCAGCGACCGTTTCCTTCTCGACGCCCTCTTTGGCGACCATCGTATCGTCAGCCATCTTCGCCTCTCAATCCCCGCGCCGGGCGCGGAATTTCTCGTATTCGCGGAGCCATGCCTCGGCAAATGCCGAGATGTCCCCCTCTGTTGTGTCCGGACCCAACGACACCCGCAGCGCCGAGGCTGCCTGTTCGTCGTCATATCCCATCGCGCGAAGCACACGGCTGGCCCGGACCTTGCCCGAAGAGCAAGCGGAACCCGCAGAAACGGCGACCCCAGCAAGGTCCATCACCATCACCTGCGTTTCCCCTTTCCAGCCCGGCGTAATGAAACAGGACGTGTTGGGGAGCCTGTTCGCGTCTTTCCCGACAAAAATAGTCGTTCTTGAAGATTCTGAAAGTCTTTTCTCTAGAATATTTCTAAGTTGTTCCACCTGCCCCCACCGGCCCGCGTCCAGATCTCGTGCTGCAGCCTGCGCCGCTGCCCCGAATCCCGCGATGCCAATCACGTTTTCCGTGCCCGAACGCCGCCCCATCTCCTGCCCGCCGCCCTTGATGCGCGCTTCGACGTTCAACCCGCGCTTCATCACAAGCGCCCCGATTCCTTTCGGACCACCGATCTTGTGAGCCGATACGAAGGCCATATCCGCGTTGGACCAATTGAAAGCGAAGGGCAGTTTACCGAACGCCTGTGTGGCATCGGTGACCGCCAGCCCCTCGGGCAATGTCTGTATGACGCCGGTCTCAGAATTGGCGACCTGAAGCGTAGCGTTGGCCGGGTCGCTCACCGTCACCCGCCCGTCACCATCGACTGGCAGGACCGGATCGCACCAGGCCGAGACAGCCTCATGCTCCACATCGGCACAGGTCAGACCCCGACCTGCAAGGGCCAGCGCCGCCGCCTCGGTCGCGGAGGACACGAAGACGACATCTGCGCCTTCCGCCCCCAGCGCCTGCGACACCTGACGGCGCGCGCGCTCGATCAGCCCCTTGGCGGCGCGCCCCTCGGTATGCACCGACGAAGGGTTCCCCACCGCATCCATCGCATCGATCATCGCCGCCCGCGCTTCGGGGCGCAGCGGCGTCGTCGCGTTGTAATCAAGGTAAATACGAGCCACGGCCAGCCTTTCGTCTTTCAGACACCCGTCCGGATCGGACGGTTTGGCGTGCCGGTCTTACTCTTCGTCGACCACTTCGAAAAGGGATGGGACGGCCGGACAGGGTGCAAGCTCGTTATGCACCACGTCCGACAGCCGTGTCTGGTGGAGAAAGACATAGACGTTGGCCGAGAGGCTCTCCCACAACCGATTGGTCATCGACTGCGCCCGCGTCCCGGACAGCCCGCCAGTGGCCCCCGCGCCCGTGTGCATCGCGCTTACCGTTTCGTCCACGGCCGCCAGGATTTCGACCACCCGGATTTCGCTCGACGGCCGGGCAAGCCTGTAGCCGCCGCCGGGTCCGCGCACCGAATGCACAAGGTCGGCGCGACGCAGTTTCACGAAGAGCTGCTCAAGATATGGCAGCGAGATTCTTTGCCGTTCGGACAGTTCCGTCAGCGACAGCCGCGTGCCTTCCGGCTGAAGCGCGAGTTCTGCCAATGCGACCATCGCATACCGGCCTTTGGTCGAAAGCTTCATGGAGCCCCTCGAAACATTGACGAAACCGCCCGGCGGCTTTAGGTGACTTGAAACCCGCGCAGCCGTCAGCACGGGAACCGCACCGCTTGTAATTAGTCCGGATTCCTCCGTCAAGAAATCCGGCTCCGAGGGAGACACGAACCCACATGCCCGAGGTGATTTTTCCCGGCCCCGAAGGCCGGCTCGAAGGCCGCTACCACCCGCAGAAGGACCGCGACGCCCCGATCGCAATCGTGCTCCATCCGCACCCGCAGTTCGGCGGGACGATGAACAACAAGGTCGTCTACAACCTCCATTACTCATTCTACAAGATGGGGTTCACCGTCCTGCGCTTCAACTTCCGTGGCGTGGGCCGCTCGCAGGGCGAGTACGATCAAGGCGTGGGCGAACTGTCCGACGCCGCCTCTGCGCTCGACTACCTCCAGTCGATGAACCAGAACGCCAAGCACTGCTGGGTCGCAGGGTTCAGCTTCGGCGCGTGGATCGGGATGCAACTTCTCATGCGCCGCCCCGAAATCACGGGGTTCGTGAGCGTGTCGCCCCCCGCCAACATGTACGACTTCTCGTTCCTCGCTCCCTGCCCGTCCTCTGGTTTGGTCATCAACGGCACCGGCGACCGCGTGGCACCGCCCGCCGACACCCATTCGCTGGTGGACAAGCTGCATGAGCAGAAAGGCATCACCATCACCCATACCGAGGTCGAGGGGGCCGGGCATTTTTACGAAGGCGACCACATGCAGACCATGCTGGGCGCGGTCGATGAATACGTCCGCCGCCGGCTAACCGAGACGACCCGCTGACCGGAGACTGATCCATGCAACTTATCGACGATGTGGCGGACCGTGTGGCCATCGAGGTCCTCAAACTCGTGGACGAGACCGGGAACCTGGACATCGTCGAAGACGTGAAAAAGGTCATCGGCACCTCGTCCCAGACTCTGGAAGAGGCCTACATGACGGCCATCCGCGTCCGCCGGGCCGAAGCCCGCGCGATGGAGCTGATCGGCACCCTCAGGGCCCAGAACGGTGGCGCGTGACCGCCCGCTGATCCAGACGTATCTGCGGCAGATCACCTACGGCGGCAACGACGGCATCATCACGACATTCGCCATCGTTGCGGGCTTCGCGGGCGCGCAGGCCGACGGGGTCGCAGGGATCGGTGCGGTGGCGGTGCTGGTCTTCGGGATGGCGAACCTGATCTCGGACGGCGTCTCCATGGGACTGGGCGAAGTGCTGTCGAGCCGATCCACGCAGGCCCTTTACCGAAGCCGCGCCGCGCGCATCCGGACACTGGGCACGGCTCGCACCCGTTCGGACCTCGCCGAAATTCTTACGGAACAGGGGCTCGACCCTGCCGAAGCACAGACCGCCGCAGCCGCGCTCGCCACCTCCCCGCATCTCACGACCGACCTCACATTGCGCTACCGCGACAAGGCAGACGCGCAGGACGGCGCGCGCCCGATCCTGCGTGGTCTCGTGACCTTCCTCAGCTTTTCGACGTTCGGCCTGATCCCGATTCTGCCGTTTTTCGTCGCCCCGGATCACCCGGCCACGACGCTCGTTTCGGCGGGAGCCACCCTGCTCGCCCTCGCGGCCCTCGGCGCTTTGCGCCAACGGGCGACCGGCGAGACAGCCACGCGCGCCATCGGTGAAACGCTCCTCCTCGGCGCGCTCTGCGCGGCGCTGGCCTACGGGGCTGGCAACCTGGTCGCTGGACTCGGCTGACCCTGCCACTTCTCAGTTGCGAAAACACGTCAGGGGTTCAGGGACGGGTCCCCAACAGCCGCGTCGCGCCGGGGCTGCGCACATTCTGCGCGGGGCGCGCAGAGGCCCCGCACCGGACTACAATTTGTAGACGTCCGAGAATTTCGCTTCGAGGTAGTCGAGAAGCGGCCCTTCGCTGGGTGCCTCGCCCCCGCAGGCCCGTGTGACGACCTCGCGCGGCTCGAACAATCCGCCGTGGCGCTGGAGGTTGTCCGCAAGCCACCGCGTCGCCTCCGCCGGTTCCCCCTTCGCAAGATGCGCATCCACTTCCGGCACCTGCGCGCGCAGCGCCTTCATCAGGCAGCCGGCATAGACATTGCCCAGCGAGTAGGTCGGGAAATAGCCGAACAGCCCCACCGACCAGTGCACATCCTGCAAGCAGCCGTTCGCCGGCTGATCCACCGCGACGCCGAAATCCTTCTCGAACCGTGCGTTCCAAGCCTCCTCAAGGTCGCGCGCCGCGAGCTTTCCGGAAATCAGGTCCCGTTCCAGATCGAAGCGCAGCAGGACGTGCAGGTTGTATTGCACCTCGTCGGATTCGGTCCGGATGTAGCCCGGCGTGACCCGGTTCACGGCGCCATAGAACGCCTCGGCATCGGTCACGGAAACATCTCCGAAGACCTCGCGCATCCGGTTGTAGAGCCACCCGGTGAAGGCGCGCGAGCGGCCCATCTGGTTTTCGTAGATCCGGCTCTGGCTTTCATGCACGCCCATCGACACACCCTGCCCCAACGGCGTGAGGAGGTAGTCGCGGTCGATGTGCTGTTCGTAACAGGCGTGCCCTACTTCATGCACGGTTGAATAGATCGATCCGAACGGGTCGGTGGCCGAAGTGCGCGTGGTGATCCGCACATCCAGCCCGGACCCGGAGGAGAACGGATGCACCGCCTTGTCGATCCGCCCGTGTGCCATGTCGTAGCCGAAGGCCTTGGCAATCTCACGGGTGAGCTTCATCTGCGCCTGCTCATCGAACGTGCCGGTGAGCGGCGCAGGCTGATGGTCCGCCCCCATGATCCGGTCACGCAGGTCCACGAGGCGCGGGCGCAGGGCGTCGAACATCGCCTCCAGCTCGGCCGCCGTCGCGTTCGGCTCGTAATCGTCGAGCAAAGCGTCATAAGGATCGCCACCCATGGCGAGCGCCTCTGCCTCGGCCTGTTTAAGCGCAACCACTTTCTCAAGAACCGGCGCGAACGCCTTGAAATCGTTATCTGCCCGGGCATCCGCCCAGATTCTCTGTGACGAGGATGTCACCCGTGCAATCTCGCCCGCCAGCTTTACCGGCACACGGTTGGTGCGGTCGAACCGGCGTTGGATGTGACGCAGGTTGGCCTGCCCGGTTGCGTCCAGCGTCTCGGGATCGATCCCGGCAAGCCACTCGCCCACGCGCGGGTCCGTGCGGCGGGCGTGAAGAACATGCTCCAGCGCCTCGCTCTCCTCGGCACGCTGTGGGCCAGCCCCGCGCGGCATGACCGTCTCCTGGTCCCAGCCCAGACGCCCGGCCACCTGCCCCAACGCCTGCGTCTGGCGCTCGAACGCCATGAGGTCTTCGTAATGCGACATGTTCAGCCCCTGACGGATTGCGGCTTCGGATAACCGGCACGATAGCGCGCTGTGATGATGAGAGCGAAGGTCAGGATTGCCCCCGCCTGATGCACGATTGCAATGTGCAGCGGTGCCGCGGTGAGCACCGTGTAGATACCGATCACCATCTGCACCACTATCATGCCGGAGGCCAGCATGAACGCCGTCCGCGTAGACGCCGCCGCAGCGCGCCGTCCGCGAAAGAACGCTCCGATCGCAAACAGGACAAGAAGGTAGCCCACGATCCGGTGCATGAACTGCACGATCCCCGGGTTCTCGAAGAAGTTGCGCCATCCGGGGGTGAGCGAGAAGGCCTCGGGCGGGAAAAACTGCCCCGCCATCAGCGGCCAGTCCACGAAGGTCCGCCCGGCGTCGATCCCCGCGACCAGAGCGCCCAGCAGGATTTGCAGGAACGCCAGGTGCATGAGGCCGGTCCCCATCCCGAACAGGCCGCGTTCACGCAGGCGCCGCGCTTGCATCACATCGGCCTCGGACCGACTGAGAAGCAGGATGCACCACAGGATCAGCCCAAGTATCGCGAAGGCGAGCCCCAGATGGGTCGCCAGCCGATAGGAGGCCACATCCACCCTGTCGCCCTGAAGCCCGGAATGGACCATCCACCAGCCGACCGCGCCTTGCACGCCGATCATCACGCCGATGGTCAGAAGGCGCCCGTTCCATCCGCCCGGGATACGCCGGGACAGGAAGAAGGCAAGGAAACCCACGATCCAGTAAAGCCCGATAAACCGGCCAAGCTGGCGATGGCCCCATTCCCACCAATAGATCGTCTTGAACGACGACAGGCTCATACCTTCGTTCTGGAGACGGTATTCGGGAGAGGCCTGATACTTCTCGAACTCGCCTGCCCAGTCCTCGGCAGTCATCGGCGGCAGCGTGCCGGAGACGAGGTTCCACTCGGTGATCGACAACCCGCTGTCGGTCAGCCGGGTCAGGCCGCCCACCAGCACCATCACGGTCACCAAGGCGAACAGACCTATCAGCCAGGCCCGGATCGCGCGCCGGGCGCCGCGTCCGCCGCCCTTCTCGATCATTCCGGTGGTCACCGCCTTGCGCGGCTGCGCACCCTCGTTCACTTCTTCGAAAATGCTGCGACCTGGCTTGGCCATCGGTATCCTCTGCGCTTGTTTCGCGGGACTATCGGGGAAGCCGCGAAAAATGCCAACCCGATATGCCGGTTTTCCGGGCGACAATTGGACGCTTCCGATTGCACCCCATAGCTGGTTGTTGGTATAGAGAGACAAACAAAATGTGGTGAACGCATCACAGGCGAACGATCCAGAAAAAAGAAACGGCGGACGACTTGAACGATACCCCGGAACCACCTGAGAACGAAGGCGAATTGCCGCCTGAACGCCCCACCTATTCGGGTCCCTCGATCACGATCGAGGAGGAAATGCGCACCTCCTATCTCGACTACGCGATGAGCGTGATCGTGAGCCGGGCGATTCCGGACCTGCGAGACGGGCTGAAACCCGTGCACCGGCGCATCCTTTACGCCATGCACGAGGTCGGCAACACGCACGACAAACCCTACCGGAAATCGTCGCGTCCGGTGGCGGACACGATGGGCCAGTATCACCCGCATGGCGACGCCGCGATCTATGACGCGCTCGCCCGGATGACGCAGGACTTCTCGATGTCGCTGCCGCTTCTCGACGGTCAGGGCAACTTCGGCTCGATGGACGGGGACAAGCCCGCGGCCTTCCGTTACACCGAAGTGCGGATGGAGAAAGCGGCGCAGGCGCTGCTTGAGGATATCGACAAGGAAACCGTCGATTTTCAGGACAACTACGACGGCAAGCAAAAAGAGCCGACGGTCCTCCCCGCCCGCTTCCCCAACATGCTCGTCAACGGCGCCGGCGGGATTGCCGTCGGCATGGCCACGAACATCCCCCCGCACAACCTCGGTGAAGTCGTGGACGCGACGCTAGAGATGATCGAGAACCCGGACATCTCGGACGAGCGGCTGATGGAGATCATTCCCGGCCCGGACTTCCCGACCGGCGGCGTGATCCTCGGGCGCACCGGCGCGCGCAAGGCGTATCTGGAGGGGCGCGGCAGCGTGATCCTGCGCGCCAAGACCCGTGTCGAGGAAATCCGCAAGGACCGTTACGCCATCGTCGTCGACGAGGTGCCGTTTCAGGTCAACAAGGCCATGATGATCGAGAAGATCGCGGACCTCGTGCGCGACAAGAAGCTCGAGGGGATCTCGGCCATCCAGGACGAGAGCGACCGCTTCGGCGTGCGCGTGGTGATCGAGTTGAAGCGGGATGCGACGGCGGAAGTCGTGCTGAACCAGCTCTTTCGCTTCACCCAGCTTCAGACCTATTTCGGCTGCAATATGCTGGCGCTGAACGGTGGCAGGCCCGAGCAGCTCACGCTGCGCGATTTCCTGCGCCATTTCATCACCTTCCGCGAGGAAGTGGTGGCCCGGCGCACCGCCCACCTTCTGCGCAAGGCCCGCGAGCGCAGCCATGTCCTCTGCGGTCTGGCCGTGGCGGTGTCCAACGTGGACGAGGTCGTCGCCACGATCCGCTCGTCTGCCGACGGTGCCGAAGCACGCGAAAAACTGATGACGCGCCGGTGGCCCGCTGCGGACATCGCCGACTACATCCGGCTGATCGACGATCCGACCCACAAGATGAATGACGACGGGACCTATTACCTGTCCGAGACACAGGCCCGCGCGATCCTCGATCTCCGCCTGCAACGCCTGACCCAGATCGGGGTCAAGGAAGTCACGGACGAGTTGCAGGAACTGGCCGGCAAAATCCGCGAATACCTCGACATCCTGCGCTCGCGCGACCGGATCATGGGGATAATTTCGGACGAACTGAACGCGGTGAAGGACGAATTCGCCGTTCCGCGCCGCACCGAGATCGTCGACTGGTCCGGCGACATGGACGACGAGGACCTGATCGAGCGCGAGGACATGGTGGTCACGATCACGCAGTCCGGCTGGGCCAAACGCACGCCGCTTGCCGAATACCGCGAGCAAAAGCGCGGCGGTAAGGGCCTCTCGGGCATGGCGACCAAGGATGACGACGTCATCACCACGCTTTTCGTCGCCAATACCCACACGCAGCTTCTGTTCTTCACCACCGACGGCATGGTCTACAAGCTCAAGACCTGGCGTTTGCCGATGGGCGGGCGCACATCGCGGGGCAAAGCGATCATCAACATCCTGCCGATTCCGCAGGGCGTGGGCATCGCCGCCATCATGCCGGTGGACCGGGACGAGGCGGACTGGGACGACCTCCAGATCGTCTTCGCCACATCCAAGGGCTCGGTGCGCCGCAACCGCCTGTCGGATTTCACCAACGTCATGCGCAACGGCAAGATCGCGATGAAGTTCGAGGGTGACGACAAGGGCACACGCCTCATCAACGCCCGTATCTGCGACGAGAACGACGATGTCATGCTGGTGACGAACAAGGGCCGCGCGATCCGCTTCCCCGTGACCGACGTGCGCGTGTTCAACTCCCGCTCCTCCACCGGCGTGCGGGGGATCAAGCTCCTGTCCGACGACGCCGAGGTAGTGTCCATGTCGGTGATCCGCCACTTCGACGCGTCGTCCGAGGAACGCACAGCCTATCTCAAGATGCGCCGTCAGATGGCCGGGCTGGATGATAGCGAAGCCGACGATGATGATGAGCCGCAAGTGGAAGGCGCAATCTCGCCCGAACGGTTCGAGGAGATGCAGGGGGCGGAAGAGCTCATCCTGACCATTACCGAAGCCGGTCTGGGCAAACTGTCCTCGTCGCACGACTACCCCGTGCGCGGGCGCGGCGGCCAGGGCGTCACGGCCTTCGCCAAGGCGATGCCGGGTGGCGATCTTGTCGCGTCCTTCCCGGTGGGTGGCGAGGATCAGGTGATGCTCGCGACGTCCAAGGGTCAGTCGATCCGCTGCCCGGTCGGCGGCATCTCGTTCCGCTCGCGCAGCGCCGGTGGGGTGAAGGTGTTCAACACCGGCAAGGGCGAGAGCGTCGTGTCGGTGGCCTGGATCGCTGAGGCGGCCGAAGAGGAAGAAGAGGCGACCGAGGCGTGATCCGCCCCGGCCGTCCTTCCGGTCGCTGAACAGGCGGCCCGATGTTTCCGACGCTCACCCTGACCGAGGCCAAGGGCCGCCAGTGGGACATGATCATCGCGGGGAGTTCCTTCTCCGCGATGTTCTTTCTTCAGGGTCTGCCCAAGGGGCTTTCGGTCCTCGTGATCGAAAAGGGTCGCCATATGACCCACGAGGAACAGATCACTACCGGCTTTCGCAACCTCGAAGACGTGCCGATGGTGAACACCTCGCCGCATCAAAAGGAATGGGTGCTCCACACGCTCCTAGGCGGCAATTCCAACTGCTGGTGGGCCTGCACCCCGCGCTTCCACCCCTCCGATTTCAGGATGCAGTCGCTTTATGGCGTGGGCGAGGACTGGCCGCTGACCTACGACGACCTCGCGCCCTTCTATCAGGAAGTCGAGGAGGCGATGGATGTGAACGGCGGCGGCTCCGACCACGTCCTGCCGCGCGACAAACCTTTTCCCTACCCGGCCCACCTGCCCACGCGCTCCGACAAACTCCTGCGCGCCCATTCCGACATGTGGTGGGCCCAGCCGACCGCGCGGGCCAATGGCGGACCACGGGCGCAATGCTGCGCGAACGGGATCTGCGATGAATGCCCGATCGACTCGAAATATACCGTCCTCAACAGCTTCGACCGGCTCGCGTATGACGGCGCGCATCTTCTGACCGAGGCCGAGGTGCGCGCGATCCGCATCGAAGGCGGTCGCGCAACGGGCGTTCAGGTGCGCAGCGATGGCACCGAGGCCGAAATCACCGGCAGCGCCGTCGCGCTTGGCGCCAACGCGCTTTTCAACGCCGTGATCCTCCTGCGCTCCGGCGTCGACCACCCCAAACTCGGCGTGGGTATCAATGAACAGGTCGCTCAGAACGTGCTCGTCGACGGGCCGGGACTTGGCTACTTCGGCGGCACCTCCGTCACCGGCCACGGCTACGCACTTTACGACGGGCCGCATCGCGCCGAACATTCCGGCGTGTTGATGGAGACCTACAACGCCCCGATGGAACTGCGCCGCGAGCCGGGCAGATGGGGCGAACGCCTGCGGATGAAGATCATAGCCGAAGACCTGCCGCGCGACGACAACCGCGTGGTGCTGCGCGGCGACGACTATGTGATCGAATGGGCCGGCCACGACGATTACGCTTGGCGCGGGCTTGAATGGGGCATGGAGCAACTTCAGTCGATCCTGCCGGACGGGCTGGATTTCTGGGGCTTCACCGAGCCGGTGAAGACGGAAAAGCATGTCATGGGCACCCATCGCTTCGGGACCGATCCCGCGCGCCACGTCGTAGACCCCGACCTGCGGGTTCATGGGGTCGCAGGGTTGTTCGCACTCGGCTCGGGCGTATTTCCGACCTCTAGCCTAGCCAACCCCACCCTTACGATTTCGGCGCTTGCCCTGCGCGCCGGGCGGCAGGTTGAATGAGACGGCGCGCGCTCCTCCTCGCGTCCTTGGCGGCGCTGGCGACTCCCCTCCCGGCCTACGCGCAGCTCTTTCGCGGCGCAAAGCGGCGCCGGATGGTCGAGGCGTGCCGCTCGGCCTTGGGCGAAAGCTTCCCGGCCGATGTCATGGCCCTCCCGGCGACCGAGGAATTTCTGGCTGCTTATGCTGACCACGCCCTCGACCGCCCCGACCTTTACCCGGAGGACGGTGCGTACTTTCATTTCCTGACCTCCACGAATGTCATGGTGCATGTCGAAACGGGCGAGCCTCTGTCTTTCGACGCGATCTTCGACCCGCAAGTTACACCCTGCGCCAACCACCTCGGCGCTTTCTATGCTGCGGATGGCGAGCACGGCTGATCCGTTTCCGATCTGTGATCAATCCAGACCGATCCCCCGGATTTCCCACAAATGCCGGACAATGACCCGAAGCCTTCCCCAATCGCGCCCCATTCACGGGGCTTATTGGGGTCAACGCAAGAGGGACAGACACATGGCTTACACTTACCGCCGCATCGACATCAGCCGCCGCCCGACCGAAGTGCGTCACCGCACCTTCCGGCCGCGCGGGCGCTACGCCGAAATCCTCGACCTGATCGGTTACGGCAAGGGGCCCAAAAGCCCGCAGGCCGCCGCCCTCGCCGCGTCGTAATTCACTTCCGCCTCCTCAAGGTGCAAACTGGCCCGCGTTCGCGCGGGTCTTTTCTTTTGTCCGCCACTCGCCTACATCGCGATCATGTCCAAAACGCTTCACATCGTCGGCGGCGGCATGGCCGGGTCCGAAGCGGCCTGGCAGGCTGCACATGCGGGTCTCGACGTGGTCATCCACGAAATGCGCCCCAAGGTCGAAACCTTCGCCCACCATACCGGCAAGTTGGCCGAGATGGTCTGTTCCAACTCGTTCCGCTCGGACGATGACGAACAGAATGCGGTCGGACTGCTGCATTGGGAAATGCGGCAGGCGGAGTCGCTGATCATGCAAACCGCGGACAAGCACCGGCTTCCCGCAGGCGGCGCGCTCGCGGTGGACCGGGAGCCGTTTTCGCAGACCGTGAACGACACCTTGCGCGCGCTTCCCAACGTGTCGGTCGTGGACGAAGAGATCGACCACCTGCCCGACGACGGCCACTGGCTCTTCGCCACCGGCCCGCTGACCTCGCCCGCGCTTGGCGAGGCGATCCAGCGCGAAACCGGCGCGGACCGGCTCGCCTTTTTCGACGCTATCGCCCCCATCGTTTATGCCGAGACCATCGACATGGACGTGGTCTGGGCGCAGTCGCGCTATGACAAGGGCGAGACGGAGGATGAGCAAAAGGCTTATCTCAATTGCCCCATGACCAAGGAGCAGTACGAGGCGTTCATCGACGCGCTGCTGGCCGCCGACAAGACCGAGTTCCACGAGGGCGAAACGGCCAAGTACTTCGACGGCTGCCTGCCGATCGAGGTGATGGCCGAACGCGGCCGCGAAACGCTGCGCCACGGGCCGATGAAGCCCGTCGGGCTGACCAACGCGCACAAGCCTGAGCAAAAGGCTTATGCGGTCGTGCAGCTGCGCCGCGACAATGCATTGGGCACGCTTTTCAACATGGTCGGCTTTCAGACCAAGATGAAATACGGTGCCCAGACCGAAGTGTTCCGCATGATCCCCGGTCTGGAAAATGCGAGCTTCGCGCGGCTCGGCGGTATCCACCGCAACACCTTCATGAACTCGCCCACGCTGCTCGACGACCAGATGCGCCTGCGCTCACGCCCGAATATCCGGTTCGCGGGGCAGGTCACGGGCGTCGAGGGCTATGTCGAAAGCGCTGCGATGGGCCTCTTGGCGGCCCGCTTCGCCATCGCCGAACTGGCGGGGGAATCGCTGCCCCCGGTTCCGAACACCACCGCGATGGGCGCGCTGGTGACCCACATCACCGGCGGGGCCGACGCAAAGACCTTCCAGCCGATGAACGTGAACTTCGGCCTGTTCCCGCCCGTGGACCTCAAGGGCGGGCGCAAGAACCGGCCCGCGCGTTACAAGGCCTATACCGACCGCGCCAAGGAAGACTGGCGGAACTGGCTCACAGGTTCGCTCGTTGAGAGCGCATGAACTACGTCCTCGCTATCCTTCTCCCGCCGCTGTCGATCCTCCTTACGGGCCGCCCGATCCTGTCGATCATCATCTTCCTGATCTGGGTTCCCGCGATCATTTTCTCGGGCGGCCTTACGCACCCGATGTTCATCATCCTCGCCTGGATCCTGATCTACCAGTCGAGCGAAGACCGCCGGGCCCGCCGGATCGAACGCGCAAACCGCGATTGACCCTGCCGGGTGGACGAGCGCGCCGGTTGCACCTAGCCTGCCCTCATGGCTGACAGATTCCTCGACAAGGTCTATGAGACCGACCCCGACCGGCTGACCGGACTGTATGACGAATGGGCTGACAACTACGATGGCGAGCTTACGGGACAGGGCTACGCCACGCCCGGTCGTCTGGCTCGTGCCCTCGCCCTCCACGCGTCGGACAACTCCGCCCCGCTCCTCGATTTCGGCTGCGGAACGGGTCTGAGCGGCGCCGCGCTCGCCGCTGTGGGGTTCAGCACGCTGGACGGTTGTGATGTCTCTGCCGGTATGCTCGAAGAAGCCCGCGCAAAGGGCATCTACCGAAATCTCTGGCAGACCAAAGAAGACCAGCCTCTGCCCTTCGACCTTTCCGACTACCCTCTGGTGTGCGCCGTCGGCGTCATCTCCACCGGGGCCGCCCCACCGGAATTGCTCCCCTTCATCGTGGAGCGGATGGCGACCGGCGCGCTGCTTGCGTTTTCCTACAACGACCACACGCTCGAAGATCGGTCCTACATGGACGCGCTGGACGAGGTGACCAAAACTGCGGCGATCCTGAGCGACGAGTTGGGAGATCACATCCCCGGTGTCGGGTCCCGGTCGCGTGTCTATGTGCTGGAGATCGGATGAGTGCGCACCCGCTTCGCGCCGTCCCCGACGGGGTATCTGCATCTCGGCCACGCCTATTCCGCCCTCACCGTCGGGCAGATCGCCGCTGAGTTTTGCGGCAGTGCGCTCCTGCGGATCGAGGACACCGACAGCACCCGGTGCCGTCCGGAATATGACGCCGCGATTTTCGAAGATCTGCGATGGCTCGGCCTCGACTGGCCCGAACCGGTCTGGCGGCAGTCCGACCACTCTTCAGACTACGATGCCACGCTGACCACACTCGCGGCGCGCGGATTGCTCTACCCCTGTTCCTGTTCCCGGCGCGACGTGGCCGAGGCCGGGGCGACACCGGGCTGGGACGGGCTGGTCTATCCCGGAACCTGCCGAAGCCGCCCGATGAAGGACGCTCGGCCCGGCGATGCCCTGCGCCTGAACCTCGCCCGCGCCCTTGAGGCAACCGGCCCCCTGCCCGCCTTCACCGAGACCGGGCCGCAGCATGCCGGCACCCATCAGCCGGACCCCGAGGCCCTTCTCGCGAAGATCGGCGACCCCGTGCTCCGGCGCAAAGGCACCGGCGACCCGGCCTATCACCTCGCCTGCCCGCAAGACGACGCCGCGCAGGGGATCACCCATGTCGTGCGCGGCGCGGATCTGTGGCACGCGACGTTCCTGCATGTCGTGCTCCAGACGCTCATGGGCTGGCCCGTCCCAACCTACCACCACCACGACCTGATCCGCGATGAAAGCGGCACGCGGCTGGCCAAGATCGCCCACTCCCGCGCCATCCGCGCCTTTCGCGACGACGGGATGTCCCCGGCCGACATCCGCCGCATGGTCGGTTTCTGACAGGTTCGGGAACTTCCCCGGCCGCCTCGTGTTGGAACGCTAACCAAGGTGACTCCAAGCGACCGAAAGACACTGCCCACCATGCTCGACGCACTGACAGACCATATCGAGATCGTGCAGCTCGTGACCTCCCTCACGACCATGCTGGTCTGGGTCGTCTATCTGAACATCTTTCTGATCGGCTTCGTGCAACAGCGCCGGTCCTCTCTCCTGATCAACCGGGGCGGCGGCGAGGACCTCGACAGCCGCTGCCTCATCTCGAACATGGGCGCGCAGCCGGTCTATCTGCTCGACGTCCTCGCCGCGACGGAAGGGGAGAAAGCCCCCACGCTGGCCTCCGTCGTGGACCGCAAGGAACTCCGTGACGGCGAAATGGAGCGCCCGACCGAGATCACCGGACAAGGCCCGATCAACAGCGGTGCCTTCGTGGATATCGGGAGCTTTCGCGAGGTCGCGGAGCGGGCCGAGTTTCACGCGATGAAGAACAATGCGGACGACCCGAAGCGGCTCAAGCTGATCGTGGTCGCCGCCACCAATCAGGCAAAACACATCGTTGCGGCATCGCGGGAGTTCGACATCGCCGGCGGCGGCGACGTCGCCGTGCGCCCCCGCGCGGTCGAAGCCCGCCAGATCCGCGCGCGCCGCAAACGCAAGCGGCTCACGCGGCTTCTCAATGAAATCCAGCAGAAGAAATCCGGCGAAACGGTCGAAAGCGTCGAGATAGACCGGCTGTAATCAGGCCATCGGCCCCATCAGTTCAACCTCTTCGCCGTCGCGCACCGCTGTGTAGAAACAGGTTCGACGGTTGGTGTGACAAGCTGGACCCTCCTGCTCCACAAGCGCCAGCAAGCAATCATTGTCGCAATCCACGCGGAGCTCGACGAGCTTCTGGAAATGGCCGGAAGTCTCACCCTTGATCCAGAACGTCTGCCGCGACCGGCTCCAATATGTCACGCGCCCCGTGGCGACCGTGCGCGCGACGGCCTCGGCATTCATCCAAGCCATCATGAGCACCTCACCGGTCCCGGCCTCCTGCGCAATGCAGGGGATCAGGCCCTTGTGATCGTAGACGAGTGTGGTCGGATCGAACGCCATCTCCGTAACCTTTCCAAACGCATTTCGCTCGCCTATCTAAGGGGGACGCGACCCGAGGGGAACCCATGTCCGACACCGACCTCATCAAGCTCTACTCCAAGCGCATCCTCGCGCTGGCCGCCGATATTCCGCATCACGGGCGTCTCGACACACCCGGCGGAACGTCCAAGCAGCGCTCCCCGCTGTGCGGCTCGACGGTGACCGCGGATGTGACGGTGCGGGACGGCAAGATCGCGGATTTCGCGCAGAACGTGAAAGCCTGCGCGCTGGGTCAGGCGTCCTCGGCGATCCTCGGCAAGCATGTTGTGGGGCAGGACCGCACGACCATCGCGACCGCCCGCGACGCCCTCATCGCCATGCTCAAGGAGGACGGGCCGACCCCGCCCGCGCCTTTTGACGAGCTTGAAGTCCTGCGCCCGGCGCGCGAGTTCAAGAACCGCCACCCCTCGATCCTGCTCGCGTGGGAGGCGACGCTCGCCGCGATGGATGAGGCGCAAGACGCCGCCTGAACCCCGCGAAACACAAAAAAAACCGCCGCCCCGGGGTCCGAGACGGCGGAAGTTATGCGGTGTGGGCCGAACCCGGGGACAGAGGCAGTACCGGGTGGGACAGGAAACGCTTGGGACAGCGCAGGCATCAGGTGTTGGGGACAGAGATGCCGGGACCCTTTTTACCGCAGGCAGAAACTCGAAATCTCAGAAGAACCCGGGCAGATGGAGCATTCCGACGAGCCCGATCATGAGAGCGGCGCCGCCAGCCATGTCTTGCCAGATCGTGGCGCGGGACCGGTGAAGCACTTGGCGAATCTCGTTCATCATCGTGGGCTCCTGCTCGTTCGTTCCGTTTGTGTTCTCTTGTTACCACTTTGTTCTCATATTCGAACCTGTTCTGTAAAGAACTTTTTAAGAACATCTGAGAACTTTCTGGAACGTTTAGCCTAACCCACTGAAATCAAACGGATCGCTTCATCCTGGCGCATGAGCCAGAGGAGAACACGCGCCGCCTCGCCACGCGGCGTGGTCAACTCCGGATCATCCGCCAGCAGCTTGCGCGCATCCTTCTGCGCCACGGCCATCAACCCGGCCTGATGTTCGAGATCTCCGATCATGAACCGCGGCAGACCGGATTGCGCGGTCCCGATCAGGTCACCCGCGCCACGGATTTCGAGGTCCGCCTCGGCGATCCGGAACCCGTCCTCGGTATCACGCATGATCCCGAGCCGTTTCTCTCCACCTTCCGTCAACGGCGGCTGGTAGAGCAGCAGGCAGGTCGAGGCCTGCGAGCCGCGCCCGACCCGGCCCCGCAATTGGTGGAGCTGCGCGAGCCCGAAATGCTCAGCCCGCTCGATCACCATGATCGTCGCGTTGGGCACATCCACCCCCACTTCGATCACCGTCGTTGCGACCAGCACCTTGGTCTCGCCCCTCTGGAACGCGGCCATCGCGGCGTCCTTTTCGGCCGGCGGCATCTGCCCGTGGACAAGCCCCACGACGCCTTCGCCCAATGCCGCGCGTAATTGCTTGAACCGCTCCTCCGCCGCGATGAGTTCGCTCACCTCGCTTTCGCCGACCAGTGGGCAAACCCAATAAGCCTGCTGCCCTTTGCCCGTCACCTGCCTCAGCCGCGCCACCACGTCGTCCAACCGGGCAACCGGGACGGCCGAGGTCGTGATCGGCTTGCGCCCCGGCGGCTTTTCATCGAGCACCGAGACATCCATGTCACCATATTGGGCAAGCGACAACGAGCGGGGGATCGGCGTCGCCGTCATGACCAGCACGTCCGCGGCCTCCCCCTTCTTCCCCAAACGCATCCGTTCCGCGACACCAAAGCGATGCTGTTCATCGACGACAGCAAGGCGCAGGTCATGGTAGACCACATCATCCTGAAACACCGCATGCGTGCCGACAAGCACATGGATATCGCCGCGCCCCAGCGCCTCCAGCTTGGCGCGCCGCTCGCCGCCCTTGTCCCGGCCCGTGAGCAACTCGACCACAACCCCGGCGGCTTCCGCCATCGGCCGCAGGCTCTCAACATGCTGGCGGGCGAGGATTTCGGTGGGCGCCATCATCACGCCCTGCCCGCCTGCCTCGATCGCCGTAAGCAGCGCGAGAAACGCGACAAGCGTCTTGCCCGCGCCCACGTCACCCTGAAGCAGCCGGTTCATGCGCTGCCCCGCCGCCATGTCGGCCGCGATATCGGCCACCGCCCGCTCCTGCGCGCCGGTCGGCTGATAGGGAAGCGCGGCGCGCACCTTGTCCTGCAACGCCCCGGTCCCGACCGAGGCCCGCCCCTTGCCGCGCCGCATCCGGGCGCGGGCGAGCGCCAGCGTAAGCTGGTGCGCGAAGAACTCGTCATAGGCCAGCCGCCGCCGCGCCGGGGCCTGCGGCGAAAGGTCATCGGGCCCCGGCGGCATATGCGCGATCCGCACGGCCTCATGCCAGTCCGGCCAATGCTCCTGCGACTTCAACGCCGGATCGATCCACTCGATCAACGGCTGCACGCGCGACAGCACTTCGCCCACGGCCCGGAACATAAGCTTCTGCGTCACACCTTGGGCCAGGTGATAGACAGGCTCGAACTCCGGTATCTGGTCGGCTTCGCCCGGTCGCAGGATATGGTCCGGATGCGGCATCTGCCGGATCCCGTCGTATTCCTCGATCTTGCCCGACACGATCCGGCGCTGCCCGGTCGGCAGGTTGCGTGAGATCCAGTCGGGGCTGCCGTGGAAGAAGATGACGTGAAACGTGGTCAGCGCATCGGTCATCTCGACCTTGTAGGGGCGGTTGCGCGAAGCAGGCTTGATATGGTGGCCGACTTCCGCCTCGACGGTCACCGTCACGGGCGGGCGCACCTCGGCCACCGAGGCGCGAAAGCTCCGGTCGACGCCGGAATAGGGCAAGGAAAACAACAGGTCACGCGGCTTTTCGATTCCTAGGGACGCCAGAGACTTGGCCGATTTCGGACCCACGCCACCCAGCGTCTCGAGCTCGGCAAAGAGCGGGAACAGGATTTCGGGCCGCGTGCTCATGCGCCCGCGATCAGTTCGAGCCAGCCGTCCTCGTCCACGATCTCGACCCCCAGCTCCTCGGCTTTCTTGGCCTTCGATCCGGCGCCCGGCCCCGCAACGACGAGGTCGGTCTTGGCGGAGACCGAGCCTGAGACCTTGGCCCCGAGCGACTCCGCCCGAGCTTTGGCCTCGGCCCGCGTCATCTTCTCCAATGTGCCGGTGAAAACGACCGTCTTGCCTGCAACCGGGCTACCCGCGCTCTGAGGCGCTTCGACCGCCGCGATGTCGAGTTCTGCGACGAGGCGGTCGATAGACGCCCGCTCGGCCTCCTGGTGGAACGTGGTGACCAGTGATGTCGCCATCGTCTCGCCCACCCCGTCGATGGACAGAAGTTCCTCCCACGCCGCCCCTCCCTCAGGCGTTGCCTCCGTCATCGCCGCCTCGAAAGTCGGCCAGTCGCCATAATGCCGGGCGAGCAGATTGGCCGAGTTTTCGCCAACATGCCGTATGCCGAGCGCGAAGATCACGCGGTTGAGTGGAATGTGCCGCCGCTCGTCGATGGCGGCGAACAGGTTGGTCGCGGATTTCTCGCCCCAGCCATCGCGGTTCTTGAGTTTGGCCAATGCCTCACCGTCGCGCCGGGCGAAGGTGAAGATATCTGCAGGCTCGCGGATCGGCAGGGTCTCGTCGTGGTAAAAGGCCTCCACCTGTTTCGACCCGAGCCCTTCGATGTCGAAAGCTGCGCGGGACACGAAGTGTTTGAGCTTCTCCACAGCCTGCGCCGGGCAGATCATGCCGCCCGTGCAACGGCGCACCGCGTCGCCCTCCTCCCGGATCGCCGCGGACCCGCATTCGGGGCAGGTGTCGGGAAATACATAGGGCGCCGCGTCGTCCGGGCGCTTGTCGAGGTCCACGTCCGCGACCTTCGGGATCACGTCGCCCGCGCGGTAGACCTGGACCCAGTCGCCGATGCGGATGTCCTTGCCACCACGGATCTCCTCGCCCTTCGAATCACGCCCGGCGATGTAGTCCTCATTGTGGAGGGTCGCATTCGACACGACGACGCCGCCCACGGTCACAGGGGTCAGCCGCCCGACCGGCGAGAGCGCGCCGGTGCGCCCGACCTGAATGTCGATCGCCTCCAGTCGGGTCCAGGCAAGCTCTGCCGGGAATTTGTGCGCGATGGCCCATCGCGGCGTCGTGGACCGAAACCCCATCCGTCCCTGAAGCGCGAGATCGTCGACCTTGTAGACCACTCCGTCGATGTCATAGCCCAGCGTCGCGCGCATCTCCTCGATCGCATGGTAATGCGCGAGCATCTCGTCCGGTGTCGTCACCAGTCTGGTCAGCGGGTTCGTCGAAAATCCGAGCGCGGCGAGGCGTTCGATGGCCTGCATCTGCGTTTCCGCAAACGGTTCAGAAAGTTCGCCCCAGCTATAGGCGAAGAAACGCAAAGGTCGCGCGG
Source organism: Maritimibacter sp. UBA3975 (assembly GCF_002384975.1). Taxonomy (NCBI): domain Bacteria; kingdom Pseudomonadati; phylum Pseudomonadota; class Alphaproteobacteria; order Rhodobacterales; family Roseobacteraceae; genus Maritimibacter; species Maritimibacter sp. UBA3975. Next base: position 121,163 of record NZ_DGCP01000009.1, read on the forward strand.
CGGTGATCCGGCTGTCCAGTTGCCGAAGCGACCCGGCCGCAGCGTTGCGCGGATTGGCAAATGTCTTGCCGCCCTTTTCAGATTGCGACTCGTTCAAGCGCGCGAAATCGTCATGCGACATGTAGACTTCGCCGCGTACCTCAAGCACCTCGGGCGCGCCGGTCAACGTCTGCGGCACATCCTCGATGGTGCGCGCATTCGCGGTGACGTTCTCCCCTTCGGCCCCGTCGCCCCGCGTCGCCGCTTCGATCAGGGTCCCGTTCTCGTAGCGCAACGACAATGACAGGCCGTCGATCTTCGGCTCGGCGGTATATGCAAGCGGGTTGTCTCCGCTCATGCCGAGGAAGGCCCGGACCTGCCTGTCGAAATCGCGGATATCATCGTCGTCGAACGCATTGGAAAGAGACAGCATCCGGACGCGGTGGCGCACCTTCGCGAAACCTTCCGCCGGCGCCGCGCCGACCTGCTCACTGGGACTGTCGGCCCGCTTGAGCGCAGGAAACCTGGCCTCGATCTCTGAATTGCGCCGCTTCGCTGCGTCGTATTCCGCGTCCGTGATCTCGGGCGCATCCTCGGTGTGATAGGCCGCATTCGCTTGCGCCAGCAGCGTCGCGAGCCGCGCGAGCTCGCCCCGGGCTTGGGTCTCTGACAGCTCTGCCACAGGTGTGTCCGCGAAATCCGTCATCTGGTCCCCCAACTTGGCGCATGGAAAGAGATACGGTTCACCTGCCCGTACGTCCAGCCGGACCGAAAAGACTGAAAGAAAAACCCGGCGGCCTGGGCCGCCGGGAAGTCGGGAGGGTCGAAATGAAATCGTCGCCGGGAATACCCCGGCCTCACGCAGCTTCGTGCACAGAAACCGCGTGAGCTCTTGCGGGGCTCACGCCCCCATCGCCACCTGGCTCTCCATCTCCGCCGGCTGCGGGTCGCGCAGTACATAACCACGCCCCCAGACGGTCTCGATGTAGTTCTCGCCGCCGGTGGCTTCGGCGAGTTTCTTGCGAAGCTTGCAGATGAAGACGTCGATGATCTTAAGCTCCGGTTCGTCCATGCCGCCGTAGAGATGATTGAGGAACATCTCCTTGGTCAGCGTCGTGCCCTTGCGCAGGCTCAGAAGCTCGAGCATCTGGTATTCCTTGCCGGTCAGGTGAACGGGCTTTCCGTCAACTTCCACCGACTTGGCATCGAGGTTGACCTCCACGAGGCCGGTCGCAATGACCGATTGGGAATGACCCTTGGAACGCCGGATGATCGCGTGGATGCGCGCGACCAGTTCATCGCGATGGAAGGGCTTGGTCATGTAATCGTCCGCCCCGAACCCGAAGCCCTTGAGCTTGTTCTCGGTATCGTCAGAGCCGGAAAGGATAAGGATCGGTGTTTCGATCCGCGCCATGCGGAGCTGGCGCAGCACCTCGTGACCATTCATGTCGGGCAGGTTGAGATCGAGAAGGATCAGGTCGTAATCGTAGAGTTTGGCGAGATCGACCCCCTCTTCACCCAGGTCCGTCGAATAGACGTTCAGGTTCGCGTGGGTCAGCATGAGCTCAATCGAGCGCGAGGTGGTGGGATCGTCTTCGACCAGCAGGATCCGCATCAGTCAATCTCCAAAAAGTTCTCGTTCCGTTCGAACGCACCTTTAACTCAAATGGTTAACGTCCCGTTACCGTTGCGAACAATTTAGCGCACTCTACCTAAGGTTGTCTATACTTTTGCACGGCCGTCGCTTTCAGGGCCGCCTCCCCATGCGTTTCGACCGCATGTTGCCATTCGGCGAACTCCTCTTCAGACAGGGAATAGGTTGCCAAAGCCTCCGGCAACGGGATCAGGCCAAAGGTCACCGCCCGGACCACCGCCGCCTTGCGCGACGCGACCCAGCGTCGCGTATCCGCCCGGGGCAGGTCCGCGCGCGTCATGTGGCTGCCGTCCGGCAGGCGCACGGCACGCGGGCCATCGACTTTTTTCAAATACATCACTTTGGTCTCTCGTCATCTTCGCGCAAGCACTTTTGCGCGACTGACTTAAGGAGTGGTGAAACGCGGCCTTGTTGTTGTGTCCAATTTTCATATATTCGCGCGTTCAAGGAGCCCGCCCATGAGCCTCGACACCCAACCCCGCCTGAATTCCCTCGGTTTCGCCAAACCCGAGAGCGAAACCCGTGTGGTCGTCGCCATGTCCGGCGGCGTGGACAGCTCCGTGGTCGCGGCCAAGCTCGCGCGGGAAGGCTACGACGTGGTGGGCGTGACGCTGCAACTCTACGACCACGGCGCGGCGCTCGCGAAAAAGGGCGCTTGCTGCGCAGGCATCGACATTCACGACGCGCGCCGCGTGGCCGAGGAAATGGGCTTTCCACACTACGTCCTCGATTACGAGAACATCTTTCGCGAAGCGGTGATCGAGGAGTTCGCCGACAGCTACCTCGGCGGCGCGACTCCCGTGCCCTGCATCCGCTGCAACGAACGCGTGAAGTTCAAGGATCTGCTGGCCACCGCCCGCGACCTAGACGCCGATTGCATGGCCACCGGGCATTACATCCAGCGATTCGATGGCGACGCCGGGCCGCAACTCCATCAGGCCGCCGACGCGAACCGCGATCAAAGCTATTTCCTGTTCTCCACCACGCCCGAACAGCTCGACTTCCTACGCTTTCCCCTTGGCCACCTTAGAACCAAGGACGAAACCCGCGCTCTCGCCCGGGAATTCGGGCTCGAGGTGGCGGACAAGCCCGACAGTCAGGACATCTGCTTCGTGCCCGACGGAAACTACGCTGGCGTTATCGAAAAGCTGCGCCCCGGGGCCGCCGAACCCGGCGAGATCGTCCATGCGGACGGGCGCGTTCTGGGCACTCATGAGGGCGTGATCCACTACACCATCGGCCAGCGCCGCGGGCTCGGCATCGGTGGTTTGGCCGAGCCTCTCTATGTGGTGAAGCTGGACACCGACACGCGTCAGGTCGTCGTCGGCCCGAAAGAGATGCTCGCCACACGCACGATCCCGGTGCGCGAGATCAACTGGCTGGGCGATGAGCCCTTTACCTCCCGGTCCGAATGGCACCTCGCGGTGAAGGTCCGCTCAACCCGCCCCCCGCGCGAGGCGATCATCCGCCCGCTCAGCGACACCGAAGCCGAGGTGGAACTTCTCACACCTGAGGAAGGCGTCTCACCGGGTCAGGCCTGCGTGTTCTACGCTTCCGACAGCAGCCGCATCTTTGGTGGCGGCTGGATCTGGCGCGGCCACTGACCGCTTCTTCGTTTCTTGAAGACATCGGGGGAGTCACGACCCGTCGCGACGGGGGCAACGCGCCCTGCCGCGCCGGCCCGGCGTCAGCCGGGGCGGCGCAAATCCTGCGTGCGGGCTTGCCCGCACTCGATTTGGGAACGGTCAGGCCGAGGGCGACTGGCTGAGGTCGATCATGGCCGAAAACTCGGCGGAACAGGCCAGTTCACCGTCCACGGTCGCGCGTCCGTCGAACTTCCAGATCTTCGAACCGCCCCGGATCGTCCGGATCTGCATCCTGAGCACATCGCCCGGCACCACCTTGCGGCGGAACTTCACCTTGTCGATGCCCATGAAATAGACCAGCGGTTCCTTGTCCACGAGGTCCAGCGACAGCGACACCATCACCGCCGAAGTCTGGGCCATCGCCTCGACGATGGTGACCCCCGGCATGATCGGCGTCTGCGGGAAATGGCCCTGGAAATGCGGCTCGTTGTACGTGACGTTCTTCACCCCGACCGCGCTTTCGTTCGCCACGACATCCTCGACCCGATCGATCAGAAGGAACGGATAGCGATGCGGAATGCAGCGTTGGATCAGGTGAATATCGGCCGTGGTCGGAACGTCGGTCATGCGTAAGTCCTTCGTATCATGGGTCGCCTTTTGCCCCGGCATGCGCTGCGGCGCAAGGGTTCACCGCCCCGCCCCGCGTCAATCCGGGGTCGCCGCGTCGCCCTCGTTCGTCTCGTCCGGCACCGGTTCAGGTGCCGCCTCGGCACCATTCCCGAGATTCTCGTCGATGGCGTCGATGGCGTCCTGTGTGACATCGATCCCGTTGATCGCCAGAAGGACCGAGCGTTTGTCGAGCAGGACGACCGCGCCGCGCGCCTGCATGATCCGGCCCAGGATAGGACCGATCCGGTTGTAGAAATCACGCTGGGCCGTTTCCAGCCGCTTCAGAAAGTCGGCCTGTGCCCCGTCGCGGTCAGCGCGCAATTCAACGACCTTTTCGTCAAAGGCGTCCGCCGCGTCCCGGAATTCCGCAGCACTCATCGTGTCGCGCTGGTCGGTGAGACGCTGCTCCTCTTCCTCCAGCGCCTGCTCGATCTCGCGGGTTTCGGCCGACAGCCGCGCCGATTCGGCCTCCAGCGCAGCCGAAACGCGCTGACCATAGGCGCTTTGCTCGAACAGCGCCTCGCGATCGATGGTGAGGATCTGCGACACCACCTGACCCAGCTGCTGCGCCACAGAAGGCGCGGCAGCGGTGAGCGAGGCTGCAAGAACCATGGCAAAGGTCGTCAGTCGCATGGGCGCTCCCGTCCGGTGCGCAGGCACACGGGGATCAGAACGAGGTCTGGATGGTCACTTCGAACCGGCCTTCGCGATCATACCCCTGCTTGATAACCGGGATCGAGTAGTTGAACCGCAGTGGACCGATGGGCGTGTCCCAGAACAGCGACGCACCGACCGATGACCGCAGGTAGAACGCGTCGTCCACCGTGCCGCCCCCGGTGTTGTCCAGTCCCCAGAGCGACCCCGCATCGGCAAAGACGCCGCCGGAAATCCCGTACTCTTCGGGCAGACCCAGCGGGAACTGCGCCTCGACACGCGCCGCGACGAAGTAGTTGCCGCCAAGCGCGTCACGGTTGGCCACGGTCAGGTCACGCGGACCGGTGCCGTAGGACTGGAAACCGCGCACCTTGTCGGGGCCAAGCTGGAATCGATCCGTGATGCGGCTGCCCGCGCCCGAGATCGAATAGAGCGCACCACCCTCGACTTCGGCGCGCAACGTCACCTCGTCATTGAGGATACGGGTCTGCGCGCGCGCCAGCGCGGTCGCCTTCAGGAACTGGTTGTCCGCACCAAGCCCGCCGATGTCACCGTCGAACTGGAGAAAGAACCGCGAGGTATCGTCCAGCGCGTTGATCGCCGTGTCGAACTTGTAGGTGAAACCAGCGCCAACGCCGATCTGCCAGCCGCGCGCGGCTTCGGCGGCCAGAACCGCCGAACTCGTGGGCGACAGGTTGCTGATGTTCGAGCCCTTCACGTTCGCCCGCACGCCGATCCGGCTGGACGGGCTGATCGGGAATTCGAGATAAGGCTCCACCAGAAGACGGGTCGTGTCGTAACGCGAGCGGGCGCTCGACAGCGTGTCGAAGTAGAACGCGTTGATCCCGAGCTCGAGGTCGCGACCGAACAGGCGCGGCTCGGCAAAGCTGAACGAGTAGTTGCGGTTGGCCACGCCACCGGTGAACTCGGCAGAGATGAACTGGCCGCGCCCGAGGAAGTTGGTCTCCTGGAACGAAGCGTTGATGCCGAAGCCCGTCGCGGTCGAATAGGACGCGCCGAAGGAAAGCGAGCCGGTGCCCTGCTCTTCCACTTCCACGTCCACCACCACGCGGTCGGAGGCCGAGCCTTCGCGGGCCTCGACGGCCACGTCCGCAAAATATCCCAGCGCGCGGATGCGCTCCGCCGCATTGCGGATTTCGCGCGGATTGAAGGGGTCGCCTTCGACAGTGCGGAACTGCGAGCGCACGACACGGTCTAGCGTGGTCTGGTTGCCCTCGATGTCGATGCGCTCGACGATCACGCGCGGGCCGCGGGTGATGGCGAGTGTCAGGTCAAGCGTGCCCTCACGGTCGTTGCGCACAACGCGGGGCTCCACCGTGATGAAGTTGAGCCCCTTCTGGATCGCGAGCCGTTCCATACGGGCAATGGCCTGATCGACATCGGCGGGGTTGTAGACCGCACCTTGGCGCAGACGCGCCACGCGCTCGAACTCGGCCACGTTGATACCGTCCACTTCGGACACGGTGTTCACGTCGCCGACCGAGAACTGCTGACCCTCGATCACCTTGAAGGTGACCTGGTAGCCATCGCGGGAATCCGGCACTTCCGCTGCCACCGCCTGCGCTTCGAAATCGATGAAGCCGCGCGAGTTGTAGAAATCGGCGAGGACCTGACGGTCGAAGTCGAGCCGTCCGGGATCGTAGGTATCGGCCTTTACGAAAGCACGCAGAAGGCCCGCCTGCTTGGATGTGAGAACACGGCGCAGGCGCGAGTCGGAGAAACTGCGGTTGCCGGCAAAGCTCAGACGTTCGATCTCGGCGTTCTTGCCCTCGATCACCTCGAAGACGAGGTCAACGCGGCCATTGTTGCGCCGGATGATGCGTGGCGTCACGTCGGCGGCGATCCGGCCATCGGCGGCATAAGCCTCGGCGATGGTCTGAGCGTCGCGTTCGGCCTGCGCGGGGGAAAAGACCTGACGCGGGCGGGACTGGATCAGGGCGATCAGGTCCTCGTCATCCTTGCGCCGGTTGCCCTCGACGTTGATGCGGCTGATGAACGACTGCTCCTGCACACGCACGACCAGCGTTCGGCCACGCGGCTCGAGTTTCACCGTGTCGAAAAGTCCCGACCCCTGCAGGCGCTGGTAGGCGTCGTTCAACTCGCCCGCGCTCACCGTCTGGTTCTTGCCGAATCCCAAGTAGGAGAGGACGGTCGCGGCCTCGATTTTTTCGGTCCCGACGATCTGCACGGAAGAGAAATTGTAGGCCTGCGCCGAAGCTGCCGTCGGAGCCAGAAGAGAAGCCCCTGAAACCCCAAGGAAAAGCGCGGTGGCAGCCGGCGCGAGGACGGATTTGCGTAGCCCGGCAATACGGGCGTTACGCTGCTCGTTATACGTCATCTTGTTATCATCCGCTCAGACATCCCAGTCCCTAGTGTGACTAGCCGGTTTGGCGGACAGTGTCAAAGCGTGTGAAACGGGCAAGGGCCGCGCTATGGCGGCCCTGCGACAGGTTCGATTTTTGAAGGTTTCCGGGCGCCAGCGCCCGCACCCGGATCAGTGCAGGAAAGCACCCATCAGCGCGCCGCAGCCAAGCGCCGCCGCGATGGTGCCGACGTAGAGCAGCCGATCCCAATTCAGATCCATGAGCAGGTGCAGCCCACGATAGCTTTGCTGGATGTGTTCCATGACCCATACCTCCATTCAGTTGGGGTCACAGTCACTCCGGATTCGGGCAGCAGCATCGCGCAATTGTGGCATTTTCAGGGCATTCGCCCCGCGCCCGCCTTTCCCGGTCAGGGACAGAAAAGGTCGTTCGTCACGCCCAGCACCATGATCGACAGGATCAGGGCGAGGCCAACGGTCAGCAGAACGCGCATCGCCCGGTCGCTCGGCGGCTTGCCCGCCACGGCCTCATAGGCGTGAAAGACGAGGTGCCCGCCGTCCAGCACGGGAATCGGGAACAGGTTGAGCAGCCCCACGGCGGTCGACAGAACCGCGATGAACCAGATGAAGCTGTCCACACCCTGACTCGCCGCCGCGCCCGAGGTCTCGGCGATCCCGATCGGCCCGCGCAGGTTGCACGACGAAATCGCGCCGGTGATCATGTGCCACAGCCCCGACAACGACGAGGTGATGATGTAACCCACCTGCCCGACGCCCGTCGAAACCGCCTCGCCGAAGGTCGGCGCGCGCGTCTCGGGCTCGAACACCAGCCCGCCGGACACACCGATGAGCCAGCGGGTCTCGAATCCCCCTTCCGGCAGCGGCAGATCAACCCGGCGCGGGGTGAGCGTCACGTCGACGCCCTCGCCCTCGCGCAGGATGGTGAGGTCCAGCGTCTCGCCATCCCCCTCGCCCACGATCTGGCGCAGCGTCTCGAACGTGGCGACCGGCTCGCCGTTCACGGTCTGGATAAGATCACCTTCACGCAGCCCCGCGTCCGCCGCCGCCGACTGCGGCGTGACGGAACTGACATAGGGCGGATAGGGGTGCATCGCCTGAAAGCTCACCTCCTGCCCGTTGCGCAACACGGTGTAGTCCACCGGGCTTTCGTTCGGCAGGGTGGCGACGAAATCCGAGAAGTCGTCGAGCGGCGGAGTTTCCTCCCCGGCGATCGACAGGATCTGGTCCCCCGGTTCGAGCGATTCCAGACCCGAAACAGGCGCCAGCTTGTCGACCGTCAACGGGTCGGTCGCGACCCCGCTGTAAAAGGCCATCGAAAAGAAGATGAGTGCCGAGAGAACGAAGTTGAATACGGGACCAGCGGCCACGGTCAACGCCCGCGCCCAGAGCGGTGCGCCGTGCATCGTATGCCGTCGCTCCTCGTCGCTCAGGCCCTCCATCGCCCCCTCGTCCACACCGGCCGAGGCCGCATTGGCATCCCCCCGGAACTTGACGTAGCCGCCCACGGGAAAGGCCGCGATCTGCCATTGGGTGCCGTGCTTGTCGGTCCGCTTGGCCAGCACGGGCCCGATCCCGATCGAGAAGACGTCGGCCTTGATGCCGGTGACCCGGCCGATGATGTAATGCCCGTATTCATGGATCGCGACGATGATCGTCAGCGCGATGATGAAGGCGATGAGGGTGAAGGCGAGGTTGCCGAAGGACGGGATCAGCCCGGTCAGGTCCACGTGTCGCTCCTTTGCGGGGCGTTGTCCCCGGCCATGTTTTCTTCTGCTCGTACCCGCGCCATGTGGTCTGCGGCGCGCACGTTATCAAGGGAAAATGCGGCAGACATGAGGCCCGTGTCACCTGACAGTTGCGCGAGCACGTCCTGCACGACCCCCGCCATGTCCATGAAACCGATGCGCCCGGCGATGAACCCGTCGAGCGCGGACTCCTTTGCCGCGTTGAACACCGCGCCTGCCATGCCGCGCGCCTCCATCACCTCACGGGCGAGCCGGAGCGCCGGGTAGCGTGCATCTTCCGGCGCACGGAAATCGAGCTGGCCGATTCTGGCAAGGTCCAGCCGCTCCACCGGCAACTCCTTGCGTGCGGGCCAGTTCAGCGCATAGCCAATGGCATGACGCATATCCGCCGGCCCCACATGCGCCATGAGCCCGCCGTCGTTGAAACCGACCAGCGCATGGATCAGGCTTTGCGGATGGACGATCACTTCGATCTGCGAAGGCTCGACGCCGAAGAACTCCCGCGTTTCGATCAGCTCCAGCGCCTTGTTGAACATCGAGGCCGAGTCGATGGTGATACGCTGCCCCATGTCCCAGTTGGGATGGGACGACGCTTCCGACAGAGACGCCTCGCTCAGCTTCTCCAGCGGCCAGTCCCGGAACGCGCCGCCCGAGGCGGTGATGATCACCCGTTCGACGGCTGAAATCTCTTCGCCGACCAGCGCCTGGAAGACGGCGGAGTGCTCGCTGTCCACCGGCAGGATTCGCGCGCCATGCGACCGTGCGGTTTCAAGGATGAGCGGCCCCGCGGTGACGAGGCTTTCCTTGTTGGCAAGCGCCAGCGTCGCCCCTTCCTCCAGCGCGGCCAGACCCGGCGGCAGGCCCGCAGCCCCGACGATGGCGGACATCACCCAGTCGGCGGGGCGGCGCGCGGCCTCCACGATGGCCTCCGGCCCGGCGGCACAGGCAATCCCCGTGCCATCGAGCGCGGCTCGCAGGTCGGGCAATAGCGCCTCATCGCTGGTCACTGCGATCTCAGCCCCAAGCGCCCGCGCCTGCTCGGCCAGCCGCGCGATGTTGCGCCCGCCGGTGAGTGCGACGACATCATAGGCCGCGGGGTCGCGGGCGATCAGGTCGATGGTGGAACAGCCGATGGACCCGGTCGCGCCGAGAATCGAGACACGCCGTGTCATGGAAGCAGCCCGGACAGCACGGCCACCACCCCGGCCAGCGCAGCCACGGCGACCAGAGCGTCGAGCCGGTCCAGTACGCCGCCGTGTCCGGGGATGAGCGCGGAGCTGTCCTTCACGCCCGCCCGCCGTTTGAGCCAGCTTTCCGCGATATCGCCCATCTGTCCCGCGAACGACAGGACCACGGCGCCGAGCGCCCCCGCCCACCACGGGACCGCAAGCAGGCCGGGGGCCACAATCGCGCCGAAGATTCCCGCGCCGATCCAGCCCGCGACCGTTCCGGACCAGGTTTTCTTCGGGCTGACACGCGGCCAGAACTTCGGCCCGCCAAAGGCACGGCCCGCGAAATACCCCGCCACGTCCGAGATCACCACGATCCCCACCAGCGCGAGGATACCGCGCGGCCCGGCGACCAGTTGCCCGAAGACGAGCGACCCGGCCGCCGCCGCCAGCAACGCACCATAGGCGATCCAGGTCCGATGACCCGCGCGCAGAAGCAAAAGCCCGATGCCGAGCGGCACCAGCGCGATCAGCGCCACCCGCATCACGCCAAGCCGAAAGGCATCCCACACGGCGTCCGGCCCGACCTCTTCCGGTCCCGCCAACGGCAGCAACAGTGTGACCACCAGGACCGCGATCGGCATGAGGGCGATGATCCAGCGGCGCAGGGTCGGGATCTCGACCTCGCAAAGCTTGGCCAGCTCTCGCAGCATCAGGACATAGATCACGAGCACGAAGATCGACCAGACAAGCGGCCCGGCGAACAACGCACCAAGCGCCAGAAGCACGATCACGCCCGCCGACACGACCCGCGTGGACAGGTCGGACCATTTCGAACTGACGGCGGTTTCAGGCATTCTTCACCGCACCGAACCGGCGATCACGGGCCGCGAAGCGGTCCAGGACCTCGGCGAATTTCGCCCGATCGAAGTCGGGCCACAGCGTGTCGATGAACTCGTATTCCGCATAGGCCGACTGCCACAGCAGGAAATTGGACACCCGCGCCTCCCCCGACGTGCGGATCACGAGATCCGGGTCAGGCAGCATACAGGTGTCGAGGTACTTGGGCAGCGTTTCCTCGTCGATCTCCTCGGGGTCGAGCGAGCCGGCCTTCACGTCGCGGGCAAGCCGCTGGGTGGCGCGCGCCACCTCGTCACGCCCGCCGTAGTTCAGGGCGACCGTGACATGGACGCGCGAATTGTCCTTGGTCAGATCCTCGAGGTCGTCCATCAGCTTGCGCAGTTTCGGGTCGAGCTTGATGCGGTCCCCGATGAAGCGCACACAGGCCCCCTCGTCGTTCAGTTCCTGCGCGGTCTTGTTGATGTACCGGCGAAACAGGCTCATCAGCCCGGCCACCTCGGATTGGGTGCGCTTCCAGTTCTCGGTGGAAAAGGCGAACAGCGTGATGTGTGTGACGCCAAGGTCCGGGCAGCTCTCGACAATCTCGCGCGCCCGCTTGGCGCCGGCGTGATGGCCGAACAGCCGGGGCCGCCTGCGCTCTTTCGCCCAGCGTCCGTTGCCGTCCATGATGATGGCAACGTGCAGACCGTTTCCGGTCTCCGTGGCGATCTGGCTCTGTTTGTTCACGGCCTGCCCTTTCGCCCCGCTGTGCGCGACCGGTCCGATCCTTTCGGATCAGACCTGCATAATCTCTTCCTGCTTGGTCTCGAGCGCCTTGTCGACATTGGCGATGTACTTGTCGGTCAGCGCCTGCACCTCGTCATGCCAGATCTTGTTGTCGTCCTCGCTCATGCCGTCGTTCTTGGCCTTCTTGAGCTGCTCCATCCCGTCGCGGCGCACGTTGCGGATCGCGACGCGGGCGGTCTCGGCATATTGCGCGGCGACGCGGGCCAGTTCCCGGCGCCGTTCCTCGTTGAGTTCGGGGATCGGCAGCATGATGATCGTGCCGTTGGTCTGCGGGTTGATGCCCAGGCCCGACTCCATGATCGCCTTCTCGACGGCATTCACGAGCGATTTGTCCCACACGTTGATCGTCACCATGCGCGGCTCCGGCACGTTCACCGTGCCCACCTGGTTGATCGGCGTGCGCTGCCCGTAGGCCTCGACCGAAATCGGCTCCAGCATGGACGAGGACGCGCGCCCGGTGCGCAGCGATGCGAATTCCGTGCGCAGCGACGCCATCGCGCCTTCCATCCGACGCTCAAGGTCGTCCGTGTCGATGTCGAAATCCTGGTCAGCCATGCCTCAAACCTCCTGCAGGTGGACCCCGGGTCCGTTGATTGGCGTCATATACTCTCATTTACGCCGGATTGTATAGAGACGCGCGCCACGCGGGCGGCCCGGATCGGCCCTGCCCGCACGGCACTTGTCACCGGCGCGCGATCAGCTGACGGACTTGCCGCCGTGGACCTTGGTATAGGTCCCCTGCCCGCCAAGGATGCCCTTGAACCCTCCCGGCTCGTCCAGCGAAAAGACGATGATCGGCATCGAGTTGTCGCGGGCCAGCGCGATGGCCGAGGCGTCCATGACGCCCAGCCGCTTGGCCAGCGCCTCGTCGTAGCTCACCTCGTCATACCGCACCGCATCATCGAACTTCTTGGGGTCCTTGTCATAGACCCCATCCACCTTGGTCCCCTTGAAGATTGCCTCGCAGGCCATTTCGTTGGCCCGCAGCGTCGCCGCCGTATCGGTGGTGAAATAGGGGTTCCCGGTGCCGGCCGCGAAGATCACGACACGCTTTTTCTCAAGGTGGCGCACGGCGCGGCGGCGGATGTAGGGCTCGCAGACCTGATCCATCGGGATCGCGCTGATGACACGGGTATAGACGCCGAGCGTCTCAAGCGCCGACTGCATGGCCAGCGCGTTCATGACCGTGGCGAGCATCCCCATGTAGTCCGCCGTGGTGCGCTCCATCCCCTGTGCAGAGCCCGCAAGCCCGCGAAAGATGTTGCCGCCCCCGATCACCATGCAGATCTCGACACCCATGTCGTGAACCGACTTCACTTCCTGCGCGATGCGGGCGACAGTCGGCGGGTTGAGGCCGTAGGACCCGTCGCCCATCAGCGCCTCGCCCGAGATTTTCAACATCACCCGCGTGTATTTCGGCTTCGGGATCTCGGCGTCGGCTGCGGTTGCGGGCTCGGTCATGGCTTTGCGTCGTCCTCGCGGGTCATGTATGGATCGCGCGCAAAATGTCGGAAATCGGGACCGGGCGCAATGTGCGAAACGGCCCGGCACATGCGAGCGGATGATGGCGGACGAACGCGTTGCTCCCTACCTGGACGGGCTCGCCCCGGACCGCCCTGTCCTGATCGCCGGGCCAACGGCGAGCGGAAAGTCGGCATTGGCCCTCGCCATCGCACGGGCGGCGGGCGGCGTGATCGTGAATGCCGACGCGCTTCAGGTGTTTGAAAACTGGCGTATCCTGACCGCGCGCCCGAGCGTCTCGGAAGAAGAGGTCGCGCCCCACAGGCTCTATGGCCACATTCCAGGCGACCGCGAGTATTCCGTCGGCCACTGGCTGCGCGACCTGACCCCGATCCTCAAAGGTGAGGCGCGGCCGATCATCGTCGGCGGCACGGGGCTCTATTTCTCGGCCCTGACCGAGGGGCTCGCCGACATCCCGCTCACCCCGCCCGCGATCCGGGCCGAGGGCGAGGCGTTATTGGCGAACGAAGGTCCCGACGCGCTCATCGCGGACCTCGACAGTGCCACGCGGGCGCGCATCGACCTCCTGAACCCGGCCCGTGTCGCGCGGGCGTGGGAAGTGCAGCGCACCACCGGACGCGGCCTCGCGGCGTGGCAGGACGATACGCCCCCGCCGCTCCTGCCGCTCGCAGACGCGCTCCCCCTCGTCATCGACCCGCCGCGCGACTGGCTGCGCGACCGGATCGCGCGCCGGTTCGACGCGATGCTCTCGCAGGGTGTTCTCGAGGAGGCGCGCGCCAACCTTCCGGGCTGGTCGCCCACGCTGCCCTCGGCCAAGGCCATCGGCGCACGAGAACTTATCGCACATCTGAAGGGCGACATGACGCTGGACGCCGCCCGCGATGCGGCCATCGTGGCCAGCCAGCAATACGCCAAACGCCAACGCACATGGTTCCGCTCGCGCATGTCCGGCTGGAAAACCGTGGCGATACCGCAAGTCCCGTAACCCTTTTTCTGTGTGGCCCAACGGAAACATCGCCAAAAGACCTTCGACTTATCCACAGGAAAACCGGCCCCCTGTGGATAGCCCGCAAGACAGATCGCGGGGAATCGTCTACCGGTGGGAGGTCGCCGGTTGAGGGGTTCCGTGCGATAGGACGAATCGAACAAAGTTCGGATCGGCCGCCTTGGGACTGACAGGGAGAATCAGCACAATATGGACCAGACCAACAGCTTGAGCTCGCCTTTCCGTGTCATCCCACTCGCGCGCCTCGCCAGCGGCGGTCGATGGCGCACCGAGGCGATGCGCAGCTACGGTGCCCCGGTCCTTCTCTGGTTCACCCGCGGTCAGGGCCGCATCACGGTCAACGGCAAGACCTCCGGCTACACGACCCACAACGCGATCTACGTTCCCGCCGGCACGATGCACGGGTTCGAGATGAACTCGACCGTGCATGGCATGATCGTCGTGTTCCCCGTGGGCGTCGAAGACGAGTTGTCGCTGCCCGAAGACCCGGTTCACCTGCGCCTACAGGACGCCGACCAGCACATCGAACTGAACCGGTTGATCGAGAACCTTCAGACCGAGCTGGAGAGCGGCAACCTCGCCTCCGACCGCGCGATGCTCTGCCACGCGGGCCTTCTGTCGGTCTGGATCGAGCGCCAGATGCGTGCGCTCGACATCGAAGAGCCCGAAGAAGATGCGGCCTCGCGCCTCGCGGCCGCCTATACCGCGCTGGTGGAACAGGATTTCCACTCGGCCAAGACGGTGCGCGACTATGCCCAGGACCTCGGCGTCACGCCCACCCACCTCAGCCGCGTCTGCAACAAGGCCTGCGGGCGTCCGGCCTCGTCGATCCTCGCGGACCGGGTTCATTACGAGGCGCGGCGGCTCCTGACCGAAACGCATATGCCGATCAAGGACATCGCCTCCTCGCTTGGATTCGCTTCTGCCGCCTATTTCACGCGGGCCTTTCAGAATCATACCGGCCGCACGCCGTCGCAGTTCCGCCGCGGGGCGTGATTCTGCGCGCGGACAGGCTGCAAGTTATCACCTAGTTACAACGCGTTACGCACACTAAGTGAGACTCCGACCTCGGCTTTGTTGACATCCGCGTGAAACACCACTCTCCTGACGTCGTTAGGAGTGCCTTCTGTTGCTTACCCAAGACGTCACCTGTGATTGCCGGAAAGTGCGGCTGCGCCTCCATGGCGACTGTGAGGCCGCGACGATCTGCCATTGCGCAGAGTGTCAGACCGCCGCTGTCGTCCTGGAAAACCGCTTCGAACATGAGGTCGCAGGTCCGGGTGGCGGCACGTCGTTCGCGATCTGGCGCAAGGACCGGGTGACATGCGTCTTGGGGGCCGACAACCTCGCAGGCCACAGGCTCTTCGACGGAACCCCCGCGCAGCGCGTGATCGCCACCTGCTGCGGCACCCCGATGTTCATCGACCGCAAGGGGCGGCCCTGGGTCGGCATGTTCGCGGACCGACTCCCACCCGAAACCCGGCCGGCCCCGCGATGGCGCACGTTTTGCAAGGATCTGGCCGAAGGATCGGGGGCGGACGAAAAACTGCCCCGCTATCCGGGATATTCGCCGCCGCTCATGTTCCGGCTGTGGCGCGCGCGCATGGCGACCGGCTTCCGCGCGTCCCATGTGGATTTCGTGTCGCGCAGCCTGTGACGGTCAGCCGCCGAGGATCGCCTTCACATAACCCTCGGTTTCCTTGTAAGGCGGCACGCCGTTGTACTTGTTCACGGCCTCGGGCCCGGCATTGTAGGCCGCAAGCGCCAGTTTCCACGACTTGAACGTCTTGTATTGCTGGGCCAGATAGCGCGCCCCGCCTTCGAGGTTCTGGCGCGGGTCGTCGGGATCGACACCCAGCAGAGCAGCCGTCTCGGGCATGAGCTGGGCAAGCCCGATCGCGCCTGCATGTGATTTCGCCGTCGGGTTCCAGCCCGATTCCTGCTGCACGAGGCGCAGGAAAAGGTCCTCGGGAATCCCGTGCTTCACCGCCAGCGATTTCGCCAGCGCAAGGTATTCGCCACGGTAGTTGCCGCGGTACGAGGGCACATGCTCCTTGGGTCGCGGCTGGTATCGCACCGACCCGGAGTATTGCTCCGACGCACGCCCGTCGAGCACCTTCAGCGCGTTGTCGAAACTGCGCCGACCGTTAGAAGAAGAAAACAGCGTGTCCGCACTCACCGGCACGGCCATCGCGAAAGTCAGGATCAATGTCCCGGCAATACGTCCCTTGTTCACCGCCCACACTCCGTTTTGCCCGGAACGATAGCCTAAATCAGACCGACTCGCCACCCTCGCGCGATGACCGGGCGGCAAGGCTCCGCCGGGCGCGATCCGGGGATTTTAACCTTTCCTTCATCGGGCACGGGTGATGTAACGTTTGAAGCTAATTTTAAAGATTCGGGAGGTCCTCATGGCTGGGTCCGTCAACAAGGTCATCATCGTCGGCAACCTCGGACGCGATCCGGAGGTGCGGACCTTTCAGAACGGCGGCAAGGTGGTGAACCTGCGCATCGCGACCTCTGAGAACTGGAAAGACCGCAACACCGGGGAACGGCGCGAGCGCACCGAATGGCACTCGGTCGCGATCTTCTCGGAACCACTCGGCCGGATCGCGGAGCAGTATCTCAAGAAGGGCTCCAAGGTCTATATCGAGGGCCAGCTGGAGACCCGCAAATGGCAGGACCAGTCCGGCCAGGACCGCTACTCGACCGAAGTCGTGCTGCGCCCCTATCGTGGCGAGCTGACCCTGCTCGATTCGCGCGGCGGCGGCAGCGGCGGCGGCGGTGACTACGGCGGCGGCTCCTCCTCGGGCGGCTACGAAGACCGCGGCGGCTATGACAGCGGCCCGGCGTCCCCGGCGACCGGCGGCGGCAACTTCGACGACGAGATCCCGTTCTGATCGACGTCTGCCGGGGTGACGCGGCGACGCGCCGCGCGCCCCTTATCACGCCCGCGCCCCGCGCCTATGTCTGACTGATGCGCTGGTCTTTTCCCATCGGCCGCTTGCTCGGCTCCGAACTGCGCGTGCATGGCACGTTCCTGATTCTGCTCGCCTATGTCGCGGGCAGCGCCTGGATGGCGGCCGGCCCGCAGGCGGCACTGGTCAACACCGTCTATGTGCTTGCCCTCTTCGCCTGCGTCATCGCGCATGAATACGGCCACGCCCTGACCGCGCGCCTGTTCGGCATCCCGACCCCCGACATCACGCTCCTGCCCATCGGTGGCGTCGCGCGTCTTCTGCGCATCCCGGAGAAACCGGGGCAGGAAGTGCTTGTCGCCCTTGCCGGTCCCGCCGTGAACGTGGTGATCTTCGTCATCCTCTGGTTCGGCGCCGGTCTGAGTTTCGAGGCCGCGCCGCTGACCGGCGGCATGACCTTCGCCGACCTGCCGCGCGAACTGGCGACGCTGAACCTCATCCTCGCGGCCTTCAACATGGTCCCCGCCTTCCCGATGGACGGGGGCCGCGTCCTGCGCGCCCTGCTCGCGATGGTCACGACGCGCCTCACGGCCACCCGCATCGCCTCGCTCATCGGTCAGACCCTCGCCGTCGCTTTCGGCCTCTATGGCCTATACATCGGCAGCCTGTTCTATCCGCTCATCGCCGTGTTCATCTTCATGGCCGCGCGGGCCGAGATGCAGCAGGTCCGCCTCACCAGCCTTGCCCGCACCTCTACGGCGGGCGAGGTGATGACGACGGGCTTCAAGGCCCTTGGCAGCACCGTCACCCTTGACGCCGCGCGCGACGCCTTCTCGCGTGAAGGCGTGCCGGAATTTCCCGTGGTCGACAGTGCGAGCCGCCGGATCACCGGGTTCCTGTCCAGCGAAGACCTGGAAGCGCGCTTCGACGAACTCGGGGGACATGCCCCGATCACCCGCGCGATGGTGTCAAACGTGCCGGTCGTGCAGACGGAAACGCCGCTCTCGCAAGTGCTGAGGCTCCTCAACTCCGCTTACGGCGTCGCCGTCGTGGACTCGGCCGGAGAGACGACGGGCTTCATCAGCCGCCGCACCGTGATGGGCCGCCTCAACCGCCGTTAACGGCCCGCGAGCTCCTCTTCGAGGATGTCGTGCACGAGCGCGAGGTCGACCGCGTCGGTCACGAACGCCTCACCGATCGCGCGCGCCATGATGAACTTGATCCGCCCCGCATCGACCTTCTTGTCCTGTCCCATAAGGTCGATCAGGCCGTTGGCCCCGGGCAAGTCGCCCGGAATATCGGCAAGGTCGCGCTTCATCCCCATTGCCGAAAGGTGCTCGCGGAACCGCGACGGTGCCTCCTGGCTCATCAGCCCCATCCGTGCGGACGTCTCGAAGGCCAGCGCGCAACCGATAGCCACGCCCTCGCCGTGCAGCAGCCGGTCGGAATAGCCGGTCGCCGCCTCCAGCGCGTGGCCGAAAGTATGGCCAAGGTTCAGAAGCGCCCGGTCCCCCTGCTCGGTCTCGTCGCGCGCCACGATGTCGGCCTTCATCTGCACTGACCGGCGCACCGCCTCGGTCCGCAAAGCGACGTCGCCTGCGGCCAGCGCAGGCCCGTTGACCTCCAGCCACTCGAAGAAGTCCAGCGATCCGAGCCCGCCGTATTTCACCACCTCGCCATAGCCCGCCAGAAAATCGCGCGGGGTCAGCGTGCCCAGCACGTCGATATCCGCCAGCACCAGCGCGGGCTGGTGGAACGCCCCGACAAGGTTCTTGCCATGCGGCGAGTTGATTCCGGTCTTGCCGCCCACCGAACTGTCGACCTGCGCGAGGAGCGACGTGGGCATCTGCACGAACCGCACGCCCCGGCGCAGGATCGCGGCCGCGAACCCCGCGAGGTCCCCGATCACGCCGCCGCCGAAGGCCACGACCACGTCCTTGCGCTCGACCTTCTGGTCCAAGAGCCACTCCACCGTCTGGTTCAGATGCGCCCAGTCCTTCGTCGCCTCCCCGGGCGGCAGGATCAGCGCCTCGCTCTCGATCCCCTCGGCCTTCAGCGCCCCCTGCAACGCGTCCAGATGCAGACCCGCCACCCGCGCTTCGGTCACGATGGACACGCGCGGACGATTGAGCAGCGGCGCGACATGGGCCCCGGCCTGAGACAGCAGACCCGGCCCGATCCGCACGTCATATGATCGTGCGCCCAACTCGACGTGAACGGTTTCCATGCTCATCGCGCCTCCAGAACGTCGGGCCGGGTCTTCAGAACCCTCACGACGTGATCGGTCATGTCGGAAATGGAATACCGCGCGTCCGCATCCACCGCGAGATCCGAAAGCGCATAGATATGCTCACGCGCCGCATAGATCTCGCCCAGCGTCTTGCGCGGATCGGGCGTGCGCAGGAGCGGCCGGGTCGCCTTGTGCCGGACCCGCTGCCACAACAGGTCCAGATCGGCACGCAGCCAGATCGACACCCCCGCCTCGGAAATGGCGGCCCGGTTGCGCTCGGCCAGAAAGGCCCCGCCGCCCGTCGACAGCACCATCGGCCCGGTGGCGAGCAGCCGGGCGATCACCTCGGCCTCCCGGTCACGGAAAAACGCCTCTCCATCGCGTTCGAACACCTCGGCGATGGACATGTTGGCCGCCGCTTCGATCTCGGCATCCGAGTCGAGAAACGGGACACCCAACCGCGTGGCAAGCGACTTGCCCACGGCGGTTTTGCCGGCCCCCATCATGCCGACAACCGTGACCGGCTTTCTCAACCTGTAACTCACCGAGTCGCGTCCATTGGCAGCGCCTTGCCGAAGGGTTTGTGATCGCGGGCACATGGCGTGACCGCGCCGAACATGCCATATATGACTTGCAGGCGGGGCAAAACCCGTGATCGGGCGAGAACCGATAGAACACGAGGCACAAAGGGGACGGCATGCTGTGGCGGCTCATCAAATTCGTGGCGACCATCGCCGTGCTGGGCGCGATCGGAATCGCGGGCTACGCGTATGTGGGCGACCTCACGCCCCCGGCGTCCGAGCAGTCCATGACGGTGACGCTGGATGAAAGCTAGGTTCGCCTTCGCGACCTTTCTGACGCTCGCGCCCGGCCTCGTTCTGGCGCAGCAGGACCCCGGCACGCCGATGTCGGCGATCAACTGGCTGTCCGACAGCCTCGCCACACCGGCGGACGAACCTCTGGGCCCTGCGCCGGTCGGGGAACCGGCCCAGAGCGGGGCCGAGGTTGCCGCCGTCACCGTGACCCCGCTCGGCGCGGATCAGGGCACGCGCCCGGACGCCATCGGCTTGCTCGCGCCGCATGTCACCGGCCTGCCCGCCGACCTCTGGGGGGCGTCGGACCCCGCGACCATCGCGCGCCGGATCGCCGAGGAACGGGCCGACATGCTGCCTGCACTTCAGGCCCTCCTGATGAAAGTGCTTCTGGCCGAACTCGATCCGCCCCAGACCGGCGGTGGCTCCGGACAAGACGTGTTCCTCGCCCGCATCGACAAGCTTCTCGACATGGGCGCGGTCGAACAGGCCCATGCGATGCTGGAAAACGCCGGCCCGAGCTCGCCCGAAGTCGTGCGCCGCTGGTTCGACGCCGCGCTCCTGATCGGTCAGGAAGACGCCGTGTGCAAGGCGATGGAAACGGCTCCCGACCTCTCGCCGACCTACCCCGCCCGCGTGTTCTGCCTCGCCCGCGAAGGCGACTGGGACGGCGCTGTGCTCGTCATGGCCAATGCCCGTGCGCTGAGGGAGATCTCGGAATTCGAGGACCGCCTCCTGTCGCGCTTCCTCGACCCCGACCTGTTCGAGGGCGAAGCCCCGCTGACGCCACCACGCCGGATGACGCCGCTGACCTTCCGGCTGTTCGAAGCGATCGGCGAGCCGGTGCCTACCGCCAACCTGCCGCGCGCCTTCGCGCAGGCCGACCTTCGGTCCAACATCGGCTGGAAGGCACAGGTGGAAGCCGGTGAACGCCTCGCCCGGACCGGCGCCGTCTCCGACAACCAACTCGTCGGGCTCTACATGCGCCGCGAGCCGGCGGCCTCCGGCGGGGTGTGGGAGCGTGTGCGGCTGGTCCAGTCCCTGGACGAAGCGGTCGAAGCCGAGGAACGTGACGCACTCGCGCGCCTTCTGCCCGACCTCTGGACCGGGCTGACCGCGGCCGAGACCGAAGTGCCCATCTCGCGCATTTACGGGCAGACGCTCGCGGGTCTCGACCTGCCCGGAGTAGCGGGCCGCATCGCCTTCCGCATGGGGCTTTTGACCGACCGCTATGAGGTCGTGGCGCTGGGCGGCGTTCCGCCCGACCCCGAGGATCGCTTCCTCGCCGGTGTCGCGCGTGGCGATGTGGCCTCCCTCGAAACCCCAAACGATCAGGCGCAGGCCGTGAAAGACGGCTTCACGGCCACCGCGATCCCCGCCCGCTTCTCCGACCTCGTGGACAACGACCGTCTGGGCGAAGCGATCCTGCGCGCGCTCACGCTGTTCACCTCGGGTACACGCGGCGACTACGACGAACTCGCCGACGCCATCGCACTCCTGCGCATGGTCGGGCTCGAGGACACGGCGCGCCGCGCTGCCCTCGATTTCCTGATCCTGGAGCGCCGGGGATGAGCCCGCGCGACGCGGACACCTGGATTTCCACCTTCCTCGAGGCGCAGGCCGCCGAACTCGACGCATCGCGCAACACGCTCCTCGCGTATGGCCGTGATCTCAAGGACTTCGCAGGTTTTCTTGACAGAACGGGTGAAGATATGAGCCGCGCCGACCGCGCCGTGATCGAGGCCTACCTCGTCGATTGCGAGGCACAGGGGCTGGCCGTCTCCACCCGTGCCCGCCGCCTCTCGGCCATCAAACAGCTCTACCGCTTCGCCTTCGAGGAAGGCTGGCGCACCGAGAACCCGTCCCTGCGCATCACCGGCCCCGGAAAAGCCCGCCGACTTCCCAAGACCCTCTCGGAAAAGGAAGTCGAGCGTCTGATCACCGCAGCCCGCGCGCACGGGCGCAGCGAGGCCGATCGGCTGCGCAATGCCTGCCTGATGGAGGTGCTTTACGCCACCGGCATGCGGGTCAGCGAACTCGTCACCCTGCCCGTCGCCGCCGCCCGCGGCGACCCGCGTATGCTGCTCGTCATGGGCAAGGGCGGCAAGGAACGCATGGTGCCACTGTCGGCCCCGGCCCGCAGGGCCCTGACCGACTGGCTTGCCGCGCGTGATGCGGCCGAAGACGACGCCCGAACCAAGGGGATCAAGCCGTCACGCTTCCTGTTCCCGTCCTCGGGCAAGGACGGGCACCTGACTCGGCACCGGTTCCACGGGCTCATCAAGGAAATCGCGGTGGCCGCCGGCGTCTCGCCCGATGCGGTCACGCCCCACAGGCTGCGCCACGCTTTCGCGACCCACTTGCTCGCCCACGGCGCCGACCTGCGCGCGATTCAGACGCTTCTGGGCCATGCAGACGTATCGACGACCGAGATCTATACACATGTGCTGGATGAACGGCTGAAAGAGCTGGTCCTGTCGCACCATCCGCTCGCCAAACGGCCCTGAGAGGCCCGCCTCAGCCGTAAAGCTCGCGCGCCCGATCCTCGAATGCCTTCACGATCCGCTGCATCGCCTGATTGAACACGACCCCGATCAGGTTGCGCAGCATCGCGTTGCGGAACTCGAAATCCACGAAGAACTCCACCTCGCACCCCGCGTCGAGATCACGAAATTGCCAATAGCTTTTCATGTATTTGAACGGGCCGTCCAGATACTCGGTGTCGATCCGCATGTTGTCGTGGTCGAGCACCACATGGCTCCCGAACCGCTCGCGAAACACCCGGAACGAAATGACCAGATCGGCCTTCATCACCTTGGTCCCGTCGGGCTGTTCGTCCACGCTGCGCACACGGGCCGCCGAGTTCCACGGGAGGAACTCCGGATACCGTCCGACATCGGCCACGAGGTCATACATCTGCTCGGCCGTGTAGGGCATGACGCGCTTGTCGCTATGTGTCGGCATGTCGCCCTTTCGCTGCGTGACTCGGGGCGCTAATTCCATAGGATGCGCACAAGATGCAAGGGGGCGAGCCATGTCGCGGCCATATGTCATAGACGAGTTGATCTCGGCCAAGTCGATCGCAGCGCGGATCGAAGCGCTCGCGCGTGAGATCAAGACCAAGTTCCGGGGCACCGACAAACTGGTGGTCGTGGGCCTCCTGCGCGGCTCCTTCGTGTTCATCGCGGACCTTGTGCGCGAGCTCGACCTGCCGGTGGAGGTCGATTTCCTCGAAGCCTCCTCCTATGGCAATTCGACCGAATCGAGCCGCGAGGTGCGCATCCTCAAGGATCTGCGTGGCGAGATCGGGGGGCGCGACGTTCTGGTGGTCGAGGATATCGTGGACACCGGCCACACGCTCAAACACGTCATCTCGCTCCTGAATTCGCGAGAACCCGCGCGGCTGGCCTGCTGCGCCCTGCTGGACAAGCCGTCCCGGCGCGAGGTGGACGTGAAAGCCGACTGGATCGGGTTCGAAATTCCCGACGAATTCGTCGTGGGCTACGGCATCGACTTCGCGCAGCGCAATCGCAACCTGCCCTTCATCGGCACCGTACGCTTCACCGATACGCAGGACGAAACATGAACTGGAACATGCGCCATTTCTTCCGGATGGCGAAATGGGCGCGCAAGCCGCCGGGCGAGAAGCAGGTGAAGATGCTCTTCGCCGTGATCGCCGTCTGCCTTGCGCTTTTTGCCATCGAACGGCTGTTCGGCTGGCCCGACTGGCTCACGGTCGACGGGGCGCCGCGCACCACTCTCACGCGTTAGAGCCCAGAAGCCGGGGGCCTGCGCGCTCCAGCCCCGTGATGATGAGGTCACGCACGGCGCGGATGCGCGGCACTTCGGCCAGATCGACGTGGGACGCGACCCAGATCGGCACCGATGTCGGCGGAATGAGCCCATCCAAACGAACAAGCCGCGCATCGGCGTCACCAAGAATACACGGCAGGATCGCGCGCCCCTGCCCGGCCGCCGCCATTTCGCGCAGCACCGGAAAGCTGTCGCTGCGTGCGCCGACCCGCGCCTCGCCCGTCAGTTCCCCGATCTTCGCGCCCAGCGTTACCCGCGCGATACTGCCCGACAGGCCCAGCCAGGCGTCCGCGCCACCCGGTGCGGCATAGACCGACACGCCCAGATGCCCGGCAATCACCCCGGTCAGCTCCGGCGGCAGCTTGTCGGCCGGGCGCACCGCGATATCCGCATCCAGCCGCGCGAGGTCCGCGTGCTGGTTCTGCGAACTCAGCTCGATCTCCAGCCCCTCGGCCTGAAGCTGAAGCCCTGCAATGATCTCGGGCAGGATGCCGAGGCAGAAGGTATCGGTGGAGGTCACGCGCACCACACCCGCAAGCGGTGATCGCGCCGCCGTGATCGCGCGCTCGACCTTCAGCGCGGCCTCCTCGACCCCCCGCATCGCCTCGATCACCCGCCGCCTGCGCGGCGCGATCCGGTAGCCCCGTGCGGTCCTGTCGAAGATGGCCAGCGCCATGTTTTGCTCGAATCCGTTGACCCTGCGTAACACCGTCGCGTGGTTGACCCCCAGCTTGCGCGCGGCCCCGGACAGTGATCCCTCGTCCGCCACGGCAAGGACATAGCGCAGGTCCTCCCAATCCATCTGTTTCATTTTGCACAGAGCCTTTGCGATTTTCCTGACTTCCTCCAAGATACCTAACAGGTAGCGTGGCAAGCAGCCAACAACCCAACGGGAGAGACAGCCATGAAATCCGTCCGCACGATACTCCTCGGCCTTGCCGCCGCCGGCACGATCGCCGGGGGCGTGACTGCCGCCAGCCACGAGGCCGGCGTGCCCGCCTCGGTCAAGGCACGACAGGCCACGATGCAGCTTTACGCCTTCAACCTCGGCACCATCGGCGCGATGGCGCAGGGGAACATGGACTACGACGCCGAGGCCGCGACCGCCGCCGCGCAGAACCTCGTCAAGCTGTCCAGCATGAACCAGGGGCCGATGTGGGCGCCGGGCACCTCCACCGACGACATCGAAGGCACCCGCGCCCTGCCCGCCATCTGGACCGATATGGACGGCGTCATCGAGAAGGCCGTCGCGCTGAACGAGGCCGCCGCCGCAATGGAGACCGCCGCGGGCGAAAGCCTCGAATCCCTGCAAGGCGCGATGGGCGCTCTTGGCGGCGCCTGCGGAGACTGTCACAAAGCATACAGGCAGCCCGAGTAAGCTGCGCCAGTTTCGTTAACGCGGGCCGGGGTGGCGACGCCCCGGCCCTGCCCCTGTCCGGGAGTCCCCGATGCGCCTCGTCCTTCGCCTGATCGTCCTCGTCGTGATCGTCGCAGCCATCGGCCTGTGGTTCACCCGACCCAAGACCGACGGGCCAGAGGTGCTCGCGGGCCTGACCGCGGACCCCGCCCATGGCGAAACCGTGTTCACTGCTTCCGGCTGCGCCTCATGCCATATGGCCAAGGGGTTCGAGGGTGAGGCTAAGCTGGTGCTTTCAGGCGGTCAGGAATTCCCCTCGCCCTTCGGCACCTTCCATGCCCCCAACATCTCGATGGACCCGGACGCCGGGATCGGCGACTGGACGGCCATCGACCTCTGGAATGCGCTCCACCACGGCACCTCGCCTGATAACCAGCATTACTACCCGGTCCTGCCCTATGGCGCCTATATCCACCTCGACCCGCAGGACGTGGTGGACCTGCACGCCTACATGCAGGATCTGCCCGCCGATGCCACGCCATCGCAGCCCCATGACATAAGCTTTCCCTTCAACATCCGCCTCGCTCTGGGCGGATGGAAGCTCCTGTTCCTGAACGAGGGCTGGGCGATGGAGGGCGACCTGTCCCCCGAACTGACCCGCGGGCGCGAACTGGTCGAAGCGATGGGCCACTGCGCCGAATGTCACACGCCGCGCAACGCGCTGGGCGGGCTCAAGGAGGGTGCGAACTGGCTCACCGGGGCGCCGAACCCCGCCGGGCGCGGCACTTTCCCCGACCTCACGCCACCGGAAATGTCGTGGTCCGAGGCCGAACTGGTGGAATATTTCACCTCCGGCTTCACCCCGGAATTCGACACGGCGGGCGGGCATATGGCTTTGGTGGTGGAAAACCTCGCGGCGCTCCCGGAGGAGGATCGCGCGGCCATCGCGGCCTATATCAAGGCGTTGCCGATCCGGTAAGCGCGTCAGCGCGCGGCGCGCATGATGGTCCCCTGCGCGGTGGCGCAAAGCTTCTCCGCGCCACCCTCGACCGACAGCACATCAGCGCGCACGACGGCTTGGTTGCGCCCCGAGCCGACCACTTCGGACCGCGCAACCAGCGCCTCGCCCTTGCCGGGGCGCAGGAAGTTGATCTTGAACTCCTGCGTCACGCTCCCCTCACCCATGAGCAGCCCGCCCGCGAAGGCGAGCGCCATATCGGCGAGCGACGCCACGACCCCGCCATGCGCCATGCCCAGATGCTGGGTGTGCCGCTCCTCGAGCGGGAGCCGCAATGCGCAGGTGCCAACGGTGAGCGAAACGATCTCGACCCCGAGTGCGTTCGAGAACGGCTGCCGGGCGAGGATATCCTGCCCGATCGCCTCCGCCTCTTCAGGGGTCATGCGCGGCCGAGCTTGGCGTTGCGGGCATCACGCAGCCGCGCGAAGTCGTCGCCGGCGTGATAGGACGACCGGGTAAGCGGCGTGGCCGACACCATCAGGAAGCCCTTGCCATAGGCCGCGTTCTCATAGGCCTTGAACTCGTCCGGCGTCACGAAGCGGTCCACGCGGTGATGCTTGGGCGTCGGTTGCAGGTATTGCCCGATGGTGAGGAAATCGATGTCGGCGGCCCGCATGTCGTCCATGACCTGCGACACCTGCGCGTGATCCTCGCCCAGACCCACCATGATCCCCGACTTGGTGAACATGCCGGGGTCCAGCTCCTTCACCCGCTGCAAGAGCCGCAGGGAATGGAAATAGCGCGCACCCGGGCGCACCTCGGGGTAAAGACCGGGGACGGTTTCAAGGTTGTGGTTGAACACGTCCGGCTTGGCCGCGACGACCACTTCCAGCGCCTCGGGGGCGCATTTGAGGAAATCGGGCGTCAGGATCTCGATCGTCGTGTCCGGCGCATGACGGCGCACGGCCCGGATGGTCATGGCGAAATGCTCCGCCCCGCCATCTTCCACATCGTCACGGTCCACGCTGGTGATGACCACATGGTTCAGACCCAGCTTCTTCACCGCATCGGCGACCCGCCCCGGCTCGAACGCGTCGAGCGCATCGGGCCGCCCCGTGGCCACGTTGCAGAAGGTGCAGCCCCGCGTGCAGATCTCGCCCATGATCATCATGGTCGCGTGACCCTGGCTCCAGCATTCGCCGACGTTCGGACAGCCAGCCTCTTCGCAGACTGTCGAGAGCTTGTGCTCGCGCATGATCTTGTGCGTCTCGGCATAGCCCTTGCCACCCGGCGCGCGCACGCGAATCCAGTCGGGCTTCTTCGGCTGGGCGTTGTCGGGGCGATGGGCCTTTTCGGGGTGCCGGCCCTGCGGCGTCGTCAAGTCACGCATGTCATCCTCCGTCTCGGCCCACATATAACTTTTCCGCCACGATTGTCACCGCGAAATCCCGTTATCCGACATGACCGCGACACATGGCTCACGCCACGCAAGGCAGGTTTGCACTCGCTGCATACGAGCCATGACGCGCTGCGGCATTGTTTCTGCGGTTGCAGTATGTATCTACGGTCCATACCCCGGCGGGCCCGCCCGACCGGGCCGAATTTTGTCCAGACTGGAGAGACTCATGAACATCGGTGACCGCGTTCCCGCCTGCACCTTCCAGACCCGCGTCCGCGACGAAAGCGTCGGCGGACCCAACCCCTTCCGCTGGCAGGAAATGACCTCGGACGACTACTTCGCCGGCAAGCGCGTCGTGCTCTTCTCGCTCCCCGGCGCCTTCACGCCGACCTGCTCGACCTACCAGCTTCCGGGTTTTGAAAAGGGTTTTGGCGACTTTCAGGCCGAAGGGATCGACGACATCTACTGCATGTCGGTGAACGACAGCTTCGTGATGAACAAGTGGGCCATCGACCAGAAGCTCGAGAACGTGAAGGTCATTCCGGACGGCTCCGGCGCCTTCACCAAGGCGATGGGCATGCTCGTGGCCAAGGACAACTTGGGCTTCGGCGCGCGTTCGTGGCGCTACGCCGCCGTCGTGAACGACGGTGTGATCGAGGCGCTCTTCGTCGAGCCGGGCATGTCCGACAACCACGCCGACGACCCCTATGGCGAAAGCTCGCCCGAGAACGTGCTGAAATGGCTCAAGGAAAACGCGACGGCCAACGCCTGATCGCCCTGCCATCCCAGACGAAAGGCCGCCTGCGAGGGCGGCCTTTTTCGTTGGGGCCACCGCCTGCCTCGACCGGCCAGCGCCATCACGCTACGCTCGTGACAGCGAAGCGCGGATTTGCGGGCGGGGGGGCGAAACGGGCGACATGGACGCTGCCAGACATCGACTGATCGCCGCGCTGGCCTGCCTGATCCTCGTGATCTGCACGCCGGTCCGCGCAGAAGTCGAGGTTCACGTCATCGCCATCGGCAAGGGGCGCCAGACTGACGATTTCTACGCCCTGCCCGAATCCCGCGTTCTCGTCGATCGCCCGGATGCCGATGTCGCGCTCGTTCTGCTCGACGGGGGTGAGACGCACTGGCGGATCG
The DNA here is from genome assembly GCF_002384975.1 of Maritimibacter sp. UBA3975. NCBI lineage: Bacteria > Pseudomonadati > Pseudomonadota > Alphaproteobacteria > Rhodobacterales > Roseobacteraceae > Maritimibacter > Maritimibacter sp. UBA3975. Next base: position 149,746 of record NZ_DGCP01000009.1, read on the forward strand.
AGACCACGCCGGAGACGCGGCTGGTCGAGGTTATCCGGGGCGGGCGCGAAACCGGGAACAGCCGTGTCACCCTGTCGGGCATCCCGATGGTCGGGGTCGCCACGCCGGACCTCCCCCTCGTCTACAAACCGGTGGGCGTCCATTTCCGCGCCCTGCTCACCTCCCTTACCCGGCGTTTCGGCACCGACCGGATCGCCAGCTTCCACGGGATGCACCGGGCCGGGTCCGCGCCGCTCCGGGTGGACCGGCTCGACACTGGGGCCGCTGCCCTGTCGCACGACTACCTCGCCACGCAAATCGGACGCACCGACGACCTGCCCGCCGCGCTGCGCGACAGGCCGGGTGCCACCGACACGGTCGGACACACCCTGACCTTCGACCAAAGCGGCATCACACTCACCGACCCCACGGGGGTCCGACACTTTCCCGTGCCCGACACGGTGCCGCCCGTTCTGCTGCCAGCCGCCAGCGTCCACGACCCCGCATCCGGCATGATCTACGCCCTGACCTACGGCGGCGTCGGGTATATCTACGGGGTGGACGGCCGAACCGGCGCGTGGCGCGTCGTGGCCGCGCTCGACGACTACGATGCTTCCGGCCTGATCTTCGATCCCGCGACGCAAACGCTCATCACCACCGGCGCCTTCTCCCGCCCCGGCGACATCCGAACCTTCTCGCTCGACGGCGCGCGGACCCAGGTGTTCGTCCCGACCACCCGGTTGCCCGGTCTCACGGACCTTTTCGACTACGGCAATGAGCACAGCCCGCCCCTGCGACCGCATCTCTATCGCGACGGCTGGCTCCTCGCCTCCGCCACCGCCGATCCCGCGCAGGCATATCCAGACGCGACCAGGTTCCGGCTCTACGCGTTCCACACGACGACCGGCGAGGTGCGTTTGCTGGCCTACGGGGACGATTGATCGCCGTTACGTCCGGCGACACACAAGCCCGGACCCCAAACGAAAAAGGCCGCCAGAAAGGCGGCCTTTTCTCGAACTGTCGGAGAGGTCACTCCGCCGCTTCGGTCGCGCCACCGTCGGGCGAGTCCTGCTGCGGCTGGGCCTCATCGCCGGCCTCTGCCTTTTTCGCGCGGGGTTTGCGCGGGGCGCGGGGCTTTTTCGGTTTCTCTTCCGAGCTCTCGCGCTTGCGCGCCTCTTCCGGCGTCTCGACCAGACCGCTGTCGGCCTCGGCCTCGATCACGTCGGGCTGGGGCGTCGCACCGGGATCGTCGTAATCCCTCTGGCGCTTCTGCTTTTCGTTGCGGCGCTGGGCGTCACGGTCCTTGCGCTCATTGCCACCGGACTGGCCGTTGTTGCCCTGCCCGTTGTTGCCCTGACCGTTCTGGCCACCGGTGTTCTGGCCGCCATTGTTCTGGCCGTCACCATTCTGACCGGCATTGTTGTTGCCGCCCTGGTTCTGAGGCTGGCCCTGCCCCTGCTGCTGACGCTTGCTTTCCGCGTCACGCTGGGCTTCGGACAGCAGGCGCGCATAATGCTCGGCGTGCTGTTGAAAGTTCTCGCCGGCCACGCGGTCGTTGCCCAGAAAGGCATCGCGCGAAAGCTGCGTGTACTTGTCGATGATCTGCTGCGGGGTCCCGCGCACTTTTCCCTCCGGACCGGACGAGTCGAACACCCGGTTGATGTTGTTGGAGGGGGAGCGGTTACGGTTGTTCTTCCCGCGCGAACGTGATTTCGAAGATCTCATAAGGTCCTGTATCCAGCCTGTTTTCTGGCTCTCGGTCCGCGCAGCTACTCCGCTGCGTCTCTGCGGTCCGGCTTGTCGGCTTGTCGCACCGAGAGGACGGGTCCTCGTCAGGTGCTGTCCTTGAGTAAACACGCAGATGCCTGCATGACAAGGGCATTTTCGGCGTTTCCGAACGATAACCGGGGAATCTTGCCACTTTGTGGCGTGAAAACCCTGAAATTTCGTTAGGAAGCGCCGTGACGGGCCGAAACGACCCTGTCTCTGTTATCCATGTCGGGGTGAACGCGCACGTCTTCAAGGCCTGCCTCGGTGAAAATCCCGGCCACGGCCGGACCCTGCCGGTGACCGATCTCGACCAGAAGACGACCGCCGGGCGCAAGATGCGCCCCGGCCCCGGCCGCGATCGCCCGATAAGGCCCAAGCCCGTCGCCGCCGGGACTGAGCGCAAGATGGGGATCGAATCCCAGAACCTCGGGCGCGAGCGACGGCATCTCGGAGGCCGCGATGTAGGGCGGGTTCGACACGATGAGTTCGAAAACGCCGTTCACCCGGTCGAACCAGTCCGACACCGCGAAAGATACCCGCCCGCCGACGCCATGCGTTGCAGCATTCGCCCGCGCAACCTCCAGCGCCGGGGGCGACAGGTCGGTCGCCATGACGCGCGCCTGCGTCCATTCGGCGGCCAGCGTCACGGCGAGGATGCCGCTCCCGGTCCCAAGGTCGAGCACACGCGCCGCCGGCCCGCCCTCCAGCGCCAGCGCGATCAGGCTTTCCGTCTCGGGCCGCGGGTCGAGCACGTCGGGCGTCACGGCGAAGTCACGCCCCCAGAAGGCGCGGTGGCCCAGGATCTTGGACACAGGCTCGCGTGCTTCGCGCCGGGCGAGATAGCCGTCGAGCCGCGCCGACGCGTCCTTTGCAACCGCCATGTCGCGCTCCAGCGTCAGGCGCAGAGCATCCAGACCCGTCGCATGTGCCACGAGCCGCTGGGCATCGCGCGCCGCGCCCTCGATCCCCGCACGGCGCAGCCGGTCGGTGGCCGCGGCCAGCGCCTCGCCCAGGGTCATGCGTCGAGTTCCGCCAGTTTCGCGGCCTGATCCGCTTCGATCAGCGCATCGATGATCTCGTCCAGCGCCCCCGCCATCACATCCGCCAGCTTGTAAAGCGTGAGGTTGATGCGGTGATCCGTCATCCGGCCCTGCGGGAAGTTGTAGGTGCGGATGCGCTCCGACCGATCACCCGTCCCCACCTGCGCCTTGCGGCTGGCGGCGCGTTCGTCATGCGCCCGCTCGCGTTCCATGTCGAAAAGCCGGGTCTTGAGCACCTGCATCGCGATCTCGCGGTTGCGGTGCTGGGATTTCTCGGAGCTGGTGACGACGAGGCCGGTCGGAATATGGGTGATGCGCACAGCGGAATCGGTCGTGTTCACATGCTGTCCTCCGGCCCCGGAGGAGCGCATCGTGTCGATGCGCAGGTCGTTTGCGTCGATCTGGATATCCACGTCCTCGGCCTCCGGCAGCACCGCCACCGTGGCCGCCGAGGTATGGATGCGCCCGCCGCTCTCAGTCTCCGGCACCCGCTGCACCCGGTGCACGCCGCTTTCGAACTTCAGCCGCGCGAAAACACCGTCACCGGAGATACGCGCGACCATGTCCTTCACGCCGCCGACTTCGGACAGGCTCTGCTCCAGAACCTCGAAACGCCAGCCCCGCGCCTCGGCATAGCGCTGGTACATCCGGGCAAGATCACCGGCAAAGAGCGAGGCTTCGTCGCCCCCGGTACCGGGCCGGATCTCGATCAGCGCCGGGCGCGCATCGGCCGTGTCCCGCGGCAGGAGCGCCACGCGCATCGCCTGCTCCATCTCCGGCAGACGGTCCTTGAGGCCCGGCAACTCGTCCTCGGCCAGCTCGCGCATCTCGGGATCGGCCAGCATCGCCTCGGCCTCGTCGATGTCGGACAGAAGCTGGCGAAAGGCCGCGATCTCCTCGACCACCGGCTTCAGCTCGGCATATTCCCGTCCGACCTCGGCGATCTGGTCGCCCGACAGGCCTTCGGACATGCGCGCCTCCAGATACTGGAAGCGCTGCGTGATCGCGTCGAGTTTGTCGAGAGGCACCATGCGGTCTCGTCGCCCAAAGCCGTGATTTGGTCAAGGGCGTGTTACGCGCTAGCATGATGCATGAACAGGTTTCTGGCCCTCTTCGCCCTCATCGCGGCGCCCGCTGCCGCCGACCCGGATTGCTTCTGCACCGACCGGACCGGCACACGCGTCGAGCTCGGTCAGGAGATCTGCCTCACCGTCGACGGCCGGGCCTTCATCGCGCGCTGCGAAATGACGCTGAACACGCCGTCATGGAAACCCACCGGCGCGGACTGCGTGACCTCAGGACTGGGACGCGAGCCGGTCGAACCACCGGCTGACCCGCGCCGCGTTCACGCCCATGTCGCCCTGCCCGAAAACGAGGTGGGAATAGACATGGAGATTGCCGCCCTCCACCCAGATCGTCGCGATATCCGGGAATGCCCACAGCTTTGACCGGGTGACAAAGGCCGCCGGGTCGTCCCCGTCCCCCACACGCTCGGTCCGGGGGGTGGCGGCGGCGATGGACGTCAGCGCCTCGAACGCATCCGGCGGCAGGTCGGCCAAGGGGCGCACCACCTTGATGCCCCCCGTCATCGGATGCGCGCCGGGCTCATTCGGCCCCGGTTTCTCGGCGAACCGGTCCGCCGGCAGCGGAGAGACGCGCACCCAGATGCCGAAAACGATAACAAGGGCGATCAGGACGGCGATGATTTTCAGGAGCATGAAGCCTCCGGGCTGTTAAGGTGCACCACAGGGTAACCGGAATTTCGGAGATTGGAATGATGATACGCGGCATATTGGTCGCCTGCTGCCTGCCCGGCCTCGCCGTGGCGCAGGCATATGACGGCATCTACAGACCGGCCGGCATGGATTGGTGGGATTGCACCAGCATCGGCATGGACGGCGGGGCGGTCGCCATCGGTGGCGGCGAGCTTCAGGGTGTGGAAAATGCCTGTACTCTGTCGGACCCGGTCGACGTGCGCGCCATGAGCGCGACGCTGTACGACATGGAATGCATGGGCGAAGGCATGTCCTCCACCGAGCGGGTGATGCTGATGACCTCGGATGCCGGGGTCTACGTCATCCGCGACGGGTTCGTCGCCGAGTGGGAGCGCTGCGAGTAGGCGGTGCCAGATCGTGCGGGCTGACGCCCGCGCAGGGTTTGCGCATCCCCGCCTTCGGCGGGCACACGCGGCGGGGGACCAGTCCCCCGGGGCCGCATTTGCAGGCAAATGCGACCTCCCCCTGAAGTATTTCGGGAACGAAGAAGGGGTCAGCGGCGCGTGTAGCCCCAGAGGCTGAGGATGTCCGTGGCCACATGCGCGGCGGCAATGGCCGTCGCGCCGGTTGTGTCGAATGGGGGCGACACTTCCACCACGTCGCCGCCCACGATGTCGAGTCCGGCCATGCCGCGCAGGATCGCCGCCGCCTGTCCAGACGACAGCCCGCCCCAGACCGGCGTTCCCGTCCCCGGCGCGAAGGCCGGGTCCAGCCCGTCGATGTCGAAGGTGAGATAGGCCGGGCCGGCCCCCACCGTCTCGCGAATACGCTCCACAACGGCGGCGGGCCCGATGCGGTGCACCTCCGGCGCGTCGACGATGGTGATCCCCATCGGATCCTCGTTCGTGGTGCGGATCCCGATCTGGATCGAGCGCGGCACGTCGATCAGCCCCTCCTTCACCGCCTTGTAGACGAAGGTGCCGTGATCCACGCGGGACGGGTCGTCATCCGGCCAGCTGTCCGTATGGGCGTCGAACTGCACCAGCGCGAGGGGGCCGTGTTTCGCCACATGGGCCCGCAGGATCGGCAGGGTGATCGAATGGTCCCCGCCCAGTGTGACTACCGCGCAGTCCTGTGCGAGGATGCCGGCGATATGCGCCTCGATCCGCTGCGGCACACCGGCGGGATAGGCATAGTCAAAGGCCATGTCGCCGTAGTCCGCGATGGCGAAGTCGCTCATCACGTCATAGCCCCAGCCATAGGGCGCATCCGGGGACTGGAGCGCCGATGCCTCCCGGATCGCGCGCGGGCCAAGGCGGGTGCCGGGCCGGTTGGTCACCGACTGATCGAACGGGATGCCGGTCACCGCCGCATCGGCCTGCGTCAGGTCCTTGGTGTAGCGGCGGCGCAGAAAGCTCGTCGCCCCGGCAAAGGTGTTCTCGAACCCCGGCCCCTTGAGGTCCGACCGGGTGAAGGCCGCGTCCACCTCGTTCTTTGCATCTTCGAGCGCCATGTCGCCTCCCATTCTCGGTGCGGCCACGTTGCCACCGCCCCTGCCCGCCCGCAAGCGCTGGCAGCGCCGCGCGCGCTTTGCTAGGCCTGTGGCGACCAAGGAGGTGCCCATGACCCGTTCCGACGACCTCATCCACGACCCCAAGGGCGGGATGCCCCGGCTGATCGAGATCATGCGCCGCCTGCGTGACCCCGAGACGGGCTGCCCCTGGGACATCGAGCAGGACTTCGCGACCATCGCGCCCTACACGATCGAGGAGGCCTATGAGGTCGCCGACGCGATCGAGCGCGAGGCGTGGGACGACCTCAAGGGCGAGTTGGGCGATCTGCTGTTCCAGTCGGTGTTCCACGCCCAGATGGCGGATGAGCGCGGCTGGTTCGACATCGACGACGTCGCCAACCAGATGTCCGACAAGATGGTGGCCCGCCACCCCCATGTCTTCGGCACGGAAAGCCGCGACAAGTCCGCCGAGCAACAGACCGCGGACTGGGAGACGATCAAGGCCGCCGAACGCGCCGCCAAGGCCCGAACGGGCGTGCTGGATGACGTGGCGTTGGGCCTGCCCGCCCTCCTGCGGGCGATGAAGCTCCAAAAGCGGGCCGCCCGCGTGGGATTCGACTGGCCCGAAATCGATCCCGTGCTGGACAAGGTGGCCGAAGAGGCGCGCGAGGTGGTCGAGGCGCGCGAAAGCCTCACCCATGCCGAGGTGACCGAGGAGATCGGGGACCTCCTGTTCGTGCTGGCCAACGTGGCCCGCCATCTGGACGTCGACCCGGAGGCTGCCCTGCGCGGCACAAACGCGAAATTCGTGCGCCGGTTTGGTCAGATCGAGGCCCGGCTCGCCGCGGCGGGCAAGCGGCCGGAAGACAGCGACCTCGCCGAAATGGACGCCCTGTGGGACGCCGTGAAAGCCGAGGAGCGGGCAGCGAAAAAAACCTGATTTCTTCACTCGGGTATTGACCCGACCAAAACACTCAGGTTTAACCGCCACCGAAAGCAAACGGGAGATTTCGATGCTTCGCACAACCATCACAACCGCCTGCCTCGCCGCCACCGCGCTCCCCGCCATGGCAGAGGTCAACGTCTATTCCTATCGCCAGCCCGAGCTGATCCAGCCGCTGGTCGACGCCTTCACGGAGGAAACCGGAATCGAGGTCAACGTGGCCTTCCTCAACACCGGCATGGTCGAGCGCCTTCAGGCCGAGGGCCAGCGCTCCCCCGCCGACGTCGTCCTGACCACCGACATCTCGCGCCTGTCCGAGCTGGTCGAGGCGGATGTCACGCAGCCGGTCGAGAGCGACGTGCTCGCCGACCAGATTCCGGCGGAATACCGCGATCCGGGCAACGAGTGGTTCGGCCTCACCCGCCGCGCCCGCGTCGTCTATGCCTCCCAGGAGCGCGTGGATGAGGGCGAGGTGACGACCTATGAGGACTTGGCCGACCCCAAATGGGAGGGGCGCATCTGCACCCGCTCCGGCACCCATGCCTACATGGTCGCCCTGACCTCCGCCGCGATCCATCACCTGGGCGAAGACGGTGCCAAGGAGTGGCTCGAAGGCCTAAAGGCCAACCTCGCGCAGAAGCCTCAGGGCAATGACCGCGCGCAGGTCAAATCCATCTGGGCCGGCGAATGCGACATCTCCATCGGCAACACCTACTACATGGGTGCGATGCTCGAGGACGAGGAACAGACCGAATGGGCCAATTCCGTGCGCATCGAGTTCCCGGAGTTCGAAGGCGCAGGCACCCATGTCAACGTCTCCGGCATGGCGCTGACCAAGGCCGCGCCGCACCGTGAGGACGCGGTCGCCTTCATGGAATTCCTCGCCTCCGATGAAGCGCAGGCGATCTATGCCGAAGCGGTCTACGAATACCCGGTGGCCGAGGGCGTGCCGAACTCCGACCTGGTTGATAGCTGGGGCGAGTTCACGGCGGACGACGTGAACCTCATGGACCTCGCGAAACTGCGCCCCGACGCGCTGCGCATCACGCAGGAAGTCGACTACGACGGCTGATCCGCCGACGGATCGACACAGAAAATCAGACGCGCCCCGAACGGACCGGGGCGCGTTTTTCGTTGCGAAGCAGGGAAATGGCGGCGAAACCCGACGCGCGCACACGCGGCGACCCCGCGCCTCAGCGTCGCGAGACTTTCAGCCAGATCCCGTCCCGCCCCCGCACCGTCAGATGCGCGACCGGCATCGCGGGTTTCTCCGCCACCAGCTCGAACCGGCAGGCGCGCAGGAGCATGGCGATGAGGAGCGGCCCCTCCACCATCGCGAAGCCCGCCCCGGTGCAGACCCGTTGACCTGCGGAAAACGGCATGAACGCCTCGCGCAGACAGGTCTTGCCATTCTCGGTCGCAAAGCGCCCCGGGTCGAAATCGTCCGGCCGGTCCCACAGCCGCTCATGCCGGTGCTGGTGCCACGGGCTCAGGACGATCTGGCTGCCCTTGGGCACCTCCCGGTCGCGGAAATGTTCCGGACAGGCGGCCTCACGCACCATCATCGGCACCGGCGGATAGAGCCTCAGCGCCTCGCGAAACACGTCGCGCGCCACGCTCAGCTTCGACACGACACCGAACTCCGGCGCCGTCCCCAGCCGCTCTGTCGCCTCCGCCGCCACCCGGTCCTGCCAGTCGGGAAACATGGCCAGCAGGTAGAGCGTCCAGGCCAGCGCCGAAGCCGACGTTTCATGTCCGGCGAGGAAGAAGATCGCGACCTGATCGACCATTTCCTCGGTATCGAAGGTCTCGCCCGTCACCGGGTCGGCGGTCGTCATGATCTTGGTGGCCAGATCGTCGGGCGCGGTCCCCGCCGCGATCTCGTCCATCCGGTCGGCCGTCAGCCGGGTAATGAGCGCCCGGATATCACGCGCCGTGCGCTTCGTCTCCCGGCTGTGAAAGCGCGGGAACCATTTGGGAAGGGGCAGCACGGCCCCGAGGTTCAAGACCGGCTGCGCGCGCTGGTGCTCCCGGAATTTCTCGAACACCGCGCTCGCCGTCTCATCCTCGATCGGAATCGAGAACAACGTGCGGAAAATCACGTCCGCCGCCGCATGGCTGGTCTCGGGCTCCACGTCGATCGATTCCCCGGCGCGCGCCGCCATCCGCGCCGCCGCGGCCTCGCCCGCCGCCCACATTGCCGGGAAGGTATCGCGCAGCCGCCCGCCCTCGAAGGCCGGGTCGATGATGCGCCGCTGCCGCTTCCACGTCTCGCCATTGGTCACGAAAACCGAATTGCCCAGAAGTGGCGCAAGCCCCTCGCGAATCCGGTTGGACTTGGGAAAATCGTCCGGCCGCTCCTTCAGCACCAACCGCGTCAAGACGGGATCGTTGCACAGGTAAGACCGGAAGAACGGCGTTCGGAATTCCGCCATCCAGGCGCGGTACAGATGCCCTGGCTGGGCCGACAGAATGTCCTGCCGAAACAGCCGCGCATAGCGGCGCAGCGACACCTTGCCGGGCCGGGGTGTTGGCTTTGGCGGCTGCATCACGGCGCCATGCTCGTGAATTTCGACGCCGCCCGCGTGATCCGGCTCTGCGACGGCGCGCGTCCCGCGTATCTTTCAGCCAGCGTCCTCGGCCCCGCCGTGATCCGGAAATAGTCGTAGTCGCCGGGCCGGTCGAAGGCGCAGAGATACTGGAAATGCAGCCGGAAAAACCGCCACCGCAACTCCGCCCACCGCTCGGGCGAAAGCGTCTGCGTGAAGGCGGCCGAGATGACCAGGGGCCAGCGCTGGCCCTCGGGCGCCACGCCCGACACGGCAACCGGGTCGCACAGCGCAAAGGCGCAGCCATCCCCCGGCGCGGTCACGTCGAGCCAGAACAGGCTGTCCGAGGTGGACAGATCATGCAGGTCGCGCCGCAGCCGCCCCGCATCGCGCAAAAACGACACCATCGGCACCACCTGCCCCAATGACAGAAACCCGAGCGCCGGGCCGTCCGCCGGAATCCGCCCCGCCCGGTCGAGGTCGGCCAGGATCGACACCCCCAGATGCGCACCCGAGGAATGGCCCACGACCAGCACCTCGTCCACGTCCTCCTCCAGCGCCGCCGCGATCTGGTCGGCGAAGACCGCCATCCGCCCCTCCAGCTCCGGTGGATTGGCCCCCTTGGAGCGCGCCGAATAGGCATAGTCATGCATCAGGTAGTAGACGAACAGCTTGTTGTCATAGCGCCGGAACGCGCGCAGCACCACGACGAGGACCGCTACAAAGGCCAGCCAGAACAAAAGGTTGGGCAGGACCCCTGCGACCAGAAGCCCCGCTGCCCAATGCAATACCTGCCCGACGATCCACCCGCCGAGACCGGCCACGACCATTTGCAGGATCAGCATCGCCACCGGATAAAGCGCCGCCAGCACCGGCCCCTTGCGCAGCCGCATCAGCCGCCACAGCGCCCCCGACCCGATATAGGTCCAGGCGGTGCGCGCCATCAGCAGATAGGTCTGGGGAATATTCAGCTCCATCGAATCGCGCACGATGTCTGACCAGACGAGCACGTCGAACTCCGCCTCGACCTCGCCCCCCTCGATCGCGCCATCAACCTGCCAGCCATAGGTCGCGCCACCCTGCCGGCCCACCAGCCCGATCCCATAGCCGGAAATCCCGGCCTGGGCCGCGCCTTCGCTCCGGTAAAGCTCGCGGTAGCGGCGCGGATGAATCGGATCATAGCCGGGGATGTAGAACACCCGCCGCCGCCTGACCGTCTGTCCCTGCCCGTCCGTCATGTCGCCTTGCCTCTCGCCGAAACGATACCCATCGTTTTCGACGAAAATAAGCCCCAACGGCGACAATCCGGGCGCGCGTCCCCTCTTCTTTGGTCCGAAAATACCTCGGGGGTGCGGGGGCAGCGCCCCCGCGCGGGTCGGCGCGCGCCAGCGCGGCGAAACTCAGCCCAGAACCGCGAGCGCCGGGAAGGTTTCGAGCAGCCAGTAGGAGAAGGCCGAGAAGCCGCCCGTGAGCATGAGCAGCCCGATGGTCCACAGAAGCAGCCCCATGATCCGCTCGATCCGCTCCATGTGCCGTTTCATCCATCCCATGACGCGCGTCATGCGGGGAAAGAACGCGGCGACCAGCAGGAACGGAATGCCCAGCCCGGCGGCATAGACACCGAGCAGCAGCGTGCCCCGCGCCACATCCGCCTCCGAAGCGGCAAGCGACAGGATCGCCCCCAGTTGCGGGCCGATGCAGGGCGTCCAGCCAAAGGCGAAGGCGAGACCCAGCAGATAGGCGCCAAAAGCCGATCCCCCCTGATCGCCCGCATCCAGCCGCGCTTCGCGGTTGAGGAAGGGAATCGTGAAGATGCCAAGGAAATGCGCCCCGAACACCATGACCACGATGCCGGCCACCGCGTTGAAAACGCTTTGGTTTTGCAAGAAAAACGCGCCAAAGGCCGACGCAGCGAATCCCATGAACAGGAACACCGTCGACAGACCCAGAACGAAAAACAGCGCCGCCAATGAGGCCTTGCGGGAGGCTTTCTGACCCTCCGACAACTCCGTGACGCTCACCCCCGACATATAGGCGAGGTAAGGCGGCACGATGGGCAGCACACAGGGGCTGAGGAAACTCAGAAGTCCCGCGACGAGCGCGATGAGGAGCGCGGGCAGAAGGCTCGCGTCGATGAGGTCTATCCCGAACATGGCCGATCCCTACCGCGCGCCGCGCGCGACGTCACCTGTCAAAGCGTCACATCCGGGCGATGGACTTGTAACACGCGCTGCGCTACGGACCGGGCCATGAAATTCGACGTGGAGATCGACGCGACGGGCCTCATGTGCCCCTGGCCCGTGCTGAAAGCGGGCAAGGCCCTGCGGTCGATGGCCGACGGCCAGATCCTGCGCCTTCTGGCCACCGACCCCGTGGCGGTGATCGACGTGCCGCATTTCTGCGCCGAACAGGGCCACGAGCTGATCGACACGCAAGAGGACGATGGCACAACCGCCTATATCATCCGCAAACGCTGACCCTCATGCGTCGCGCCAAACCGCGCCGACAAACCTTTGTCATTATTGGCAAATTCCGCCCGGACCTATCGCAATAGGTCGCCTGCGCCAAAGAAAAAGGGGAGCCCGAAGGCTCCCCAGTTTCGCTGATAAGGCTCATCGTTCGTACCGCCCGGTATCTTTCTGCCTGCGGCCCTATCCGCGTCAGGGGCGAGCGCACCCGCCCCGTGTCTCGTTCTCGTCTACCCGGCGTCGCGCGCCCTGGGCAGCGCGGGCACCTCGCCCTCGGTCAGGAAGTAGGCCACCCCCTGCGTCAGGTCGAACTCCCGCACGACGACGGTGATCTCGTCACCAGCCTCGGTCACGAAGGTCAGCGGACCGCCCGTCTCCGTGCCGATCATCGCGGCAGGCACGCGGAACGCGCCCGACCCGTGGGTTTCACCGCCGCCGATGGTGAGCAGGATGCGAAGGTCCATCCGGTCCGTCTCGCGACCGTCGATCCGGAAGGACCCCCTGAAATCTCTCAGCTCCATCGCCCGGCTCCTCAGCTGCACCCGCTCGTGGAGCCGCAGGTGTTGCACTTCATGCAGGTCCCGTTGCGCACCAGCGTGTAGTTGCCGCATTCGCCGCAGGCCTCGCCTTCATAGCCCTGCATCTTGGCCTTGGTGCGCGCGTCCATCGTCTGAACCCCGCCCGAGGCGAGCGCAGTGGACGAGCCCGAGAGCATCGTGCCCCCGGCCATGCCCGAAGAGGTCTCGGGCACCAGCGTGTGCAGCGCCGTCACCGGATCGCCGCCCGTGCCCGTGGCCTCCATGCCGCCTTGCAGGACGACAAGCTCCTGCGGAAGCCGCTTGCGCAGATAGCCGGTCGAGGACACCTGCTTGAGCATTTCGAGCGACCGGCTCGCCGCGGTCTCGGACATTTCCTTGACGTTGGCGACGCCCTCTTCCTGCCCGCGACCCAGATCGTCGAAGGTCGAGCCTTCGGGCTTCACATGGGCGAGGTCCGTGCGGTCGAGATAGGACACCGCAAGCTCGCGGAAGATGTAGTCGAGGATCGAGGTCGCGTTCTTGATCGTCTCGTTGCCCTGCACCATCCCGGCCGGCTCGAACTTGGTGAAGGTGAAGGCGTCGACGAATTCCTCCAGCGGCACACCGTATTGCAGGCCCACGGACACGGCGATGGCGAAGTTGTTCATCATCGCGCGGAAGCCCGCACCTTCCTTGTGCATGTCGATGAAGATCTCGCCCAGCTGGCCGTCTCCGTATTCGCCGGTGCGCAGGTAGACCTTGTGACCACCCACGATGGCCTTCTGGGTATAACCCTTGCGCCGTTCGGGGAGCTTTTCGCGCCCGGCCCGTGCCACTTCCTTGATGACCACCTTCTCGATGATCTTCTCGGCCAGCACTTCCGCCTTCTGCTGCGGCGTGCCGGTGGCGAGGGTCTCCTCGGCCTCCTCGTCGTCCTCGACAAGCGCGGCGGCGAGCGGCTGGGACAGCTTGGAGCCGTCACGGTAGAGCGCGTTGGCCTTGATGCCGAGGCTCCAGGACAGCTCATAGGCGCGCTGGCAATCCTCGATCGAGGCGTCGTTGGGCATGTTGATCGTCTTCGAGATCGCGCCCGAGATGAACGACTGGGCGGCAGCCATCATGTAGATATGCGCGTCCGTGGACAGGAACCGCTTGCCCTTCTTGCCGCAGGGGTTGGCACAATCGAACACCTTGTAATGCTCTTGCTTCAGGTGCGGTGCACCCTCCAGCGTCATGGTGCCGAGCGCGTGGTCGTTGGCCGCCTCGATGTCGCCCTTGGAAAAGCCCAGATGCTTGAGCAGGTCGAAGGCCGGATCGTTGAGCTGCGCATCGGTCAGGCCGAGGTCGTTCTTGCAGAATTCTTCGCCCAGCGACCACTGGTTGAAGATGAAGCGGATGTCGAAGGCCGAGGTCAGGCCTTTCTCGACCTTCTCGATCTCCGCCTGCCCGAAGCCCTTGTTCATCAGGGCCTGCGTGTTGATCCCCGGTGCGTTGCCAAGGCTGCCGTGGCCGACCGCATAGGCGATGATTTCCTCGATCTGCGCCGAGCCGTAGCCGAGCTTTTCAAGCGCCGCCGGCACCGACTGGTTGATGATCTTGAAGTAACCGCCACCGGCGAGCTTCTTGAACTTCACCAGCGCGAAGTCCGGCTCGATCCCCGTCGTGTCGCAATCCATGACCAGACCGATGGTGCCGGTCGGCGCGATGACGGACACCTGCGCGTTGCGGTAGCCGTGCTTCTCACCCAGCGCCAGCGCCTCGTCCCAGGCGGACATGGCGAGGTCGACGAGCTTGCCGTCCGGGCAGCCCGCGTGATCCAGCGGCACGGGCTTCACTTCCAGCCCTTCGTAACCGTCCTCGGCGCCGTAGGCCGCCGTGCGGTGGTTACGGATGACGCGCAGCATGTGCTTGGCGTTGCGCTTGTAGCCGTCGAAGGCGCCCAGCTCACCGGCCATCTCGGCGGAGGTGGCATAGGCCACACCCGACATGATCGCGCTCAGCGCCCCGGTCAGCGCCCGGCCCTCTTTCGAGTCGTAGCCGTAGCCCATGTTCATGAGCAGCCCGCCGATATTGGCATAGCCCAGACCCAGCGTGCGGAAGTCATAGGACAGTTGCGCGATTTCCTTGGACGGGAACTGCGCCATCGTCACCGAGATTTCCAGCGTCACGGTCCAAAGACGCGTGGCGTGCATGTAGTCCTCGGCCTGGAACTCGCCGTCCTTGAGGAAGGTCAGCAGGTTCATCGAGGCGAGGTTACAGGCGGTATCGTCGAGGAACATGTATTCCGAGCACGGGTTCGACCCGCGGATCGCCCCGTCTTCCGGGCAGGTGTGCCAGGCGTTGACGGTGTCGTGGTACTGGATGCCCGGATCGGCACAGGCCCAGGCGGCGTGACCGATGGTTTCCCACAGGTCGCGCGCCTTGATCGTCTTGGCGACGGACCCGTCGGTGCGCCGGATCAGCTCCCAGTCGGCGTCGTCCTTGACCGCCTTGAGGAAGGCGTCCGTCACGCGCACCGAGTTGTTGGAGTTCTGGCCCGAAACCGAGGCATAGGCTTCCGAATCCCAGTCCGTGTCGTAGGTCGGGAACTCGATGGAGGCATAGCCCTGCCGCGCATAATCCAGCACGCGCTTGATGTAGGTCTCGGGGATCGCGATCTTTTTCGCGGCCCGCACGGCCTCTTTCAGCTGCGGGTTCTCCTTGGGGTCGGTGGCGGCGTCGATGGAGCCGTCCCAGCCCTGGATCGCGGCGAAGATGTCGTTGAGGTGACGCTCATGCATCTTGGAGCCGGCGACGAGGCTCGCGACCTTCTGCTCCTCTTTCACCTTCCAGTTGATGTATTCCTCGATATCCGGGTGATCGGCATCGACGATGACCATCTTGGCCGCGCGGCGCGTGGTGCCGCCCGACTTGATCGCGCCCGCCGCGCGGTCACCGATCTTGAGAAAGCCCATGAGGCCCGAGGACTTGCCACCGCCCGAAAGCTGTTCGCCCTCGGCGCGCAGCGACGAGAAGTTGGTGCCGGTGCCGGAACCGTACTTGAACAGACGCGCCTCGCGGACCCACAGGTCCATGATGCCGCCGTCACCCACGAGGTCGTCACCGACCGACTGGATGAAACAGGCATGGGGCTGCGGATGCTCATAGGCCGAGGCCGACTTGGTCAGTTCCTTGGTCTCGAAATCGACGTAGTAGTGGCCCTGCGACGGGCCGTCGATGCCATAGGCCCAGTGCAGGCCGGTGTTGAACCACTGCGGCGAGTTCGGCGCGGCCTTCTGCGTGGCCAGCATGAAACGCATCTCGTCGAAATAGGCGTGCGCATCTTCCTCGGTCGAGAAATAGCCACCCTTCCAGCCCCAGTAGGCCCAGGCACCGGCGAGGCGGTCGAACACCTGCTTGGACGAGGTCTCGCCCGTAAACCGTTCATCGGCATCCATTTTTTCCAGCGCGGCCTCATCGGGAACCTGGCGCCACAGGAATTCGGGCACGCCGTCTTCCTTGACCGGCTTCAGCGCGGCGGGCACGCCGGCCTTGCGGAAATACTTCTGTGCGATGACGTCGGAGGCCACCTGGCTCCACGTCTCGGGCACTTCCATACCCTCGAGCTTGAAGACGACAGAGCCGTCCGGATTCCGAATTTCGGAGGTCGTCCGCGTGAAGGTGATCGCATCGTATGCGTCTTTGCCTGCCTCGGTGAACTTGCGTGCGATTTTCATCTTGGCCCCTGTATCTCAATCTAGCCGCTACTGGATGCAGATCCCTGCTCGCGCTGACCTGCGGTTCAATTCGTGCTGGCCGTGGCACCGGGAAAAGGAATACCCTCACGACAAGCGCAAATGTGCCTGCCGCAAATGATCCCCAACATGTGGGGCTCTGAATTGGGTAAATTGTCCCTTCCCGTCGGCTACCACTATATGTTGTGGCTTTCCGACCAGCACCAACAACCTGACGTGTCCGGCCCGAGGGGTCAACGGGATTTACCGCGCCGTTAACCTCTTTTTTCCGTTGACGATGCGCGAAGTCTTTTGGCCGGCAAAAGGTTAACGATTCATTCCCGAAAAAAGCCCTCGTTTTTTCAGGGCCTTCCCGCGACAAGCTGGCGTGTCGGGTGAAACCGGACCGTCATCGAAGTGTTACAAATGACCTATGGCAAGCGGGTCACAGTCCAGCACGGAGATGTTCGAAAAAGCATCGAATCGCGCAAAATTCACGCGAGGGCAGCACCAGATATATTGGGATCGGACGCGTCTACCCACCAGATATGGGTAGGTTGGAGGGCGGGGAACCCTGACCCCCAGAGAATCGGGGGGCGCGCCGCAAAGGCCGCCAGCGGGACTCTGCGGGTCACCGGCGATGTGTGGAGGAATGGTCGGGGCGGCGAGATTCGAACTCACGACCTTCTGTACCCAAAACAGACGCGCTACCAGGCTGCGCTACGCCCCGACGAGCGCCTCTCTACAAAGAGCGGCGCGCGATGGAAAGAGCTATTGCGCGCCGCAGGGCCAGACGCCGTCTTCGCCGAAGGCCGGATGGCGCATTTCGGCGCCCGCCTCGATCCCGATCGCACCCGCCAGCCCGCCCCGGATCTCCAGCACGGCGAGGATCTCGTCGCCGCCGAAGATCGGCGACAGGTCGCCGGGCACCGCGTTCTCATGCACGGAATCGACCACGCCATCCGCGCCGACGAACACCATGTCCAGCGGGATCAGCGTGTTCTTCATCCAGAACGACGCGGTGCGCGGCGCTTCGTAGATGAAAAGCATTCCCTGCCCGGACGGCAGGCTTTCGCGGAACATCAGCCCCTGCGCCCGTTCGGCGTCGTCATCGGCAATCTCGACCGAGAACCGCGCTGTCCCGAAATCGCCGCGCAGGTCCACCTGGTCAGGGCTGCACTCCTGCGCAGCCGCGGGGGCCGCGATGAGCGCGGCAAACAGAACACTCGAAATCTTCACGGTCACTCTTCTCCATCCAAAGCCGCGTCCCACGCGGTCACGAGCAGTGCCATACGCCCCCGCTCCCCCTTCGCCGCGCGAAGTCCGATAGCCTCGCCCGCCTGAAGATCGGCCAGACCGGACCGGCGCAGCACTTCGACATGTATGAACACATCTTCGGCCTTGCCAAAGACATTGGCAAACCCGAACCCCTTGCCCTTGTCGAACCACTTGACCCGCGCCGGCTCCAGCGGGTCGGCGCGCGACAGGTCGAGGTCTTCGGAAAACGTCGAAATATCTTCATCGTCGATGTCGGGTGCCGAGATCGACACCACTTCCACCGCCTGCATCCCGCGCGGCGTCTCCTGCACCACGATCTCGATCCGCGCCTGATCGGCGACCGAGCTCTGGCCGTAGTTGCGCAGGACGTTGGCGTGCAGGAGAATGTCCGGGCCGCCGCGGTCGGACACGACGAACCCAAATCCCTTCGAGGGATCAAACCATTTCACAAATCCCGTCAGCCTCAGCTGGCCCGACGTGTCGTCGTCATCCATCCTGAAAAGTTCCCAAGTCCGGCATCCCCGCTTGGAATGTGGCGCAGCCGGCTGTCCGACACAAGCCGTCCAATCCAGACTTTTTGGTCAGGTCTTCGCATATTGCGAAATCCTCAGGGATGTAAGCGCTGGATATTCCACGAACTTTGCAAATCGGCACGAGTCCAGCGGAACCGGTCGTGCAAACGAAATGCGCCATCTGCCCAGAATTCCATCTCGACGGGACGGATGCGGAAGCCACCCCAGAACGGCGGCCGCTCCGGATGTGTGCCGTGCTTCGCCGTCACCCGCGCGACTTCGGCCATCAGCGTCGCCCGGCTGTCGAGCGGCTGGCTCTGGTGCGAGGCCCAGGCCCCCAGCCGGCTCTTGAGCGAGCGCGAGGCGTAGTAGGCATCCGCCTCGGGCCCGTCTGCCCGCTCCACATGGCCCCGCACCCGGACCTGTCGCCTGAGC
The DNA here is from genome assembly GCF_002384975.1 of Maritimibacter sp. UBA3975. NCBI lineage: Bacteria > Pseudomonadati > Pseudomonadota > Alphaproteobacteria > Rhodobacterales > Roseobacteraceae > Maritimibacter > Maritimibacter sp. UBA3975. The sequence goes on from NZ_DGCP01000009.1 coordinate 168,179, forward strand.
GACTTCCAGTGCATCACGAAGGCCGCTGTGCCCGCCGCGTCGATCTCGGCCGCCTTTGCCGAGCCGTAGTTGGTGTAAAAGACGAACCCGTCCGCCTCGATTTCCTTGAGCAGGACCATGCGCACATTGGGCATCCCGTGGGCATCGACCGTCGACAGGGCCATGGCGCTGGGGTCGTTCGGCTCGGACACCTCCGCCTCTGTCAGCCACGCCCGCGCGATGGCGAAAGGGTCGTCGCCCGCGAAAATTCCCGTCCTGTCAGTCATGCCGGTCCGTTCCCGTTTTGCGTGCCGCGTGGGCACCCTGCCTGTCCGGCAGGCTTGCGACCCTCCGGGCAATCTCATAAACCGGGCTAACACGAGAGCCACGGGACGGGGAACAGGCAATGTCGAGCGGATTGATGGACGGAAAGCGCGGGCTGATCATGGGGCTCGCCAATGAGAAGTCGATGGCCTGGGGCATCGCGAAGGCCTGCGCCGGGGCCGGCGCGGAACTCGCCTTCTCCTATCAAGGCGACCAGATGAAAAAACGCGTTCTGCCGCTGGCGGAACAGCTCGGCACCGATTTCGTCGTGCCCTGCGACGTGGCCGACGAGGCGTCCATCGACGCGCTCTTCGCCGAGATCGAGGAAAAGTGGGGCAAGCTCGACTTCATCGTCCACGCCATCGGGTTCTCCGACAAGTCGCAGCTGCGCGGGCGCTATGCCGAGACGACGCGCGAGAATTTCACGATGACGATGGACATCTCGGTCTATTCCTTCACCGCCGTCGCCCGGCGCGCGGCCGCCCTCATGCCCGACGGCGGCTCGATGGTAACGCTCACCTATTACGGCGCCGAACAGGTCATGCCGCATTACAACGTGATGGGCGTTGCCAAGGCCGCACTCGAAGCCAGCGTGCGCTATCTTGCCGAGGATTTCGGCAAGGACGGTATCCGCGTGAACGCGATCTCCGCCGGTCCGATCAAGACGCTGGCCGCCTCCGGCATCGGGGACTTCCGCTATATCCTCAAGTGGAACGAGCTGAACTCGCCGCTCCGGCGCAACGTGACGACGGACGACGTGGGCAAATCTGCGCTCTACCTGCTGTCCGACCTGGGCTCCGGCGTGACCGGCGAAACGCACCACGTCGACGCCGGCTACCATGTCGTCGGGATGAAGGCCGTGGACGCCCCCGACATCGACGCGACCAACTGACGGAACAAAGCACATGATCGACAACCGCCTGCCCCACGAAAAGGGGTTCCACGTCTCGTGGGACCAGATCCACCGCGACAGCCGGGCGCTCGCCTGGCGGCTCGACGGCAAGGGGCCGGACGACGGCGGCTGGAAGGCCGTGGTCGCGATCACCCGCGGTGGGCTGGCCCCGGCGATGATCGTGGCGCGCGAGCTCGACATCCGCACCGTCGATACGATCAGCGTGAAAAGCTACAACCACCAGACCCAGGCCGAGCCGGTGGTCATCAAGTCCCCGGACATGGAGGTCGTCGGCGACGGCACCGGCGTTCTGGTGGTCGATGACCTTGTCGATACCGGCAAAACGCTCGAAGTGGTCCGCGCCCTGATGCCGAATGCCCATTTCGCGACCGTCTATGCCAAGCCCAAGGGCAAGCCGATGGTGGAAAGCTACATCACCGAGGTGAGCCAGGATACGTGGATCTTCTTCCCGTGGGATATGGCGCTGCAATATGTCGAGCCGTATCGCGGCACCGACTGAGACGGGGCGCAGACAACGCGCAACGCCGCCGGGAAATCCTGATATTTCGTGAATGCCCCGACAACGGGCGCTGTGCACACGATCGTATGTACAGCGTGTGCACAGGGTGTGCACACATTGTGCCTCGCCCCCAAACTGCTGCGTAGGGTCACAAAGAAATCAGCGGGTTAGCCGATGGATTTCAGGCCTGACCTGAAGCGGCGCATGTTGTCCTGGTAGTGTTCGGCCGAGGCGATGAGCGCCTTGCGCTGCGCCTCGCCCAATTCACGCGCCACCTTGCCCGGCGATCCCAGCACCATCGACCCGTCAGGAATCTCCTTGCCTTCCGTCACCAGCGCCCCGGCCCCGATCAGGCAGCCCTTGCCGATCTTCGCGCCGTTCAGCACCGTGGCCCCCATGCCGATCAGGCTCCCGTCGCCCACCGTGCAGCCGTGAAGCATCGCCTTGTGGCCCACCGTCACGTTTTCGCCGATGGTCAGCGGAAAGCCGATATCTGTGTGAAACACGCAGTTTTCCTGCACGTTCGAGCCGCGCCCGACGGTCAGCCGTTCGTTGTCGCCGCGAAGGGTCGCGCCGAACCAGACGCTCGCCCCAGCCTCCAGCACCACGTCCCCGATCACGTTCGCATCCGGCGCGATCCAGGTATCCTCGTCGATCTGCGGGGCGATACCGTCGAGTTCAAAGATCATGTGTCTGCCTCCTCGAATTCGGTTTGCAGCCTGCGGATGAAGGGAAAAAGATCGGGCTGCTGCGCCTGACGTAGACGCTCCGCCTCGATGATGGTGGTGAGCTTGGCGAAGGTGGTGTCGAGGTCGTCGTTGACGAGCACATAATCGTAGCCGTGCCAGTGGCTTATCTCGTCCCAGCTCTTCTGCATCCGCTTGGAAATCGTCTCGGGCGAATCCTTGCCCCGGCTGACCAGACGGCGGTGAAGCTCGTCGATCGACGGCGGCAGGACGAAGACCGACAGCACATGGTCCTTGAGCGCCGACATCTTGATCTGCTCCGCCCCCTGCCAGTCGATGTCGAACAGCACGTCCCGCCCGCCTTCGATCGCCTCGCGCACCGGGGCTTCGGGCGAGCCGTAGAAATGACCGAAGACATGCGCATGTTCGAGCATCTGACCTTCGTTCACCAGCGCCCGGAACCCGGCCTCCTCCATAAAGCGATAGTCCTTGCCGTCCACCTCGCCCGCACGCGGCGGCCGGGTGGTGGCCGAGACCGAGAAGGTCAGCGTCGGGTCCCAGTCCATCAGCCGATGGGCCAGCGTGGATTTTCCCGCGCCCGAGGGCGAGGACAGGATGATAAGAAGACCGCGACGCTTCATGGTGCCACCTTATTCGATATTCTGAACCTGCTCACGCATCTGGTCGATCAGCGCCTTGAGGTCCAGCCCGATCCGCGTGAGTGGTTGAAATCCGGCCTTGGAGCAGAGCGTGTTGGCCTCGCGGTTGAACTCCTGCATGAGGAAATCGAGCTTGCGCCCGCGCGGCTCGTCCCCGTCCAGAAGGCTGCGCGCCTGCGAGACATGGGCCTTGAGACGGTCCGTCTCTTCCCGCACGTCCGATTTGACGGCGATCAGGGCAAGCTCCTGCTCCACCCGGTCAGAATCCACCCCGTCAGTATGGTCCATCACGCGGGCCAGCGCGGCCTTGAGCGTCGCGGCCTGATCCTCGGTACGGGCGTCGAGCAGCGCCTCGGCCTCTGTGACCAGCGCTGCGACCTGGTCGAGTTGGGTGGTGATGATGTCGCGCAACGAGGCCCCTTCATGGGCGCGCATCGCGTCGAAGGCGTCAAGCAGGGCGGGCAGTTCCGCCGTGAGCGCCTTAACGAGCGGCGCCGCGTCATCGTCGCCCTGTGCCGTTTCGACCACGCCGCGCATCCCGGCGATGTCCACGGCGCGACTTGGGGCCAGTTCCATACCGTTGCGCGCAGCGGTCGCGTCGATCTCGGCCAGCATCCCGAGCGCACGCTCCAGCGCGGCGGGGTTGAGCGCCAGCGCCCCCTCCTCAGAGTCGCGCTGAACGCGCAGCGAAACAGTCACGTTGCCCCGCGCGACCGAGGCCGACACCGCCTTGCGCACCGCAGGCTCCAGCCCGTCGATCCAGTCCGGCACCCGGATACGCATGTCCAGCCCGCGCGCGTTCACAGAACGGATGTCCCAGCTCCAGCTCCATGGCGGCAGCGCCCCCTTCAGCGCCGCGAACCCCGTCATCGACTTGGTCACGCGTTAACCCTTTCTTCAGGTTTCGCCCCAATTTGGACGAGATTGTGGCAAATTAAGGCATCGGTAAGGAACACCGACCATTCGTTAACAGAGGGTGCATCAGGGGGCAATAAAGCCCCGGCACGAAGGAAACCATGAAGATCGACACGAACTCCGGGTCCAACGTCATTTCCATCGGCGCGATGCGCGCGGAGGTGCATTTCCCCTCGATCGCGCGGGTCGAGGCCTATTGGGACGCGCTTCGCAACGGTCGCCTCATGCCCTCGCGCGGCGATGTGGACCCGCGCGGTATCTCGGACGTACTCGAATTCGCTTTCATCCTCGAAAAGATAGCGCCCGGTGTGGCGCGGCTGCGGCTTGCTGGAATGCATCTCAACGACATCATGGGGATGGAGGTGCGCGGGATGCCGATCACGGCCATGTTCCTGCCGGAGGCGCGGCGCGCGCTGCAATCGACGCTGGAATCGGTGCTGGAAAGCCCGGCGACCGCACGGCTCACGCTGGAGTCCGACAGCGGCCTGACCCGGCCCAAGCTGGAGGCGCAGATGGTGCTCCTGCCGCTCAAGGACGAACAGGGCCGGCCCACACGAGTGCTGGGCGCGTTGCAGGCCAAAGGCAAGATCGGCCGCGGACCGCGCCGCTTTCACATCACGTCGAAACAGATCGACCCCATACTCGGTGACATGCCAGACCGTTTCCCGGCCCCCGAAGAGGGCGCGGCCCAGCCCCGCGGCGCGACGAAAAAGCCCCAAGCCGACAGCGCACCCTTTCTGCGCCTCGTGCATGACGCGGAAGGCAGCGAGGGGTAAGAACCTCCGCACCCGAAAAAGCTGAACCCCAAAGAAAAAGCCCCGCGACCTGCGCGGGGCTTTCCTCATTCGAGTGCTGCGAGGCTCAAGCCGTCGCGGCCGCCGCCTCGGCCTTGCCCCGGTTCGACAGTTCCTCGGCCACGAGGAAGGCCAGTTCCAGCGACTGCGACGCGTTGAGGCGCGGATCGCAGGCCGTGTGGTAGCGATCCGAAAGATCCTCGTCCGTCACGGCGCGCACGCCGCCGGTGCACTCGGTCACGTCGCTGCCGGTCATCTCGAAATGCACGCCACCCGGCACGGTGCCGTGGTCGCGGTGAACCGCGAAGAACTCCTGCACTTCCGACAGAACCGCGTTGAACGGGCGCGTCTTGTAGCCCGAGGGCGACTTGATCGTATTGCCGTGCATCGGGTCGCAGGACCAGACCACGTTGGCGCCTTCGGATTTGACCGTTTCCACGAGACGCGGCAGATGCTCCGCCACCTTGCCCGCGCCGAAGCGTGCGATCAGGGTCAGGCGCCCGGCCTCGTTCTCCGGGTTCAGCTTTTCCATCAGGACCTTGAGGTCCTCTTCCGTCGTCGTCGGCCCGCATTTCAACCCGATCGGATTGATGACGCCGCGCGCAAATTCGACATGCGCGCCGTCCGGCTGCCGCGTGCGGTCGCCGATCCAGATCATGTGACCGGAGCCCGCGACCACCTGGCCGGAGGTGGAATCGACCCGCGCCAGCGCCTCTTCATACTCGAGCAGAAGCGCCTCGTGGGAGGTGTAGAAGTCCACGGTGGACAGTTCGTGGTTCAGGTCAGACGTCAGGCCCGCAGCACCCATGAAGTCGAGCGCATCCTGGATACGGCTTGCCATATCCCGGTACTTCTCGGCCTCATCGCTTTCCGTGAACCCCAATGTCCAGGCGTGAACGCGGTGAATATCCGCGAAACCACCTGTCGAAAAGGCGCGCAGCAGGTTCAGCGTCGCCGCCGACTGCGTGTAGGCCTGGAGCATCTTGCCCGGATCAGGCACCCGCGAGGCTTCGGTGAATGCAAGCTCGTTGATGATGTCGCCCCGGTAGCTGGGCAGTTCGACGCCATCCACGGTTTCCGTGGGGGCCGAGCGCGGCTTGGCGAACTGGCCCGCCATGCGGCCCACCTTCACCACAGGCACCTTGGCACCGTAGGTCAGGACCATCGCCATCTGGAGCATCACCTTGAAGGTGTCGCGGATGTTGTCCGCGCCGAATTCGGCAAAGCTCTCGGCGCAGTCGCCGCCCTGAAGCAGGAACGCCTCGCCGCGCGACGCGGCCCCGAGTTCACGCTTCAGCCGGCGCGCTTCCCCCGCAAAGACGAGCGGCGGATACTTAGAAAGCTGGGCCTCGACCTCGGCCAGACGGGCGGGGTCGGTGTAATCGGGCATCTGAACACGCGGCTTGTCGCGCCAGGCCGATTTGCTCCACTGAGTCATGTCTTCCTCCATCGCTCGGTCCGGAAGCGTGTGTTAGCGTCAACATTTCCGGGAAACACGGGCGGTATAGCCGTCCGGTGCCTTATTGGCAAAACAAACTTGCCCGGCCCTTGCCGCACGGCGCGAAAAGTGGTCCTAATTCTCAACCCTGACGGGGAGTCGAAGGAAAAGACGCGCCCATGCCCAGCCAAGACACCACCAAGAAAACCCGGCGTTTCGTCTTCGTGCTGATGCCGGAGTTCACGCTCCTGAGTTTCGCAGGGGCGTTGGATGCGCTGCGGCTGGTGAACCGGCAGCTCGGATTTCCCGCCTATGAATGGCGGCTGATCGGCGAAGGGGGTGGCACGGCGACCTGCTCGGCCGGGTCGAGTTTCTCGCTCGACGGCGACCTCGAAGAGCTGCGCCATGACGACACGATCCTGCTGTGTTCCGGCACCAACGTGACGCGCCACACGTCGCCCAAGCTCATTTCCTGGCTGCGGCGCGAGGCGCGGCGCGGCGTTACCGTGGCCGGTCTTTGCACGGCGGCCTATGCGCTGGCCAAGGCGGGGCTTCTGGACCAGAAACGCGCAACGATTCACTGGGAGAACCACGACGGCTTCCTGGAGGATTTTCCCGAGGTGGACCTGACCAAGTCGATCTACGTCATCGACGGCAAGATCATCACGACCGCGGGCGGCACCGCCTCGATGGACCTGATGCTCACGCTCATCAGCCGGGACGTGGGCGCCGACGTGGCCAACGCGGTGGCCGATCAGCAGATCTACACCTCCATCCGCACCGACCGGGACTCCCAACGCCTTTCGGTCCCGACCCGGATCGGCGTGCGCCACCCCAAGCTCGCGACCGTTATCCAGAAGATGGAAACGCATATCGAGGACCCGATCAGCCCCGCGACGCTCGCCAACGAGGTGGGGCTGTCGACCCGGCAGTTGGAGCGGCTCTTTCGCCGCTACCTCAACCGATCGCCCAAGCGGTATTACATGGAGCTTCGGCTGGGACGGGCGCGCAACCTGCTGATGCAGACCGAGATGAACGTCATCAACGTGGCGCTCGCCTGCGGGTTCACCAGCCCCTCGCATTTCTCGAAATGCTACCGCGCGCAGTACGGCACGACGCCCTACCGCGAACGCGGCAGTCACGCCGGGGCGGACCCGGCGGGCTGACGCGCCGGGTCAACTCTCCGGTGCCATCCGGTAGATCGCGCCGTTGTCTTCCGAGATGAACCAGATCGACCCGTCGGGCGCCTCGGCCACGTCGCGCACGCGGCGGGTTTCGCGGGTCTTGATCTTTTCCTCGCTCCAGTCGGAGGGATCGAGCACCGAGAGGTAGTCGAATTTGAGGCTGCCGACGAAGATATGGCCTTCCCACGCCGGAATGTCCCCGGACTGGATCGCCATGCCAGAGGGCGCGATGGACGGGTCCCAGAAGAACTCCGGCTGCGCCATGCCCGGCGCGTCGGTGCCCACGCCGATCTCGGAGCCGTCGTAATTTGTCCCGAACGAGATTTCCGGCCAGCCGTAGTTGGTGCCGGGTTCGATCCTGTTGACCTCGTCCCCGCCGCGCGCGCCGTGTTCGACGACCCAGAGCGTGCCGTCGTTGTCGAGCGCGGCGCCCTGCGGGTTGCGGTGGCCGTAGGACCAGATTTCCGGCAGCGCGCCATTTTCCCCCACGAAGGGGTTGTCATCAGGCACGCCGCCGTCGCGGGCCACGCGGATGACCGAGCCGTTGTGCTGGCCAAGGTCCTGAGCCTGCTCTTTCTGCCCCCGGTCGCCCACGGTGACGAAAAGCGCACCGTCCGGGGCCTCGACCACGCGCGAGCCGTAGTGGCGGGTCGTATTGCCGCCGTCGGCCATCTCGAACAGGACACGCCCGCCACTGAGCGCGTCGCCTGCCTGGTTCAGAACCGCGACGCTGAGCGCCGTGCCGGCCCCGTTCCCCTGCGCTTTTGAATAGGTCAGGAAGATCTCGCGCGTTTCCGCAAAGTCGCGAGCCACGGCAACGTCAAGCAGGCCGCCCTGCCCCTGCGCCACCACATCCGGCACGCCGGACACCTCGATCCGGTTGCCGGCCTCGTCATAGCGCCACAGACGCCCCTCGATCTCGGTGACGAGGAAGCCGCCGCCCGGCAGGAAATCCATCCCCCAGGGCATGTCGAGGCCGTCCACGACCTCGCTGATGTCCATCGGACCGGCCTTGGTCTCGACGGTCGCGGCGGTGGCGGGGAGCGCGGCCATGAGGGCGAGCGCGGCGGTGGCGGGGCGAAGGGCACTGAATACTGTCATACCCCGACGATGTGCGCCCGAAGCCCCCCGCACAATCGGCGCGCACGCGAACGTGACCATGCGTAAGGCGGCTTTGCAGGATGCGAAGGACCACACGGACCCCCCTTTTCATTCGCGAAATCCGCGCTAGGGTAGCGGCAGGACAATGATCCAACTGGGAGAACACAAATGAAAAAATTGCTACTCGCGACTGCTGCAACGTCTCTCGTTGCCACCGGCGCGCTGGCGGAAAGCCACATGTCGGAAGCCAAGATCGGCATTCTGCTGGGCTTCACCGGCCCGATCGAATCCCTGACGCCCCACATGGCAGAAAGCGCCGAGCTGGCGCTGAAGGAAGTCAACGATTCCGGTAACTTCCTCGAGGGCGTGATGCTCGCGTCCACGCAGGCCGACACGACCTGTGTCGACGCTGCCGCCGCTACGGCCGCAGGCGAAGGCTTGGTGTCGAACGAAGGCGTCATCGCGATCATGGGCGCGGCCTGTTCGGGCGCGACGACCGCGGTTCTGGCCAACGTGGCCCTGCCGAACGGCGTTCCGATGATCTCGCCGTCCTCCACTTCGCCAGCGCTCACGACCGTCGAAGACAACGGCCTGTTCTTCCGCACCGCACCGTCGGATGCGCGTCAGGGTGAAGTTCTCGCCCAGGTGCTCGCCGACAAGGGCGTCACCTCGGTCGCCGTGACCTACACTAACAACGACTACGGCAAAGGCTTTGCCGATGCGTTCAACGCGGCCTTCGAGGCGACCGGCGGCTCGATCACGGCCACCGTTCCCCACGAAGACGGCAAGGGCGACTACTCGGCCGAAGTCGGCTCGCTCGCCTCGGCGGGTGGCGACGTGCTTGTCGTGCTCGGCTATGCGGACTCCGGCGGGAAGGGCGTGATCCAGTCGGCCATCGACACGGGCGCCTTCGATACCTTCGCCATGGGTGACGGCATGTATGCCGACTCGCTCATCGCGGATCTCGGCGACATGCTCGTCGGCTCCTACGGCACCATCCCCGGCGCGGCGGGCGAAGGCATGGAAGCCTTCGTGAAGATCACCGACGAAGCCGGCATCAACGGCTCCTCCGCCTTCACCCGTGAAAGCTACGACGCGGCGGCCCTGCTGGCGCTCGCAGCCATGAAGGGTGGCGAAGCGACCGGCGAAGCCATCGCGGCGAACGTGATGGACGTGGCCAACGCACCCGGTGAGCAGATCCTTCCGGGCGAACTGGGCAAAGCGCTCCAGATCCTCGCGGACGGTGGTGACGTGGACTACGTCGGTGCCTCGGGTGTCGAGCTGATCGAGCCGGGCGAAGCCGCCGGGTCGTACGAAGAGTACGAGATCAACGAAGACGGCTACTCGACGGTTCAGTACCGCTGAGCGCCTTTTCCTAGACAAACGGCCCAAGCCCGGGGACACTTCTCCCCGGGCTTGGTACATACGGAGGTGGGCGGTCCGTGATCACGGTTGAAAACCTGCACAAACATTTCGGTGGCTTTCATGCGGTCGACGGCGCGAGCCTGACGATCGAAGGCGGATCTATCACCGGCCTCATCGGCCCGAACGGCGCCGGAAAAACCACTCTTTTCAATGTGATCGCCGGCGTTCTTGAGCCGACATCAGGCCGCGTCCTGATGGAAGGCGAGGACATTACCGGCCTTCCGCCGCACACGCTGTTTCACAAGGGCCTGCTGCGCACCTTCCAGATCGCGCATGAATTCGGCTCGATGACATGCCGGGAAAACCTGATGATGGTGCCCGGCGGTCAGGCGGGTGAACGGCTCTGGGACACATGGTTCGGGCGCAAGCGCATCGCGGAAGAAGAACGCGCCCTGCGCGCGAAGGCCGACGAGGTGATGGAATTCCTCACCATCGAGCAGATTTCGGACCAGCGCGCGGGCCAGGTGTCCGGCGGGCAGAAGAAACTCCTCGAACTCGGGCGCACCATGATGGTGGACGCCAAGATCGTCTTTCTCGACGAGGTCGGCGCGGGCGTGAACCGCACGTTGCTTTACACCATCGCGGACGCGATCAAGCGACTCAACGTCGAGCGCGGCTATACCTTCGTGGTGATCGAGCACGACATGGATTTCATCGAGAAACTCTGCGACCCGGTCATCTGCATGGCCGAGGGCAAGGTGCTGGCCCAAGGGACGCTGGCCGAGATCAAGGCCAATGAACAGGTGATCGAGGCCTATCTGGGCACCGGTCTCAAGAACAAGGAGCAGATCGGCGCATGATCCGTTCCGCCCTCGTGATGCTCCTGCTGACCGCCGCCCCGGCACTCGCGCAATCCTGCGACACCGTGGGCGACGGCGTGCTGTTCTGCCCCGATGGCGGGGTCTGGGACGGGGTGCGTGGCGCCTTCGACGGCGAACTGGGCGTTACGATCTATCACAAGGGCCAGGTCATGCTGCTGACCGGCCCGCTCCCGCCCTTCGCCTATGACACATGGGTCGCCACGCCCGGCGACGTGGCGTTGGCGGCCGCGAGCTTCCCGGCGCAGGAGCGCGTGGACATCCTCGATCGCCCCGCGCCCATGCTGCCTGGCATGACCGCCGAAACGCTGCTCTATCAGGCGCAGCCGGATCTCATCTCGCTGGTCACGGTGGCCGATCTGTCGGGCGTGCCGCACATGGTACAGACGGTCGACGAGGGCACAAACCTGACAAATGCACATGAGGCATTGCATCGTTCGGCGCTGATGGCGCTGGTGGAGGACGGGCTATGAGCGACGCATACGGCGGACGCGGCAACAAGGACCGCTCGGTCACGAAAGAGGGCGGCGCGACGATGACGCCCGGCCCCCAGCACGGTAAGGCCCGCCCCGCGCCCGGCGGCCCCTTCCTGATCGGTGACACGATGACCGGCGGCTACGGCAACGGTCCCGACATCCTGCACGACTGCACCATCGCGGTAGACGAGGGCGAGATTGCGGTCATCGTCGGCCCGAACGGCGCAGGCAAGTCCACGGGGATGAAGGCGCTCTTCGGCATGTTGAACGTGCGCGCGGGAACCGTGCGGCTCGACGGTGAGGATATCACCGACCTCAGCCCACAGGACCGGGTGAAGAAGGGCATGGGCTTCGTCCCGCAGACCCACAACATCTTCACCTCCATGACGGTCGAGGAAAACCTCGAGATGGGGGCGTTCATCCGCACCGACGACATTCGCCCGACGATGGAGCAGGTCTATGACCTGTTCCCGATCCTCAAGGAAAAACGCTACCAGCCCGCGGGCGAACTGTCCGGCGGTCAGCGCCAGCAGGTGGCGGTGGGGCGCGCGCTCATGACCCAGCCGAAGGTTCTGATGCTGGACGAGCCGACCGCCGGCGTGTCGCCCATCGTGATGGACGAGCTGTTCGACCGGATCATCGAGGTGGCCCGCACGGGCCTGCCCGTCCTGATGGTCGAACAGAACGCGCGACAGGCGCTGGAGATCGCCGACAAGGGCTATGTCCTCGTGCAAGGCGCGAACGCGCATACGGGCACCGGCAAGGAGCTTCTCGCCGACCCCGAAGTGCGTCAGAGTTTCCTTGGAGGATAATGCCGTGCGCAACGCCCTGATCGCCCTCGCCCTCACCCTGCCGCTTCCGGCGGCTGCCGATATGTACGACTGCCTGATGGTCGAGGAATGTCAGGGCTCCAACGCCTGCACGTCTTCCGACTGGGAGTTCTCAATCGGCACGATGGAAGACGGTGCGATGCTCATGTCCTCGATGGCGGGTGAGAACCTGTACAACCTGATCGCCGAGGACGGCGGGTATTTCGCCTATGCCTCGGCCAACCTGGCGACCGGCGTGGTCGGGTTGATGACCCTCTCGCCGGACCTGATCCTGGATGTGGCCGAGCTGGGAATGTACGACGGGGCCGAGCGGACCTCCTATGCCGGACGGTGCGCGCCCCGATGACGAGAACCGCCGCCCTCCTCGCGCTCGCCGCCCCGCTCGCCGCACATGGCGAGGGCGCGCGTCTTGCGCTTGATTGCGCGGGCGCAGACGACACCGCCCGCACGTTCGTCTTTGCCCCCGTCGAGGTCGACGCAGAGGGCATCGGGCGCATCACGGTCGGCGAAGACGCACGACCCGGCATCGCCGCCGGGTTCTTTGGCCCGTGGAGCTGGACCGCCGACAAGGTCAGGACCACGCTCATGGTCAACGGCGACGCCGGCGATGACGGCGTTCCAATGCTGCTCCACGAACTCGACACCACCACCACGCCATTCACGGCGACCCTCACCGAATTGACCTGCGAGGCCCCGTTTTGATCGATGTGCTGAACGCGATCGTCGCGTTTTTGAATTTCGTCTTCATCCCGGCCGCCGCCTACGGCAGCCAGCTCGCCCTCGGCGCGCTCGGTGTCACGCTGATCTACGGCATCCTGCGGTTCTCGAACTTCGCCCACGGCGACACGATGTCCTTCGGGACGATGGCGGTGATCCTGTTCACATGGCTGTTCCAAAGCTGGGGGCTGAGCCTCGGCCCGCTGCCCGTGGCGCTGCTCGCCCTGCCCTTCGGCATCGTCATCACGGCGCTGCTCGTGCTCGGGACGGACAAGCTGGTCTATTCCTACTACAGGCGGGTGAAGGCCAAGCCCATCGTGCTCGTCATGGCGTCAATCGGTGTGATGTTCGTGCTGAACGGCGTGGTGCGCCTCATCATCGGGCCGGGGGATCAGAACTTCGCGGATGGCGAGCGGTTCATCATCAATGCGCGGGAGTTCAAGGAATGGTCCGGGCTGGCCGAAGGGCTCGCCTTCAAGACCACACAGGGCATCACCATCGTCACCGCCGCGATCGTCGTGGCGCTGCTGTTCTGGTTTCTCAACCGCACGCGCACGGGCAAGTCCATGCGCGCCTATTCGGATAACGAGGATCTCGCGCTGCTCTCGGGCATCAACCCCGAGCGCGTGGTGATGATCACATGGATCATCGTCGCCGCCCTCGCCGCCATCGCGGGCACGCTTTACGGCCTCGACAAGAGCTTCAAGCCCTTCACCTATTTCCAGCTCCTGCTGCCGATCTTCGCCTCGGCCATCGTTGGGGGTCTGGGGTCGCCGCTCGGCGCCATCGCGGGCGGCTTCGTCATCGCGTTTTCCGAGGTGATGGTGACCTATGCATGGAAAAAGGTCGTGACCTATCTCGTGCCTGAGGCGTGGGAACCGTTGAGCCTGCTGCAACTCCTGTCGACCGACTACAAATTCGCGGTCTCCTTCGCGATCCTCGTGATCGTGCTCCTGTTCCGCCCAACCGGCCTCTTCAAAGGGAAATCCGTATGACCCTGAACTGGCGCAATATCGGGCTCTTCGCCCTCGTCGCCCTGCTGATCCTCGGCACGGGCATGTTCCAGAGCTGGAACCTTGCCCTCACGATCCTGAACATGGGGCTGGTCTCGGCCATCATGGCGCTCGGCGTGAACATGCAATGGGGCTATGCCGGGCTGTTCAACGTCGGCGTGATGGGCTTCATCGCCTTGGGCGGGCTGGCCGTTGTCGTCACTTCGGTCCCGCCGGTGGGTGAGGCCTGGGCCGCGGGCGGTGTGCGCGTCATCATCGCGCTTCTCGTCGGGCTCGCGGTGATCCTCGGGGGCGTTCAGATCTACAAACGGATGACGCCGGGCAAGCTGCGGTCACTGGCGCTCGTCGTCTTTCTGGTCGTCGGCTTCTTCGTATACCGCTGGATCTTCGACCCGGCGGTCGAGGCGATCGAGGCGGTGGACCCGGCCGCGACCGGCTTCCTCGGCGGGCTCGGCCTGCCCGTCCTTCTCGCCTGGCCTGTGGGCGGCGCGCTGGCGGCCGCCGCGGCCTGGGCCATCGGCAAGACCGCGCTCGGCCTGCGCTCCGACTACCTCGCCATCGCCACGCTCGGCATCTCCGAGATCGTCGTGGCCATGATGAAGAACGAGGACTGGCTCGGGCGCGGCGTGAAGAACGTGGTGGGCCTGCCTCGCCCCGTGCCTTACGAGATCGACCTGCAACGCTCCGAAGGCTTCGTCTCCTGGGCGCAGGGCTGGGGCGCGGACCCGGTCGTGGCCTCCTCGGTCGTGGTCAAGCTGGGCTATGCGGGGCTCTTCCTCGTGGTGCTCCTGATCCTCATCTGGATGTCCGAAATGGCGCTGCGCTCGCCCTGGGGCCGCATGATGCGCGCGATCCGTGACAATGAGGTCGCCGCCGAAGCCATGGGCAAGGACGTCACGCGCCGCCACCTTCAGGTCTTCATCCTCGGCTCGGCCGTGGTCGGCATCGGCGGCGCCATGATGACCACGCTGGACGGACAGATCACCCCGGCCTCCTACCAACCGCTCCGCTACACCTTCCTCGTCTGGGTCATGGTGATCGTCGGCGGCTCCGGCAACAACTGGGGCGCGGTGCTCGGCGGCTTCCTCATCTGGTTCTTCTGGGTGCAGGTGGAGCCGATGGGTCAGGCGCTCATGCAGTTCGTGACCGCCGGCATGGCGGACGGATCGGCGCTCAAGGACCACCTGCTCGGCAGCGCGGCCCAGATGCGCCTCTTCACGATGGGGGTCATCATGCTCCTCGTGCTCAGGTTCAGCCCACGCGGGCTGATTCCGGAAAAATGACCGGCCTCGCGCTCCCCGTCCTCATCCTTGCGGCGGGGATGTCGAACCGGATGGCCGGGCGTGACAAGCTGATGGAAGAGGTGGACGGCACGCCGCTCCTCCTCGACCGGGTGGCCGCCGCCCGTGCGACGGGTCAGCCGGTGCTCGTCACCCTGCCCCCGCGCGATGCACGCCCTGAGCGGTGGAACCTGTTGGACGACTTGCCCGTCGCGGCGATCGAGGTGCCGGATGCCGAGGACGGGATGGCCCGTTCCCTCGCCGCCGGGATCACCGCCTTGCCCGAGGGGGCGGTCGCCGTGATGATCCTTCTGGCTGACATGCCCGAGATCACGACCGAGGATATGCGCCGCGTGCTGGATGCCTTCGATGGCGACATGATCCTGCGCGGCGCGACGGCCGACGGCAAGCTGGGCCATCCGGTCGTCTTTCCGTTCCGGGATTTCACGGCGCTTCGCTCGCTCGAAGGCGACAGCGGCGCGCAGGTGGTGCTTGATGAGAACGCGGATCGCGTCAGGGCCGTGTCGCTCCCCTATTCGCACGCGCGCACGGACCTCGACACGCCCGAAGCGTGGGACGCCTGGCGGGCGGGTCGGGAAAGCTGATCAGATCAGGTCGAGAAGCCGGGCTTCGCGCGCGTCCACGGACATGCGCGGCGAGATGTAGTTGGCATCGCCATTCTCATACCGAAGGCGCGGAACGCATTCCGTGATCTCCGCCCACTGCTCGGGGAACGCGACGCGGATCGACCACATCTCGGGCGAGAAGCTCTCCATCCAGACGCCGTTGGCGCGGATGAGTTCGTGGGTGTCGAGCAGAACGTGCTTGAAGCGCATCACTGAACGCGGGACGAAGTCGATCCCGTCAAGATGCGTCAGGTCGCCCACTTCCGCCATAACCTCGTCCGTGCCGAAGTAAAGCTCGTTGAGCGGATTGCGCACGAGGACGCGGTGACCGGCGTTCAGCACGAGGTTACCCGCTTCCGGGTCCGTGCCGCAGGTGCCGGCCTTGATGCGCACGGGGCCGCGCTCATCATCCTGGGCGCTTTCGTTTTCATTGTCGTAGACGGACATGCTCTCACCGACCCAGCGCACGGCGGCCGTGCCGTGGTCGCGGGTGATGACCTCATCCCCGGCCTTCAGATCACGCGACAGGACCGGACCGTTCACCGTCTCGATGACGGCGGACGGCGCGAAACCGGACGTCGAGAACGTCGTCAGCGGGGACGATCCGCGCGCGTCGAACGGCAGGCTGGGGTCTAGGTCGCGATCTACGGCAGGAGAGCGGAAGTGCAACATGGAGGACGTCCAATCGGTCTACGCAAGAGTTCGAGGTTCAAGCTAGACGGCAATGGTGCCGGAAATATGAAGCAAATCAGGAAAATGCGACGCAGTTTCGAGCCCCGAATTCCCTTGTTTTGTTGGTCCGCGCATCCCGATTGACACAAATTCGCCCGATTTCGCCACATTCCGGCCCGCCCGCGCCCCACCTTCTGCGCCCGTGCAGCCACCGCGGCATGAGGCCCCATATCACGCCGAAAGGCCTTCTTTTGCGGGCGATTCGGGGGACAGGACGAGAGTTTGTCCGCGTTTCGGAAACAATACCGGCAATTGTTTCGCATTAGGGACTGTGGCGAAACAATGGCGACACTGCGACGCCGGTGTCGAAATTGCTAACAGGCAAATCGCCGGGGGCCAAACCAAAAACAACCCTGCGACCCAGCCGCAAGGTTGCCTTCGGAACACTGAAACGTCGGACCAAGCATGCAGGCCTAAACGCGATCCGTCATGCGGACCGGGGGCAGCCCCTCCCCTTCCAGGTCAGGTCGCCCGCCGGGTTACCCCGGCGGGCCGCTGCGTTACTTGCGAAGCATCTTGGCTTCGTGTTTCTTCAGGATCCGGCGGGCCGAGGTGAAGTCCTCGATCCCCTCGCGGGTCTCCAGCTCCGGGAACAGTTCGAACAGTTCCTGACGCTGGGCGTTTCCGATCCCCTTGAGCGAGTAGTCGCCCGGCTGGAAGCTTTCCGACCATGTGCCATCCGACAGCACCACCTCGTGGTGATCGAAGAGGAAGTGGATGTAGGTCACCTCCTTCACGTCCACCACCTGGATGCCGTTGGACACGAGGTGCTTGGCCGAAGCCAGAACCTCACGCTCGTCGAAGTAGAGCGCCGTGCGGTCGTTGGCCACGAGCATCCGGTGGTTCGGCGACACGAGCATGTCGCGCTCCGGAAGTCCGTTTCCAAGGCTCCCCGCCTTGATCAGCACCGGCTTGAGATGCTGCGAGCGGTTGAGCTCCTGCCAGCCCATCGACTTCTGGCCGATCCAGCGAATTTCCTGGATGCCGTTGTCGCGGGTGATGATCCGGTCGCCCTCGCCCAGCTCTTCCACCGGCACTTCGCCCTTCGGCGTCGCGATCAGCGTGCCGGGCGTGAAGCAGGGAACGATGTCCTCGATGTTCACGAAGTTCATCGTGCCGGTCTTGGCTCCGGTCGAGTCGAAGAAGTCGACGAAGCCGTTCTCCGGGTTGCCACCGATACCCTTGGTGATCTGGATCGAACCACCGGTCGGCTTGGTGCCGGTCAGGTCGAGCGTATCGTAGTCGTCGCCACCCTCGCCGCCGTCCACGAAGTCACCCGGTCCGACATTGACGAAGTAGTCCTTGTCGTCGCCGCCGTAGGCTTCGTCCACACCGTCGCCGCCGTCGATGTAGTCCTGGCCCTTGCCGCCGTAGAGTTCATCGTCGCCGTCGCCGCCGTAGATCTCGTCGTCGTCGATCCCGCCGTCGATGTAGTCGTCGCCGGCATCGCCGTAGAGGACGTCGTCGTCATCCTGGCCATAGATCTTGTCGTTGCCGTCACCGCCGCGGATTTCATCGATCCCGTTGTCGGGCCGCGGGTCGAGGAAGGACGGGATCGGGCTCAGCGGATCGTTGGTATCCGCGTCACCGTAGTCGTCCACCGGGTAGGCATCGTCCTCGAGATCGAGGATATCCGGCGTGATCGGGCCGAGCCCGCCCCAGATCTCGTCATCGCCGTCATTGCCTTCGATCGTGTCCGAGCCGTGGCCGCCGATGATGTAATCGTCGCCCTCGCCACCGGTGATCGTGTCGTCGTCGAGACCACCGTCGATGGTGTCGTCGCCGGTCCCGCCGTCGATGACGTCGTCGTCGTCGCCGGTGGTGATCGTGTCGTCACCGGCACCGCCAAAGACCGTGTCCTTGTCGTTGTCCTCGTCGAGGTCATCCGGCACGAGCTGTGCGGGCGTCAGCGGCGAGAACGGCCAGTTCGGAACGGTCTCGCCGGGGGCGAAGCCGTAGTCCGATGCCTCGGTCGGTGCCGAGGTGTCGATGATGTCGTCACCGTCCTCGCCATAGACCGTGTCAGCCCCGTCGCCGGTTGTGACGTCGTCATCGCCGTCGCCGGCATAGACGGTATCGTCACCCTCGTAGGACTCGATGATGTCGTCATCCGGCCCCTTGCCCGGGAAGATATTGTCCCCGGCATCGACCATGTCGCCCTCGGGATCACCGGTGTAGTTCGTGTCGATGAGGTCATCGCCACCGGTGCCTTCCACGATCCCGTCGTTGACCAGCACCGTCACGGTGGCCGTATCGGTCAGCCCGTCTTCGTCCTGGATCGTGTAGTCGATGGTGATGTAGCCATCGACGGCCGGGGTGTAGGTCAGCGTGCCATCCGCATTGATGACCACGGTCCCTTCCGACGGCGTCGCCGCGATCACCTTCAGGTTGGCGTCGTCGCCGTCCGGGTCGGTGTCATTGGCCAGCACGTCGATCGTGACCGTGTCGTTGATCGGCACGTTCGCCGTGTCGTCCGTCGCGACAGGAGCGACCAGCGGGGCGTTGTTCGACGTCACCGAAACAGTGACGTTCGCCGTGTCGGTGTTCCCGTTCCCGTCTGAGATCGTGTAGGTGAACGTGTCGTTGCCCGTGAAGCCGGCATCCGATTGGTAGCCGAACGTCCCGTCCCCGTTGTCAGTAATTGTGCCATTCGACGGATCCGTGCTGTCGATCACCGTCAGCGGATCGCCCTCGGGATCGAAGTCATTTGCCAGCACGTCGATGGTGATCGGCTGTTGCGTGAGTGCCGATGCCTGATCGTCGACCGCGTCGGTGTCGAAGACCGTGCCCACGTTGATCGTGACCGTGGCCGTGTCGGTCGCACCGTTCTCGTCCTGCAGGACGTAAGTGAAGGTGTCGGTCCCGGTGAAGCCGCCATCGGGCACATAAGTGAACACGCCATCCGAATAGCCGGTGATCGTGCCGTTCGACGGATCCGTGTTTGCGATGATAAAGAAGTCGTCGCCTTGGGGATCGGAGTCGTTCGCCAACGCATCGATGTCGACAGATTGTCCGGCATTCGTGTTCGCCGCGTCGTC
Organism: Maritimibacter sp. UBA3975; assembly: GCF_002384975.1. Classification (NCBI taxonomy): domain Bacteria; kingdom Pseudomonadati; phylum Pseudomonadota; class Alphaproteobacteria; order Rhodobacterales; family Roseobacteraceae; genus Maritimibacter; species Maritimibacter sp. UBA3975. The sequence continues at coordinate 187,626 of NZ_DGCP01000009.1, forward strand.
CAACGCGACGACCGTGTTCTGGTTGCCGCCGTCATCTTGGACGACCACCGTCACCGTGGCGATATCCGTCGCCCCGTTGCCGTCCGAGATAGTGTAGTCGAACGTGTCGGTGCCGGTGTAATCGGCATCCGGCGTGTAGGTCAGCGTGCCGCCCGGCCCGTCGGTGACCGTGCCGTTCGTCGGCTGGTCATAGGCGGTGATGGTGAGCGGATCGTTGTCGGCATCCTCGTCATTGGCGAGGACGTCGATGTTCACCGGCGTGCCTTCCTCGATCACCCGCACATCGTCCTCGGCATCCGGCGCGTCGTTCACCGGGGCCATGTTGACGGTCACGGTCGCCGTGTCGGTGGCGCCCTTGTCGTCGGTCACAGTGTAGGTGAACGAGTCCGTCCCGGTGTAGTCGAGATTCGGCTTGTAGGTCACCGTCCCGTCCGGGTTCAGCGTCGCGGTGCCGTTCGCGGGCGTGCCCACGCTCGTCACCGAGAAGTCGTCGCCCTCGGGGTCCGAGTCGTTCGCCGTCAGGTCCACGATCAGCGTCGAGTCCTCGTCGATGTCATAGCTGTCATCGACCGCATCCACCGTGTTCATCGGACCCACGCCCACCGCGATCGTCACGGTCGCCGTGTCGGTGTTCCCGAAGTCGTCCTCGATCGTGTAGGTGAAGCTGTCCACACCGGTGAAGCCGGTGTCGGGCTGGTAGTCGAAGGTGCCGTCGCCGTTGTCGGTCAAGCTCCCGTTGGACGCGTTGGTGTAGTCGACCACGGTGAACGGATCGCCCTCCGGGTCGCTGTCGTTGGCGACCACGTCGATCGTCACCTCGGTATCCACCGGCGTCGTCGCCGCGTCGTTCACCGCATCCACCGTGTTGCCGTCGTCCTTGACCGTGATGGTCACGACCGCCGTGTCGGTGGCACCCTGGTCGTCCTGGATCGTGTAGCTGAAGCTGTCCACGCCGGTGAAGCCGAAGTCGGCAGTGTAGTCGAACGTGCCGTCGCCGTTGTCGATCAGCGTGCCGTTGGACGGGTTCGTGTTCGCGATCACCGAGAAGGTGTCGCCTTGCGGGTCGCTGTCGTTGGCCAGCACGTCGATCGTCGTCGGTGTGTCCTCGACAACCGTGGCGCTGTCATCGCGGGCGATGACCGAGTTCATCTGGCCGTCGCCGTTCACCACCACCGTCACGGTCGCCGTATCCGTCCCGCCGTTTCCGTCGGAGATCGTGTAGTCGAACGTGTCCGTCCCGGTGAAGTCGTCCATCGGGTCGTAGGTGACCGTGCCGTCGCCGTTGTCGGTGACCGTGCCGAAGCTCGGCGTGGTCACATCCGTCACGGTCAGCGTGTCGCCGTCCACGTCGGTGTCGTTGGCGAGCACGTCGATCACAAGCGGATCGGTATCGTCGGTGACGCGCACGTCATCCTCGGCATCCGGATTGTCGTTCACCGGACCCACGTTGATCGTCACGGTCGCCGTATCGGTGGCGCCCCGGTCGTCGGTCAGCGTGTAGGTGAAGGTATCGACGCCGGTGAAGTCGGCATCGGGCTTGTAGGTTACCATCCCGTCCGCATTGAGCGTCGCCGTTCCGTTCGTGGGCGTGCCCACGGCGGTGACGGAGAAGTCATCGCCCTGCGCGTCGGTGTCGTTGGCCGTCACGTCCACGATCAGCGTCGAGTCCTCGTCGATGTCATAGGCATCGTCCACCGCGTTGGTGGTGTTCTGCCCGCCGTCGCCCTGGACCACGACCGTCACCGTGGCGATATCCGTCGCCCCGTTGCCGTCCGAGATAGTGTAGTCGAACGTGTCGGTGCCGGTGTAATCGGCATCCGGCGTGTAGGTCAGCGTGCCGCCCGGCCCGTCGGTGACCGTGCCGTTCGTCGGCTGGTCATAGGCGGTGATGGTGAGCGGATCGTTGTCGGCATCCTCGTCATTGGCGAGGACGTCGATGTTCACCGGCGTGCCTTCCTCGATGACTGTGATGTCGTCCTCGGCATCCGGCGCGTCATTCACCGGGGCCATGTTGACGGTCACGGTCGCCGTGTCGGTGGCACCTTTGTCGTCCGTCACCGTGTAGGTGAAGCTGTCGGTGCCCGTGTAGTCCTGGTTCGGCTTGTAGGTCACCGTCCCGTCCGGGTTCAGCGTTGCAGTGCCGTTCGCGGGTGTGCCCACGCTCGTCACCGAGAAGTCGTCGCCCTGCGGGTCGCTGTCATTCGCCGTCAGGTCCACGATCAGCGTCGTGTCCTCGTCGATGTCATAGCTGTCATCAACCGCGTCCACCGTGTTCATCGGACCCATGCCGACCGAGACGGTGACCGTCGCGGTATCCGTCGCGCCCTTGTCGTCCTGGATCGTGTAGGTGAATGTGTCCGTCCCGGTGAACCCGGCATCCGGCTGGTAGTCGAAGGTTCCGTCGCCGTTGTCCGTCACAGTGCCGTTCGCGGCATCCGTGTTGGAGATTACCGCGTAGCTGTCGCCCTCCGGATCGCTGTCGTTCGCGAGCACGTCGATCGTGACCTCGGTCCCGGCGGTGGTCGACGCCATGTCGTTGACCGCATCCACCGTGTTCACGCCCTGCTGCGTGACGTTCACCGTCACCGTCGCCGTATCCGTCGCGCCCTTGTCGTCCTGGATCGTGTAGGTGAAGCTGTCCATCCCCGTGTACCCAGCATCCGCCGTGTAGGTGAAGGTCCCGTCGCCATTGTCGACGACCGAGCCGTTGGACGGGTCGGTGTTCGCGATGACCGAGAAGGTGTCCCCCTGCGGGTCGCTGTCGTTGGCCAGCACGTCGATATCGACGACGTTGTCGCCCATCGTGTCGGCACTGTCGTCGCGCGCCACGACCGAGTTCATCTGACCGTCGCCATTCACAACGATGGTCACGGTCGCCGTATCCGTCCCGCCGTTTCCGTCAGAGATCGTGTAGTCGAACGTGTCCGTCCCGGTGAAGTCGTCCATCGGGTCGTAGGTCACAGTGCCGTCGCCATTGTCGGTGACCGTGCCGAAGCTCGGCGTGGTCACATCCGTCACGGTCAGCGGGTCGCCGTCCACATCGGTGTCATTGGCCAGAACGTCGATCACCAGCGGATCGGTGTCGTCGGTGACGCGCACGTCATCCTCGGCATCCGGATTGTCGTTCACCGGTGCCATATCGACAGTCACCGTCGCGGTGTCGGTCGCGCCTTTGTCGTCCGTCACCGTGTAGGTGAAGCTGTCGGTGCCCGTGTAATCCTGGTTGGGCTTGTAGGTCACGGTCCCGTCTGCATTGAGCGTCGCGGTGCCGTTCGCCGGCGTTCCCACGCTGGTCACCGAGAAATCGTCGCCCTGCGGGTCCGAGTCGTTTGCCGTGAGATCCACGATCAGCGTCGTGTCCTCGTCGACGTCATAAGCATCGTCGACGGCATCGACCGTGTTGGCCTGCCCCTCGTTCACGGTCACCGTCACGGTCGCCGTGTCGGTCGCGCCCTGGGAGTCCACGATGGTGTAGGTGAAGGTGTCCACGCCCGTGAAACCGGCGTCCGGGGTATAGGTCAGTTGACCACCGGCATTGGCCGTCACCGTGCCGTTCCCACCATCCGTGAACCCGGAGATCGAGAAGGTGTCGCCTTGCGGGTCGGTGTCGTTGGCCAGAACGTCGATGGTCACCGGCTGCGGCGCCGTCGTCGTGCCGGAATCGTCCACGGCGTCGACCGTGTTGTCGTCCACGTCGCCCACCACGACCGTCACGGTCGCGGTGTCGGTGCCGCCGTTGCCGTCGGAGATGGTGTAGGTGAACGTATCCGTGCCGGTGTAGTCGGCATCCGGTGTGTAGGTCAGCGTGCCGCCGGGTCCGTCCGTGACGTCGCCGTTCGTCGGCTGGGCATAGTCGATCACGGTCAGGGTGTCGCCATCCGGATCGCTGTCGTTGGCCAGCACGTCGATGTCGACCGCGACGCCTTCGTCCGTGAGGGTCACGTCATTCTCGGCGTCCGGATCATCGTCCACCGCGCCCACGTTGATCGTGACGGTCGCCGTGTCGGTCGCGCCCTGATCGTCGGTGATGGTGTAGGTGAAGCTGTCGGTTCCGTTGAAGTCGTCGTTCGGCTTGTACTGCACCGTGCCGTCGCCCAGGAGCGTGGCCGTGCCGTTGGTCGCCGCCCCGACCGACGTGACCGAGAAGTCATCGCCCTGCGGGTCCGAGTCGTTGGCTGTCACATCGACGATGAGCGTGGTGTCCTCGTCGATCGTGTAGGTGTCGTTCACAGCGTCGACCGTGTTGTCGCCGCCATCGTTGACGTTGACCGTCACCGTCGCGGTGTCCGTGCCCCCGTTCCCGTCGGAAATCGTGTAGGTGAAGGTATCCGTCCCGGTGAAGCCCGCATCTGGCGTGTAGGTCACTGTGCCGCCGCCGTTATCCGTCACCGTGCCGTTGGACGGATTCGTCCCGGAGATGATCGTGATCGTGTCGCCGTCGGGATCGCTGTCGTTGCCGAGCAGGTCGATGATCACGGCCTCGTCTTCCGTCGTCGTGGCGGTGTCGTCCACCGCGTCCGGATCGTCGTTCCCTCCGTCGGTGATGATTTCTTCGATCTGGCTGAAGCTCAGCGTCTGGCCATCCTCGAAGACCACCGTGCCCTTGAAGGCATCCGCGTCGGTCTCATCCGCCGTGGCATTGATCGTGACGGGCCCCGCACCGGTGAGGTCGAGCACGTCGTAATCCGTGTTCTGGTCCGGGCCGTTGCCGCCCACGACCTTGTCGTTCGCGGCATCGTCGGCATTGTCCACGATGAACGTGTCGTCGCCGTCGCCGCCGTAGGACTCGTCGCTTCCCTCGCCGCCGGTAAGGGTATCGTCGCCGTCCTCACCATAGATCAGGTCGTCGCCCTCACCGCCGAGGATCGTGTCATTGCCCGCGGTGCCGGGATCACAATCGCCGCCATCGGTCGTGTAGACCAGGTTGTCGATCGCGGCCGAGCCCACGAGGGTCACGGTCATCTTGGACACGCCGTCGACGTTGATCGACGCGACCTTCTGGCCTTCCGCCGCGGTCGGATCGACCGTCTGCGTGCCGGTGAGGTTGCCGTCAGCATCGTAGAAACGCAGCGTCGCCGGGCCTTCGTCGTTGTCGAGGAAGGTCAGGCTGTCCACGCGCACGTCGCCTTCGAAGTCGAAGATGTAGGTGCCGCCGCCCTGGTTGTCGTCAGGATCGTTGGAATCCCCGTCCTCGGACAGGATCAGCACGTTGCCGAGGTTGTCGGTGGCGAGGTCGTCGTCACCGCCGGTCGGGTTGTCCGTGTCGAAGATCATCGCCGGATTCGCGCCCGAGGCGGACGAGATCGTCACGCCGTCATACTGCCCCGACACGATGTCGCCGGACGACAGGTCGTTGAAGTCGATGGTCACGGTCTGCGGGCCGGTCGTGCCGTCCTGGCCGTGATCGCCGTAGAGCACGTCGTCGCCGCCGTTGCCCTCGATGTAGTCGTCGCCGCCTTCGCCATAGATGGTGTCGTTGCCAGCACCGCCGAGAAGCGTGTCGTCGCCCGCATTCGCGGTCACGTCGCAGTCGCCGCCGTCCACGTCGCCCTCACGGGTTTCGCTGTCGCCACGGATCATGTCGTCGCCGTCGCCGCCTTCGACGTAATCGTCGCCGTCGCCCGCGTAGACCTCGTCATCGCCATCGCCCGCGAGGATCGTGTCGTCGCCGCCCATCGCATAGACGATGTCGTCGTCGCCGCTCTCGCCCGGCAGGATCGCGTCGTCATTGTCGATCATGTCGCCATGCGGATCGCCGTCGTAATTCTCGTCGATCAGGTCGCCGTCGTCGTCGTTCTGGACGATCCCGTCGAGGTCGCCGCCGCCATCGGGGTCGCAGTTGAAGCCCATGTCGGTCAGGCGGACCACGCCGCTTTCGTCGTCTTCCCCGCCGCTCTCGTGCACGATGACCAGCTTCACGACCGGACCCGCGACCTTGACGGTCACGTTGTCGCGCGAGGTTTCGCCGTATTCGTCGAGGTGTGCGTTCCCTTCGACCGAGTTGCCGTCCACCTCGTGCGAGGAATGGAGGTCCGAGAAGTCGACGTCCAGCAGCTCGCCGTTCGGCCCATAGGCGTAGACGGTGACCTTGTCGTCGAAATCGTGCTTGCCCTTGTAGGTGTCGAGCTTGCTGTCCACGTCCTCGATCTGGAAGTTGAGGTCGGTGACCGCCTGACCGAACTCGATGGTCGTCTCGTTCGAGGTCTTCACGTTGTCCGCGCTCTCGAGCTTGCCCTGGTCGAGCGTGAATTGCTCGCCGGCGCCGTTCTGCGGCGTGGAGACGGAGACCATGACGTCCTGGTTCCCCAGCGAGGACACGAGCGAGGCAGATCCGTCCGCGCCGGTGAGATCCCAGTCGAGGCGGTATTCGCCGGTCGGCTGCCAGTTGGAAGTGTTATTCGAGTAGGTCATTTCACTTGTTCCCTTGCTCAAGTCCGCGGCGGGCGTGGCTGTTGGCAGCTCCGGTACGCGCAATGATTTCAATCCGATCCGAGTCCGAACCGGATTGGTCGTCGCTCAATTCGTTTGGTTGGAATAGCCGAACGCCGAAGGCGCCCGTGCGCGTTGCACAGGCGATCTGTCTGAAATCGGTCAAAGACGTCATGTCTTGTCTGTCCCCTCACCTTAGGCGTTCGTTCCTACCCAAGCGTCGAGCGACATCGCGTAGCCACGGGATAACCGCACACATCTTGGTCACACCTGCCGAATGAGGAGAGAGCGGGCCCGTTCGGGACCCGGCAGGCCTGGCGCTTCATGTGGAACCCCCCGATCCCGCACGCATCGCCCGCACTGCTTGCTGACCACCCAACAGAGCAGTCGGCACACACCTCTACCCCACAGCAAACCGTGGTTTCGTGTGCGGCCGCCCCCGTGGCCTTCAGACATCGCCCCCCAGTTGGGCAAGATTGAAGGTAGCCCCGGACCGGTGTCCAAAAAAGGGAATTCTCAGGAAATCACATCGGCGTGCGCGCCGCATTGGTTAATACTTCATCACCAAGATCGCGCGGCACATGGGTGAGGATACCCCCCATGTTTCCGATTGCGGAACAATTACAACCATTACGGGTATGCGAAACCGGCAGTCTCACCTAGTTATCCACAGGAATTGTTGACTTATCCCCAGATCGCGCCGAAATCGGGCGCAAATCCCGCTGATTTTTGTTTCCCTAACGACAACAGTAGAATTCAGCGCCCGATGAGTTGTCGCGCTGTGGAGCGACCGTCGATCAACCAAGTGCCTGACTTGGTTAACGTTCTCATTTCGGCGTCAATCCCACCGAATCCGCAGAATAAATGCGGATCGGGGAAATCAGGACCTTAAAAAAACCCGAATCAACCGCAGGGATTTGAGTCGGTTGGCCCGTTCAGCACAACCATCCGGGCGGTTCGGCCAGACCCATGCGCATGCGTGAACAATCGACCGTCGGGTCGCGATGGAGAGAAAAGTGGTGCCCGAGGTCGGACTCGAACCGACACGATATTGCTACCGGGGGATTTTGAATCCCCTGCGTCTACCATTCCGCCACTCGGGCACGGGGCACCGTCTAGCCGCGCGGGGCGTCTCCGTCAACGGCGCACGAACGCGCCTGCGCACTGCGCGGCCCTCACGCGCCGGTGACACGCGCGACACCGCAAAGCGCCCCGATCTGCTTGACCCCCGCCCGGTTTTGGGTGCTTGTGTTCGGCAAAAAGGGGCCGGGCATGTTGAGACGACTTTACGACTGGACCATTGGTCTTGCGCAATCGCCTTACGCGCTTTGGGGGCTGGCTCTGGTGGCCTTCCTCGAAAGCTCGGTCTTTCCGATTCCGCCCGATATCCTGATGATCCCGATGATCATCGCCGCCCCGCGCCGGGCCTTCCTGATCGCCGGCGTCGCGCTTGTGTCCTCTGTCGCGGGCGGAGTCGCGGGCTACTACATCGGCTGGGGCCTGTTCGAGTCGGTGGGCCGCCCGGTACTCGAGTTCTATGGCAAGGACGCCTATTTCGACGAATTCGCCGTGCGCTATAACGAATGGGGCGCGTGGATGGTGCTGATCGCGGGCGTGACGCCCTTCCCCTACAAGGTCATCACGATTCTGTCGGGCTCCACCGGGCTTAACTTCGGCGTCTTCATGATCGCGTCGGTGATTGCCCGGGGGCTGCGCTTCTTCGTGGTCGCGGGCCTGCTTTGGAAATTCGGCGAGCCGATCCGCGACTTCATCGAGAAGCGCCTGACCCTGATGTTCACGCTTCTGGTCGTGCTGCTGATCGGCGGTTTTTATGTGGTGAGATACCTATGACCCTGACCTGGAAACACTACGCGCTCATCGCGACCGTGGGCTCGATCGCCCTGCTTGGCGGTGCCTTCATCTTTCAGGCGCTCGGCTACGCGCCCTGCAAGATGTGCTACTGGCAGCGCTATCCCCATGCCGTTGCCATCGTCATCGGTGCGCTCGCCCTCGCCCTCGGGCGGCGCTGGCTGTGCTGGTTCGGCGCGCTTGCTGCGGCCACCACCGGGGGGATCGGGATCTTTCACTCGGGCGTCGAGCGCGGGCTGTGGGAAGGTCCGGCAAGCTGCACGGGCGGGCCCACCGCCGGGTTGTCCGCTGAAGACCTGATGAACCAGATCATGTCGGCGCCCCTCGTGCGCTGCGATGAAATCCCGTGGGAACTGCTGGGCGTGACGATGGCCAATCTGAACGCGCTGATCTCGCTCGGTCTTGCCGTGGTCTGGGTCATCGCGGCGCGGCGTCCGGCCTGACATCGAACCGGGCCTGCGCCCGGTCCGACCAGGGCGGGGGCTCTGCCCCCGCACCCCACGATCAAGCGGGGGCTCTGCCCCCGCACCCCCGGGATATTTCGGACCGGAAAGACGGGGCGTCAGTCGCCCAGCTTGCGGAAGATCTGCCGGATCATCCCGTGAAACATCTGCACATCCGCCCGGGTGAGCGGCAGACGCGTCCAGGCGTTGCGCAGCACCACCTTCATCCCCGCCGCCTTCGTCTCGGGAAAGAAGTAGCCCACCTCGTCCAGCCGCTGTTCATAGTGGTTGGCCAGCGCCTCGACCTCGGCATGGGTGGCAAAATCGGTCTTGGCGAGATTGACCACCTCCGGCGCCGCCTCGATCGTCTGGCGGCCGTATTCATAGGCGGTGAGCAGCACGGACTGGCCAAGGTTCAGCGAGGCGAACTCCGGATTGACCGGGACCGTGATGATCGCGTTGGCCCGGCTCACATCCTCGTTCTCTAGCCCGGCGCGTTCCGGGCCGAAGAGCACCGCGACCTTCTTGCCCTCCGCCCGCATCGCGCGCGCCTCTTCCATCGCCCGCTCCGGCGTGCGCACCGGCTTGGCAAGCTCGCGCGCCCGCGCCGTGGTGGCATAGACGTAATCGCAATCGGCCAGAGCGCCCGCGAGGTCGTCATGCACCCTCGCCGCGTCCAGCACCCGCCCCGCGCCCGAGGCCATCGCCACCGCTTTCGGGTTCGGCCAGCCATCGCGCGGGGCCACGATCCGCATCCGCTCCAGCCCGAAATTCAGCATCGCGCGCGCGGCGGCGCCGATGTTCTCGCCCATCTGCGGGCGCACCAATACGAAGACCGGCTGCGGTCCTGTTTCACCTTCGTCGCTCATGGCGGCCGTGTTACGCTGTGCGCGCGAGGCGGGCAAGGAGGGTCGGATGGCGTATGACGACGGCGAGGCGGAAATCCTGCGCACCGACCTTGGCGGGCTCGCGGGCCTGAGCGAACAGGCGATGTTCGGCGGCCTGTGCTTCTTTCAGAACGGTCACATGATCGGCGGCGTGCGCCGCGCGTCCGAAGGCGGCGCGCTGTTTCGCGTGGGCAAGGAAAACGCCCCGGCCGCCCTCGCCCTCGACGGCGTGACCCCGATGGTCATGGGCGCGCGCACGATGGGTGGCTTCGTATCCATTAGCAGCGACGGGCTGGCCGACGACCTGTTGCGCACGAAGCTGCTCGACATGGCCCTGAGCTTCATTGCGACCCTGCCACCGAAGTAGCCTTTCGCGCCAAACGCTTGTAGAACACCGCGACTCGCAACCGAGGACGCCACATGGCCGATACCGACCTGCCCCAGCTTTATCTCGTGACCCCGCCGCAGGTGGAGCTCTCGACCTTCCCCGACCAACTCGCGCGCACGCTCGACGCCGTCGAGATCGCCTGTCTCCGGCTGGAACTCGCCACACGCGACGAGGATGCGATCGCGCGCGCGGCGGATGCCTGCCGCGAGGTGGCGCACGCCCGCGACGTGGCCTTCGTCATCACCGATCATGTGCTGATGGTCGAACGCCTCGGCCTCGACGGCGTGCATTTCACCGATGGCGCGCGCCATGTTCGCAAGACGCGCAAGGATCTGGGCAAGGATGCCATCGTCGGCGCCTTCTGCGCCGCGTCGCGCCATGACGGGCTCACGGCGGGCGAACAGGGCGCCGATTACGTCAGCTTCGGGCCGGTGGGAACGACCGGTCTGGGCGACGGCACCGCCGCCGAACGCGAGCTTTTCGACTGGTGGTCGCAGATGATCGAAGTGCCGGTGGTGGCCGAAGGGGCGCTGACCGAAGCGGTCGTGCGCGACTTCTCCCCGGTCACCGATTTCTTCTCGCTGGGCGAGGAGATCTGGACCGCCGAAGATCCGGTGGCCGCGCTCACCGCACTGGCCGCCGCACGCCACTAACCCGCGAGAGACTCCAGCACCGGACCACGCACCGCCGCCTCGCAATGGGCGGCGAGCGTCTTGCGGTTGGCGAAATCCGCCACCCGCACCGGGTCGTGATAGGTCAGTTCCACCCGCCCCTGCGGAAAGGTGCCCAGCACTGCAAGCAGATGGGGGCCAAGGTCCATGTCCCCCCACCAGCCGTAAAACCGCGCATCGCGCCCGCGCGGCGCATGATAGACCACGCTCACCGGCTGAACCCGCATCGTCTCGCGCAGCGCATCGTCGAAAAAGGCCGCGAAAAGCGTCGTCTTGAAGGTGAGCACGCGGCGGCTGTCCGTCGACGTACCCTCGGGAAAGAACAAAAGCCGGTGACCCAGCGCCAGACGCCTGCGAAACACTTCGACCTGCCCGCGCGCCTCGCGCCGGTCGCGCCGGATGAACACCGTCCCGGTCGCCTTGGCCAGCAGCGAGATACCGGGCCAGTCCGCCACCTCGGCCTTGGATACGAAATAGATCCGCTTCGGCGCGTTGAGCGCAAAGATATCGAGCCATGAGGAATGGTTGGCCACCACCGCCCCCGGCCCCCGCATCGGCGTGCCGCGCACGGTCAGGCCAAGCCCCATCAGCGCCAGAACCGACAGGCACACGGCCCGCGTGATCGTGGGCGTGACCGGCCGCCCCTCACCCGCGACGAGCCGCTCGAACGGGCGCACGAGCGCGGTGAGCAAAAGGCCCACGAGCAGAACAAGGATCACCGGAACACCCCGCACCACGGCAATGACCCAGCCCAGCGGCCCGACCGACAGGTCCGGCTTGGGGGCCACGTCGTCCCAGGTGTCGCTCACGCAGAAGCCTCGCGCCGGGCCAGACGCTCGTACATCGCGCGTTGCTTGGCGGGCACCTTGGCCATGTCCACGATGATGCAGACATCCGTGGTGTTGAAGGCCGCGTCCACAAAGGCCCCGTCCCCGATCACGCCGCCCAGCCGAAGGTAGGCCTTGATGAGCGCCGGCATCGCCTTCATCGCCGCCTTCTCGTCGATCTCGGCCGGATCCATGAGGTCCGCGGACTCATAGAATTCGTCCAGCACCCGCGTGCGCAACTCCGGCGGCGCAAGATGGTTGTGATGCAGATGCGCCAGCGGTAGCCGGATCGCGTCAAGGTCGGTGCCGTGGAAACTCGCCACCCCGAACATCACGTCGATCCCATGCGCATCCGAATAGTTCATCAGCCCGACCCAGAGCTGCGGAAGCGCCGAGCCCCCCCGGTAGTCCGGATGCACGCAGGACCGCCCGAGCTCGAGCAGCTTGCGCCCGCAGGTCTTGAGCGGTGTCAGATCGTATTCGGAATCGGTGTAGTAACGCCCCAGCGCCTCCGCCTGATCGTCGCGCATGACGCGGTAAGCCCCGACGGCCTGATCGCCCTCGGCACGCGCGCGGTCGTAAAGGATCAGATGGTCGAAATACCTGTCGAACTCGTCGCGCTCGAGCCGGTTTTCATGGTCCACATCGACCCCGTCACCGCCCAGCTCCTCGACAAAGACCTGATAGCGCAAACGTTGAGCGTCGCGAACATCGTCCTCTGTCTCGGCTATGAGAAGCTCGTAGCGGGGACTGCTGTCGGACATCGGCGGCGCGCTCCTGGTTCTGTGACCGGGTTCTAGGGTTCGTGGCGGCGATTGGCAACAGCAGCCTGCGCCGCCGGTTTGACTCGCGCACTGGTTGTGATAGCTTCCGGTCAGTCCCGCCTAAGGCGCGTCACTCGTCGTCGAACACGGGGCTCAGATCGACCCGGGAGACATCGATGACCTGCTTGCCCGCATGTTCGAAATTCACCGTGACCTTGCCGCCGATGTTGGACTGCACCTGTCCCAGCCCCCAGTGGGGCTGGCTGGGCATCCGCACGAGCATACCGGGTTCGAGAAGCGAGGCGAAGGGGTCCATGATCGTTCCTGCCTTTCGGGGTCGTGCCTGATGTCGGACAAGGACGACCTGGTCGCGCTCATCGGATCGCGGATCTGCCACGATCTCGCCAGCCCCCTCGGGGCCATCGGCAACGGGATCGAGCTTATGACGCTCACCGGGGCCGGGGAAACCCCCGAAATGGCCCTGATCCATGAGAGCCTTGCCAATGCCCAGGGCCGCATCCGGTTCTTCCGCATCGCCTTCGGCGCGGCAGAGCCCGGCGCGCTTGTACGCGCAGGTGACATCGCCGAGGCACTCGCAGGCAGCGAACGCAAGGCGCAGGTGGACTGGCGGGTTCCGGGCGACCTGCCCCGGCGTGACGCGAAACGCGTGCTCCTCGCCGTGAACTGCCTCGATGCCGCGATGCCCTACGGCGGAACGGTCACCGTGACGCAGGCGGGCGACGACCTCACCATCACCGGCACGGCCGAGCGCCTGCGCGTGGAACCCGAGCTCTGGTCGCTCTTGTCCGCGCCGGCCGCCGATCCCGTCGCCCCGGCCCGCATCCAGTTTGCCCTCCTGCCGACCGAAGCCCTCGCACAGGGCCGCAGGCTCACGGTCGACCTGGACGAGACGCAGATCACAATCCGGGTCTGATCTTCTTCGGTCCTCAAATACCTCGGGGAGGTGCGGAGGGGCAGCGCCCCTCCGCCTGCCGCGACGACCTGCGCGTCAGCGCAGGACGGCGCAAGACCTGCGCGCGCGTCAGCGCGCACCATGTCGCAACGCTCAGGGCCGGGTCGTGCCGTCGCCTTCGACGATGTACTTGAACGACGTCAGTTGCTCCGCCCCCACCGGCCCGCGCGCATGCATCTTGCCGGTGGCGATCCCGATCTCTGCCCCCATCCCGAACTCCCCGCCATCGGCGAACTGGGTCGAGGCATTGCGCATCAGGATCGCGCTGTCGATACGCTCGAAAAAGCGGGCCGCCGCCGCATCGTCCTCGGTTAGGATCGCGTCGGTATGGGCCGAGGAATAGGTGCGGATATGGTCGATCGCGGCGTCGAGGTCATCCACCACCTTCGCCGCGATGATGGAATCGAGGTACTCGGTCCCCCAGTCCTCGTCGGTCGCGGCGACCGTGCCGGTCAGCCCCGTGCCTGCGCGCACCTCGACACCTGCTTCCATGAGCGCGTCGATCACCGTCTGCCCCAGCTCCACCGCATCGCGGTGAACGAGCAGGCATTCGGCCGCGCCACAGATACCGGTGCGCCGGGTCTTGGCGTTGATGACCACGTCCATCGTCTTCTGCGGATCGGCGGCCTTGTCGATATAGACATGCACGATCCCCTCCAGATGGGCGAAGACCGGCACCCGCGCCTCGCGCTGCACGAGACCGACGAGGCCTTTGCCCCCGCGCGGCACGATCACGTCGACATAGTCGGTCATGGTCAGAAGCGCGCGCACCGCTTCGCGGTCACGGGTCGGCACAAGCTGGATCGCCTCTTCGGGCAGACTGGCGGCGACAAGCCCCTCGACCAGACAGGCATGAATCGCGCCCGACGAATGAAAACTCTCGGACCCGCCGCGCAGGATCACGGCATTGCCGGATTTGAGGCACAGCGCCCCCGCATCCGCCGTCACGTTCGGGCGGCTTTCATAGATCACGCCGATCACGCCCAGCGGCGTGCGCACGCGCTTGATATGCAGGCCCGACGGCCGGTCCCACTCCGACAGCACCGCGCCCACGGGGTCGTCCTGCGCCGCCACGGCGCGCAGCCCGTCGCACATGCCCTGAATTCGCGCTTCGTCCAGCATCAGCCGGTCCATCATGGCCGGCGTCAGACCCTTCTCGCGGCCATAGTCGAGATCCTTCGCGTTGGCCGCGACGATCTCCTCGCGCCGCGCCCAGACCGCGTCCGCCGCCGCCTCGAGCGCATGCCGCTTGGCCTCCGATGGCGCAAAGGCCAGCTCCTGAGCGGCGGCCTTGGCCTTGCGGCCCAGCTCCTGCATCAGCGCGGGGATGTTCTCTGCGTCTTTCATCGGTGCCTCCAGATCGGTGCGGGAGTGATACGCCCAAGGCGGGGCCGCGTCAAAACCTGATGTCGCAATCCACAGCGGAGCGCGCACATGAGGTGTCCGTTCTTCCCGGTGTGCCGAACCGAAAAGCCCGCAGACCGCTCAGCCTAAAGCGCCATGTCGTCCCGGTGAATAAGCGCCGCGCGCCCCGGATAGCCCAGCGTCGCCTCGATGTCGGTCGACCGCTTGCCCGCCAGCAATCGCGCCTCGTCCGAGGTGTAGCGGCACAGCCCGGCCCCGATGTGCGCCCCGCCCGGCCCGAGGATTTCCACCGGTTCCCCGCGCCCGAACCGACCCGTCACATGGGTCACGCCCGCTGGCAAAAGTGACTTTCCGCGACCCAACGCCGCTGCCGCACCCGCGTCCAGTGTCACCGTCCCCTTGGGCTTCATCGACCCGATCCAGTGCTTGCGCGCCGCGCTCGGGTCTTGGCGCGCAACGAACAACGTGGCGCGCGCGCCGTCTTCCAGCGCAGACAGGGGGCCCATGACGCTCCCCTCGGTGATGATCAGCGAACACCCCGCCGCCATCGCGGTCTGGGCCGCGAGAAGCTTGGTCTTCATCCCGCCCTTCGACAGGCCCGTGCCGGCATCCCCCGCCATCGCCATCAGCTCCGGCGTGATCTCCTCGACCACCGGGTAATGGCGCGCATCCGGGTCCAGCCTGGGGTTTCCTGAATAGAACCCATCCACATCCGACAGCAGGACCGTCATGTCCGCCCCCACCGTCACCGCCACCTGCGCGGCGAGCCGGTCGTTGTCGCCGTAGCGAATTTCGTCCGTCGCCACCGTGTCATTCTCGTTCACGATGGGCACCACGCCGAAGGTCAGAAGCTGCTCCAACGTCGCGCGGGAGTTGAGGTAGCGCCGCCGGTCCGCGCTGTCCTCCAGCGTGACCAGCACCTGACCGGTGGTGATCCCTTTGGGCGCAAGCACCTCTTCATAAGCCCGCGCGAGCCGAATCTGCCCCACGGCCGCAGCCGCCTGCGATTGCTCCAGCGCGAGGCTCCCGGCAGGCAAGCCCAGAACACCGCGCCCCAGCGCGATGGACCCGGACGACACCAGCACCACGTCCGTGCCCCGCGCCTTGAGCCGCACGACGTCCTCCGCCAACCCGGCCAGCCAATCGGATTTCAGGGCGCCGGTGGACGTGTCGACCAGAAGCGCAGAGCCGATCTTGATGACCAGCCGACGCGCTTCGCTCAGGCTCAGGGTTGCCAAGGCTTTTCGTCCTCCTCGGCTTCCTCCGCCTTCTTGCGGCGGAACCGGTCGGCGCCGATCTCGGCCTTGAGCGCGCGCAGCACCTGGGTCACGCCCTCCTTGGCGACACCGGACATCTCATAGACCGTGCCACCGGTGGCCGCTTCCAGCGCGGCGCGCTTTTCTTCGCGTTCCTCGTCGAGCAGCGCGTCGATCTTGTTCAGCACCGTCACACGCGGCTTGTCCGCAAGGACACCGCCATAAGCCTCGAGTTCATGGATGATGGTCGCGTAATCGCCCACCACATCCTCGACCGTGCCATCGACAAGATGCATGAGCACCGCGCAGCGCTCGACATGGCCGAGGAAGGTGTCGCCCAGCCCCCGCCCCTCATGCGCGCCTTCGATCAGGCCGGGAATGTCCGCCACGACGAATTCCACGTTGTCCACGCCCACGACCCCAAGGTTTGGAACCAGCGTGGTGAAGGGATAATCCGCGATCTTGGGCCGCGCGTTCGAGGTCGCAGCGAGGAAGGTGGACTTGCCCGCATTGGGCAGGCCCAGAAGCCCCACATCCGCGATCAGCTTGAGCCGCAGCCAGATCGTACGCTCCACGCCCTGCTGGCCGGAGTTGGCCCGGCGCGGCGCCTGATTGGTGGCGGTCTTGAAATGCAGGTTGCCGAAGCCGCCGTTGCCGCCCTTGGCGATGACAAGGCGCTCGCCCACCTCGGTCATGTCGGCAATCACCGTTTCCTCGTCTTCATCGAGGATCTCGGTGCCGACCGGCACGCGCAGAACGATGTCGTCGCCCGACTTGCCGGTGCGCTGGTTGCCCATGCCGGGCTGGCCGTTCCTGGCGAAGAAGTGCTGCTGATAGCGGAAGTCGATAAGCGTGTTCAGCCCCTCGACCACCTCGATCACCACGTCTCCGCCACGCCCCCCGTCGCCGCCGTCAGGCCCGCCGTATTCGATGAACTTCTCGCGCCGAAACGAGATACACCCGTTCCCACCGCTTCCCGAGCGGATGTAGACCTTTGCGAGATCGAGAAATTTCATGGGTCCGGGCCTTTCTGTCAGCCCCTGCGATAGAGGGAAACGGGAGGCGGCTCAAGGGCCGCTTAGCCCTCCCAGTCGCGCTTTGGCAGTAGGTAGAGGATCGACGGCAGGTCCTGCCCGCGCGCCATGTTGTGATCGGTGAAGAGCTCCGCCTCGCGAAAGCCGAGTTTGATGAGGACGCGGGACGAGGCCGGGTTGTCCGCCCAGACCTTGGCACGCACTTCGGGCCAGCCCAGCGTGTCGAATCCATAGGCGACCAGCGCGCGGGCGGCTTCGGTGGCATAGCCCTGCCCCCATTCTGCCTGCGCGATCAGATAGCCGATCTCGCCGTCCGCCGCCTGTGCCGTGCCGATGACGCGGCCTTCGCGGCGCGCGATGCCGTACAGCCCCGGCTGCGTGTCGCGCTCGACGATCCGCTGCGCCACGAAGTCCCGCGTCACCGGATACGGCCAGCGGCCCGTGTTGCGCACGAGCGCCCAGTCGGACATGAGCGCGTGCAGCGCGGCCGTATCGGCAAGCGTCTGGCGCCGGATCGTCAGGCGCGGCGTGACGAGGTCATCCCTCGCGCCCAAGGGCTGCGCCGCGCCGGTCATGGCCTCAGCGCATCTTCCGGCAGTAGGTCCAGGTGCGGACGTTGGCGTTGCGGGCCAGGCAGAACGCCTCGCTGTCGCCCACATAGGCGAAGCCCGCGTTGGTAAGAACCCGCGCCGAGGCCGGGTTGTCCTGAAATACCTCGGCAAAAATCGTATCGTTATCCAGTGGATTCGATGCGACCAGCGCCTGCACCGCCTCGGATGCCAGCCCGGTGTTCCAGAACGGCGGCGCGACCCAGTAGCCAAGCTGCGTCTGGTTGCGGTCCATGCGGGTCAGGCTGATGACGCCAAGCACCTCGTGCCCCCGGTCGCCGCCCTCAACGCTAGAGCCGTCCATGATCCAGACATCCTCGGTCCGGTCGGACTGCATCGCGCGGGTGACGAAGGCTTCCGTCACGCCGGGCGGCAGCGGATGCGGGATCGAGCGGGTTTCCTCGGCCACGCGCCGGTCGCCCGAGTAATGCGCGAGCATCCCGACATCGGACGACTTGGGCGGACGCAGGACGAAGCGGTCGGTCTCGACCACGGCCTGATCACTAACCATGAATGTTTCGACTTTCATACGCTTCCCTCCTCGAAAGCGCGGCCCCGGTAACATCGGGACGGGCAAAATGCATGTGGCGTTCGGGCCTCCCTCCGTCACGCCAGAACGACGAAGGGGGATCGGTTTGCGCCGATCCCCCTTCAATCTCGTTGCCGGGTGTCGGCTTATTCAGCGGCCTCCACGGCCGGGAGCACGGATACGAAGGTGCGGCCCTTGAGGCCCTTCGCAAAGGTCACGCGGCCCTCGGCGGTCGCGAAGATCGTGTGATCGCGCCCGATGCCGACACCGTCGCCCGGCCACACCTTGGTGCCGCGCTGACGCACGATGATGTTGCCCGGGATGACGGCTTCGCCACCGAATTTCTTGACGCCAAGGCGGCGACCCGCAGAGTCGCGACCGTTACGGGAGCTACCACCAGCTTTTTTGTGTGCCATTTCGCTCTCTCCTTACTTCGCCAGTTTCTTGGCTTGTTCGACCCAGCCTTCACGCTCGATCCGGCCCTTGAAGCTCAGCTTCTCGTCCATCTCGGCGATATCGGCCTCGGTCCACGACGCGATCTGCGCGAAGGTGGTCACGCCAGCCTCGTGCAGCTTCTTCTCGAGCGCGGGGCCAACACCTGACAGCTCTTTCAGGTCGTCAGCGGCGTCCGACTTCGCCTTCGGTGCGGCTTTCGCCTCGGCCTTGGGCTCGGCTTTCGCCTCGGATTTCTTCGGCGCGGCCTTCTTGGCCGGCTTCGCAGCGGCGGGGGCTGCGGCGACGGAGCCTGCGCCCACGGCGGCCTTGATACCGGACTTGTCGGCACCCTTTTCCAGGATGTCCGTGATCCGGAGCAGCGTCAGCTGCTGACGGTGGCCCTTGGTGCGCTGCGACCCGTGCTTACGGCGGCGCTTCACGAAGTGGATGAGCTTTTCACCCTTGATCTGGTCGATCACCTCGGCCTGAACGCCGGCACCATCCACAAGCGGGGTGCCAAGGGTCGAGCCGACCATGAGGACTTCGTTGAACTGAATTTTTTCACCGGCTTCGGCAGCAAGCTTCTCGACGCGGAGCACGTCGCCCGACTGAACCTTGTACTGCTTGCCGCCAGTCTTCACGACTGCAAACATTGGGTCTTCCTTTTTTCCCCGCGTTCTGTGGCCCCGGCGATCCGGCGTTTGCGGGGGTCTCCCCGGCCTCGAACAGCGCGCCCGTATCCGGGCGTTGTTTCATATGAGTTCGCCCGCCGCAGAGAATCCCTGCCGCAGGAGCCGCGTGTATCGACGCTCCGGCCCCCTGTGTCAAGGGTTTGCAGCGCGTGCGCCGGGCGTTGACGCGCCCCGCGCGAATGGGGATGGTTCCGCCCGTACATTTCCGACGAGGCCCAGATTTCATGACCCGTTCCGCGCAACCGTTTTTCTCACGACTCCTGGGTCGCGGCAAGCCCGCCCATGCCACACCGGAAGCCGCGCAGGCACCTTTGCCCGCCAGGCCCCCGATTCCAACGGCGCCTATCGTCTCCGGCCCCGTGCCCGCGATCGCTGCCGAAAGCGCACCGGGCATTACCTTCGTCACCGCCGTGCGCAACCGGACCGAGAACCTGCTTCAGGCCCTGCCGACATGGATCGAACGGCCCGAGATCGACGAGATCATCATCGTGGACTGGCATTCCGACGAACCCGTCGCGCAGTCGCTCGCGGACGCCGGCCTGACCGATCCGCGCATCCGCATCCCCCGCCTCGTGGCCGACGAAGGGTGGCACTCGCCGTCGGCTTTCAACATGGGCCTGCGGCTCGCCCGGTTCGACAAGGTGCTCAAGATCGACGGAGACATCCTCATCAAGGACGGGTTCTTCGAAAAGCACATGCCCTCGCCGGGCCGCTACATTGCGGGCAACTTCCGCATCGTCGAAAAGCACGAGATTCACATCAACGGCACCGTCTTCCTTCACCGCAGCGATCTGGCGAAGGTCGGCGGGATCAACGAGTTCAAAGTCGGCTACGGCTGGGAGGACGACGACTTCTACGAACGGCTGACCCGCGCGGGCACGGCGCGCGAAGACCTCGACGCGAAGCTCGTCTTCCATGTGCCCCACGGTGACGAAACGCGGGTGCCCCCGGCCAGGACCGCGTCCGCCCGCGACCAAATCATGGCCCGCCCGGCTTTCGACGTCCGGCGCAACCGCTACATCATGGAATTCATGCCGGACTGGACCGGAAAGCGGACGCTGCCCGCCTTCCAGCTCAAAGTCGCGCCCGACGGCAGCGAAACCGTGGCCCGCGACGGGCCGGACACCTCGGTCGTGCCGCCCTTCGTGTTGGCGCGCGCAACCGACATGTGCCTGCGCATCTACCTGTCGCACCGGCTGGGTCAGGATGTGCTGGGCCTAGACGAGCCGTTCCTCGCCCCGCTGCTGGACAAACCCCTCGCAGAGCTGGGCCCCGACGACGTGGCCGCCGCGCTGGCCGCGCAGGAGGCCGCGGGCGGCCCCGCGCCCTCGCCCACGGCGCGGATGTGACGACTCAGATGTCGGTCTGCGGCGACAGGTCGGCCAGACGGGCCGCGAGTTTTTCGTACCGGTCGCCCATGACCTCGTACTGGATGCCGTTCAGGATCTCATAGACCTGCTGCATCTCGGGGTCCTCCAGCGCCTCACGATAGGCCACGACCTCTTCGTCGCTGAAATCCTGATAGACATAGGCCGACCCGAAGACCGAGCTGATCGAGATCGACTCTTTCAGCCGGTCGGCTTGTTCGGTCAGAAGCTCGCGCAGTTCTGCCTCGGAGAACCGCACGTCCGAGGCCCCGGCGGCCTGTGCGGCCATCATGTAGCGCAGCTGAATCTCGATGATCGCGCGCGTCGATTGCTCGACCCCGCCGATCGCCCGTGTCATCCGGCGAAATTCCTCGATCCGGGCTGGGTTTTCATCCGCAAGCCGCGTGACGATCATCTCGCCTTCGGCCATTTGGCGTTCGCTCGCCACGGTCTGCGAGGCGTTCTCGGCCTCCACCAGCCGCTGACCCAACTCGGAGCCGTAAAACTCCAGACCATGCGCGACAAGCTCCTGCGGCATGATCGCTTCCATCATGTCGAGCGTGTCTTCGATCATGGCGTCGGGCGCGAACACCTCTTCGGCCAGCCGCTCCCACTCCGACCCGAAGGCGTCGGGGTCGGCCCCGGCGATGCCCGGCCCGTTCATCGCCCCCTGCTGCATGGAGGTGATGGCGACGTCGAACCCGGTCACTTCAAGGAATTCGCGGCTGGTTTCGCGGTCCGCCGCGACGAGCGCGGCGCTGAAACAAATGGCGGCGACCGCGACGGCGGCGCCGGTCATGAGACGTTGGAAGGTCATACGATGCTGTCCTTTCCTGAGGCAACTGGGCACAACCTAAACGCCCTGCCCGCCTGTCTCAAGAAACGCTCTTGTGAGAGGGAGGCGACCGGCGATCCTCCGCGACCGGCGATATGCCCGGGGATTTCAGAAAGATATGGGTTGCGCCCGTCCCGAGCTTCCACTACATCGCCCGCCAGACCCCCGCGGAGAGGTGCCGGAGTGGTCGAACGGGGCGGTCTCGAAAACCGTTGATCCTTCACGGGATCCCAGGGTTCGAATCCCTGTCTCTCCGCCACTATCCCCCTTGGACAGCCCCGGCAAATCGCGCGCCCGCGCCGCGAGTGACGCGGAAGTGAGCCTTCGGGCTTGGACTTTCGCGCCGCGAGGCCCAAATTCCTCCTGAAGAACGGAGGATCACATGGCGAAATACGAAAAGAACCCCGATGCGGTGGCCGCGCTGGACGAAATGTCGTTCTACGTCACCCAGCAGTCGGGCACCGAGCGGCCCGGCACAGGCGCCCTTCTGGATAACAAGGAGCGGGGCATCTACGTCGACATCGTGTCGGGCGAGCCGCTGTTCGCGTCGTCCGACAAATACGAGTCGGGCTGCGGCTGGCCCAGCTTCACCAAGCCCATCGAACCCGCCCATATCAACGAACTGAGCGACCGCACGCTCGGCATGGTGCGCACCGAGGTCCGCTCGACTCACGGCGACAGCCACCTGGGCCACGTTTTCCCCGACGGCCCGCCCGACCGGGGCGGCCTGCGCTACTGCATCAACTCCGCCGCCCTGCGCTTCATCGCGCTGGAGGACATGGAGGCCGAAGGATACGGCGATTACGTCGACCAGGTGGACTGATCTGACTGTGCGCGGGGCCTTGCGTCCCCGCGCGCCGTGCAAGCCCGCGACGGCGGTTCCCGCCATCGTGGGCGGATCGGGGGCCAGCCCCCGACCCCCGAAGTCTCAACAAAGCGAAGAAGAGCGAGCGGTCAGCGCGAAAGCAGCGCCGTAATCTCCCGGTCAACACGCACGAGCTCCGTGCGCGAGATGTCGGCGGGGCGTACCGGCCCGCGATCCGGGATGGGCACCTCGCCGCTTTGCGCGAACGCCCGGAACACGCGCGCCGGGCTCGGTGTGGCGCGCGGCGGCGTTGGCGCCGTGGCGAGCGCGGGCGGACGGACCTCGTCCATCTTCAGCCCCGACGGCACGCGGTCGGGCACACCCAGCCGCCCAGCGAGCGCCACCGGGTCTTCGAGCGTTCCCAGAAAGGCGATGAGCGCCGGGATCTGGTCTTCGGTGATATTCACCCCCTCGAACTCGATCGCCGCCGCGATGCGCGCCATCTCCTCGGGGTCATCCATCGCCTCGGTATCCGGGTGGTCCGTGGTCACCGCATGGAGCAGGGCCTGATCGATCCGATAGGCCGCGAGGCTGTCCTTCGGGTTCATATGGTGGCGGATCGTGGCTTCCAGCGTGGCATAGGCCCCCGCATGGCCGTAAGGCGCCGTGCGCGTCACGTTGCGCAGCGACGGCGTGCGGAACTTGTAGGCATCCGCCGGATCGCCCGTGACCGCCATGCGCCCGATATCGGCATAGGCCCGGTCGGCGACCTGCGCCTTGCCTGGCCCAAGCTGCGGCATCCCGATGGCGTGGAACTGATGATCGCTCTGGAACGTGCCCGCGTGGCAGCCGGAGCACCCGGCGTCACCGTAAAACAGCTCCATCCCCTCCGCCGCGAGGCCGGTGATCGCGGTTTCGTCCCCCCGCAGGTAGCGGTCGAAGGGGGCGTCGGTAGAGCGGAACTCGAACGTCATGAAGGCGGCGAGCGCGTTGGCGATATCGGTAATGTGGAGCGGCTCATCCGGGCCAATGATCCAGTCGAACGCCGCGCGGTACTCGGGCACCGTCTCAACCTTGGCCGCGATGGCGGACCATGCGCCGTCATCGCCCATGAAGCGCATTTTCTCGACCAGCGCCGCGGTCGGGTTCTCCTCATGCTGCCCGGCCATCTCGTCGGGTGATGTGATGGGCAGGAGCGCCTGAGCGGCCAGCGGGCTCATCACCGGGCGCTCGAGGTCACGGGCCGCGGGCATGAGGATGCCTTCGGGCCGGGTCGCGTCGATCTGCAGCCGGCCATCATGGAACATGGTCCGGAAATCCGTCGAGCCCCGGTTCCACAGCGCGGGCGCGTTGCGCGGGATGCGGGCGTAGACATGCTCGCCCGCGCCCAGCCGACGGTCCGGGCCAAGCCCGACCCCGCCCTCACCGATGGACAGCGACATGCCGTCCGAGGTGCCAAGGCTCGGGTGGTGACAGGTGGAACAGGCGATGTTCTCGTTGCCCGCCAGGATCGGGTCGAAGAACAACGACCGCCCAAGCATGGCCTGCTGAATGTCGATCTTCGGAAACATCTCCGCCGTCGCCGGCTCCGGCAGGTTCTCGGGCGCGGCCAGCGCCGTGGTCGCGGCGAGACACAGTATCCCCGTGGAAAATCCCAGTTTCATCTTGGCCCCCTTGGAAACGGATTTGGTCAAATACCTTGAGACCAGCCTAGCTCACGTTTCCGCGATCACCCAAATTTTTATGGAATGTCAGGGGTTTGCGTCGCCATATTGAGGTCAATACACGGGTGTTAACCATGTTTGTTTCCGGGCGGCAGACAATCGCGCGGCGCAGCGCGTGCGACTCACCCGCGAAACCCTGTGGCGACGACGAATTTCTCGGAACTGTCGGAGCGCGACGCGGGCGGCTTCATGTTCGCGACCTTGGTGAACTTCTGCTTGAGGAGTTTCTGGAGGTCACCCTCCGCTCCGCCGGCCAGAACCTTGGCCACGAACGTCCCGCCCTCTTCCAGCACGTCGAAGGCGAAATAGGCCGCCGTTTCGCAAAGCGCCACGATGCGCAGGTGGTCGGTCTGTTTGTGACCCGAAGACGAGGCGGCCATGTCGGACATGACCACGTCGGCCTTGCCGCCCAGCCATTCCTTGACCTTCTCGTCCGCGTCATCCTCCATGAAGTCGAGCTGATAGGCGTCGGACCCGGCGACCGGCTCCACTTCCTGAAGATCGACGCCCAGCACGGTGCCCACCTTCTTGCCCTTCTTCTCGCCAAGCGCGTTCACCCGCTCCACCGCGACCTGAAGCCAGCCGCCGGGGGCGCAGCCGAGGTCCACGACCCGCGCACCGGGCACGAGGAAACGGTACTTGTCGTCGATTTCGAGGATCTTGAAGGCAGCACGCCCCCGATACCCCTCGTCGCGCGCCCGTTTGACATAGGGGTCGTTCAACTGCCGCTCGAGCCAGAGGGTCGAGGACAGCTTGCGCCCGCGCGCGGTCTTCACCTTCACGCGAAGGTCACGTTGCCCCCGTCCGGAGGAGCCTTTGGTACCGGGTTTCTTCACCATGCCTAAATCGAGTCTTCCAGAACGCCGTCGGACGACATCTGCGCGTAGAGCAGCCCCTCGCGCAACCCCCGGTCGGCCACGGAAAGCCGATCCGTGGGCCACACCCGCAACAGCGCCTGAAGGATCGCCGCCCCGGACATGATGAGCGCCTGACGGTCCTTGCCGATGCGCGGGTCCTGCCGGCGCCCTTCGGGACCGGCGGCGAGGTAGCCGCGGATCACCTTGTCGATCTGGTCCGAGGTCATGCGCAGCCCGTCGACCTTGTTGCGGTCATAGCGGCGCAGGCCCAGATGCGTGGCCGCGACCGTGGTGACGGTGCCGGAGGTGCCGATGATCTGGAACCCTTCGCGCGCCTGCTCCTTGTGGAACGGGCTGAACTCGCCCAGCTGCTCTTCGAAATACCAGCTCATGAGCGCGAAGCGGGCCGCGTCGTCGTCCACGTCGTCGAATTGTTCGCGCAGAGTCGCCACGCCCAGCGGGACCGAGATCCAGTCCACGACCCGCGCGACGGGAAACGGGCCGGGATCGCCCTTGAAGCCCGCGTGAAGGCGCATGATGGATTTCTGCCGGTCCTTGGGGGCGACTTTGGACAGGTCGAGCCACACCAGTTCCGTCGAGCCGCCGCCGATGTCGACCACCAGAAGCTGCTCGGTCTTGCGCCCGACGAGCGGCGCGCAGGAGATCACGGCGAGCCGCGCCTCCTCCTCCGGCTGGATCACCTCCAGCCTGAGGCCGGTCTCGCGGCGTACGAAGCGCATGAAATCGCGGGAATTGGCCGCGCGCCGGCAAGCCTCGGTCGCGACGAGGCGCATGTGGCTCACCTCGTGCTTCTGGAGCTTGCGCTGACAGATCTTGAGCGCCTGAACCGTGCGCGCGATCGAGGCGCGCGACAGACGCCCGGAGGCACTGAGCCCCTGGCCCAGCTGCACGGACTTCGAGAAGCTGTCCACGACGTGAAACTGATTACCCTTCGGCTGGGCAATCAGCATACGACAACTATTGGTGCCGAGATCCAGTGCGGCATAAAGGCTGTCTGGATCCGGCCTGACCGGCGCGGGCTGCTCGACCGCTTTCGGGAACGCGCCCGCACCTTCGGGACGCTTGGGCGCCATGACTACACGCCCTCCATATCGAGTTGCCTTCAAGGTAGTGGCGCCACGTCCCGGTGGCAAGCTTCGTGATATGCGAAGATCATCATGCGAAACTTTCATTCCCGCCCGGGTGGCTTGCGGCCTCCGGGGGCGTTATCACGCGGCGAGACGTCGCAAACCGGCCCGCGCGACGCGCCCCATACGCTATGGGAAGGGAAACGGAGGGCACATGGCTCAGGTCACGATCGTATATTGGCGCGACATCCCGGCACAGGTCATCGTCGGGCGCGGACGCGCGGCGGCCAAGCGGCCGCTGACGGAGCGGTTCGAACAGGCCATCGACCGCGCCGCGATGGGCGCGGGGCTTGCCGGCACCGACGACTACCTCGCCGAATGGCGCCGCGAAGGCCCGGTCGAGGTCGAGGGCGAGCCACAGGCGGTGGCCGAGGCCGAAGCCGCCCGGCTTGAGGCCGAATATGACAAAGACCGCCTCAAGGCATTGATTTCAAACGGGGGCCGCGCGTGACGCGCGGACAGCACAGGGACAGATAATGACACGCACCGTTCTCGAATCCGCGACCAAGACCGTCACCATCGGCTTTGACGAGCCGTTCTGCGTGATCGGCGAACGCATCAACCCGACGGGTCGCAAGAAGCTCGCCGCCGAGCTTGAGGCGGGCGATTATTCGACCGTCGAAAAAGACGCCGTGGCGCAGGTCGCCTGCGGGGCCACCGTGCTCGATGTGAACGCGGGCGTCGTCTACAACTCCAACCCCAACCCGAACGAGACCGAGCCGCCCCTGATGACGGCGATCCTCGAACTGGTGCAGGGGCTGGTGGACGTGCCGCTCTGCATCGACAGCTCGGTCCCCGCGGCGCTGGAAGCCGGTCTGAAGGTCACGAAGGGTCGCCCTCTCGTGAACTCCGTCACGGGCGAGGAAGAGCGGCTCGAATTCGTCCTGCCCCTGATCGCGAAATACAACGTGCCGGTGGTGGCGATCTCGAACGATGACACCGGGATTTCCGAAGACCCGGACGTGCGCTTCGCGGTGGCCAAGAAGATCGTGGAACGGGCCGCCGATTTCGGCATCCCGGCCCATGACATCGTGGTCGATCCGCTCGTCATGCCCATCGGTGCGATGGCGACGGCCGGCAAGCAGGTCTTCACTCTCGTGCGTCGCCTGCGCGACGAGCTGGGCGTGAACACTACCTGCGGCGCGTCCAACATCTCCTTCGGCCTGCCCAACCGTCACGGCATCAACAACGCCTTCCTCCCGATGGCCGCCGCCGCCGGTATGACGTCGGCCATCATGAACCCGCTGGCCCTCCCCGTCCCGCAAGCCAAGATCGCCGAGAAGAAGGCAGAAGTGGAAGCCGCCGGGATCATCCTGCCCGAGGGCATCGACGACGAGACCTTCGTCACGCTCTTCGGCCTGGGCTCGACCCGGTACAAGCCGGGCAAGGAGATGGAAGCGATCCGCGCGGCCAACATGCTGCTCGACAACGACCCGCACGGCGCGGAGTGGATCAAGTTCAACTCCGTGAACCAGGGCGCGGCCGGCGCGGCCGGTGGCCGCCGCGGGGGACGCAACCGCCGCCGGGGGTGATGGTCGACAGCGGTGCGCGCCCGGGGGCGCGCGCTTTGGGAGCCTGAAATCTCGGACGAGATTTCAGGCGGAATGGGGGCGCTGCCCCCAAACCCCCGAGGTTTCCTGAAACGAAGAAGAGCGGACGCCGGCACAGGGTCGTATGCACAGCGTATGTACAGTTTGTGCACAGCCTGTGTACGCGCCGTGCACGGCCATTTTCAGGGGTTTCAGCCGAAGCCGCCGGCGGCCTTGCCCGGCTCCATCCGGATGAGGCGCGAGGTCTTCACCGCCGCCTGCCGGTGCGCCATCGCCTCCCGGTAGACCGGGTCCTTGATCATCTCGACGAAGGCATCGACCGACGGATATTCCGCAATGAAACAGAAATCCCAGTCCTCGTCACTCGGGCCGATGAGCATGAATTCCATCCTGCCGGACCACACGATCCGCCCGCCCACGCGCTGAAAGACCGGTGCGCTGTCGCGCCCGTAGGCCTTGTAGGCCTCGACCCCGGGGCATTCGCGTCCGTCCTCGTAAGTCGCCGTCTCGCGCACCTTCACGAGATTGAGCATATGGATCGGCCCCTCGCGGTCGATCGCGCGGAACCCGTTGAAATCGTCGCCTTCGAATCCTGTGTAATCGGTCATGGCATCCTCCTTGCCCCGACCCTAGCAGCGCCCACGAAAAAGGCCGCCCCGGAGGGCGGCCTGTCACGCAACGTCACGGGGACGGATCACTCGTCGTCGAGTTTGTCCACGGCCGTCTGAAGCTCTTCTTTCGAGACTTCCTTTTCGCTCACCTCAGCCCTTTCGGCGATGTGATCCACGACCTTGTCCTCGAACAGCGGCGCCTGAATCTGCTGGCGCATCTGCGGGTTCTGCTGGACGAAGTCGAAGAACTGACGCTCCTGCCCCGGGTACTGGCGGGCCTGATTCATCACGGCCTGCGTGAACTCGGCATCCGTCACCTCGACTTCGGCCTTCTGGCCGATGTCGGCGAGCAGAAGCCCGAGGCGCACGCGGCGCTCGGCGAGTTTCTGGGCGTCATCGCTCACCTCGATCTCGGGGTGATCGTGCCCTTCGACGTCGGGGTTTTCCTCGTGCCACAGCTGGTGGGCGATCTGCTTGGCTTCCGCCTCGACCAGCGAGGGCGGCAGGTCGAAGGAGACCTTGCCGTCGAGCGCGTCGAGCAGGCCGCGCTTCATGACCTGACGCGCCGCACCGGCGTATTCGGCCTCCAACCGCTCGGAGACCTGCGCCTTGAGCGCGTCGAGGTTTTCGGCGCCGTATTTCTGGGCGAGGTCGTCGTCGATCTCGGCCGCCTTCGGCTCCTTCACTTCCTTGATCGTGCAGGAGAACACGGCTTCCTTGCCGGCCAGCGCCTCGGCCCCGTATTCCTCGGGGAAGGTCACGGGGACGTCTTTCTCCTCGCCTTCCTTCACACCCACGAGCTGCTCTTCGAAGCCCGGAATGAACTGGCCGGAGCCGAGCACGAGCGGGAAGTCATCCGCCGCGCCGCCTTCGAATTCCTCGCCATCCACGCGGCCCACGAAGTCGAGCACGACCTGATCGCCGTCCTTGGCCTTGGAGCCCTTCTTGCGCTTCTCGAAGTTCTGGGCGTTCTCGGCGAGGTTGGTCAGCGCTTCCTGCACTTCCTCGTCCGAGGCCTTGACCACGAGCCGCTCGAGTTTCAGGTCGGAGAGGTCGACCTCGGGGATATCGGGGAGCGCCTCATAGGACATCTCGACCTCGACATCGTCACCCTCTTTCCAGTCCTCGTTGGTCATCTTGACCTCGGGCTGCATCGCGGGGCGGTCGCCGGATTTCTCGAAGTGGTCGTTCATGGCGCCGTCGACGGCTTCCTGCATCGCTTCGCCCAGCACACGCTGGCCGAACTGCTTTTTCAACAGGGCCATCGGCACCTTGCCCTTGCGGAAGCCCTTCATCTCGACTTCGGGCTGGGCTTCGGCCAGTTTCTCGTTGACCTTCGCGTCCAGATCGGAGGCAGGCACCACGATCTTGTAGCCGCGCTTGAGGCCGTCGTTCTGGGTCTCGGTGACG
Organism: Maritimibacter sp. UBA3975; assembly: GCF_002384975.1. NCBI lineage: Bacteria > Pseudomonadati > Pseudomonadota > Alphaproteobacteria > Rhodobacterales > Roseobacteraceae > Maritimibacter > Maritimibacter sp. UBA3975. Next base: position 217,103 of record NZ_DGCP01000009.1, read on the forward strand.
CTCATCTTCGGTTTCCTTCATAGGCAGATTGGGCGCACGCGTCGCGCCGCCGGAAATTTCTCGCCCTTCTATTGACGCGGCGCGGGCGGTGCAAGCGGTTTGCCCGGATTTCAGGCGGGGCGCGCACTCAGGGCGCTCAGGATGGCCTCGGCGGCGGTGCCCGGCCCGTCTTCCTGCGCCATCCGGTAGGCTGCGCGCTCCGCGTTCGCCTCAGCCTGTGAGGTGGCGAGGAGCTGTCCCAACACCTCGGTTGCGCGCGCCTGCGAATAGCGTTTGGCAGGCAGCGTGCGCGCCAGACCCATGCGTTCGGCCCGGGCGGCATTGTCGGGCTGGTCCGTGCCGAAGGGCACGACAAGTTGCGGCTTGCCCGCCTCCAGCGCGCGGCAGAACGTGCCGATGCCACCGTGGTGAACGATCGCGGCAGAACGCGGGAAGAGGTGCTGATGCGGGACATAGGGCCGCTGGATGACATCATCGCCCTCGGCCACCCCGCCCCAGCCTTTACCTGTCAGCAGGACGGCACGCCGCCCGATCTGACGCGCAGCAGCGAGGCTTTGGGCATAGAAATCCTGATCGAGGTATTCCGCGTTGGAGCCGAGGGTGAAGACGACCGGCGCGCTGCCCGCGTCGAGGAAGGCGGCAATCGCCGGGTCCAGCCCCTCTGCGTCGCCCTCAAAGGGCGTGAAACCCGTCACCGTGACCGGCGGATCCACGACGGGCGGATGGTCATGCAGCAGCGAGGGATAGAGACCAAGGCGCAGAACCGGGCGCACGCCACTGTCGAACCACGGCGTGCCGCGATGCCTGGGCAGGCCAAGCTCGCGGCGGGCTGCGTTCACCCTGTGGCCGTGCATCGCACGGATGCCCGCCATTCCGGTCCGCAGCACACCTGCGTTCCACAGCCGACCGAGCGTACCGGGTGCGGCGATGACCGGCGGCATGGACGGGATGACCGGCGGCTGCGAGGGGTCGAAGACCATCATCGGCTGGAGGATCAGGCTCGCGACCGGCACCCCTTCCAGCTCGGCGGCGAGCCTCGCGGCCTCGGCCTGAAACGTCGTTGCGACCAGATCGACCTCGCCCATCCAGTCGCGCACCTGCCGCGTTACGTTGGCAAGGTCGAAGGGCAGGATTTCGCGGAACAGGAACTGCGGATCGTCGAAGGTTTTTCGGATCAGCTCTGCCTCGGACAGTCCCAGCGTATCCGCCGTGCCCTCCAACCCATAGAGGTTCGGCATGGTTGCGAACCCCTCGTCTTCGACAAGCGGCGCCTGATCGGCATGGACGGCAAACAGACATTCGGCCCCGCGCGCACGCAGGGCGATGGCGACGGACAGCAAGGGATAGAGGTCGCCGAGCGAACCGATCGTGGAAAACAGAATGCGCGGCATGAAAACGCCTTGTCTGAAATGGTGCGGGTGAAGGGACTCGAACCCCCACGCCTCGCGGCGCCAGAACCTAAATCTGGTGCGTCTACCAGTTCCGCCACACCCGCACGGGCGTGGATTTAGCATCACGGATGGGCGCTGGCGAGAGCCTATCGCCAAGATTTTGCCGTTTTTTCTTGGCGCTTAACCCTTTGTTTGGTTAGGCTGGAGAAAAATAAACAGGCAAAATTGAGCAGGTAACACCATGACCCAGATCATGTCTCGGGTCGCGCAGGGACAGCCCCTTCGCGTCACGATCCCCCTGTGCCGTTCGGGCCTCGGCCTCGGCACCAACGTGATGACAACGGACGGGTCGATCCCGGTCGAGTTTCTTACGCCCGGCGACGGCATCATCACCTATGACCGGGGCGTCGTGACGCTCGAAAACGTCACGGTCCGCACGGTCCCGATGGCAGAGGTTGTGCGCATCCGCCCGTCGGTTCTGGACGAGAACGGGGATGGGCGCGACATCGTGATTTCGGCGCGTCAGAAGATGCTGGTGCGCGATTGGCGCGCGCAGGCGATGTTCGGCAAACCCGCTGCCCTGATCGAGGCGCGCAGGCTGGCCGATGGCGCTTATGTCACGCAGCTTACCGGCCCCGCGCCGATGCGGCTGTTCCAGCTCAGCTTCAAGGGGCGTCAGCACCTGATCCAGGTCATGCCGGGGCTTCAGCTTACCTCGGCCCGCGTCACGAAAAACGTCACGATTTCAAAGCGCTGATCGCCGTCATACAAGCGGCAACTGCGTGGTGAACTTGATCTCCTCCATCGAGAGGAGCGCGGTGACGTTGAAGATCTTCACCTCGGAGATCAGCGCCTGATAGAATTCGTCATAGGCACGGGCATTCGCGACGCGGACCTTGAGGATGTAGTCGATCTCGCCCGCCAGCCGGTGCGCCTCCATCACCTCGGGCCGGGCCCGCAGGGTGGCAAGGAACTTGTCCTGCCACGCGGCCTCATGCTCGGAGGTGCGGATCAGAACGAAGAAACAGGCCTCGAACCCCAGTTTCTCAGCATCGACGATCACGGTCTGCGCCCCGATCACGCCACCCTCGCGCATCTTGCGAATCCGGTTCCAGACCGGGGTCTTGGACGAGCCGACTTTTCCCGCGATCACGTCGAGCGACTGGCTCGCATCCTCCTGTAATTCGTTGAGGATTTTCCGGTCGATGTCATCCAGCCGTAACGTCATCCTGCGACACTCCCCTTTCATGGGTCAATCACCCGATCAGATGGCACAGGCAGAACAGGCGTCCTTATTCGCCGCCGCACCTAGTCCGGTTTCGGGAAAGTGTCCTATATCTATGGGCAACGCAAGCAACACCGCGAAGAGGCAAAATCCATGGCCAAACGCTTCCAGCCCGGTATCGTCAGCGCGAACGATCTGCTGTCGGGTGCCGTCATCTACCTTGCCGCCGACGGCAAGTGGGTCTCGTCCATGACCGAGGCCGAATTCATCACCGACGCCGAGCGCGCCGAGGAGCGTCTGACGCTCGCCGAGAGCCAGCCGGAAATCGCCGTGGGTGCCTACCTTGCCCCCGCCGACAACACCGACGCGGGCCCGGTTCCCAACCACTTCCGCGAGAGCTTCCGGGCCGCCGGCCCGTCGGCCCCGGCCCGCAAGTCCTGGGGGATCGCCTGATGCTCGACGCACAAAACAATCCGACGCGCACCTACCTCGACCGCCGGGTCGAGGAGTTCCGCGCGCAGGTCCAGCGCCGCATCGACGGATCGCTGACCGAGGACGAGTTCCGCCCCCTGCGCCTGATGAACGGTCTGTACCTGCAACTGCACGCCTACATGCTTCGCGTCGCCATTCCCTATGGCACGCTGAATGCCGACCAACTGGACGTGCTGGCCGAGATTTCCGAGCGCTGGGACCGTGGCTACGGCCATTTCACCACGCGTCAGAACATTCAGTACAACTGGCCCAAGCTGCCAGACGTGCCAGACATGCTCGCACGGCTGGCCGACGTGAACCTTCACGCGATTCAGACGTCGGGCAACACGATCCGCAACGTGACCGCCGATCCGCTGGCGGGTGCCCATGCCGATGAGCTGATGGACCCGCGTCCGGTGGCCGAGCTGATCCGCATCTGGTCCACGGACCACCCGGAATACCAGTTCTTGGGCCGCAAGTTCAAAATCGCCGTCACCGGCTCCCCGAACGACCGCGCCGTGACCAAGGCGCATGACCTCGCCGTGCGCATCGTCGAGCAGGACGGTGAAATCGGCTACCAGATCCTCGTCGGCGGGGGCCTTGGCCGCACGCCCGTCGTGGGTCGGGTCATCCGGGATTTCCTGCCCAAGGCGGACCTGCTGCCCTATCTCGAAGCGGTTCTGAGCGTCTACAACCTCGCTGGCCGGCGCGACAACAAGTACAAGGCGCGCATCAAGATCACGGTGAACGAGATGGGGCTGGAGGAATTCTCTGCCCGCGTGGACGAGGCGTTCGTAGCGATCCGCCCGCAGTTCAAGGGCGCCGATCAGGAGCTTCTGGCCGAGCTTCAGGCGAGCTTCGAGCCGCCCGCCCTGCCCGTGCGTCCGACGGACGGCTTTGAGGCCGCCCGCGCCGCCGATCCGGTGTTCCGCAGCTGGGCCGACATCAACCTGCGCCCGCATTACCAGGACGACCACGCCATCGCGATGGTGTCTCTCAAGCCCCACGGCGGTGTGCCGGGGGATGCGAGCGCGGATCAGATGCGGCGCGTGGCCGATCTGGCCCGCCGTTACGGGCACAACGAGATCCGGGTGACGCAGGAGCAGAACCTCGTCCTGCCGCATGTGGCCAAGGACGACCTGCCCGCGCTCTTCGCCGAGCTCAAGGCCGCCGGCCTCGCCACCGCGAACGTGGGCCTCGCGTCCGACATCATCGCCTGCCCGGGCATGGATTACTGCGCACTGGCGACCGCCCGCTCGATCCCGATCGCACAGCAGATCGCCGAGCGGCTGGAAGACTACGAGGTCGAGGTCGGCGAAATGGCGATCAAGATTTCGGGCTGCATCAACGCCTGTGGCCATCACCACCTCGGTGACATCGGCATCCTCGGACTCGACCGGGCCGGTGTCGAGAACTACCAGATCACGCTGGGCGGTGACGCCGGACCCGACCTGAAGATCGGGGACAAGACCGGCCCCGGCTTCGGCTATGACGAGGTTGTGGACGCCATCGAACGGCTGATCCATGCCTATCTCGACCTGCGCGCCAAAGGCGAGCGGTTCCGCGACACGATCGCACGCACGGGGGCCGAGCCCTTCAAGGCTGCGCTTTATGACGAAGAGGCGAACCGAAATGCCGCTTGAAGCTCTCGCATATCCCGACCGTCACGAGGTGGCCCGCCGGATCAATGACCGGTTCGATCCGATGGACGCCCAGGGCGTCGTCGAAGCCGCGCTGACCGAAAATGGCCATGTCGCACTGGTGTCGTCCTTCGGGACCGAGTCCATCGTTCTGCTCGACATGGTGAGCCGCGTGGACCAGAGCGCGCCGGTTCTGTTTCTCGAAACCGGGATGCTGTTTCCCGAGACGCTCGATTATCAGAAGGACGTGGCCCTGATCCTCGGCCTGACGAACGTGCAACTCGTGCGGCCCGCGCCGGAAGACCTGGCCGCCAAGGACCCGTTCAACCGCCTGCATGTCGGCAATACCGACGCCTGCTGCGACATCCGCAAGGTTCTGCCGCTGGAGCGCGCACTGACGCCGTTCGACGGCTGGATCACCGGGCGAAAGCGGGTCCACGGTGGCCAGCGCGCGCAACTCGATCTTGCCGAGATCGAAGGCGACCGGCTCAAGTTCAACCCGCTCGCCCATTGGTCCGGGCAGGAGCTTCGCGATTACATGAAATCGCACGGCCTCCCGAACCATCCGCTGACCGCCAAGGGCTTTGCCTCGGTCGGCTGTGCGCCCTGCACCTCGGCCACGAAACCGGGCGAAGACCCCCGTGCCGGACGCTGGCGCGGGCAGGACAAGGAAGAATGCGGAATTCACTTCATCGACGGAAAGGTGGTGCGCGGATGACGACCCTCGTGACCGACACGGGCTTCGGCCCCGACGATTTCACCGGCGGCTTCGTGTCGCTGGAAGGCATCTCCGCCGGTGCGGGCTGTGAGGACTGCGGCATCGACGTGACTCCGGACGATGACCTCAACGCGCATCGCGACCTGCTCATGGCTGCGCGCGCGATCCGCATCTCCTTCGGTTCTTTCGCCGACGGGCGCGGGTTCACCACGGCCAAGTCGCTGCGCCTCATGGGCTACACCGGGCGCCTGCGCGCCGGTGCCGGTCTCATCGCGGATCAATACGCGATGGCGCGCCGCGCGGGCTTCGACGAGGTGGAGATCACCGAGGCGCTCGCCGCCCGCCAGCCGGAGGAGCAATGGCTCTTCCGCGCCGACTGGCAGTCCTATGACCATCAGTCGCGGCTGCGCGGGTAGTCGCGCAGCACAACCTCCTGTATAGCCTGACGAGAGGACGGGGGCTTAGGCCCCCGCAATTCTTATGAACGATGTGACCCCAGTGACCGACGCACAGAAGATCAAACCCGTTCCCACCCTGCCCGACGCCCAGACCGTGACCGAGGTCAAGCACTGGACCGACCGGCTGTTCTCCTTCCGCTGCACCCGGCCCGCAAGCCTGCGCTTTCGCTCGGGCGAGTTCGTGATGATCGGCCTGATGGGCGAT
>NZ_DGCP01000009.1:223366-311493 GCF_002384975.1 Maritimibacter sp. UBA3975
GAGCTGGAGTTCTATTCGATCAAGGTGCAGGACGGCCCGCTGACCTCGAAACTTCAGCACATCCAGCCGGGCGACGAGATCATCCTGCGGCCCAAGCCCGTCGGCACGCTCGTCCATGACGCGCTGCTGCCCGGCAAGCGGATCTGGTTCTTCGCCACCGGCACGGGGTTCGCCCCGTTCGCCTCGCTCCTGCGTGATCCACAGACCTATGAGGATTATGACGAGGTCATCATCACTCACACCTGCCGCGAGGCGGGCGAGCTGGTCTATGGTGCCGAGATGATCGAACAGATCAAGAGCGACGAACTGCTGGCCGAGCTGATCGGGGAAGAGAACCTCGCCAAGCTGAAATACTACCCGACGACGACCCGCGAAGAGAGCGTCAAGATGGGACGGATCACCGACCTCATGCGCTCGGGCGAGGCGTTCGCCGACCTCGGGGTCGAGCCGCTCAATCCTGAGACCGACCGCGCGATGATCTGCGGCAACCTCGCCTTCAACCTCGAACTCAAGGAAATGCTCGAAGGCTACGGGCTTGAGGAAGGGGCGAATTCGGACCCCAAGCACTACGTTGTCGAAAAGGCTTTCCTCGACTGATCCTTGTTGAGGCAAGACATCGGAAAGCCGCCGCAACCCCTTGCGGCGGCTTTTCTTTTTACGGGTCGAGCGCCTCGTCCAGCTCGCTGATAACCGCGTCGATCAGCGTCTCGTCGCGGGCGGCGGCCTCCAGCTTGGCCGTGAGCGAGGCTTTCTGCACCTCGTCCAGATCGCTGCGGGCCACGACCAGTTTCAGCGCGTCCGCATTGAACCCTTCACGGGTCAGGTAGTCTTCCAGCGTCGGGGGATCGCCCGCGACGCTGCGCGCGGTTTCAGCGGCGCGGTTCGCGGCCTGAGCGGCGTTGAGGGCGGCCTCTTCAGCTTCCCGCGCGGCGCGCGCTGCGCCTTCCTCGGCAGCATCCTCGGCCCGGTCGGCGGCCTCGCGCGCCGTTTCGGCGGCGTCCTCGGCCAACGACGCGGCCCCTTCAGCGGCGGCCTGCGCGGTATCGGTGGCGCCCTCTGCGGCAGCCTCGGCCGTCGCGGCCGCCGCCGCGGCCTGCTCTGCGGCCTCTTCGGCGGCTTCGACGGTCTCGGCCAGCGCGGCCCCGGCGTCCTCGACGGCGGCACCCGCATCCTCGGCAGCTTCGCTCGCCACCTCTGCCGAGTCTCCTGCGGCGTCCACGGCGGCCTCCGCCGCGTCCTCCGCTTGACCTGCCGCTTCTTCGGCATCTTCCGCGGCCTCGTTGGCCATCGAGCGCAGGCTCTCGGCCACGCCGTCGACCATCTCCTGCGTCCGCTCACCGTCGGTCTCGGCGCCGGCCGCCTCACGCGCCGCGTTCGCGGCTTCCTCGGCCGCCGACGGCGGGGTCTCATCCGGCTCCGGCGTGTCACCGGTGACTTGCTCCACGGCTTCGCCCGCCGCCTCCTGCGCGTCCTCGGCGGCATCCGATACCGCGTCGCGCATCCCTGTCGCTTCCTCGTCCGGCGACAGGAGGACATAGCCCCCGACAGCCAGCACAGCGACGACGATTAACGCGATGATCCCACGGCCCATGTGATGCCCTCCCAAAAGACCGCCAAAGGTGGCGGCCCTCCATGATAAGGGGTGCGCGGCGGAAATCGTCAAGAGAACAGGCAAAACAGGGCGCTCCAAGCAGATAACGGCTTGAAAGCCCCCTTTGCCGCCTTTACGTTTCAGCCCCGAACTTCCCGTAAACGAACGAAGGAATTAGACCATAGCCCGCAGACCCCACAACGCGCCGCCAACGCGCGATACCGGCCCCCGAGTGAACGAAAAGATCAGGGTCCCTGAGATCCGACTGATTGGTGCCGAAGGCGAAAACGTCGGCGTCGTGACGCCCGAACGCGGCATGGAGCTCGCCGCGCAAGTCGGGCTCGACCTTGTCGAGATTTCGCCGAACGCCACACCGCCCGTCTGCAAGATCATGGATTTCGGCAAGTTCAAGTATGAACAGCAGAAGCGGGAATCCGAGGCACGCAAGAAGCAGAAGACCATCGAGGTCAAGGAGGTCAAGTTCCGCCCGAACACCGACATCCACGACTACGACGTCAAGATGCGCAACGTGCAGAAGTTCCTTGAAAACGGCGACAAGGTGAAGGTGACGCTGAGGTTCCGGGGGCGCGAGATGGCGCACCAGAACCTCGGGCGGGAACTGCTGGAACGCGTGGCCGAGGACACCAAGGAAATCGGCAAGGTCGAGAACATGCCCAAGATGGAAGGCCGCCAGATGATCATGATGATCGGTCCGGTCACCAAGTAGTCGCGTCACATGTGACGGATGCCAAAGGCCCTGCCAATGCGGCAGGGCCTTTTCGTTTTCACTCGGCCTCGCCCGCGAGCCCCGCGTAGCGAATGCGCGTCAGATCGGCCATCTCGCGTTTCCAGGTGGTCACGTCGCGCGGCGCGAAGTCCGACAGCGCCCCGTGGCCGCAGGCCCGCGCCATCACCTGCATCAGTTCGGTCGACGCCCCGAAGAATCGCGCGAGCCGCTTTGAGGCGGCCTCGACGTCCAGCCGCTTGCGCAGCTCTGGTTTCTGGGTAGCGACCCCGGTCGGGCAGTTGTTCGTGTGGCAGATCCGCGCTCCCACGCAGCCCACCGCCTGAATCGCGGAATTTCCAAGCGCGATGGCATCCGCGCCGAGCGCCAGCGCCTTGACGAAATCCTCGGGCACCCTGAGCCCGCCGGTGATGACCAGCGACACCTCGCGCCCCGTGCGCCGGTCGAGATGCGCGCGCGCCCGGGCCAGCGCCGGGATCGTCGGGATCGAGATGTGGTCGCGGAAGATCAGGGGCGCCGCGCCAGTGCCGCCCCCGCGCCCGTCGAGGATGATGTAGTCGGCCCCGGCGGCGAGCGCGAAGTCGATGTCATCCTCGATATGGTTGGCCGACAGCTTGAACCCGATCGGAATGCCCCCCGACCGCTCGCGAACCTCATCGGCCATCTTGGCGAAATCCTCGGGCGTGTGCAGATCCGGGAAGGTGGCGGGCGACACGGCGTCCTGCCCCTTCTCCAGCCCGCGCACCTCGGCGATCTTGTCGGTGATCTTGGACGCCGGGAGGTGGCCGCCCGTGCCGGTCTTGGCCGCCTGCCCGCCCTTGAAGTGGAAGGCCTGCACCCTCTCGGCGATATCCGGCGACCAGCCGAACCCTGCGGAGGCGTATTCGTAGAAGTAGCGCGAATTGGCTTCCTGCTCCTCGGGCAACATGCCGCCCTCGCCCGAGCAGATGCCCGTCCGCGCCATCTCGGCGCCGCGGGCGAGCGAAATCTTGGCCTCGGGCGATAGCGCACCGAAGCTCATGTCGGTGACGAACAGCGGAATGTCGAGGGCGAGCGGCTTGTCGGCGCGCGGCCCGATGGTCACGCCGGTCGCCACGTCGGCATCGTCCATCAGCGGCTTGCGCGCCACCTGCGCGGGCAGGAGCAGGATATCGTCCCAGGCCGGCAGGTCCTTGCGCGGCACGCCCATCGCATCGACGGTGCCATGAGGGCCGGACATTCCTTCGCGTGCGAGCTTGTGGATGCGTTCGACCGTCGGCTCTTCGGGTGTGGCCTCGGCCTTGGGCGGGCCGTCGCCCTCGTTCACCGGCGAGGGGTCGCCCGGTTCGAGGTCGTCGTCCAGCGTGGAATGGGTCCCATCACAGTAGGGCTGATCCCCCGTCGCCTTGCACCGGCACAGCGTGGCCGTGCCCGTTTCCTTGGCGGTGAAGCCCACCGGCGTGAACCCCGTTCCCTTGTGGGAGCCATCGCAGAACGGCTGGTTCTGCGAGCGGCCGCAGCGGCACCAGTAGTATTCCTTGCCCTCCTCCAGCTCGACCTCGACGGGGGATTTGGCGGCGATGATGGGGACTTCGTCCTTGGCCATCTGGCGTACCTCTCTGTCTGGAACCACTTTACCTCATTACGCAGAAAAAGGGCGCGGGGATCAAACCCCCGCGCCCGATTCCATATCTTTTCAATCGCTTATTGAAGCAGCGGCGTGATGTTGCGGACATTCGCGCGACGGTTGGCGCGCTCCGCATCCGACGTCACGATCTTCAATTCGCTCTCGCCGTAACCTTGCGTAATCATGTTCTCCGGCGGCACGTCGAAGTATTCGGTCAGTGCCAGCGCCACGCTTTCGGCGCGACGGTCGGAGAGCGCGAGGTTGTAGGCTGCGCCGCCCACGGCGTCCGTGTGGCCCTCGATGAGGAACACGGCGCCCGGGCGCTCTTCGATCACTTCGCGGATCGCCTGACCGAGTGCGGACAGTTCTTCCGCCTGACCCGCACGGATCGTCGACGACCCGGTGTCGAAGGTGATCGCGTCCACCTCGATCACGGGGGCGAGGTCCCGCACACCCGAGAACTGGCGCACCTGACGCAGCGAGTAGCTGCGGCCCGGGTCGCGATCCATCGAGGCCATGAGCGCCTGGCGCAGGGCCCGTTCGTCCGAAGTCGATGTCCTGATGTCGTCGATCGGCTCGTAATCGGCTACGTCCTCCTGGCTCACCGGCTGGGCCTGCTGCGTATCGTCGAACAGCACATAGCGGTCGCCGTTCTGGAGCACGCGGGTCCGTTTGAGGACCGTGCCGTCGGCTGCGCGGATGGTCACGATGCGCACGCCGTTCTGGCGCTCGACCACGGTGCGGGTGGACCCGTCATCGTAGTTCTTGGTGGAGACGACAACGCCCGGCTGGCGCAGGATCTGGTCGTCGTTCTTGAGGACTTCGTAAGTGCCGTCCTCACGCTGCACGACGATCCGGTCACCAGAGTTCGACACGATTTCCTTGCCATTGGCGAGGATGGTGCCGACGGCCACACCGCCAAGCCCGGCGAGGACCAGCTTCTCGAAATCGGTCAGGTCGCGGTTCAGGCCGGAGTTGTTCTGATTGCCGGTGTTGTTCGTCTGGGCCGAAGCTTCTTCGGTCACCGTGGCCTCGGTTTCAAACTCTTCGTTCGACGAGCGCGCGGTTTCCTCGGTCACTTCTTCAACGACGACATCTTCGTCCGAGGCCATGTCTTCCTCGACAGTCGTGTCACCGTCGCCTTCGGCAGCGGCCGCCGCTTCGGGAGCTTCGTCTTCCATCGGCTCTTCCGGCGCGGACGGAGCCTGCGCGGTTTCGGCATCGGTGTTTTCCTCGATGCGCTCACCGGCGGTCATCTCTTCGTCGCCCGCTTCGGCTTCGGCGTTGGCTTCGGCCGTCGCCTCGGCAGACGCGTCGCCTTCCGCCTCTTCCAGCGCGTCGGCCAGCTCGTCCTCGTCCGACGTCGCCTCGGTATCCGCATCGGCCTGGGCCGTCGCGTCCGTTTCGGCTTCAGCTTCCGCTTCAGCGTCGGCCTCGGCAGTGGTCTCAGACTCGGCTTGCGCGTCCGTTTCGGCTTCGGCCGTCGCTTCCGCGTCTGCCTCGGCTTCAGCTTCGGCCTCTGCGGTCGCCTCGGCTTCCGCGTCGTCGCCACCCGTCACGGCGTCAGCAAGGTCTTCGACCGCTTCACGGCCTGCCTCGACAGTATCGCTCACGGCGTCGCTGACAGCGTTGCCGGTTTCTTCGGCAGCATCGCCGGCCTCGGCAGCCTGTTCCTCGGCCATCTCACCCGCGTCTTCGGCTGTCTGTTCGGCAGCCTGGGTGGTGTCTTCGGCAGCTTCACTGGCATCTTCCGCGGTCTCGGCCATCGCCTCGCCCGCCTGTTCGCCGGCTTCCATCGTGCCTTCCGCCACGTCCTCCACAACGCCGGAGTCATCGGTTTCGGCGTCTACCGTCGCCTCGACCTGCGCGTCGGCTTCGCCTTGGGCGTCAGCCGCCGGAGTGTCTTCGGCAACTTTTTCGCCCGGTGCATTCGGGTCGGCGGGCGTTTCCGGCTCGGCCGGCGTTTCGGGTGCCTGCGGGGCGGTCTCGGCCTGTTCTTCACCCTCGTCGTTGCCCGGCATCAGGGTCTCGGAGGCAAGCTCCATCGCGTTCTCGATCTTGGTGCCGTCTTCCAGCACGCAGGGGAACGGCCCTGTGACGCCGCATTCTTCAAGGTTCTCGTCGGCGTTCTGGGCCAGCACCGGGGGCGTCATCAGCGCGGTGCACAGCGCCACCACCGAGGTGGATTTCATGGCGTTCTTCAGCATTGAGTGATCTCCGTTTCTTTCCCTCAGGAAGTCATGTGTTGGGCCAGTAACGCAGACGGAGGGTGCCGGGTTCCTCACACGCCACGTCACAAAGGCGGGGTGTCGGCGATAAGCCGCTGATTCACGGAGATTTTTCCGGCCGCACGAAAAGGGCCGCGCTCCGGGTGGAAGCGCGGCCCTTCATTTTTCTTCGATCGGACGGATCAGCCGGCCTTGGCCACCGCCCGCTTCGTCAGAACACCCACGAGGTGAGCCCGGTACGCGGGCGAGCCGTGCATGTCGCCGATCATCCCGTCCGCCGGGACGGACAGCCCGTCCAGCGCATCGGGCGAGAAGTTGGACGACAGCGCGTCCTCCGCCTCGCTCCAGCGGAACACGCCGCCCTCGGAGGCGCCGGTGACCGCGACGCGCACGCCATCGGCCCCCTTGGATACGAAGACGCCGACGAGAGCGAAGCGCGAAGCGGGTTGCTCGAACTTCACATAGGCGGCCTTCTCGGGCACCGGGAATTTCACGCCGGTCACGATCTCGCCCTCGTCCAGAGCGGTCTCGAACATGCCGGTGAAGAAGTCGTCCGCAGCGACCTCACGGTTGTTCGTGACGATGGTCGCCCCGGACCCGAGCGCGGCGGCCGGGTAGCAGGCCGAGGGGTCGTTGTTGGCGATCGAGCCGCCGATGGTGCCCCGGTTGCGGACATGCGGGTCCCCGATCAGGCCAGCGAGCTCGGACAGGGCCGGATAGGTCCCGTCGCGCGCCACATCGGCATGGCAGGTGGCCCCGCCGATGGTGAGCGTGCCGCCTTCGTTCTTGATGCCCTTCAGCTCTTCGATGCCGGTGAGCGACACGAGGGTTGAGGGCATGGCAAGCCGTTGGCGCAGGGTCGGGACGAGCGTCTGCCCGCCCGAGAGGGGCTGTGCGTCCTCCTCCCCCAGCGCCTTGATCGCATCGGCCAGCGAGGTGGGCCGTGTCAGTTCGAAATCATACATGGCGCAGTCTCCTTACTGGGTCATCGCGGCCCAGACCCGGGACGGGCTGAGCGGCATGTCGATGTGGGTGATGGACGATCCGTTGCGCTGAAGCGCATCGACCACGGCGTTGACCACCGCCGGTGGCGAGCCGATCGCGCCCGCCTCGCCGCAGCCTTTCACCCCGAGGGGGTTGTGGGTGCACGGGGTCTGGCAGGAATGGTCGACGTGGTAATACGGCACGTCATCGGCACGGGGCATGGCATAGTCCATGTAGGAGCCGGTCAGAAGCTGACCATCCTCGTCATAGACGCAGCCTTCGAGCAGCGCCTGACCGATGCCCTGCGCGATCCCGCCGTGAACCTGACCATCGACGATCATCGGGTTCACGATGTTGCCGAAGTCGTCGGCCGCCGCGAACCGTTCGATCGTGGCCTTGCCGGTGTCCGGATCGACCTCCACCTCACAGGCATAGGCGCCCGAGGGATAGGTGAAGTTGTTCGGATCGTAGAACGCCGTCTCCTCCAGCCCCGGCTCGATGTCCTCGAGCGGGTAGTTGTGCGGGACGTAGGCCGCGAGCGTCACGTCGCCCCAGGCCACCGACTTGTCGGTGCCCGCCACCGAGAACGCGCCATCCTTGAGCTCGATATCCCCTTCCGAGGCTTCGAGCAGGTGGGCCGCGATCTTCTTGGCCTTGGCGATGATCTTCTCGGTCGCCCGGACCATCGCCGAGCCGCCGACGGCGAGCGAGCGCGAGCCGTAGGTGCCCATGCCCATCGGGGCGTTGGCGGTGTCGCCGTGGACGATCTCGACCATCGAAGCGTCGATCCCGATCATTTCCGCGATCACCTGCGGGAAGGCGGTCTCATGCCCCTGCCCGTGGCTGTGCGACCCGGTCATCACGACAAGCCCGCCGGTGGCATTCACACGCACCGTCGCGGATTCATACAGACCCGCACGCGCGCCGAGCTGCCCGACGAGGTTCGACGGCGCGATGCCGCAGGCCTCGATATAGCAGTTGACGCCCAGCCCGCGCAGCTTGCCGCGCGACTTGGACTCGGCCAGACGAGCCTCGAAGCCTGAGAGGTCCGCGATCTCTTCGAGCTTGTCCATCGTCGCGTGGTAATCGCCGGTGTCGTATTCCACCGCAACCGGGGTCGCATAGGGGAACTCGGTGATGAAGTTCTGGCGACGCAGCGCGATGGGATCGACGCCCAGCTCGCGCGCCGCCTTGTCGATGACGCGTTCGAGTTGGTAGGTCGCCTCCGGCCGCCCGGCACCGCGATAGGCGTCCACCGGCACGGTATTGGTGAAGACCGCCTTCACGTTCACATAGATGAGCGGCGTCTTGTAGTTGCCGGCCATCAGAACGCCATGCAGCCACGTCGGCACCGACGGCGCGAAGGTGGAGAGATAGGCCCCCATGTTCGCATAGGTGTCGGTCCGCAGCGCGGTGAAGTTGTTGTCCGCGTCCAGTGCAAGCTGGATGGTCGACACATGGTCGCGACCGTGGGCATCCGACATGAACGCCTCGGAGCGCGACGACGTCCACTTGACCGGGCGCTTGAGCGCCCTGGCTGCGAAGGTGCAGAACGCTTCCTCCGCGTAGTGGAAGATCTTGGTGCCGAAGCCGCCGCCCACATCCGGGGACACGACCCGCAGCTTGTGCTCGGGAATGCCCAGCACGAAGGCCCCCATCAGGAGCCGGATCACATGCGGGTTCTGCGAGGTTGTGTAGAGCGTCGACATATCGCCCGCCGGGTCGTAATCGCCGATGGCCACGCGGGGTTCCATCGGGTTGGCGATCAGGCGGTTGTTGACGAGTTCCAGCGTTGTGACATGGGCCGCGTCCTGAAACGCCTGCTCCACCGCGTCCTTGTTCTCTTCGACGAAGCCCCAGTCATAGCAGAGGTTCGAGGTGAGGTCGTCATGCACCTTGGGCGCGCCCTCCTCGACCGCCTTCTTCATGTCGATCACGGCGGGCAGGTCTTCGATATCGACCTCGATCGCCTCGGCAGCGTCGCGCGCCTGTTCGGCCGTGTCGGCCACCACCGCGGCGATGGGATCGCCCACATGGCGCACCTTGCCCTGCGCCAGAACCGGGTGGGCCGGCTCCTGCATCGGCTGGCCGTGCTTGTCGGTCACCTGCCACCCGCAGGGGATGCCGCCCACGCCTTCGAAATCGGCGCCGGTGAAGATGCGCGCAACGCCCGGCATGGCGGCCGCGTCATCGGTGTTGATCGACTTGATCTTTCCGTGCGCAACGTTCGAGCGCAGGAAAAAGACATAGGCCTGACCGGGCCGGTTGAGATCGTCCGTGTAACGTCCGGTTCCGCTCAGGAACCTGATGTCCTCGCGGCGCTTTGTGGATGCGCCGATACCTCCATCTGCTGGCATGTCTATCCTCCCTGATAGTCGCTGGCTTGCAGGCCGGCTTATTCGGCGGCGATGGCGCTCACGTCCTGTCCGGACGCGGCCATGATCGCCTTGACGATGTTGTGGTAGCCCGTGCAGCGGCACAGGTTGCCCTTGAGATAATCCCGCACCTCGGTTTCCGAGGGCTTCGGGTTCTCTTTCAGCAGCGCGGCGGCGGTCATCACCATGCCCGGCGTGCAGAAGCCGCACTGGAGCCCGTGATGATCCTGAAACGCCTGCTGAATCGTGTTCAGCGAGCCATCAGCGTTGGCCATGCCTTCGATCGTCGTGACCTCGGCCCCGTCGGCTTCCTGTGCGAAGACGGTGCAGCTCTTCATCGAGGCCCCGTTCACATGGACGGTGCAGGCGCCGCATTGCGCGGTGTCGCAGCCGATGTGGGTGCCGGTCAAACCCGCCGTCTCGCGCAGGAATGTCGAAAGCAAGGTTCGACCTTCCACGGCTCCGGAGACGGCACGACCGTTAATGGTCATGGTAACGTCAGTCATGATTTCCTCCCTATTGTCATGTAACTAGAACACCGTTGCGGCGACTTGAGAACCGGAATTTTTTATCCCGGCGCATATCGGCTGCACATTTTCGCGACCATGCCTGCATGACTTAGCCGCCCGAACGTGGTTGCTTGCGCCCCGGGCTTTCCTTCAACAGCCCGCCGACGCCCATCGCGCCAACCTCGCCAGATGTGGGCGGATGGCCCGCTGCGAGCCGCTCCAGCACCCAGTCCGCGCCGTTGAGCGCAGGCGAGCGGGCGCAGCCCGGAAGGCCGATCACGGGGCGCCCGTCCGCGGCCGTGCCGTAAAACAGAAGATTGCCCGGATCGACCGGCATCCCGAAGCGCGTGACGCTGCCGCCTGCCCGCCTCAATGCCTCCGGCCCCACGTCGTGCGGGTCGGACGTGGCCGAGGCTGTGAGGATCAGGATCATCGCGCCCTCCGCCCCGGCAATAGCCTCTGCCACAGCGTCGGTCATATGCCCCACGCGCCGGGTGGCCGCGAGCCGCATCCCTAGCGCATCGAGCCGCGCCTCGATCGCGCGGAAGCCCTTGCCGGTCTCCTCGCCCGATCCCGCCTCATGATCCGTGACGATAAGCGTCGCATCCGGAGTCACAACCGGCGCCAGTCTCACTGCGCCGCGGGCAAGGTCCGACGCCCGTTCGACCGAGGCACGCGGCGCGCCATAGGCGATGACCTTGACCGTCCCGACCATGCCCCCCTCACCCATCCGGTGCCAGGGCGGCACGGTCGCAAGCGTCACCATGTCATCCACCGCGTTGGCCGCGTTCAGCCGCGCCGCGTCGAGTCGCGCGAGCCCGATCCCCGTCGCATGAATATTGACCCGTCCCGTGAAAGGTTCGGACAGCCTGAGGCCCCCGGCACCGTCGATCAGCGCCTCGGCCAGCAGACGCGCCGCCTCATCCTCGCCCACGTCACCGGGTCCAAGCCGCGCGATGGTCACCTGCGCCAGCCCCTCCGCCTGAAGCGCCGTGATATCCGCCGCATCCAGCCGCCGGCCCTTCTTGAGCCGCCCGCTCTCCAACGCGACGGAATGGGCGAGCACGGCGCCCTCGGCCTCGGCGACAGGCACGGCGCCGAATTCCATCAGCCCTGCCTCAGCGCCTGCGTGACCTGCGCCATGACCGAGACCGCGATCTCGGCGGGCGAACGCGAGCCAATGTCGAGCCCGACAGGCGCGTGGATGCGCCCGATCTGCGCCTCGGTGAAGCCGCGCCCGGTCAGCCGCTCCACCCGTTTCGCATGGGTGCGCGTGGAGCCGAGGGAGCCAAGATAGAAACACTCCGAGGCGAGCGCCGCCTCGATCGCCGGATCGTCGATCTTGGGGTCGTGGGAAAGCGTGACCACAGCCGTGCGCGCATCCAGCCCGACGTCAGGAAGCACCTCGTCCGGGTAGTCCTCGCGGATGTCCTCGCCGGGAAAGCGGTGATCCTGCGCAAAGGCCCCGCGCGGGTCGATGATAAGCGGGTCGTAGCCCGCGAGCCGCGCCATCGGCACCAACGCCTGCGCGATATGGACCGCGCCCACGATAATCATCCGCAAGGGCGGATTGTGAATGCCGACAAAGGTCACCACGTCGTCTTCGAATCCCGAGCGGTCGCCCCGGAACCGGTCGGGGAAATCGCCTGCGCCCACAAGCCGCCGCTCCCAGCTGTCCGTGTTCACAACATAGCCGACCGGCACCCGCGCCGCGCGCTTCTCGACGACGTCCGCCAGCAGCGCCTCAGGCACCGCCTTGCCCACCGGCTCCACCAGAACCCGGATCTTGCCGCCGCAGGCCAGCCCGACGGCGAAGGCCTCGTCATCGGACACCCCGAAGGTCAGAAGCCGCGACTCGCCGTCCTCGACCGCCTCCAGCGCCTCGGTGATGACCGCGCCTTCGACGCAGCCGCCCGACACCGATCCCTGGATCTCGCCGGTGCCCGACACGGCAAGCTGGCTGCCCACGGGGCGCGGGGCCGAGCCCCAGGTCTGCACGACCGTGGCCAGCACGGCGCCCTTCCCGGCCCGATGCCAGTCCAACGCCACTTCGGGAATGTCGTCGAAACGATCCATGCCAAATCCTCCGCGCCCGAGCCTGCCCCCCGCCTCGCCCGAGAGCAAGTCCCTTCGGTGAGCCCTGAGCTTTCCCGACAAGGAAACGAGCGTGCGGCGCAAGCCGTACACATTTTGACAACACCAACTTGCCCAAGTCCCGCGCCCTGCGTAAACCGGGGCCATGACCAACGTGCTCGACAAGATCAAGGCCTACAAGCTCGACGACGTGGCCGCGCGCAAGGCCGCGCGCCCGCTGCCCGAGGTCGAGGCCGCCGCACGCGACGCCCTGCCGACCCGCGGCTTCGCCACGCGCCTGAAACAGGCTGCCGATACCGGATACGGGCTCATCGCGGAAGTGAAGAAGACCTCGCCGTCCAAGGGGCTGATCCGGGCCGATTTCGATCCGCCCGCGCTCGCCCGCGCTTATGAGGCCGGGGGCGCCACCTGCCTGTCGGTGCTCACGGACGGGCCGTCTTTTCAGGGCGACGACTCGTTCCTGATCGCGGCCCGTACGGCGACGACGCTTCCTGCACTGCGGAAGGATTTCATGTACGATACCTATCAGGTGGTCGAAGCGCGCGCCCTCGGGGCCGACTGCATCCTCATCATCATGGCGAGCGTCACCGACGGACAGGCCGCCGAGCTGGAGGCCGCCGCGTTCGAATGGGGCATGGACGTGCTGGTGGAGGTGCATGACGCCGACGAACTGGAGCGTGCCACAACCCTGAAATCCCCGCTGCTGGGGATCAACAACCGCAACCTCAAGACATTCGAGACGACGCTGGACACGACCCGCGAGCTTTCCAGGCTCGCCCCGGATGATCGTCTTCTGGTCTGCGAATCCGGCCTCTCCACCCCTGCCGACCTTGCAGACATGGCCGGCGTCGGGGCGCGCGCCTTCCTGATCGGGGAAAGCCTCATGCGGCAGGACGACGTCGAGGCCGCGACCCGCGCGCTGCTCAAGGATCCGGTGCCGGTATGAGCGGCAAGCTCACCCATTTCGACGCGGCGGGACAGGCCCACATGGTCGATGTGTCCGCCAAAGAGGTCACCGACCGCACCGCCGTTGCCACGGGCCACGTTATCATGGAACCCACGACGCTCGCTCTGGTCAAAGAGGGCACCGCGAAGAAGGGCGATGTGCTGGGGATCGCGCGGCTGGCCGGGATCATGGGGGCCAAGAAGACCGCGGATCTCATTCCGCTCTGCCACCCGCTGCCCGTGACCAAGGTGTCGCTGGATCTCGAACCCGACGACGACCTGCCCGGTGTGCGCATCACGGCGACCGTCAAGACCTCCGGCCAGACAGGGGTGGAGATGGAGGCGCTCACCGCCGTCTCGACCGCCGCGCTAACGGTCTATGACATGCTCAAGGCCGCCGAGAAGGGTATGCGGATCGAGGGGATCAAGCTTCTCGCAAAGACCGGCGGAAAGTCAGGTACTTACGAGGCAAAGTCGTGATTTCAGTTGAAGAGGCGCGCACGCGCATCCTCGATCTGGTGCGCCCGGTCGGGACCGAAACCGTGCCGCTGGCTAAGGCCGCCGGACGCATCCTCGCGGCCCCCGTCATCGCGACCCGCGACCAGCCGCCCTTCGCGGCCTCCGCGATGGACGGCTATGCGCTCAACAGCGTCGAGGCCGATCCGGAAGCGCAGTTCAAGGTCATCGGCGAAGCCAAAGCGGGTGAACGGTTTTCCGGCCGTGTCGGTGCCGGACAATGCGTGCGCATCTTCACCGGCGCCCCGGTGCCCGAGGGCGCCGACCGCGTCATCATCCAGGAGGACGTCGACCGCTCCGGCGACCTTGTCACCCTCCACCGCGACCTGTCGGACGGGGCCAACATCCGCCCGGCGGGCAACGATTTCCGCGTGGGCGATACGGTCGACGCGCCCCGCCGCCTCAGCCCGCGCGACGTGGCGCTCATCGCCTCGATGAACGTGCCAGCGGTCACGGTCGCGAAAAAACCCGACATCGCCCTGATCGCGACGGGGGACGAACTGGTCATGCCCGGTGAAAACCCCGGCCCGGACCAGATCATCGCCTCCAATTCCTTCGGCCTGAAAGCGATGCTGGAGGCCGAGGGTGCCAACGTCCGCCTCCTCCCCATCGCGCGCGACAATGCCGAGAGCCTGCGCTTCGTTTTCGGCCTTGCGGCCAGCGCCGATCTCGTCGTCACCATCGGCGGGGCGTCGGTCGGGGACCACGACCTCGTCGGACCCGTGGCCGCCGAACTCGGCATGGAACAGGCGTTCTACAAGGTCGCCATGCGCCCCGGCAAACCGCTCATGGCGGGCCGGCTTGGCAAGGCACTGATGGTCGGACTGCCGGGGAATCCGGTCTCGGCAATGGTGTGCGGCACGGTGTTCATCCTGCCCGCCCTGCGCGCCATGCTGGGCCTGCCCGGCGATCCGGTGGCCACGCAGACCGCGACGCTCACAGCCGACCTCGCGCCAAACGGGCCGCGTCAGCACTATATGCGCGCCGTTGTTGCCCCCGACGGGATCGCGGCCATGAGCACGCAGGATTCCGCGCTTCTGTCGGTTCTCGCAACGGCCAATGCGCTCATCGTGCGCCCGCCCGACGACCCCACGCGCAAGGCCGGCGAAACGGTCGAATATCTCCCGCTCTGATTGCACAGCGTTGACACGAAACGGGAACACGGGTAGAACTTTACCCGAACAGACCCGTGCGGTCATGGAACATAACGGGCAGCCGGAGGGCGTGGAATGCTGACGAAAAAGCAATTGGACCTGTTGGAATTCATCCACAAGCGGATCCAGCGCGACGGGGTCCCCCCGAGCTTCGACGAGATGAAGGAAGCGCTGCAACTGCGCTCCAAGTCAGGAATTCACCGGCTCATCACGGCGCTCGAGGAACGCGGATACATCCGCCGCCTCGCCCACCGCGCCCGCGCCATCGAAGTGACGCGCCTGCCAGAGGCGCTGGACCCCTCCGGCCAGTCCGGGTTCGAGCCGCGCGTGATCGATGGTGACCGCCCGGACAGCCGACCGGCGCAGGCGATGCCGCTCGAAGGCTCCGCGACGGACCTGCCGCTTCTGGGCCGTATCGCCGCCGGCACGCCCATCGAGGCGATCGAGGATGGGCAGAGCCACGTCTCGGTCCCCGGCTCGATGGTCGGCCAGGGCAAGCATTACGCGCTCGAGGTGAAGGGTGATTCCATGATCAATGCCGGGATCAACTCCGGCGACGTCGTTATCATCCGCGAAACCTCCCATGCCGATAACGGCGACATCGTCGTGGCACAGGTCGATGGCTACGAGGCGACGCTGAAACGCTTCCGCCGCGCGGGCGAGATGATCGCGCTGGAGGCCGCCAACCCGGCGTTCGAGACGCGCATCCTGCCACAGGGGCAGGTCAAGGTTCAGGGCAAGCTCGTGGGGCTGATCCGCAGCTACTGATCCGCCACCAGAAACGGAAGTTCGGGCGCGACGGGGGCCACCCGCCGCGCCTTTTTCGTGAAGGCTGCCGACCAGGGGCGCAGCCCCGTCGTCTCGGCTGTCGCGACAAAGCGCGGGCCATCCGGCCCATCATGGATCGCGATGGGGCCGGTGCGGGCCAACATGTTCCGGTCGAGCACCGAACAACCCGCCGGATACCTCTCAAGCGGCTTGGCCGAGAACACCACCAGATCCGCGCCAGGGCAGGCATCGGCCAGCCGATCCGCCGCCCCGCGCCCGGCCACCTGCGCCAGCACCAGCCCCGGCAGCGCGAACCGCGCGTCACCGCCTTCGGGGTGCCGCGCGGCCGCCGCCTCCTGGTCTGCCGGATCGCCGTCATTCTCAAGCCAGGTGCGCGCCGCGAACCCCTCGCCCCGCGGCTTGGTGAGCGCGCGCCCCTCGGGAGTCATCACGCCGATCAGTCCGCCGGAGGATGAGATCAACACCCGGGGCCGCTCGGCCTGAGTCCAGAGCCCGAGCCCTGCAACCACCGCCAGAACCCCGGCCCCGCGCCCGCCCCCCTGCAACAGAACGATCGCGAGGCCCCCGAGCGCGACGAGCGGCATCACTGCCGCCGGCGGCGCCACCACATGCCCCACGGCGCCGTCGAGGGCAGCCACACGCTTTGCCACCCACAGGATCCATTCGATCGGCCAGCGCATGAGGTCGAGGGCGATCCAGCTCAGGCCAACGGGCGACAGCAGGGCCGCGAGCACCGCCAGCGGCATCACCAGCGCGCCCATCACCGGCACCGAGACCACGTTGGCGATCAGCCCATAATGCGCGACCCGGTTGAAGATCGCCGCTGAAAACGGGGCTGTGGCAAGCCCGGCGACCAGCGACGACAGGACAACGGCCAAGATGGGCTTGGCCCAGCCGGGCAACCTGCGGGTCTCGACGTGCCGGAACGCCCCGAAGACGAAGACGAGCGCCGTGGTCGCGGCAAAGGACATCTGGAACCCCGCCTCCACCAGCGTCTCGGGCTTGATGAGCAGAAGGATGAGCGCCGCCACGGCCACGGCCCTGAGCGTCAGCGCCCGCCGCCCCACGAGGATCGCGACGAGCATGACCGCCACCATGACGAAGGCGCGTGAGGTCGATACGGCCCCGCCCGAGAGCGCGAGGTAAAAGGCCCCCGCCACCAGCGCCACCACCGCCGCGATCCGGCGCACGTCCATCGACGGCCCCACACCCGGAATCATGACGAGGCCCAGCCGCACGGATCCGAACACGAAGCCCACGAGCAGCCCCATGTGCAACCCGGAAATCGCCAGAAGATGCGCGAGGTTCGAGGCCCGGAGCGCCTCCAGCGTTTCGCGCCCCATCGCGGAGCGGTCTCCGGTCGTGATCGCGGCGGCAAAGGCCCCGGCTTCGCCCGGTATCTCCGCCTGCACCGCCTCGGAAATGGCGGCCCTGAGACGGTGAATCGGCAGCGCGGCCTCGGGCCGGGCCAGCGGCAGCGCGGGCTTGCGCGCATAGCCCACCGCACCGATTCCGCGAAACCACGACATACGCCGAAAGTCGAAGCCGCCCGGCTCCACCGGTCCCTCGGGGCCTGACAAATGGGCCGTTACAGCGATCCGCATCCCCGGCACAGGGTCAAGGTAGCCTTGCGATCCGTGCAGCGATACCCGCACCCGGCGCGGCACTTTCCACGGCGCGACATCGTCCAGCCGCACCCGGTCGAGCGTCAGCCGCACCGCGTCCGACTGGCTCCGGTCAATGATGATGACGCGCCCCTCGACAGGCCCGTAGTAGCGAAAGTCGAGCACGGGGGCCGCAACATATGCCGTTCGCGCACCGGCGATCAGCAGACCCGCCAGCACGGCCGCCAGCGCGAGGAACGGAAGGCCGAAACCGGCCAGAGCGCTGCGCCCGATCCACCAGCCAAGACCGGCCGTCAAAACCGCGCCGCTCCCGATCACGGCCCAGCCGGTCAGGTCCGGCTCGGCGCGCAGCAGAAAATAGACCCCGATACCGATCCCGAGGAACACCGGGGCGAAAAGGATCAGTCGCCCGCGCAGCTCCTCCAGCCGATCCGAGATGGCCATGACCAAGGGCACTCTTGTCCTCCATCCCCGTCCCGTCTATCCCTCGCGCGACGCTACGCCTGTCTTGGTTTCCGAAAGGTTAACGCCCGCATGTCCAACACCCCCGTCGTCACCCGTTTCGCACCCTCTCCGACCGGCTACCTGCATATCGGCGGTGCGCGCACGGCGCTGTTCAACTGGCTCTACGCCCGCGGTCGCGGCGGCAAGTTCCTGCTGCGCATCGAGGACACGGACCGCGCCCGCTCCACGCCCGAGGCGACGGCGGCGATCTATGACGCGATGGACTGGCTTGGGCTGGATTACGACGGTGAGGCGGTCAGCCAGTACGAGCGCGCTTCGCGCCATGTGGAGGTGGCCGAAGCGATGCTCGCCGCCGGGACCGCCTACAAGTGCTTCTCCACGCAGGAGGAGATCGAGGCGTTCCGCGAGGCCGCCCGCGCCGAGGGCCGATCGACCCTGTTCCAATCCCCGTGGCGCGATGCGGACCCGGCCACCCACCCGGATGCGCCCTACGTCATCCGCGTGAAGGCCCCGCGCGAGGGCGAGACGGTGATCGCGGACGCGGTTCAGGGGGACGTGCGGTTCGGTAACGACCAGCTCGACGACATGATCTGCCTGCGCTCGGACGGCTCGCCGACCTACATGCTCGCGGTCGTGGTCGACGATCACGATATGGGCGTGACCCATGTGATCCGGGGTGACGATCACCTCAACAACGCCGCGCGTCAGAAGATGGTCTATGACGCGATGGGATGGGACGTGCCGGTCTTTGCCCATATCCCGCTGATTCACGGGCCCGACGGCAAGAAACTGTCCAAACGCCACGGCGCGGCGGGGGTCGAGGAGTACCGCGCGCTCGGCTACCCGGCCTCCGCGATGCGCAATTACCTCGCCCGCCTCGGCTGGTCCCACGGCGACGATGAGGTGTTCACCGACGAACAGGCGCGTGAGTGGTTCGGCATCACCGGGATCGGCAAAGGCGCGGCCCGTCTCGACTTCAAGAAACTCGACCATGTGTCGGGCCAGCACATCGCGATGACCGAGCCCGCCGACCTTATTTCGCAACTGCAGGATTTCCTTGACGCGACGTCGCAGCCGAACCTGACCGAAAGCCAGGTCAGCGGGCTCATGGAGGCGCTTCCCTTCACGCGAACCGGCGCCAAGACCCTGCCGCAACTCCTTGAGAAATCGCACTTTATCCTGACCGAACGCCCCATCGAGCGCGAGGAAAAGGCAGCGGCGAACCTCGATGATGTATCCCGTGGTATACTGGCGGAATTGACGCCGCAGCTGCAAACTGCTAGCTGGAACCGCGACGAATTGGAGACTATTCTCAACGCATCGGCAGAGACCCACGGCATCAAGTTCGGCAAGCTCGCCGCCCCTTTGCGGGCCGCGCTCGCCGGTCGGACGGCGACCCCGAGTGTTTTCGACATGATGCTGGTCCTCGGGCGGGACGAAACGATCGCCCGCCTCAATGAGGCCAGCCAGTAATCAGCCCTGCTCAAAGCGGGCCCCAACGAAGGGATAGGACGTATGGTGAATCAGACTGGAAAGGCGACGCTGACATTCGGCGACAAGGAACTTGAGCTTCCGATCTACACACCGACCGCCGGCCCCGACGTGATCGACATCACCAAGCTGTATGCTCAGGGCGGCGTATTCACCTACGATCCCGGCTTCACGTCGACCGCCTCCTGCGATTCGACCATCACCTTCATCGACGGCGAAAAGGGCGAGCTGCTGCACCGCGGCTATCCCATCGACCAACTGGCCGAGAAGTCGCACTTCCTCGAAGTCTGTTACCTGCTGCTCTACGGCCACCTGCCCACCGCGGCCGAGATCGACGATTTCGAGTACCGCGTGACCCGTCACACGATGGTGCATGAGCAGATGACCAAGTTCTATTCGGGCTTCCGCCGCGATGCGCACCCGATGGCGATCATGGTCGGCGTGGTCGGCGCGATGTCCGCCTTCTACCACGACTCCACCGACATCGCGGACCCGTGGCAGCGCGAAGTCGCCTCGATCCGCATGATCGCCAAGATGCCGACCATTGCCGCGATGGCCTACAAGTACACGATCGGCCAGCCCTTCGTGTATCCGCGCAACGACCTCGACTACGCGTCGAACTTCCTCAACATGTGCTTCTCGGTGCCGGCCGAGGAATACATGCCGAACCCGATCCTGTCGCGCGCGATGGACCGGATCTTCACGCTGCACGCCGATCACGAGCAGAACGCCTCGACCTCGACCGTGCGCCTTGCCGGCTCCTCGGGGGCCAACCCCTTCGCCTGCGTCGCGGCCGGTATCGCCTGCCTCTGGGGCCCGGCCCACGGCGGCGCCAACCAGGCCTGCCTCGAAATGCTCAAGGAGATCGGCTCGGTCGACCGCATCCCCGAATTCATTGCCCGCGCCAAGGACAAGGACGACCCCTTCCGCCTGATGGGCTTCGGCCACCGGGTCTACAAGAACTTCGACCCGCGCGCGAAGGTGATGAAGCAGTCCGCGGACGAGGTGCTCGACCTCTTGGGGATCGAGGACAACCCGACGCTTCAGGTCGCCAAGGAACTGGAAAAACAGGCGCTGGAGGACCCCTACTTCACCGAGAAGAAGCTGTTTCCGAACGTCGACTTCTATTCCGGCATCATCCTCGAGGCGATGGGCTTCCCGACCGCCATGTTCACCCCGATCTTCGCGCTGTCGCGCACGGTCGGGTGGATTTCGCAGTGGAAGGAAATGCTCACCGATCCGGGACAGAAAATCGGCCGCCCGCGCCAGCTCTACACCGGAGACACGCTGCGCGATTACGTGGATGTCGAAAAGCGCTAGGCGCCGCACCTGCCGAAATGACGAAGGCCGCCCCACCGGGCGGCCTTTCGCATATTCCGTCTCTGCTTCTTAAACCCTTCGGGGGGTCTGGGGGCTGGCTCCCGACGGGTCGCGGGACCGTAAGCTGCCGCGAACCCGCTACCGCCCTTCGAAGGCGGCCGCTCGTTTCTCGCGAAATGCCATGACGCCTTCCTTGAAGTCGCGTGTCGTCCCGCATTTGCCCTGAAGCCGCGCCTCGAGCGACAGCTGCGCCTCGAGGTCGTTCTCGAACGAGGCCCGCATCGCCGTCTTCACCGCGCGGTAGGCCTGCGTTGGGCCATCGGCGAGCTGCCTCGCCCGGTCCCGCCAGCCGTCTTCGAACACGGCGTCGTCGAACACCTCCCAGATCATGCCCCAGTCGGCGGCCTGATCGGCGTCGATCTTGTCGGCAAACAGGGCGGCGCCCATTGCGCGGGCGAACCCGACCTGCCGCGGCAGCGCATATGTCCCGCCCGCATCCGGCATCAGGCCGATCCGTGTGAAGGCCTGAAGGAAATAGGCCGAGCGCGCGGCGATCACCACGTCCGCCGCCAGCGCGAGGTTGGCACCCGCGCCCGCGGCCGGGCCATTCACCGCCGCCATCACGGGCACCGGCGCCTCGGCAATGGCGCGAATGATGGGCTCGTATTCGTCGCGCAAGACACGCTCAAGGTCCACGGCCGCCGCCGTGGTCCCTTCGCCAAGGTCCTGGCCCGAACAGAACGCCGCCCCCGCGCCGGTCAGAACGATCACCCGCGCAGCCTCCGACGCCCGCTTGAGCGCGTCGGCCAGTTCCGCCCGCATCTGCGGGGTCAGCGCGTTCATCCGGTCGGGCCGGTCGAGCGTGATCGTGGCGATCCCGCCGGTCAGGTCATAAAGAATCGTGTCGTAGTCCATCCGCGCCTCCTCGTTTGCGGGGAGACTAGCCGGTCGCTCGCGGATGGAAAGCGCAACGCCCCGTCAGCCGGGCGAAATCTGTCCGCTATCCGCGTGACGCTTCACTTTCCGAGGAGTTCGTCCAGCCGCGCCTGCTCGTCCTTCGACAGGCCATCGGACCCCGGCCCCGTGGATGTCGACCGGCGGCGCAGGTAGACCATCGCGCCTAGGGCCGCGAGGATGAACAGCGCAGGGCCCGCACCCCAGAGCAGGATGTTGGCCCCGCCCGTGGTCGGTTTCATCAGGACGTATTCGCCATAACGCTCCACAATGAAGTCCACCACCTCTTCGTTCGTGTCGCCCGCGACCAGTCGCTCGCGCACGAGAAGCCGGAGGTCGCGGGCAATGTCCGCGTTGGATTCGTCGATGTTCTCACCCTGGCAGACCACGCAGCGCAGCCCGGCCGAGATATCGCGCGCGCGGGCTTCCAGCGCCGGATTATCCAGCACCTCGTCCGGGTTCACGGCAAGGGCCGGGCTGGCGGCCAGGATCATCAGGGCGAGGATGAGCCGTTTCATTCCGCGGGCACTCCACGCACAGCAGTCCGGCGTGTCGCACCGGCCGCGACCCGGTAGCGCCGGTCCGAAAGACTCAGAAGCCCGCCGAGCGCCATGATGAGCGAGCCCGCCCAGATCCAGTTCGCGAAGGGCTTGATGAAGGTCCGCACGGCATAACCGCCGCCATCCTGCTTGTCCCCGATCACGACGTAGATGTCGCGCCAGAACCCGTTGTGAATGGCGGCTTCCGTCGTTGGCATCGCCTGCACCGGATAGACCCGCTTTTCAGGCTGGAGCAACGCGATCACGTTGCCGTCCTCGCCGCGCACCGTGATATCGGCCACGGTAGTCAGGTAGTTGGGCCCCTGCTCCTGGCGCACCTCGTTCATGGTGACGGTCAGGTCGGCGACCTCGAAAGGGGCCGCGCTTTGCGCGACGCGGATATCCTCGATCTGCCAGGCCATCAGCCCGGAGATACCCATGAACACCACGCCCAGCCCGGCATGGGCCGTCACCCGGCCCCAGTCTGCGCGCGGCAGGCGGACCATCCGGCCAAGGCGCCCGCCGATGGGCCCACGGCCCAGCCGGCTCCACAGGTCCGTTGCCGCGCCACCCACGAGCCATGCACCGAGGAGGAAACCCACCGGTCCAAGGATCGTTCGCTCCGTCTGCATCGTCCAGGCAAGCAGTGCCACGAGCACGGCCAGCACGAGCGCAGGCACCAGCGGGCGCATCAGCCGCCCGATTTTGGCCCGTTTCCACGGCATCAACGCGCCGAACGGCAGCGCGATGGCCAGAACCACCATAAACGGAGTGAAGGCGGCCTCGAAGAACGGCGCCCCGACCGAGAGCTTGCGGTCGAAGAACATCTCGGCCACCAGCGGCCAGATCGTCCCGATGAAGACGACGATGGACGACACGGCGAGCAGGATATTGTTGAACACCAGCGCCGATTCCCGGCTCACCATGCCGAAGACGCCCTTCGCCTCCATCGTCGAAGCGCGGAAGGCATAGAGCGTGAGTGCACCGCCCGTGAAGACGCCGAGGATCATCAGGATGAAGACACCCCGCTCCGGATCGTTCGCGAAGGCATGGACCGAAGTGATGACGCCCGAGCGCACGAGGAACGTGCCGATCAGCGAGAACCCGAAAGCCAGAATGGCAAGCAGGATCGTCCAGCTTTTCAACGCCTCGCGTTTCTCCACGACAATGGCCGAATGGAGCAACGCGGCGGCGAAGAGCCACGGCATGAACGAGGCGTTCTCGACCGGGTCCCAGAACCAGAAACCGCCCCAGCCAAGCTCGTAATAGGCCCACCAGGAGCCGAGCGCGATGCCGATGGTGAGGAAGATCCAGGCCGCGAGCGTCCAGGGCCGCACCCAGCGCGCCCAGGCCGCGTCGACCCGGCCTTCGATCAGGGCTGCGACGGCGAAGGAGAACGCCATCGAGAGCCCGACGTAGCCCAGGTAAAGGAACGGCGGGTGGAAGGCGAGCCCGGGGTCCTGCAACAGCGGGTTGAGGTCCTGTCCATCGAAGGGCGGCTGCGCGAGGCGCAGGAACGGGTTGGAGGTGAACAGGATGAAGGCGAGGAAAGCCACGCCGATGGCGGCCTGCACCGACAGCGCCAGCGCCTTGAGCCGGGGCGGAAGGCCGCTCCCGAACCAGCTCGCCATCGCGCCGAACAGCGCCACGATCAGCACCCACAGGAGCATGGACCCCTCGTGGTTCCCCCAGACGCCCGACACCTTGTAAAGCATCGGTTTCGCGCTGTGGGAGTTGAGCGTGACCAGCCGGACCGAGAAATCCGACGTGACGAAGGAATAGGTGAGCGCGGCGAAGGCCGCCGCGATCAGGAGAAACTGGAGCGAGGCCGCCGGGACGGCCATCGCCATCCAGCCCGACCACCCCTTTTGAGCGCCCACGAAAGGCACCACCATCTGCACGATCGCCACGCCGAAGGCGAGCACCAGTGCCACATGTCCAAGCTCTGCAATCATGCGCCGGTTCTAGACCTTTTCGCACGCTGCGCCAATCGCCTGTGCGCCCATGTCGCGCTTTTGTCACCGGCGGTCTCCCGCCCATGCCCCGTCGCAAGCCGGCAACACGCTGCCAATGTCGTGACTGCTGCGTTGGAACACGGCGTGGCTGCGTGAATTGAGCTAGCACAACGGTCGGGACAGTTGACCACACGCGGGACCGAGCACCCGCCCAATGACAACGACTTAGGAGGTCACATGAACCGCTACATCAAGACAACGGCCCTCGGGCTTGGCCTGGCCCTCGGCGCCACGGCGGCGAGCGCGCAGGATTTC
Organism: Maritimibacter sp. UBA3975; assembly: GCF_002384975.1. Classification (NCBI taxonomy): domain Bacteria; kingdom Pseudomonadati; phylum Pseudomonadota; class Alphaproteobacteria; order Rhodobacterales; family Roseobacteraceae; genus Maritimibacter; species Maritimibacter sp. UBA3975. The sequence continues at coordinate 247,567 of NZ_DGCP01000009.1, forward strand.
GACGGCTTCTACCTCGGCGCCTACGGCTCCGGCGATTTCTTCTCCGGTCCCAACACCTACGGCTTCGGCGCGCAGGCGGGCTACATGTACGAGTTCTCCCCCGGCGGCTACGTCGGTGTCGAGGCGGATGCCTATTTCCCAATGGGCAATCCGAACATCTACACCGGTAACCTGCGGCTGGGCTATGACTTCGGCTCGCCGGTCATGCTCTACGGTAAGGTCGGCGCGGGTGCCGATTCCACCGGCACGACGCTCTACACCTTGGGCGCCGGCGCAGAATATGCCATGGGCAACGGGGCCTCGCTCCGCCTCGGCATGGACCGCTACCAATCCTTCGCGGGCGGCCCGGCGAACTATGTCGCCAAGGCCGGTCTCGCCTACACGTTCTGATCACGGACGTATCGCCGCGGCGGGCTGGCTCCGCCGCGGCTTTCATGGCATTCTCGCGCCATGAACAGACTTTCCTGTATCCTTGTCGCCCTCATGGTCTCAGCCACTCCGCACGCTGGCTTGAGTCAGGATTTGAACACGCCTGTCGTGCCAGAAGGGCTGTTTTCAACGAAAGAGCGTCCCTCGGTCGCGGCCCGCACCCGTGGGTTGTCGAATCCCCGACCATTGGGACACACTCCCAGCCGCAGCCCAGAGCGGCTTCCTCAGACCGACTTGGAAGAAAATCCGCAGAATGACGTCGAGTTTGGCGTCGAAGGCCACTTTTGGGCCGGTCTCGCGATGAAATTGTAACCAATAAACAACCCTGAGACAGAGAACCGCCATTTTATTAACGCATTTTCTTTGCGTGTCCGCTGCTGTGACTGCATAGTGTCGAAAAACATATGAGCGTGCAGAACAGCACGGATTAAGGAGATCGAAATGGGCAGTACCATTTGGAATGTTTCGACGGCGGCCGCGCTCGCGGTGACGGCGGTAGCGTTTGCCACCCCGGCTGCGGCACAGGGCTTTGAAGGATTTTACGCTGGCGCTTTCATCCAGAACGACTTCGCCAAGCCGGCCGGGACCGGCCTCGACGGCGCGGTCGGTGTCTGGGCGGGCTACAACTACGGGGTCGGCAACGGCTTTATCCTCGGCGCTGAAGCCGAGGTGCAGTACGACTGGGCCACGAGCGTCGTCACGCCGACCGGCATGGCCGTCACGGGCCTGCTGAACGCGCGCGCCGGTTACGCGATGAGCGACAACTTCATGCTCTAAGGCAAGGGCGGCACGGGCTTCATGTCCGGTGGCGCCGGCTTCGTCTATGACTTCGGCGTAGGCGGTGAAGCCATTTTCGGTGGCAACTACATGGTGCGCGGCGAAGTCCTGCGCGTCATGGGCGCGGGCATGAACCGCAACCGGACCGACTTCAAGGTCGGCGTCGGCTACAAGTTCTGAGTTTCCGGGTGAGGCCAGAAGGCCTCACCCGCATCCGTCACACCGTGACGTAGACGGCGACCGACACCAGGATCGCCGCGAAGATCGGCCACAGGAAGTGCATTCCGTGGAATCCGAAGCTTCTTTGAATAACCGCAAAATGCAGGATCGACCCGACGATGGGCAGCGCAAGCACGCTGAAGATCGCGGGATGCGTCTGTGCCCAAACCGGCGCGCCCAGCAGGTTGTAAAGCCACCACCACGCCGCAAGACACGCGAGCCCGAACCAGCTCACCACCATGCCGATAGCCAGCGGCGTCGTGCGTTCCAGCCAAAGCCACAGGAAGGTTGCCGCGATCATCGCCGCCATCAACGCGATGACGCCATAGACGATCTCGGCCACCGGATCGAAGCCCAGAAGCAGGAAGCCTGCCTCAAGCGCGAGGACGGTGAGAAGGATGAGGATAATCGCCTGTTTCATGTCCCAGGACCTCTCGCACGGCATGGTCCAGTTCCCCCGCCGCGCGCCGATGCCGTTCCAGCGCACGGATGAGTCCGCGGCCTGCGAGCGTGTCGCGCAGGCCCCTCCAGAGATCGCGCACCCGGCCCGTCACAGCTCCCTGCCCCGGCTCGGAAGCCGTTCCCGGATGATCGTCGTGATTTCGATCAGGATCGCGGAGTTCTAGTCGAGCACCGCGCGCGTGGCCTGATCCTTCTGAAGATCGCGCCACAGCAGGTAGAAGACGAGCAGCACCCAGGGTCCGTGATCCGTCAGGATCTTGATGAGAACGTCACTTCCCATCCCGGCTCCAATCCTCGAGCGCCGGGTTCGGATCACCCTGCGCCCGCGACCCCGCTTCCAGGCTGTCGAGAACGCCGAGGTTATGGACCACGCTTTCCGTCGAGGCGATCGTGGCCGCGACGGACCGCCGGAACTCCTGCGCCTTCACCTGATGACGCGCCCCGAAGTAAAAACTCACGATGGCCCCCATCAGCCACCACAGCGGCTCCGGCACCAGCGCGATCCCGTTCATCCGGGCCGCGAACCACACAGGGTCCACCATCGCCGAGACGAAAAGCCCGATCGTGCCCAGTGCCAGCGCGGGCCGGGGCACGCGGTTGATTCCGTCGATGAAGCGGTCGAACCAGCCTTTACCGGGCAGGGCGAACTCGTGCGCGAACTGGTCGAGCGCGGCCGAATGGCGGGCCGCCTCGCGCACCGCCTGCGCCTCGGCGTTCTCCCAGAACACGCCCGCCGTCTCGCGGACCACGTTCCGCCCGCTGCCGAAGACGAGGTTCATGGCACCGTCGATCAGCCCCATGATGCCACCCGCGCGCGATGCGCGGCCTCCGTCAGGTGGTATTTGGGAGAGATGAACTCTTCAGCCCGCACGATCCAGCCGCCCTTGCCGCCGTCGCGCCGCCGCGCGTATTTGCGCGACGCCGGTCGCCGGTCGGCCAGCCGGTAGTAGTAGTTGCGCCGTTCGATGCCATAGGCGTCCGCGATATGATCCGGAGCCTTCGCCGCCGCCGCCTGCGCGGCCCCGGCCGTCTGCGGCCCGATGGCCCCGTCCACGGCGCAGGGAAAGCCCATACGCGTGAGAAGCCGTTGCAGGATGCGCACCGCGTTCGCGCCCGCGTTGACATACATGTCGAACACAGAAGGCTGGAGCACATCCGGCAGCGACGCGATGCCCGGTGCCTCGAAGTAATGCCGGATGAAAATGTCGGTCGCCTGCCCGCGGCTCAACCGCTTGACGTCCGCAGGCGTCACCTGCCCGTCTCCGTCGAGGTCCATACCCAGCCGCCGCATCGTTCCAATGGTCACGCCATGCTTGGTCGCGCCGCCCGGATCGTCGGGGTCGTTCACATAGCCGCCTTCACGGGCGACGATCGCTGTCGCGATCTCTCGAACGCTTCGCATCTGCCTTGGCCTCCGCACTAGGATTGCGGGACAAAGGCTCCTCTCAATTGGTTAATGCAGGCGAAATCAGGAGTTCGGGTCGACGTAGACGCCCTGCTCCTTGAGCGTATCGAGGACCTCTTTCGGCATGTAATCCTCGTCATGTTTCGCAAGGATTTCAGAGGCCTGAAAGGTTCCGTTCACATAGGATCCTGTGCCGACCATCCCCTGATTCTCGCCAAACAGATCCGGCAGGACGCCCTTGTATTCGACCGGAATCGTATTGGCCCCGTCTGTGACCGAGAACGTGACCGTCTCGCTCATCCCGCGCACGAGAGAGCCTTCGGCGACAAGCCCGCCGATCCGGAACACCTCGTTCGGCGCCGGCGGCTCCTCGGCCACCTGGGTGGGCGAACGGAAATAGTTGATCCCGTCGCGAAAAGCGAAGCCGATCAGCCCCGTCGCCAGCACGAGCGCGCCGATGGTGACGAAGATGATCTGCACCCGCCGCTTTTTCTTGAGACCCTTCATCCCCGCCATGCCCTGTCCTCCATTGCCGAGCGCTTTCTTATAGCCTCAATCCGCGCGAAAGCCTTGATCACGATCAAGGGAACACCGGGGCGAGCATAAGTCCGGTCGTCTCGTCCTCGCCCAGCATCAGGTTCGCGTTCTGCATCGCCTGCCCGCTCGACCCCTTGCACAGGTTGTCCAGCGTCGCCACGACCAGCGCCCGGCCGGGTACACGGTCGCCGATCACGCCGATGTGGCAGAAATTCGAGCCCATGACGTGCCCCATCCCCGGCGCCTGCCCGAACGGCAGCACCTCGATGAACGGCTCGGCCTCGTAACGCGCGACGAGCGCATTGTGGATCGCCTTGGGGTCGCCCTCGACATAACAGTCGGCAAGGATACCGCGGTTCACCGGCACCAGATGCGGGGTGAACATGATCTCGACCTTGCGCCCTGCGATAGCACTGAATTCCTGATCGAACTCGCCAAGATGGCGATGCTTGCCGCCCTGGGCATAGCCCGTCACGTCGGTGGACCGCTCCGCGAACAGCATGTTTTCCTTGAGCGACCGGCCAGCCCCGGACACCCCGTTCTTGAGGTCGCAGATGATCCGGTCGAGGTCGATCAGCCCCTCCTCTATCAGGGGCCTGAGCGCGAACTGCACGGTCGCGGCGTTGCAGCCCGTCCCGGCCACCAGCCGCGCGCCGCGGATCTGGTCGCGATAGAACTCGGTCAGACCGTAGACGGCGGCGGGCTGAAGCTCTTTCGCCACATGCTCGTTGCCATACCACTTGCTATAGTCGTCCGGATCGCGCAGCCGGAAATCCGCGCCGAGGTCCACGACCTTCACATGCTCCGGCAGATCGCGCACCAGCGCTTGTGACAGACCATGCGGAAGGGCCGCGAAACACAGGTCGACCGCCGAGAAGTCGATCTCCTCCTTCGTCACCAGCTTGGGCAGGTCAAGGTGGCGCAGATGCGGATAAACCTCTGCCATCTCCATCCCGGCCTTTCGGTCCGCCGACAACGCCACCACCTCCATCGACGGATGGGTGGCGATGAGCCGGACAAGCTCCGCCCCGGTATAGCCGGACGCGCCGAGAATGGCGATTTTGTGGGTCATGTGCGCCTCGCAGAAAGTATCGCACCGCATGTAAGGGTTTTCGCGCCTTGGCGCAATTCACGCAGCCTCGAACGCGATCTTGCGCCGCAGGAACCGCGTGGCCCCGGCAGATACCTTGGCCGGATTTCCGGTGGTCAGGAACCTGCCTTGCGTCCCGGTGCCGAGCATCTTCGGGTGGCGTTCGAGGTAATCGGCCAGCGAGGCCGCGACCAGGTTGGCCTGGCTGTAGACCGCAACCTCCGGCCCCAGCGCTTCCTGAAACACCTCTTCCATGATCGGATAATGCGTGCAGCCCAGGATGGCCGCCTCGGGCGTCGGCATCTTGCGCTTCAGCGCATCGACATGCGAGCGCACGAGCGCATCGGCAAGGATCATGTCCCCCTCCTCGATCGCATCCACCACGCCGCCGCAGGCCTGCGCCTCCACGTCCACCCCGATGGCCCGGAAGGCGAGTTCCCGTTGAAACGCACGGCTCGCCACGGTCGCCGGCGTCGCGAACAGCGCCACATGCTTCACCGCCACTTCGCGCGGCGGGCTGTTGTCACCCCACTTGCGCTCCGTCAGTGCCTCGATCAGCGGTACGAAGACGCCCAGCACACGCTTGTCGGCCGGAATCCAGCTCTCCTGCATCCGGCGCAACGCCGCCGCCGAGGCCGTGTTACAGGCGAGGATGACAAGGTCGCACCCCTCGTCCCACAGCCGCGACACGGCCTGCGTCGTCAGGTTGTAGACATCGTCGGCATCGCGCACACCATAGGGCGCATGGGCATTGTCCCCGAAATAGACGAACGGCACCTCGGGCAGCCGCTTCGTCACGGCATCCAGCACCGTCAGCCCGCCGAGTCCCGAGTCGAAAATCCCAACCGCCATAGCCTTGCGCCCCGTGCCGTTTGCCTGAAACCGTCCCCGTGGCGCCTCAGCCCACGGGCATTGGCGAAAGGCATAGGTCCGTTCCGACCGGAAATCCATCGTCGAATGCACCACCCGGCACCACCGCGCACCCCGTGCCGCGCCACGCGCCGCCGGTCAACACGCGACCACCCCCTTCTCTGTTTTCAGAAAACCTCGGGGTGAGGCGGGATTGCCTGCAATCCCGGCGAGGGGCAGCGCCCCTCCAACCGCGTCGTCCCGGCGCAGCCGGGGCGGCGCAAAACCTGCGCGGGCGCAAGCCCGCGCCGTTTGAAAGCGCTTACTCTGCCGCCTGTGCCGCCGGCGCACCACCCGAGCGGATCTCGGCCAGCAGGGCTTCGCGTGTCTTGGCCGCTTCACGGGCATTTGCCTCCTTCACCGGGCCGAAGCCGCGGATCGAGAGCGGCAGGCGGGCAAGGGCCTGCGCCGTCTCGGCCGTCTCCGGGCCATAGGCCGCGAGCGCGGTTTCCATGTCCTGCTCATACTCGGTGATGAGCGCGCGCTCCATTTTGCGCTCGTCGGAGCGGCCAAAGGGGTCGAGCGGCGTGCCACGCAGCAGCTTGAGCCGTGGCAGCAGACCCAGCGCACGCACCGTGCGCTCCCCGAACGCCCGCTTCTTGGGTCGCCCGTCGGGGGCCGTGCCGTTCATCACCGGCGGCGCCAGATGCACCTTGAGCGACAGATCGCCCTCGAAAGCCGCCTCCGCCTTGGCCCGCGTCTCACGCAGAAGCCGGGCGACCTCGTATTCGTCCTTGTAGGTCAGCAACTTGTGGTAGCCGAGCGCAATGGCCTCACGCATCTCCTCATCCGGCGCACGGTCCACCAGTTTGCGATACCGCTTGGCCAGACGCCCGGACTGATAGGCCGTCAGGTGCTTCTCGCGGAACGCGATTTTTTCTTCCAAGGACAAGGGCTTGTCGACCACCTTTGACCCTGCGGCCCGCTCGGCCGCCTCCCGGTCAACCACGACCCAGCGGCCCGCGGCAAAGGCGCGCTTGTTGCGCTCCACCGCCTGTCCGTTCAACTCGACCGCCTGCATCAGCGCTTCGAACCCGATGGGCACCAGCCCCGCCTGCCAGGCCGCGCCCAGCACCATCATGTTGGAATAGATCGAGTCGCCCATCAGGCCTTCGGCCAGCTCCGTCGCGTCGAACAGCGTGAGCTTGTCCTTCAGCCGCGCCTCCAGCGACAGCTCCAGCCGGTCACCCGGAATACGGAACTCGGTGTCGCGGGTGAAATCGCCCGTCACCGTCTCATGGCTGTCCACCACGCCGCCGGTGCGGCCCGTGGTCATCAGGCCCAGCGTCGTGGCATCCGCCGACACCACCAGTTCGCCGCCGATCAGCGCGTCGAGCTCGCCGGTCGCCACGCGGATGGCCGAGATATCCTCGGGCGCGTCCGCCACGCGCAGGTGGACCGCCACCGCGCCGCCCTTCTGGGCCAGACCGGCCATTTCCATCATGCCCGCGCCCTTGCCCTCGATATGCGCGGCCTGCGCGAGCACCGCGCCGATGGTCACGACGCCGGTGCCGCCAACGCCCGTGACGACCATGTTCCACGTCCCGTCGATCGCGGGCAGCGTGGGGTCCGGCAGGTCGGGCAGCGAAATGTTCGGCGCGGCTTTCTTGCGCGGCGTGCCGCCCTCGACCTCGATGAAGCTCGGGCAGAACCCCTTGAGGCAGGAGAAATCCTTGTTACAGGCCGACTGGTCGATGGCCCGCTTGCGGCCCAGTTCCGTCTCGACCGGGGTGATCGCGACGCAGTTCGACTGCACCCCGCAATCACCGCAGCCTTCGCAAATGTCGGTGTTGATGAGGATGCGTTTGTCCGGGTCCGGAAACGCCCCCTTCTTGCGCCGACGCCGCTTCTCAGCCGCGCAGGTCTGAACGTAAAGAAGGACCGTTACACCCTTGATATCACGAAGTTCTTTCTCGGTATTCTCCAGCTCATCCCGCTCGCGCACCTCGACGCCTTTGGGGAAACGTGCCGGGTCCACCTCTTCCTTTGGATCGTGGACGACCACCAGCCGTTTGACCCCGGCCGCCGTCATCTCGGCAGCGATCCGGTAGGGGTCCAGCCCGCCCTCGTTCGCCTGCCCGCCGGTCATCGCGACGGCGTCGTTGTAGAGGATCTTGTAGGTGATGTTCGTGCCCGCCGCGATGGCCGCACGCACTGCCTGGATGCCGGAGTGGTTGTAGGTCCCGTCGCCCAGGTTCTGAAACACATGCTCGCGGGTGGAGAATGGCGCCTCACCGATCCAGTTCGCGCCTTCACCGCCCATATGGGTGAAGCCCAGAGTGGAGCGGTCCATCCACTGCACCATGTAGTGACAGCCGATCCCGGCATAGGCGCGCGATCCGTCGGGCACCTTGGTCGAGGTGTTGTGCGGACAGCCCGCGCAGTAATACGGCAGACGCGCCGCGATCTGCTCGGCATTGTCGGCGGTCTTGGCCGCCGCGATTTTCGACAGTCCGGCCCGGATCGCCTCGGTGTCGCGTCCCTCCTCGATCAGGATCTCGCCCAGCTTTTCCGCGATGAACACCGGGTCCAGCGCATAGCGCGTCGGGAACAGCTCCATCTGGCGCCCGTGTTCCCATGTGTCGCCCTTGTGCCAGCCATAGACGCGGCGCCCGCGCCGGTCGTCAAAGATGGCCTCCTTGATCTGCACCTCGATCAGCTTGCGCTTTTCTTCCACCACCACGATCAGGTCCAGACCTTCCGCGAATTCGTGAAACGACGTCATGTCCAGCGGCCAGGTCTGCGCGATCTTGTAGGTGGTGATGCCGAGCCGTTCGGCCTCCGCCTCGTCGATCCCGAGAAGCGACAGCGCGTGAACCAGGTCGAGCCAGTTCTTGCCAGCCGCGACGAACCCGATCTTCGCGCCGTCCTTGCCCCAGACACGCCGGTCGATACGGTTGGCGCGGGCATAGGCCTCGGCGGCGAACCGTTTGTAGTCGATCATCCGCGCTTCCTGCGCGATCCGGTCATCGACCAGCCGGATGTTGAGCCCACCGTCAGGCATCGCGAAGTCGTCGGGGGTGACGAGCGACATGCGGTCGGGCCGCCCATCGACCACCGCCGTCGCCTCCACCGTGTCCTTCATCAGCTTCAGACCCGCCCAAAGCCCGGAAAACCGTGACAATCCATAGCCATAAACGCCAAGGTCGAGGATTTCCTGAACCCCGGCCGGCGACAGGACCGGCATATAGGCATCGACCATCGCCCAGTCGGACTGGTGCAGCACGGTCGAGCTTTCGCCGGTATGGTCATCGCCCATCGCCATGAGCACGCCGCCATGTTTGCTGGAGCCCGCCATGTTGGCATGGCGCATCACGTCGCCCGTGCGGTCCACCCCCGGCCCTTTGCCATACCACAGGCCAAAGACGCCGTCGTATTTGCCTTCGCCCCGCAGTTCGGCCTGCTGAGAACCCCACAGCGCAGTGGCCGCCAGATCCTCGTTCAACCCCGGCTCGAACCGCACGTTCACGTCCGCAAGGTCGCGCCCGGCCCGCATCATCCAGCTGTCGACCCCGCCCAGCGGCGAGCCGCGATAACCGGTAACATACCCGGCCGTGTCCAGCCCCGCCGCCCGGTCGCGCGCCGCCTGGACCAGCATGAGCCGGACCATGGCCTGCGTGCCGTTCAACAGCACCGGGCTTTTGTCGAGGTCGAAACGGTCGTGAAGTGATACATCTTGCCGCATGTGCGCGCTCCTCCGGCTAGCTCTTGGGCATATTCAGGGTAGGTCAATTGTTTTGACCTGTAAAAGTCTTATCTTGTCACATAGAGGCTTGGCTTTTCACGGTTTGATGATGGTAAGAAGCCCTCGCATTTCGGCGGACAAAGGCAACAAGCGAAAAAAATGGACTGGGACAAACTCAGAATCTTTCATGCGGTCGCGGATGCCGGCAGCCTCACCCATGCCGGTGATGCGCTGAACCTCAGCCAGTCGGCCGTGTCGCGCCAGATTCGCGGGCTGGAAGAGAGCCTCAATGCCACCCTGTTCCACCGTCACGCACGCGGCCTGATTCTCACCGAACAGGGCGAGCTTCTTTTCGATGCCTCCCGCGCGATGGTGCAGCGCCTCGACGCCGCCGTCGCCCGTATCCGGGACTCGAAGGAAGAAGTGTTCGGCGAATTGCGCGTGACCACCACGACCGGCTTCGGCTCCCTCTGGCTCGCCCCCCGCCTCGCCAAGCTGTATGAGCAATACCCGGACCTCAAGATCGACCTCATGCTCGAAGAGCGGGTGCTCGACCTGCCCATGCGCGAGGCGGACGTGGCGATCCGGCTCAAGGAACCGTCTCAGGCCGACCTGATCCGTAAGCGGCTCATGGGCGTGAACATGCGGCTGTATGCGAGCCCAGCCTATCTCGACGCCCACGGGCGGCCCGAAAAGATGGACGACCTCGCCGCGCACCGCATCATCTGCCAGAACACCAATTCCGCGCAGGTCAGCGCCGGCGCCACCTTCACCCAGGAAATCCTGACGCATAACGTCGACTCGCTCCTGACGGTGAACAACTACTTCGGTGTGCTGCAAGCCGTGCTGAACGGCCTCGGAATCGGCGTGCTGCCCGACTACATCCTTCAGGACTTCCCGGAGATCGAGCGGGTTCTGCCGGAAGAGGAAAGCCGCGAAATTCCCGTCTTCCTCGCCTATCCCGAGGAATTGCGGCATTCGAAACGCATCGCCGCCTTCCGCGATTTCGTCACCGAAGAGATCTTCGAACACCGCAAATTGGCGCAGGCCACCGGAACTGCCTGACCCTTGAGGCCTTGTTTTCGTTGCCATTTCGCAACATCCCGAACAGGCTCCGCATGAAAATGCCGAGATTCCAAAAACTTGAGTGAACCTCAGCGAGCCATGCAGGAATTGCATAGCAGCTTTGTTCACGCGCTGCTTGCTTGGTGGGCACTGCGCCCATAAATCCCCCTCGAAGCCGGTCGTCATCGACCGCTTCACCTCCCTGTTGGACTTAGGCCGGGCCTTGTGCCCGGTCTTTTTTTTGCCCGCACGCCTGCCCCCTTCCCCCCGCGCCCGCCATCCCTTATGAGGCGGGCAATTGCTTTGAGGGGACCCGCGCATGACCACCGAGCCTGAGATCACTGACGAGATCATTGCAGCGCACGGGATCAAGCCCGACGAATATGCCGACATCCTGCGCATCCTGAACCGGGCGCCGAACTTCACAGAGCTGGGCATCTTCTCGGCGATGTGGAACGAGCATTGCTCCTACAAGTCCTCCAAGAAATGGCTGCGCACCCTGCCCACCACTGGCCCACAGGTCATCTGCGGTCCCGGCGAGAACGCGGGCATCGTCGACATCGGCGACGGCCAGTGCATCGTATTCAAGATGGAAAGCCACAACCACCCGTCCTACATCGAACCCTATCAGGGCGCGGCGACCGGCGTGGGTGGCATCCTGCGCGACGTCTTCACCATGGGCGCGCGCCCCATCGCCGCGATGAACTCGCTCTCCTTCGGCGAAACGACCCACCCCAAGACCAAGCGCCTCGTGCATGGCGTGGTCGAGGGTGTCGGCGGCTACGGCAACTGCTTCGGCGTTCCGAACGTGGGCGGCGAAGTGCGCTTTCACGCGGCCTACAACGGCAACTGCCTCGTGAACGCCTTTGCGGCGGGCCTCGCAGACACCGACAAGATTTTCTACTCGGCGGCCTCCGGCGTCGGCATGCCCGTCGTCTACCTCGGCGCCAAGACGGGCCGTGACGGCGTCGGCGGCGCAACCATGGCCTCGGCCGAATTCGACGACACGATCGAGGAGAAGCGCCCCACGGTTCAGGTGGGCGACCCGTTCACCGAGAATCGGCTGATGGAAGCGACGCTGGAACTCATGGCGACGGGCGCTGTCATCTCGATTCAGGACATGGGGGCCGCCGGCCTCACCTGTTCGGCCGTCGAGATGGGCGACAAGGGCGAGCTGGGTATCAAGCTCGACCTCGACGCCGTGCCCCAGCGCGAAGAGAACATGACCGCATACGAAATGATGCTGTCGGAGTCCCAGGAACGCATGCTCATGGTCCTGAACCCGGAGAAAGAGGCCGAGGCCCGCGCGGTGTTCGACAAATGGGATCTCGACTTTGCCATCGTGGGCGAGACGATCCCCGAGGACCGCTTCCTCATTATGCATCAGGGCACCTGCCGCGCCGACCTGCCGCTGCGCGCCCTGTCGGGCAATGCCCCCGAATACGACCGCCCATGGGAGCCGACGCCGGAGGCCGAGCCGCTGGCCGACGTGCCCCAGATCGACCCGATTGATGGGCTCAAGGGCCTGATCGCCTCGCCCAACTACGCGGGCAAGCAGTGGGTCTATGAGCAATATGACCACATGGTCATGGCCGACACCGTGCGCCGCCCCGGACTGGGCGCGGGCATCGTGCGCGTGCACGGCACCGAAAAGGCCATCGCCTTCACCTCGGACGTGACGCCGCGCTACGTCAAGGCGAACCCCGTCGAAGGCGGCAAACAGGCGGTGGCCGAGGCCTACCGCAACCTGACCGCCGTGGGCGCCACGCCGCTCGCCACCACCGACAACATGAACTTCGGCAACCCGGAAAAGCCGGAAATCATGGGTCAGTTCGTCGGCGCCATTCAGGGCATCGGCGAGGCGGTCAAGGCGCTGGACATGCCCATCGTGTCCGGCAACGTCTCGCTTTACAACGAGACTGACGGCACCGGCATCCTGCCCACCCCCACCATCGGCGCCGTGGGCCTTCTGAAAAACCTCGACGAAGACCTCATCGGCGGCGAAGTGCGCGACGGTCACGTCGCCCTCCTGATCGGCGAGCCGGGCAGCCACCTCGGCCAGTCCGCCCTGCTCGCGGAAGTCTTTAACCGTGAAGACGGCGACGCGCCGCAGGTGGACCTCGAAGCCGAACGGCGCAACGGCGACTTCATCCGCGCCAACCGCGCCAATATCCGCGCCTGCACCGACCTCTCCGACGGCGGCCTTGCCCTCGCGGCCTTCGAACTGGCCGAAGCCGCCGGCGTCGGCGTCCATCTCGACACAGACGCTACGCCCGCGCTCTTCGGCGAGGATCAGGCGCGTTACCTCGTCGCCTGCAACTTCGATCAGGCCGAAGCGCTGATGACCGCAGCCGGGCGCGCCGGTGTCCCGATCCACTCGGTCGGCAAGTTCACCGGCGACAGCGTGAAATTCGGCACCTCCGAAGCCCCGCTCGCGGATCTCGCCGACATCTACCGGACGAGCTTCGCCGCCACCGCGACCTGAGCGGCCAGACACCCCGCGCCATCCCCCTTGCACGCGACAGCCCGTCGCGCGAAAAGGCGACCTATGGCACGCATCCCCGACATGACTTCCGACTGCGGCAACTGCGCCGCGCTCTGCTGCATCGCGCTCGCTTTCGACGAAGGCGAGGATTTCGCGATCGACAAGCCCGCGGGCCTGCCCTGCCCGAACCTGAACGGCAAACTGGGCTGCTCGCTTTACAACCGGCTGGAGCAAGAAGGGTTTCCGGGCTGCGTCGCCTATGAGTGTCGCGGCGCGGGCCAGCGCGTCACGCAGGAGGTCTTCGACGGCGCCACCTGGGCCAGGACCCCGGACATCACCCAGCCGATGCTCGACGCCTTCGCCACCATGCGCAAGGTCCACGACGGCATCGAACTGCTCCTCGTCGCCGAACGTCTGGACCTGCCCGACAGCTACGAGGCCGAGCGCGAGGCGCTGCTCGAGATCTATGCCCGCGACGCCGAGTGGACCGAGGCCGACCTCGCCGCCTTCTCGTCCTCCGACGCCCCCGCCCGGCTCGCCGCCTTCCTGCCGCGGCTGCGCGACTTCGTGTAAGCCCGCGCCCTTGCGGCGCGCCGCGCCCCCCTCTACATCTGGGGCAGGAAAACGGGGAGATAAGCACCTATGGCGATGGAAGCATCGGAAATCGAAGCCCTCATTCGCGAGGATTTTCCGGACGCGCAGATCACGATCACCGACCTTGCCGGAGACGGCAATCACTGGGCGGCGGAAGTGATCGACGAAAGCTTCCGTGGCAAGAACCGTGTGCAACAACAGCGCGCGGTCTATGCCGCGCTCAAGGGCAAGATGGACGGTCCCAACGGCGACCTTCACGCGCTCGCCCTGACCACCAAGGCCCCGAATTGACACCGCGCGACCAAGGATGACCCAAATGACCGCAGAGACCCAGATCAAGGAAACCGTGACCGCGAACGACGTGGTGCTCTACATGAAGGGCACCAAGGAAATGCCGCAGTGCGGCTTCTCCTCCCGCGTCGCGGGCGTGCTCAATTTCATGGGCGTCGACTTCACCGATGTGAACGTGCTGGCCGACGACCAGATCCGTCAGGGGATCAAGGATTATTCCGACTGGCCGACGATCCCGCAGCTCTATGTGAAGGGTGAATTCGTCGGAGGCTGCGATATCATCACCGAGATGACGCTGTCAGGCGAGCTGGACAAGCTCTTCGACGACGAGGGCATCACCTACTCCAAGGATGCCGCCGAGAAGATTCGCGAAGCCAACGGCTAAGCCACCGCGCAGACCGTGAGTCGGTGACGGGTCAAGGATCGGCGCAGCCGACCGCGGCCCCGCCGCGGCCCGTCCTTGACGCGGCAGCGACTCGCACCACGCTGGAACACGCGTCTTGAGGGGCGGACCGGCCCCTCAAGCGCTTCTCAAGCAATAGTCCTTACATTTCAGAATGCGGCCCGCTCAGGCAAGCGCGCCCGCCGCGCGTGCCCGCCGAAGGCGGAGACGCGCAAAACCTGTGCGCGGGCCTGCCCGCGCGCATTGCGGAAACGCTCAGCCGGCCTTGTCTTCGACATGGGCCGCGATGGCCTCGGCCCGGGCGGCCAGTTCGGCCAACGAGTCACGCATGGACGCCGGGCCTTCGCCCGCTGCGGCGCGCGCCTCGGCCAATTCCGCCTCAAGCGCCGCGATCCGCTTTTCCGCGACCTTCAGCCCGTCTTCCATCCCGGCGGTCTTGTCCGCCAGCATGAGCCCGGCCATCAGTAGCATCCGCGCCTCGGTCAGATGGCGGATCTGGCCGACCATGACCTGCGCTTCGGTGTCCAGCATCGCCGCGGCCGATTTGAGGAAATGCTCCTCGCCCTCCGAACAGGCGACCTGAAAATCGCGTCCGCCGATGGTGATCGTCACGTCAGGCATGGTCCGACCCTCCCTGTTGTGCCGCGATCATCGCGTCGAGTTCGCCCAGAACGGCGTCGAGTTCGGCCCGGTCCGCCGACTGGGCGGCCCGCAGCGCGTCGAGCTCGGCCATCATGGATTTGTTCACGAGATGCGGCTCGGCCACGCCCGCCGAGATCGCCTCGCGCAGGGCCGCGTTGTTCGAGCGCAGTTCGGTGTTCACCCGCGCCAGCCGCGACGCCGTCTCTTCCTGCGTGGCAAGCAGGCGCGTCAGCCGCTCCACCTCGCCCGCCAGCGTCTCGACCGTCGAATCCTGTTTTTCCCGGATCGTGCGCACCCGCTCCTCGAGCTGGGCGTTTGCCGTGCGCTCGTCTTCGAGCTGCGCGCGCAGGGCCGCCACTTCCGCCGGGTCGCCGCCGGTGTCCGGCGCGGGCTGCGCCAATGCATCGAGCCCCGTGCCGATCCGGTCGAGCGCGTTGGCGATGCGTGCCTGAAGCTCGGAAATATCGCTCATGCTCCGCCTGTCCTTCGTTGTCCTCTTGGGGACTTTGCCCTGCCCGCAGGCGACGTGCAACCACGCCGCGAATCGCGCGGACACAAGCCCCGTGCCGATCCTAGCCCAAGGTCTGGCCGATTGCGCCCCCTTTGCGCTCAACCACTTGGCTTGCGCGCTTGATCTTGCCGGGATGGCTGTTAAGAGACCCTGACAGCGCAAACACCAACAAAGGATGGCCGCCGTGGACATTCCCGCCCTTCGTGAAAAACACCCCGATCACTGGATGAAAGCCGCCGCCATTCGCATGCTCGCGGTGGACGCGGTCCAGGCGGCGAATTCCGGGCACCCCGGCATGCCGATGGGCATGGCCGATGTGGCCACCGTCCTGTTCGAGAAACACCTGAAATTCGACCCCGCCCGCCCCGACTGGCCAGACCGCGACCGGTTCGTCCTGTCGGCAGGACACGGCTCCATGCTGCTATATGCACTGCTGCACCTGACCGGGTACAGCGACATGACGCTGGAAGAGGTCAAGAACTTCCGCCAGTGGGGCTCCAAGACGGCGGGTCACCCGGAATTCGGCCATGCCGAGGGGATCGAAACGACGACCGGCCCGCTGGGTCAGGGCCTGTCCACCTCCGTGGGCATGGCGATGGCCGAGGAAATGCTGCGCTCGCGCTTCGGCAAGAAGGTGCAGGACCACTATACATACGTCATCGCCGGCGACGGCTGCCTGATGGAGGGCATCAGCCAGGAGGCCATCGGCCTTGCCGGCAAGCTCAAACTCTCCAAGCTCATCGTCCTTTGGGACAACAACAACATCTCGATCGACGGCGAGATTTCGATGTCCGACATCACTGACCAGCGCAAACGCTTCCAGGCGTCGGGCTGGCAGGTTCTGGCCTGTGACGGCCACGACCCCGACGACATCGACCGCGCGCTGACCGAGGCGAAGAAGTCGAAAAAACCGACGCTGATCGACTGCAAGACCCACATCGGCTTCGGCTCGTCCAAGCAGGACACCGCCAAGGCCCACGGCTCGCCGCTGGGCGAAGACGAGATCGTAAAGCTGCGCGATACCTACAACTGGCCGCACGCCGCGTTCGTTATCCCGAACGAGGTGGCCGACCAGTGGAAGACCATCGGCGAACGCGGGGCCGAGGATCGCCGCGCGTGGGAAGGCCGCGTGGCGGAGCTTTCCGAGCAACGGCAAAAGGAAATCGCGCGCGTATTCGCCCGCGAGGCCCCCAAGAAGCTTTCGGCCCGCATCAAGGCGCTCAAGAAGCAGATTTCCGAGGAAGCGCCCAAGGTCGCGACCCGCAAGGCGTCTGAAATGGTGCTTGAGGTCGTGAACCCGATCATGCCGGAAAACATCGGCGGCTCGGCGGACCTGACCGGGTCCAACAACACCCTCACGGCCGATCTGGGCATCTTCGATGAGAAGAACCGCAAGGGGCGCTACGTCCATTACGGCATCCGCGAACACGGCATGTCGGCGGCGATGAACGGGCTTGTCCTGCACGGCGGCATCCGTCCCTACGGCGGCACGTTCATGTGCTTCACCGACTACGCACGCGGCGCGATCCGTTTGTCGGCTCTCATGGGGATTCCAGTGACTTACGTCATGACCCACGACTCGATCGGGCTTGGCGAAGATGGGCCGACGCACCAGCCGGTGGAGCATCTGGCGATCTGGCGGGCGACGCCGAATACCTGGACGTTCCGGCCCTGCGATACGGTCGAGACGGCGGAAGCGTGGGAGATGGCGCTGACCACCAAGTCGACGCCCTCCTGCCTCGCTCTGAGCCGTCAGGGGCTGCCGACTCTGCGCACCGAGCACAAGAACTCCAACCTCACCGCCAAGGGCGCTTACGTCCTGGCCGAGGCCGAGGGCAAGCGTCAGGCGATCCTGATGGCCACCGGGTCGGAGGTCGAGATCGCCATGAAAGCCCGCGACATCCTGCACGAGGCGGGCATCGGAACCCGTGTCGTTTCAATGCCTTGCATGGAACTCTTCGCCGAGCAGGACGAAGCCTACCGCAAGAAGGTGCTGCCCGCCGGTCCCGTCCGGGTGGGTGTCGAAGCGGCGCTGCGCGACGGCGGCTGGGACCGCTGGCTGCTGGGCGAGCGGGGCCGTGAAAACCGGCAGGCCTTTGTCGGGATGGAGGGCTTCGGGGCCTCGGCTCCGGCCCCCACGATCTATGAGCAGATGGGCATCACGCCCGAGGCCGTGGTCGAAAAGGTCAAGGCGCTGTTGGGCTGATCCAACCTGCATGAATGAACAGACGGGGCCTGTGGGCCCCGTTTTTGTGCGCGGATTTGTATGCACACTGTGTGCACACGGCGTACATACCGCGTGCATACGCCCGGCCATACACGGGGTCGCCGCCTTGAAACCCCGCATCGCCGGGATTCATGCTAAGGTCGGGTCATCCCCTCCCCGACCCAAGGCCCCGCCATGCGCCTCACCGACAAGACCGACACCAAACTCGTCCTCACCGATACGCAGGCCGACAAACGCTTCGCGCTGACGGCGGCGAGCGTCTTCCTCGCCGGTGTGGCGCTGTTCATGGCGTGGGAAGGGTTCTGGGAACTGCTGCCCATCGCCGCGATCCTGATCGTCGCCATGTATGTCTACCGCAAGCGCAGCGCGATGACCTCGACCCTGACGCTGGACCGGGCGGCGGACAGCGTGGTGCTGGTAGTCGACGACCGGAACGGACGCCAGACGTGGGACTGGAACCTGAGCGACATCGAGACGGCCGAGATCAGCACGGTGGGCGCGACGGGAACCGATACCGGCACCGCACGACCGCAATTCGTGCTGAAGGACGGCACCCGCGTCCCCATGCGGCCCTATCACGCCGCCGGCGGCCAGAGCTGGCACGCGGTGGCGGCGGTGAAGCTGTTCCTGGGTCAGGACCTTGACGATGCGCCGGTCGGGTGGATCACGCCGACCGAATTCGACGAGCTGTTCGCCGAGGAACTCAAGCGCCACTACAAGTGACGCCCCGCCCTAGTGCGCCGCGCTTTTCTTGCCGGTGACAGCCGCGATAGCGGGGCCGACGATGCGGGTGGCGACCGGGATCAGCAGGACACCCAGCACGAGGCCGAGAACACCGTCCTGCGCCGCCGTGGCGATCCATTCGACCGCGCCGCGCCAGCCTTCGGAGACCATCGCCCCCACCGCCACCGCGTTGTCGTGGACGAAGTCGTAGGGCACATGCCACCCCATCTCGTGCAGCCCGTGGACGATGATGTTGCCACCGACCCAGAGCATCGCGGCAGTGCCCACGATGGTCAGCAGCTTCATGAATTTCGGCATCGCTTTCACGAGCCCCCGGCCGAACGCGCGGGTCAGGCCCAGCCGCCCCTTGGCCGCCATCGCAAGCCCCACGTCATCGGCCTTCACGATCAGCGCGACGGAGCCGTAGACGGCGAGCGTGATGCCGAAGGCCACGACGGCGAGCGCGGCGGCCTCCATCCACAGCGTGGATTTCGGAAGCGCCGCGAGCGCGATGGTCATGATCTCGGCAGACAGGATGAAGTCGGTCTTGATCGCACCCTGCACCTTTTGCTGTTCCAGATGCGCCGGGTCAGGGTTCTCGTGAACCTTGGGGTCATGCACGACATGTTCGCCGGGAAAGAGGGCGTGCCACACCTTTTCGGCCCCTTCGAAACACAGATACGACCCGCCCAGCATGAGGAGCGGCGGGATCGCCCACGGCGCGAAGTTGGACAGGAGAAGCCCGGCGGGCAGCAGTATCAGGAGCTTGTTGCGGATCGACCCGAGCGCGATCTTGCCCACGATGGGCAACTCCCGGCTCGCATCGAACCCGGTGAGATACTTGGGCGTCACCGCCGCATCGTCGATCACGGCGCCCGCGGCCTTGGACCCGGCCTTGAAAGCCTGTCCCGCAATGTCGTCCACCGATGAGGCCGCGATCTTCGCGATCCCCGCGACGTCGTCCAGAAGTGCCAGTAGCCCGCTCATGTCGTCCCTGCCCGTTGTGCCGTTCGGGTCCGAAAGTATCGGACCGCTTCCGGATCGCAAGCCGCGAATCCCTGCCCCGGTTCCATCGTCCTCGGCATACGACGGCACACATCGTTACCGTTAACGGTTCCGCTAACGCCATGTCTGCGCCGCATGTTTTCGCTAACATGCTGGCATGGAAGGTGAAATCCGGGTGGTCTGAACCGGCCCCACACCCTATATCCAGCCACAGGATCAACAAAGCGCAGGACCTAGCGCTGGACCATGAACGACCGCAAAGGGGTTTCTGACATGACCGTCACCGTCGGCATCAACGGCTTCGGGCGCATCGGGCGCTGCACGCTTTCGCATATCGCGCAGTCGGGCCGCAACGATATCCAGGTCGTGAAGGTCAACGCCACCGGCCCGCTGGAAACCACCGCGCATCTACTGAAATACGACTCGATCCACGGACGCTACCCCGACGAGATCCGCGTGAACGGCAACACGATGGATATCGGGCGCGGCCCGATGGAAATGATGTCGACCTACGACATGGACGCGCTCGACTGGTCCGGCTGCGACGTGGTGCTGGAATGCACCGGCAAGTTCAACGATGGCGAAAAGGCCAAGGGCCACATCGAGCGCGGCGCGCGCAAGGTTCTGATCTCCGCCCCCGCCAAGAACGTGCAGAAGACCATCGTGTTCGGCGTGAACGACGAACAGCTCGCCTCGTCCCATTACATGATCTCGAACGGCTCCTGCACGACCAACGGGCTCGCCCCGCTGGCCAAGGTGCTCAACGACAAGATCGGGATCGAACGCGGCGTGATGACCACGATCCACAGCTATACCGGCGACCAGCCCACGCTGGACCGCCGCCACGACGACCTCTATCGCGCCCGTGCGGCGGCGATGGCGATGATCCCGACCACCACGGGTGCCGCGAAGGCGCTTGGCGAAGTCCTCCCCGAACTCGCCGGCAAGCTCGATGGAACCGCAATGCGGGTGCCGACGCCGAACGTGTCCTGCATCGACCTCACTTTCGAAGCGGGCCGTGACGTGACCGTGGAGGACGTGAACGAGGTCATGCGCGAGGCTGCCGAGGGCAACATGAAGCGCGTGCTGGCCTATGATCCCGAGCCGAAAGTGTCGGTCGATTTCAACCACACCGAATACAGCTCGATCTTCGCGCCCGACCAGACCCGCGTCGTGGGCCGCACGGTGCGCGTGATGGCGTGGTACGACAACGAGTGGGGCTTTTCGGCGCGCATGGCCGATGTGGCCGCGGCGATGGGCCGGCTCTGACCCCTGATCGCACGTCTTGAAAGAGCCCTGCTTCGGCGGGGCTTTTTTCTTGCCCGCCTGCCCCCCTTGAGCCACAACCACCGCCATGACGAACCGTCTTGCCCTGATCCTGTTTCTCATCATCGTGGCCTGCATCGCCTGGGACCTGATCCTGAACGGCGGTCGCGCTTCGGTCTTTCTGGGCAAGGAAATGTTCGAATTCCTCGACTGGATCGCCTTCTGGCGCTGAAAAAGCGGGCATCGCGAACGCGTGCCCCTTGAAGTTTTCACGCAGATGTTGATGTTAGCGTTAACGAAACGATAGCGTTCTGCCAGAATTCCAAGCCCCAGTTCCGCGAGCAAGGAGATCCCCATGACCCTCAAAGTCGCCATCAACGGTTTTGGCCGTATCGGTCGCAACGTGCTGCGCGCCCTCCATGAGCAGGGCCGCACGGATATCGAGGTGATCGCGATCAACGACCTCGGCCCGGTCGAGACGAACGCGCACCTGCTGCAATACGACAGTGTTCACGGCAAATTCCCCAACGAGGTGAAGGTCGACGGCAACACCATCGACGCGGGCAGCGGCCCGATCGAGGTGACGGCCATCCGCGACCCCAAGGAGCTTCCGTGGGGCGACGTGGACGTGGTGCTGGAATGCACCGGCATTTTCACGGGCGACAAGGCCAAGATCCACCTAGAGAACGGGGCGAGCCGCGTTCTGGTGTCGGCCCCCTCGTCGGGTGCGGACAAGACCATCGTTTACGGCGTGAACCACGACACGCTGACGCGCGAGGACGTGCATGTCTCGAACGCGTCCTGCACGACCAACTGCCTCGCCCCCGTCGCGAAGGTTCTGCAAGACAGCTTCGGCATCAAGCGCGGGTTCATGACCACGATCCACAGCTATACCGGCGACCAGCCGACGCTGGACACGATGCACAAGGATCTCTACCGCGCCCGTGCGGCGGCGATGAGCATGATCCCGACCTCGACCGGCGCGGCCAAGGCGGTGGGGCTTGTCCTGCCCGAACTGAACGGGAAGCTCGACGGCGTCGCGATCCGGGTGCCGACGCCCAACGTCTCCTGCGTCGATCTGACGATCGAGCTGGACCGGGATGCGACGGTGGACGACATCAACAACGCGATCATCGCGGCGGCGGACGGGCCGCTCAGGGGCGTTCTGGGTTACACCGACAAGCCGCTCGTCTCGGTCGATTTCAACCACAACCCCAACAGCTCCACCTTCGCGCTGGACCAGACCAAGGTGATGGACGGCAACTTTGTGCGCATCCTGAGCTGGTATGACAACGAGTGGGGCTTCTCGAACCGGATGCTCGACACGGCGGTCGAGATCGGCAAGCGGCTGTAACGCCCAAAACCCCGGCCGGTCGTGGGGCTGGCCGGGCGACGTTGCGTTAGCTTCTGCGAAACACCATTTTGCAGACCGGGAGAGCCGGGTAGCCTTCGCGAAACGGAGGACCCCATGATCCTGAAAACCATACTCATTGTCCTCGCGCTCATCGGCGCGGCTGTCGGGCTTTGGCTTCTGAGCCAGATGAAGCGCACGCGCGAGCTTGCCGCGCAGGCCGAGGCGGCGGTGCCCCCTGCCGGGCGGTTCGCCGCGATCTCGACCGGGCGGCTCCACTACACCGACACCGGCGGTTCCGGGCGGCCGGTGGTGATGATTCACGGGCTTGGCGGTCAGTTGCGTTCGCTCACCATGTCGCTGGCGGGGCCGCTGTCGCGCGACTTTCGCGTGATCGCCATCGACCGGCCCGGCATGGGCTATTCCGAGCGGGACGAGGCGGCCTCGGCGCGAATCGACGACCAGGCGGGCTATGTCGAGGAGCTGATCGACCAGCTGGGGCTGGAGCGCCCGATCATCCTCGGTCATTCGCTGGGCGGGGCCATAGCCTCGGCGCTGGCGCTGCGCGCGCCGGAGAAAGTGGGCGGGCTCGCGCTGATCGCGCCGCTGCTGCGCCCCTCGCAGATGCAGGCCAAGAGCTTCGCCGCCCTGGGCATCCGAACGCCGTGGCTGCGCCGTCTTGTCGCCGAAACGGTCGCCGTGCCGACCAGCGCGAAGAACGCCGACCTGACCCGGACCGAGATCTTCGGCCCCGATCCGGTGCCCGAGGGCTACACGGTGAAGGGTGGCGGGCTGCTGTCCCTGCGCCCGCGCAGCTTCTTCAACACCTCACGCGATTACATGGCCGTCGGCGGCGTCATCTCGAAGCAATACAAGCGGTATGACGAGATCACCTGCCCGGTCCGTGTCCTTTACGGCACCGAGGACCGCATCCTCGACTACCGCAAACAGGGTGAGGAGATGTCGGACCAATATCCGCATTTCCAGTTGGAGCTGGTCGAGGGGGCGGGACATATGCTGCCGCTCACACAGGTCGAACGCACGGTCGAGACGGTGCGCGCGGTCGACGCCGCCATCTGAAACCGCCTTGCAGACACGACATGGCGGTTATCGCTAACCGTCAATTGTGCTGCGGCGCGGCGTTCCTATCTTCGGGGTTGAGAAACGATCAACCCCGGAGGCTGCAATGACTGCCTATACCAAGATGAAGACCGCGCTCGCGAAACGCGCCCATTACAATCGGACGCGGCGCGCCATCGCCGCGCTGCCCACCGACCTCGCCATCGAGGATCTGGGCCTCAACCCCTACGACGCCAAGACCATCGCCCGCCGCGCCGTCTATGGCTGATCAGTTGCGTCCGAGTTTGGCGTAAAGCTGATCGCGCACTTCGCGGGTGACGAATTTCGACACGTCCCCGTTCAGCCGGGCGATTTCCTTGACCAGTTTCGAGGCGATCGCCTGGTGCTTCAGGTCCGCCATGAGGAACACGGTCTCGACCGTGTCGTCGAGCGCCCGGTTCATGCCGACCATCTGGTATTCGTATTCGAAGTCGGTGACGGCGCGCAGGCCGCGCACGATGATCGAGGCGCCCACGTCGTGGGCCGCGTGGATGAGCAGGTTCTCGAACGGATGGGCGACGATCTCGGTCCCGGTCTGTTCGGACAGGGCGGCACATTCGGCCTCCACCATCGCCACACGCTCTTCAAGCGAGAACATCGGTCCCTTGTCGCGGTTGATGGCGACACCGATCACGAGCCGGTCGACCATGAGGCAGGCCCGCTTGATGATGTCGATATGCCCGATGGTGATGGGGTCGAATGTCCCCGGGTACAACGCGACGCGCATGGCCTGCTCTCCTTCTGCCCCGTCGCACGCAACTATATTGCGCGGGGGATTGCAACCCCGACTCGTTTGATCCGTGGGGCGCGGTCGGGCCGCGCCGTAAAAGGCGGATCAAACACAGGGTTTCGGGCTCGGCAGGCAGGGCGCGCGGATGGGGCCGGTGCGCCGGTGGTCAGTAGCCCATGATCATGGATTTGAGCGACTCGGCCTGCTGGCTGAGTTCCTCGAGCCGTGCCTTGACCACGTCACCGATGGAGACGAGGCCGACCATTTCGTCGCCCTCCATCACCGGCATGTGGCGAAAACGCCCTTCGGTCATCTTCTGGAGCACGGAAATGGCGCGGTCGCCCGGCAGACATCCGATGAGCTTTTCGGTCATGATGGCCGACACCGGGTCCCTGAGGCAGTCCGTGCCGCGCGAGCCGAGTTCACGCACGACGTCGCGCTCGGAGACGATGCCCTGCACATGAACCCCGTCCTCGGAGACGATCACGGCCCCAACGCCCTCCTTGGACAGCAAGGCGGCGGCATCCGCCACGGACGTATCCTTGGTGACCGTCAGGACACCCTGTGTTGCCTTGTCCTTGAGAATCTGGCTGACCAGCATGGCTTCCTCCGTATTGGCGCACTCGCTCGCGCAATTCAAAGGTCGCTCTTGCCATAACGTCTTGTCAAGTAAGACCTTCCAGACGGGCGACTTCGGCCTTCAGCCCCGACATCAGCATGTCGGCCACCCGGCTCATCCGTTCGATGCGTGCGTCGCCCGCGTGGCGCACGAGGTAGAAGCTGCGGGTGAGCGAGACCTCGTCGGTCAGCACCTTGCGCAGGTTGCGCGCGAAGGGCAGCGCGAAGTCATGGGCGATGCCGACGCCGCCCCCTTCGCGCAGGAAACCGAGCTGGACCGACACGGAATTTGAGGCCAGCGTGACGCGCTCGGCCCCGATCTCGGACAGGTAGTCGAGTTCCTTGTCGAAGATCATGTCGGGGATGTAGCCCACGACCGGGTGACCGGCGAGGTCGTCGCGCGTCTCGATCGGCCCGTGTTCCTTGAGGTAGACCCGCGCCGCGACGAGGTGGAGGTGGTAGTCGGTGATCTTCTGCACCGTGAGACGGCCCGTGGTGGGTGGCGAGACGGCGATGGCGAGGTCGGCCTCGCGCTTGGACAGGTTGATGACGCGGGGAAGCGCGACGATCTGCAACTCGATCTCGGGGTGTTCGGCGGCGATCTGCGCGCAGACCTGCGGCAGAACGAAGTTTGCGCAGCCGTCGGGCGCGCCGATGCGCACCTGTCCCGACAGGCCGCCGGTGGTGCCCGCCAGCGCCTCGGCACCGCGCGTCACGGCCTGTTCGGCGTCCTCGGCATGGGACAACAGGCGCTGGCCCGCGTCGGTCAGGCCGTAGCCCTGTGGTGAGCGGGCGAAGAGCGGCGCGCCCGTTACCTCCTCAAGCCGTGAGATGCGCCGGCCCACCGTGGCCGGGTCGCGGTTGAGCACGCGGCCCGCCGCCGACAGGCTTTCGCCCCGCGCCACGGCGAGGAATATCCGCAGATCGTCCCAGTCGAGTTCCATGACTGCCCCCAAGTCCCAGCGTGCCCGGTGTCCCGTCCGGGCCGGGCGCGCCAACGCACCCGCATTTTCGCAATACGTTTTGAAATGTTGCCGCTTTCCGCCGCAAATTTGCAAGCCTATTGTCGACGCAGGATTAGAGGAGGACTCTCGATGTACGAAGTCGGTAACTGGATCAACGGGAAGACCGAGGCCTCCGCCTCGTCCCGCACGAGCGATATCTACAACCCCGCGACCGGGGAAATTCAGGGTAAGGTGACCCTGTCGAGCGCGGCCGAGCTGGACGCCGCCGTGGCGAAAGCCGCCGAAGCGCAGAAAGCCTGGGCCGCGACCAACCCGCAGCGCCGGGCCCGGGTGATGATGGAATTCGCCCGTCTCATCAATCGCGACATGGACAAGCTGGCCGAGAGCGTAAGCCGGGAGCATGGCAAGACGCTGCCCGATGGCGCAGGCGACGTGCAGCGCGGGCTCGAGGTGATCGAGGTCTGCATGGGCGCGCCCAACATGCTCAAGGGCGAGTTCATGGACAGCGGCGGGCCGGGCATCGACCTGTATTCCATGCGTCAGCCGCTGGGCGTCGTTGCGGGCATCACGCCCTTCAACTTCCCGGCCATGATCCCGCTGTGGAAGATGGGCCCCGCGCTCGTCTCCGGCAACGCGATGATCCTCAAGCCCTCCGAACGCTGCCCGACCACGTCGATGATGCTGGCCGAACTGCTCAAGGAAGCCGGGCTGCCCGATGGCGTGCTTCAGGTCGTGAACGGCGACAAGGAAGTGGTGGACGCGATCCTCGACAACGAGACGGTGCAGGCCGTCGGTTTCGTCGGCTCCACCCCGATCGCGCAATACATCTATGGCCGTGCCGCCAACAACGGCAAGCGCGCGCAGTGCTTCGGTGGTGCGAAGAACCACATGATCATCATGCCCGACGCGGACCTCGACAAGGCCGCCGACGCGCTGGTGGGTGCCGGTTTCGGCGCGGCTGGCGAACGCTGCATGGCGATTTCGGTCGCGGTGCCGGTCGGCAAGGACACCGCCGACAAGCTGATCGAAAAGCTCACCCCCAAGGTCGAGGCGCTGAAGGTCGGCCCCTACACCTCGGAGAAGGACGTGGATTACGGCCCGGTCATCACCTCGCAGGCCAAGGAGCGGATCGAGGGCCTGATCTCGTCGGGTGAGAAAGACGGCGCGACGCTCGTCACAGACGGGCGCGGCTTCTCGCTTCAGGGGTACGAGGACGGCTTCTATGTCGGCCCGACCCTGTTCGACAACGTCACCGAGGACATGGACATCTACAAGGAAGAGATCTTCGGACCCGTCCTGTCGACCGTGCGCAAGGACAACTACGAAGAGGCGCTCGATCTGGTGATGAAGAACCAGTACGGCAACGGCACGGCGATCTTCACCTCCGACGGTGACACGGCGCGCGATTTCGCATCCCGTGTGAACGTGGGGATGGTCGGCATCAACTTCCCGATCCCGGTGCCCCTGTCCTACTTCACCTTCGGCGGCTGGAAGAAGTCGGCCTTCGGCGATCTCAACCAGTACGGCCCCGATGCCTTCCGGTTCTACACCCGGACCAAGACAGTCACCGAACGCTGGTTCTCCGGCATCAAGGACGGCGGCGAATTCGCCTTCAAAGCGATGGACTGATCGTGCAATACTTCGGAGAGGGCCGCGTGTTTGGCCCTCTCCGTACCCCGTGGCCGGCAGGCCGCTTTCACGAGTTCCCACGACTTCAACGAGAGCGCGCGATGCCGATCCATATCTACCGATCCCCCGTTTCCGAAAGCGCCTATGTGCGATGTGACGGGGTCGTGTCGCTTGACGACATGCAGCAGCAATTCGCGGAGTTCCTGGCCGATGCGCCGCGTGAAAGCCCCTATCGGATCGTCGTGGATCTGACTTCGGTGCGTGACATCGACCTGTCGTTTCGCGACGTGCAGAACTTTGTCCCGACGCTGGTGCGGACCACGAAGTCCTCCGCACACGCCTATGCCTTCAGCATCGTCAGCCCGGATATGCAGACCCGCGCGCTGGTCAAGGTGTTCCAAATCCTCACGCAGGCCGTGCCCCGTGTCTCCGTCACCCTGCACACCACCGTGGCTTCCGCGCTCAGCGCGTTGAGCATGACGGACAGTGACATCAGGCGCGTGGCCTGACGGTCACATTCACTTGAACGCATAGGTCCTCACGCTTTGGTGCGTTGTCCTGCGCGGGCGCTGTGATACGGGTCGGCCAAACGATAACTGACAGGCAAGACAATGGCACAGACATTCACCCGTCGCCGGCTGCTCGCCGCCGCGAGCGCCCTCCCCCTCGTCACCCCCGCGATCCTGCGCGCGCAGGGAACCGAGCCGCAGATCGTCGATTCCAGCGACGAGACCGCGCCGGAGTTCGCGCGCCGCAACGTGTCGTCCTTCCGCGCGATGGACTGGCGCGACCATTTCGATACGCTGGGACTCGGGGCCATCGTCTGCGACACACAGTCCAAGGCGCTGCATTACTGGGGCGGCGACGGCGAGACGTATCGCCTGTATCCGACCTCGGTGCCCCGCTCGGACGATCTGACCAAGCGCGGCTATACCGAGATCGTGCGCAAGAAGGTGGGGCCGACATGGACGCCCACCGCCTCCATGCACGAGCGTTTTCCGGACCTGCCCGACGTGATGCCCGCCGGTCCCGAAAACCCGCTGGGCACCCATGCGATGTATCTGGGCTGGCCCGCCTACCTGATCCACGGCACCCACGACACGCGCAAGATCGGGCGGCGGTCGTCGGACGGCTGCATCGGGCTGTACAACGAAAAGATCGAAGAGCTCTTCGCGCTGGCCGAGATCGGCACGCAAGTCCGGCTTATCTGACCACCTAAAGCAGGGGGGCAAGGGGGCTGGACCGAACGGCACCGGCGGGTATTCTGTGCCCTGCGTGCACGGAGATCCAATGCCGGTTCAGTTTCGAATCCTTCCCGAGATCAACCTCACCTATGTGGAATACACCGGCCGCATGGTGGTGCAGGAGAGCGTCGACGTGTTTCGTGCCTATCTCAGGCATCCCGACTTCCGCCCCGGACAGAAGCACCTGATCGACCTCTCGGGCGTCACCGACTGGGAGCGCGACTATGCCGAGATCATGTCGATGCAGGCCATGACGGCCGAGGGGCTTTACGACCCCGCGCATCCGACCGTGGTGGTCGCGGTCGCGCCGACCAAGATGACCCGGACCGTCGCGAACCTCGTCAACCGGACATGGGACCGGGTGAACGGGGTTAGGTTCCTGGCGGCGCGCAGCGAGGAGGAAGCCCTGGAGCTACTGGGGCTGCCTGCGCGGGTCCATTCCGAGATATTCGGCACCGCCTGAGGCGCTTGTCAGCCCCGGCGTTCCGTCGCACTCTGACGAAAAGCCACGCGGGAGCCCTAACATGTCCGCCACGGAACCCCCGTTCAGCATCGGGATCGAGGAGGAATACCTGCTCGTCGATCGCGAGACCTGCGACCTTGCGGAAGCGCCCGATGCGCTGATGGAGGCCTGTAGCAACGAGCTTGACGATCAGGTCAGCCCCGAGTTCCTGCAATGCCAGATCGAGATCGGCACCCATGTCTGCGCCGGCGTGTCCGAGGCGCGCGAGGATCTGCGCCACCTGCGGTCGGTCGTGGCGAAATGCGCCGCCGAACACGGGCTCGCCCCGATCGCCGCCGCGTGCCACCCGTTTTCCGACTGGAAAGAGCAGCATCACACCGACCGCGAACGCTACAACGATCTGCGCCGTGATCTGGGCGGTGTGGCGCGGCGGCTTCTGATCTGCGGGATGCATGTGCATGTGGGCATTCCGGACCGCGAGGACCGGATCGACGTGATGAACCAGCTGTCCTATTTCCTGCCGCATATCCTGGCGCTGTCGGCCTCGTCGCCCTTCTGGCAGGGCGAGGATACGGGTCTGGCATCCTATCGCCTCACGGTTTTCGACAACCTGCCGCGCACCGGGTTGCCGCCGAAGCTGTGGAGTTGGGCGGAGTTTCAGCGCTCGGTGGATGCGCTGGTGGAGCTGGACCTGATCGAGGATGCCTCGAAAATCTGGTGGGACCTGCGCCCGTCCGCCAAGTTCCCGACCATCGAGACGCGCATCTGCGATGTGTCGCCCGAGATCGAGACGACGCTCACCATCGCGGCGCTGGTGCAATGCCTCGCGCGGTATCTGTGGCGCATGAAGGGGCGCAACCAGCGGTGGCGGATCTACGACAACTTCCTCATCTCGGAAAACCGCTGGCTCGCGCAGCGCTACGGCGCGTCGCGGGGGCTGATCGACTTCGGGCGGCGTGAGATCGTGCCGGTGGGCGACCTGATCGAAGAGCTGATCGAGTTGCTGGACGAGGACGCCGAGGCGCTGGGGTGCCGGACCGAGTTGCAAGCCGCGCGCGCCATCATCGCGCGCGGCACATCGGCGGACCGGCAGCGCCGGGTGTTCGAGGCCGCGCAGGAGGCGGGGTCGTCGCGCGAGGATGCGCTGAGAGACGTCGTGCGGGCCCTGATCGGGGAGTTCGGCGACGGGCTGTGAGGCGCGGGCCGTGGCCGGTGTCACGCATGGCGGCGACGGGGCGCGGATGCGCCCTGCCCGGCCCGCCGGGACCCGCGCAAATTCCGGTGCCGGGGCGCCAAACGGCGGACCCCTTTGCATCCGTGCAAATCCCATCTGAGGAATTGCCCCTTGTGCCGCACCGGCCCCTGACCCATTCTGAAACTGAACCAACGTTCATTTCTGTCGGGGAGGATAGGATGGATTTCGCGCTTTCCGAGGAGCAGGAGGCCATCTTCGACATGGCCCTCGGCTTCGGCCAGGACAATATCGCACCGCATGCCCGGGACTGGGAAAAGCAGGGGACGATCCCCAAGGAGCTTTGGCCCAAGGTGGCCGAGCTGGGCCTTGGCGGCATTTATGTTTCCGAGGATCAGGGCGGCTCCGGCCTGACCCGTCTGGACGCGACGCTGATCTTCGAGGCGCTCGCAATGTCCTGCCCCTCTGTCGGCTCGTTCCTGTCGATCCACAACATGTGCGGCGGCATGATCGACAAGTTCGGCACGGACGAGGACAAGGCGCGCTGGCTGCCGGCCCTCACGTCGATGGAAAAGGTGTTCTCCTACTGCCTGACCGAGCCCGGCTCCGGCTCGGACGCGGCCGCGCTGCGCACCAAGGCGGAGAAGACCAACGACAGCTGGGTCTTGAACGGCACGAAGGCCTTCATCTCCGGCGGCGGCTATTCCGACGCCTACCTCACGATGGTGCGCACGGGCGACGACAGCCCCAAGGGCATCTCGGCAATGGTGATCGAGGACGGGACCGAGGGGCTGTCTTTCGGCGGGCTCGAGGACAAGATGGGCTGGCGCGCGCAACCGACCGCGCAGGTGCAGTTCGACGACTGCCGCATCCCCCATGACAACCTCATGGGCGAGGAAGGGCGCGGCTTCGCCTATGCGATGGCCGGGCTTGATGGCGGGCGGCTCAACATCGCGGCCAGCGCCCTTGGCGGCGCGCAATCCGCGCTCGACACCACGCTGGCCTACATGGGCGAGCGCAAGGCCTTCGGCAAACCCATCGACCAGTTCCAGGCGCTCCAGTTCACGCTGGCCGAGATGGAGGTGAAGCTGCAATCGGCCCGCACCTTCCTGCGGCAGGCGGCGTGGAAGCTCGACACCGGGGCGCGCGATGCCACCAAGTTCTGCGCGATGGCCAAGCTTTATGTGACCGATGTCGCCTTCGACGTGGCGAATGAGTGTCTTCAGATGCATGGCGGCTACGGCTACCTCGCCGATTACGGGATCGAGAAGATCGTGCGTGACCTGCGGGTTCACCAGATCCTCGAAGGCACGAACCAGATCATGCGGCTGATCGTGAGCCGCCAGATGCTCGCGGACCGGGGGTGAAATGACCGAACTGTCCATCCGCACCGTCGGGCGCGCAGGGCGCATCACGCTGACCCGGCCCAAGGCCTTGAATTCGCTGAGTTACCAGATGTGCCTCGACATCGAGGCGGCGCTGGATGCGTGGCGCGACGACGAGGCCGTGTCGCTGATCGTGATCGACGCGGAGGGCGACAAGGCGTTCTGCGCGGGCGGCGACATTCAGGCGATGTACGAGCGCGGGCTGGAGGGTGATTACGAATTCGGCCGCACCTTCTGGCGCGACGAATACCGGATGAACGCCAAGATCGCGGAATATCCCAAACCCATCGTCGCCTTCATGCAGGGTTTCGTCATGGGTGGCGGCGTGGGTGTGGGCGGGCACGCCCGGATCCGGGTCGTGGGCGAGACCAGCCAGGTCGCCATGCCGGAGACCGGGATCGGCCTCGTGCCGGATGTGGGGGGAACCTACCTCCTCGCCCGCGCGCCCGGCAAGCTGGGCGAATACCTCGGCGCGACCTCGCTGCGCATGGGGCCGGGTGATGCGATCCACGCGGGATTTGCCGATCATTACATCGAGCGGGAATACTGGCTCGACCTGATCTCGCAGTTGGAAGAGTCAGGCGACGCGGGCCTTGTGGCCACCGCCGCGCAACCCGCGCCCGAAAGCCCGCTGGCACAGGTTCAGGCCGAGATCGACACGCTGTTCGACGGCACTGCCACCGAGATCGCCGCCAAATGCGACGCGGGCGAGAGCGAGACGGCCAAGGCCGCGGCCAAGGCGCTGCGCCGCGCTTCGCCGCTCTCGGTACATTGCACGCTGGCCAACATCGCCCGCGCACGCAACGCCGAGAGCGTGCGGCAGGTACTGGTCTACGAGTTCGAATACACCTACCGCGCGATGGAGCACGGGGATTTCCTCGAAGGCATCCGCGCGCAGATCATCGACCGCGACCGCAACCCCAACTGGCGCCATGCCAGCATCGAGGAGGTGCCCGAGGCGGACATCGCCCGGATGCGCGCGCCGCTGGGTGACGCGGCGCTTACACTCTGAGGGAGGACAGCATGAAGATCGGATTTATCGGGCTGGGCAACATGGGCGGGCCGATGGCCGCCAATCTCGCCAAGGCGGGCCACGAGGTGACGGGGTTCGACCTGGCCGCGCCCATGCCGGAGGGCGTGTCCAAGGCCGACAGCGCCGCCGGGGCCGCGACGGGTGCGGCGGTGGTCATCACCATGCTGCCCAACGGCGAGATCCTGAAGAAGGTGGCCGCCGAGATCATCCCCGCGATGGACAAGGGCGCGTGCCACGCCGATTGCTCGACCGTGGACGTGGACAGCGCCCGCGCGGCGGCCGACATGGCGATGGAGGCCGGGCTTCTGGCCATCGACGCGCCGGTGTCGGGCGGTGTCGGCGGGGCCGCGGGCGGGACGCTCACCTTCATGGCAGGCGGCTCGCAAGAGGCGTTCGACACGGTCAAGCCGCTCTTCGACATCATGGGTCAGAAGGCCGTGCATTGCGGCCCTTCGGGCAACGGTCAGGCCGCGAAGATCTGCAACAACATGATCCTCGGCGCGACGATGATCGTCACCTGTGAGGCCTTCGCACTGGCCGACAAGCTGGGGCTGGACCGGCAGGCGATGTTCGACGTGGTGTCCACCTCGTCCGGGTCGAGCTGGTCGATGAACACCTATTGCCCCGCCCCCGGCGTGGGACCGCAGAGCCCGTCGGACAACGGCTACAAGCCCGGCTTCGCGAGCGACCTGATGCTCAAGGACCTGCGCCTTGCGATGCAGGCGGCGGAAAGTGCCGATGCGGACACGCCCATCGGGCAGGCCGCGATGGAGCTTTACGCGCAGTTCGTGGAGGCCGAGGACGGCAAGGGCACGGATTTCTCGGCCATGCTGCCCCGGTTCGAGGCGCGCGGGCGGGGATGACCTGATGGGCTGGGTCGATGCGGCCGAGGAACTGGCGGCGCTGGAGCCGCCCGCCCGGACCGCACTCGCCCGCCTGACCCCTCAGGATGTGCCCAACGGGGCCGTTCTGTTTTCACCCGGCGAGACGGTGAAAGGCTATGTGGTCGTGCTGAGCGGTCATGTCGGCGTTCACCTCGTCGGTCCGAACGGGCGCGATATCCTGCTCTACGAAGTGCAGCCCGGCGAGAGTTGCATCCAGTCCACCCTCGGGCTTCTGGGCGGCGACGACTATTCCGCCGAGGCGGTGGCGACCGAGGCCACCCGGCTCGTCCTGATCCCCCGACCGGTCTTTCTTGAACTCGTCGACAGCAGCCCGGCCTTTCGCAAGGTGGTCTTCGCCGCGTTCGCCGAGCGGATGCAGGCGATGATGCAGTTGATCGAGACAATGTCCTTTCTGCGGGTGGAGGCGCGGCTGGCTGCCCTCCTCCTCGAGCGGGCCGAGGATGGCGTGGTCGAGATGACGCAGGCCGCGATGGCGCGCGCGATCGGTTCGGTGCGCGAGGTCGTCTCGCGCAGGCTCGACCGGCTGGACCGGGCCGGGATCATCGCCCATGAACGGGGCCTCGTCCGGGTGCTGGATGCGCGCGCGCTGGAAAAGCTCATCGACAGTCCCGCTGTGTGACCACGTCACATGCAATATCGTGAAGGTGAGGATAGACTCTGCCCATCTGACACGCATGGACTGGAGATCATCATGTTCAAGACCAATGAAGGCAACGCCGACCGGATCGTCCGGGGCGTCATCGGGATCGTCGCGCTCGTCCTGTTCTACATGAACATCGGGACGGTGCTGGGCTGGGTGCTGCTGGTGGTGGGCGTCATCGCGCTGTTCACCGCGATCACCGGCTGGTGCGCGATCTATTCGGTGATCGGCGTGAACACCTGCAAGATGAAGAGCTGAGGGGTTTCGCCCGCTGGCGCGGGCGACCCGAGCGAGGGGCGCTGCCCCTCGCGCTCCCCGGGATATTTTGGACCGGAAAGATCACACGCCGAGAGCGCGGAGGACTCTGGGGAGTTCTTCGGGGAGGTCCTCGGCGATGAGGCCGGGGCCGAAGCTGAGGGCAGCTTCGGTGTGGAGCCATGCGGCGGTGGCGGCGGCCTCGGCCGGGACATTCCAGCCCCGCGCCAGAAGTCCGACAATCAGCCCCGTAAGCACATCGCCAGACCCGGCCGTGGCGAGCCAGGGCGCGGCGCGGTCATGAAGCGCCGCGTTGACGCGGCAGCGGCCCGTCTGGTCCGCGACGACGGTGGCCGGGCCCTTGAACAGGACCGTGCAGCCTGCGCGGGCGGCCGCCGCGCGGGTGGCGTCGACCTTGGACCAGGCGGGGCCCCGGTCCGCGGTCTCGCCGAGCCGATCCGAGAGGTCCGGAAAGAGCCGCGCGAACTCGCCGCCGTGCGGGGTAAGCACACATTTGTCGTGAAGAAGCGGGAAAAGCGCGTCGGGCGCGCCCGCGATGGCCGTGAGCGCATCGGCGTCGAGCACCGTGGGCCGCCCGGTGGCAAGCACGGTCGGCAGGAGGTCGCGGGCGTGGTCCGGGCCGAGACCGGGGCCAAGGGCCAAGGCGTTGAGGCGCTGATCGGTGAGCAGACCCTCCAGCGCCGCCGCATCGTCCGCCTCGGCCAGCATGACGGCGGTCAGCTGTGCCGCGTTTTCGGCCAGCGCCTCATGCGGGGCGGCGAGGGTGACCAATCCGGCCCCCACCCGCAACGCCGCGCGGGCCGCAAGCCGCGCGGCCCCCGTCCTGGCGGAGGGGCCGGACAGGACGAGCGCATGGCCATGACCGAATTTGCCGCGCCCGTCGCTGAGTTTGCTCAGGGGATGCAGCGGGGCGGTCACCGTCCGCGCCACGTCTTTCGCCGCGCCCGCGTCATGCGCCAGCCCGATGTCGGTGACGACCAGTTTGCCGATCAGATCGGGCGCGCGTGCGAGGACCGTGCCGACTTTGGCGGCGTGAAAGGTCACCGTCAGATCCGCCGTGAACACCGTCCCATCGCGCCGGCCTTCCGGCTCTGCCGACAAAACCCTGCCGCTGTCCGAGCACAAACCGCTGGGCAGGTCGACGGCAACGCGGCGGACCGGGGCCGGGGCGGATCCGAACGCGTTTGCGGCGCCGAGCGTCTCGGACGCGATATCGCGGATCGGCCGGCTGAGACCGGTGCCGAACAAGGCATCGACCACGAGAGCGCATCCGGTGTCCGGGTGAACCGCTGCCTCGAAGGCGGCATTTCTGGCGCGGTGCGGTGCCTCGTGGAGTTGCCCGTGATCGGGGTCGACCATCCCGGCCCGGAAATCGCGGATGACACCGAGGTCGGCCCAACGGAGGAAGTTCGTGCGCGCATCCGGCGGCAGCTTGTCCGCGTCGCCGTAGAAAAACACCTCCACCGACCAGCCGCGCGCGGCCAGCAAGCGTGCGATGACGAAGCCGTCGCCGCCGTTGTTGCCCGGCCCGCACAGGACCACGGCCCTGTGTGCGCCCGCAGCGAGATCGGGCCATTCTTGCAGCACCGCATCGACCACGCCCTGCCCGGCCCGCTCCATCAGGTCGAGCCCGGTGACGGCACCGGAGGAAATGGCGGCCTCTTCGATGGCGCGCATTTGGGCGGCTGTGACGAGTTCGGACATGGTTTCTGCCTCGATTATTCGCAAACCGCCCGGATCGCGTGCAGTTTGCACAAATATTATGCGAAGCGGCTGGAATCCCGGCCACGCTCCTGCTACCGAAACCCTATGCAATTGTGGCCCCGGATGAGAAGTGGTCTGTGGGCCTCGAACCTGATTTCCGAGGGGGGACAACCATGAAAAAGATCGAAGCCATCATCAAGCCGTTCAAGCTGGATGAGGTGAAGGAAGCTCTTCAGGAAATCGGCGTACAGGGGCTCTCCGTGATCGAGGTCAAGGGGTTCGGGCGCCAGAAAGGCCATACCGAGCTCTACCGGGGCGCTGAATATGTCGTCGACTTCCTGCCGAAAGTGAAAATCGAGGTCGTGCTTTCCTCCGATCAGGTCGATAGCGCGATCGAAGCGATCGTGAGCGCCGCCAAGACCGACAAGATCGGCGACGGCAAGATCTTTGTCTCGCCGATCGAGCAGACAATCCGTATCCGCACCGGCGAAACCGGCGACGACGCCGTCTGACGCCTTTCCATTTCTCACACTGACAAACCTAGGGGAAAGAGACGCACAATGAGCAATGCTGACGTTCTCAAACTGATCAAGGACGAGGATATCGCCTACGTCGATATCCGCTTCACCGACCCGCGCGGCAAATTGCAGCACGTCACGGTGATCGCGGACGAAGTCGACGAGGATTTCCTCGAAGAGGGCTTCATGTTCGACGGCTCCTCCGTCGCCGGCTGGAAATCCATCGAAGCATCGGACATGAAACTCATGCCCGATCCCGACAGCGTGTATGTCGACCCGTTCTATGCCGAGAAGACGCTCTGCGTGCACTGCTCGATCGTCGAGCCGGACACCGGCGAACCCTATGAGCGCGACCCGCGCGGCACCGCCGAAAAGGCCGAGGCCTATCTCAAGTCCTCCGGCATCGGCGACGTGTCCTACTTCGGCCCCGAGGCCGAGTTCTTCCTGTTCGACGACGTGAAATACGCCGTGTCGCCCAACAAGGTGTCCTACGAGATCGACGCCGACGGCGCCGCCTGGAACACCGATGCCGATTTCGAGATGGGCAACCTGGGCCACCGTCCCGACTACAAAGGCGGCTACTTCCCGGTGAACCCGTCGGACGACAGCCAGGACATCCGGTCGGAAATGCTGACCACGATGAAGATGCTCGGCATGAAGGTGGACAAGCACCACCACGAGGTCGCGACCTCGCAGCACGAGCTGGGCCTGATCTTCGGGACGCTGACCAAGCAGGCCGACGAGCTTCAGAAATACAAGTACGTCATCCACAACGTTGCACAGGCCTATGGCCGCACGGCGACCTTCATGCCCAAGCCCATCAAAGGCGACAACGGGTCGGGCATGCACGTCAACATGTCGATCTGGAAGGACGGCAAGCCGCTCTTCGCCGGTGACAAGTACGC
Organism: Maritimibacter sp. UBA3975; assembly: GCF_002384975.1. Lineage (NCBI taxonomy): Bacteria > Pseudomonadati > Pseudomonadota > Alphaproteobacteria > Rhodobacterales > Roseobacteraceae > Maritimibacter > Maritimibacter sp. UBA3975. Next base: position 284,969 of record NZ_DGCP01000009.1, read on the forward strand.
CGACCTGAGCCAGGAAGCGCTTTACTTCATCGGCGGCATCCTGAAGCACGCCAAGACGCTCAATGCCTTCACCAACCCGTCGACCAACTCCTACAAGCGCCTGATCCCCGGCTTCGAAGCCCCGGTTCTGCGCGCCTACTCGGCCCGCAACCGCTCTGGCTGCGTGCGGATCCCGTGGACGGAAAGCCCGAAGGCCAAGCGTGTGGAAGCCCGCTTCCCCGATCCGGCGGCGAACCCCTATCTGTGCTTCGCGGCACTCCTGATGGCCGGCCTCGACGGTATCAAGAACAAGATCGATCCGGGCCCGTCGTCCGACAAGAACCTCTACGATCTGCCGCCCGAGGAGCTGGAAGGCATCCCGACGGTCTGCGGGTCGCTGCGTGAGGCGCTCGACAGCCTTGCCGCCGATCACGAGTTCCTGCTTGCCGGCGACGTGTTCACCAAGGACCAGATCGACGGTTACCTCGAGCTAAAGTGGGAAGAGGTCTATGCCTTCGAACACACCCCGCACCCGATCGAGTACGCGCTGTACTACTCGGTCTGATCCGGTCGGTTCACAGAACAGAGGGCGTCCCGGTCGGGGCGCCCTTTTTCGTGTCCGGGTGGCGGTGCCGGTTCAGTCCAGCGCGTCGACAAGGATCGCGTTGAGCGCGGAGCCGGACCGGCGCAGTACGGCCAGCTTCTGAAATTCGTCCGAATTCCAGAAGGCGCGGGCGTGGGCGCGGTCCGGGAATTCGATGACGAACGCCGCGTCGGGCAGCGCGCTGTCGCCCTCCATCCGTTCCGGAGCGCCGCCCCGCGCGAGGAACCGGCCCTTGTGGTCGGAGACGACGGTGGGAATGCGGGCGAAGTAGTCGTCCATCCACTCGCGGCTGTGGATCTGCATCTGGCCGATGACGAATGCGCGCATGTTGATACTGCCCTTTTGGATTTCTTTGAGCGTCCCGTGCGCTCAGAGTAGCCTGACGCCGTGCGCGCCTGTCAATCGCCGTCGCGCCGCGCCCGGAGCGTTTGCGGTGTGATTGACATTGGACCGCCCTGGCCTCCACCCTGCCCCTCACGTCGCGCCCGTCAGAAGAGTGGATGGACCCGGCAGCGCCCTGTGCGCGTTGGTCCGTGTACCCGGCACATCGACACGACTGCAAAGGAGCTTTCTCATGGATGCTCAATTGATCGCCGCAATCATCATCGGGCCGTTCGCGGTGGCCTTCATCTATGCGGGCATTCACGAATACCTGCGTTACAAGTCCGAAGGCCGCGCCGATTACGGGCTTGTCTTCGACCAGGAGACCGGGACGACGCATGTGACCGGCATCGCGGAGGGCGCGGACCGGTACGATCCCGACGACTTCGATCCGGGGGAGTACAACGACCCCGACATCTCGAACCCGGATGACGAGACCAAGAGTTAAGTGATCGAGGCGCGGCCCCGGCGCGCCTACTTCCGGTAGGCCCCGAGGATACGCGCGGCAATGTCCTTTTCTGACCTTAAACGCCAGCCCACGGGAAACCCCTCGATCGCGATGACGAAATCGAGCGGCAGGCGCCCGGCAATCGCGTGGGCCGCGACCTCATCCGGCAGGATCACGTCGTGACCGTAAAGCTCCCGCTGCGGCAGCGGCACGCCGGGGAGTGCGAGCGCCACGAGCTCGGTGCAGATCAGGTCCGGGTCGCCGTCATCGACCTTGAGGTGAAAATCGAAGGCCCGCCCGATCATCGAAAAGGCGGTGGGCAGGCCCGTACAGGCGCAGGCGCAGCCGTCCGGGCGCAGGACGGCGACGGTATCGGCCTCGAACAATTCGCGGGGCGCGGAGAGGTGGACGCCGGTATCGGTGGCCTCGATGGCGACGGCGCCGGCCCGGATCGCGGCCTGATGCGGGCGCACGGCGGGGTGGGTCCAGACCCCGGCGGCCCGCAACTCCGTCTCGGACCCGACATAGAGCGCGGCATGACCGAAATAGGCATAGGAATTGGCCCCTGAGAGGCGCGCGGCACTTCGGGTGACGATGACGTCCATAGGCTTCAGCCGCGACAGGAGCGCGGCCTGCGCGTCCTCCTGCTCTTCCAGATAGGCGGTGCGCACCTTGGTTTCGCGCAGCACACGCGGGAGGTCGGCGGAATTTTGTTCGAGAAACAGGACGACGGGGTCGGGCACGCCGCCCTCAGCCTCGCAACAATCGGCAAGCTCGGCGCGCCACGCGGCCTCGTTCGGCATGGTGGCCGTGTCCAGCGCGGTCGGGCTGCATCCGGCCAAGGCGGCGAGAGCGAACGCGAGTGCCGCGAAGGTAGCACCGTATGGGGGGCGAATTTTCGACTGCATCGGGCCTGTTTCGTCTTTGTGCGATGCCAGAGTGGCCGGTCCGGGCCGTGATTTCCTTGACCCAGATCAGGGGACAGGGGGACGATCCGGACAGCTGACCCAAGGTCAATTGTGTCCGGTCCGGCACGAAAACATACCGAGTTCGGCATTTTGTTTCCCAAACCCGGACACCGGGCACCCGCATAAGCGCACCACACCACATGAACAAAATTGAACAATTGAGCAGAGCCATGTTGAACAGCACATTTTTCAGGACCGACGACGCGCAGCAGTTCCAGCGTCACGTCAGCGAAAGCCGCCTCACCGCCGCCCTGCGCGGCCGCAGCGAATCTCCGGGTCGGGGTCCGTCCCATATCCGGCGCTGGATCGAAGGACGGTTCGTCAGCATCCCGGTCTGATCGGGCCGCCGCGCCGCTCGAATGTGACGAAATCGGGATGAACCAAGCCGTTAACCACCCGAAAGAAGGTAGGGTTACCCCCACCTGTGACGAAACCGGGGCGTGAACAATCCGTTTCCGCCCCGTTTCCACCCATCGGGCACCAAATTACCGGGCGATAACGGACTTGTTCGAGAGAACATGGTCAGGAGGGCGCAGCCCCAGTCGTGGTTTTCCCACAGGTCCGCGACAGAAGGCTCCCTTCATTCTTGGGCGATCCCGGCAGATGCCGCGGATCGCCCCTTTTTTATGGCCTCGTCAGGGAATATTCCGCCCAGACGCCCCAGTGATCGGAGCCGAGCCGTGGCAGGCGTTCGGAGCGCCCGGTCCCCCCGGTGGCGAGCACATGGTCGATCTGGACACGCAGCAGGCCGCCCGCCGCGAAGGTCACGGCACTGCGCCCGACACGGGTGAGCCCGCCGGCTTCGGCGATCTGCGTGACGCTGTGGGCCCAGGGAACGACGTTGAAATCGCCGCCCAAAGCGATCGGCCCGTCAAGCTGCGCGATGCGCGCGGCGATGGCATCGGCATTTTCGGCGTTGGGATAAGGCCAGACCCAGCGCAGGTGGGTCGCGACGACCCAGAGCGGGCCTTCGGGCGCCTCCACCTGCACGCCCGCCAATCGGTCGCCGCAAAAGGCCGTTCCGTCGATCGCGGGCCACCGGGCGAAGATGGCGAGGCCGTAGCTTTCCGGTGCGTCGCAGGCGATATGGGCCGGATAGGTGCGCATGAGCGGGGCGAGGACATTGCCGGAGCGTCCCACCGCCTCCTGCAAGGTCACGATGTCCGGGTCACGGGCGAGGATGTCCTCGAGCACCTCGACCGGGTTATCATTATGAAAGAGCAGGTTTTTCTGGTAGTGGCGGATCACCGCACCCTGCCCTGTTTGCGGGTCTTGCTGCGTCCCCCACGGCAAGATCCCCAGTGTCGCGATGATGCCCGCGCCGAGGGCCGCGTTCACCGCCCCCGCTCCGCGCGGGCCCACGATCATCAGGCCGACACCGCTCAGGACCAGCAGACCGGCGAAATACACGCGGAACACCGCCACGCTGTCGCCCGCCGGATGGACGCGCCCCAGATACCCCGCCACGACGAGCAGGAGGCAGACGCGGCCAAGATTGCGCAGAATGGGAGAGAGCCGGTTCTTCATGCGCCTTGATTACGGCAAGCGCGGCGGCGGCGAAACGCGATTGTGACCCCGCCGGGTGGCATTGTCCGTGTGATCCGTGCAGAGCTTGGCTGAGAACCGGACGGGAGACGAGAATGACGACGGAAAAGCTCGAATTTCAGGGGCATGACGGCTCCACCCTTGCCGCGCGGCTGGACCTGCCTGCGGGGCGGGTGCGCGCGACGGCGCTGTTTGCCCATTGCTTCACCTGTTCCAAGGATATTCTGCCCGCCCGGCGCATCGCGCAGCGGCTGACCGCGGCGGGGATCGCGGTCCTGCGGTTCGACTTCACGGGGCTGGGCCACAGCGAGGGGGAGTTCGCAAACACCACCTTCACCTCGAACGTCGAAGACCTCGTGCGGGCTGCCGAGACGCTGCGGGCGCGCGATCTGGCGCCGACCCTGCTCATCGGTCATTCGCTCGGGGGTGCGGCCGTGCTGCGCGCGGCGGGCGAGATCGGGGGGATCAAGGCAGTGGTCACGCTGGGCGCGCCCTTCGCGCCGGATCATGTGACGCACAACTTCGCCGACCATCTGGACGAGATCACGCGGGAGGGCGCGGCGGAGGTGGACCTTGGCGGGCGCACATTCACCATCGGGCGGGCCTTCGTGGAGGATATCCGGGCCGAGACACTCACCGCAGCCATTCACAACCTGAAGGCCGCGCTGCTGATCATGCACGCCCCGCGCGACACGGTGGTGGGCATCGACAATGCGGAAGCCATTTTCCGCGCCGCCATTCACCCCAAGAGCTTCGTGACGCTGGATGATGCCGATCACCTGCTTTCGCGGGGCGAAGATGCGGAATACGCGGCGTCGGTGATCGCGGCCTGGGCCGGACGTTACCTCGATCTTGGCGAGGCCGAGACGCGCGAGGGCGCGCCGGAGGGCGTGCTTCGGGTGCAGGAGGCCGATCCCGAGGGGTATTTGCAGGATGTGACACAGGGGCCGCATCACCTTTATGCCGATGAGCCGGTCTCGTTCGGCGGCACGAACCGGGGCCTGTCGCCCTATGGGTTCCTCGCCGCGGGGCTCGGGGCCTGCACCTCGATGACCATCCGCATGTATGCCCGGCGCAAGAAGTGGCCGCTGACGGACGTGCGCGTCGACGTGACCCATTCCAAGGTCCATGCGGAGGACGCCGACCCGGACACGCCGTCGGGCAAGGTGGACGAGTTCCGGCGCATGATCCGGCTTGCGGGCGATCTGACCGAGGAACAGCGCGACAGGCTTATCGAAATCGCGGACAAATGCCCGGTTCACAAGACGCTCCATCAGGAGAACCGGATCGTCACGGAACGCGCCGACTAGGCGGGCCGCTTTGCTCTTGACCTTGCCGCGAGGCGCGGACAAACCACGCCGCATGGCAACGGGACAGCTCATCATCGACCTCGATGCGCTCGCCGCGAACTGGCGCGCGCTGGACGGGAAATCGGCCTCGGACGTGCAGACGGCGGCCGTGGTCAAGGCGGACGGCTATGGGCTCGACGCGGGCCGGGTGGCGCGCACGCTGGCGGCAGCCGGGGCGCGGCGGTTTTTCGTGGCGGTCGCCGAGGAAGGGGCCGCCGTGCGCGAGGCGCTTGGCCCCGGCCCCGAAATCTCGGTCTTCGGGGGTCACATGCCGGGCGATGCCGAACTCATTCAGGGGCTGAACCTCGTGCCCATGCTGAACTCGGTCGAGCAGCTCACCCGGCATTTCGAGGCGCTGCCGGATCATCCCTTCGGCATCCAGCTGGACAGCGGCATGAACCGGCTGGGCATGGAGCCCGCCGAATGGGGCGCGGTGCGTGACATCGCGCTGGCCGCAGGGCCGCGACTCATCATGTCTCACCTCGCCTGTTCCGACGAACCGGCGCACGAGATGAACCCGCGCCAGCTTCAGACCTTCGTGGAGATGAGCGCCGGGCTGGACGTGCCCCTGTCGCTCGCTGCCACGGGCGGTATCCTTCTGGGGCCGGAGTATCACTTCGACCTCACGCGCCCCGGCATCGGGCTTTACGGCGCGCGACCGTTTGAGAGCGCGCAGCCGGTCGTGAGCCTCGACCTGCCCGTCATTCAGGCGCGCGAGCTGGTGGCGGGCGAGACGGTGGGCTACGGCAACAGCTGGATCGCCGACCACCCGACCCGCGTCGCCACCGTCTCGGGCGGTTATGCCGACGGGATCACGCGGCATCTGTCGAACGTGGGGGTCTTTTTCCACGGTGACACGCCCTGCCCCATCCTTGGCCGGGTCTCGATGGACCTGATCGGGGTGGACATCACCCATCTGGGCGAGGTGCCCCCGGTGCTCACGCTGCTCGGCCCCCATCAGGGTGTGGACGATATCGCGGACACCACGGGCACCATCGGCTACGAGATCCTGACGCAACTTGGCCACCGCTACGCGCGGACCTATGAGCGGGGACGGACGTGACGCGGGCGCTTGTGCCCCTGACGCTCCTCGGGCGTTTCACGCTCGGCCTGATGCGCCGGACAGGCGCGGTCACGCTCTTCTTCCTCAATGCCCTGATCCGTATCCCCGCCACGCTGCGCTATCCGCGCGAGCTGGCGGGTGCGTTTCTTCAGGTGGGCTGGCTGTCGCTGCCGGTCGTCGGACTGACGGCCGTATTCACGGGCGCGGCGCTGGCGCTTCAGATCTACGCCGGCGGCTCGCGCATCTCGGCGGAGGCCGTGGTGCCGCAGATCGTGGCCATCGGGATCGTGCGCGAACTGGGCCCCGTGATGGTGGGCCTGATGATCGCCGCGCGCGTCACGTCGTCCATTGCCGCCGAGATCGCGACGATGAAGGTGTCGGAGCAGGTGGATGCGCTGGTGACACTGTCGACCGATCCGATGACATACCTCACCGCGCCACGCGTGCTGGCGGGGCTGGTGACGGTGCCGGTGCTGGTGGCGCTTGGCGATATTCTGGGCCTGTTCGGCGGCTTCGTCGTCGCCACGCAGGGACTGGGCTTCAACGGGCCGTCCTACATCACGACGAGCTGGAATTTCCTCGACCCGATCGACATCACCCTGTCGCTCACCAAGGGCGCGGTCTTCGGCGGGATCGCGGTGACGCTCGCCTGTCATGCGGGGCTGAATGCCGGGCGCGGGGCGCAGGGCGTCGGAATGGCCACCAAGAGCGCGGTTCAGGCCGCCGCGATCCTTGTCCTCGCTGCGAACGTGGCCCTGACGGGACTGTTCTTCGGCCTATGATCGCGCTCGAACATATCTCCAAAAGCTTCGGGACAAAGCAGGTGCTGGACGACATCTCGCTCACGCTCGAGGACGGGTCGAGCCTTGCGGTGCTCGGTCGCTCCGGCACGGGAAAATCGGTGCTGACGCGGATCGTTCTGGGCCTCATGGCGCCGGACGCGGGCCGCGTGGTGATCGACGGGGCGCCCATGACGCGGCGCGCGCGGCGGGGGTTTCTGGAGCAGACCGGCGTGCTGTTTCAGGGATCGGCGCTCTTCGACAGCATGACGGTCTGGGAGAACGTGGCCTTTCGCCTGCGCAACGGGCGCAAGCGCTTGGGCCGCGCTGAGGCACGGCGGCGGGCGGAAGAGGCGCTGGACCGCGTCGGGCTGGAGAGCCGGGTGGCCGACCTTTTCCCCGCTGACCTCTCGGGCGGGATGCAGAAACGCGTGGGACTGGCCCGCGCCATCGTCGGCACGCCGCGCTACCTGTTCTTCGATGAGCCGAACTCCGGTCTGGACCCGGTGACCTCCACCGATATCGACGCGCTGATCCGCGAACTCGTCACGGACCTCGGGGCCACCGCCATCACGATCACGCATGACATGGCCTCGATCCGCACCATCGCGGACGAGGTTCTGCTGCTCGACGCGAGCCGGGCGCGGTGGCATGGCCGGGTCGCGGATCTTGCGACCGCGGACGACCCGCTCCTCGCCCGGTTCCTCGCCCGTTAGAGACCCGCAGTCCCGCAAAATCGCATCGGGCAGGCAACTTTTCGCCGACCGTCGCGTTTGGGACGTGACGCGGTGCGCAACGCCCGCGCACCGCAATCACCGACGCGAGGGGATCGACCATGACGGGATCACACGGACTTCTAGCGGCCGCCCAGCGGCAGGGGCAGACGATCGTACTGGGCCTTGTCGGGCTCGCCGGAATTGCCCTCGTCACCCTGACGATTGGCGGGGCTCTGGGCCTTCTGCCCTGGCTCGAATTGTATGCGGGCGCAGGTGGTGCGGTCATCCCCGAGGCCGGGATGTATGTGCAGATCGCCGTAACGGCGCTTTTCGTTCTGCTTATGCTGTTTCTCCCCGCGAACCGCCGGATCATGCAGCTTGAACGCAGCCACCGGGACTTCACCGTGTCGATGGACGATATCGCCGCCGCCTACCGGGTGAGCCACGAGGCCGACCGCGCCGGACTGTTCAGGGCGGGCGGGGAGTTCGACTCGGTGCGCGAACGGCTGATCCATCTGCGCGAGCATCCCGATCTGGGCGCGCTGGAGCCCGAGGTGCTGGAGCTTGCCGCCCAGATGAGCCACACGTCACGCGATATCGCCGAAGTCTATTCCGACACCAAGGTCGAGCGGGCCCGCCAGTTCCTGCGCCAGCGGCAGGAAGAGATCGAGACGTTTCAGGAGACGCTCGCGCTTGCCAGGAAAACGACAGAGGACCTCAAGCACTGGAAACAGCAGGTCGAGACCGAGGAACAGGTGGTGGACCGTCAGGTCGAGACCCTGAAAGCCGACCTCAAGGCGCTGCTGCCCGAACTGGGCATCGCAGCGGAAGAACCGCCGCGCCGCGCCACGCATTCAGTGGTGCCGATGACGCATAAATCGCAGTTGTCCGCCGGGCGCCCCGTCGTGCCGCAAAAGCCCGACAGATAGGCGTTCCCGATTTGGAAACGGTGGCGCAGTCTTGGCCCCACTGTTTTCGATAATCCTTCTTATCACCCCTCAACATTCTGTTTATGCTCGATTTTGTCGGGCGTGACGTGGTCTTGGGGGGCTGGGGCGCACCGCAGGGGGTGTGTTCATGGCTTCGGTTCCCGGGTTGTTTTCCGCGGCGCAGCGACAGGTGCAGGTGCTCGTGATGGGCGTCGTTCTGATCGCCGCGCTGGTCCTGAGCGTGCTGTCCGTCGGCGCGATGATCGGGGCCATGCCGTGGCTCGAAATCTATGCCAGCGCCGGGGGCCAGCAGATCGCGCAGGCGGGCATGTATCTTCAGGTCGGCGCGACGGTGACCTTCATCCTGCTCGCCCTTTACCTGCCCGCGACGACCCGGATCATGCAGCTGGAAAAGAGCCACCGGGAGTTCGCCGTCTCGATGGACGATGTCGCCCGCGCCTACCGGGTGAGCCACGAGGCCGACCGAAAGCGGCTGTTCAGGATCGGGAGCGAGTTCGACTCGGTGCGTGAGCGGATCACCCATCTGCGCGACCACCCCGACCTCGGCGCGCTGGAGCCCGACATTCTGGAGCTTGCCGCCCAGATGAGCCACACCTCGCGCGATCTCGCGAAGGTCTATTCCGACACGTCCGTGGAGCGTGCGCGGGGCTTTCTGCGCCAGCGTCAGGAGGAGATCGACACATTCCTCGAGACCATCGCGCTGGCCAAGAAGACCACCGAGGACATGCGCCACTGGATGCAGCAGATCGAGACCGAGGAACATGTCGTGGAGACGCAGTTGGCCGCGTTGGAAGCGGATCTCATGGCGCTTTTGCCCGAACTGGGGTTCGAGGTCGCCACGGAGGTCGCGGATGACGCCATCGTCGTGCCCATGCCGCAAAAGGCCCGCACCCCGGCCCGGCCCCCTTTTCCCTCGAAACCGGAGCGCTGAGGGGCTAATCCGGTCCCATGATGTGGCTTCGCTGGCTCAACCTTTCTCTCATCCTGCTGTTTCCCATCGCCTGGGTCGCGCCGCTCCTGCGTGCGGGGCTGAACCTGCCGCTTCTGGGGTTGAAGGAGGTGAGTGTGGTGTCGGGCCTCTGGGCGCTGATGCAGGAGGACTTGTTCCTCGCGCTCATCGTCTTTCTCTTCGCCATCGTCGCACCCGCGATCAAGGTCGCCGGGATGGCGCTGATCCAGTTCGGAAGGATGGGTGAGCGGGCCAAGCCGGTCTTCGGGTTTCTCGGGCGGCTGGCGATGGCGGATATTTTCCTGATGGCGCTTTACGTCGTCATCATCAAGGGCGTGGCGATGACGCGGGTGGAGGTCGGCTGGGGCCTGTATCTGTTCACCTTCTGCGTGCTGGCCTCCCTGCTGGTGACGCTGCTGCACAAACCGCGCGACTGAGTTTCGCGGCGGCTGGCGCCGCCACGACCCGTGCGAGGGGCGCTGCCCCTCGCGCTCCCCGAGGTATTTCCGGACCGAAGAAGGGGCCAGGGGCGCTTGCGCATGAGCGACCTGCGAGGCACAAGGCTGCATGGCCAAAACCACCAAGAATTTCGTCTGCCAGAGCTGCGGTGCCTCGACCTCGAAATGGGCCGGGCGCTGCGAATCCTGTGGCGAGTGGAACAGCATCGTCGAGGAAAAGCCGCTGTCCTCCGGCCCCGCCTCCAAGACGCTCGGGGCGGCGCGCGGGCGCAGCGTGGCGTTGAGCGATCTGTCCTCGACCGAGGCACCGCCCCCGCGCACGGAATCGGGCGTGGCAGAGTTCGACAGGGTTCTGGGCGGTGGGCTGGTGCCCGCCTCTGCCGTCCTCGTGGGCGGTGATCCGGGGATCGGGAAATCGACGCTTCTATTGCAGGCGGCGGCGCATTTCGCGCGGGCCGGGCTCAAGACGCTCTACGTCTCGGGCGAGGAAGCGAGCGCGCAGGTCAGAATGCGGGCGCAGCGGCTGGGGCTGGCGGATGCGCCGGTCAAGCTCGCTGCCGAGACCAACCTGCGCGACATCCTGACGACGCTGGAGGAGGAGCGGCCCGGCCTCGCCATCATCGATTCGATCCAGACCATGTGGGCGGACAACGTGGACAGCGCGCCGGGCAGCGTGAGCCAGGTGCGGGCCGCCGCGCACGAGCTTGTCACCTTCGCCAAGCGGCGCGGCATGGCCGTGATCCTCGTGGGTCACGTCACCAAGGAAGGCCAGATCGCGGGCCCGCGCGTGGTGGAGCACATGGTGGACACGGTGCTGTATTTCGAGGGCGAGCGCGGCCACCAGTTCCGCATTCTGCGCGCGGTGAAGAACCGCTTTGGCCCGGCCGACGAGATCGGGGTGTTCGAGATGACGGGCGGCGGGCTGGCCGAAGTGGCCAACCCTTCGGCCCTGTTCCTGTCGGACCGCGACGAGCCCGCGCCCGGTGCGGCAGTTTTCGCGGGGATCGAGGGGACGCGGCCCGTGCTGGTGGAGTTCCAGTGCCTCGTCGCCCCCTCGCCGCTGAGCCAGCCGCGCCGGAGCGTGCTGGGCTGGGACGGCGGGCGGCTTGCCATGATCCTCGCCGTGCTGGAGGCGCGTTGCGGGATTCCCTTCGCCGGGCTGGACGTCTATCTCAACGTGGCGGGTGGGATGCGGGTGGGCGAGCCTGCGGCCGACCTTGCCGTGGCTTGTGCGCTTTTGTCGGCGCGCGAGGACGTGGCGATCCCGCGCGATACGGTGGTTTTCGGTGAAATCTCGCTCTCCGGCGCCCTGCGCCCGGTGGGCCAGACCGAAAACAGGTTGAAAGAGGCGCAAAAACTTGGTTTCACAAGCGCCATCGCGCCCGCGCGATCGAAGGCCGGGGAAGACTCGGGGCTTGCCCTGAAATCATACGCGGATCTGGCCGGATTTGTTGGGGATATGTTCGGCGCGGGTTGAGCGCCGCATACAGAGGGACGGATACATGGACGGGTTCACGATTGTCGACGGCGTTGTCGCGCTGGTCATCCTCGTATCCGCGATCCTCGCCTATTCGCGCGGCTTCGTGCGCGAGGGCATGGCGATTGTGGGTTGGGTCGCGGCGGCGGTCATCGCCTATCTCTTCGCGCCGCGTTTCGTACCGCTCATCAAGGAAATCCCGGTCCTGCGCGACTTCATCGCCGAAAGCTGCGAACTCTCCGTCATCGCCTCTTTCGCCGGTGTTCTCGCGCTCGCCCTCGTAGTCGTGTCGCTGTTCACCCCGCTGTTTTCCAGCGTGATCCAGCGCTCGGCGCTGGGGGGCGTGGACCAGGCGCTCGGCTTCGTCTTCGGGGTGCTGCGGGGTATCCTCCTCGTGGCCGTAGCGCTCATCGTCTATGACAACGTGGTGACGGCGGACACGATCGACGCGGTCGACAACTCGCGCACCGCCAAGGTCTTTGCCCGCTCGACCGACAACCTGAACGAACAGATCCCGGACGACGCGCCGGGCTGGATCGTGGCGCGGTATGAAGAGCTGGTGTCGACCTGCACCGCCGACTCGACCACCCCGACCGAATAAGCGCCGCTAACATATAATCGTTACATTCGGTCCGCCGCCCCGTGACAGGGGCGCCAAGCTGCTCTAGGTAAGGGGGCACGCTGCCACCGGATTCGGATTTGCTCCACATGTCTGCTGCTCGCCAGCCCGCCATGCCGCCTTCGCACCCCTTCGATGATGATAAATTGAAAGAGGAATGCGGGGTTTTCGGCGTTATCGGCCTTGCCGATGCCGCCAACTTCGTGGCGCTCGGCCTTCACGCCCTGCAACATCGCGGCCAGGAGGCCGGGGGGATCGTGTGTCACGACCCCGAACACGGGTTCAACTCCGCGCGTCGCTTCGGCTATGTGCGCGACAACTTCACCAAGCAATCGCTGATGGAAACGCTGCCCGGGCCGCTTGCGATCGGGCATGTGCGCTATTCCACAGCCGGGTCCAAGGGCGCGGTCATTCGTGACGTGCAGCCGTTCTTCGGCGAGTTCTCGATGGGCGGCGCGGCGATTGCGCATAACGGCAACATCACCAATGCGCATGAGCTTCGGCGCGAGCTGATCGAGCGTGGCTCGATCTTTCAGTCGTCGAGCGACTCTGAGTGCATCATTCACCTGATGGCGCGGTCGCTGCAAAAGCACGCCGCCGAACGGCTCGAGGATGCGCTGCGCCGGGTCGAGGGGGCGTTCTCCATCGTTGCCATGACGCGCACCAAGCTGATCGGCGTGCGCGACCCGCTGGGCGTGCGCCCGCTCGTTCTGGGCCAGTTGGGCGATGGCTGGGTGCTGTCGTCCGAGACCTGCGCGCTGGACATCATCGGCGCCAAGTTCGTGCGCGAGATCGAGCCGGGCGAAATGGTGGTCATCACCAAGGAGGGCGTCGAGAGCCGCCATCCCTTCCGCCCGCAAAAGTCCCGGTTCTGCATCTTCGAACACGTCTATTTCTCGCGCCCCGATTCGATCATCGGCGGTCGCTCGGTCTATGAAACCCGGCGCCAGATCGGTGTGGAGCTTGCGCGGGAGAAGCCCGTGGATGCGGACCTTGTCTGCCCGGTGCCGGATTCCGGTACACCTGCGGCCATCGGTTACAGCCAGGAATCGGGGATTCCCTATGCGATGGGGATCATCCGCAACCAGTACATGGGCCGGACTTTCATTGAACCGACCGAGCAGATCCGCAACATGGGTGTGCGGCTCAAGCTCAACGTGAACCGGGCGCTGATCGAGGGCAAACGGGTCATCCTCGTGGACGACTCGGTGGTGCGCGGGACGACGAGCCGCAAGATCAAGGACATGATCCTCGACGCCGGTGCGGCCGAGGTGCATTTCCGCATCGCCTCGCCGCCCACCGCCTGGCCGTGCTTTTACGGGGTGGATACCCCGGAGCGCGACAAGCTGCTTGCCGCGAATATGACCGAGGACGAGATGTGCGAGCATCTGGGCGTCGACAGCCTGCGCTTCATCTCGCTCGACGGGCTTTACCGCGCCGTGGGTGAAGCCGCCGGGCGCGACGACAGCGCGCCGGCCTATTGCGACGCGTGTTTTTCCGGCGAGTATCCGGTGGCCCCGCGCGACATGCTCAACAAGGGTTTCGTGCTCAAGACAGCGGCGGAATAGCGCCGCTTTTCGCGAGCCTGCACTCACGAAACAAGGGGTATCGGCGTTTTTTCGCCGCACCGCAGCATGAGCATCGGCCATTCCCGGCCCATCGCGGATGGCCCCTCTTTCCCTGACAATGAACCTGTTGTTTACCCCCCTCCGCTAGTTTTGAGCGAGGCCCACTCCCTCGCGAAACCTGAGGTGACATCATGGCAGAACCCAACGCGTCCTCCGCCGGGGGCGGGAACAGTAATTTCGTGGCGCTGAACGCGACGAAGACCGACGAGATCCGGCTCGACCAGGTGCAGCTGATCGGCATCGCGGGCAAGCCCGACGACATGTCCGCGCTCTTTCGCATGGCGCGGGGCGACATCATGCGCGTAAAAGTAGGCGAGCGGAGCCAGATCGGGCTGATCTACGAGATTTCCGAGGCGGGTGTCGTCGTCACGCGGGCCGACGGAAACTCGATCTTCATCCCGCCGATCCCGGTGGGCTGAGACTGGACGGGATCACCGGGCGCGTGGCACCATCGGGCATGTATTTCACGATCCCGCTTTTGCGCCCGCTTTTTTTCACCGCCCTCTGCGCCGCCACCCCCGCCCTGTCGGACGAAATGGACATTTCCCTGACCCCGACGCCGTGGGGGTCGCAGATCGTGCAAACGGCGGCCACGACGCCCATCGACAACGCCCTGCCCGGCACATGGCGACTTGTCCGTGTGGCGATAAGCGACGCGGGCCAGTCCATCGTGGTGCCGGTGGTGGAGGCGCAGCTGACCATCGGGAGCGACGGACGCTTCGCGATGGATTACGCCCCGGCCCGGCTGCCCGACGGTGCCACGCAGGGCAGCGTGACGCTCGAACTGAACGGCGTAGCGCATGAGATCGTCCCGCCGCCCGACATGACCGTTCCTGGCGGATGCCCCGGTGAAGCGACGTTTGCCGGACGTGTGCCGGGCGGGCTCTCGGTCGCCTATGACGTCGACCTCGACACCTTCGCCCCCACCGAAGCGGACATGGTGACCGAGGATGGTGACATCGACCTCGATGTCACCGATGGCATCGGCACCATCCTCGGCGTGAACCTGCGGCTGGTCATGTCCACCGACCGGGAAGCGGCGGAAAAACCGACGATGACCTGCGTGGGGGCGCAGATCGCGACCACCGTGACCGCAGGCCCGCCATTCGGTTTCATACCCGGCCCATATCCCTATGCACTGAATGACACGCACGACGTTCTGGTCATCGAGATGCCAAGCCACGAAGGCCCGACAACCACCTTCGTCTTCGTCCCGCTCTGAGGCCGACGCGCCCTCTGGACAGGCCCCGCTATGGATGGGATACCGCCCCCGACCCCAATCGGAGTGAGATATGTCCGACAAGATCGCCCTTATCACCGGCGCGTCCCGTGGCCTTGGCGCGGCGCTCGCGGTGGAACTGGCCCC
This sequence comes from Maritimibacter sp. UBA3975, assembly GCF_002384975.1. Taxonomy (NCBI): domain Bacteria; kingdom Pseudomonadati; phylum Pseudomonadota; class Alphaproteobacteria; order Rhodobacterales; family Roseobacteraceae; genus Maritimibacter; species Maritimibacter sp. UBA3975. Next base: position 300,248 of record NZ_DGCP01000009.1, read on the forward strand.
GACGCATCACATCGTCGCCGTGGCGCGCACCACCGGCGCGCTGGAGGAACTGGACGACAAGATCAAGGCGGCCGGCGGCGAGGCGACGCTGGCCCCGATGGACGTCACCAATTCCGACGCGATGGCGCAGCTGTGCCGCGCGATACACGACCGCTGGGGCAAGGTCGATGTCTGGGCGCATACCGCGGTGGAAGCCCAGCAGCTCATGCCCGCCAACCACGTCGCGCTGGCGGGAAAGGACTGGGAGAAGTCCATCGCCGTGAACCTCGACGCCACGGCGCGGCTGATCGCCTTCGTGGCCCCCCTGCTGGGCGAGGCCGGGACGGCGGCGTTTTTCCATGACGACCACGCGGGCGAGAAGTTCTTCGGGGCTTACGGCGCGACCAAGGCCGGGCAAATGGCGCTGGCGCGCAGCTGGCAGGCCGAGACCGCAGCACTTGGCCCCAAGGTGCGCATCCTGACGCCCAAACCGCTGGCCAGCGCCATGCGCGCGCGGTTCCATCCCGGAGAAGACCGTGATGCGCTTGCCAAGCCCGCGGATGAGGCGAAACGGCTGTTGCCGGAACTCCTCGGCGGGTAACGACACCGCGCGCCGCCTTGTGGGTGCGCCCCGCCTGACCTATTGAAAGACACAGGTTAACCGGGGGCGAAATGCGCATTCTCATCACCAACGACGATGGCATCAACGCGCCGGGGCTGAAGGTGCTGGAGGCCATTGCGGCCAATGTGGCAGGGCCGGACGGCGAGGTCTGGGTCGTGGCGCCCGCCTTTGAACAGTCGGGCGTCGGTCACTGCATCTCCTACGCCCATCCGATGATGGTGGCCGAGCTTGGCCCGCGCCGGTTCGCCGCCGAAGGCAGCCCCGCCGACTGCGTGCTCGCCGGGATCGGAGACATTCTGCCGGAGCCGCCCGACCTGATCCTGTCGGGCGTGAACCGGGGCAACAACGCCGCCGAAAACGCGCTCTACTCCGGCACGATCGGGGGGGCGATGGAGGGCGCGCTTCAGGGCCTGCCCGCGATCGCGCTGTCCCAGTTCCTCGGCCCGCGCAACATCGAGCTGGACGACATGTTCGAGGCCGCCGCCGCCCACGGGGCTGACACGGTGCGCGCCATCGTTGAGCGTGCACCTTGGCAGGAAACCGCCGACTACCGGCTGTTCTACAACGTCAATTTTCCGCCCGTTCCCGCCGCCGAGGTCAAGGGGATGCGGGCCGCCGCGCAGGGCTGGCGGGAGGATACGTTCTTCGGCACCGAGCCGACGCTGTCGCCATCGGGCCGCCGGTTCATCTGGATCAAGGGCGGGCCACAGCACCGCCCCACGGCGCCGGGCACGGACGCGGCGGTGAACCTCGACGGCTATATCTCGGTCACGCCGATGCGTGCCGACCTGACCGCCCATGACGCGCTCGATGCGCTGGAGCGCGCGCTGGCATGAGCGACCCGAACGACCCCATCGCCGCGCGCAAGATGCAGTTCCTGTTTCACCTGCGCTCCAAGGGGGTCACGAATACCCGTGTTTTGAACGCGATGGAGGCCATCGACCGGGGGCTGTTCGTGCGCGGGGTCTTCGCCGAACGGGCCTATGAGGACATGCCGCTCCCCATCGCGAGCGGTCAGACGATCAGCCAGCCCTCCATCGTCGGGCTGATGACGCAGGCATTGGACGTGCAGTCGCGCGACAAGGTGCTCGAGGTCGGGACCGGCTCCGGCTATCAGGCCGCAATCCTCGCCAAGCTCGCGCGCCGGGTCTATACCGTCGACCGTCACCGGGGGCTGGTGCGCGACGCGCGGGGGGTGTTCGACGAGCTGGGCCTGCATACGATTACCGCGATCACGGGCGACGGGAGCTTTGGCCTGCCCGAACAGGCGCCCTTCGACCGCATCATCGTGACCGCCGCAGCCGAGGACCCGCCCGGGCCCCTATTGGCTCAACTGGCCGTTGGCGGTATCATGGTGTTGCCGGTGGGACAGTCGGATCACGTTCAGAGCCTCATCAAGGTGACACGGGGCACGGACGGGTTCGACTACGAAGAAATCCTTCCGGTGCGTTTCGTGCCGCTTGTGGAAGGTCTGGGGCAAGACTAAAGCGGCCAGGGCAGAAGACCCGGAGACACGGGTCCGGACAAGAGGGCGGCAGTATGGATATTGCAATGGGTTCTGTTTCGCGTGTGACGCGGATGCTGGTGCTTGGGACGAGCCTTGTGGCGCTCGGGGCCTGTGCCAGTTCGTCGGGCCGTGGGCTCGACCTCGATTTCGACCTGCGGGGGCTTGGCAACGGCTTCTCCACCGCCGATGCCGCGCGGGACGCGCGCACGGCGGCGCGGCCGCAGCCCGATGCGCGGGGCATCATCTCCTACCCCACCTATCAGGTGGCGGTGGCGCGTGACGGCGATACGCTGACGACGCTGGCCGCGCGGGTGGGGATCTCGGAAGCCGAACTCAGCCGCTACAACGGGCTGAACGCCGGCGCCACGCTGCGCGGGGGCGAGATCGTGGCGCTGCCGCGCAAGGTCAGCGGGACGAGCGACGTGGACGTGACCACGCTGGCGGGCAACGCGCTCGACCGCGTGGGGCCGAACCCGCAGGGTGCCGCGACCGCGCCGAGTGCCAATTCCGGCGGGGCCGAGCCGATCCGGCATCAGGTCGTGGCGGGCGAGACCGCCTATTCCGTGGCACGGCTGTATGGCGTGTCGGTGCGGTCGCTGGCGGAATGGAACAGCCTCGACAGCGCCCTGTCGGTGCGTCAGGGGCAATACCTGCTGATTCCGCCGAAATCGGCGCAGACGGCGCAGACCAACACAAACACGGCGCCCGGTGTGGGCACGCCCACGCCGCTTCCGCCCTCCTCAGCGGCCCCGCTCCCGGCGACTTCGGGCCGCACGGCGGCCGAGGGACCGGCGGACACGCCTTCCTCCCCCAACCTCTCCTCAAGCCGCACCACGTCAGCGGCGATGGCGATGCCCGCCGAGGGGCGGATCGTCGGGGCCTATGTGAAGGGCAAGTCGGACGGGATCGACATCGCCGCCGGTGCCGGCGCCACGGTGCGCGCGGCACAGGCCGGCACGGTGGCGGCGATCACCCGCGATACGGAACAGGTGCCGATCCTCGTGCTGCGCCACGAGAACAACCTGCTGACCGTCTATGCGGGGATCGACAATATCGCCGTGTCCAAGGGCGACAGCGTGAGCCGGGGCCAGTCCATCGCGCAGGTCCGGGCGGCCGACAACCCCGCGCTGCACTTCCAGGTACGTCAGGGCACGTCCAGCGTCGACCCTATGCAATACCTGAACTGAGACCGCTTCACGCGGGCTATCGCCCCGTCTTCGCCTGTTGCGACGAGGGGGCGACGCGCCTCTAGTCGTCCGCGCGGCCTTTTCCGAGGTGCTTGCGCAGCCGCGAGGGGGTGGACTTCGTCTTGTTCTTGTACGGGTTTTTGTCCGCCTGACTGCGCATGTGCAGCCGGATCGGCGTGCCGGGCATGTCAAAGTCGTCCCGCAACCCGTTGACGATATAGCGCGAATAGCTTTCCGGCAGTTTCTCGGGATTGGAACACATCACCACGAACCCCGGCGGACGCGTCTTCACCTGGGTCATGTAGCGCAGCTTGATCCGGCGACCGGCCGGCGCGGGCGGCGGGTGCTGCGAGATCATTTCGGCCAGCCAGTCGTTGAGCTTGGCGGTCGAGATGCGGCGGTTCCAGATCTCGTGCGCTTTCATCACGGCCGCGTGGAGCCGGTCCAGCCCCCGCCCGGTCTTGGCCGAAATGGTGACAAGGGGGGCGCCGCGCAACTGCGGAAGCAACCGTTCGAAACTGTCGCGCAAGTGCTTGAGCTTTTGCTGTTTTTCCGTCTCGACATCCCACTTGTTCACCGCGACCACGACCGCGCGCCCTTCGCGCTCGGCAAGGTCGGCGATGCGCAGGTCTTGCTGCTCGAACGGGATGGCGGCGTCGAGCAGGACGACGACGACTTCGGCGAATTTCACTGCGCGCAGGCCATCGGCGACGGACAATTTCTCAAGCTTTTCCTGCACTTTCGCGCGCTTCCTCATCCCCGCCGTGTCGAAGATGCGCGTGGGCGTGCCCTCCCAGTCGAAGCCGAGCGAGATGGAGTCGCGGGTGATCCCGGCCTCGGGGCCGGTGAGCAAACGCTCCTCACCAATGAGCTTGTTGATGAGGGTGGATTTGCCGGAGTTCGGCCGCCCGATCACGGCGACCTGAAGCGGCTTTTCGCGGGTCGGGACGCGGGGTTGACCATCCTCGACATCCACCTCGGTCTCCGGCTCGGCACTCGGGCGCAGGGCCATCTCTTCGGCAATCGGCGTCAGGGCAGCGGCCAGTTCGCCCAGACCTTCGCCATGCTCGGCGGAGAGCGGGATGGGTTCGCCGAGACCCAGACCCCAGGCTTCGATCATCCCCGCCTCGCCCGCGGACCCTTCGGCCTTGTTGGCGGCGAGGATGACGTGGGCGTTCTTCTTGCGCAGAATGTCGGCAAAGATCTCGTCCGTCGGGAGCACACCGGCGCGGGCGTCGATCAGGAAGAGACAGGCATCGGCCATCTCGACCGCGCGCTCGGTCAGGCGGCGCATCCGGCCTTCGAGCGAGTCGTCCGTCGCGTCCTCCAGCCCTGCCGTGTCGATCACCGTGAAACGGAGCGGGCCGAGGCGCGCATCGCCTTCGCGCAGGTCGCGCGTGACGCCGGGCTGGTTGTCGACGAGCGCGAGGCGACGGCCGACGAGCCGGTTGAACAGCGTCGACTTGCCCACATTGGGCCGCCCCACGATGGCGAGGGTGAAGGTCATGTCAGATCTCCGGACGTGAAGGCGCCCGCATAGTCCTCTGCGCGCCTTAGCGCAAGGCCATGAGCGAGCCCTTCTCGCTGACGATATAGGCGATGCCGCCCACGATCACGGGGCGCGAGGCGGCCCCGGCGGGCAGTTCCACCGCGCCGACGAGTGCGCCGTTGGTCGGATCGAAGGCCCGCAGCATCTTGTCGCCCGAAGCGACCCAGAGACGGCCACCGGCCAGCGTGGGCCCGTAGCTCGGGAAGATCGCCTTGAACCGGCGCGGGTTGTCCTTGGTGTATCCCGGAAGGGGCACGCCCCAGATCCGCTCGCCCGTCGAGGCGTCGAGCCGGACGAGTTCGAGGTTGTCACCCACCATGAAGAGCGATCCACCCGCGACGACCATCGGTCCCACGGCGCCTTCGCGCGCGGTCCAGCGCATCTGGCCGTTGGTCGAGACCGCGACACTCGCCCCGGCTGCGGTGCCTGCGTAGATCGTGGAGCCGGAGACGACCGGCGCGCCCGCAATCTCGTTGATCTGGGCATAGGCCTTGCCGCGCCGACCGCCCTTGATCGGGACGACCCATTCCGGCTCACCGGCCTGTGCGTTCACGCCGACGAGCGAGGTGAGCGAGAACGGCATGATGACCGTGCCGCCGTTGACCGCCGGGGCCGCCGCGCCGAGAACGCCGGGGGTTTGCGGCGTGCCGGGCAGCGTCCATTGCAAACGGCCGTTGGACAGGGTCACGGCGTGGCCCAGGTTGTTCGTGGACATGGCGTAGACGGTGTTGCCGGACACGGTGGGCGGGCCGGAGCCGGGTCCGCCAAGGTCCTGACGCCAGCGCACGGCACCGGAGCCCGCGTCGAGCGCGATCAGTTCGCCGTAGCCCGTCGTGGCGAGCACCGTGCCGCCCGCGAAGGCGAGCCCGCCGCCGGACGCCTGCCCGGCCCGTTCACCCGGCGGGGTGAGGTCGGCGGACCACAGCGTCTCGCCTCCGGTGGTGAGGGCGACGACGGTCTGGCGCGAATCCATGACGAAGACCTGACCGCCCGCGACGACCGGCTCGGCGGTGACTTTGAGCTTGCGGGTGCTGCCCTGACCGAAGCCCACGTTGAACAGAACCTGCGGGGCGGGCGAGAAGGCCACATGCGGCGCATTGTTCTGGGCGTTGGAGGCCACCTGCGTCCAGGAACCGAGCGAGCTTTGCCCCGGCAGGGACACGGCCCGGCTGACGTTGACGTTCTGGGCCGCCTGCTCTTCCGCGAACCGGGCCGCGGCGGCATCCCCGGCGATGGCCGGGTCCGGCGCGAAGATATTCTCGCGCTCGCCTTGAAAAATGACTTCCCGTTTGTCGCAGGCGCTCACGGTCGCCACGGCGCCCATGAGCAGAAGCCCGATCCATCCATTGCGTGTCACGCCCGTGTCCCCCAAGCTCTGCCCGTTCTCAAGCGGGTCGGTTTTTCCGCCCCCGCGCTCATTCACTCAACCGTGCCGCCAAGCGCCACGATCAGTTGCGAGGCCCGGTCGCGCACTGCGTCCCCCGCCTCGGCATCGTCCATCAAGCTTTGCAGCCGCGCAAGGGCGGCTTCGCTGTCGCCCGCGGCCACATCGGCCAGCGCAAGCTGTTCTTCGGCCAGCACCCGGAACGGCCCGCCCGGTGTCGTCAGCGGCTCCAGCGCTGCCGCCTTGTCGGCTGCACTCATGGGCGAATCCGGCAGGAGCACGCGTTTCATCGTGGCGAGATCGCGGTAGAGCGTCGGCAGGGCCGCGTCACTCTCGATACTCGCAAGAATACCGTCTGCGGTCACCGCATCTTCGGCCTCGGCCGCGCGGATCAGGTCGATCACGGCAGCGGCGTCGCCTTCGGCCGGCACGGCGTCCAGCGCAGAAAGCCGCGCTTCGGCCCCCTCCGTGTCCATAGCCGTGAGAAGGGCATCGCCCGTCTCCTGCGCCTGACGCGCGTCGCGGGCCTTGAGATACTCGTTCACCGCAGCGCCGCCGACGATCACGACGACGAGCAGCACACCGACCCAGCCCCACTTGCGGAAAAAGCCGTACAGTCGGTCGCGCCGGACCTCTTCGGTCACTTCGTCGATAAAACTATCGGGATTGCTCAATCGCCCGGCCCCCAGCCATTTCTCACGTCGCTTTTGCCCACTTCTTTACCGGAAAGCCGCGACCTTTGCCAAGGGGCGCGGCAAAAGTGATCCAATCGGCTTTGTAATGCGCATAGGATGCAACGGAAGCCTTGTTGCGCAAGGCCGAGGGTTCTATCTGAACCGTATTGTACGACCCGGGACAGCGAGACAACATGCGACCAATTCCGATCATTACGGCACTGCTGACGGTCGCTGTGCTATTCATGCTGGTCTTCCAACGTGACATGGTGCGCGATTTCGTGGGCGGTGAACCGGCCACCGCGACCGAATCCAACACGGCGGAGACCACCGCAGACGACGCGGGCGATCAGATCGTCTCGGTCGTCGCGATGCGTTCCACCGCGCAGGAGATCGACAGCGCCGTCGTCGTGCGGGGCGAGACCGAGGCGACGCGGCAGGTCGAACTTATGTCCGAAGCCTCGGGCCGCGTCGTGAACGCGCCGGTGTCGAAGGGCGATGCGGTCGCGGAGGGCGAACTGCTTTGTGAACTGGCCCCCGGCACGCGCGAGGTCGCGCTGAAGCAGGCCGAGGCGCAGTTGGCCGAGGCGCGCCAGAACCTGAACGCCGCCGAACGCCTCTCCGAGGGTGGTTTCGCCGCGGAAAACCGGGTGTTGTCCGCCCGCTCTGCCTTCGAGAGCGCGCAGGCCGCCGTGGAGCAGGCCGAGGCCGCGCTTGGCGACCTTGAGATCCGCGCGCCCTTCGCCGGGCTTCTGGAAGACGACACCGCCGAGATCGGCGCGTTGCTTCAGCCCGGTGCGCTTTGCGCCACCATCGTACAACTCGATCCGCTGAAGCTCGTCGGCTATGTGGCCGAGGCTGACGTGAACCGCGTGTCGATGGGCGCTCAGGTCGGCGCGCGGCTTGCCACGGGCGATCAGGTGCTGGGACAGGTGACCTTCATCGGTCGCGCCGCCGACCCGGTGACCCGGACCTTCCGCGTCGAGGCGCAGGTGGCCAACCCGGACCTCGCCATCCGCGACGGGCAGACGGCCGAAATCCTCATTTCATCCGCGGGGCGCACGGCGCATCTGCTGCCGCAATCGGCGCTCACCCTGAACAATGACGGCGACCTTGGCGTCCGCGTGGTGGACGAGGACAACGTCGCCCGCTTCGCCGCTGTCGAGCTCGTGCGCGACTCGACCGACGGGGTCTGGGTCGCGGGTCTGCCGGACGAAGCCGCCGTGATCGTGGTCGGGCAGGATTACGTCACCGATGGTGTTCCGGTCGATCCCACCTATCAGGAGTCGGGCACATGAACGGCGTCGTCGACTGGGCTGCGACCCGCGCACGGATGGTGATCGCGTTCATCGCGCTGTCGCTCACCGCCGGGATCGCCGCCTATGTCGGCCTGCCGAAAGAGGGCGAGCCGGATATCGAGATTCCGGCGCTGTTCGTCTCGGTCCCCTTCCCCGGCATTTCCGCCGAGGACAGTGAAAACCTGCTGGTCAGGCCAATGGAACAGGAGCTCGCCGATATCGACGGGCTCAAGACCATGACCGGCACGGCGGCGGAGAATTACGCGGGCCTCGCGCTCGAATTCGAATTCGGATGGGACCGCACCAAGGTCATCGCCGATGTGCGCGACGCGATGAATTCCGCCGAGGCCAAGTTCCCCGACGGGGCCGACAAGTATTCGGTCAACGAGATCAACTTCTCGGAATTCCCCATCGTCGTCGTCAACTTCACCGGCTCGGTGCCGGAACGCACGCTGATCCGCCTCGCCCGCGAAATGCAGGACACGGTGGAAGGGATCGAGCCCGTGCTCGAAGCCCAGCTCACCGGCGCGCGGGACGAGATGATGGAGGTCCTGATCGACCCCCTGAAGCTCGAAGCCTACAACGTGACGGCGGGCGAGCTGATTCAGGTCGTGACCAACAACAACCAGCTGATCGCGGCGGGCCAGATCACCACGGACTCCGGCGCGACGTCGATCAAGATCCCGTCCTCGTTCAACGACGTGCAGGACATCTATGGCCTGCCGGTCAAGGTGAACGGTGACCGGGTGGTGACGCTGGGCGACCTCGCCGAAATCCGGCTGGCGTTCGAGGACCGGGCGGGCACCGCGCGGTTCAACGGGGAGAGCACGGTCGCCCTTCAAGTGGTCAAGCGCAAGGGCTTCAACCTCGTCGATACCGTCGCGACGGTGAAGGAACTGGTGCGCGACACGCAGGCCGAATGGCCCGAAGACCTGCAAAACGCGGTTCAGGTGCGGTTCTCCAACGACCAGAGCCATGTCATCGATTCGATGGTTCGCCAACTCGAAGGCTCGGTCATCACCGCCATCGCGCTCGTCATGATCGTGGTGCTGGCGTCACTGGGTATGCGCTCGGCCCTGCTTGTGGGCTTCGCGATCCCTACATCGTTCCTGCTCACCTTCGCGCTGTTCGCGGTGCTCGGCGTCGCGATCAACAACATCGTCATGTTCGGCCTGATCCTTGCCGTCGGGATGCTGGTCGATGGGGCCATCGTGGTCGTCGAATATGCCGACAAGCGCATTTCCGAAGGCGTGGGGCCGATGTCGGCCTATACGGAAGCGGCCAAGCGGATGTTCTGGCCGATCATCTCGTCCACCGCCACGACGCTTTGCGCCTTTCTTCCGATGCTGTTCTGGCCCGGTATCCCGGGCGAGTTCATGGGGATGCTGCCGCGCACGCTGATCTACGTTCTGACCGCCTCTTTGCTGGTCGCGCTGATTTACCTGCCGGTCATGGGCGGCGTCGCGGGCCGTCTGTCGCGCTCGCTGGAGCGTGCCTCGCACGGGCTGCGCCCCCTGCCCTGGATCGTGCGCGCGCTGCTGGTGTTGCCGGCCTTCGGCCTGCTTTTCGTCTCGGCCATGCAGATCGCCAACCCGGACTATCTGTTCGGCGCAGGCAACAACCCGCTCGACGGGGCCGCCGCGATGATCCCCGGTGGCGTGATGTTCATTCTGTCCGCCCTGCTTACGACCGTGCTGCTCGACGCGGCCAAGCCGCAGCGCAAACCGAAAAAGCCGACCGGCACCTATCGCCGCACGGGCTTCGGCGTGGTCATCAACGCCATCGTTGGCAACCCTGTCATGCCGCTGGTCACCATCGGACTCGTGATCGCGCTGGTCGCCGGGATCGGCATGGATTACGGGCGCAACAACAACGGCGTGGACTTCTTCGCCGATACCGCGCCTGAGCAGGCCATCGTGTATGTGCGCGGGCGCGGCAACCTCTCGATCGAGGAAAAGGACGAGATGGTGCAGCGGGTCGAGGAGGTCGTACTGGCCATCCCCGGCGTGAAGAATGCGTTCGCCTTCGCCGGTGAAGGCGGGCTGAACCAGAACACGGGCGGCGCCGCCGGACCCCGCGATACCATCGGACAGGTTCAGATCGAGATCGCAACTTTCGAGGATCGCCCCTCCTACACGGTCGACGACAAGCTTCTGGGGCTCATTCCCTACACCCGCACGATCCGGGACGCGGATTACGACGGCAAGGTGGTGGTCGAACGGCTGAAGGAAGAGCTCGCCAAACTTCCCGCCATCCCGACAGAAGTGGCGGCCATCGCCGGTGGCCCCGCCTCGACCAAGCCTGTGAACCTGCGCCTGAAGGGCGACAACTGGGACACGCTGCTCGCCGCGACCGACACGGCCAACGACTATTTCCACTCGCTTCCCGGCCTCGCCCAGATCGAGGACACGCGCCCCCTGCCCGGTATCGACTGGCAGCTCGACATCGACGTGGAGGAAGCCGGGCGCTACGGCGCCGACGTGGCCACCGTGGGCGGCATGGTGCAGCTCGTGACCACCGGCCTGATGCTCGACACGATGCGCGTCGAGGGCAATGACGAGGAAATCGAAATCCGCGTGCGCTTCCCCGAGGAAGACCGCGTCCTGTCCACGCTCGACACGCTCAAGGTGCGCACGGCGCAGGGCCTTGTGCCCCTGTCGAACTTCGTGGAGCGCAAGGCGGTGCCGACCCTGGCCCAGATCGACCGGATCGACCAGGCGCGCTATTTCGATGTGAAGGCGGCGGTGGACCCGGGCCTCGTGGTTCTGACCGATCCTGCGGGCGACACGCGCACGCTCCCGGTGACCGAGGCCGACCGCATCATCGACGCGGCCTCCAACCCCGAGGATTTCAGCAAGACGCCCGTGACCTCGACCGAGCGGATCGAGCGCATCACCGAATGGCTCGACGCCGGAAACCTGCCGCCGGGGATCGACTACGAATGGGCGGGCGACTTCGCTGACCAGTCGGAATCGACCGCCTTCCTCGGCAAGGCCTTCGCGGGCGCGCTGTTCCTGATGTTCATCATCCTGCTGGCGCAGTTCAA
>NZ_DGCP01000009.1:311669-625462 GCF_002384975.1 Maritimibacter sp. UBA3975
GCCGGGATCGTGGTGAACAACAACATCGTGTTGATCGACACCTACCAGGAATACGCGCGCTACATGCCGCGCATCGAGGCGATCACCCGCACGGCCGAAAGCCGCATCCGCCCGGTGTTGCTGACCACGATCACCACGATGGCCGGCCTCGCGCCCATGATGTTCGGCCTTTCGTTCGACTTCATCAACGGCGGCTACTCGGTCAACGCGCCGACCGCGCTGTGGTGGGTCCAGCTCGCGACCGCCGTGGTCTTCGGCCTCGGGATCGCGACGATCCTCACGCTGGTCTTCACGCCCTCCATGCTGGCGCTGCGTGTCTGGGTGGGCGTCGGCGCCTACCGCAGCTTCGCGGGCCTCAAGTCCATGACCTGGGGACGCGGCTCGCGCACCGCGCGCGACCTCGCGCTTCAGAAACAGGCGAGAAAGACCAAGGTTGACGAGTTCGTATGGGACTTCGACGCGCCGGCGATCGAGGAAGATGACGGGGACGAGACGCCCACTGCGGACGAGCTCGACTACCTCCTCACCGCCCGCCGCTCGGCCGGAGACGGGATCGACGCCGACAGCGTAGAGACCGCGCCGGACGAGGACGACGCGCAGCCCGCACCCAGGCAAGGCCCCGACATCAAGGCCGCCGAATAGCGCCCCCTCTTCTTCGCTTCTGAGATACTTCGGGGGCAGCGCCCCTCACCCCGCCGACCTGCGCCTTGCGCAGGGCGGTGCTCATCCTGTGCGCGGGCTTGCCCGCGCTCCGTTTGGAAACGTCTGCCGTCAGGCGGCTTCGTCTTCTTCCTCGGCAAGCTGGCGCGCCCACATGGAGGCGTATTTGCCGCCGGTGAGCAGGAGCGCGTCGTGGCCGCCTTCTTCGACCACCTGCCCGTCCTGAAGCACCACGATCCGGTCCGCATCCGCAATGGTGGACAGCCGGTGCGCGATGGTAATGACCGTGCGCCCCTGGCCCATTTCCTTGAGCGAGTGCTGGATGTCGCGTTCGGTCTCGGTGTCGAGCGCCGAGGTCGCCTCGTCCAGAAGCAGGATCGGCGGGTTCTTGAGGATCGTGCGCGCGATGCCCACGCGCTGCTTCTCGCCACCCGACAGCTTGAGCCCCCGTTCGCCCACCTGCGTGTCGTAGCCTTCGGGGAGGCTCATCACGAAATCATGGATCCTTGCCGCCTTGGCCGCCGCCTCGATCTCGGCGTAGGAGGCGCCGTCCTTGCCGTAGGCGATGTTGTAGCGGATCGAGTCGTTGAACAGCACCGTGTCTTGCGGCACCACACCGATGGCGTCGTGGACGCTTTCCTGCGTGACATCGCGCAGGTCCTGCCCGTCGATGCGGATCGCGCCGCCGGTCACGTCGTAGAACCGGAACAGAAGCCGCCCGATGGTCGATTTGCCCGAACCGGAGGGGCCGACGATGGCCACCGTCTCGCCAGCCGCCGCCGTGATCGTCACGCCGTGCAGGATCGGGCGCTCCGGGTCATAGCCGAATTCCACCGCATCCAGTTCGACCCGGCCACCCTTCATCTCGAGCGCAGGCGCGCCGGGCTTGTCGGCCACTTCGGTGGGCTGTTCGAGCAGGTCGAACATTTCGGCCATGTCGACGAGCGCCTGCCGGATCTCACGGTACACGCTGCCGAGGAAGTTGAGGGGCATGGTGATCTGGATCATGTAGGCGTTGACCATGACGAAGTCGCCAGTGGTCAGAGAGCCGTTCTGCACGCCGATGGCCGCCATCACCATCACGGCCACGAGCCCGCCGGTGATGATGAAGCTCTGGCCCGCGTTGAGGAAAGCCAGCGACTGCGACGTCTTGATCGCCGCGCCCTCGTATCCTTCCATCGCGCTGTCGTAGCGCCGCGCCTCGCGTTTCTCGGCACCGAAATACTTGACGGTTTCGAAGTTCAGAAGGCTGTCGATGGCCTTCTGGTTCGCATCCGTATCCTGATCGTTCATCTGCTTGCGCAGCTTCACGCGCCATTCGGTCACGGCGAAGGTGAAGCGGATATAGACGGCGATGGTCGCCACCACGGCGGCCAGATACCAGACGTCGAAGGCGAAAAAGAAGATCCCGCAGACCAGCGCCAGTTCGATGAAGAGCGGGATGATGTTGAACAGCAGGAACCGCAGGAGGAACTCCACGCCCTTCACCCCCCGCTCCATGATCCGGCTCAGCCCACCCGTCTTGCGCGTGATGTGATAGCGCAGCGACATGGCGTGGATGTGCTGGAACGTCTCAAGCGCCATCGACCGGAGCGCGCCTTGCGCCACCTTGGCGAAGACCCCGTCGCGCAGCTGCTGAAACCCGACCGACAGGAACCGCGCCACGCCATAGGCGACCGTGAGACCGATCGCGCCGATGGCCAGCAGCCAGGCGGCATTGGTGCCGGTTTCGCCGGTGAGCCCGTCGACGGCGGCCTTGTAGAAAAACGGCGTGACGACGGCGATGAGCTTGGCCCCGATCAGGAGCGCCATCGCGACGACGACGCGGATGCGCGCCTCGCGGTTGTCCTTGGGCCAGAGATAGGGCGACACCCGCTTGATCGTGCGCAGGCCGCTGCCCGCCTGCGTCCCGTCGAGCCGTGCTTCGCTTACAGATCTCTTGCCGCTGCCCGGTCGTCTCATGCCTGTCCCTTCCCGTCAGAGCCTTTCACCTAGGGTCTCGTCGGGGAAAAGGCCAGCCTCACTCCACGTTTTCGGGGAGGTTGAAGACCTGGCCGGGATAGATCAGGTCCGGGTCGCGGATCTTGTCGCGGTTGGCCTGGAACACCTGCACATACAGCAGGCCGTCACCGTAGCGCTCCCGCGAGATCGCCCAGAGGGTCGAGCCGGGCTGCACGGTGATGGCCGAGATCATCGGCTCCGCCTCCGGCGCGGCCGGTGGGGCGGCGGCGGCCTGCACGGCCGGCGCGGAGCTGTCCACCTGCGGTTGGTCTGCGGCTCCGGTCATGTCGGTTGCCGCGGTGTCGGGGTCCGGCGTCTCGGGCGTGCCAGCGAGCGGCGTCTCATCCGCGTCCGGCGGCGGTGTGGCAGCGTCCGCAGGCGGGGCGTCGGCGGTTTGCGGCGCGTCCGGCGCGTCTGGGGGCGTGCTGTCCACCGGCGCGTCAGTGGTGGCGGGCGCAGACGTCGGGGCCGTGTCGGCCATATCGGAAGGCGGAGTTTCCGCTGCCCCGGCGGGCGTCGTGTCCGGTGTGTCCTGACCAAGGGCGGCCATGAGCATTTCGGGGTCTTCGCGTTTGAAAGGCGACTCCACCCGTGCGGTCACGCCGCCGTCCGGGCCGATCTCGTCCACGCGCATGGTGTAGATACCGGGCGCCACGCTGTCGGGCAGAGTCAGGCGCCACTGCCCGTCGGGGCCGACGGTGGCCTCGCCCACGGCGGTGTTGTCGAGGTAGAGGCGCACCTGCTGACCGCCCTCGCCCCGGCCGGAAATCGTCACCTCGCCCGCATCGTCATAGGCGATGGCGTCGAGCGACAGGTCGGGCATGTCGGCCGGGCGCACTTCTTCGATCACGCGAATCCCGTCCCTGTCGGCGCGCAGGACGCGCGGCGGGAGGTCGGCGTCCGGGGTCGTCGTTGCGGCCACTTCGGCGTCGTCAGCCTCCGGCGTCGCTGCGGGGGCGTCGTCGGCGCTCTCTGGCGTTGAGGCAGCCTGATCCGGCGCGGGGTCTGCCGGCGGTGTATCTGCGACCTCGGGTTCCGGGTCGGGTTGCATCTCCTGCGCGGACGCCTCCGGCTGTGTGGTGTCCGGCGTGGTCGGCTCGGGCGAGGCGGGTTCGGGCGAAAGTGCGGCCATCTCGGTCGTGTCGTCCGTGGCTGGCGCCGGGTCGGTCTGGCCGGACGTGTCTTCACCCTCGGCCGCCGCCATCTCGGGCGCGGCGTCCCTCACCGGGGTCTCGGAGGCGTTCGGCACCGTCTCGGGCGCGAGGGCGCTTGTGGCCTCCGGTGCGCCGGTATCCTCTGCGGGCGCTTCGGGCAGCTGCCCGACGGTCACGGGGCTTTCTGGCTGATCCGGCGCAATCGCGTCCGAGGCATCGGCCAGCGCCAGCGGCTCGTCATCAGGGGTTTCCGTCGGCGCCTCGGTCACGGCTGCGGCGTCCGGTGTTTCGGGCGCGTCCACCGGCGCTTCGGCGACCTGCACGGGCGCTTCGCGCGGCTCTACGATGCGGCTGTCCTCGGCATAGACGAGCGCGCCCTCAGGCGGGCGGATCGCCATGCGCACGACGCGCGGCACGCCGGAGAGGGCGAGGTCGAAGAGAGCGGCGAAATCGCCTGAGGAGTTGGCGGTCGCTGTGGCCACCTCCTGACCGTCGAGGAAGATGACGACGTCAGCGCCCGGATCTGCCTGCCCTGCCACGACGGCGGTGCCCTTGGCGGGAAAGCGGATGTTGCCGAAGACCGGCGGCGCAGGACTGTCGGGCCCAGCGTCAGGCGTTTCGGCCACGTCCGGCGCGTCGGAGGGCGCCTCGTCGGTCGCCTCCTCGGACGGCGCGATGGCGGACGGCGGGAGCGTCGAGGTGACGGAATAGACCGGATCGCCGCCACCTTCGGGCAGCGCGGCGAGGCGCAGCTCGCGCGGATCGGCGGAGCGCGGCAGGTCGAGGAGCATCGTGACCTCGCCCGCCTCGTCGGTCATGGCTTCGCCCACGACCTTGTCGTCGACGAGCGCCTGCACGGTGGTATTGGGGTCAGCGGTGGCGGACACGGTCGTGCCGTCATCGCCCAAAGCCACATCCGTGATCTCGGGTGCGCTTGGCGTCTGCGCCGGCGCCTCGGACCCGACCGGTGGCGTTTCCGGCTCGGCCGGTGTTTGGGTCGACGAAACATCCTGCGGCGCGGGATCGTCCATCGTGGCGACGTAACCCGCCACCACGGCAACGCCGGCTGCGGACGCGCCCAAGGCCCATCCCAGCCAACCTTTCAGCAAGCTGCCCATTCTTACCCTTTCGCCGTCCCCCGAACGCCCCGTTTCCCCAGAGCTTGAGCGACCTTATCAACCGGTCTATCACGGGTCAAAACACTTTCCCGAAAGGCTAACCCATGTCCGCCCCTCATGCCTCTGTCTGTGTCTTCTGCGGCTCACGTTTCGGCGCGGATCCGGCCTTCGAGACTGACGCGCGCGCCGTGGGGGCGCTTCTGGCCGACCGGAACTGGCAGTTGGTCTATGGTGCGGGCGATGTCGGGCTGATGGGCGCGGTGGCGCAGGCGGCGCAGGAGGCCGGAGGCCGGACCTTCGGGGTGATCCCGACCCACCTGCTCGACCTCGAGGTCGGCAAGCGCGACCTCACGAGTTTCGTGGTCACCGAGAACATGCACGAGCGCAAGAAGGTGATGTTCATGAATTCGGATGCCGTCGTGGTGCTTCCGGGCGGGGCCGGGTCGCTCGACGAGTTCTTCGAGGTGCTCACATGGCGTCAGCTTGGTCTTCACGACAAGCCCGTGATCCTGCTCAACACCGCCGGCTACTGGGACCCGCTCACGGGCCTGATGCGCCACGTCATCGAACAGGGCTTCGCCGATGCCTCGCTGCTCGATTACGTCAGCGTCGCGGCCGACGTCGCGTCCCTCGCGCGGACCCTGGACGCGGCCCTTTCCTCGCGCAGCGTCACGAAGGAATAGAGCGCGAGCGCCAGCCAGATCAGCGGCAGAGCGATCAGGTGCCAGCGCGTGACCGGTTCTAGGAAAAGAAACGTCGCCACAAGGAATTGCAGCGTGGGGTTGATGTATTGCAGCAATCCCACGAGCCCGTAGCCCAACCGCTTGGCGGCGTAGGAAAACAGGATCAGCGGCGTGCCGGTCAGAACACCGGAAAAGGCCAAAAGCAGCGTGTCGTGCCAGTTGGTCCCGAACGCGCCAAGGTTGCGGCCCACGATCCCCTCCCATCCCAACGCATGGACCCCGACGAGCCAGAGGATCGCAAGCGGGGCGAGCAGCACCACTTCTGCCGTGACGCTGGCCACGGGCCCGGCCACGACGCCTTTCTTCGCGACACCGTAAAAGCCGAAGGTGCCTGCGAGGGTGAGGGAAATCCACGGCGCGGCCCCGAGTCCCAGGGTCAGGATGAGGACAGCGACGGCCGCGATGGCGACCGCGAGTCCCCGAACCGGGCCGAGGCGTTCGCGAAAGATCACAACGCCCAGCAGCACCGCGACGAGCGGGAAGATGTAGTAGCCAAGCGAGGCCCCGAGCGCGCGCCCGGTCTGCACCGAGAAGATGAAGAAAAACCAGTTGGTCGAAATCATCACAGCCGCGAGCGCCACCAACAGCACCTGACGGCTGCCGATGAGCCGCACCACTTCGTTCAGTCGACCGCGAAATGCGAGCAGAAGGCCGAAGAACACCATCGACCAGAGCGTGCGGTGGGACAGGACCTCAAGCGGTGGGACGTGGGACAGGGTTTTGTAGTAGATCGACGACAGGCCCCAGATCACGCAAGCGCCGATCATCGCCAGAAGTCCCTTGACCGTATAGCTCACGTCGTTCGTCCCAATAAATGCCCGAGGCGTGCGACGTGACAGACCCTCGGCACGGGGTCAAGCGCCCGGAATGGCGACCACCCAAAGGGTGGCCGCCTGATGCGCGGGTCAGGCCGCTTCGAGTTCTTCCTTGAGTATCTTTTCCATCTCATCGAGCGGATGGTTGGTGAGAAGCTTCTTCACCTCGCCGACGACGCGGCTTTCCACTTCCTTGTGCAGTTCGTGGCGCAGATCACCCAGAAGCTGCGGCGGACAGGCGATGACGATCTTGTCGAACGCGCCCTTGTGCGCCTTTTTGTACAGGATGTCGGCAAGGTCGGATGCGAAGCGTTCCTTCGCCAGTTCGTGCCAGTCGGTATCGTCCAGCGACGAGCGTTGCTGAACGCCGGTGTCGTTCATCCGGCCGGGGCGGTTTGCCGATTGTTCGTGGTCTGAGGGGTTTTCCTGCTCTTCCTCGCGGGTCACGATGAGATGCGGGTTTTCTCCATCCGCAACGTTCTCGAGAAACAGGGCCTTTTCGCTGTCAGCGACCAGCACCCAAGTGCCATTTTCGATCTGTGTCACGCGGGGCTCCTTTTCGGTGTCATATCGAAAGGGAAACGCTCTGCGCTCTGGCGGAGTTCCGTCTTATTCGGCGGCGCTGACCACGGTGCGGGGCCGCGCGTCCTCCGCCACTTCTGCGTGCAGCCAAGTGCGGAAGGCCGCGATCAACGGCTCCTCTGCGCGCGCCTCATCACAGGCGAAGGAATAGATGACGAAAGGCATCGTGACGGTATCGAAGAGCCGCAAGAGACGCCCCGAGGCCACCGTGTCACGCACCATCATGTCATAGGCGAGCGCGACGCCTCCGCCCTGCTCTGCCGCCGTGGTCGCCAGCTCGCAGTTCGGAAATTCCGGGCCTGCGGGCATCTGCGGGGGCAAATGCCCCGCCAGTTCGAACCACTCGGCCCACATATCCATCGTCTCGTCATGCATGAGCGTCGCGCGGCAGAGGTCCGCAGGCGTTTCGATCCCCAGCCGCGCCTTGATGTCCGGACGCACGACCGGATAGCGCGCCGACGACATCAGGGGTTCGACCATCACACCGGGCACCGGCGCGTCGGCCCAGTGAATCACCACATCGGCGTCATTCGTCGCGAAATCGGTGGAAGGCGCCCCGACCGAGACGCGCAGCCGCAGCCGGTCGGCATGGGCGAAGCCGCCCATGCGCGGCACCATCCAGCGCGCCGCGAAGCCCGGCGTGCAGAGCACACGCAATACCTCGGGCTGCGCCCCGGCCCGGGCTTCGCGCGTCGCGCCATCGATCCCGTCCAGCAAACCAGCGAGGCGGCCCGCATAGGTCTCGCCCGTGAACGTCAGGTGCATGGCGTTGCCGCGCCGTTCGAACAACCGGGTGTCGAGGAACTCCTCCAGCGCGCGCACCTGATGGCTGACCGCCGAGGGTGACAGGCACAGCTCATCGGCGGCATCCTTGAAACTCATGAGCCGGGCGGCGGCCTCGAAGGCGCGCACCGCGGCGAAGGGTGGAAGCTTGCGTCCCATTGCGCGTGAATCCCGTTCATCCGCAGGTGAAAAACCGTCTTTTGCGGTCGGTGCCTTCAGATTTTAGCATCAAATCAGGCTCAAAACCAAATCCATCCAAAGACGGAGACATCCCAATGTCTTACCTGCCCCGCGTCGGCCGCTGGCTGGCGACTCTCTCCCTGTGTCTGATCGCCCCGCTGACGCCCGTGTCAGCCGAAGACGTCCACCCGGCGGCGCTCACGCGGTCAGATGTCGTGGGGGCGCCCCTCGTCGGGATGCTCGAGGACTGGCTCGATACCCATGTCCCCTGGCCCCGGCGCGGGTCCGCGCCCCGCGTCGAACTGATCATGCCGCGGGACGCGAACCTCATCGGCGGTCTGCCGGGACGCGGTCACGGCGACACGCGCGGGCTTTATGATGGGGAGACCGGGACGATCTATCTCGTGCAGCCGTGGTCGGCAGAAGACCCTCAAGACATGGCCGTGCTGCTTCATGAACTGGTCCACCACCGGCAGGCCCCGCACCACTTCTACTGTCCCGCCGCGCAGGAAGAGGGCGCCTACCGCGCGCAGGAGGCATGGCTCGCGAACCTCGGCCTTACGGCGGACATCAACTGGACGGCGGTCATTCTGGAGGCGGGCTGCACGCCGCGCGACATTCACCCGGACTGACAGAAAAAGGCCCCGCTCACTGGCGGGGCCTCGGTTCCGTATACGGGTCGGGTCAGACCTTTTCCTTGTCACCCGACCCGTCCTCGTCGCCACCCAGCGGGCGGGTGTTGCCGGCGGAGGTCTCATCCACCCGCTTCTCCTCGTCCCTCGTGCCGACTTTTCGCTGAAGGTTGCCGCCCTTGGCCCCTTCCTGCGCGGTCTCGTCCAGCTTTTCGGGCTTGCCGCCGAGGATCTCTTCAGTCTCGCTATGTCCGTCCTTGGAGCGTTTGCGTTCAGCCATGTGAGCCTCCTTTCGCCTTTCCCCCAAAACGCCTCGCGCGCGCGCCCTGTTCCAGAGCTTGCTTTGGTGGGCCCAAAGCCCCGACCGGGAGGTTTGGTCTGCGCCTGTGCAGACCAAACCCACAAAAAAAAGCGGCCGCCCCTTGGGGCGGCCACCGTTCAGCAACTCTTGGGTCAGGGATCACATGCGCGAGGCGACGTTTTCCCAGTTCACGAGGTTGTCGAGGAAGTTCGTGAGGTAGGCCGGACGCTTGTTGCGGAAGTCGATGTAGTAAGAGTGCTCCCACACGTCGCAGCCCAGAAGCGCGGTCTGACCGAAGCAGAGCGGGTTCACGCCGTTCTCGGTCTTGGTCACCTTGAGCGACCCGTCGGTGTCTTTCACCAGCCAGGCCCAGCCCGAGCCGAACTGTCCGGCGCCGGCGGCGGAGAAGTCTTCCTTGAACTTGTCGACCGAGCCGAAGGCTTCGGTGAGCGCTTTTTCCAGCTCGCCCGGCATCTTTTTCTCGCCCGGACCCATCATTTCCCAGAACTGGTTGTGGTTCCAGTATTGCGAGGCGTTGTTGAAGATCCCCGACTGGGCGACGGCGTTCGCGTCATAGGTGCCCTTGATGATCTCGTCGACGGACTTGCCTTCCCACTCGGTGCCGGCAATCGCCTTGTTGCCGTTGTCGACATAGGCCTTGTGGTGGATGTCGTGGTGATACTCCATCGTCTCCTTCGACATGCCAAGATCGGCCAGCGCGTCGTGGGCGTACGGAAGGTCGGGAAGTTCGAATGCCATTGGGATATCCCCCTGTTCTTCTGGTGTGCGTTGGGCCTTAGATGGGCCCCCGCCACGAACACAGTCAAGGGGCGCGGGGGCGGATTTCCCGTTTGCGGCGGATAATTTCGCGCACGAGAGCTGTGCAGGGAACCGCACGCGTCGCCGTCGCGTTTCGCAAAACCGGCGGGCGCGAAACATCGTCCGCGCCCGTATGTCACCCCATTCGTACGGATCAGAGGCCCAGTTCGGCACCCTTCTGGGCCGCGTTTTCCAACAGGCCGAAGACGTACTCGGCTTCGCTGCGGAAACACATGACCTCGAACCCATTCGCATCGGGTTTCCAGAACGCCCCCGCGGCCTGGGCAAGGCGTGTGCGCCGGATCATCCCGGGCTCGAAAGCGTCGAGGTTGGCGGGCGTGAGCTTGCGCAGAACCTCGTCGGCCTTCTCGCCCTCGACCCGGATCACGGCGCGCGCGTCCGACACGACAGCGACCAGCGCGTGATCCTTGCCCGCAGCCCCGCGTGCCGTTTCGGCCAGTGCCGGCGCATCCTCGTAAGGACACAGAACCAGCAGTTCGTCGGGCGACATCCAGCCCACGGCCAGCCCCTCTTTCGTCGCCATATGGAGCGTATCGGGGGTCGGCAGGCCGATCGCGGTCGCCACCCGCGTGAGCACTTCGGGCGCGCCACGCAGCGTGATCATGCCGCGACAGCCCGTATCGGTGACGCGGGCGAAGCCCGTGACGGTGGCGCCGTTCAGCGCGGAGACAGCCTTAGACATCGGCCTTGGCTCCTTCCTTGTCGTAGAAACAGGTGTCGACGATCTTCGCCTTGATGACCGTGCCGGTGCCGTCGAGGGTCGCGAAGTCGACCACCTCGCCCATCCGCTGCGGTCCCTCGTGAATCAGGCCCATCGCGATCCCCTTCCTGATGGTCGGCGAGTAGTAGGTCGAGGTCACGCGGCCGATGGTGTTGCGCTGGCCATTGGCGTTTCGCCCCTCGCCCACCGCATAGGCCCCGTCCGGGATGACCGAGCCGTCGAGGGTCTGGAGACCCACGAGCTGCCAGCGGTCCGGGCTGGCCATGAAAGACCGTTCCTGCGCGCGCTTGCCCAGATAGTCCTCTTTCTTCTTCGAGATCGCCCAGTGCAGGCCAAGATCCTGCGGGATCACGGTGCCGTCGGTTTCGTCCCCGATCATGATGAAGCCCTTTTCGGCGCGCATGATGTGCATCGCCTCGGTCCCGTAGGGTTGGATGCCGTGTTCGGCCCCCGCTTCGCGCACCTTCTCCCACAGTTCCGCGCCACGGTTGGCGGGCACCGCGATCTCGTAGCTGAGTTCGCCGGTGAAGCTGATGCGGAAGACCCGCGCCGGGATATCGGCGAGCGTGCCGTCGTGCCATGTCATGAAGGGCATCGCCTCTTTCGAGACGTCCATGCCGCCCAGAGCCTCCAGCACTTTCCGTGCTTTCGGACCAGCCACGGCGACCTGCGCGTATTGCTCGGTCAGGTTCGCGGTGTAGACCTTCCAATCCCACCATTCGCACTGGAGCCAGTCCTCCATGTGTCCGTGGATGCGGTCCGCGCCGCCGGTCGTGGTGTGGCAGAGCCAGGTCTGCTCGTCGATCCGGGCCACGACGCCGTCATCCGACAGGAACCCGTTTTCCGAACACATCAGGCCATAGCGGCATTTGCCCACCGGCAGCGTCGACATCATGTTGGTGTAGAGCATGTCGAGGAACTTGCCCGCATCCGGCCCGGTGACGAGGATCTTGCCCAGCGTCGAGGCGTCGAGCATGCCGACATTCTCGCGTGTGTTCACGATCTCTCGGTTCACCGCCTCGTGGTCACTCTCGCCGGTGCGCGCGAAGCAGAACGGACGGCGCCAGTGGCCCACCGGCTCCCACACCGCGCCTGCGGTTTCGTGCAGCGCATGCATCGGGGTGCGACGGATCGGTTGGAACAGGGGCCCCCGCGCTTCGCCCGCGATGGCGCCCATGCTGATCGGTGTATAGGGCGGGCGGAATGTGGTCGTGCCGGTCTGCGGGATGGGTTGACCCAGTGCATCAGAAAGAACGGCGAGGCCGTTGATGTTACTCAGTTTCCCCTGATCCGTCGCCATGCCGAGCGTGGTGTAGCGCTTGGCGTGTTCGACGCTCTGGTAGCCCTCCTGCGCGGCGAGCTGGACGTCTGACACCTTCACGTCGTTCTGGTAGTCGAGCCACATCTTCATGCGCTTGTCGGGACCCGCCGACGTCGGCATGATCCAGACCTGCTTGATCGGCTGCCGTTCGGTCTCGGCGGCCTTCGGCGCGGCTTTTCGGGTCAGCGTGCCGCCCGCGGCCTTGGCCGCCTGACGCCCGACTTCGTGTCCGTCGGCCAGCGCCTCGGCCAGACCCATCGCGCCAGAGGCGTTGCCCGCGGTCGCGACGAAGGCCTGCCCGTCCGCGCCCAGCGGCGGGCGTGTCGGGTCGGGCTTGAATATCGCCTCATGATCGTCCCAGGTGAGTTTGCCGCCACAGTGCGACCACAGGTGGACGACGGGCGACCAGCCGCCGGACATGGCGACGCAATCGCAGTCGATGGCTTCCGGGGAGGCCTTGCCTTCGAGGTCGGAGACCATCACGGCGGTCACGCCCTTCTTTCCCTTCACACCGACAAGCGCCTTGCCCGACATGAGCCTTATGCCCGCCTTGCGCGCCTTTTCGGCCAGTGGCCCCATGAGCGTCGGGCGCACGTCGATGATGGCGGGCACCTCGAGTTTCGCGGCCTTCAGCGCGAGCGCGGTCAGGTAGGCGTCGTCGTTGTTGGTCACGATCACCGTGCGCTTGCCGGGGGCCACGCCCCAGTTCACGACATAGTCGCGCACGGCCGAGGCGAGCATGACGCCCGGCACGTCGTTGCCCGGAAAGGACAACGGCCGCTCGATCGCGCCGGTGGCGGTCACGATCTGTTTCGCGCGGATGCGCCACAGGCGGTGGCGCGGGCGTCCGTCGCCGGGGGTCGTTTCGGCCACACGCTCATAGCCCAGCACATAACCGTGGTCATAGACACCGGCGCCCATGCAATTGGGCCGTAGCGTGACGTTCTGAGCGTTTTCAAGCCCTTCAACGGCAGAGTTCACCCATGTTTCCGGGTCGGTCCCGTCGATCTCGCCGCCGTCCACGGGCGCGCGCCCGCCCCAGTGGGCGGTCTGCTCCAGCACCATGACCTTGGCTCCGCCGGCGCCCGCAGCACGGGCCGCGGTAAGGCCCGCGACTCCCCCGCCGATCACGAGGACATCGGTGTGGTGATAGGCGTGTTCATAGCGGTCCGCATCCGGCTCGGTCGGAGACTGGCCCAGCCCCGCCGATTTGCGGATGAACGGCTCGAAAACGTGCTTCCACGCGAAACGCGGGAACATGAAGGTCTTGTAGTAGAACCCGGCGGGCAGGAAACGCGCGGCCATGTCGTTGACTGCGCCCACGTCGAAGTCGAGCGACGGCCAGTGGTTCTGGCTCGTCGCGGTCAGCCCGTCGAAGAGCGGCGTGGTGGTGGCGCGCTGGTTCGGCTCGAACCGGCCACCCCGCCCCAGGTTCATCAGTGCGTTGGGCTCTTCGACCCCGGCGGCGACGACGCCGCGCGGGCGGTGATACTTGAAACTGCGGCCCATGACCGACTGGCCGGCACCCAGAAGCGCGGAGGCGAGCGTGTCGCCCTCATAGCCTGTCATGGACTTGCCGTTGAACGTGAAGCGCAGTTGCTTGGAACGGTCGATAAGCCGCCCCTTTCCGTCGAGACGATGGCTCATCCCCGACCCTCCCATTCCGGCAGGCGTTTCTTGATCGCGGCGACGATGTCCTTGGGCGGTTCCGGCGTCTGGGCCGGATAGGTCCCGTAGACTTCGAGCGTCACGGTGTGGCGGGCCGCGAGGAACCATTTGCCGCAGCCATAGGCATGGCGCCAGCGTTCGAAATGCACGCCCTTGGGGTTCTCGCGACGAAACAGGTAGTCCTCGAACGCTTCGTCCGAGGCACCGACCGTTTCACGCTTGAGATGCGCCTCGCCACCCGGGGCGAGTTCGGTCTCGTCGGCCTCCACGCCGCAATAAGGACAGGTGAGGATCAGCATGTCGCGCCTCCGTCTCGGGTGGCGGGGGCGCCACGCAAAAGACCGGCCCACGCGCCACGGGGCGCGGGGCCGGTCATGTCTTGGGTTTCAGGGGAGTTACCGGGCCACGCCGTCGGCGCTGTCGTCAACAGTGCCTTCGAAATACCCCACGGCTTCGCCGATGGAGTTTTCCGGTTCATAGCCACGGTCAATCGAGACGTCGATGCCGCCGTTCGCGTTGCCGGACGCGTCGCCGAAAACGAACCACGCGATGATGGCCACGACGACGACAAGGATGCCGACGATGATGGCGAGCCAAGTGTTGCCACCGTCCGACTGGACGGTCGTACTGGTCGTATCGCTCGTATGTTCAGCCATTGGTGTGCTCCTGTGCTATCACAGCTTGGACGGACAACGCCGCCCGACAGGAGAGAGTTCCCGGATGAGCGCAGGGTAACCACCGGGAATTCCCGGATGAATTCCACAAGCGCCCCGCGTTTGCGGTCACGGTGATCGGCCATCAGTGTGCCACCCCCGCCGCGACGCTTTCGTCGATGAACCGGCCTTCGCGGAAGCGTTCCATACCGAAATCGGCCGCCAGCGGACCCGGTTCGCCCTTGGCGACAAGCTCGGCCATCGCCCAGCCGGAGCCGGGGATCGCCTTGAACCCGCCGGTGCCCCAGCCGCAGTTCACGAAGATGTTGCCCACGGGTGTTTTCGAGATAAGGGGAGACCGGTCGCCGGTCATGTCCACGATCCCGCCCCACTGGCGCAGCATCTTGAGGCGCGAGATCATGGGGAACGTCTCGACCAGCGCGCGGACGGTTTCCTCGATATGGTGGAAGCTGCCGCGCTGGGTGTAGTTGTTGAACCCGTCGGTGCCGCCGCCGATGACCATCTCGCCCTTGTCGGACTGGCTCATGTAGCCGTGGACGGTGTTGGCCATCACGACCACGTCCATGCAGGGCTTGATCGGCTCGGACACGAGCGCCTGAAGCGCGACGCTCTCGACCGGGAGGCGGAAGCCAGCCATTTCGGCCAGATCGGACGAATGCCCGGCCACCACCAGCGCGAGCTTGCCGCATTCGATCCGGCCCTTGGAGGTGTTCACCGCCTTGACCTGACCGGCCTCGGTCTCCACCCCCTGCACTGCGCAGTTCTGGATGATGTCCATGCCCATGTCGGTGCAGGCGCGGGCATAGCCCCAGGCCACCGCATCGTGACGCGCCGTGCCCGCACGGGCCTGCCAAAGCCCGCCGAGAACGGGATAACGCGGCCCGTCGAGGTTGATGATCGGGACGAGTTCCTTGACCTTCTCGGGCCCGATAAACGTCGTCTCGACCCCCTGCAACGCATTGGCATGGGCCGTGCGCTGATAACCACGCACCTCATGATGGGTCTGGGCCAGCATGATGACGCCACGCGGGCTGAACATGACGTTCATGTTCAGGTCCTGGCTCATCGTCTCATACAGCGAGCGCGACTTTTCATAGATCGCCGCAGACGGGTCCTGCAGGTAATTCGACCGGATGATCGTCGTGTTGCGGCCCGTGTTGCCGCCACCGAGCCAGCCCTTCTCGATCACCGCGACATTCGTGATGCCGAAGTTCTTGCCGAGGTAAAAGGCTGTCGCGAGTCCGTGCCCACCCGCGCCAACGACGATGACATCGTAGCGTTTCTTGGGTTCCGGATTGCCCCAGGCGCGTTCCCACCCGGTGTGGTAGCGCAGGGCCTCGCGGGCGATGGCAAAGGCTGAATAGCGTTTCATGCGACTCCCCGCAGGCTTGTTCGGGCGCAACATACCAACACGCTTCGCGCTGCCAATGCGGCAACCGGCACCCGTTGGCGCAAATGCGACATCAACTTGTCGCGGGTGGGCGGCGCCCTCATGTCGCAGGGGGTTTTGCCGGGCGTCACAAGCGGATAGATGAAGGAGAGTTTTCGGGAGGGACCATGGGGTTCTGGATGCTGGCGGCGCTTGCCGCACTCTTCATCGTTATGGTTCTGGGCTACGCGCTCTTTTCGCCCGCGCGCAACACGGCGCGGGCCAGCGCCGAATTCGACATGGAGATATACCGCGACCAGTTGAAAGAATTGGATCGCGACCTCGCCCGCGGCGTGGTGGCCCCGGAAGAGGCCGAACGCACGCGGGTCGAAATCTCGCGCAGGCTGCTCGAGGCCGACCGGGCCGCACAGGCACAGGACGGGGCGCATCGCGCACCGCGTGCGGCCAGCATCGCGGCCACGGCGGGCATCGCGGTCTTGCTGGGGCTTGGCGGGGCCTATGTCTACAGCAACCTCGGCGCGCCGGGCTATCCGGACCTTCCCCTCGATCTCCGCAAATCGCTCGCCGCCGAAACGCGCGAGAATCGCCCCGATCAGGCCGCCGCCGAAGCCGAAATGCCGGCGTGGGAAGGGCCCAATGCCGATGTGCCGTCCGACTACGTCACCCTCGTCGAACAATTGCGCACGGCCGTGGCCCGCCGCCCGGGCGACATTCAGGGGCTTGCCCTGCTCGCCCGCCATGAGGCCGCGCTGGAGAATTACCGCGCGGCCCACCGTGCGCAGTCGAGGCTCATCGAGGCACGCGGTGAGGATGACGTCGGGGCGCAGGACTATGCCGACCTTGCCGAGCTTCTGATCCTTGCTGCCGGAGGCTATGTCTCGCCCGAGGCCGAGACCGCCCTGACCCGCGCCCTGAACATCGACCCGCAGAACGGCGTCGCGCGCTATTACTCGGGGCTTCTCTTCGCGCAGACAGGCCGCCCCGACCTTGCCTTCCGGATGTGGCGCACGCTGCTCGAAAACTCGCCCACCGACTCGCCCTGGATCGGGCCGATCCGGGCACAGATCGGGGATCTCGCCCGCGCCGCAGGCGTCAACTACACCCCGCGCGAGGGCGAGGACGCCCCGCGCGGCCCGTCGGCCCAGGACATGGAGAACGCCGCGGAGATGTCCGAGGAGGACCGCGCACAGATGATCCGGGGCATGGTCGACGGCCTGTCCGAGCGTCTGGCGTCCGAAGGCGGCCCGGCATCCGACTGGGCCCGCCTCTTGCGTGCCTTGGGCGTGCTTGGCGACACCGAGCGGGCGCAGGCGATCTGGAGCGAGGCGCAGTCCCGCTTTGCCGAACATCCCGAAGACCTCGAACAGATTCGCGCCGCCGCCCGCGACGCAGGGGTGGCCGAGTGATTCACGACGAGATTGCAGACTTCGCTTCCGCCCTTCCCGGGGCGGGCGCGCTTGCGGGACTCGATTTCGGGGAAAAGACCATCGGCGTCGCCGTGTCTGACGGGATGCGGCAGGTCGCGACACCGCTTGAAACCATCCGGCGGCGCAAGTTCACGCAGGATGCCGAAGCACTCCTCGCGCTCACGACCGCGCGGGGCATTACGGGGCTCATCCTCGGCCTGCCGCGCAACATGGACGGGACCGAGGGTCCGCGCTGCCAGAAAACCCGCGCCTTCGCGCGCAACCTCTCGCGCCTGACGGATCTGCCCATCGGTTACTGGGACGAGCGCCTGTCCACCGTGGCCGCCGAGCGCGCGCTGCTGGAGGCCGACACCTCCCGCGCCAAGCGCTCCGGCGTGATCGACCACGTCGCGGCGGGCTATATCCTGCAAGGCGCACTCGACCGGATGAGGCACCTGTGACTGACGACGTCTGGATGCGCGACGAACCCCTGTCGCCCTGCAACAAGATCTGCCAGATCCACCCGGAAATGCGCATCTGCATCGGGTGCTACCGCACGATCCAGGAGATCGCGGGATGGAGCCGGATGAGCGACATGGAACGCCGAGAGGTCATGGAGGTGCTGCCCGAGCGCGCGCCGATGCTCGCCAAACGCAAGGGCGGGCGCGCCCGCCGTCAGGGCAGCTAGGCGCAGCCTCGCGGCCATTTCCCATGCGTTGAAGTCAGGTCCGGGGGCTGCCCGGGCGTGAACCCGGGCCGCACTTACAGATAGTCGGACCGCTGCAAGCCGTATTTCGCCATCTTCTCGTTGAGCGTGCGGCGCGGCAGTGACAGCTCCTCCATCACGCCGACGATCGAGCCCTTGTGACGGCGCATGGTGTTGTCGATCAGCATCCGTTCGAAGGCTTCCACATACTCTTTCAGCGGCTTGCCCTCGGTCGTCACCACCGGCTGCACGTCGTCGTGGTCGTTCATCAGGAGCGATGCGATGGTGCCCGTGCCGCGGCGGCTTTGCAGGACAGCACGCTCGGCGATGTTGATGAGCTGGCGGATGTTACCCGGCCACGGCGCCTGCAACAGTTGTGCCGCCTCCTGCGCCGTCACGCTGGGGGCCGCACAGCCGTATTCCTCGGCGAACTGGTCTGCGAAGCGGGTGAACAGCATCAGGATATCCTCGCCGCGCTGGCGCAGCGGGGGCAGCGTGATGGTCATGGTGGCGAGGCGATAGAACAGGTCCGGGCGCAGGGCATCCTCGCAGGTCTTGCCCGCTTCCTGCATGTTCGACACGGCGACCACGCGGGTTTCGGGCGGGGTTCCCTGATCGTTGATCCAGCCCAGGAGCTTGGCCTGAAGACTGTCGGGCATCGCCTCGATATCCTCGAGCACGAGCGTCCCGCCGCGCGCTTCTTCGACATGGGGCAGTCGCCCGCCCTCTTCCATCGGGCCGAAAAGCTTGCGTGACAGCGTCTCTTCGTCCTGCCCGGCGCAGCGCACGGTGACGAAGCGGCGTCCGGCCTTGGCGCCTACGGCATGGAGCGCATGGGCCACCAGCGTCTTGCCGGTTCCCGTCTCGCCGTCGATGAGGACATGGCCGTCGGCCTGCCCTATGTCGAGAATGTCCTCGCGCAGCCGCTCCATGAGCGGCGAGGCCCCCACGAGCTTTTTCATGATGGTCGTGCCGTCGCCCAGTTCGCGCCGCAGGATGCGGCTGTCGAGCGTCATGCGGCGGCTTTGCGTGGCCTTCTTGGCGAGGTCCGTCATCCGGTCCGGATTGAACGGTTTTTCGAGGAAGTCATAGGCCCCGACCCGCATCGCCTCCACCGCCATCGGCACGTCGCCGTGGCCGGTGATCATGATGACCGGGAGCGCACTGTCCACGCTCATCAGCTTTTTCAAAAGCTGCATCCCGTCCATGCCGGGCATCCGGATGTCGGATATGACAACGCCGGGATAATCTGTCCCGACGCTCTTGAGGGCCTCTTCGGCCGACGGATAAGTTTCGGTGTCGAACCCGGAGAGCGCGAGCCATTGGCTTATCGACTGGCGCATATCCTGTTCGTCATCGACGATCGCGATTTTCATTGCCTGTGCCATTCTTCTTGGTACCCTCCGGCCCCCCTATCGGGCCTGAAAAAGCCGGACCTATCCCGTCCGGCCGGGCGTTTGCCGTTTATTCCGCGGCTTCTGCGCCCGTCGTTTTGTTTGTCGTTGCTTCTTTCAAGATAGGTAGTTCCACCTCGAATACAGCCCCCCCGGCGGTTCCATTTCGCGCTGTGAGGCGCCCGCCGAAGTCGTTGACGATGCCCGAGGAAATGGCCAGACCCAGTCCGACCCCGTCCCCGGGCGCCTTGGTTGTGTAGAACGGCTCGAACAGTTGATCGAGGTCTTCGACACCCGGCCCGTTATCACGCACGGAGATGACAACTTGTTCCCCCCCTGTGAGCAGAATGTCCACCTGCGGGTCGTCCGAGGACTTGGTCGCGTCGATGGCATTGCGCAGGAGGTTGATGAGCACCTGCTCTAACCGGACGTTGTCGCCCATGATCATCACCGGCTCGCGCGGCACGTTGCGGGTGATGCGCACCTGCCGGCGTTTGAGCTGCGGCTCCATCATGGAGAGCGCCATCGACACCGAGGTCCGCACATCCATCGGCTGAAAGGCATCTCCGCCCTTTCGGGCATAGGATTTGAGCTGCTTGGTGATGAGCCCCATCCGCTCGATCAGGTCGTCGATGCGCTGGAAGGAGGATAGCGCCTCCTCGGGCCGCTTCCGTTGAAGCAGGAGTTTGGCTCCGGCGAGGTAAGTTTTCATCGCCGCGAGCGGCTGATTGAGTTCGTGGCTCACCGCCGCCGACATTTCGCCGAGGGCGGCGAGTTTCGAGGACTGGGCCAGCGTCTGTTCGGCGACCTGAAGGTTCTTTTCGGCTTTCTGACGCTCGGCCACTTCGCGTTGAAGCGCGGTGTTGAGCTGGCGCAGTTCGGCGCTTTCGAGCTGGAAAAACCGGCTCGCGGTCGTGGCCCGGCGGCTCACGACATAGAACCCCGCGGTCAGCAGGATGGCGAAGGCCATGATTTCGAGCGCGAGCACACCGTTCACTCGTTCGCGCACCGAGGCGTAGGTGGTGAAGCTGGTCATCTGCCAGCCCTGGAACGGGATGCGCGCGGTCTGACGGATCACGTCGTCGCCCGCGAAGAAGGCCTCGGAGGGCAGCGCGGCCCATTCCGCTGTGCGCTCCAGCGCGCGTTCGATGGCCGAAGGGGGCGGCAGCGTTTCCATCGCCTCGGCCTCCGCAAGGCCCCGCCAGCGCGGCTCGGTGGTCAGGATCACGCGGCCTTCGCTGTCGGTGACATAAACCGCATCGGAAATGCCGGCCCAGCTCTGCTCAAATTTCTCGAGGTCCACAACAACGACGATCACGCCGATCAGCTCGCCGCCGTTCAGGATCTTGCGCGCATAAGTGAAATCGAAGCCGCCGGGGTCTGTTTCGGCTGTGGTGAAGACGGTATCGGAGGACCGCAAGGCGTTGACGAAATACGGGGACGAGCGGTGGTTTGACCCCAGCCGCTCGCGATCCGTCGCCGCCACGGCCCGCCCGGTCTGGTCGAGCAGGAGCAGCGACTGCGCCCCGATTTCGTCCCGGTAGGAAATCAGCCGTTGCGACGAATTCACGAAATCCTCGGAACTGAGCGCCGAGATGAAGGCCGGATCGCGCGACAGAAGAAGCGGCACGACCGAGTTGCGCTGAAGCTCGGATATCAGGTTGCCGGTGTAGAGCGCGATGCGCAGTTCCGCCTTCGAGCGCGTGCTCTCGGTATAGCGCTGGGTGAGCCATGTGTTTGACACCCAGACGACCGCGATGGCCGCCGCGATGAACAGGACAAGCAGCACCCGGCCCACGAGGCCGAAGGCAGGCGAGCGTGGCGGGCGATGCCCGTCGCCGTGGGTGTCCGTATCCGTCATGGACCGGTTTTACGCCCCGGCGGGCGCACGCTCAAGTCAGGCGGTTTCGAGAGAGGCCACGAGCGAGCGGAACATTGCCACCCCGTCGGTGCCGCCGTGACCGTCATCCACCGCACGTTCGGGATGCGGCATCATGCCCAGCACCCGGCGGTTTTCCGACAGCACGCCAGCGATATCGGCGGTCGAGCCATTGGGGTTCTGTGCATAGGTGAAAGCGATCCGGTCCTCGCCCCGCAAGCGCGAGAGCGTTTCGTCATCCACCGAGTAGTTGCCGTCATGATGCGCCACGGGGATGGTGACGATGTCGCCCGCGTTGTAGCCGTTCGTGAAATCCGACTGCGAGGTTTCCACTTTCAAATCAAGGGCCTTGCAGACGAACTTGAGGTTCGCGTTCCGCATCAGCGCCCCCGGCAGGAGGCCGGTCTCGGTCAGCACCTGAAACCCGTTGCAGACACCCAGCACAT
This sequence comes from Maritimibacter sp. UBA3975, assembly GCF_002384975.1. NCBI lineage: Bacteria > Pseudomonadati > Pseudomonadota > Alphaproteobacteria > Rhodobacterales > Roseobacteraceae > Maritimibacter > Maritimibacter sp. UBA3975. The sequence continues at coordinate 333,084 of NZ_DGCP01000009.1, forward strand.
AGCCGCCCCGGTCCGCATGGGCCTTGAGCGAGGCCGAGATCGGCGACTTGGCCGCGATGGCGCCGCAGCGCAGGTAATCGCCGAAGGAAAAGCCGCCGGGCACGCCCACGATGTCCACGTCCGACGGGAGCGCCGTGTCCTTGTGCCAGACCATCGAGACCTGCGCTCCGGCGCGCTCAAAAGCCACGGCCATGTCGCGGTCGCAGTTCGATCCGGGGAAAACGAGGACGGCGGCTTTCATGGGGAACTCCCTCGGTGGCGCTTGAGCCGTGCTTTAGACGCGGGGACATGCGGGGTCAAGCGAGGGGCTCGAACCAAGAGTCTCATTTACCATTTGTCAGATGCATATTAAGCCACTAACCTAATTCGCGACACGATATTGGACCGCACTCCCTTCATGCCCGACCGCCCCCCTCTCCCGCCCGTCCCGGCGCGAAATGAAGACCGGCTTGCCGCTCTCCGGGCCCTCGACGTGCTCGACACCGATCCGGAAGCCGGATTCGATGATATCACGGCTTTCGTCTGCCGGATGTGCGAAGTGCCCGCCTCGATGGTATCGCTCGTGGACCGCCACCGGCAGTGGTTCAAGTCCGCGCAGGGCTTCGACGAGCGCGAGACGAACCTCGAAAGCTCTATCTGTGCCTATGTCGTGCTGGAAGAAGAGTTCATCGAGATCGAGGATCTGACTCAGGATCTGCGCACGGCGCGTAACCCGCTGGTCACCCAGGAGGACGGCATCCGGTTTTATGCCGGCGCACCGCTCCGGCTGTCGAGCGGCCATGTGGTCGGCGCGCTCTGTGCGGTGGACAAAGTGCCGCGGAAGCTCACGGACCTGCAACGCGAGACGCTTGTCGTTCTGGCAAGACAGGTGACGGCGCAGCTCGAACTGAAACAGACGCTCGCGCAGGCCGAGACCCTGCGCAAGGAGATCGACCATCGGGTGAAGAACTCGCTCCAGTCGATCTCGGCCCTCACGCGGATTCAGGCCCGCAAGGCCACGGAACCCAATGTGCGCGAGGCGCTCAAACAGGTGCAGGCGCGGGTGGAGATGGTGGCCGCGTTGCATGAGCAGCTGTACCGGACGTCGGCCACGAACGTTGTCGACCTCGCCAACTTCGCCTCGAAGGTCGCCGCGATCCTGAACGGCACCAGCCCGCCGAACGTGCAGGTCGTGGTGGATTTCGAGCGGTGCGCGGTGACGGCGGAGCAAGCCTCGGCGGTGGGGGTGATCCTGAACGAATTTGCGTCGAACTCGATCAAGCACGCTTTCCCGAACGACCGCCCCGGCGTGGTGCGCTTCACCGGAAAGGCCGGCAACGACGCCTCGGTCGTGATCGAACTGTCGGACGACGGGGTGGGCATGGGCCCGATTTCGCACACCAGCGGCATCGGTCTCGCCGTGATCGAGGCCTCGGTCGCCCAGCTCGCGGGATCGTGGGAGCCCCGGCTGGACGAGACCGGAACCGCCGCGCGCCTGACATTCCCTATTGATGACGCGCCCGCCTGACAGACAAAAGCCGCCCGGTTGGAGCGGCTTTTATCTTTCTTCGTCAGGGCGTTGTCAGCCCATGTGGATCTGATAGCTCTCGATCACCGTGTTGGCCAGAAGCCGCTCGCACATGTCGCGCACCGTGTCCTCGGTCGTGCCCTCGGCCACGTCGAGCTCGATCACCTTGCCCTGCCGCACGCCATCGACCCCGTCGAAGCCGAGACTGCCGAGCGCATGGCGCACCGCCTCCCCCTGCGGGTCGAGAACACCGTTTTTCAGCATCACGTCAACGCGCACTTTCATCGCGGCGGCTCCTTTCAGTTGATCAGCGTCGGCTTGGTCGCGTGGGTCACGTTGGTGGGCAGAACACCCAGCCGCCGCGCCACTTCGGTATAGGCATCGGACAGGTTGCCGAGATCCTGGCGGAACACGTCCTTGTCGAGCTTCTGGCCGGTGTCCATGTCCCACAGCCGGCAACTGTCCGGGCTGATCTCGTCGGCGACGATGAGGCGCATGAAATCGTTGTCCCAGACGCGCCCGACCTCGATCTTGAAGTCGACGAGCTTGATGCCCACGCCATGCATCACGCCGGACATGAAATCGTTGACCCGCAGGGCTAGCGCGACGATGTCGTCGAGGTCCTGCTGCGTGGCCCAGCCGAAAGCGATGATGTATTCCTCGGGCACCAGCGGATCGCCGAGCGCGTCGTCCTTGTAGGAGAACTCCACGATGGGACGCGGCAGTGCCATGCCCTCTTCGAGCCCGAGACGCTTGGCCATCGACCCTGCGGCAAAGTTGCGCACGATGATCTCGAGCGGCACGATCTCCACCTGCCGGATGAGCTGCTCACGCATGTTCAGCCGCTTGATGAAGTGGTTGGGCACGCCGATCGCGGTGAGGCCGGTCATGAAGAACTCGGACAGCCGGTTGTTCAGCACACCCTTGCCTTCGATCACGTCCCTTTTCTGTGCGTTGAAGGCGGTCGCATCGTCCTTGAAGTACTGAACGAGCGTCCCGGGTTCCGGGCCTTCATAAAGAACCTTGGCCTTGCCCTCGTAGAGCTTCTTGCGTCGTGCCATGAAACGTGAGCCTTTCCCGCGGCCGGCAAAACGCCCGCCAATTCCCGCGCTATAGTCGATTGCCCCAAGCCCCGCAAGGATGCGCAGGGGTTGCGGCAGGCCGTTTGAGGGGGCATATGGAGTGGAAACAGGCTCTAGCTGGGACCACGGGAACATGACCACTTTCGACGATCGCGAATCCGCTTTTGAGAACAAGTACGCTCACGACGAGGAAATGAAGTTCAAGGCCGAGGCCCGCGCGAACAAGCTGCTCGCGATCTGGGCAGCCGGGCTGATGGGCAAGAGCGGTGAAGAGCTGAACGCTTACATCACCGCCGTGATCAAGGCCGATTTCGAAGAAGCTGGGCACGAAGACGTTGTGCGCAAGGTGGCGGGCGATCTTGGCGACAAGAGCTCGGCCGACGAAATCCGCGCCCAACGCGTGGCCCTGCTGGCCGAGGCGAAAGCGCAGCTGATGGGCGAAGTCTAAGCCCTTAATAATTAGGTGAAAACTTGCCGAAAGGCATCCTGAAACAGGGTGCCTTTCGGCATTTATGCGCCGATTTCAACGGGATAATCGGAAACATGCGCGGCAGACGCGCGTTGTCGCTCCAACCAAACTGGAGAGAGACAATGCATACCAAGGGCATGAAGATTCATGTCGGCGGCGCCGCGTTACACGTCCAGACGATGGGCGATCCCGACGCCCGGCCGATCCTGTTTCTGCATGGCGGGGCCGGAAGCCTTGCCGAGTTCGAAGACCTGCTCCCGGGTCTCGACGAATTCTGTTGCGTGTTCCTCGATCTGCGGGGGCACGGGCGATCGACGCTGGGCAAACGGCCGCTGAGCTATCCGCAACTCGCCGACGATATCGAATATGTCATCCAGGAGCTGGACCTCGACCGTCCCGTGCTTCTGGGCCATTCCGATGGTGCCACCGCCGCGCTCGAGGTCGCCGCGCGTGGCCGGGTGCCGATCAGCGGCGTCATCTCGCTGGCCGGACGCGCCTGGCGCCCCCGCCCTTCTGTATTGGAAACCCATATCGGGCGGATGACCCCGGACCTTTACCGGCACAAGTCGCCCGCCGCCGTGTCAGACTACGAGGCGACCAACCCCGAGCCGGATTTCGACCGCTTCTTCACACAGGTCGCGGGCATGTGGCGCGACGTGAGCGACGGCAATTATCCCGGCGACCGGGTGGAACGTATCCGCTGCCAGACGCTCGTCCTCGGTGGTGAACACGACCACCTCGTCTCGGTCGAAGAGACGATCACCCTCGCCCGCGCCATTCCCCACGCGCATCTTGGAATCGTCCCCTATGGCTGCCACAGCCTCCATGCCGAGCAGCCTGGTCACATCCAGCCGTTCATCTGCGACTTCCTGATGTTCATGGACGACTACCAGACCCCGCATGGCGAGGCGGTCTTGCCGCAAGCGCGTTGATCATCTTCCCGATTGGCGGGGGGCCACTGCGCCATATGCGATCAATTCAAGCTGTTAACCGCGCCTTATGAGCGCGTGGCCTAGGTTCGCCCCGCAAGATGAGGGCGAGCGGCATGAGGACACGGATCGATCCGGGACACCGGAGCGCACCTATGGAACGCGGACGTGTCGGGCGGGCTGTGCTCCTGCGCCAGATCACGCCTCTTGTCGTGTTCGGGGTGCTCGCTCTGCTCTTGCGCGACCGGATCGCGGAACTCGACCTCGCCCACATCCGGGCGAGTCTGGGCACGGTCGGGCCGGTACGATGGGCGCTCGGCATCGTTTTGACCGGGATCAGCTTCTGGGCGCTCGGGCAATACGACGTGGTCGTCCACCGGCTCGTGGGCCGCGACACCGACCCGCGCCGCGCCGCGCGCAGCGGAATGACCGCCATCGCGGTTGGCCAGACCGTGGGCATGGGCACTCTCACAGGCACATTCGTTCGCTGGCGAATGCTGCCGGGGCTCGGCCTGCTGGACGCGACGCGCATTTCGGCCATCGTCACGATGTCCTTTTTCGCCGCGTGGGCTGTCCTCACAGCCATGTCTGTCCTGACCTTTGGCGTCGCGGTGCCGTACGCGACCCCCGCCGCGGTCGCCATTCTGATACTGGCCTATCTCTGCATTTTATTGAGCGTATGGCGGCCCGGTCCGCTCGCCCGCTGGCCGCTCCCGCCACTGAAAGCCATCGTGCTTATCCTCGGGTTCACCACGGTCGATACGGTCGCGGCGGGCGCCGTGCTCTGGACGATGCTCCCTACGGGGATCGAGATCGGGTTCGGCCCACTCGTCGCGGCCTATCTTCTGGCTCTCGGCGCGGGGCTGGTCCTGACGACCCCCGGTGGAGTCGGGCCGTTCGAGGTCGCGCTGCTGGCGCTGTTGCCGGCCACATCGCCCGAACCCCTGCTCGCCGCTGTTCTCGCCTACCGCGCAGTCTACTACGCCCTGCCCGCCCTGATCGGCGCGGTGCTTCTGGCCCGTCCGCCCATGCGCCCGCCCCTGCCCGCAACCGCGAATGCGGCACTCGAACAGGTCGACCCGCGCAACCTGCCGCTCATGGTCGAAGCTGCGCTGGATACCGCGCCCCGCGCCGAATCCGCGCTCCTGAGACACGGGCGGTTTGATCTGTTGTCCAACAGCCGCGCCTGGCCAACCGCTCTGGTGGCCCGCTCGGGCCAGTCGCTCATCATGCTGGGTGATCCGCTGACCCGCGACTCGCGGGTCGGGGAGGTGTTCGAGGGACTGCGCGACCGCGCGCGCGCGACCCTGACCGCCCCGGTTATCTACAAATGCGGCGCCCGTCTTGCCGTATTCGCCCGTCGCACGGACTGGGCGCTGCTCCCCATCGCGCGGGAAGCGTTTCTGACGCCGGCCACGTTCTCGACCACCGGGGCGGATCGACGGCAACTCAGACGAAAACTGCGCAAGGCCGAAGCCGCAGGACTCACCGTCACCACCATCGCGCCGGGCGACCCGGTGCCCCTGCCACTCGACGAGATGGAGGCTCTCGCCCACGTCTGGGCGGGTGCCCGGGGCGGCGAGCGCGGCTTTTCGATGGGAGTCTGGAATCCGGCTACCCTGTCCCGGGCGGCGATCTGTCTCGCCCATGATCCGGAGGGGCGGCTCAGGGGGTTCATCACGCTCCATGCCAACCGTCACGAACACACGCTCGACCTCATGCGGCAGGACCCGGACGCGCCCGACGGGATCATGTACATGCTTGTCACGCATGCGATCGCGGCGGCGCACGCAGCACATATCCCTCGCGTGTCCCTCGCCGCTGTGCCCACGCAGAACGTGCCGGGCGAGCCGCGCCTGTTCACGGGCCTTCGCGCTCTGCTCGACCGGGCCAGCGGTGCCCGCGGACTGCGCCAGTTCAAGAGCGCTTTCGCCCCGCGTTGGGAGACGCTTTACCTCGCCGCCCCGACCCGCACCGCACTTCTCCTGGGCGCGCTCGACATCACGCGCGAAATCCTGCGCCCGCCGCCGCGCCCGCGACCGTGAGCCGAATTGCACCGGCCCGGCATTCGTGGCACATGAGCGCAACCGACGACAGAAAGGCCAAGGCATGTCACAGGACGCGCTCACCAAACTTCTTTCCGAACGCGACTGGCTCATGGCGGACGGCGCCACCGGGACAACGCTGTTCAACATGGGCCTCACTTCGGGCGACGCCCCTGAGATGTGGAACGTCGACCACCCGGAGCGCGTGCGCGCGCTCTACAAGGGTCCCGTGGATGCAGGCTCGGACATTTTCCTGACAAACAGCTTCGGCGGCACCGCATCGCGCCTCAAGCTGCACGACGCCCAGAACCGGGTCGGCGAGCTGAACCGGATCGCCGCCGAGTTGGGGCGCGAGGTTGCAGACGCCTCCGGTCGAACGGTCGTCGTCGCGGGCTCGATGGGGCCGACGGGCGAAATCATGGAACCGATGGGCCCGCTGTCGTTCGACGGCGCGGTCGAGATGTTCCACGAACAGGCCGACGCGCTCAAGGCCGGCGGAGCCGACGTGCTCTGGGTCGAGACGATCTCCTCGCCCGACGAATACAAAGCCGCCGCGCGTGGCGCGGAACTGGCCGACATGCCCTGGTGTGGGACGATGAGCTTCGATACCGCCGGGCGCACGATGATGGGCCTCACGTCCGCCGACCTCGCCAAGCTGGTCGAGAATCTGCCGAACCCGCCCATCGGCTTCGGCGCGAATTGCGGTGTCGGGGCCTCCGACCTCCTGCGCACGGTCCTTGGATTCCGGCAAGCGGGCACGGAGCGCACGGTGATCGCCAAGGGCAACGCGGGCATCCCGAAATTCGTTCATGGTCATATCCATTACGACGGCACGCCGGACCTCATGGCCGACTACGCTGTCATGGCGCGCGATTGCGGCGCGACGATCATCGGCGGATGCTGCGGCACGACACCCGAGCACCTCGAAAGGATGCGCGAGGCGCTGGAAACCCGCCCGCGCGGCGATGCGCCCTCACTGGAGGCCATCGCTGAGGCCCTCGGTGGCTTCTCATCAGCCAGCGACGGGACTGACGACAAGGGTCCGAAGCCGCGCGAACGCACGGGCCGCCGCCGCCGGGGCTGACCCGCACCGCTGCCACACGCCTGCCTGAGCGCCCGTCCCCCGGACGGGTGCGAGGCGTAGAGGTGCGCCGCAGGCGCGCTGTTCGGAAACAGCCCCTCAGAAAAGCTCGAGTTGATCCCCTGCGCGCGGCGGAATGCGGAACACGTCCGTGCGCAGGTCCGGCAGGTGCGAGGCGAGCCCCAGCCGGCGTTGGGCCACGCGAAACCGCATGTTCATCATCTCGGCATATGGCCCTTCGCCCCGCATCCGCGCACCGAAGGTGCTGTCATAGACTTCGCCGCCGTGCATGTCGCGCAGATGACCCAGCACGCGGTTCGCCCGATCCGGGTAGTGCTCGCCCAGCCAGTCGCGAAACAGCCCTGCCACTTCACGCGGCAGACGCAGCATGATCCAGCTGGCCGCCCGCGCCCCGGCATCTGCGGCTGCCGCCATGATCCCCTCCATCTCGCTGTCCGACAGCCCCGGCACGAGCGGCGAGATCATGACCCGCACCGGAACGCCTGCGTCCGACAGACGACGGATCGTGGCCAGCCGCCGCTCCGGCGACGGCACCCGTGGCTCCATGCGACGCGACAGGTCCGCGTCCAACGTCGTAACCGAGACCCCGACATGGGCCAGCCCGTCGCCCGCCATTTCGGCCAGAATATCGATGTCCCGCTCGACCAGCGTTCCCTTGGTCGCAATCCCGACCGGGTGGCGGAAGTCGCGCAGCACCTCAAGCACCTCGCGCATCACCCGGTAACGGCCTTCGATCGGCTGGTAGGGATCGGTGTTCGTTCCGATGGCAATCGTCGCCGGTCGATAGGACTTACGGGACAACTCGCCCGCCAGCACTGCCCCGATGCCGGGCCGGGCGATCAGCCGGGTCTCGAAATCCAGCCCCGCCGACATCCCCAGCCAGGCATGGCTTGGCCGCGCGAAACAGTAGACGCAGCCATGCTCGCAACCCCGGTAGGGGTTGATCGATCGGTCGAATGGAACGTCGGGCGAGGTGTTGCGGGTGATCGCACTCCGGGGCGCCTCAAGGCTCACCTGCGTGCGGATCGCCCCGTCCGAATCAGGTGTCCAACCGTCGCTGACCGCCACCCGCTCGTGACGCTCGAACCGCCCGGTCGCATTGGTCGCAGCGCCTCTACCGCGGCGGCGCTCATGTTCAATATGAGTGATTTCACTGCTCATGAGAACATTAGTAGAACATTCATGCCTGCGTGCAAAGGTCGTTTCGCCATTTCCACATGTCGCAATTGGTCATCATTGCGCGGCCAATTTGCCGCATGTAGAGGAAGACACGCGCGAACCGCCTGAAAGGAAAGGCCAATGGCCGACGAAGAAGACGACATCATCCTGTCCGAGCTCGATGACGAGGAACTCGTCGCCCAGATGATGGACGACCTCTACGACGGTCTCGCCGACGAGATCGCGGAGGCCACCAACATCCTGCTCGAGCGTGGGTGGGAGCCCTACGACATTCTCACCAAGGCGCTCGTCGCCGGCATGACCATCGTGGGCCACGATTTCCGCGATGGCATCCTTTTCGTCCCCGAAGTGCTGCTCGCCGCCAACGCGATGAAGGCCGGCATGTCGATCCTCAAGCCGCTCCTTGCCGAAACCGGCGCACCGACCATCGGTCGCATGGTGATCGGCACGGTGAAGGGCGACATCCACGACATCGGCAAGAACCTCGTCTCGATGATGATGGAGGGTGCCGGATTCGAAGTGGTGGACCTCGGCATCAACTGCGAGGTGGACAAGTACCTCAACGCGCTCGCCGCCGAGAATGCCGACATTCTGGGCATGTCCGCGCTGCTCACGACGACGATGCCCTACATGAAGGTCGTGATCGACACGATGATCGACCAGGGCAAGCGCGACGATTACATCATCCTCGTGGGCGGTGCGCCGCTGAACGAGGAATTCGGCAAGGCCATCGGGGCCGACGCATACTGCCGCGACGCCGCAGTGGCCGTGGAAACCGCCAAGACATTCATGGCGCGCAAGCACAACCGGGCCTCCGCCGGCTGATTTCCCGACCCCGGCCCCGCATTTGCGCGGGCCGGGGTGGAAACGCCCCAACCGGGCCGCTATCTGTGATCCCGTTCCGGGAGACGGTCCATGGGCCTTAGACGCATCCTTCTCACGCTTCTCGCGCTAGCCTCGGCGGGCCTTGCCGCCTACGTTCTGATCGAGGCGATCCTGACCGAACACCTGACGCAGCAGGTCTTCTATGCCGTGCTGCCGCTCGTTCTGCTCTTCTCGATCGCCTGGAACGCACTCGGCAAGAAGCGGGATTGATCATGTACGGCACCGCTCTCGCCCTCGTCCATGCCGCCGCGTTCGCGGACACGTTCCGCCCGGCCTTCGACTGGCTCGCGGCGCAAGTCCGCGACGGGTTCACCTCGCCGCGCCTGTTCGACCTCGGGTGTGGCGACGGCACATGGCTGGCCCATGCCCGCGACCAAGGCATCCCGGGGGCGGGCATCGATCAGTCCGAGGCCTTCGTGCGCCTCGCCACTGCCCGCAGGCTCGCCGTGACCGTCGGCGACGCGGCGCAACCGCTGATCCCGCCGGGCAGCACGTCCGTCACCGCGCTTGGCGAAGTGCTGGCCTATGCGCCGCCATCACTGGCAGGCGCGGTGCAGGCGACGGCCCGGGCCCTGCCCCCCGGCGGCCACTTCCTGTTCGACCTGCCCGGCCCCGACACACCCGAGAGCACCGGCAGGCGGACAGGTGAGGACTGGACCCTCACCGCTCGCAGCCGAAAACATGAGGGCGAGATCACGCGCGAGATCACGGTCGACACGCCCGCAGGGAGCCATACCGAGACGCACCGTCAACAGCTCTTCGCACCGGGCGAAGTGACGCGCCTGCTCGACGCCGCCGGGTTCAAAGCGGACCTGCGCGACAGCTACGGCCCCTGCCCGCTGCTGCCCGGCCGCTTCGCCATCCTCGCGCGCAAGCTTGCGTGAGCCGCACCACCGCCCCATCTTGAATGGGCAAAGGAGACACTCATGCCCCTCGACAAATTCGTCCTGATCCTCGTCGTCGTGATTGCCGCTGCCGGGCTTACCGTCTGGGCCGGAACTCTGATCGCCGCCTCGATTCAGTGGCCCGCAGGCTGGCTCGCGGTGATCCCCGCGGCCCTCGTGGGTTACATCGTCTGGCGCGTTGTCGCAGACCGGCTGACCAATACCGAAGACGACCACTACGACCGGATCGAAAAGTGATGCAGATTCTGACCACCGACACCTTCCCCGGCCGCGAGATCGAACCTCTTGGCCTGGTCCGCGGCTCCACGGTGCGCGCAAAACACATCGGTTCCGACATCGTGGCCGGCCTGCGCAACCTTGTGGGCGGCGAGGTCAAGGAATACGCCGCACTCCTGGCCGGCGCGCGCGAGCAGGCCCTGGATCGCATGACTGATGAAGCGCGGGCGCTCGGCGCGGATGCCGTCATCGGGGCGCGGCTCGAAACGTCGACCATCGCCCAAGGGGCGAGCGAGATCCTCGCCTACGGCACCGCGGTGCGCTTCAAGTGATCCCGGACGACGCGGACCTGCGCGAAACCGGCCTCGCGGCCAGCGGCACGGGCCGCGTGCTGGTCATCGGCTGCGGCGCGCTCGCGCGCGAAATCCTCGCAGTGATCGGGGCGAACGGGCTTGCCCATGTCGATGTCACCTGCCTGCCCGCCATCCTGCACAACCGACCGGAACGGATCGCCCCGGCGTTGGAGGCGGCCATCGACCGTCACGCGGCCGATTACGACCGGCTTTTCGTCGCCTATGCCGACTGCGGCTCAGGGGGGGCAATCGCGGCACTCTGCGCCCGCCATGGCATCGAGATGATCGAAGGCCCGCATTGCTACAGCTTCTTCGAGGGCAACGACACCTTCGCCGAACGCGGCGAGGTCACGGCCTTCTACCTCACGGATTTCCTCGCCCGCCAGTTCGACGCGTTCGTCACCAAACCCCTCGGGCTCGACCGCCACCCTGAGCTGCGCGACATGTACTTCGGGAATTACGAGACGCTGGTCCACCTCGCCCAGACCGATGACCCCGCGCTCGACGCCAAAGCCCGCGCAGCGGCCGACGCCCTCGGCCTCACCTATGAACGCCGTCCGACCGGATACGGCGATCTCGAAATCGCGCTCCAACGCCTCTGATCTTCTTCGTTCCGGAAATACTTCGGGAGAGCACGAGAGGTCAGCGCCCTCTCGTCACCGCGACGTCGCGCCGAAGGCGCGGCGGCGCAAATCCTGCGCACGGGCTTGCCCGAGCACATTTCGCCCACGCCTCGTCAGGCCGCTTCGACCGCCAGTTTGTTGATACGCTGGATCATGGCCGTCAGCCCGTTGGACCGCTGGGCCGAGAGATGCTCCTCGAGCGACAAGCGACCGAGCTCGGCCTTGGCATCGACCTTCGGGACCTCAGCGACCGGGACGCCGTTATAGAGTGCGGCCAGCACCGCGATAATGCCGCGCACGATCAACGCATCGGAATCGCCCTTGAACCGAAAGGTGCCCGCCTCGATCTCGGGCATGATCCAGACCTGGCTCGCGCAGCCGTCGACCTTGGTCGCAGGCACCTTCAGCGCCTCGTCCAAAGGGTCCATTGCGCGGCCCAGGTCGATCACATGCGCGTAGCGGTCTTCCCAGTCGTCCAGAAACTCGAAATCCTCGACGATCTCTTCGAATGCGTCCGTGGCCATCCTGCTCTCCTTTCTCCCTCACCTAGGCGCGAAGGCCACAAAGGTCCACCCCCGCGCCCGGAGGCCGCATGATCCGGGTTTTCAAAGCCCGCGCTTTGGGCTAGTCCAAGGCAGGCACAGGGGGACGCACATGATTTTCCGCATCTTCGGCGCAATTGCACTAGGGGTGGTTCTGTCCGGGTGTTCGGGCGGCGTAAGCCTGAACCCGTTCAACTGGTTCGGCCCGAAGACCGATGAGGAACTGGTGACCCTGGAACCCCGTGACGGCTTCCCCGACGGGCAGGACTCCTACCGCGGCCCGATCCAGCAGGTCACCCAACTCGCCATCGAACGCGCCTCCGGCGGCTACCTCGTGCGCGCCGTGGGTCTGCCACCCCGCCTTGGGTACTGGGAGGCCGAGCTCGTTCCCCAGAACGATGAGGAACCGGTGAACGGTGTGATGACCTACGATTTCGTGGTCGCCCCGCCGCCTTGGGCCACACGCCAGTCGCGCCCGCAGGCCCGCCAGATCACGGTCGCGCATTACGTCTCGGACGTGCAACTCGGCAGCGCCAGCCGCATCCGCGTGGTCGGCGCGAACAACAGCCTCACCACCCGCCGCTGACCTTGTCAAAAAGCGCGAGTCGGAGCGCGGGCAAAGCCGCACCCCCCTGAGAAATCTTGCGAAACGGGAACGCGGTTCAGGTTTCTATGACCTGAACCGTCTGTCCTTTGACTCCGAGCGCCAGTTCCCCGTCACACAGGCGCAGGGCGTCCTTGCCGAACACCTCGGACCGCCACCCCTTGAGCGCGGGAACGTCGCGACGGCCGCCGGCGAGCAGGTCGAGGTCAGCCGCCGAAGCGATGAGCTTTTGGGCGACGCCGGTCTCCTCGCAGCGTGCCTTGAGCAGCACCCGCAGCAGGTCGGCCAGCGCCGGGTTGACCTGAAGCTTGTCGCGCCCGTCTTTCTCGACGCGCGGAAGATCGTCCTGGGGGCAATCGAGACCGGCTTTCACGGCGGCGAGGATCCCCTCAGCCACGTCACCCTTGCGCGCCTCGCGCAAAAGCAGGCGCGACCGGCCAAGTTCGCCTGCGTCGCGCGGCTTGGTGGAGGCAAGCTCCATGAGCGCGTCGTCCTTGTAGACGCGGCTGCGCGGGATATTGCGCTCCTGTGCATAGGTCTCGCGAAAGCGGGCGAGTTCGCGCACGATGGCAAGGAACCTGCCCGAGCTTGTGCGGGTTTTCACCCGTTTCCACGCCTCGTCCGGATTCACGATGTAGGTGTCGGGGTCAGTGAGGACCGAAAGCTCCTCCTTCACCCATTTGGCGCGGCCGGATTTCTCCAACTCGGCCTTGAGGTATTCGTAGATCACACGCAGGTGCGTCACGTCGCCAATGGCGTAGTGTTTCTGCGCATCGGTGAGCGGACGGCGCGACCAGTCGGTGAAACGCGAGGACTTGTCGAGCTGGGCCTTGGCGATCTTGCGCACCAGCGTCTCATAACCCGCCTGATCGCCGAAACCGCAGACCATCGCGGCCACCTGCGTGTCGAAAAGTGGGGACGGAATGACCCCTGCATCGACGAAGAAGATCTCCAGGTCCTGACGCGCAGCGTGAAACACCTTCACCACGCCCTCGTCCTTGAAAAGATCGTAAAGTGGTTCGAGCGACAGGCCTTCGGCCAGCGGATCCACCAGCACCGCGTCCTCTTCGTCGTCGTCGCCCGCCACTGCGAGCTGCACGAGGCAGAGTTTCGAGTAGTAGGTCCGTTCGCGGAGAAACTCCGTGTCGACGGTGACGTAAGGGAATTCTGCGGCGCGCGTGCAGTAGTCGGCCAGCGCTTCGGTCGTCGTAATTGTTTTCATTCTACAGGTCTTTATTGCGCGTCGCTCCCCCCTCTACCGGGAAAACAAGGGGAGCGGAAGGGGTCAGGGCAGCGTCACGGGGGTCCGGTCGCCGCGCGCGAAACGGTCCAGCACCGCCGGGTAGAGCCGATGTTCGAAAGGCAGGACGCGGGCGGCGAGGGTTTCGGCCGTATCATCCGGAAGGGCGGGCACCCGCGCCTGTCCAAGGATCGGCCCCCCGTCGAGTTCCGCCGTCACCTCATGCACGCTGCACCCGGCTTCGCCGTCACCGGCCGCGAGCGCGCGGGCGTGGGTGTCGAGCCCCTTGTATTTCGGCAATAGCGAGGGGTGGATGTTGAGCATTCGGCCCGCGTAGTGGTTGATGAAGCCGGGCGTCAGAATCCGCATGAAGCCGGCCAGGCAAAGGATGTCGGGCTGGGCGGCGTCAAGCCGTTGGATGAGAGCGGCCTCAAAGGCAGCACGGTCGCCCTTGTAAGGCCGGTGGTCCACCACCGTGGTGTCGATCCCCAGCGCCTGCGCCCGGGCCAGCCCGCCGGCCTCCGGCACGTTCGACAGAACGAGCACGGGGCGCGCCGGATGATCCCCCGTCATGCTCTGGGCCAGGGACACCATGTTGGACCCGGACCCGGAGATCAGGATCGCGACGCGCTTCAAATGAGAGAGCCCAGGTAGTTCACGCCGTCCGCGCCCGCACCAATACGCCCGATCTGCACGACGGTTTCGCCCTCGGCTTCGAGCGCCGCAGTCACCTCACGCGCGGACGCGGGGTCGACGACCAGGACCATGCCGATCCCGCAGTTGAAGGTCTTGAGCAGTTCCGCCTCATCCATCGCGCCAGTTTCGGCCAGCCATGCAAAGACCGGAGGCAGGGTCCAGGCGTCGAGGTCCAAAGTCGCCTGTCCGCCTTCGGGCAGCACGCGCGGCAGGTTTTCGGTCAGGCCCCCGCCGGTGATATGGGCCAGCGCATGAACGCCGCCCGTCCGGATCGCGGCGAGCGCCGGCTTGACGTAGAGCCTGGTCGGGGCGAGCAGCGCGTCGCCCAACGTGCCTTCGCCAAAAGGATTGGGTGAGTCCCAGCCCAGTCCCGAAACCTCGACCAGCTTTCGCACGAGCGAATAGCCGTTGGAATGAACCCCACTTGAGGCCAGCCCCAGAAGCACGTCACCCTCGCCGACATGCGCAGGAAGGGCCCCGCCACGCTCCATCGCGCCCACGGCGAAGCCCGCGAGGTCGAAGTCGCCGTCCGCATACATCCCCGGCATCTCGGCGGTCTCGCCACCGATCAGCGCACAGCCGGATTGCAGGCAGCCCTCGGCGATGCCTTCGACAATCTGCGCCGCATCCTCGACCGCGAGCTTGCCGGTCGCGAAATAGTCGAGGAAAAACAGGGGCTCGGCGCCCTGGCAGACAAGGTCGTTCACGCACATGGCGACAAGGTCGATGCCGATCGTGTCCACCTTCCCGGTATCGATCGCGATCCGCAGCTTGGTGCCGACACCGTCGGTTGCGGCGACCAGAACCGGGTCGGTGTATCCCGCGGCCTTCAGATCGAAGAGCGCCCCGAAACCGCCCAGCCCGGCCATCACTCCGGGGCGGTTCGTGCGCTTCGCCGCTGGCTTGATCCGTTCGACCAGCGCGTTGCCGGCGTCAATGTCCACGCCCGCGTCGGCATAGGTGATCCCGTTCTTGTCACTGGTCATGGCAGCCCCCCGTCTGAATGCCACCGCGCGTAGCGCAGGCGGGCGGGAAAGGCAACGGCGCATAGGGCCGTTGCCCGGTGCGGTCACGGCGAAATCTGCGCCGTCTCGACCGCGTCGATCAGGGCGGGGATGTCATGGGTGAGCGACCCGGCATCGCAGTCCTTCGACGCGATCATGTCGTTGCCGCTGTAGACGTTCAGCCCGCCCGCGACCTCCTCGCCCGCGTCTCGGTCGCCGGAATACCAGACCTCATAGGCATGGACGCCATCATCGGCGAAGAACTTGACGGTTTCCCAGATGGTTCCGCCCATGCCGTTCCACGGCTCGTAGTGAACACTCGCCATGTCCACTTCGAGCGTCAGCTCCGGCGCGGCCCCCGGCGTGAAATAGCCATAGCTCGCACGCGCCCCGTCCGCCTCGATCATGTCGCAGACCTCGACGGCCTTGGCGCCGCCGTCAAGAGTGCAGGCGAACCGGACGCCCTCGTCCAGAACACAGAACTCACCGGCCATCGCGGCCGGGGCCAGAACACCGCCCGCGAATGCGAGCGCCAGTTTTCTTTTCATCTCAATCCCTTCGGTTACCCGCCCCGGCAGAACACGCCGGAGCCAAAGCCGCGAGGTTTAGTCGATTCCCGCCGGACCGCCAGCCCGAACGGCGCCGCGCCCGCTTGACGACCCGGCCTGCCCCGACTAGTCAAATCGCCACGGTGGGCCTGTAGCTCAATTGGTTAGAGCAGAGCGCTCATAACGCTTTGGTTGCGGGTTCAAGTCCTGCCGGGCCTACCATTTCCCTCCGTTGACCATGCCTGAGCGCGCTCGCTGTTCCCGCTCAAAAGGTGCCCCAGCCGGGTTGCCAATCCGGCGGCAAGCAGGTTTCGTGGCGCGATGGACCTGCCCGATGACATGCCCGCACATGGCGAGATGGTAACACTGGAGCCCGGCATCCGGCGGATCATTGCGCGCAATCCGTCGCCCATGACCTATTGGGGGACGAATACCTTCGTGCTGGGCGAAGGCGCGGTCACAGTTGTCGATCCCGGTCCGGACCTGCCCGACCACATGACCGCGTTGCTGGCCGGACTCGCGCCGGGGGAAACGGTTGCGCAGATTTTCGTCACCCATTCCCACCTCGACCACTCCCCCCTCGCCCGCAGACTGTCTGCCAAGACCGGGGCGCCGGTGTTTGCCTTCGGCGATGCCACGGCGGGCCGGTCGCAGGTCATGTCCGATCTGGTCGCGCAAGGTATGCCCGCGGGCGGCGAAGGGGTGGACCGGGCGTTCGAACCGGACGTGGTGCTCGCGGATGGTGACGAGGTCGACATTGGCGGCGGGCGCAAGGTGGAGGCGATTTGGACCCCGGGACACTATTCCAATCACCTGAGCTTCGCGATCGGCGACGCGGTGCTCGTGGGAGATCACGTCATGGCGTGGGCATCGTCGCTCGTGTCGCCACCGGACGGCGACCTGACGGCATTCATGGGCTCCTGCGAGAAACTTCTGGCCCGCGACGACCGTATCCATTATCCGGCCCACGGCCCCGCGATCGAGGACCCAAAGGCGCGCCTTGCGTGGCTCATGGACCACCGGAAAGGACGCGAGCGCGCGATCCTTGAGGCATTGGCGGAAGGCCCGGCCACCGTCCCGACACTCACCCGCACGATCTACACGGATACGCCGGACACGCTGATCCCGGCCGCCGAACGCAACGTCTTCGCCCATCTCATAGACCTCGCTACACGCGGCGCGGTCACCGCCAGCCCAAAGCTCGCACCAGACGCCCGTTTCGCCCGCGCCTGAGACGGAATTTTTGTGACGATTCCCTCTGGACGGGGCAAATTCCCGTTGCTATACGCGCCTCCGTGTTCCGGCGTAGCTCAGCGGTAGAGCAGTTGACTGTTAATCAATTGGTCGTAGGTTCGATCCCTACCGCCGGAGCCAAAAATCCCTTCGCATCAAAGGCTTGCTTTTTTCAGCTGCCGAAGCTGACAGCTTCGGGGGGATGTCTTGCCATTTTTTGCCGACCCTGATGACAGACCGACCGGAACGGGCGCACGAGCAAATTCCGCTCCGGCCATTCTCATCGGACAGCGTCGCACACATATTCCACGCATGGCACCGAATGATTCTCCGACACCAGAACGGCGGGCGGCTTTGCAGGCGTTCGTGCGGGCGACCTATGGGTTCGCGGGGACCAGGCGTCTCCACAGGGCGGCACTCGGACGCGATCTGGTGCGCGCGCCCTTGAACGTGTTCCTTGCGGTGCCGGCGCTTCTCGCGCGTTTCGCGGCGCTCGGAGCGCGGCTGGCGGGCAAACGACAGGCAGCAGAGTGGCTGGCGGCGCGGCGGTTCGGGTTGCGCACGGACGTTTCGCGGGCCATCGAGGCGCGGCTTCGGACGTTCCTTGCGGACCAGAACGTCATCGGCTCCGCAACCGGGACGGATGCGGCGACCGATGCGGCCATAGAGGACTACCTCGCGGTGCGCACGGCTGTCGCAGAGATTACAACGACAGCGCTGTTGCTCATCACCGGCGTCCTGCTGCTCGGCGCTGCGACGCCGGGACTCTTCTCGCTCATCGGACCGGTGGCGGATGCCGGGGCGCGCGGTGCGGCCATCGACCGGTTCTTGCTCGGCCCCTGGCTCGGGTCCGTTTATTACGACATCTTTCCCGTCGCCCTGCCCGGCTGGCGGTTGGCGCTGACCGCCGGGGGGCTGGCCGTCGTGATCTCGGTGGTCACCACATTCGCCGGGATGCTGGCGGACCCGCTCCAGGTGGCGACCGGCACGCATCGGCGGCGGCTCGCGCGCCTGATCCGACGGATCGAAGCGCGTGACACGACCCCCGGTGTCGCGGGTGAGCAGCTGGCGGCACGGATGGGTGATCTTGGTGACCTCGCGCTCAATCTGTGGCGGCTGATCCGGGGGTGAGACCACCTCACGAGGGCGTATCTTTTATTCCCTCTCAAAAGGGTGCAGGTTGACCGCATGACAGGTGCTGCCCACCCGATCATCGCTGACAGTGAGCTTGACTCCTACATCGCCTGCCCGTCCTGCGATGCGCTCTTGCGCGACCGCGATGTGGGCGCGGGCGATATCGCCTCCTGTCCGCGCTGCCATTCGGTGATCGAGGCACCGCGGCCACTCGCCATGACCCGGATCATCATGCTGGCTTTCGCCGCCCTGATCCTTCTGTTCGGCGCGCTGTTCTTTCCGTTTCTCGAGCTCGAGGCGGCGGGCATGGTACGCCGGGCCACGCTGTTCGACACGGTGGCGGTCTATTCCAGCGGGCTGAACGCACCGCTGTCCTACGGCATGGCCGCGCTGATCATCGTGATCCCGTTGGTGCGTTTTGCGTCGCTGCTCTACGTCCTCGGGCCGATGGCTCTTGGCTGGTATCCGCTGCGCTTCGCCGCGCCGGTGTTCCGCTATGCCGAGACGTTGCGGCCCTGGGCGATGGTCGAGGTGTTCCTCGTCGGTGTTGCGGTGGCGCTGGTGAAGGTTGCGGGACTGGCCCATGTTTCGCTGGGCCCCGCCTTCTGGGCCTTTTCGGCACTCGTCGTGGTGACCGTCTTCAAAGACAATTTCATGAGCAGGGTAACGGTTTGGAAGACGCTGGACACGCGACGCAGATCCTGACCGCCCATGCGGCAGGTCTGGCCGGCTGCACCAGTTGCGGCAAGGTGCATCCGGGTGGTGCGGCCCGGTGCCTGCGCTGTGGAACGCCGCTGTCCCCGCCGGACGGGCGCAGCCTGCAAAAAGTGTGGGCGTGGCTGATCGCGGGATTGATCGTCTACATCCCCGCCAACGTGTTCCCCATGCTCCAGACGACGAACCTCGGGCGCACGACGGACAACACCATCGTGGGCGGGGTCGTGGACCTGGCCGAACATGGTGACTACGGCGTCGCGGTCATCGTCTTCGTTGCATCGGTGGTCATCCCGCTCGGCAAGTTCGCAGCCATCGCCTATCTCGCCCTGTCCATTTCGCGCACGGTTCGGCTCAATGCCGATCGCCGCCATGTCCTGTTCGTGATCGTCGAGTTCATCGGGCGCTGGTCGATGATCGACGTCTTCGTAGTCGCGATCCTGTCCTCACTGGTCACACTCGACTTCACGGCGACGGTGAAGCCGGGGATCGCGGCGGTGAGTTTCGCCTTATCGGTTGCATTCACCATGGTTTCGGCATTGAGTTTCGATCCGCGGCTTATCTGGGACGTAGAGTATCCTCCGCGCGCGAAAGGCAGCGAAACATGAGCGACTCCCGCCCCGGCGACATGGAGATCGAACGACGCAAGCCGTCGTTCTGGCGCAATCTGTCGCTGGCCTGGCTGATTCCCATCGCCGCCCTTCTGGTGACGCTGTTCGTGGCCTGGCAAACCTGGCTCGACCGGGGTCAGACCATTGAAATCTCGTTCGAAAATGCCGGCGGGATCGTCGCCGGCGAAACCACGCTGCGCTACCGGGACGTGATCGTGGGCAACGTGGAAAGCGTCGCCTTCGTCCCCGATCTCAGCTCGGTGGTGGTGACCGCGCGTCTGGACAGGACGATTGCCGATTCCCTTCCGGAAGATGCCCAGTTCTGGGTCGTGCGCCCAGAGGTCTCGACCAGTGGCGTCTCAGGTCTGACCACGGTGCTGTCGGGCGTCTATCTCGAAGCCGATTTCGAGCCTTCGCCGGGCGCGGCCTTCGACCGGTTCACGGGGCGCGAGGATGCGCCGTTGGTGGAGCCGGGCGCGGTCGGCACGCGCATCACGCTTCGGGCCATCGACGCGGGCCAGCTTTCGGTGGGTGCCCCGATCTTTCACAAGGGGATCGAAGTGGGCAAGATCGAGCGGCCTGAGCTGCTGTTCACCCGCGACGGCGTGGTCTTCGACGCATTCATCCGCGAACCTTACGACGAGCTGCTGACATCGGCGACGCGCTTCTGGCTCACCTCCGGGCTGTCGCTCAGCCTCGGCACTGGCGGGCTCGACGTTTCGGTCGGCTCGCTGGCCAACGTGGTGCGAGGGGGGCTGACCTTCGATACGGTTTTCTCCGGCGGCGAACCGATCATGGAAGGACAGGTCTTCGAGCTTTACGAGAACGAGGATTCCGCGCGCAGCAGTGCCTTCGAGGACCCGTTCGAGAACACCGTCGAGATGTCGGTGGAGTTCGAGGAATCCGTGAGCGGCCTGGCACAGGGGTCGGCCGTCACGCTTCGGGGCGTCCGGATCGGCACCGTCGCCGCCATCAACGCCCGCGTGCGCGAAACCGACGAGCGGCGCGAGGTGCGGCTGCGCGCCACGCTGTCCATCGATCCCGGCCGGATCGGCCTGCCGGCCGACGTGGGCGAAGAGGGTGTCATCGACTTCTTCTCGGAAGCGGTGCGCAACGGCCTGCGGGCGCGGCTCGGGCTGCAATCCATGTTCAGCCAGTCGCTGGTGGTCGAGCTGGTCAATCTGCCCGATCCCGAACCCGCCGCACTCGTCACCCTGCCCGACACGCCGCCGTTGATCCCATCGGTCGAGTCCGAGCTGCCAGACATCGGCGCGACGGCTGAAGGTCTTCTCACTCGAATCGACAACCTGCCGGTCGAGGAGTTGCTGGACCAGACCATTTCGACCCTCGCCACCATCGAATCCTTCGTGGCTGATGACGCCCTGCGCGACGCGCCGGGGGAATTCGTGGCACTTCTTGCGGACGCGCGCGGCGTGGTCGGGAGCGACGAGGTTCAGGCGCTTCCGGGCGAGATCAGCGGGGTCGTCACCGACCTGAGGGCCGTCACGGAAACGCTCCGGCAGGCTGAAACGGTCGCGAACCTCGTCGAGGCGCTCAACAGTGTGCAGACCGCCGCGCAGTCGGTCACCGATTTCGCGGGCGACATCAGCGGGGCGGCGGGCGAGTTCACCGATCTCATCACGCGCCTCAACGCACTCACGGAAAAGGCCAACCAGCTTGAGATCGAGGAATTCCTCGCCTCGGCGCGCGAATTGCTCGACTCCGCCGATGCACTCATCGACACGGAAGAGGCGCGCGCCATTCCTCAGAGCGTGACCGCGGCACTGGACGAAGCGCGTGGGGCGCTCGAAGAGCTGCGCGAAGGCGGCGCGGTGGAGAATGTGAATGCGGCCACGGCGTCTGCCCAGGAAGCCGCCGACGCAATTCGCGACGCGGTAGAGACACTCCCCGACCTGTCCGTCCGCCTGCAACGGCTGGTACGCGAGGCGGAACGGGTCGTGGCGAGCTATGGCAGCGAGTCGACCTTCAGCCGCGAGACGCTCAATTCGCTGCGCGAGGTTCAGGCCGCCGCCGAAGCGCTCTCGAAACTCGCCCGCGCCATCGAGCGCAATCCCAATTCCCTCTTGTTCGGACGGTAATCCATGTTTCGTATCGCTGCCCCCCTCGCCCTCATCCTGCTCGCCGCCTGCGGGAACGATGGGCCGCGCTACCTGATCGACACCGGACCGACCCGGCCGGACGCGGTGCAACGGGTCAGCGTGGCGACGCTGGAGATCATGGACGTCTCACTCCCGGCCTATGCCGAGGATTCCGAGATCATGCTGGAAAACGACAACGGTGCGCTGGTGGCCGTCGACAACGCGCTCTGGGCAGACGACCCGCAGCGCGCGGTCACGCAGCTTCTCACGGACGAGATCGCGCGCACCTCCACCGCGACCACCGCGTCCGAGCCCTGGCCGCTCGAAAACCCGCCGCAGGCTGCCGTGCATGTGCGCGTGTCCGAAATGGTCGCCCGTGAAAACGGGACGCTGGACCTGCGCGGCCAATACGCCATCTCGTCCTACGGCTATGTCATCCGCGAGCGCATCGAGCGGTTCGACATCTCGGTCCCCCTGCCCGACACATCGCCTGCCGCCATCGCCAATGCCTCCGGCCTCGCGCTGCGCCAACTGGCGGCCGACGTGGTGCAGACGCTGTCACGCTGATCGCCGCCTTGCATCCCGACTGTCCGCCCCCGTAGTGTTGGCGGGCTTTGGGAGGAGGTTACAATGGACGGCACGATGCCCCGCTTCGACATCAACGAGATCGACGCAGCTTTCATCGCCGATCCCTACCCCACGCTCGCGCGGCTGCGGCGGGAAAGCCCGGTGCATCAAAACGCCGACGGATCGGTGTTTCTGACGCGCTTCGCGGATGTCCAGAAGGTGTATCAGAGCCGCGACATGCTGTCGGACAAGACCGAGGAGTTCGGGCGCAAGTTCGGGGAATGTCCCCTGCGCACCCATCACACGACCTCGCTCGTCTTCAACGACCCGCCGAAGCATACCGTCGTGCGCAAGCTGTTGGCCGGTGCTTTCACCCCCCGCAAGTTGGCAGAGTTCGAGCCCCTGATCGACCGGATCGTGGACCGGCTGCTCGACCGGGTGGATGAAATGGGCCGGTTCGACATGATCGACGACTTCGCCAAGGTCCTGCCGACCGAGATCATCTCGTTCATGCTGGGCGTCCCGGAAGAGATCCGGCCGCAGTTGCGCAGCTACTCCCTCGCCATACTCGGCGCGCTCGATCCCGTGGTGCCGCAGGATCGGCTGGACGCTGGCAATCGGGCCGTGACGGAGTTTTCCGAAGTACTGGACGACCTCATAACGCATCGCCGCGCCAACCCGGATGGGGCTGCTGAAGGCGAGGTTCTCGAGGCGCTGATTTTCGGCGAGGCAGACGGGACGCGGCTTACGCAAGAGGAACTCATCCAGAACTGCATTTTCCTGCTGAACGCGGGGCACGAGACGACCACCTCGCTTGTGGGCAATGCCGTCGGCACGCTTCTGGACAACCCCGGTGAACACCGGCGCCTGATCGCGGACCCCGGCCTCATCACGACGGCGGTCGAGGAATTCCTGCGGGTCGAGAGCCCGCTTCAGATCGGCAACCGACGGGCGGGCGACGACATCGAACTGGAAGACAGGGTGCTGCCCAAAGGCACCTATATCCACACCTCCATCGCAGCCGCGAACCGCGACCCGGCGCAGTTTGCCGATCCGGATCGGGTCGACCTCGGACGCAGACCGAACCGTCAGATCGCCTTTATCACTGGCATCCACGTCTGCCTCGGCGCGACGCTTGCGCGGATCGAGGGACGTATCGCCATTGGCAAGCTCGTCGAACGGTTCCCCGAGCTTGCACCCGACGGCACGGCGCAACGTCTGCCGCTCGCCCGGTTCCGGGGCTTCACCCGACTTCCGGTGCGCGTGAGATAGGCGCGAAATCGCTGTTTTCGAGGGGTTTTTGACGCCGCACTTCCGAAATCCGCGGAATCGCGGCAAGACCGATCTGGGACAGCCGGAGACAACCATGCAACAGTTCACGCGCCGCACCGCCCTCGTGCTCGGACTTGGCGCGCTTGCGGGCTGTGGCGACTTCCGGGTCGGGACCATGTCGCGCCCGCGGGACGGCTACAACCCGCCGCTTTTTCCCAACGAAACACCAGAACTGCGTGCGCTCATCAACAAGTGGGCCGACCACTACGAGATCCCACGCGAACTGGTGCACCGTCAGGCGATCCGCGAGTCGACACACAATCCGGCGGCGCGCAACGGCCCCTATTGGGGCCTCCTGCAAATCCTGCCGCAGACCGCGCGCACCATGGGCCATCGCGGCCCGGCGTCCGAACTGCTCAACCCGGATGTGAACCTGAAATACGCGGGCAAGTACCTGCGCGGGGCTTACATGGTTGCAGATGGCGATATCGACCGGGCGATGTCGTGGTACGCGCGCGGCTATTATTACGAAGCCAAACGCCTGGGTCTTTTGAAAGAGACCGGCCTGCGCACCTGACGCGCCTTCAGAGCAGCCCCATCAGCCGCACCTTCTCACCCGGATCGTCCGGGCGGGCGAGCGACTGCGCCAGATCGGCGAGCGAGGCGATGTTATGGCCCGCGCGGAACGTATCCACATGGGGCAGCATCGCGCGGATGCCGGCAGCCTTGGGCGCGAAACCCTCCCACCGCAGGAGAGGGTTGAGCCAGATGACGCGCCGGGCCGACAGGTGCAGCCGCTCCATCTCGCGCGCTAAACGCGCGGGGTCGTCACGGTCCAGCCCGTCGGTGATGATCAGCACGACCGCCCCCTGCCCCATGACCCGGCGCGACCAGTCGCGATTGAAGGCGTGAAGCGACTCGCCAATGCGCGTGCCTCCCTCCCAGTCCTGCGCCTCGGCACCGGCGGCGGCCAGCGCCGCGTCCACGTCCCGGGTCGAGAGGTGACGAGTGATATTCGTAAGGCGCGTCCCGAAGGTGAACCCGTGAACCTTCGCCCATCCGGCGCCCTTCTGGTTCGCGACGGAATGGAGGAAATGCAAGACCATCCGACTATACGACGACATCGAACCGGAAATATCGCAAAGCACGACAAGGTTTGGCCAGCGCAGCCGCCGCTCCTTGGTCGCGAGGTCGCGGATCTCGCCTCCTTGCCGCATCGCGTCACGCATCGTGCGCCGCCAGTCCGGCATCCGCCCGTGGAGCGCGGCCTTCGTCCGGCGCGATTGCAGCGGCTTCACCGGGAGCGTGAGGCGCGCGAGGATGCGTTTCGCCTCGGCCACCTCGGCATTCGACATCTGCTCGAAATCCAGCGTACGCAGGCGCTCTTCGCGCGACATTGTAAGGGTGGCGTCGACTTCGATTTCGGTCTCTTCCGGATCGTCGTTCTGCCCTTCGGGCATGTCCGGCTCGATCCCGTCGAGCAAAGCCTCCGCCGCGCGTTTCTCGGCAGGTTTGGCGCGGCGTTCGTCCTGCACGCCGCGCACGGCGGGCATCATCAGCGACATCATGTGTTCGAGGAACCGTGGATCACGCCAATAGAGGCGGAACACTTGATCGAACACCCGTCGCTCTTCGGGGCGAGAGACGAAGACGGCGTGGAGCGTCCAGTAGAAGTCAGTCTTGGAGGTGAACCCGGCAGCGGCGACCGCCCGCGTGGCATCCAGCACCTTGCCGGGCCCAGCCTTGAGCCCGGCATTGCGCAGCGCACGCGCGAAATGGGTCAGGTTGGCCGTGAGGCGCGGGTTCTCCGGCAGGTCGAGGTCGGGAAGCGCGACCATGTCAGGTTTCGAATGACGCTTGCGCGCCATCCGACCCACGCGGGGGCGCTGCCCCCGCACCCCCGGGATATTTCGGGACCGGAAAGACCATCACGCAAGCTCGAGGGACTTGCGGGAGTCTTCGAGAATGCGGGTCGCTTCGGAGCCCGCGAGGCGCTGGATGTCGTCCTGGTATTTCAGGATCGCGCCCAGTGTGTCCGCGATGACTTCGGGGGAGAGGTCGATGACATCGAGCGCGAGCAGGCATTTGGCCCAGTCGATCGTCTCGGCCACCCCCGGTTTCTTGAACAAGTCTTCGGTGCGCAGGTGCTGCACGAAGGCGATGATTTCGCGCGAGAGCGTCTCGGAAGCTTCGGGGGCGCGGGCCGCGAGGATTTCCATTTCGCGATCAAAAGACGGATAATCGACCCAGTGGTAGAGGCAACGACGCTTGAGCGCGTCATGCACCTCGCGCGTGCGGTTGGAGGTGAGAATAACGATGGGCGGCTCCGGCGCGCGGATCGTGCCGAGTTCCGGGATCGTCACCTGGAAATCGCTGAGCGCCTCCAGCAGGAAGGCCTCGAAAGGTTCGTCGGTGCGGTCGAGTTCGTCGATGAGGAGGACGGGCGCACCGCCGGGCTGGGGCGACATCGCCTCAAGCAGCGGGCGGCGGATCAGGTAACGGTCAGAGAAGAGCTCGTCCGTCAACGCCTCCCGGTCGGTGCCTTCGGTCACCTCGGCGGTGCGGATCGCCACCATCTGCGCCGGGAAGTTCCATTCGTAGACCGCCGAAGAGGCGTCGAGCCCTTCGTAGCATTGCAGCCGGATCAGGCGGCGACCCAGCCCGGTCGAGAGCGCCTTGGCGAGTTCCGTCTTGCCCACGCCTGCCTCGCCTTCGAGAAACAGGGGACGTCCCAGTTTCAGGGCGAGAAAGGTCACGGTGGCGAGGGCGCGGCCCACGACGTAATCCTCGCCCGTGAGCATCGCCTCGACGCCGTCGATATCGGCTGGAATGTCGGTCATTCATGGTCCTCCCTCGCCCGCATGGGACATGTCCGGCACGGCAGGGTCAAGTGTGTCGGCACGCACGAAACTGTCAGGTTGCGCGCGGACAGCCCTGTCACCGCGATGGCACAGCAGAAACCGGACCCCTTGGGAAAAAGTTGACGATTTTCCCGCATTTTGCGCATAGTATGGCAATAATCACGTGAGACCGGGCCGACCCGGCGACAGACGAGCAGGCGGACAGATGATGACCCTTCCCGATCCCAGGACGGAGGCGCGTTGATGCGTATCACCGCCGTCACCTGCGTGAAGAACGAAGGGCCCTTTCTGATCGAGTGGATTGCCTTCAACCGCGTGATCGGCGTCACGGACTTCCTGTTCTACTCCAACGATTGCGACGACGGGACGGACACGATGCTGGATGCGCTCGCGTCCGAGGGGCTCGTGACCCACCTGCCCAACCCCGCCGAGGGGCGCAACTACCAGATGGAAGCGCTGAAACACGCCACGCGCCAGCCGGCGATGGCCGGGGCCGACTGGGTCTGGGTCGCGGATGTGGACGAGTTCCTAAACATTCATGTGGGTGACGGGACGATCCCGGAATTGATCGCGGCCTGTGGTAACCCGCATGCGATCTCGCTCACGTTCCAGTTCATGGCGAACGGAGGGGTCGAGACCTTCGAGGACCGGCCGGTGATCGAGCAATTCACCTACTCCCACAATCCGGACATCTGGTGCGATGAGCTGGCCCAGGAGGTCAAGACCCTGACGCGGAACGATTTTCCGGTGCAATACTTTGGCGCGCATCGCCCGTTCATGAAGGGCGGGATCAAGAAGGCCGGTCGGCCCGGTTGGACGGACGGATCGGGGCGCGACGTGCCGTGGAAATTCCGCACCGCCGCGAACAAGAACCGCAAACGCAAGTTCCCGGCCAAAGGCGCGCGGGAGTTTGCGACGCTCAACCACTATGCCCTGCGGTCGCTCGACAGTTACCTCGTCAAGAACGACCGGGGCGATGTGAACCGCGAGAACCGGGAATTTGACGACAGCTATTGGCGTGAACGCAACGACCCGTCGTGGGAGGATCGCTCGATCCTGCGTTGCCTGCCCCGACTGAAAGAGGAAATGGCGGCGCTCATGGCGCTCCCCGGTGTGGCCGACTTGCATGCTGCTGCTTGCGCCGCGCACCGGGCCAAGCGTGATGCGCTCCTGTCGCGTCCCGGCTATCAGGATCTGCGCGCGCGGCTGCTTGCCACGCCGCACGAAAGCCCGGCCGAGATCGCCTTGATGGAGCTGATCGCGTGAGCGTGCCGAAGATCATCAATCTGGGCCTGCCGAAGTCGGGCACCACAACGCTCGCCACCGCCTTCAACGCCGCCGGATTGCGCGTGGCCGACTGGATGGCGCGGGATGCGAAGGGCAACAAGGTCGGCTTCGTCGGGCGGCTGATGTACAAAGGGTATTTCGAAAGCGGCGACCCGCTGGCGGACATGGCGGACTTCGATGCCTATACCGAGATTTCGGTGGTCCGACGCGGCCGCAATTTCTGGCCGCAGACGGATTGGGCCATCATCGCGGCCATCCGCGCACACCATCCCGGGGCGCGGTTCCTGCTGTCACGGCGCGACCCTGAAAGCCATGCGGACAGCATCCGGCGCTGGTCGAACCTCGGCAAGACGCGCCTGCCGGACAACCACGTTCCGGGCCTGCCGCAATTTCACGGCCAGAACCCCGGTGAGATCGAACGCTGGATCGAAGCGCACATCAATTTCTGCCGGCATGTCTTTGACGGGGCTGAAGATTTCCTGGAATTCGATATCGCCGACGCACATGCGCCCGAGAAAATTTCGGCCTTTACGGGTGTTGATCTTCCGTGGTGGGGCAAGGCGAACGAGAACGAGAACCGCCCGGCGGAAGATAGCGACGGGGGCGAGACCGCCCCTGCGAGCCGGAGCGCCAAGGCATGAAGATCCTGCTTCATATCGGCCTGCCCAATTGCGGCGCCGAGCGCCTCCAATCCGTGTTCAACGACAAGCGCGGGGCGCTGGCGAAGGAGGGCGTGCTCTATTGTGGGATGGGGCGGCTCAACCATACCAAGCTTTACATGGCCGTGACCGACCCGGGCCATGTCGATCAACTGCGCTATGCCCGCGGGTTCGGATCACCCAAGGCGCAGGAAACACTGGCCCGTCGGCTGGCCGAGGATATGGCGTCGGAGGTGGGCCGCGCCCGGCCGGACGTCTTCGTCCTGTCCGCCCTGCAACTGTCCACCCTGCCCAATGCCGGTGAATTGCGACGCCTCAAAGCCATGCTGGCACCGCTTTCGACCGACATCAACGTGGTGATGCATGTCGACGAACAGGCCCGGATGCTGGTGCGTCACTATGAGGCTTCAATTCTTGACGGACGCCGTGCGGACCTCGGCCAGGAACTCGCCCTGGTCGGGACGGACAACTGGCGCAGCGCGGCACTTGCCGACTGGAACCGCATCGCCCCGGCTCTGAATGAATTTCCTGAGGTTCAGGGCGTGCCTCATTGGTTGGACCTCGCTGGGACGCTGGGGCATTGGGAGGGTGTCTTCGGCACCGGAAACGTGCATCTACGGCCCTATGACGCGGCACTCTTCGATTCCGAGGACGCGACGGGAGAGATCGTTGACATGCTCGGCGCAGACCCCGGCATCGGCCGCGCGACGCCGGCGGAACCGGCCGCCCGCCCGTCTGCGGAAACGCTGGCACGGGGCCGCGCGCTCAATCAGGTGTTCGAAAAACTCATGCGCAAGGGGCGCATCATTCCCCGCCAGCTCCAGTCGCGCTTCATGTCCGAGGTCGAGATCGCTGGCGAACCGATCCGGCCCGGCGCGCTCTCTGTTCTCTCAGATCACTTTGCGGACGGGAACGCAGCGCTCGTCGAGCGATTCCCGCAGCTCGAAGCGGCCCTGCGCCCCGACAGCCCGGAAGCACCCTGGCAGGAGGCCGAGACGACCCACGGCTTCCGCGCAACGCAATACGCCGCCGCCGCCCTGCCCCGGATCGACATGGCGACCGCTGAGGTGCGCCGACGTCAGCAGGAGGCGCAAAAGGCCCGCATGAGTGGCGAGGAACCGTCGAAGTCCGGCGGCCTGACCCCCGTGGCCGAAAAGCTGCTGTCCGAGCGCGCCAAGGAGAACTTCCATCACCTCCGGTCAGGCCGTTTCGCCCCACACAACCGGCTGGGCCGCGTGAACGAGGAGGAAATCGCAGCCGCCTTTACCGAAGTCGCCCCGCGCGATCTGCCCGAGGGCCGCTCCGGCAACGTGATCGTCGGCTGCATGAAGAACGAAGCACCCTATATCCTCGAATGGGTCGCCTATCACCGCATGATCGGCGTGGATAACTTCCTGATCTATACGAACGACTGCACCGACGGGACCGCCGAGATCCTCGACCGGTTGCAGGAGATGGGCGTGCTTCAGCACCGCGACAATACCGAATGGAAAGGCAACTCACCGCAACAGCACGCCTTGAACAAGGCGTTGAAGGAGCCCGTCATCCAGAACGCCGACTGGGTCATCCATATCGACGTTGACGAGTTCATGAACGTCCGATGCGGCAACGGTCGGCTCGAAGATTTCTTCGAGCGTGTGCCGGACGCCACCAACGTCGCGATGACGTGGCGGCTTTTCGGCCATAACGGCGTCACCAAGCTGTCGCGAGACCTCGTGATCGACCAGTTCGACGACGCCGCCCCGAAATACTGCCCCAAGCCGCACACCGCGTGGGGCTTCAAGACGATGACCAAGAACATCGGGGCTTACGAAAAGCTGTCGTGCCACCGACCCAACAAGCTCGACGAAGGTCGGCGCGAGCAGGTCCAGTGGGTGAACGGCTCGGGTCAGGTCATGACCGACAAGTACAAGGACAACGGCTGGCGCTCGGACCTCAAGACGATCGGTTACGACCTGCTGCAACTTAACCACTACGCCCTGCGCTCGGCCGAAAGCTTCCTCATCAAACGCCAGCGCGGCCGCGCACTTCACGTCGACCGCTCCATCGGCATCAACTACTGGGTGCGCATGGACTGGGGCGGAAACCGCGACGTGACGATCAAGCGCAACATCCCCCGCGTGCGCGCCGAGATGGAGCGGCTGCTGGCCGATCCGGTGCTCGCCCGGCTACAGGACGCAGGCTTCGACTGGCACCGCGCCAAGGCCGACGAACTGCATGAGACGCCCGAATTTCAGGAGCTTTACGCGCAGGCGCTGGAAACGAAACTGACCGAGATGGAGCGGGTGGCCTTCGCGCTCGCCCTCGACATGGAAAGCTGAGACGCCGGGAGAGCGTCGACGACAAGAACGGGGGACAACGCAGGCTGACAAGGAGCAGTGAACATGGCGCTTGCACAGGACCGGACATTTGAAATGAAAGTGAAAACCTCTATCCCCGCCCCGCCCGATGATCCGGACGGCGAAGCGGTCATCCGGTGCCGGGGGCTCAAGTTCCCCGACCGGCCCGAGGTGCTCACACCTCGCTTGCGGCGGGCGATCCGGCGAAACAGTTACGAGCGGACCGAAGCCGACGCCGTTCGCGCGAATGTGCTCCCAGAAGACGTCGTGTTGGAGCTTGGCGGCGGTATCGGCTTCATGTCTTCGGTCATGGCCCGCAACTGCCGCGCGTCGCACGTCCATGTTTATGAGCCGAACCCGGATGCCGTCGCCTACATGCGCGATGTTCACGCTGTCAACGACATCGACAACGTGACCGTCACCAACGCCATCGTGGGCCCGAAAAAGGGCAAGGCGGCCTTCTACCAGCGGGAGAACCTCCTCACCTCCTCGCTCGACCCCGAACCCGCGAAACTCGACGCACCGGTGATCGCCGAACACGAGATCGAGGTGATGAACATCAACACGGTCTGGAAGGACCTCAAGCCGACGGCTCTGGTCTGCGACATCGAGGGCGCCGAGGCGGACCTTTTCGAGAAGGCAACGCTTTCGGGCATCCGGCTCGCGGTGATCGAGGTTCATCCCCAGTGGATCGGCGAAACCGGCGTGAGGGCCGTGTTCGGCGCAATGCACCGCAATGGGCTGACCTACTTTCCCAAGTGGTCGAAGGCCAAGGTCCTGGTGTTCAAGAAGGACTGGTGATGCGCGCAACCGCCGTCCTGACGGTCCGAAACGAGGGGGCGTTCCTCGTCGAGTGGGTGGCGCACCATCTGGGCATCGGATTCACCGATCTTGTCGTGCTCTCCAACGATTGCGACGACGGGACGGACGCCATGCTCGATCGGCTGGCGGAGATCGCGCCGGTCCACCACTTGCGCAACGACGGTCCGCATGAGGGCGGCATACAGTTCGCGGGGCTGAAACTGGCCGACCGGCATCCGGCCGTGCGCGCGGCAGACTGGCTTCTCGCGCTGGACGTGGACGAATTCGTCAACATCCACACGGGCGACCATACGCTGCCTGCCCTGCTGGATGCTTTGCCAGACGCAGACGCAATCACGCTCACCTGGCGGCTCTTCGGCAATGGCGGCGTGGTCCGGTTCGAAGATCTGCCGATCACGGCGCAATTCACCCGGGCGGCGCCCGAGATCATGTACTGGCCGTGGCGCGCGAGCATGTTCAAGACGCTTTACCGCAATGACGGCGCCTACGGCGAACTCGGCGTCCATCGCCCCCGCGCACCGTCCGAGGCCGCCAACGGCAGCCGGTGGTTCGACGGTGAGGGTCGCGACCTCGGCCCGCGCTTTCGCAAGGGTCCGATCTTTTCGCCCTATGGCCGCCCGAACTACGGTCTTGCCCAGCTGAACCATTACCCGCTGGGCGCTATGGAAAGCTACATCCTCAAACGCGCACGCGGGCGGGCGGTGCACGAGGGCGACGCGCTTGGTCTCGACTACTGGACCGAGCGCAACTGGATCGCCGAAGAGGACACGTCGATCCGCCAGTGTGACGCCCTGCGCGACCCGTGGTTCGAGCGGCTGATGGCCGACGCACAGCTTGCCGAGCTGCATACCGAAGCCGTCCTGTGGCGCCGCCAGCGGTTCGACGCGCTCATGCTCGAAGAGCCGAACCGCGCGCTCATGGGCCGCCTGATGATGAGCCCGCCCGCCCGACCACTTGCGCTCGAGGCTGCGAAACTGCTCATCGGCTACGGCCAACGCGCCGCGAAGCAGGACACCTCCGCTCTTTGATTTACGTTCCGTGCTTCCAAAGCACTTCGGGGGAAGGATGAGTTTGCTCCACGAACCCACCCGCGGGGGCAGACACTTCCCTTCCCGCAACCGACACCCTAACCGTCGCCCCGACTTGGCCTTGCGCGCCGAAGGCGCGCCCGCCGCGACTTGCGAAGCAAGGCGCAAAACCTCTGGCGAAGCGCGCCGCAAACGGCTAATCCCCCGCCATGACCGAAAGCCTGACGATCCGCCGCCCCGACGACTGGCACCTCCACCTGCGCGACGGCGCGATGATGGAAACGGTGCTCCCTGAAACCGCCCGCCATTTCGGCCGCGCGATCATCATGCCCAACCTCGTGCCCCCGGTCGTCACCGCCGCAGATGCGGCCGCCTATCGCGACCGGATCATGGCCGCCTTGCCTGAGGGCCAGGCCTTCGAGCCGCTCATGACGCTCTACATGACCGAGACCACCGACCCGCAGGACGTGCGCCGTGCGGCGGAAAGCGGCCTCGTGAAGGCTGTGAAACTCTACCCGGCGGGCGCCACGACCAACTCCGCCTCCGGTGTGCGCGACTTCGACAAGGTGCGCGGCGTGCTCGAAATGATGGCCGAGATCGGGCTGCCCATGTGCGTCCACGGTGAAGTCACGACACCGGACGTCGACATCTTCGACCGGGAAGCGGTGTTCATCGAAACGGTGCTCGACCCGCTTCGTCGCAACACGCCGGGCCTGCGCGTCGTGATGGAACACGTCACTACCGCCGACGGTGTGAATTACGTTAAATCTCAAGAGGATATGGGCGGCACCATCACCACTCACCACCTGATTATCAATCGCAACCACATCCTTGTGGGCGGGATCAAGCCGCACTACTACTGTCTGCCGGTCGCCAAGCGCGAGGTTCACCGCCTCGCTCTGGTCGAGGCCGCGACTTCGGGCGACGCGCATTTCTTTCTCGGCACCGACAGCGCCCCCCATCCGGACCACCTCAAGGAACATGCCTGCGGATGCGCCGGTGTTTTTTCGGCGACAAACACGATGTCCTGCCTCGCCGAGGTATTCGAGGCCGAAGACGCGCTTGACCGGCTGGAGGCCTTCGCCTCGCTGAACGGCCCCACCTTCTACCGTCTGCCGGTATCCGACGAGACAATCACGCTCACAAAGGGCGCCCCAGTTGACTATCCGGCCAAGCTCGAAGGCGGCGCCGGACCCGTCACCGTCTTCGACCCCGGCTTTCCGCTGCACTGGCGCGTGGACGCCTGAGCGCGCAACAGGAGACCCAGATGATCCCCACTTCCTTCCCCGACAAGGCCGAGATCGCCCGGCTCTCTGCCCGGATGCTTCTCGAAATCGGCGCGGTGAACTTCCGCCCCGAAGACCCGTTCATCCTCGCCTCCGGCCTGCCCAGCCCGACCTATATCGACTGTCGCAAGCTGATTTCTTACCCCCGCATCCGGTCAACGCTGATGGATTTCATGGCCGTGACGGTGATGCGCGAGGCGGGCTTCGAGGCATTCGACAATATCGCCGGCGGCGAGACCGCGGGCATCCCCTTCGCCGCTCTCGTGGCTGAACGCCTCGCGCTACCGATGACCTATGTGCGCAAGAAGCCCAAGGGCTACGGACGCAACGCCCGGATCGAGGGCGCGATGAGCGAGGGCGAGCGGGTGTTGCTGGTCGAAGACCTGACCACCGACGGCGGCTCCAAGCTGTCCTTCGTCGACGCGATCCGCGAAACCGGCGCGACTTGTGGCCATACGGCGGTGATCTTCTACTATGGCATCTTCCCCGAGACCGAGAAAACGCTCGGCGATCACGGCGTGAAACTGCACCATCTTTGTACCTGGTGGGACGTTCTGGCTGAGGCCCGCGATCAGGGCATCTTCACTGACGCCGCACTTGCCGAGGTCGAGGCCTTCCTGAACGAACCGCGCGCGTGGCAGGACAAGCACAAGGGCTGAAAATCGCATAGTGCCGCGGCCCGGTCACGACCTGTGGACGACTCACCTGCACGACCTTCGACGGCTCGCCCCCTGTCAAGATGTAGATATTCGCACGCGATGTGCTACACTCGATAGCGTGTGCATCGGGGCCGTCGGGCCTGCCCACAGGGTTATCCACGATCTTATTGGACTGGCGCGGCCCCACCGCAAAGGTCTATGCCCGCCCAACGTCTTTGGGGGATGTAATGAACGACATAACGCCATTCCGGCCGGGCCAGACGCCGGAAAACACAAGCGATATGGCCGATGCCATGCCGCACAATATCGAGGCCGAGCAGCAGCTTCTGGGCGCGATCCTGACCAACAACGAGGTCTATGACCGCGTCGCGAAC
Organism: Maritimibacter sp. UBA3975; assembly: GCF_002384975.1. NCBI lineage: Bacteria > Pseudomonadati > Pseudomonadota > Alphaproteobacteria > Rhodobacterales > Roseobacteraceae > Maritimibacter > Maritimibacter sp. UBA3975. Next base: position 367,958 of record NZ_DGCP01000009.1, read on the forward strand.
ATCGTGCGCCCCGACCATTTCTACGAGCCCGTCCACCGGCGAATCTATGACATCGCCGAGCAGCGCATCTCCAAGAACGCGCTCGCCTCGCCCGTGACGATCAAGGCGTTCATGGAGGAGGACGAGGGGCTCAAGGAGCTTGGCGGTCCCTCCTATCTTGCGCGCCTTGCCGGTGCCGCGATCTCGTCCTTCGCGGCGCGCGACTATGCGCAACTCATCTATGAGATGCACCAGCGGCGCGAGCTGATCCAGCTTGGCGCCGACATCTCGGCCCGCGCCACGCGGTTCGAGAGGGACAACGAGCCGTCCGAGCAGATCGTTGCTGCGGAGCAGTCGCTCTACAAGCTGGCCGAGACAGGACAAGCGACGACCGGATTCGTGAGCTTTCTCAATGCCGTGACCGACGCCGTTCAGGTTGCCAACGCGGCCTATCAGCGTGACGGGGGCCTCGCCGGGGTCTCCACCGGACTCAACGACATGGACAAGAAGCTGGGCGGTCTGCACCGCTCCGACCTCCTGATCCTCGCGGGTCGTCCGTCGATGGGTAAGACCTCGCTCGCGACCAACATCGCCTTCAACGTCGCCAAGGCCTACAAGCGCGGCAAGCTCCCCGATGGGTCGGAAGGCGCGATCAACGGCGGGGTCGTGGGCTTCTTCTCGCTCGAAATGTCGGCCGAACAGCTTGCCGCCCGTATTCTGTCCGAGGCCGCCGAGGTGCCGTCCGAACAGATCCGGCGTGGTGACATGACCGAAGGCGAGTTCCGGCGGTTCGTCGACGCGGCGAAGGCGCTCGAGTCCTGTCCGCTCTACATCGACGACACGCCCGCCCTTCCCATCGCCCAGCTCGCCGCCCGTGCCCGGCGGCTCAAGCGCGAACACGGGCTCGACGTGCTGATCGTGGACTACCTTCAGCTCGTGCGCGGCACCGCAGAGAACCGGGTGAACGAGATCGCGGAAATCTCGATGGGCCTCAAGGCCATCGCCAAGGAACTCGATATTCCGGTGGTTGCGCTCTCCCAGCTCTCGCGCCAGGTGGAAAGCCGGGACGACAAGCGCCCGCAGCTCTCGGACCTGCGCGAATCCGGCTCGATCGAGCAGGACGCGGACGTGGTCATGTTCGTGTTCCGCGAGGAATACTATGCTGAGCGCGAGAAACCCTCCGACGACCGGCTGGACGAAATGGCGGCCTGGCAGGAACGGATGGAACGGTTGCACGGCAAGGCCGAGGTCATCATCGGCAAGCAGCGTCACGGACCGATCGGCACTGTCGAGCTGAGCTTCGAGGGTCGCTTCACGCGCTTTGGCAACCTCGTTCAGCCTTGGCAGCAGGGCGGCGGCGGGCCTGACGGCTACTGAGGCCATGTTGCCGGTCGCCCTCGGGGCGCTCATCGTCGTCCTTCTGGTCGGCGCACTTGTCCTGCGGGTGCGCCGTTCGCGTCGTCCCGCGGTCCTCGTCGACGGCTCCAACGTCATGTATTGGCACGGCGAAACCCCCGATATCCGAACGGTACGGCGGGTGGTCAGGCGGCTGGAGAAGGACGGCTTTCGCCCGGGCGTGATGTTCGACGCGAACGCGGGGTATCTGCTGTTCGGTAAGTATACGCACGATCCGGGCTTCGCCAGGCACCTGAACCTGCCCGAAGACCGGATCATGGTGGTTCCCAAGGGCTCACAGGCAGATGGCCATCTTCTGGCTGCTGCCGCCGATATGGGCGCGCGGATCGTCACGAACGACCGCTTTCGCGACTGGGCTGACCGCTATCCCTTCGTCACCGAAAAAGGCCGCCTGATGCGTGGCGGCTTTCAAAGCAATCGCCTTCACCTCGACAACTGAGCCCCCTTTGGTCGACGGCGGGTCAAGGAGGGCGCAGGCCCCGCGTCCAGACGCGGCTTGTCCTTCATGCGTCGCTCCTCGCCAGACCACCGAACCGGCGTTTTGCCAACCGCCCCACGACGACCGCCGACGTTGCCACCGATCTCGAACGGACTGAGCGATCAGACCATGACCCATTAAGAAAGGCGCGCGAGCGGTGCTCACGCGCCTTTCGGTCTTGTCACGATGCCGCCGGGATCAGCCGCGGGCGTTGCCCACCAGTTTCCAGGCCGCCGGCAAGATAAGCGCGGCGAGAACCAGCTTCAGCGCATCGCCAATCAGGAACGGGGTCAGGCCCCATTCGAGGATCGGCGCATCGAGACCGTAGAGGTTCACGAGCCAGGCCAGACCCGGCACATAAATGATGACGTTGCCGATCAGCATGGCAGCCGCCATCCACATGACCGAACGGTCCCAGCCACGGCGCGCCAGATAGCCGAGCGCCGCGACTGCCACGACGTAGCCGAACAGGTAGCCGCCGGTGCCGCCCAGCATGTAGGCGATGCCCGAGGCCTCCGCGCCGGAGCCTGCGAACACGTTCAGACCAAGCGCACCCAGAACCATGTATGATACGATGGTAACGAGGCCGAGACGCGCACCATAGGCTGCGCCGAGGCCGAGCACCGCGAACGTGCCCATCGTGATCGGAACCGGCCACATCGGCACGCGGATCTTGGCGGCCACGGCGAGGATCGCGACCCCCACGATCACCAGAGCTACCTGCTTCACGCGCAGGGCGGTGCCGGACTGCGGGCCGAAGACCTCGCTCAGAACCTTGTCATTCGTCAGTGTCGCCATGTGGGTCGTCCCCCTGAATACCAGTGTCGTTTTGATGTGTTGTGCCGCACCTGTTCCTCTTAGGCAAGTCTCAGTAGCGCCACCATTGCAAGGGTCCCGAGATTTCACGCGGCAAAACGGCTGCCAGCGATCACGGTGCGATCCGCATGTAATCGCTGACCATCGTATAGTCCTTGCGCGGCCCCGTTACGGTCCAGACCGCGCGCCAGTCGGGCCAGAGCGTAAAATCGTAGGCCACGCGGTAGTCGTCGGGGTCGCACCAATGATCCGCGACCGGCGCCTGATCCGTGCCGATCCGGTGAAAGAACCGCCCGTCTTCGAAATGGACCTCGATCCCGGTCTCACCCTGCCGCCAGAGGTAGGTGCGGGAGGCCGCGAAGGGCGTGCCGCCCTCGAAGGTCAGTTCGCCGGCTTCCCGACAGATCAGCCCTTCCCCGTCCGGCGCAAAGGTCACGACACCTTCGAAGCGGCCCATGCGCCCCTCGTGCCGGTCCTCGATCTGGCGCGCGACGCGCCAGCGGCCCTCGAAGTCGTAGAGTGCTGCCATGCTCACCTTGCCCTTGTCAGGGCACGAGTCTATGACGCGCGCGACCCGCCCACAAACCGAAAGGCCGCCCCATGATCCCGCGTTATGCCCGCAAAGAGATGACCGACATCTGGGAGCCGGCCACCAAGTTCCGCATCTGGTACGAGATCGAGGCACATGCCTGCGACGCCATGGCCAAGCTGGGCGTCATCCCACAGGAGAACGCGGATGCGGTGTGGAAGGCCAAGGACGTCGAATTCGACGTGGCCCGGATCGACGAGATCGAGGCGGTGACCAAGCATGACGTGATCGCGTTCCTCACCCACCTCGCTGAACATGTCGGGTCCGACGAGGCGCGTTTCGTCCACCAAGGCATGACATCGTCCGACGTGCTGGATACCTGCCTCAACGTGCAACTCGTGCGCGCCGCCGACATCCTGATCGCGGATGTGGAAAAGGTGCTCGCCGCGCTCAAGAAGCGCGCGATGGAGCACAAGATGACCGTCCGCGTGGGCCGCAGCCACGGCATCCACGCCGAGCCGACCACGATGGGCCTGACCTTCGCGCGCTTCTTTGCTGAGTTCGACCGGAACCTGTCGCGCCTGAAAGCGGCGCGAGAAGAGGTGGCAACCGGCGCGATCTCCGGCGCGGTCGGCACCTTCGCCAACATCGACCCGGCGGTCGAGGAACACGTCTGCGAACAGCTGGGCCTCAGCCCCGAGCCGATCTCGACCCAAGTCATCCCGCGCGACCGTCACGCGATGTTCTTCGCGACCCTAGGTGTCATCGCCTCGTCCATCGAAAACGTCGCGATCGAGATTCGCCACATGCAGCGCACCGAGGTGCTGGAGGGCGCGGAATTCTTCTCGATGGGCCAGAAAGGCTCGTCGGCCATGCCGCACAAGAAAAACCCGGTCCTGACAGAGAATCTCACCGGCCTCGCCCGGCTCGTTCGTATGACCGTGATCCCGGCGATGGAGAACGTGGCGCTCTGGCATGAGCGCGACATTTCGCATTCGTCGGTCGAGCGGGGCATCGGCCCGGACGCGACCGTGACGCTCGACTTCGCGCTCAATCGTCTGGCCGGCGTGGTGGACAAGATGATCATCTACCCAGAGAACATGCTTGAAAACATGAACAAATTCCCGGGCTTGGTCATGTCGCAGCGCGTGCTTCTGGCCCTCACCCAAGCTGGTGTGAGCCGCGAGGACGCCTATTCCATGGTGCAGCGCAACGCGCTGAAGGTCTGGGAAGAGCGGCTCGATTTCCAAGAGCTCTTGCTTGCCGATGCGGAGGTCATGGCCGCACTTGGCGAGGATGGCATCCGCGAGAAGTTCGACATGGAATACCACACCAAACACGTCGACACGATCTTCAGGCGGGTGTTCGGAGAATGATCGCGCCCGTGTGAACGCGGACGATAAGGATTCGTGCTAGCCTTCTGTCAGCCAACAGGAGATCAACCATGAAAGCCAAGACATTCCTTGCCGCCGCCTGCATGACGCTTCTGCCGATGGGCGCTTTCGCCATGTGCTCGGGACACGCGGAAACTGCGTCGTCCTGCATGGACGGCTATACTTGGGACGCTGAAACCAGCGCCTGCGTCGAAGTCGTCTCGGGCTGAGGCCGTGACGGTGCGTACCGCCGTCGTGGCGGCTGTTCTCGTTTGGCTCCCGTTCAGTGCGATCGCGCAGGAATCCGCGGCCTGTGAAGAGGCGCACGCGAACTGCCAGGACGGGACCATCTATGACGCCGAAACCAAGACTTGCGTGGTCGTGTCGAGCTGATCCCACGACCTTCCCATCCGATTGACCCGGCGGCGATCCTGCCGCGCGGGCATGTTTTCCAATGACCTGGAGTGTTACAATGCGCCCTGCCCTGTATCTCGCGGCCCTCGCCTTCCCGACCCTGGCTTTCGCCGTGGGCTCCGACGACAATGCGACCCCAACGACCACCGAGACAACAACCGAGTGCAGCGACGGCATGGTCTGGGACGCGGACGCACAACAATGCGTGGCGCCCAAGGAAAGCTCGCTCACCGACGACGCGCTGTATCAGGCTGCGCGCGAGCTGGCCTATGCCGGTCGGTACGGTGAGACGCTGAACGTGCTTGCGGCCATGTCCGACCAAGGCGACGACCGGGTGCTGACCTACCGCGGCTTCGTCCATCGCAATCTGGGCGACCTGGCACTCGGGGAGCGGTACTATCGTGACGCCATCGCTGCCAACCCGGACAACCTCCTCGCGCGATCCTACATGGGCCAGGGCTATGTGGAGGAAGGCCGGATCGACGAGGCTTACGCCCAACTTATGGAGATCCGCGCGCGTGGTGGAACGGGCGGCTGGCCGGCCGAGGCGCTGGAAACGACGATCCGCAGCGGCGTCACCACGAACTACTGAGCCTGCGCGTCCCAACCGATCCTTAACGAATGGCACGTTACTCTGATCCCGTCACAGGGGACGGAGTGAGACGTGTCGACGGAAATGGCCATGGCCGACGTGGGAATGCCGGCCCTACCCGCGAAACAACTGACCAAGCGTCAGAAGGCCGCCGTGATCGTGCGGCTTCTTCTCGCTGAAGGCGTGCCGCTCAAGCTCGCGGACCTGCCGGAAACGCTCCAGACCGAACTTGCGCACCAGATGTCCACCATGCGCTTCATCGACCGGGTCACGCTGAAATCCGTCGTCGATGAATTCGTTGAGGAAATCGAGAGCGTCGGCCTGTCCTTTCCGGGCGGGTTGGAGGGCGCGCTGACCGTGCTGGACGGGACCATCAGCGCTTCGACCGTCGCGCGTATCCGCAAGGCGAAGGGGTTCAATTTCACCGGCGACCCGTGGGAAACGATCGCGGGGCTGGACACCTCACGCCTCCTCTCGGTGCTGGAGGAGGAAAGTGTCGAGGTTGCGGCCGTCCTTCTGTCCAAACTCAAGGTCTCGGTCGCGGCCGACCTTCTGGGCAAGCTACCGGGGCCACGCGCACGCAAACTGGCCTATGCGATCTCGCTGACCGGGTCGGTGGAGCCTGCCGTCGTGGACCGGATCGGACGGGCCATCGCCGAACAACTCGACGCGCAGCCCGCCCGAGCCTTTGCCGAGGCGCCGGTGGAGCGGGTGGGCGCGATCCTCAACTTTTCGCCCGCTGCCACACGCGACGACGTGCTCGAAGGGCTGGACGAAGAGGACAAGGCTTTCGCCGAAGAGGTGCGCAAGGCCATCTTCACGTTCGCCAACATTCCCGAACGGCTCGACGCACGCGACGTGCCAAAGGTCACCCGCGACGTGGACCCGGCGGTGCTCGTCACCGCGCTCGCGGGCGCCACCGGCCCGCTGGAAAAAACGGCTGAGTTCATTCTGGGCGCCATGTCCAAGCGCATGGCGGACCAATTGCGCGAAGAAATGGGCAACCTCGGCAAGGTCAAACCGAAAGACGCGGAAGAGGCGATGAGCGCAATCGTCTCGGCCATTCGCGAGCTCGAGGCGGCGGGTGAAGTCCTGCTCCTGGCGGGTGAGGACGAGTAGCCCAGCGACCGCCCTTTGCATCCGCAATTGACATGATGCGCGTTGCTTCTATTGTGAAATTAGACCGACCGGTCTATTCAAGCACAAGGAGCGACTCCGATGCATGTGTCCAAGAACGATGTCGATATCAGGATGAGTATTCCCGGCGCAGTGATCCGCCAGCGCCAGAACTTCGGAAATGCGACGGGGCTGGGCCGGATCAGTGGCGAGTATTTCTCGCTCTCGGCAGGTGTCGACACGACGCCGCTCTTCAAGGGCCTCGAGGGCAACCTGTGCCAGGCGCCGCATTGGGGCTATGTCCTAAAGGGCAAGTTGATAACCACCGACTCCTACGGTGTTACGGAAACCGTGCAGGCAGAGGATTTGTTCTATTGGCCGCCGGGCCACAACGTACTTGTTGAGGAAGACGCCGAAATCATCATGTTCAGCCCGCAGCACGAACATGGTCAGGTCATCGACCACATGATAGACATGACCAAGACCTGATACGGCGGCATCCCGCCTCCGCGAGGCCAGCGAAAAAGCGTCATGCCCCCCGACACGACCCAAGCGACCAACCATGTCCCGCGCAAGCGGGACACGAGGCAACGCCTTATCGAAACCGGCATGCCCCTATTGCTGCGTCACGGCTACAACGATCTTGGTCTCCAGATGCTCTTGCGTGAGACCCGCGTGCCGAAGGGCTCGTTCTATCACCACTTCCGCGACAAAGAGGACTTCGCGCTCGCGGTGATCGACGCCTACATGGACGGTGTGCACCAGGGCATGGCCGCGAGCCTCGGAGACCACACTCTGCCTCCATTGGTACGCATACGAACTTTCTTCGAAATGACGGCGGAATCTTACCGTGACGAGGGCTACATGGGCTGTCTGCTGGGCGGGCTCGGACAGGAGCTTTCGGGCATTAGCGACGTGTTCCGCGACCGAATCTCGGTCTGTTTCGGAGAGATCGCGGGCGGCATGGCCGGCTGTCTGGCCGAAGCGCGCGCCAGGGGAGACATCGCCGCGGACTCGGACGTGGACGAAATGGCCGCGCGTCTCGTCGATTGCTGGGAGGGGGCTGCACTGCGCAGCAGACTGACGCGCGACCCCGCGGCGCTCATGTCAATGCTGGATTTCTACTTCGCCGCAATCACCGGCAAACCGGTGCAGCGGGAGGCCTGACGCGCAACTTTGCGCCGTTGCCAATCCCAGACCGCGCCCATAGGGTCGCGCGGTGGCGACCGTACCCTCCCCTCTGCAAGCCCCAGGCAAAGGCATCCTGCTCTACATGACCGGGATCTTCTGCATGGCCACGATGGACCTTCTGGCCAAGACGCTGTCACAGGAGGTGCATGTGGCGCAGGCGGTGTGGGCGCGATACGCGGGACAGACTGTGATCGTGCTGCTCTGGGTGCTGCCCTCGCTGGGTCGCGTCGTGCGCACGAATTACCCTTGGCTCCAGTTCGTGCGGTCCATGTCGCTGCTCCTTGGCACAAGCATGTTCTTCCTGTCGCTCACCTTTCTCGGCCTCGCCGAAGCCACGGCGATCATGGATGTGAACCCGGTATTCATCACGCTCGGCGCCGCGCTGTTTCTGGGGGAGCGGTTCGGACCGCGCCGGGCGTTCGGTGTGCTGGCAGCCCTCGTGGGCGCGCTCATCATCATTCGGCCGGGGACGGCCGTGTTCTCGCCGGCGGCGTTCCTGCCGCTCATCGCCGCGACGGGCTATGCCACGTTCATCCTGCTCACGCGCCGTGTGGGCCGGGACGAGGATCCGCGCACTTCACTGCTGTATGCAGCGCTTCTGGGCGCAGTCGTGACGAGTATCGTGGTCCCGTTCTACTGGGTGCCGCCCAGCCCCGCCGCAATCGCCATGATGTGCGCCATCGGGGGGCTCGGCGCGCTTGGCCAGCTTTTCCTGATTCAGGCCGTGCGCTTCGCCGAAGCCTCGGCCATCGCGCCGTTTTCGTACGTCGGCCTGCTTATCGCAGCCTTCTGGGGGGCGTTGGTGTTCGGGGAGTTCCCGGATCTGGCAACGTGGATCGGCGGCGCGATCATCGTGGCCTCAGGCATCTACATCTGGCACCGCGAACGAGTCGCGCCCTAGCCGAGCCCTCAGGCCCGAACGATCAGCGAAAAGTCCGCCTCGGGGCCATCCGTCTTGCGGTTGAACAGCCGATCGAGGGATTCCTGCGACGACGCCCGCCGTGTTCGGTTGTTACGAGGGTCGTATTCGGTTTCCACCCTGTGTGTCATCCGCGCGGCGGCCGGGCGCTCGGCAATCTGACTGCGCCAGCGCGCAAGGTTCGGGAAGTCATCGGGCACGAAGTCGTGTCGCTCGAGATAAAGCGTCCAAGGCCAGGTCGCGATGTCGGCGATGGAATAGACATCGCCCGCGATCCATTCCCGGCTCGCAAGCCGGTCGTCGAGGTGACGATAGACGGTTTCCGACTGGTTACGGTAGCGCGCCGCGGAATAGGGTTCCGTGCCGTGCTCCACCACGAGGTGGTAATGGTTGTACTGCCCGAGCATCGGCCCCACCAGCGCGGTCTGGACCATGAGCCAGCGCATCACATCGCGCCGGGCAGCACCTGCTTCAGGCAGGAAGGCGGGTCCATATGTTTCGGCCAGATAGATCAGGATCGCGTTGGATTCGAACAAGGGCTCTTCGGCCGCCGGATCGGTCAGGACCGGCACCTTGGCAATCGGATTCATCTCAAGGAATGCAGGCTCGAACTGTTCGCCGCTGAAGACCGCCACATGTTTCATGGCGTAGTCGAGCCCGAGCTCTTCGAGCAGCAGCGCCACCTTGCGGACATTCGGGCTTCCAGTGCCATAGAGAATACGATCGTCAGGTCCAGTCATGTCTGGGTCCTCCCCTCAAAACCTACAAATCCGCCGTCAGAGTGCCGGAGGACGAGGGGAAAGTCATATGATGCGGTCTGAAAAACGAGCAATACCGTGCATTGCGTCGCGCAATGAACCAAGCCGGCAAGCCCGTGAACGGGTCGCGCCCTAGTCGATGCGGTAGGCCGCCAGAACGTGCCCCGGCCCCGGCTCCTGAAGGATCAGCGCGACGGGACCGTCGCCTGCGATCTCGGTGTCGATTTCCAGCGTGTCCTTGCCGTCCCATTCCGCGATGCGCTCCCACCCCGTCACGATATTGGTGTAGGAGATCGTTTCGCCCGCGTTCTCACCGTGCTTGATCGAGACGGTTTCCTCGGGCTTGAAGCGGACGATGTCTACGTTGATCGCGGCAGGCAACGCCATGCCACCTTTGGGCAAGCAGGTGATGCGCAGGACGCCGTCGACGATCTCGGCCTCGACCACAACATCGGAAAGCCCCGCCTCGTGCGCTTTCATGTAGTCGGCGACGCGCATCGGTTTGTAGCCGACGACGTGATCCGTTCCACCGACGACCATCTGCGGCGTGTAGATCGTGGACGCGCCGGCGACATGGGCATAGGCCTTCTGCCGTGCCGTATGCTCGGGCCGGGCGAACTTGTCCTTCCAGCCGATATAGTCCCAGTAATCCACATGGAGCGCGAGTGGCAGCACGTCGTCGCGGTCGGACAGCTCGGCCAGAAGAGCATCTGCGGGCGGACAGGAGTTGCACCCCTGCGACGTGAAAAGCTCGATCAGAACGAGGGGCTTTTCTTCCGCCAGCGCCACGCCGCCCGCAAGCGTCGCGGCCGACACGAGCCCTGCTCCGATCCAAGATTTCATAAGTCGGTCTCCGTCCATCCGTATCGAAGGTCTTAGACGACCCCCCCTTCACCCGCCAATCAAGGTTTTGAGAGGGTCGCACAGCCGTGGCCGTGAGGCCATAGCCGGGGGCTTTGCAGAAATGTGTGCAATAGTATACAAATGTGACTGCTCCACCCTTGCACCGGACTGCGATCCGTTGCAAACCGAGCGCAACCGACCCATTCGTCCAGCAAAGGAGCCAGACATGCCCATCGTCGTCGGCAAGGATACCTCCAACACCCGCAAGACGCTTTCTTCCGGTAGCGCCTCCATCGCGTATTACTCGATCCCGGCCGCGGAAGAGGCCGGTCTCGGCACCTTCTCCAAACTCCCCGCCTCGCTGAAGGTGGTGCTGGAGAACATGCTGCGCTTCGAAGACGGCGGTCACACAGTGTCGGTCGACGATATCAAGGCGTTCTCCGAATGGGCCGACAAGGGCGGTAAGAACCCCCGCGAAATCGCCTATCGCCCGGCCCGCGTGCTGATGCAGGACTTCACCGGCGTTCCCGCCGTGGTCGACCTCGCCGCCATGCGTGACGGCATCAAGGCGCTGGGTGGCGATGCCAAGAAGATCAACCCGCTCGTTCCCGTCGACCTCGTCATCGACCACTCGGTCATGATCGACGAGTTCGGCAACCCGCGCGCGTTCCAGATGAACGTGGACCGCGAGTACGAGCGCAACATGGAACGCTACCAGTTCCTCAAGTGGGGCCAGACCGCGTTCGAGAACTTCCGCGTGGTCCCGCCGGGAACCGGCATCTGCCACCAGGTGAACCTGGAATACCTTGCCCAGACCGTCTGGACCGACACCGATCAGGACGGGACCGAAGTGGCCTATCCCGATACGCTCGTCGGCACCGACTCCCACACCACCATGGTCAACGGCGCTGCGGTGCTTGGCTGGGGCGTCGGCGGGATCGAGGCCGAAGCCGCGATGCTCGGCCAGCCGATCTCGATGCTGATCCCCGAAGTCGTGGGTTTCAAGCTCACCGGCAAGATGATGGAAGGGACGACCGGCACTGACCTCGTGCTCAAGGTCGTCGAGATGCTGCGCGAACACGGCGTGGTCGGCAAATTCGTCGAATTCTACGGCGAGGGCCTCGACAACCTGCCGCTGGCACAGCGCGCGACCATCGCCAACATGGCCCCGGAATACGGCGCCACCTGCGGCTTCTTCCCGATCGACGCCGAAACCCTGCGCTACATGGAACAGACCGGCCGCGACAAGGACCGCATCGCGCTGGTCGAAGCCTATGCCAAGGAAAACGGCTTCTGGCGCGACGCGGATTATGATCCGGTCTACACCTCGACGCTCGAGCTCGACATGACCACCATCGTTCCGGCCATTTCCGGCCCCAAGCGCCCGCAGGACTATGTGGCCCTCGACGCTGCCGCACAGGCATTCGACACGGTGATTGCGGATTTCCGCGGCGTCGACATCTCGGATGATGCACAGGACATGGCCGCAGAAGGCCCGGTCGCGACCAAGCCGTCGGCCACCGCGAAATCGGCCAAGGTTGACGGTGAGGATTACGAGATTCGCGACGGAAGCGTCGTGATTGCTTCGATCACCTCCTGCACCAACACCTCGAACCCCTACGTCATGATCGGTGCGGGCCTCGTGGCGCGCAAGGCACGCGAGCTGGGCCTGAACCGTAAGCCCTGGGTCAAGACGTCGCTCGCCCCCGGCTCCCAGGTCGTGACCGAGTATCTCGAAGGCGCGGGCCTTCAGGAAGATCTCGACGCCATCGGCTTCGACCTCGTGGGCTACGGCTGCACCACCTGCATCGGCAACTCCGGCCCACTTCAGCCGGAGATTTCCAAGGCCGTTAACGACAACGACCTGATTGCGGTGTCGGTGCTTTCGGGCAACCGGAACTTCGAGGGACGGATCTCACCGGACGTGCGGGCCAACTACCTCGCCTCCCCGCCGCTGGTCGTGGCCTATGCGCTTTCGGGCGACATGAATATCGATATGGCCAACGACCCGATCGCGCAGACGCCGGATGGCAAGGACGTCTATCTCAAGGACATCTGGCCGACGGACAAGGAAATCGCCGATCTCGTCGAACGTGTCGTCACTCGCGACGCGTTCCAGTCGAAATACGCGGACGTGTTCAAGGGCGACGAGAAGTGGCAGGCCGTGGATGTGTCGGGCGGCGAAACCTACGATTGGCCGCCGCAGTCGACCTACATCCAGAACCCGCCCTACTTCCAGGGCATGTCCAAGGATGCGGGCACGATCAGCGACATCGAAGATGCCGGTATCCTCGCGATCCTCGGCGACATGATCACCACTGACCACATCAGCCCGGCCGGCAGCTTCAAGCCGGAGACCCCGGCCGGCAAGTACCTGACCGAGCGGCAGGTCGCACCGCGTGACTTCAACAGCTATGGCTCGCGCCGCGGCAACCACGAGGTCATGATGCGCGGCACCTTCGCCAACATCCGCATCAAGAACGAGATGCTGGAAGGCGTCGAAGGCGGCTACACCAAAGGGCCTGATGGCGATCAGACCTCGATCTACGACGCCTCGATGGCCTACCAGGAGGCGGGCAAGCCGCTCGTCATCTTCGGGGGCGAACAGTATGGCGCAGGCTCTTCGCGCGATTGGGCAGCGAAGGGCACGAACCTTCTGGGCGTGAAGGCGGTCATCGCCGAGAGCTTCGAGCGGATCCACCGTTCCAACCTCGTCGGCATGGGCGTCATCCCGTTCGAGTTCACGGGCGGCGACACGCGCAAGACGCTGGGCCTTACCGGCGAAGAAAGCGTGACGATCAAGGGCCTCGCAGACGTGAAGCCGCTTCAGGACGTGACCGCACAGATCACCTACGCAGACGGCACCACGAAGGACGTCACCCTCAAATGCCGGATCGATACGGCGGTTGAGATCGACTACGTCAAGAACGGCGGCGTGCTGCACTACGTTCTGCGCAACCTCGCCAAGAGCTGACAAGCCACTGACGGAATTAGAAAAGCCCCGGGGTCTCGCCCCGGGGCTTTTTCGTATGAACCAAAGACCGACTCAATCCCGAGCGCTCAGCATCCATTCGCCGTCCGGATAGAAGGCGTGGAAGGCGAACGCGAACATCACGTCGTGGGGGAGGTCGTTGCCGTCGCCGTCCCGCACCCGGATCGCGCCGACCGATGCCGCCTCGCCAATGACCGAGCCGCCGAGCGCGCTCGCCTGCTCATGCTCCCATGTCAGCGTGACGCCCGCCTCGGTGATCTCGGCCCCGTCTGACAGACGTTCCATCGGCCAGGCCCGCTCGCCCACCCGGACGACCCGCGCGAGCGCTGGAATGTCGTGGGGCGGCGTTTCGCCGGTGAAAAAAGGATAGGGCCGCTCGCGGCTGTCGTAGCCCGCGTAGGGGTTCATGCCGTAGTTGCGCGGATAGTCCGGTTCGGCCATCACCAGCCCGTCCGGATTGCGCTCGGCGAACACCTGCCACGCCTCCATCCACGAGGGCAGCGTCGTCAGACTGTCGCCAGCATACTCACCCACGATCCCCTCGCCCATCGCCTGCTGCCACCAGCTTTCGGTTTCGCGGTCATACATCACCATGTCCGAGGCGCGCAGCTTGCCGGTCACGCCGAATGTCAGGACCTGACCGTCATGGCGCCGGTCGAATGTCAGCGCAGAGTTGCACAGCGGGCAAAAGGTAACGGCCACCGGCACGTCGCCCACCCGATCATTCACGATCTCATGCCAGATCATGTAGCGGAGCGGATATGCGCGTGGCGTTTCCCCGTCGAGTTCCAGGGTCATCACCGGCTCACGCCCCGGCAGGTCGGCATCGGCGACCGGCACCATATCGGGGTCCATCAGCGCCGGGATCCCGTCCCGCGGCGGACCACCGGACAGGATCTCACCCCAGCTATCGATGGTGCGCTGAGAGAAATCTGTCTTGGGGAACTCGTTCTTCCAGAACGACGGATCGGCCAGGACGAAACCCGGCAGAAGGATCAGGAGGCAGATGAGGCGCAGCATAGGGTGAGAATGGCACCCGCCGCCGGCCCTGTCACTCACAGTTGCGTCAGGCCATCGGGCGCAGCGTGATGTCCTCGGCCCGAAGGCCCGCATCGCCCGGAAGCTCTGCAATGGCCTCGCCGTCCAGTGCGATGGTCGTGAGGTCGGCCTCGGCGTCATAGCCGACCGAAACGACGGGCGTGATCGGTTCGCCGGTTTCAGCGTCGAATTCCGGAAGGTACTCGATCTCCAGCGCCTCGGTTTCCGCCTCATACCCGTCGATGCGGGCGGCTGCCGCGTCGGGGTCGCTCAGGTCGTAGGCCTCGATAACCGTGCCGCTCTCAGCCTCTTCGTAGAGCGCGTCCTCTTCCGTCGCCGACACTTCGCCAAAGATGTTGCCGTCCTCGAAGCCCGCCACCACAGGGTCGGCGGCAATCTCCGGTTCAGGCTCGGCTTCGCGCGTGTCCTGTTCGGCACTCCGCAAGGCCAGAAGGCTGTCCTGCTCATCCTGCAGGATATAGGCCAAAGTGGACTGGTATTCCCCGGTGCGCGGGTTCGGCGCCTCGTCGGGGTTTGCGCGGGTCGCTTCCGCGTCAGGGGGTTCGTCTTCGGCGTCCTTGCTGCCGAATAGGCTCGAGAAATCGACGAATCCTGACACGCCGGCCACGAAGGCCGCGCCAAGTCCGTAGAATACTACATCTTCCAACTGCATCGATCCGTCCTTTGTGGCGGTTTCGGACACAATTCAGGAGGAACGGGGGATTTTTATGATTATTTGAGGGTAATTCAGGGCCAAATTAACTGAAATGCCCCGAAACCCTTTGTTTACACCGACAGGTTAGAGATAGTCCCGAATAACTCGGGAGATGTCATGTTTGCTGCCGCCAAACGCTTTCGCGTGCCTCTGTTCGAGGGGCTGATCTTCGCCGCCTTCATACTCATGCTCGCGGGGGCGTGACGGCCCGGTGTCCGGGCCGCCCGATCATTCTTTCACTACCTCGACATTCGTCATCACGTCCGGCTGACCGATGATGGCACCGTTGGGCCCTTCGCCCCGCTTGATGTCGAGCACGACATCCATCCCCTCGATCACCCGACCGACCACGGTGTAGTCTCCATCGAGGAACGACGCCTCGTCGAACATGATGAAGAACTGGGAATTGCCGCTGTCAGGGTCCTGGGAACGGGCCATGCCGACCGTGCCGCGCACGAAGGGCTCTTCCGAGAACTCGGCTGGAAGGTCAGGATAATCTGACCCGCCGAGGCCCGCCTGCCGCATGTCTCCACCTTCGAGGCCGAAGGCTACGTCGCCGGTCTGGGCCATGAAGCCGTCGATCACGCGGTGAAAGACCACCCCGTCATAGGCGCCCTCTTCCGCCAGTCGGGTGATACGGTCGGCATGTTGCGGCGCGAGGTTGTCGTATAGCTCGATCAGGATCTTGCCATTCGCCTCGCCGGTAACTGTGATCTCGATCTGCGGCCCGCCCGCTTCGCCCGGCGCGTCGTTCACAACCTGCGGGGTTGAGCCAGGAACGGTCGCGAAATAGTACCAGGCGACCAGCCCGACCCCTGCGAGAAACAGGAGCCAGGCGATGATCGTCGGTCTACGCATCCGCCGCGACCTTGACCGAGATCATCTTGTCCGGGTTCGCCGGCGGCTCGCCACGCGTGATCGCGTCGACGTGTTCCATGCCTTCGATGACCTGGCCAAAGACCGTGTACTGACCGTTCAGGAAGTCGTTGTCCTTGAAGTTGATGAAGAACTGCGAGTTGGCGGAGTTCGGGTTCTGCGCCCGCGCCGCGCCGAGGGTGCCGCGTGCATGGGGCACCTTGGAGAATTCGGCGGGCAGGTCCGGCAGATCGGACCCGCCGGTTCCGGCCCGGCGCAGGTTGCCGCCATCGTCCACCTTGCCGTGCTCCACGTCGCCGGTCTGGGCCATGAAGCCCTCGATGACCCGGTGGAACACCACCCCATCGTATTTTCCGGCGCGCGCCAGTTCCTTCATCCGTTCGACGTGCTTGGGTGCGACGTCGGGCAGAAGCTCGACGGTCACTGTGCCGTCCTTGAGCTCAATCAGAATGGTGTTTTCGGGATCCTTGATCTCGGCCATCGGGCCCTCCTTGACTGTTCAGGCGGGAAACTAGGCTCCGCCCCGACCCGCCGCAAGGGCCGATATCCGTGGTCGGCCTGCGGCAGAACGCCATTGAAATCCTGCAAACGAGCGTGTTTGTGGTGGTCAAGAACAAGGAGAGCCCGATGAGCTGGAAAACGCTGGACGATCTGGATCTGGACGGCAAGACCGTGCTGGTGCGCGTGGATATCAACGTGCCAATAGATGACGACGGCAACGTGACCGACGCGACGCGGATCGAGCGGATCGTCCCTACGGTGCGCGACATTCTCGAGAAAGGCGGCAAGCCCGTGCTCCTGGCCCACTTCGGTCGTCCCAAGGGCAAGGTGGTCCCCGAGATGTCGCTGAAGCCCCTGGTCCCGGCGCTGGAAAAAGCCTTCGGTGTGCCCGTCAAATTCGCCGAAAAGTGCATCGGCGGACCGGCCAAGGTCGCGGTGTCCAAGCTCGAAGCGGGCGAAGTCCTTTTGTTGGAGAACACCCGTTTCCACACGGAAGAGACCGAAAACGACGCGCAGTTTGCGGCAGCCCTCGCCGCCCTGGGCGAAGTCTACGTCAACGACGCCTTCTCCGCCTCGCACCGGGCCCATGCCTCCACCGAAGGGGTTGCGCGGGTGCTGGACAATTGCGCCGGGCGGCTCATGGAGGCTGAGCTCAAGGCACTGGACGCGGCGCTGTCGAACCCGATGCGCCCGGTGGTGGCCGTTGTGGGCGGGGCCAAGGTTTCGACCAAGCTGGAGCTTCTGAGCAATCTCATCGAAAAGGTCGACACGCTCGTCATCGGGGGCGGCATGGCCAACACCTTCCTCGCCGCTCAAGGCATCGACGTGGGCAAGTCGCTCTGCGAGCACGAGATGACCGATACCGCCTCAGAAATCGCCACCAAGGCGAAGGAAACCGGCTGCACCATCATCCTGCCGTCCGACGTGGTCGTGGCGCGGGAGTTCAAGGCGGGGGCCGCGAGCGAAACGGTTGCCGCCGACGCCTGCCCCGCCGACGCGATGATCCTCGACGCGGGGCCGGACACGGTAGAACGCATCAATGCCGCCTTCGCCGATGCCGCCACGCTGATCTGGAACGGACCCCTTGGTGCGTTCGAGATCGAGCCCTTCGACGCGGCCACCAATGCCACTGCACGCAAGGCTGCTGAACTCACACGCGAAGGCCACCTCACCTCGGTCGCGGGCGGCGGGGATACGGTGTCCGCCCTGAACAAGGCGGGCGTCGCCGATGACTTCACCTATATCTCCAGCGCCGGCGGGGCATTCCTCGAATGGATGGAGGGCAAGACGCTTCCGGGCGTCGCTGCTCTGGACACATGACCAAAGGCTGGGCGCTGATCACCGGGGCCTCCTCCGGGCTGGGCCGGGAATTCGCAAGGCTTGCGGCGGCTGACGGCTGGAACCTCGTGATCTCGGCCCGCCGGACGGAAGAACTGGACGCGCTCGCTGCGGAGCTGTCCACCGACGTCGTTGTCGTCACTGCCGATCTTTCGCAACCCGGTGCGGCGGATACGTTGTGGGACCAGGCCAGCGACGGACGCGACATCGACCTCCTCGTCAATAACGCAGGCATAGGCGTCCACGGGCGGTTCGCTACGGCAGGCAACGCGCGCGAGCGCGGCTCTGTCGCGCTCAACGTGGTGGCCCATACCGAACTTCTCCAGCGCGCGCTGTTCGACTTCCGCGAGCGCGGCGTGCGGGGACAGGTGCTCAACGTCGCTTCGCTCGCTGCCGTGATGCCCGCGCCCTCGATGGCGATCTATCACGCCAGCAAAGCGTACGTCCTGTCCCTGTCGGACGCTGTCCATTACGAGTGCAAGCGCGACGGTATCACCGTCACCGCGCTCTGCCCCGGCCCCACCCGCACCGGGTTCTTCGACGCGGCCGGGCTGGACAAGACCTGGCTCACAACCGTCATGCCGATGCCGACCGCCGACACCGTGGCCGCCGCAGGCTGGCGCGCGCTCAAGTCCGGCAAACGCAGCGTGACCCCGGGCCTCATGCCCAAGATCATCGCCTTTTCGGCCCGGCTCACCCCGCGCGGTCTGCTCTCCCGCATGAACGGCTTTTTCTGGGGCCGCCGGAACTGAGCGCTATTCCCCTGTGCGTTAGCGCGACCAGAATTGCACCTGCGCGCGCGACCACTTACCAAGTGGCCAGACACACCGACCGACAGGGGATACGCAATGGCCAATGCAGACCAACTCGCCCAGATGAAAAGCGGCAAGGGCTTCATCGCCGCGCTCGACCAGTCCGGCGGATCGACCCCCAAGGCACTGCGCCTTTATGGAATCGAAGAGGATGAATATGCGTCCGAGGACGAGATGTTCGACCTCATCCACCAGATGCGCTCGCGCATCGCACAGGCCCCGGCCTTTTCAGGCGAGAAAGTAGTCGGTGCGATCCTGTTCGAAAAGACCATGGAGCGCGAGATCGACGGGAAGCCTGCTGCGCAATACCTGTGGGAAGAGCGCGGCGTCGTTCCGTTCCTGAAAGTGGACAAGGGGCTCAAGGCCGAGGAAAACGGCGTTCAGCTCATGAAACCACTGCCCGATCTGGACGCGCTGCTCGACCGCGCGAACGAGAAGGGCATATTCGGCACCAAGATGCGCTCGGTCGTCTCGGCGGCGAACCCCGGCGGCATCAAGGCCATCGTTGAGCAGCAGTTCGAGGTGGGCAAACAGATCCTCGCCAAGGGCCTCGTCCCGATCTTGGAGCCGGAGGTCACGATTTCCATCGACGACAAGGCCGAGGCCGAGGACATGCTCCTCAATGAGATCGTCCATCAGCTCGACACGCTGGCAGAGGGCCAGGACATCATGCTCAAGCTGACCCTGCCCACGCTCGCCAATCTCTATGCGCCGCTCATCGCGCATCCGCGCGTGATCCGCGTGGTGGCCCTGTCAGGCGGCTATGAACGTGACGAGGCGAACGAGAAACTCGCCAAGAACGAGGGCATGATCGCCAGCTTCTCGCGCGCATTGACCGAAGGGCTTTCCGCCAAACAGTCGGATGCGGAGTTCAACGCGGCCATCGCGGGCGCCATCGACTCGATCTACGCGGCTTCGATCACCTGAGCTGAGGGGCGCGCGCCGCTCAGATCCGCGCGATCAACGCTTCGGTATCAAGCCCGGCCACCGCGCCGGGCACCATGCCACGCGCGCCCTCGACCCGTGTGGCGACCCAGCCGTCCGCCACCGCCGCGTTGCCACCCCGGATCAGGACCGAGGCGGCAAGCAGCACGGCCAGACGTTCGGCGAACCACCGTGCCTCGCCCTCCTCCGGCAAACCGGGCCAGCGTTCGACATGGGCCTTGAGCGCAGCATCGTAACGTCGGTCCGCCCCGGTCGCGGCCTCCAACTCGGCCCGCAGCGTTTCGGCCGCCAGAGGCTCCCGCGCCAGCGTTCTCAGGATATCCAGGCAGATCACATTGCCCGACCCTTCCCAGATCGAATTGAGCGGCGCCTCGCGATAAAGCATCGGCATCGGCGTCTCTTCGACGTAACCCATACCACCGAGGCACTCCATCGCCTCGAGGATCACCGGCCCGCAGCGCTTGTTCGAGAGGAACTTGGCCAGCGCCACGCTGATGCGCGCGAAGGCCCGGTCCTCCGCCGCGTCACCGTCAAACGCCCGCGCGGCGCGCATCCCCAGCGCCAGCGCCCCTTCCCATTCCAACGCGAGGTCCGCCATGACGGACCGCATCAACGGCTGGTCGATGAGCCGCTTCTGGAACGTGCGCCGCCCCTCGACCCAGTGCTTGGCCTCCACCAACGCCGCGCGCATCAGGCCCGCGGGCGCCATCGCCGTGTCGAGCCGCGTGTGATGCACCATCTCGATGATCGTGGCGACCCCGCGCCCGTCCTCTCCCAGCTTATGCGCAAGCGCCCCGTGATACTCGATCTCGGAGGACGCATTCGCCTTGTTGCCCAGCTTGTCCTTGAGCCGCTGGATCTGGATCGGGTTCCGCCCGTCTTCGGTCCAGCGTGGGACGAGGAAACAGGTGAGCCCCGCGTCCGTATAGGCGAGCGTCAGAAATCCGTCAGACATGGGCGCAGAGCAGAACCATTTGTGGCCCGTCAGTCGCCACATGTCCCCGTCCGGTTCGGCGCGTGTCGTGTTCGCGCGCACGTCCGAGCCGCCCTGCTTCTCGGTCATCGCCATGCCCATCGTGGCCGAGCGCTTCGCGCCCACCGGCGCGATCGCAGGGTCGTAGGCGCCACCGGTAAGCTTAGGCGCCCAAACCGCCTGCAATGCGGGATCAGCCGAAAGTGCAGGCACGGCGGCATAGGTCATGGTGAGCGGACAGCAGATCCCCGGCTCGACCTGACTCAGCATATAGACCAGCGCGGCATGGGTCGCGTGGCCACCCGGCGCGCCGTCCCAGGCGACATTGGCATAGCCCGCCGCCATGCCCGCCTGCATGACCTCATGATATCCGGGGTGAAAGACCACTTCGTCGAGCCGCCGACCGGCCCGGTCGAAAAGCCTCAGTTCGGGCGGATACGCCCGCGCGGCCTCTCCGGCAGCCCTGAGCGATGCGGACCCGAACACCGCACCCGCGGCAGCCGCAGGGTCTTCGCGCCCGCCAGCAGCGCGCAGGTGATCGCGCAGCGCGCCGTCACTCGTCCACAGATCCCGGGCCTCGGGCGGGCCCGGCTGGTTCTCGACCTCGTGTGTGGCGAGAGATGTGCGCGGGGCAACAGTCATGGCATGTCCTCCTGCGAGGAGCCTAACGCGCCGCGCCACACCACGAAAAGCCGTCCCGTCACGGCATCCGCCAAATTCCGCCGGATCGAATCATTGGGGATTCACAGAGCGAATCACCTGTGGCATACATGAGGATAGCGCCCGCCAGAGGCGCACTGAGGCAGACATTCATTCGAGGGGCGAACCCCGTGCGCGGTCTACGCAGACAAACCGGATTTGGCGGTGTGCTCTATCTTCTGGGGCTCATCTCGGCCGGCACCTATTTCACCTTCGCCTCCGTTCAGGGGGACTACGGCCTGTTTCACCGCGTTCGCATCGACGCCGAAGCACAGGCGCTGACCAAGGAACGTGACCGGCTCGCAGCCGAGATTGCGGCACTTCAGAACAAGACCCGGCGCATTTCCGACGACTACCTCGACCTCGATCTCCTCGACCAGCAGGCCCGCGACGTGTTGGGCCTCGTGCGCGCGGACGAGGTGGTTCTGCGCTGATCCGCTTCTTCGTTCCTCAAATACTTCGGGGGTAAAGGCCGTTTCCCCGAAACGGCCGCAAGGGGGCTGGCCCCCTTCATCGCACGGCGGCACCTCGGTGCCGACGTGCTTGCCAAGCGCGGCAAAGCCGCACAATCTGGTCGCGCCATACCGGGCCGGATAGCGTGTGTGACGGTGCGTCAAATCGAGGCTCGCATCGAGGCCCGTTTTGGTTTATTAGATAGTTTAACACTAAACTATATTTGGAACCGCGGAGGAGAGGCCTCATGGCGACCGCCAAAAGCGCCAAGAAATCAAACACATCCAAGGAAGAACTGCTCGAGTACTACCGCGAGATGCTGCTCATCCGGCGATTCGAGGAAAAGGCCGGCCAACTGTACGGCATGGGATTGATCGGCGGGTTCTGCCATCTCTACATCGGTCAGGAAGCCGTGGTCGTAGGCCTCGAGGCCGCCGCGGACGAGGGCGACAAGCGCGTGACCTCCTACCGTGACCACGGCCATATGCTCGCCTGCGGCATGGACCCCAAGGGCGTCATGGCCGAGCTTACGGGCCGCGAGGGCGGCTACTCCAAGGGCAAGGGCGGCTCGATGCACATGTTCTCCACCGAGAAGCATTTCTACGGTGGGCACGGCATCGTCGGCGCACAGGTGCCGATCGGCGCGGGCCTCGCCTTCGCGGACAAGTACCTCGGCAACGACCGCGTGACCTTCACCTACTTTGGGGACGGCGCGGCCAACCAGGGCCAGGTCGCCGAGACCTACAACATGGCCGAGCTCTGGGACCTGCCAGTTGTCTTCGTGATCGAGAACAACCAGTACGCCATGGGCACCGCCGTGAAACGCTCCACCAAGTCGCCGTCCCTTTGGGAACGCGGCGCGGCCTACGGGATCGAGGGCGAGGAAGTCGACGGGATGGACGTGCTCGCCGTGAAAGCCGCCGGCGAAAAGGCCATCGCCCACTGCCGCGCCGGCAAGGGCCCCTACATCCTCGAGATGAAGACCTACCGCTACCGCGGTCACTCCATGTCGGACCCGGCGAAATACCGGACCCGCGAGGAAGTGCAGAAGATGCGCGACGAGAAAGACCCTATCGAGAACGTCCGCGACCTGCTGCTTCAGGGCAAGCATGCGAGCGAAGACGACCTCAAGGCGGTCGACAAGGAAATCAAGCAGATCGTGAACGAAGCCGCGGAATTTGCGCGCGAAAGCCCGGAGCCGTCGCTCGACGAGCTCTGGACCGACATTTACGCGTAAGCCCCCGGGAGGACAGACAGACATGACCACGGAAATTCTCATGCCCGCGCTCAGCCCGACGATGGAAGAGGGCACGCTGGCGAAATGGCTCGTGAAGGAGGGGGACGAAGTCTCCTCCGGCGACATTCTCGCGGAAATCGAAACCGACAAGGCGACGATGGAGTTCGAGGCCGTCGACGAAGGCACCATCGGCAAGATCCTGATCGACGCCGGCACCGAGGGCGTCAAGGTGAACACGCCCATCGCGGTCCTGCTGGAAGAGGGCGAGAGCGCCTCCGACATCGACAGTGGCGCGAAGGCGGCTCCCGCGAGTGAAGCTCCGGCGGCCGACAGCGGTGCCAGCCTCGACGACACCGACACGGCCAAGCCGATGTCGACCCAGCCCGCCGCTTCGGTTCCCGAGCCGGAGCCCGTCGAGGACCCCGAGGTGCCCGAAGGCACGACCTTCAAGTCCCAGACGGTCCGCGAAGCGCTGCGCGACGCGATGGCCGAGGAGATGCGCTCGGACGAGGCGGTCTTCGTAATGGGCGAGGAAGTCGCTGAATACGAAGGCGCCTACAAGGTGACCCAAGGGCTGCTCGACGAATTCGGGGCCAAGCGCGTGATCGACACCCCGATCACCGAGCATGGTTTTGCCGGTCTCGCGACCGGGGCTGCCATGGGAACGCTCCGGCCCATCGTCGAGTTCATGACCTTCAACTTCGCGATGCAGGCCATCGACCACATCCTCAACACCGCCGCCAAGACGCGCTACATGTCCGGCGGTCAAATGAGCGTGCCGGTCGTGTTCCGTGGCCCCAACGGTGCCGCCGCCCGCGTGGCCGCGCAACACTCGCAGGACTATGCCGCGTGGTACGCGCAGATCCCCGGGCTGCACGTCGCAATGCCCTATTCGGCGGCTGACGCGAAGGGCCTTCTCAAGACCGCGATCAAGGGCGACACGCCCGTTGTCTTCCTCGAGAACGAGCTGCTTTACGGCCAGTCCTTCGAGGTGCCGGAACTTGACGACTATGCGATTCCCTTCGGCAAGGCCCGCATCTGGCAAAAGGGCGACGACGTGACCATCGTGTCTTTCGGCATTGGCATGAAATACGCGCTTGAGGCGGCCGAACTGCTCGGCAAGGACGGAATTTCCGCCGAGGTCATCGACCTGCGCACGCTGCGCCCGATGGACACCAAGACCGTCATCGAGAGCGTCAAGAAGACCAACCGCTGCGTGACCGTCGAGGAAGGCTGGCCCACCCCGTCGATCGGGAGCTACATCTCCTCGGTCCTGATGCAGCAGGCGTTCGACTATCTCGACGCGCCGGTCATCAACTGCACGGGCAAAGATGTTCCGATGCCTTATGCCGCCAACCTCGAAAAACACGCCCTCGTCACGACCGACGAGGTGATCGAGGCGGTGAAAACCGTCACCTACAAGTAAGGAGCGCGCAGTATGCCCACGGAAATCCTGATGCCCGCGCTGTCTCCCACGATGGAGGAAGGCACGCTCGCCAAGTGGCTGGTCAAGGAGGGTGACGAAGTCTCCTCCGGTGACCTGCTGGCCGAGATCGAGACCGACAAGGCGACGATGGAATTCGAAGCCGTCGACGAAGGCGTGATCGGCAAGATCTTGATCGAAGGCGGCACCGAAGGCGTGAAGGTGAACACGCCCATCGCCGTGCTGCTCGAAGAGGGTGAGAGCGCCGACGACATCGGCGACAGCTCTGGCGGAAGCGCCGATGAAAAGGCCCCGACCGAAGCACAAGCGAGCCCCAATACGGCAACGCCCGACCCGGGCAAGGCCGAGACCCCTGCCCCGCAATCCACCGGCCCGATCCCGGCCCCTACCGACGGCAAAGGAGAGCGCATCTTCGCCTCGCCGCTCGCGCGCCGGATCGCCAAGGACAAGGGACTCGACCTCTCCCAGATCAAGGGCACCGGTCCCAAGGGCCGGATCGTCAAGGCCGACGTGCTGGACGCCAAGCCCTCTGCCGCTCCGGCCAAGGACGAGGCGAAACCTGCGGCCGCACCGGCAGCAGGCGGTGGCGGCTCCATGCCCACCGGCATGGGCGCCGAGACCGTGCTCAAGATGTACGAAGGGCGCGAGTTCGAAGAGGTCAAGCTCGACGGGATGCGCAAGACGATCGCCGCGCGGCTGACCGAAGCCAAGCAGACGATCCCGCACTTCTACTTGCGCCGCGACATCCGGCTCGACGCGCTGCTCAAGTTCCGTTCGCAGCTCAACAAGCAGCTCGAAGGGCGCGGCGTGAAGCTGTCGGTCAACGACTTCATCATCAAGGCCTCGGCGCTGGCGCTTCAGGCGATCCCGGATGCCAATGCCGTCTGGGCGGGCGACCGGGTGCTGAAGCTGAAACCGTCCGACGTTGCCGTGGCCGTGGCAATCGAGGGCGGGCTGTTCACCCCGGTGCTCAAGGACGCGGACATGAAGTCGCTGTCGGCGCTGTCTGCCGAGATGAAAGACCTCGCCGCACGCGCCCGCGACCGCAAGCTCGCGCCGCATGAGTATCAGGGCGGCAGCTTCGCGGTCTCGAACCTCGGCATGTTCGGCATCGACAACTTCGACGCGGTCATCAACCCGCCGCATGGCGGCATCCTCGCCGTCGGCGCGGGCGTGAAGAAGCCGGTGGTCAACGACGAAGGCGCGGTGGAGGTGGCCACGATCATGTCCGTCACGCTGTCGGTCGATCACCGGGTCATCGACGGGGCGCTCGGGGCGCAGTTGCTTGAGCAGATCGTCCAGAACCTCGAAAACCCGATGATGATGCTGGCCTGAGCGCCCGCCATCATGTCTGAACAGGGCCGTGCGGGCGACCGCGCGGCCTTTTTCATCGCTTGATCCACAGCCGCGGTCCAGCCACCCTGATCCGCAGGAGGTGAACCATGGGCACGCTCATCGCAGAATTCTTCGGCGCCATGTTCTTTGTGAACATGCTGCCGCATTTCATTGCGGGCATTCAGGGCCGCGCTTTCCCTTCGCCCTTCGCCAAGCCGCCCGGCGTCGGCATGTCGCGCCCGGCGGTCAACGTGCTCTGGGGCGCGGCGAACGGCATCGCCGCCTGGGCGCTCCTCTGTCCGGTCGCAGGGTTCGACGGGACCGGCACGGCGCATCTGATCGCAGTCGCGCTCGGCGGCCTCGTGATGGCGCTGGTCCTGTCATGGCATTTCGGGCGGGTGATGCGGGACTCAGGCCACGACTGATCGCGCACGGAGCCCCAAAAAAGAAAGGAGCGCGGGACTGCCATCCCAGCGCTCCATTTCTTCTTTTTTGGTTTGTTCTCCGTCAGGCTGCGATAGCAACCGCGTAAAGAGCCGCAAAACCGAGTACTGTGGCGATCCACATACGAAGCATGTTTTCTGTCCCCTGCTTTTGGATAGGGACACTTTTATCGAATTGTTGCCCCGTGTCATTGATGCAGGTCACAAGTGCGCGAGGTTTCGCCTATGAGACGCAGCGACTCGGTTATCGTCGGAGGATACGCAAGCGTAGGCCGCGCAGGCGATCAAGAAAAACGCATTCAGATCAGATCGTTGGAGGATAGGGGTGCCAAACAGGGCGCCACGGCCCAAGACCCTTTCCGCATCTGCTCGCTGGCGCCATGCTCACGGAACAGGCGTATTGAAAACAAAAGGCCCGCACGCCGAGCGCACGGGCTTTTTGTTTAGGTGGGCGGTCGGTCAGACCAGAAGGGCAAGCGTGCTTCCAGCGGCGAACCATCCGATCGTGATGAGGGCAAACGTCTTCATGTCGGTCTCTCCCAGGTATGAGCAGGCCCGATCCTGTCGGGCTGTTACCTAAGAAACGGTAAACGGACTCGGAAAGTTCCGTTCGGGCGACACAAGATGTTGGAAAAATGAAAGCGGCCCCCACAATGGAAGCCGCTTCGTTTCATACCGCCGCCGCGATCAGTCGTCGATGCGGGTGCCGAACATCTGGTTCATCGACACCGACGGATGGTCGCAGCCCGCCTCGCCGACCACCTTGGCGGGGACACCTGCCATTGTCGTGTTCGGCGGCACGTCCGTCAGCACGACCGAGCCCGCCGCGATGCGCGAGCAGCAGCCCACGCTGATATTGCCCAGAACCTTGGCCCCCGCGCCGATCAACACGTCATCCGCGATCTTGGGATGGCGGTCCTCCTCTTCCTTCCCGGTGCCGCCGAGGGTCACCGAGTGAAGCATGGAGACGTTGTTGCCGACCACCGCCGTCTCGCCGATTACGATGGAATGGGCATGGTCGATCATGATGCCCCGTCCCATGCGCGCCGCCGGGTGAATGTCGATGCCGTAGACTTCGGAGCAGCGCATTTGCAGGAAATAGGCGAGGTCCGTGCGCCCCTTCTCCCACAGCCAGTGCGCAAGGCGATGCGCCTGCATCCCCTGAAACCCCTTGTAGTAGAGGATCGGCTGAAGCATCCGGTGCGTGGCCGGGTCGCGTTCAATCACCGCATTCAGGTCGGCGCGTGCGGCCTCGACCAGCGAGTGATCGTCGTCATAGGCCTCGTTTGCCACTTCGCGCAGGACCATCATCGACATCTCGTTGGAGCTCAGCTTGGCCGCAATCCGGTAGCTCAAGGCGCGTTCGAGCGACTTGTGATGCAGGATACAGGCATGAACGAGCCCGCCCATGAGCGGCTCCTTGGCCACCGCTTCATGCGCTTCCGAGGTGATCCGGTCCCAGACCGGGTCGATCGCACGGGGTTTGGCTTTGGTCTCGGCCATGCGGGCCTCCGTCACTGTTGCTGGCGTGTCATACCGCAGATAGGCTCGAATTTCCAAACGCAAAGAGGTGATGGGAGGGTTCACGCGAATGGATGAGGCGACGCAGGCCCGCTACCGCGCGATGCTCGAAGCCTTGCTCGCGGAGTTGGAAAGCGACGACCAGTTGGGCGAGGAGGCCCAACGCACGGTCACGCTCGACCAGCAGTCCGTGGGACGGCTGAGCCGGATGGATGCGTTGCAGGGTCAGGCGATGGCAAAGGCGACGGCGGCCCGGCGCGCCGCCCAGCGCCGGCGCATTCAGGCCGCGTTCGAGCGGATGGACGAGGACGAATACGGCTATTGCGCAGAATGCGGCGAGGAGATCGCCGAGGCCCGTCTCGACCTCGACCCGGCGGTGCCCACCTGCATCTCCTGCGCGCGCGGGTGATGAAGCCTGAACTTCAGGGGCGTCACTCGACGGTTGTGCGTGAGAACGGCCCCGGTCCGAAGCTCTGCGACACCTGCGCGACCGCCACCTCGAAGGGCGCGCTTACGCCGTCCGCTACCTGCATGGCCCCCGTGTAGGTCCAACCTGCACTGCCCACGTCAACCTCACGTTTCACAGTGCCGCCGTCGATGACGCGGACGACGTAGCTTTCTACGTCTTCGCCCAACGGCACATCGACACCTTCCCAGCTATCTCCGTCAACGCGTGTTCGGCGCACCCAGTCGACCGAATAATCACCGCCCGCCGCCCGCACCGTGAGGTGGGCCGGCACATAGGGCCGCAGCCCGACGCCATAGGTCGTGACCGCCGCCTGTTCATAGGTATCGTCGTCGATGGGCTCCGATGCCGGGCCGATCCGGTAGTGACGTTCCAACCCCCGCGCCGACAGAGGCAGGGAAAGCGGCGTCACAGACCCATCGAGGAAGACCACCGTCGCCCCCACAGGCCATTCGGCGGGCATGGCCCAGTCGCTTCCCCCCTGCCCGCGCAGCCGGCCCGAAAGCTCGTAGACGTCCTGCTCAACCAGTTCCGCGTGGGCGAACTGGAACACTTCCCACCCGTCCGGGTCGCCGAAACCGATGGCGGCCAGGTTCGACCCGTTGAGGATTCCGTCCACCCCGGCCGAAGACACCGTTCCCTGCGGCAACCGCACCCGCAGTGCCGGTCCATTGTCGATGAGACCGGGCCGCGCCCAGCGCAAAACGCTCTCTGTTACGCCAATCCGAGCCGGCGCGCGGATCACCTGATTCAGGGAGTAGCCGTTCTCAGAAGCCGACGAATACACCGCCACCGGCCCGGGCCAGGGGTCCGAGGTCACGGCGAGGCGCGGCAGGTGCGCCGGGACATCCCCCGCAAGCACCGGCAGGTCCAGAAAGATCGGATAGACCGGAACGGCGGGCGTGAACTCCGCCAGCTCGATCTCGCTCGCCACCCCGTCCGCGGGTTTGAGAACGCCCGGCTCCACGCGCACCGCCTGCACCATCTGAACGCCCGCCTGTTCGACATGGTCTATGCGGTAATGCCCGGTGCCCTCCTCCGTCTCCAGCTCCACGACGTCGCCCGCGCGCCAGCTGAGGTCCGAAGGTGCGAGCGCGAACCGCGCCCGGTCGCGCGCCACACGCGCCTCGGCCAGCCAGCGTTCAGTGATTGCCCGCGCTTCCGGTTCGGTCAGGATCATGGGGAGGTCCGAGGACGACACCGCATGCGTGTCCTCATCAGGGAAAACAGCCTCTGTCGCGCGAATGTCATATGCAGACTCCGCCTCGGTGTGGTTGAGCCGCACACGCCCGATCATCTCGGCCTCCGGCGCGCGGGAAAACTCGAGATCTCCGTCGATCTCGCCCGTCGCGACGAACCGCGCGGGGTCGAGCGTGCCGTCCGGCGTGCCTTTGCGGGTGAAGAATTCAAGCTGGCCACCGCGCTCCGCCGCCTCGAACCCGTAGGCCAGCATAAGCGGTTGCAGCGCCGCGCGCGCATCCGTGACCTGGTCTACCATGTAGCCCCGCACGAGACCGTAGAGTCGCGACGTGTCATAGCGCGTGACGCCGGAGCGCTCGCAAATCTCCGCCACCACCGAGGCGAGCGAGCGGTTGGAGGCGCGCCCGTTCAGCCAATGGCCCTTGTCATAGTTCTCCCAATCACCCCAGGCACCGCGCCGTTTCGGAAACCACGGGAACGGCCGCGCGTCCCACGCCCAGACATGGGCGCGATCCATGTCGATCATGCGCACCCTGGTGATCGGGTGGGTCGGGTTGTTGGCCGGCTCCTCCCAGAACTCGCGCACGGCACGCAGGTACTGCATTTGCATTACATCATCGCGATGGCCGTTGGAATAGCGCGGCAACGAGCTTTCCGAGCTCTTCGGGTCAAGGAACTTGTTGGGCTGGTTGGCCCCCTTGTCGATGGCCGCGCAGCCATACTCCGTGAACCAGATCGGCTTGGAGCCCGCCTCCCAGTCGGTCGGTTGCGCTTGGCGCACGCCCCCGATCCGTTCGTGGTGTTCGTTTTCCCACCAGGACCTGATGTCCTTGTAGCGAAACACCCACGGCTCCCCATGTGCGCCGTCCGTGATCGGGGTACGCAACTGCACCTCGCGCGCTTCCGGAGCGTGGTAATACCAGTCGTACCCCTCTCCTCCCATGACGTTCGCCTTGAGGTAGTCGAGGTTGTAGATCGACCCCCAATGGGCATCCGCATGGTCCTCGCCTTCCCGCCAGTCCGCGACGGGCATGTAGTTGTCGATCCCGATGAAGTCGATGTTCGGATCGGACCAGAGAGGATCAAGATGGAAGAACACGTCGCCTGACCCATCCTGCGGGTGGTAGCCGAAGTATTCCGACCAGTCGGCGGCATAGCTGATCTTCACATCCGGGCCGAGGATCAGGCGCACATCGTTTGCGAGGGCCTGCAACTGTTCGACCACGGGAAAGGTGTTGTTCGCCGCCCGGATCTGCGTCAGCCCCCGCAATTCCGAGCCGATCAGGAATGCCTCGACCCCGCCCGCCTGGGCGCAGATCGTGGCATAATGCAGGATCATCCGGCGATAGGACCATTCATAGGGGCCGATGTAGTTCACCGTGCCATCGACCGGGATGAAATGGTGCGGCTGGGCGTTGCCGAAGAACGCCGCGACGTCGTCCTCGGCGGCCGCCGTTCCGTCGGGCGAGCCCGTCTGCCCCGGAGCCAGGGACGCGGTGATCCGCCCGCGCCATGGCAAGTTCGGCTGGTCGCCCGCACCCGTCCACGGGTCGGTGAGGCCGTTGCCCCCCATCTGCTCCATCAGGATGAAGGGGTAGAAGGTCACGGCCTTCCCGCGCTCCTTCATTCGCGTGATCGCCTGAAACACCGACAGGTCCGTGGGCGTGCCGCTATAGACCGCTCGCCCGCCGTCATAGGACACCCGCGTCGCGTTCTCCCGGTCGAGGCCGGAAACGCGCCAAGGCATTTTCACTCCATCCTCATCCTTCTGGTCGACGCGCGGGTGCAGCTCGCAATGGTTCGCGCGCAGATCGGTCCCGAACCATGACACGACAAGCGAGACGGACTCGCAGTTGGGCAGTTCGCCTTCAAGCATCGAAAGCGATGCCTCGAAATCCGGTTTACCCAAAGGCGTGTGCTTGTTGGCGGGCTTGCGCCGCCCCGGCCCACCCCCGAAATGCACAACCTCGGTCGCGAGCGCATATTCGCCGCAGCCGGGGATCATCGCTACCGCCTTGGTGCCACGCGCAAGGTCCGGGGCCTCGTCCGGCTGTTCGGGCCGGAACACCTCGAAATTGAAGACCGGGATGCGGTTGCCATACTGCGTGATGTCGAGGTTCTCGATCACCACATAGGCCGTGCCGCGAAAGGCAGGCGTCTTGCCCGCACCGATCGCCGCCTCCAACGCAGGGTCGGGCGCCTGGTCTTCGCTGCCGGGGTAGACGCGAAGCGTGAGGTGCTTGGGCTTGACCTCTTTTCCATCCGCCCAGATGCGCCCGACATGGGTGATCTCGCCTTCGCAAAGCGCGATAGCCAGCGAGACCGAATAGGAATACTCGGTCACGGTCGGGCCCTTCGGCGCCATGAACCCCTTGCCTGACCCCTGCGCCTCGCCCTCAGTGATCGTGCGGTTCTCACGCACCTTTCCGGACCAGATGACCTGCCCGCCGGTGCGGAAACGGCCATAGATCTGCCCGACCGGCGCGCCCTCGGACACCCCCGTGATGCGCAACCGGTCGACCTTGCCGGTCTCGACCGGTTCGGACCCCGCGCCCATGAGCCGGTTGTCGATGGTGCGCCCGGCGACCGCGCCCACGGCCCGCCCGATGACGACGGACGACAGGCCCAGGACCGAGCCGCCGACGGATGCGCCAAGACCGGCGCCGATTGCGGAAAGAACGATGGTGGCCATATGCTACCCCCTTTCGGGAAATCGGAAGGTGCCGACGATGCGGCGCTGCCACGGGGCGGAAAGCGAGCTTTCGACGACCCCGTGACCTGAATAGGCGTGAAGGAAACTGGGCTCCGGCGCGGGCTGTGCAAGGATGCCCAGATGCTTGGCCACCGCCCCCTCCCGCATCCGGAAGAGAAGCACATCGCCCGGCGCGGCTTCGGCCGCAGGCACCTCGCACAGAAGCGCGCGCGCCTCGCGCATCAGCACCTCGTCGCGCGCAGGCTCGGACCAGTCGGGTGTGTAGGCGGGAACTTCGACCGGCTCGCGCCCATACAGCGCCCGCCAGACTCCACGGACGAGGCCCAGACAATCCGCCCCCGCCCCCCTGCAGGACGCCTGATGGCGATAGGGCGTACCCAGCCAGAGCCGCGCCTCGGCCAACACGACAGCGCCGTTCATTTGCCGCCCCCGGTCTCGTCCGTGGTGGTGCCCTCAATCGGAACGGACAGGAGCCGCGCTTCGCCCGGAATATGCGGGAAGCCGCGGAAGTTCAGGATGTTGGCGAACTTGTCGCGGCAGGTCTGGTGGCGCTTGTCGCAGCCCGCTTCGATCCGCACCCGGTCGCCCACGCGCACCGGGGCGCGCACCGCTTGCCACAGCTCGACGACCCGCCCGCCCGGCCCGACACTGTCGTTCTTGACGACCCCGACAAGCCCAGCAGCGACGCCGTCCAGAACGGCAAAACGCCCTTTCTCGAACCACCGCTCCGGTTGCGCCATCGCGCCGTCGAGCGTGAAACGTACACCGTCTGCGACCGAGACAACCGCCAGCTCTTCGCTGAACCCCGCCTGTTCGGTGTCGAAGCGGCAACGCCCGTCCCCGAGAACCGCCGAACAGGCGCTCTGGTAGACCCGGCCCTGCGGCTGGTTCAGCGCCTCGGTCAGCCCCAGAAGCTCGGCCCGGAACGCCCCGCCCGAACGCGCGAGTTCCCCCAGCCGCCCGCGAAACTGGAGCAGACGCTCCTCCGGGTCGGCCCAGTTCACCAGCCACGCCTCAACTTCGGCGCCGTCGAAACGGCCCGCGCGGATGTCGGCCTCGGTCACCGCGGCATCCGACAGCGCGCCCAGCGCCTCGGAATTGTCGATGGACAGCCCCGTGGTCTGCATGATCGCGTGCGCTGTCAGCCCCGTGTCGGCGCGAAACGTCACGCCGTCGAACACCACGTCGGAATCGTGGTCGGTAAAGCCCCGCACCCAACCGTCGCGCCGGCGCAAAAGCCAGCAGCGGGCGAGCGTCGTCAGCCCGCTCTGGATGTGGTCAAGGAAAGCCTGGTTCATGGTCATCAGACCCGCACCTCCACCACTGGCACATTCGGCACGTCACCCGCCTGAAAGGAGGCAACCGAAGTCTGGATACGGTCCGTGTCGAACCGCACAGGCACGTCGAACTCGAACCCCACCGTGATCTGCACACCCGCAGGCGGCGGATCGGTGAAGCTGACGGTGCCGGAGGTCGTATCGACGGCGTAGTCGATCATCTCAACCTGCGGCACACCCGCGATCCCCACCTTCACCGTGCCGGCCACGGGCTTGCAGATCGGGCGGGAATAGCTCTCGGCCCCGGACTCGTAGGTCTTGGCGATCTGGAACGCCGTCGTCTCACCGTCACCCACCGCGAGCCGCTGATCCATGTGATCCACGTCCTTGGACGGCGGGCAGGACTTGAAGTCCGACCAGTCTTTCCACCGGAACCCGAACAGCTGGCCGCGCCGCGCCTCAAAAAAAGCGATCAGCACCTCGATATCGTCGAGCGAGCGCATCCCCAGCCCCGCGTCATAGCGACGGCGGCTGTGCGCCCAGGGCGTGTTGCGCTCCTCGAACCCGTTGGTGAGCGTGACCACTTCCGTGCGCCGCTCCGGCCCACCGACCGAGCCGAAGCTCAGGTTCGGTGGAAATCTGACCTCATGGAAACTCATGCGCTCCTCCTCAGCTGTAACGGCGCCCACGCCCGAGCACCCGGTTCACCTGCGCGGCGACCTGACCCTGCGAGCGGCGGAAGCTTTCCGCATCCGGTGTGGAAATGTTCATGGTGACGTTGACGGTGCCGCCGACCGCGGAACGGACCCCCAGCTTGCCGTCCGGCCCAAGCGCGAGCGGCATGATCGCCTCCGGCCCTGCCTCACCCATGAGCCCGGTGCCGCCCCGCATCGGGAAGGTGACCGGACCGTTGACGACACCACCATTCGCGAAAGGCATGACGCGTCCCTGCGAGAATGCCCCCCCATTCGCATAGGGCAGAAAGGCGTTCATCACCGTGCCGAGCCCCTGCCCCAACAGCCCCCCAAAATGGCTGACCATCGGCGAGACGGCTGTGTCATAGACGGTGTCGAGCATCGACTTGCCGAGCGACGCGAGCGCCTGTTCGGCATTCATCGAACCATAGACCAGCCCGTCCAGCGATTTGCGCAGGCCTCGCGACATGCCCGAGGACAGGCCGGAAATGTCGGTGTTCACCTTGTCGAAGGTCGCGCCGACCCGCTCAATCTCGGCGGTGAAATGCGCGGTCAGCGCGGTCGCCCCCTGAAGCGACCCCTCCAGCGCGGCCACTTGGTCGTCGAATTCATCGAGGTTTTCGATGTCAGCCATTGGGTGTCTCTCCTTCATCTTGTGGCGCGTCCGGGAACGCGGCCGCCAGTTCCTCCAGCCGGGCACGGTCCAGCGTCACCGCTGCCCCGTCCCGCCCGAGCATCAAGGTGAGTTCAGCGGGCGTAAGCGCCCAGAACTCCTGCGGTTTGAGCCCCAGCGCCCGCATCCCGAGCCGCAAGAGACCCGGCCAGTCGAACCCACTCATCCCGCCTCCGGCAGGGAAAAGGCCCGCACGATCAGCTTCCCGGCCACGCGGGCGGCCTCCATAGGACCGCCCGCGATCTCGGCGCTGGTGAGGTCGAGGGCGTCATGCCCGCCGCCCCGCAATCCGGCGACAAGCACCGCGATCACGTCCCGCGCGGCGAAACGACCGCCCTCGAACCGCTCGACAAGGGCCA
The DNA here is from genome assembly GCF_002384975.1 of Maritimibacter sp. UBA3975. NCBI lineage: Bacteria > Pseudomonadati > Pseudomonadota > Alphaproteobacteria > Rhodobacterales > Roseobacteraceae > Maritimibacter > Maritimibacter sp. UBA3975. The sequence continues at coordinate 403,087 of NZ_DGCP01000009.1, forward strand.
AAAGGCTGTCGGCCTCAAGCCGCGCCTCCAGCTCTGCCAGCGCGCCGAGCGTGAGTTTCAGAACCCGCCGCTCCCCGTCGATGGTCAGCGCCACCTCTCCCGTCCACGGATTGGCCATGTCAGAGCGCCGTGAAGCTCAGTTCACCCGCCGAGGCCATCGACAGCTCGAAGGTCGCCTCGCCGTTGTGGGTGCCGGAATACTCGATGCCGGTGATCATGAAGGCGCCCTGGATGATGCCGAAATCCGGGACGATCACCTGGAAATCCGGCACCTCGCCGTCGAAAAAGATCTGGCGCGCGCGGGCATCCGTCGCATCGTCCTTGAAAATCCCCGAACCTGAGATCGAGGCCGACTTGACCCCGGCCCCGCCCAGAAGCTCACGCCAGCCCCCGGTGCTTTCAAGCGATGTGACATCGACGCTCTCGGCATTGAAGCTGATGCGTGTCGCACGCAGTCCGGCGAGGGTCGAGAAGTTGCCCGTGTCGTCCATGTCGATCTTGATGAGAAGGTCTTTGCCGTTTTGTGCGGTCATGGCAGGTCTCCGTTTGTGTGAGGTCAGCTATCTTCGACGCGGGCACGAAACCGCAGGTCGATGCGCCGCATATCGGCGTCCTGAACCCGGCGCGCCCGGGCACGGTAGAAGTTGAGTGCGACGAGCACGCCGCGCGTGAGCGTGAGCGGGGCATCCAGCAGGGCATCCGACACGGCGCCGGCGACCTCCTTTGCGGTGGCGAAACCGGCTGAATCCGAGACGATGCTCACCGTCACTTCATGAAGCGCGCCCTGGCCGGACATGTCCGCGGCGTCACGCACATCCTCCGGGCCAAGCGCCACATACGTCACGTTCGTCAGCCCCGGCGGCACGGCATCGTAAATGGCGCCGCCCACAAGTCCCGCAAGCGTGCTGTCCGCGGTCAGGCGCTGATAGATCGCCTCCTGTAACGCGAGAGCGGTTCCGTAACTCATGCCGAGACCTCCTCTTGCGCGAAACAGGTGAGATAGCGCGCGGCAGGGTCAGCTTCGGCCACGGCGAGGATGCGAAAGATCCGGGCTCCCGACCGGAACCGCTGATCCGGCTTCGGGCGCGAAGGCGAGTCGGGCGGCATGGCGCGCACCGTGATCTTGAGCGGGATCATCGAGGCGGTCATCGACTCCACGGCCCGCTCGCGGCCGGTGCCCGCGCGCACGTCAGCCCAGAGGGTGCCGAGGTTCACCCAGGTCCGGGTAAAGCCCCCGGCCCCATCGGGAATGTCCTGCGGCTTCTCGAGCGTCAGTTGGCGGTTGAGGACCGGGCGTCTCATGCGCGACCTCCCCCGAACAGCCGCACATCACGATAGCGCGCGATGAGCGCGTTCACGGCGCTGGGAATCCCCGATGTGTCGACGGCGCTGCGATCCTCGTAATACTGCGTCGCCAGCAGGAACACGGCCTGCGCGAGGTCCGGCGGGATCGCATCCCAACTCGCGCCGTAGCCCGCGTCGAAATCGATCATCGCCTTGCCTCCCACCGGGATCGGCGGAAGCAGGAACCCGGTCGATACGAGCCGCGGTCGGTGCGTGTCGGTCGCGAGCGTGAAGCGCGACTCATCGATCGGCTCCTCGCCGCCTTGTCGGTCCACGATGGTCAGCGCGGTGATCGCCGCGACCGGCGCTATCGGCAGGGTCTGGCTCGCCAGGTCGCGCCACGCGGGCACGCTCCAGCGGAACGTCCGCGAAAGCGTGGCTTTCGACGTGCGGGCCTCGATGGCCGCGATGGCCGCCCGGAGGTAGGCCCCGAGCACGCTTTCCTGAACGTCGTCATCGGAAAACCCGGTGCCGAGCCGCAGGTGCTCCTTGAACGCCCAGACCGGCAAGGCGCTGCTCGCGATCATGGTCTGCTCGACTAACATCATGGAACTACTCCAAAATTCGGGCCCCTCGCATCGGTGGTATGGGCGCGCGCCTCCGTGTCGCTCGGACGGAGGGGGAGCAGCTGGACGACACGAAGTTGTCCGGCGCGCGCCCATCGCCGCGCCTGCCCGTCAGGGCAGACGCGACTGTCGCAGGTCTCAGGAGACCGCGAACTTCAGCAGCTTGATCGCAGCGAAATCGCTCACATCGCCGCCCACGCGCTTGGTCGCGTAGAACAGGACATGCGGCTTTGCCGAGAACGGATCGCGCAGAATGCGCGTGTCGGGGCGCTCGGCCACGGTGTAACCCGCCTGGAAATCGCCGAACGCGATGGCACAGGCGTCGGACGCGATGTCAGGCATGTCCTCGACGATCAGAACCGGGTAACCCGCAAGGCGTGCCGGCGCTTCGGCTGCAAGCCCGTCGGACCAAAGGAAGCGCCCATCGGCATCCTTGAGCTTTCGCACGGCACCTGCCGTCTTGGAGTTCATCACGAAGGACGCCCCGGTCCGGTACTCAGCATCGAGCGCATAGATCAGGTCGAACAGGCAGTCCGCCGGATCAGTGCCGTTGAACCCGCCATCCGCGCCGGTGACCACATAGCCGATGTTGCCCCAGGACCAGCTGTCCTCGGCGACATTCGGATGGGTGAGGAAGCCCGTGGGCTTGTCCACCCCGTCCCCTGCCACGAAGGCCGCGGCCTCGGCGCGCGCGAACTTGTCCGCGATGCGCGCGGCGAGCCAGTTTTCGATGTTGAAGGCCGCGTCGTCCAGAAGGCGCTGCGAGGCCTTGGGAAGCGCCGACAGTTCGTGCAGAGGAATGGTGATCCGCTCGAATGTCGGGGTCGAGGTCTCGGACGACGGGTCCGTTTCGGTCGCCCAGCCTGAGCCGAGGTCGCCGTGGTCGATCAGCACGTCATAGGACGTGGCCTCGACGTTCACCACGTTCGCAATGGCGCGCAGGCTCGCGTTGGAGCGCAGGACGGACCGGATGACATCCGCCGTTTTCGGATCGACGAGGTAGCCGCCATCGCCGGCGACGGCGGTGGAGAGGCTCTTTTCCTCCACGACGATCCCGCGCAGGGCGTCGTCGTCGCCGGAGCGGACGTAGGCCTCAAAGGCCTTCTGGTGCGGGGCATCGGCGTCCGCAGACCGGGACAGCACCGGGCGCGCGGGGGTGAGGGATTTACGATCCAGCATGGTCAGTCGCTCTTCCTGTTGTTGAAGTCGGATGTGAATGTCGTCGTTGAACGACTTGATATCGCTTGCGAACCGCGTCAGGGCGGCCTTCACCTCCCCGGTCGGATCGGCCCCGCCGGGCATGTCCGACGGCCCGCAAGCCTTGGTCTCTTTCGTCATCGCGTGATCCTGCTTCGTCAGAGGGTCAGATCGCCGCCCGAACCAGGCCGGGTCAGCATCAGGCGGGCATCGTCGATGATGCGCGCCAGTTGGCGAAAGCCGGTCTCCTCAGGCGCATCGCCTTTGGCCCCGACCCGCGCACTGGGCAGCATGGGAAAGGTCACGAGCGACACCTCCCACAGCTCCAGTTCCTTCAAGAGCCGCTGGCCCTTCTCGTTTCGTGCCGCGCGCACCGTCCGGTAGCCGATGGAGAGGCCGTCGATGGCCCCCGCCTCGATCAGCCGCGCGGCCTCGCGCCCCTTGGCGACATCCGCCAGAATGCGGCCCTTCACGAAGAGCCCGCGGGCGTCTTCGCGCACCTCGTCCCAGACGCCGATGGGCTGCGCCGGGTCGTGCTGCCAGAGCATCTTCACCTGCCCGCCGGTGCCGGCGAGTTCGGCAAGCGACGCGGCATAGGCCCCCTTGGCGACGATATCCCCGCCACGGTCCGCCTCGCCGAAGAAGCTGGCGTAGCCTTCGATTGCGACCCCGCCATCGACCTCGCGCGTGTCGCCAAGGGCCACGAACTTGTGCTCCAGCCCGAAATCGGTGTGGTAATCACTCATCAATCGTCTCCTCGGTCTCGGGGGTGCGCGGCGGCAGGCCCAAAAGGCCGCGCTTCTCGTCGTCGGTCAGGAAATCGGCCTGCGCGACCCGTGCCCATTGCTGGTCACGCTCCACGGCAAGCGCGGGCACCTGGTCGAGGTCGGGCTTGAGCACCACGCTCTCGCCCGCGAACCCCGACAGCCAGTGCGACAGGGTCGCCGCGACCTTGACCGCCATCGGCAGGACCGTCAGGCGATAGAACGCCCGGTTCGCCTCCTGATAATTCGCGTAGGTCGCGTCGCCGGGTATGCCCAGCAGCATCGGCGGCACGCCGAAGGCTGTCGCGATTTCGCGCGCGGCGGCTTCCTTGGTCTTCTGGAATTCCATGTCCGACGGGCTGAACCCCATCGGTTTCCAGTCGAGCCCACCCTCGAGCAGCATCAGCCGACCCGCATTGCGCGCGCCCACATGGTGCGCCTCCATCTCGTTCAGCAGCCGGTCGTACTGGTCCGCCGTCAGCGTGCCCTGCCCCTCGCCGCCTGAGTAAACGATGGCCCCTGACGGCCGCGCGGCGTTGTCGAGCAGCGTCTTGGACCAGGCCGTCGCAGAATTATGGACGTCGAGCGCGGTGGCCGCCGCCTGCATTGGCGATAGGCCATAGTGGTCGTCCTGCGGGTGGAAACTGCGCACATGACAGATGGGCGACAGCCCCTCGCCGATGTGGAACCGGTGCTTACGCGCCCCCACGGTGTAGTCATAGGCGATGGGCCACCCGTCCGCGCCGGGGATCAGGCTCATGCGATCCGAGCGCAGCACATGCAGCTCCATCGGAACGCCCGAGCCGTCGCCGACGGCCTCCACATACCCGTTGCCGGACAGCAGAAGCTGACCGAAAAGCGCCTCGAACAGCTCCGCACGGCCCTGCGCCGGGTTGGGCCGCGTCACCAGGTCGAGCACCGGGTGGGTCTCGTAACGCTGATAGGCGTCCTGAAGCACGAGGGGGAGCGCGGCGGCGGCCTCGGCGATCAGTTTCACCGCGCGGAACCCCACCGGGTTACCCGTGAAGCCGTTGCGCGTGAGGTTCACGGTGTCACGCGGTCCCCAGACCACGCGGCCCGATCCGCGATAGGCGATGACCGGCCCGGTGGCCGAGGCTTTGACCTCACCCGGTCCGGTGCTTCCGCGTTTCAGGAAATCCAAAACCGCCATTGCGTCGCGCTCCTTGTCCCGGCCCCGTCTCGGGGCAAAACCGTCCCATCCGGGCCCGCCGCATAGGCCGCCCGTCCGGGGATTTACCTGTTTCAGATCAGCGCCTTGTGCGGCGCGGGCGCCGGTGATGTCCGACTTGGGACACCATGCCAGCGATGGTTAAAGTAGTGTTTAAAGCAGCGTACGCACCTGCGGTTTGCGCAGACTGCGCGCCGGTTCGATCATGAGGTCGTGAATCGCCCAGACGAGCGCATCCACGCGGTCCGGGCTGCCCGATCCTTCGTAGCCACGAGTCGTCATGCGGCACATCTGGTCCTCCAGTTCCCCCAGCCCCCTGAGATGCGCCACCCGGCCCTGCTCGTAGAGGGCGGCGACCGGTTCCGCCCGCGCGCTCTTGCCTTTCGCGGCCCGCACCGCGCGGTAGGACACCAGCGGGTCGATCTGACGGATGACGGTCTCCACGAGGTCGCCCCCCTGGTTCACCTCGGCCACGAGCCGCTCGGCCCCGTGCCGGTCCATTGCCGCCAGTGCCGCCTCCGCCCAGTCGGTCGGTTTCGCCGCGGTCACGCTCGCATCTTCGAGGACCACCGCGCGCCACCCCGTCGGCGGCCCCTCCGTCACGGCGCCCACAACCACGATTCCGCAGGCGTCGGACCCGGCGTGACCTGTCACCGGCGGGTCGACGGCGACGACGATCCGCCCAAGGGCTCCCGGCTCATCGCACCGTGCGCGTTCCAGCGTCTCGGTCGTCCAGAGCGCGCCTTCACGGTCATCCAGCAAAACGCCTTCAAGCTCCTGCCGCCCAAGCCGGGTCCCGCCATAGCGCGCCTCCACCTCCTCGAGAAAACTGCGCGCAAGGTTGGCGCGGTTGGCTTCGGTCGGCGCGTGGGTGCTCACGGTCGAGGCCGCCGCGAGGATGCGCCGCAGGATCGGCACGTTGCGCGGCGTGGTGGTCACGACCTGACGCGGATCGTCACCCAGCCGGAGCGCGAATTGCAGCATGTCCCAGGCCTCTTCGGCCTTTTTCCATTTCGCCAGTTCATCAATCCAGGCCGCATCGAACTGCGGCCCGCGCAGCCCTTCAGGTTCCGACGCCGAGAACGCCGCCGCCGTCGCCCCGTTGGGCCAGACGAGCCGGCGCTTGGTCGCCTCCCAGGCGGGGCGCCGGTCTGGCGGTGAGCAGGCCATGATCCCGCTATCACCGAACACCATCACATCGCGCACCTGATCGAACGTCTCACCGATCAGCGCGACGCGCCCGGCCGTGCCCGGCGCTGACGGGGTTGCCCCCTCCACCTGCGCCCGCACCCATTCGGCACCCGCCCGGGTCTTGCCTGCCCCGCGCCCGCCGAGAATGACCCAGCTTCGCCAGTCGCCTTCGGGCGGCAACTGGTGCGCCATTGCCCAGAACTCGAACAGGTATGGCAGCGCGCGCAGCGTCACATCGCCCAGCGCCTCGAGGAATTCACTCTGAACGGCTGGCGGCTGCGATGCGACCCAGTCGGCCGAGAAGATCCTCTCGTGCCTCGTCGAGGTCGAGTTCAGGGGTCTGGTCATTCGGTTCACCTTTGAGAATGCCCGCCACTCGGTGACGTTCGTCGAACAGGGTCTGGGTGGCCTTGCGAAGGCTTTGCGCCGCATCGCGGGCGTCTTTCTCCGCCTCGACGTCTCCCGCTTCCACGGCCGCCGTGAGCTCATTGAACGCCACGAGCGCGCGGGCAAAGTGGCTCATCGCCACGCGCTGGATCGTCACGTCTTCGGTGTCTTCACACAGTTTGTCGTCGTCCATATCGCCTCTCGCCCAAGGCTCCCCGCACGGACCCTTCAGGTCCTCCATCCGGCGCATAACCTGCCCGCGAAACCTCATCAGGGCGCGAAACAGCCGCGCGGGGCATTAAGTGGCGGGTCACCGCCCGGAAGTGATTCTCTCACCACCGCCGCCTAAGCCACGCGAAACACGCGGAATTTCCCGAATTGTCGGCAAAAACCCGCGATCGGGCGCCAAACACCGCCGTCACGGTCACCCAAGCCACCGCTTTCCCTTCCCTTGTGAGGGGTCCTGCTATAGTTTCCCAAAAACTTCCGGGACTTGGCTCTTGGGGGAGAGAGACTTTGCAGCGGGCATATCGCGACACATGAAGCCGAACTTCGCGCTCGACCTGACCCACGACGGCATCAGCCTGCTGTTCCGTGCGAACGGCGGGTGGGCACTCGTCGGCGACCTTGCGCTCGACGACCCGCAGATGTCCGAGCATCTCAAGGAGCTGCGCGCGCGGGCCGAGGCGCTGGGTGACGGACGTATCACCACCAAACTGATCATCCCGAACAGCCAGATCCTCTACGCGACGCTCGAAGCGCCGGGGCCGGACGATGTGGCGCGTGAGGTCCAGATCCGCGTGGCGCTCGAGGGGATGACCCCCTATTCCGTCTCCGACCTCGTATTCGACTGGCGCGCCGAGGGCGACGTGGCCCGTGTCGCCGTCCTTGCCCAGGAAACGATGGAAGAGGCCGAAGGCTTTGCCGCTCAGTTCGGCTTCAACCCGGTGAGCTTCGTGGCCCGGCCCGGAACGGGCGAGTTCTCGGGCGAACCCTTCTTCGGTCGCACACGCGGTGCTGCGCGCATTCTGGGCGCGAACGAAAAGATCGTGCCGGATGCGACGCCGGTCCCGCGCAACCCGCGCCGTCTCGATCCGCCAAGCACGCCGGAGCCGGAAACGGCCGCCCCCGTCGACGCCGCGCCGGAACCGACTCCCGAGCCTCTGGACCCTGCGCCGGAGCCCGCGACACCCTCGGCACCGCCGCCAAGCGAACCGCCAGCGACGGAACGTCCCGTCCTCGACGCTTTCCCGGACGAGCCGGAGACATCCGACGCTGACACGACGGAGACGCCGAAAGCGCCCACTGCGCCGCGTGCCGCGCGCCCCTCCGCCAAGCAGCGCACCACGGGGACTCCCCCGGCCCTGGCGCCCTTCCCGCCGACGCCTGAAGACCCGTCCGAGATTTCCAAGACCTCGACCTATCGCCCGGTCATGCGGACCGAGCCCAAGCCGGCCAAGCCCGCCCGCCCCAACGGGGCCGCGCCCCTGCGCGCAACGCCGGACGAAGCGCCGGGCCCCTCCGCGCCGGAGGCCCCGGCACCCAGGGGGCCTGAGCCGACCGCCGGCGAACCGGCCCCCTCCTTTTCGACCCGTCGCGCCCCGGCAGCGGACCCCACGTCAAAGCCCGGGACTCCCGAAGGCCCTTACCCCAAGGTGAATTTCGGTGCCGGAGCCAGACCGGCGACGCCCAAGCCCTCGGACATAGACGATTCCGAGGAAACCGGCGCCAAAGGGGCGGATGACAAACCGGCGAAACAAGTGCTCGACGACACCGCCGGCGGACCCCGCGTCCTTAGTGGCGAGGCTGAGGCACGGCGGCAAGCGATGGCCCGTGCCCTGTCACGCAAGGAAGGCGACCCCGAAGAGCCGCGCGAATCCGGCCTTCTGTCGCGCGTGACGACAGGGCTTTCGGGCTTCTCCGGGTCCACTGCCTCCCGCTTCCGACGGATGCCGAAAGACCGGCCCGAGACGCAGGCGCCGCTCGCGCCGCCGGTCGAAGACCCGACTGTGACTCCGGTCATGCCGGAAGCCCCCGCTCCGGCGCCCGTGTCGGAACCCGCGCCAAATGCCGAGAAGCCCAAACGCGGTGGGCTGCGCAAACGCAAGCCGCAGCCGCAGGACGACGCCCGGTCGCGCGAAGCCGAGTCGATGACCGTCTTCGGTGCGCGCCAGCAGGCCAGCACCCGTGGACGCCCGCGCTACATGGGCCTGATCCTCACGCTCGTCCTCCTGCTTCTGATGGCCGCGGCGGCCCTCTGGTCCACCGTTTTCCTTGATGATGAGGATGTGGCGCTCTTCAACCCTGATCCGGTCACAACGCCGGAACCCGAGACACCAGCAGCCGACACCACCCCGACGCCCGAGCCGGAGCCGGAGGAGCCCGCCGCCGATGTGCTCTCGCCCGAAGAGGCCGAGGCCCAATACGCGGTGACAGGCGTCTACCAGCGTGCGCCCGACGCTCTCGGCGAACCCGAGACCGCGCGTGGCGACGACGTCTATATCGCCTCCATCGACCCTTCCGTCTCGCCAAACGATGCCCTCGCCCTGCCGGATGCGACCGGCGCCGCCCTGCCACCGCCCGAAGGGGCGATCCCGCCACCGCCGCCCGGAACGACCTTCGATCTCACCGACGAGGGTCTCGTCGTCCCCACACCTGAAGGCGCTGTTTCTCCGACCGGCGTCGTGGTCACGCAGGGCCGCCCCGCCGTGGTTCCCGCGCCGCGCCCTGAAAACCTGGTTCCCGAGACGCAGGACGACGCGGCACTCGACCTGCCACCGGAAACCCCGTCGATCACGCCCCGCGCGCGGCCCGTGGACCTCGCAGAGCAGAACGAACGCGCGCAGCTCGGCGGGCAAAGCATCGCCGAACTCGCCGTCCTGCGCCCCCGCGCCCGCCCGGCCTCACTCGACACGACGAAGATCGACGAGGTCGAAACCGCCGAGGCCAACGAGGCGACGGAAGAGCCCGGGGAAGTGATCGCCAACGCCACAGAACTCGCCGTCGCGACCTCCCTGCGCCCCGGCTCGCGCCCCTCGAACTTCAGCGCGGTGGTCGCCGAGGCCCTGCAATCGGCGCGCAGCCAGACGCAGCCGAGCGCCGACAATTCCGACGGCAGCACGGTGGTCGCCGCAGCCGCGCGCTCATCGCAGCCGATCATCCCCTCCTCGGCCTCCGTCGCGCGAACGGCGACGATGAAGAACGCCCTGAACCTGCGCAAACTGAACCTGATCGGTGTCTACGGCTCGTCGTCCTCGCGCCGCGCCCTCGTGCGCATGGGCAGTGGCCGCTATGTGAAAGTCTCGGTGGGCGACAGGCTCGACGGTGGCCAGGTGGTCGCCATCTCCGACACCCGTCTCGTCTACCAGAAAGGCAGCAAACAGTACGCGCTGGACGTTCTGCCGCTCGGCTGAGGCCGTTAACCTGCAAACAACGCTTCCCGGTTAGAAAGACACGGACAGCCGCGCGCGGCCTGTCGCTGCTATTCGCCATCCGCAGTCTTTCGGAGCCGCCCGACCCGTGTCCTATCAGGAAAAACGTAATGAGTTCCGCCCGTCTCATGGCGAGGCGCCCTTCGATCTGGACGAGGTCTTCTTCTCCCGCACGGACCATCGCGGGGTCATCGAGTCCGGGAACTACGTCTTCCGCCGCGTCGCGCATTTCGACTGGGACGAGTTGATCGGCGCACCGCACAAGATCATCCGTCATCCCGGCATGCCGCGCGGGGTCTTCTGGCTCCTGTGGACCACCATCCAACAAGGTCAGCCCGTCGGCGCCTACGTCAAGAACCAGGCCAAGGACGGCCTGCACTATTGGGTATTCGCAGTCGTCATGCCCAACGGCACCGGCTATCTCTCGGCCCGGTTCAAGCCGAGCAGCCCCCTGTTTCAAACGATCGAAGCCGAATACGCGGCCCTTCGCCAGCGCGAAGAGAGTGAGAACCTCACACCCGAAGATAGCGCGCGCCACCTCCTCGACCGGCTTCAGGACCAAGGATACGCTGACTACGCGGCCTTCGCAGCCGACGCGATCTCGCGTGAACTCGTGGCACGTGACCAGGGGCTCGGGCGCCACCCGGATGCACGGACCCACGCACTGCGCGACACCATGCAACATGCCGAGGCGCTGCGCACCGAGACCGAAGGGCTGATCGAAGATTTCAACGCCATGCGCACCGTGCCTCACAACCTGCGCGTCATCGCTTCCCGGATGGAACCGACCGGGGGCCCGATCTCAACCCTGTCAAAGAACTACGGAATGATGTCGCGCGACATGTTCGACTGGTTCGAAACCCATGTGATCGGCAAGGACAGCAACTTCTCCAACATCAAGGCCTCGGTGATCGAAACCTTGTTCATCGACGGCCTCTCGCGCCTGCTCAACGCCTGCGACAACCAGCTCACCTTCGAACGCCGACAACTCGGCCATACCGACCTCGCTACGGAACGCGAAATCCTGCGCAATCTCGTGATGCATTATCGCGAAACTGCAGCCGCCGCCGTCACCTTGGTGCAGGAGGAAGCGGCACGCATTCTCAGCGCTTGCGACAAGATGGAGCGGCATGTCCTTGGCCTCTCCACCACCCGTGTCATGTGCAAGATCGAAGGTGCGCGTCTGCCGCGCTCCGGCGAAAGCCTCACGGATATCATCGGTCAGTTGAAGGTGTTTCAGGACAGGATCAGCACAAGACTTGATCGCATCACCCGGCTCGGGAACGAAATTCAGGATCGTTTGTGCTGAAAGGTGTTTTTCCGCCGTTACATCATCCGCCTACATTGCCAATGTGACGGGCTGTTGCGAAGATAGCGGCATGGAAACTTTCCTTTTGAACGCCACGATTTACCTCGGTGCCGCCGTCATCGCGGTGCCGATCGCCGCGCGTCTGGGCCTCGGCTCGGTGCTGGGCTACCTCGTCGCCGGTCTGCTGATCGGCCCGATCACCGGAATCGATGGGGGCGAAACCGAAGGGTTGATGCACTTTGCCGAATTCGGCGTCGTGATGATGCTCTTCCTCATCGGCCTGGAGCTCGATCCCGGCGCATTGTGGGACATGCGCCACCGGCTCATGGGGCTTGGCGGGTTGCAGGTCGTCCTCACCACCGCCGTCGTCACCGGCGCCGTGATGATCATGGGCGAATCCTGGCAGGTCTCGCTCGCCATCGGCCTCATGCTTGCGCTCAGTTCGACGGCGATCGTCCTGCAGACGCTTACGGAAAAGGGGCTGATGCAGTCCGCGGGGGGGCGTTCCAGCTTCTCGGTGCTGCTCACGCAGGACATCGCCGTCATCCCCATGCTCGTCCTCGTCCCCCTGCTTGCCACCGGCGGCGGCTCACACGGCGTAGACGACCATTCCTCGGTCTCCATCGTCGAGAACCTGCCAAGCTGGGGCGTCGCCCTCGTCACGCTCGGCGCGGTCGCGGCGATCATTCTTGCGGGCCGTTACCTCGTGCGGCCGCTCTTTCGCTTTATCGAGAGCGCCCGTCTGCGCGAAATGTACACCGCCGTCGCGCTCTTGATCGTTGTCGGCATCGCCACGCTGATGAACGTCGTCGGCCTCTCGCCCGCCCTCGGCGCCTTCCTCGCCGGCGTCATGCTCGCCAACTCCGAGTTCCGGCATGAGCTTGAAACCGACATCGAGCCGTTCAAGGGCCTGCTGCTCGGCCTCTTTTTCATCACCGTCGGCGCGGGCATGGACGTGCGCGGCTTCATCGCCGATCCCGTGCGCCTGATCGGTCTGGCCACGCTTCTCATGGCAGCCAAGGCCGCCGTGCTCGCCCCCCTCGGGCTGATCTTCAACCTGCGGGGGCGAGATCTGTGGCTCTTCACCCTCGGCCTCGCGCAGGCCGGCGAATTCGGCTTTCTGCTCGTCACCTTTTCGCTTCAACAGGGCGTCATCACCAACGTGATCGGGCAGGACGTGCTCACCGTCATCGCACTCTCGATGCTTCTCACGCCGCTGGCGTTCATCGTTCACGACTTCTACGCCAAACGCTCGAAAGTCCGGGTCGAGGCGACCGAGGCTGACGAGATCGACGAGCATTCCGGTATCATCATCGTCGGGATCGGTCGCTTCGGGCAGGTGGTGAACCGGCTTGTCCGCTCGGTCGGTTTCAAGACGACCGTGCTCGACAACAACCTGCAAACCATTCAGATGATGCGCAAATTCGGGGTGAAGGGCTTCTTCGGCGATCCCACCCGCCCGGACCTGCTCAAGGCTGCGGGGCTGGAAACCGCCAAAGTGCTCGTCGTCGCCGTCAACAATGCCGATGCCTGCATGCGCATCGTCGCCCATGCCCGCGCCGTTCGGCCCGACATCCACATCATCGCGCGCGCGCGCGACCGGACCCATGTCTATGGCCTCTACCAGGCGGGCGCGAACGACATCGTGCGCGAGATGTTCGACAGCTCCCTGCGCGTCGGGCGCTACGTTCTTGAAAATGTCGGATTGTCGGAGTTCGAGGCGAACGAAGCCGAGCGGATGTTCTACAAACATGACCGCCACATGATCCGCGAACTCGCGAATTACTGGGATCCCAATCTGCGCGCGGATGAGAACGAGGCTTACCGTGAACGCTCCATGGCGCTCGACCGGGACATGGAAAGCGCGATGCTCACCCAGCTACTCGCTCTCGACCAGGAGCCGAAGCCCTCGCGCGACGATGACCGCGAAGATGATGACGACGACACGCCCGAGGCCAAGGCCTCCTAACCGTCGCTGACGCCCGCCTCCGCGAAGGTCGCCATGCCGGAATGGGCCGCAACCGCGCCCTTCAGGACACCGATCGCCAGAGCGGCGCCAGAGCCCTCGCCCAGCCGCATGCCGAGCGACAGGAGCGGCGCCTTGCCGAGCAGGTCGAGCAGCCGTGGATGCGCGGCCTCCGCCGACACATGGCCGGCCACCGTGTGATCCAGCGCCCCGGGCACCGCCCGTTCGAGGCAAGCCGCCGATGCCGTGCAGATGAACCCATCGAGAATAACCGGAATGCCGAGCGTGCGCGCGCGCGCAATCGCGCCTGCCATCGCGGCAACCTCGCGCCCGCCAAGGCACCGCAGTGCCTCAAGCCCATCACCCGCGGCACCCGGATTGGCCGCGAGCCCGTCGCGCACCACCCGCGCCTTGAGCGCAAGACCCGCGTCATCCACGCCGGTCCCGCGCCCGACCCAGTCCTCTGCCGTCTCACCGAACAGCGCATGCGCCAGCGCCGCCGCCGAGGTCGTATTGCCAATCCCCATCTCGCCGGTGACGAACAGGTCGGCCTTCGGATCGACCGCGTCCCAGCCGGTCGACAGCGCCGCGATCACGTCGGCCTCGCTCATCGCCGGACCCTGCGTGAAGTCCGCCGTGGGCGTATCGAGCGACAGGGCGTGCACATCCATCGACGCCCCGAACGCGCCGGCCAGCTGGTTGATCGCCGCCCCGCCGGCCGCGAAATTCCCGACCATCTGCTCGGTCACTTCGGCCGGAAACGCCGACACACCCTGCGTCGTCACCCCATGATTCCCTGCAAAAATAACGACTTGTGGACGTTCGATCCGAGGCCGCGCCTCCCCACGCCAACCTGCATACCAGATCGCCAGATCCTCCAACCGGCCAAGCGACCCGGGAGGTTTGGTGAGCTGACCGTTGCGCTCCACCGCTCCGTCACGCGCCGCCTGATCGGGCGCGGGCAGCTCCGCGAGCAGCGCGCGGAATGCGTCCAGCGTGTCGAAGGGGGCGGTCATGGGCGTCTCCTGTTGATGTGTCGCGGACGAAGCCTTACCGAGGAAACATCGACGAGAACAAGGCGAAACTCATGGCCAGCTCCGACCCCCTTGCCACCTCCGGCGACATTCCCGCCGCCATCGCGCTCCTGACCCGCCTGCCGGTGCGGGCCGACCACGCGCGCGGGGCTCGTGCGGCCTGGGCCTGGCCGCTGGCGGGCGCGCTCGTGGGCCTCGCGGCGGGTGTGTTGGGCTGGATCCTGATGCGCATGGGCCTGCCGGTGCCCCTCGCCGCCGCCGCGACGCTTGCCACGCAGGTTGTCATCACCGGAGTTCTTCACGAAGATGGCCTCGCCGACGTCGCGGACGGGTTCTGGGGTGGGCACGACCGCGCAGGGCGGCTCGACATCATGAAGGACAGCCGGGTCGGCAGTTACGGCGTCATCGCGCTGGTCCTGTCCCTGCTTGTCCGCTGGGCAGCCCTCACCGTGCTCCTGCCCGCCGGCGGTATCGCCGTCGCGCTCGTTGCCACCGGCCTTCTGAGCCGGGCGCCGATGGGCGTGCTGATGGCCGCCATGCCCAATGCGCGCGGCACGGGGCTTGCACAATCCGTGGGCCGCCCGTCGCAGGCCACGGCGACGCTGGGCGTCCTGCTGGCCGTCGGGGGCGCGTTCCTGTGCATCGGCACCGATGTGCTTGCCCCGCTCGTCTGGGCCAGCCTCGCCACCCTCACGGTCGCAGTCGTGGCACAGCGCAAGATCGGCGGGCAGACCGGCGACGTGCTGGGCGCGACCCAGCAATGCGCGGAAATCGCTGCTCTCGCCGCGCTTGCCACCCTCGCATAAAAAAACCGCCGCACCCTTGGGGCGCGGCGGTCCGTAATCAGTCGTTGGCTCTGGCGATCAGGCCGCGCGGGAGGTCAGGACGTCGCCCACCTTCTGCTGGGCCGCCGCCTCGTCACCACCGGACACGGCAGCCACTTCGCGCGTCAGGCGCTCGAGCGCGGCTTCGTAAAGCTGACGCTCCGAATAGCTCTGCTCGCGCTGGTCGTCGCTGCGGTGCAGGTCGCGCACCACTTCGGCGATCGAGATCAGGTCGCCCGAGTTGATCTTCTGTTCGTATTCCTGCGCCCGGCGCGACCACATCGCGCGCTTCACGCGGGCCTTGCCCTTGAGCGTGGTCATCGCCTTGGACACCACGTCGGGCGAGGACAGCGAGCGCATCCCGACCTCGGTGGCCTTGTTGGTCGGCACGCGCAGCGTCATCTTGTCCTTCTCGAACGAGATGACGAACAGTTCCAGCGTCAGCCCGGCGACTTCCTGCTCCTCGATCGATACGATCTGGCCGACCCCGTGGGCCGGATACACGACGTATTCGTTGGGACGGAAATCAAGCTTCTTGGCTTTGCTCATCTTCAATATCTTCCTTTCAGCACCGCGCATCCGAGCGACAAAAACGAAACGTGCGAGGAGTTCTCCTCACCCCGTCCTGAAGCTGTCAGCTTGTCGAACGCGCCCAGTAACGACCCCCAATTGGGCGCTGGTCAGGTGTCATGGTTCACAGCGAAGTTCTATATAGCGCAGAATCGCCCTTTTTCAAAGGGTTCGGTGGCAAAACACATGAATCTCCGCTGAATCCGCGGAGTCTGGCCGATCCCGGCCCCCATTCCGTGCTGCCGTGCAGCGTGCGCGAGCCGAATCAGCCCTCGCCCGCCGCTTCGGAGAAATACTTCTCCAACTTGCCCTCTTCACCGTCACGCTCCTCGGCGTTCGGCAGGGGATCTTTCTTTTCGATGATGACCGGCCACAGCTCGGAATACTTCCGGTTGAACTCGACCCACTTGGCCGCTTCCGGTTCGGTATCCGGGCGGATCGCGTCAGCCGGGCATTCCGGTTCGCACACGCCGCAGTCGATACATTCGTCCGGGTGAATCACCAGCATGTTCTCGCCTTCGTAGAAGCAATCCACGGGGCACACCTCCACGCAGTCGGTGTATTTGCAGGCGATGCATTTGTCGTTGACGATATAGGTCATGGGACTTCCAGATGCCGGTCGTTTCAGGTGTGCTAACGCCCTTGCGGGCATCATTCAAGGCGGGTCGGGTCGTAAAGACGGGCGTTGCGGCGATCTTTGCCCGTCGGGCGCCCCTTTCCTTCGAACCCCGGATTTTTCGGGACAGGTGTTTCCTGTGGCGTCAGATCCTCGTACAGCAGTTGCGCCTCGGGCGCGGGTCCGCGTCGCAGCGACAGAGCAACAAGCCGGATCACACGCACCCGTTTGGCCTGCGGAAAGGTCAGAACATCCCCGGGACTGATCCCGTGCGAGGCCTTCGCGATCTTTGTCCCGTTCACCCGCAGGTGCCCGGCGGCGATCAGCTTGGTGGCCAGCCCGCGCGTCTTGAAGAACCGCGCATGCCAGAGCCACTTGTCCGCCCGCATCGTCGCGCGCGGTTCGCTCACTTCTTGTCCTTGAGTCCCATCAGCGCCTGGGCGAAGGGGTTGTCCGGGTCGATGGCCTTTTCCTTTTTCGGCGGGCGCGAAGAGAACGACTTGGCCTTCTGACCCTCGCCATCCTTGCGCGGTCCCTTGCCGCGCGGCTTGGCCCCCTGCGGCTTGCCACCCTTGCCGCGTGCCTGTCCGCCGCGACGCTCGGCCTGGTTGCCTTTGCGCCCGAACCCGGACCAGGTGAACGTATAGTAAACCTCGACTTCGGGTTCGACTGGCGTATCGGCCTCCGGCACCGCCTCGACCTCGGACGCACCTTCGGCGGGTGCCTCTGGTGCGACAGGTGTCTCCGCTACCGCAGGCGTGTCGGGAGCATCCGCGGGGGCTTGCGCAGCAGAACCATCCGCCGGCGTCTCGCCCGCCTCCGGCACCGCCTCGGCCTCGCTCACCGGCTTCGCCTTGGGGCGTTCGGCGCGCTCGGCCTTGTAGCCCAGCCCCTGCATCAGGTCCGCGAACTGTTCCAGCGTCAGGCCGGTGATCGACAGCATGTCCGGGTTCGCCTCGAACCCGCCGCGCGAATCCTGCGCGCGAAGCTGATCGGCGAGCCGTTCCAGCATGTCGATGCGAATCGCGCGCTGCCCGGCCTTGTGGTAGCCCGAGAGCGTATACACCTCGCCGGTCACGCCTTCGATCACGGGAATCGTCACGAGCCCCGGCGGCGGCGCTTCGGGGAACTCGTCCAGTCCCTGAAACAGGCTCCACAGCACCAGCCGGAGCCGCGTCGGCGCGGGCTTCAGCAGAAGCGGCAGGAAGATGGTGAACTGGCCGAAGCGCACCCCGTGCTTGCGCAACTGGCCCCGCGCATCCTGATCCAGATCCTTGACCTCACCGGCCACCTGTCCGCGCGGGATCACGCCCAGCGCCTCGATCAGGCGGAAGGCAAAGCCGCGCGGCAGGCCGGTCAGCGCCTCGTCACGCTGCATGGCGATCATCGGCTCGAACAGCGCGGCGACCTTGCGATCAATGAAGTGCTGAAGGCGTCGCGTGACCTTTTCGGCCACTTCGTCGCCCGCTTCCTCGTCCACGAAGGCCTGCACGCGAGGGCGGAGCACCTCATCGCCCTTTACGAGCTTGCCGATCGCGTTCTCGCCCCACATGAGCCCGCCCTGTTCGGTAAAGTCGAGCTCGGTATCGGGCGCGTTGTAGAACCTGTCGGCGCGCAGGTGGAACTCCGGCGCGAGCGCGCCCAGCGATGCCTGGCGCAGCGTCTTGGCCTCTTCGGGCGACGCCGACGTATCCTGCCGGAACCGGAACCCTTCAAGCCGACCGACGAATTCGCCCTCGACACTCACTTCACCCTTGTCGTTCACCTCGGCCACAAGGCTCTCCTTCTGTTTCAACCGGCGCAAAAGCACGGATGTGCGCCGGTCGACAAATCGCTTGGTCAGCGCCTCGTGCAGCGCATCTGACAGGCGATCTTCTACCGCACGGGTTTCGCCGCGCCAATGGTCAACGTCCTTAAGCCAGCCGTTTCTCTGCGCCACATAGGTCCATGTGCGGATATACGCCAATCTTTTGGACAGCGCGTCGATATCCCCGTCGGTCCTGTCGATCCGCTTTACCTGCCGCGCGAACCAGTCTTCACGCACCGCGCCATGTTCGTGCAAGTCCGTGAAAAGCGTGTGAAGGAGCGTGGCGTGTTCCGTCTGGCTGATCCCGCGGAAATCGGGCACGCGGCACACGTCCCACATCAAGCGCACGCTGCGACCGTCGCCGGCGCGCGCCCGGATCACCGGGTCGTCGGCCAGGTCCTTGAGCGCCTGCAAATCGTCCGCCTCGCGCGCCTGCACGAGCCACGGATCGTCCGTCCTGGCCTCGAGCGAGCCGATCAGCGCGTCGACGGACCCGAAAGACAGGTCCGAGTTGCGCCACTGGAGCTTGCGGATCGGGGTGAAGGAATGGTTGGTGATCGCTTCGACCACCTCGTCCTCGAGCGACGGCGCCTCGCCGGTCACGCCGAAAGAGCCGTCGGTCATATAGCGCCCGGCACGGCCGGCGATCTGGGCCAGCTCGTTGGGCGCGAGCCTTCGCATCCGCCGCCCGTCGAACTTCGACAGGGCCGAGAAAGCCACGTGGTTCACGTCGAGGTTCAGACCCATCCCGATGGCATCGGTCGCGACGAGGTAATCGACAACGCCATTCTGATACATCGCCACCTGCGCATTGCGCGTGCGCGGACTGAGCGCGCCCATGACCACCGCCACCCCGCCCTTCTGGCGGCGCATGAGCTCGGCAATGGCATAGAGGTTGTCGACGGAAAACCCGACGACGGCGGAGCGCCCCGGCATCCGGCTGATCTTCTTCGATCCCGCATAGACGAGCTGCGAGAACCGCTCGCGCCGCATGAACTGCGCCTTGGGCACGAGCTCGGCAATGGCGCCGCGCATCGTGTCGGCGCCCATGAACAGGGTTTCGTGCAGGCCGCGTGCATGAAGCAGCCGGTCCGTGAAGACGTGGCCGCGCTCGGGATCGGCGCAAAGCTGGATCTCGTCGATGGCCACGAAGTCAGCGCCCAGCCCTTCGGGCATCGCCTCGACCGTGCAGACCCAGTATTGCGTGCGCTCCGGCACGATCCGCTCTTCGCCCGTGACGAGTGCGACCACCGAAGGCCCGCGCACCGCGACGATCCGGTCATAGACCTCGCGCGCGAGCAGGCGCAGCGGCAGCCCGATCACACCTGTGCGGTGCGCCAGCATCCGTTCGATGGCGTAATGTGTCTTGCCCGTATTCGTCGGGCCGAGAACGGCCGTGATCCCCGGCATCCGCCCCCCTTGGCACGCTTTGGTGCTTCAGATGGATTTCCCCTGAAGCTCCAGCTCCAGGCGCTCCACCGCCCGTATTAAGGTCGGCCGGTACGGATGTATAGAGAGCGCCTCGCGGTAGGCGTCGAGTGCCGCATCGTCGTTGCCGGTTTCCTCAAGGATACGGCCCAGCCCGGACAACGCCCCGAAGTGACGCGGCTCAAGTTCCAGCGTGCGCGCGATGTCCGCCAGCGCCGGTCCGACGAGCCCGGCCTGGTAATACGCCGTCGCCCGGGCGTTCCAGCCCTCGGCGAACTCCGGCGCGTTCTCGACCAGCGCGGTGAAATGCTCGATGGCTTCGTCGAAAGCTTCTTCGCCCATCGCCTCGCGGCCGCGTTGCAGGAGCAGGTCCATCGCCGGCGAGCCAGATTCGGACCATTCCGACCAGATCTTGTTCTCGATCTGCTCCCAGCTGGTCTCATCCGCCTCCTCGAGCGAGTCGAACAGTTCATCGAGCCGCTCCTCGTCCACGGCATGGGCCGGACCGGCGAGGAGCAGCAAAAGGGCAATCATGCGTGTCATGCCCCCAATCTAACGCGCCATGCCATGCCCTGCCATCACCATCGCGCGACCGCGCCCCACCGGCGGCGTGAGGCAAGGCCGCGACCACTTCCCGCACGTCACTCCGCGCAATCCCCGGTTTCCCGGCCCCCCGCCCCCTGCTAACCTGCCGTTGACGTTAACTCGGGCGTGGCCCGGAACCCGGAGGACATGAAGGTGAGCGACGTGATCGACGCGGCTGTGACCGCGCTGAACGAAAAGATGGAAGGCCAGAGTTTCGACTCCACGGCGAAATTCGTGATCGAAGGCGAAGGCGCCGTCATCGTCGACGGCGACGGCGCCCACGCGGGCGACGAAGAGACGGACGTGACCCTCACCGCCTCGCAGGAAACCTTCGAGGCGATGATGTCGGGCGATCTCAACCCCACGTCCGCCTTCATGGGCGGCAAGCTCGCCGTGGATGGCGATATGGGCACGGCGATGAAGCTGGGCGCCATCCTCGCCTGATGGACAAGGCGCCGCTCTTCGACGACATCGCACAAGGCCCAGCGAACGGGTCCGCCTGGTGGCTCACCTGTTCGGACGGGGTGAAGATCCGTATGGGCCACTGGCCTGCGACGGGATCGGCTCCGGCCCGGGGAACGGTGCTCCTGTTCCCCGGCCGCACCGAATATGTCGAGAAGTACGGACCTGCCGCTGCGGAGTTCACTGGCGCGGGCTACGACATGATCTCGATCGACTGGCGCGGCCAGGGCATCGCAGATCGTGTCGCGCCCGACCGGCTTCTGGGCCACGTCGATGAGTTTGACCACTATCAGGCCGACCTCGCCGCCGTCATGGAGGCCGTGCGCGAGCTCGACCTGCCGAAACCTTACTACCTGATCGGGCACTCGATGGGCGGCTGCATCGGCCTGCGCGCGTTGCATGAAGGTCTGCCCGTGAACGCGGCGGTCTTTTCCGCCCCGATGTGGGGAATCGGCATGTCGCTCATGCTGCGCCCGATTGCCTGGTCTTTGTCATGGTTCACCCATTCCTACGGCAACGGCACACGCCTTGCCCCCGCGACCAAACGCGAGGGGTATGTCCAGATTTCGCCGTTTGAGGACAATCAGCTCACCCGCGACCCCGAGATGTGGGACTTCATGGTGCGCCAGCTCAAGGCCCAGCCGGACCTCGCCCTCGGCGGGCCTTCGGTCACATGGCTCTACCACGCCTTGCGCGAGACCGCCGAACTGGAGCGTATGGCGCCGCCGACGACGCCCACGCTGACTTTCCTCGGTACGAACGAACGCATCGTGGCGACCCCGCCGGTTCACAAGATCATGGGGGGCTGGACGAACGGCACTCTGGTCATGGTCAAGGACGCCGAGCACGAGATCATGATGGAAGTGCCCGAGAGCCGCACGATGTTCTTCAAACGCACGGTCGAGCACTTCTCGGCCCATCCTTGAGCCTTTCCGGTCTCGAAATATCCCGGGGGAGCGCGAGGGGGCAGCGCCCCCTCGCCCGGATCGCCGCGGGCGTCAGCCCGCGGCGAAAGGCTAGTGCGCCGGCTTGATGAAGGTCCCGTTGCGTAAGTCCTTCATCGCCTGCTGAAGCTCGGCGGGTGTGTTCATGACAATCGGCCCGTGCCAGGCCACCGGCTCCTCGATCGGCGCACCGGAGATCAGGAGGAAGCGCACGCCCTCCTCGCCAGCCTGCACCGTCACTTCGTCGCCGCTGCCGAAGCGCACGACGGTCCGGTTGCCGGACATGTCGCGGATGTTGACCTCCTGCCCCATCACTTCCTTTTCCAGCAGCACGCCGGACGGACGCGAGGCATCGGCAAAGGCCGCGGCCCCCTGGAACACATAGGCAAAGGCCCGGCGATAGGTGTCGATCCTGAACGTCTTTTTCACGCCCGCCGGGATGGTTACGTCAAGGTATTGCGGATCGGCGGCGATCCCGTCCACCGGGCCAGTCTTGCCCCAGAACTCGCCCGCGACGACGCGCACGATCGTTCCGTCGTCATCCACGACTTCGGGAATCTCCATCGACGGGATGTCCTGATAACGCGGGTCGGTCATCTTGAGCGAGGACGGCAGGTTTCCCCACAGCTGGAACCCGTGCATCTGGCCCTTGGCGTTTCCGGTCGGCATCTCCTGGTGCATGATGCCGGATCCGGCGGTCATCCACTGAATGTCGCCCGCGCCGAGCGTGCCGGCATTGCCGAGGCTGTCGCCATGTTCGACGGTGCCTTCGAGCACATAGGTGATCGTCTCGATCCCCCGGTGCGGGTGCCACGGAAAGCCATTGATGTAATCCTCCGGCACTTCGCCGCGGAAATCGTCGAACAGCAGGAAGGGATCATGCGCCTTCGGGTCGTGAAACCCGAAACCGCGGTGAAGTTTGACGCCTGCGCCCTCCAGTGTGGGCTGCGCCTGAGTTTGGGATACGACGGGTCGAATGGACATGACAGTCTCCTTTCGACCGATAGATAGGCGGAGGCCGGCCCCCGCACAATCGCACCCCTCCCCCTGATCCGGCGCAGCATCTGTGCGACGGCGCACAAACTGGCTGTTAGGGACAGCCCGATACGCCGGTCCAGCACAGCTGCGGTCCGAAGCGCGGCTCCGTAAAGACGGTGTCGATGAAGGTGTTGCTCTTCATGAACCCCCAGCCGCTGTCATAGCCCGGCTGCGCATTGGTCTTGAGCATCGGCGGAATGAACGGCGCGGTGTAGTTCACGCTCGTCTCCACCATGATGACGCGCTCGCCATAGCCGATGAGCGGGACCTTGTCGCGCAGCGCGTTGTTCACGTCGTCCGTCGAATAGGTGTCCTGCCCGCTGGTGGCGCGCGACCAGTCGCTGAAAAGCTCCCGGTTGTCATTACTCTCGCAATCGCTGGTGCAATAAATCTGCGTCACGCGGATCCACGTCGCGCTGTCGCCCTGCGTGAGGTATTTATAGACCTCCGCCACCCCCGCCAGATAGGTCGGATTGATCGAAGCCGTCTCCCGCGACAACAGGTCCGAGATCGCGTAGTTGCCCTTGAGCGCGATGTTGCGCGCCCGGAACACGTCGAAGATCGTGTAAACGGACAGGAATCCCCAGATCAGCAACGGCAGGATCAGGATCAGCTCGACCGAGAGCGAGGCGCTCTCGTCGCGCAGAAACCGGCGGAACGGATCGTTGGCGGTGTTCATGCTGCGGCCCCTCATGGTTCGTTCACGAAGGAAGAGGCCGCGACCACGGCGTACTGCCCTGCCCCGTCGACCGGCACGAGGTCGAGGATCCACGGCGACGGTGCAAAGAACGGGTCCACCTTCGCGCAGGCGCGCACGAGCATCACGTCGTTCGCGATGCCGAACGCCACGTTCGTTGCAGGCTGGATGTTCGCGCTCTTGTCCAGACACGCGATCTGCCCGGACGGGATGACCCAGGTGTCCGTCGAAATCGGCGTAAGCTCGATTAACATCGAGGTGCTGCAATTGGCCAGGATCGGCGCGCGGTCGCACAGGCGGGTCTTGAGCTCATCCGGAGTCGGCGGCGAGATAAGGCCCAGCCGAAGCTCGCGCACCGTGGTATCCAGCGACTTGTCGAGCATGACCGAGCGCAGAAGCAGCACGGACATCTCGAATGACGACAGAAAGAGCGTCATCAGCGCGGGGAACAGGATGACGAACTCGACCGTGGCCGTACCGTCTTCCCGTCTGATTGCCTGTCTTATTCTTTTTATTAGTCCTGCCCGGGGTTTCATGTCAGTAAACGAGCCTCAATTTTGAGATTTCGCGCGCGATGGCCGCGAAGGCCGCGGAAATGTCGAGACCATTGACGTCGAAGTAGTAGGAGTCGGCCGAGGCACAGTTGCGCATGATCGTGTCCTGGCTGTCGTCCACTTCGAAACCGATGGTGAAGACGACCATCCCCTCGCTCTTGGCGGCGGTGCAGATGTCGTCGAGTTGGTCGTTCTTGTCGTAGTAGTCGAAGCTGTCGGCCGCATCGGGCAGGAAGTTCCACTGGTCGTACCAGTCGGTCGTCTTCTCCTGCCACAAGGCGGCGAAGGTGAACTCGCTCGCGCCGGTGCCTTCGTTGACCGTGTCGCATTCCTCGACCCAGTCGTACTGCCACCACCAGCTGCCGTAGTAGTCCTTGACCCAGTTACACTCCTCATAGACCCCTTCACCGAAGGGGTGGTCGAGCCATTCGCCGCCATTGATCCACCAGTAACGGTCGTTGGCGGGATCATAGACCGACCAGTCGTTGGACGAGTCCGCCTTGAACACGCCCGACGGGCCGCCGTGGTAACCTTCGCGCAGGTAATCCTGCGATGTGTTGGCCCCGTCCGACATGAGCACCACGACCTTCTCGATGCCGCGGCGGCTGTAGTCGAAGGGGCGGCCCTCGAAGTCGCTGTGGATGTCGCCGTCCGCGATCAGTCCGCTGATGGCCGGCTGTGCGGCAGGGTCCAGCAGGGCCGTGCCCCACTTCATCCCGAGGTCGATCGAGGTGTTGCCGCTCGCATAAAGGCTGTCGATCTTGGTGCGAATGCTGTCGGCCGTCCGCCCGAAGGGGAATATCTCGCGCCACCGGTCGTTCGTCGAGCCGGAATAGTCGTTGTAACAGGGCGAATAGCTGTCGGGACGCGGGTCTTCGTCATCATCACGCTGCGGGTCGAAATAGCCGGTAAGCTGGATCGGATCGCCGAAGTACGACGGAAGCGGACGACCGTTGGTCGCGAAGTCGTCGGCCGAGAACGCCTGAACCGGCACGGTCAGGAAGTCGTCCTCATAGAAGGTGATGCAGTTGCTTTCGGTGTGCTCGGCCGTGTGGTTGAAATAGGACAGCAGGTCGTAGCCCAGAAGCACCTGTTCGGCGTAGGGCACGATGGAGATCGAAATGTCACCCTCACTCATCGAACAGTTCTGCGTTTCCGTCGGATCGGAGGGATCGCACAGCATCAGGTTAACAAACTGCTTGGCCGCCTTCTTGAGCTCATAAAGCTTGGAGTAGCCGGAGTAGGACGAGTTGCCCATCGACCCGGAAACGTCGAGCACCATCGACACCTCGGTCAACGACACCGCTTCTTCCGCAGCTCCGCTCGCCGGCAGGCGCATGTCGTACATTTCCATGAGCCGCAGGAAGGTGGTGTTGATACTCAGGTCGAGGTTCGCCTCGACCCGTCGCTCCGTATAGACGCGCACGGTGTCGCCACCGACGTTCTTCTCGACGTAGGATTCCGTGATGGTGAGGTCGTCGGCGGAAATGATATGGCCCAGCCCCGCCTTGGCGAAATAGTCCAGAACGACTTCCTGCGAGCCGAGCGGCTGATCCAGCGACGCCGCCGCCAGCACGGCCCGGTCGAGCGTGTTCTGCACATGCACCCGGTGGGTCTCGTACCGCATCGTGTCCACGGCAAGTCCGCCCGCCAGACACATCATCATGAAGATCGCGAGACCGAAGATGATGAAGGCCCCGCTTTCCTCGCGCGCAAAACTCTGCCCGTTCTCCTCCTCGGAGCGGGTGGCCATCGGTTCGTCCGGACGTTGATCCAACATCGTCTCGTCTCCCGCGCAAATGCGCATTGTCCGTGCAGCACACACGGAGTTCTCCTTGGTCCAAAGAGATGAGAACCGAGGCGGAATTAGGGCAAATGTTTGATATTTGATACTCATTGGCGCCCTGGACGCACTGATCCCGGCTCTGGCCCGCACTTTGATTCCGTCGTCGCGACAATCCGCCACAAAAACACCGTTGCCGTTACTGAAACATAACCACGCCGGGACCGCAGCGCGCGGGGGTGTTGTGGGCCCGCCGCGCGCGCCCTATGTCTTGGGAAACACCGTGAGAGGAGAGATCATGCACATGCCCACCCCCCGCCCCCGGTTCGATGCCGCGACCGACACGAAAGGTTCCGGAGGCGAGTTGGGCAATCTGCCGGACTGGGACCTGAGCGATCTCTACACCGCCCCCGACGCGCCCGAGGTCTCGGCTGACCTCGACCGGCTGAAAGATCTTTGCGCCGATTTCGCCGCGACTTACGAAGGCAAGCTCGCGGATCTCGACGCTGCGGGTCTGCTCACCTGCGTTCAGGCGCACGAGGAGATCGACCGCATCGCGGGGCGGCTCATGTCCTACGCGGGCCTGCGCTACTATCAGGTAACGACAGACGGCGAGCGCGCGCAATTCCTGCAAAACTGCCAGGAAAAGCTCACCGACTACACTACGCCGCTCGTCTTCTTCTCGCTCGAGATCAACCGCATCCCCGACGATAAGCTCGACGCGCTGTTCGACCAGAACGCCGACCTCGCCCGCTACAAGCCCGTCTTTGACCGCCTGCGCGCGATGCGGCCCTACCAGCTGTCGGACGAGCTGGAGAAGTTCCTCCATGACCAGTCCGCAGTGGGCTCAGCCGCTTGGAACAAGCTCTTCGACGAGACGATGGCCCGCCTCACCTTTTCGCCCGAGGGCGAAGACGAAGACATGTCGCTCGAGGCCACGCTGAACCTGCTGTCCGAACAGAAACGCTCCCGCCGCGAAGCCGCATCGCGCGAGCTCGCCCGCGTCTTCGGCGAGAACCTTTCCCTCTTCGCCCGCGTCCACAACACGCTCGCGAAAGAGAAGGAGATCGAGGATCGCTGGCGCCAGATGCCCTCGGCCCAGACCGCGCGCCACCTGTCGAACCACGTCGAACCCGAGGTGGTCGAGGCCCTGCGCAACGCAGTTGTTGATGCCTACCCGAAGCTGTCGCACCGCTACTACAAGCTCAAAGCCAAGTGGCTGGGGCTCGAGACGATGGAGGTCTGGGACCGCAACGCGCCACTCCCGATGGAGGAAGAGCGCGTCATCGACTGGCCGAACGCGCGCGAGATGGTGCTGTCGGCCTATGCCGGTTTCGACCCCGAAATGGCGGCCATCGCCGAGCCGTTCTTCGATCGCGGCTGGATCGACGCGGGCGTGAAACCCGGCAAGGCGCCCGGCGCCTTCGCCCATCCGACCGTGACGGATGTCCACCCCTATGTGCTCCTGAACTACCTCGGAAAACCGCGCGACGTGATGACGCTGGCGCACGAACTGGGCCACGGCGTCCATCAGGTGCTCGCCGCCGATCAGGGTGAACTTCTGGCCGACACGCCGCTCACCCTCGCGGAAACCGCCTCGGTGTTCGGCGAGATGCTCACCTTCCGCAAACTGCTCGCCGAGGCCCCGGACGCGGCACAGAAAAAGGTGCTGCTCGCGGGCAAGGTCGAGGACATGATCAACACGGTCGTGCGCCAGATCGCCTTCTACGACTTCGAGTGCAAACTGCACGAAGCCCGGCGCACACAGGGCGAACTCACCACCGACCAGATCAACGAGCTGTGGATGAGCGTGCAGGGCGAAAGCCTGGGCCCCGCATTCAACTTCATGGACGGGTATGAGACCTTCTGGTCCTACATCCCCCACTTCGTCCACTCGCCGTTCTATGTCTACGCCTACGCCTTCGGCGACGGCCTCGTGAACGCGCTCTATGCCGTGTACGAAGAGGGCGACCCGGACTTCCAGAAGAAGTATTTCGAGATGCTGAAAGCAGGCGGGTCCAAGCACCACTCGGAACTCCTGAAACCCTTCGGCCTGGATGCCTCCGACCCGAAATTCTGGGACAAGGGCCTCTCCATGATCTCAAGCTTCATCGACGAACTGGAAGCGATGGAAGACTGACTTTCGCCGCGGGCTTATGCCCGCGTCGACCCGTTGGAGGGGGCTGCCTGCCCCCTCCAAACCTCCCCCGGGGATATTTCTCGACCGGAAAATGGAAAGAGCCGCGCCGGTCTTTCCGGTCCGGAAATATCCTGCAGGGGGTCCGGGGGATGCAAAATCCCCCGGCGCGCGCGGGCAGCGCGGCGCCTATTTCAACTGGCTGTCCTTCGAACCGCGCCGGTTGATGCCGGGCCGCGCGCGAAAGGCCGCATCGCGCTCTTCCTGGCAATCGATGCAGATTTTCACACCGGGTACGGCCTGCCGCCGCGCTTCGGGAATGTCCTCACCGCATTCGGCACACTCCCGCAGGCTCTCGCCCACCGGCGCCTGTCGCGCACGCAGCCGTTCCAGCTCTTCGGAGATCGACGCGTCGATCTGTTCGTTCACCGCTCCGTCGCGGCTCCACCCACCGGCCATGCGCTTCCCTTTCGTAAGGTCTGTTCACCCGAGATAAGCTGTCATACCGTCCGATCAACAAGGAGGAGGCTATCGTGCGCGTCATCAAGTGGATTTTGGGCCTGGCCCTCGCGGCGGTGCTCCTCGGCCTCGCCGGTTTTCTCATCTTCGCACCGGGCATCGCGGAACGGCGCATGAACGTGGTCAAGACGCATGAGTCCTACCCCGTTTCGTCCGAGGCTGCGGCGTTTCATGACAGCCTCGTCGTTGGTGACTGGCACGCCGACACGCTGTTGTGGAAACGCGACCCGCTGAAGAAGTCCGACCGGGGCCACGTCGACCTCCCTCGGCTGATCGAAGGCAACGTGACGCTTCAGGTCTTCACCGCCGTCACCAAGTCGCCATCGGGCCTCAACTACGAGGAAAACTCGGCCGAGGCCTTCGACAACATCACTCTTCTGGCCGTGGGCCAGCTCTGGCCGCCCCGCACCTGGACGAGCCTCCTGGAACGCGCGCTTTTTCAGGCCGAGCGCCTGCGTGACGCCGTGGCCCGCTCCAACGGACGTCTCCGCCTCATCCGCACCGAAGGCGACCTCGACGCGGTCCTCGCCCTCGATGCTTCCGGCGAGAACGTGGTGGGCGGCATACTCGGCATCGAGGGCGCCCACCCGCTCGAAGGAGACATCGCCAATCTCGACCGGCTGGAGGCAGCCGGATACCGGCTCGTCGGGCTTCAGCACTTCTTCGACAACGAACTCGGCGGCTCGCTCCACGGCGCCGGAAACCACGGGCTGACCGACTTCGGACGGCAGGTGGTGGCCGAGGTCGCCGCGCGCGGGATGGTGCTCGACCTCGCGCATTCCAGCGCGCAGGTCGCGCGTGACGTGCTCGACATGACCGACATCCCGCTCATCGTGAGCCATACCGGCGTCTTTTCTCACTGCGAGACGACCCGCAATTTCCCCGATGACCTGATGGTCGACATTGCCGAAACCGGCGGGCTGATCGGCATCGGATACTGGGAGGATGTCACCTGCGACGACAGCCCGGCGGGCGTGGCGCAGACCATCAAGGCGGCCGTCGAACTTTTGGGCGACGATCACGTCGCCCTCGGCTCCGACTACGACGGCACCGTCACCACGGCCTTCGACACGGCAGAACTCGCCTCGCTCACGCAGGCCATGCTGGACGTCGGCCTCACCGAGGCGCAGATCCGCAAGGTGTCGGGCGAGAACATGATCCGGGTGCTGCGCGACCGCCTGAACTGACCCCGGCGCGACGCGAAAACGGCGTCACCCGCGGCCATCGCGGCGACCTGCCGAAGGCAGGGCGGCGCAAACCCTGCGCGGGCGTCAGCCCGCACCGTTTGGCAGCGCCTCAGTCCGGGATGCCCCAGCGGTCGAAGGGGAACGGGCGATCCTCGGTGGTGCCGGTGATGAACAATGTAGCCCGCGCCATCCAATCAGCCAGATCCTCGCCGAACTCCGCGATATAGTGGTTCTTTTCACGCCCGAAGAGCATCCAGAAGAACTGAATCAATCCGGCGATGATGACCAGCCCCCGCGCCACCCAGAGCGCAATGACGAAAAGCACCATCCACAGCCCGCGCAGCCAGATGTTCTCCGGCACGCTGTCATCCTCATATCCCGGTTCCTTCAGAACCGTCGGATCGGTGTCGTCTTCGGGTCCGTCGTCTGTCGTCGCCATCCTGTGCTCTCCCAAGCTGTCCTTACCAACTGATATCCGAAGCGGACGCGAATACCATATCCATCATCGCCTGCGTGCCCCGGCTCATCTCGAGCGGCATGGGATATGCCGCGCCGTCTCGCACCGATGCCGCGAAATTCTCCACTTGCAGAACATAATGATTCACCGCCGGAAAACGCTCCCGCGTCACCGTGCCGTCCGCCGCCCGCAGAACAATCTGCGCCTCGCCGAAAAGCCCCGCGTTGAACGGTGATGTGAGCGTGAGCGTCGCGCCATCCCCGTGAAAGGTCACATGCTGGCGCGGCGCAAGCCGGGTGGAGGTCATGGCGCAATAGGTGAACCGCCCCAGCGGCCCCTCCATCACCCCATCCGCCTGCGCCCATGTATCCACCCCGTTCTCGGTCCGGACCCGTGCAGCCAGCGTCAGCGGTTCCGCACCGGTCGCATAGCGCACCGAGCCATAGGCATAGACCCCGATGTCACGGATGCCCCCGCCCCCGGTTTCCGGCTTGTTGCGGATGTTGTCCATGTTGGCATTATGAAAGGAAAACGCCACATCCGCATGGCCCAACGTGCCCACCGCACCCTCGGCAAGGAGCGCCTTCGCCCGCTGCCATTGGGGGTGATGCACGATCATGAACGCCTCGGCCACCACCAGCCCGCTCTCGTCGCGCGCCGCGATCAGCGCGTCGATCTCGCCGGCTTCGAGCGCGATGGGTTTCTCGCACAACACATGCTTGCCCGCCGCCACGGCCTTCAATGTCCAGTCGACGTGCAGGTGATTGGGAAGCGGAATGTAGACCGCGTCGATCGCGTCCGAGGCGAGCAGCGCGTCGTAGTCGTCGAACACCGTGATCTGGTCGTTGATCGCCCGGAACCGCTCGGCCTTCGCATCAGATGAGGACGCCAGCGCCGCGAGCCGGTTGCCACGCGCGGCGTGGATCGCCGGTGCCATGTGTTCCGCCGCGAAATTCGCGGCCCCCAGAATACCCCAGCGCAATGCGTCGGCCATCGTCCCCTCCGTCAACAAAAAAGCCCGGGCGCGACGGCCCGGGCGTCCTGTGTCACTGTTAGCGCGATCAGGCCGTTTCGGCCATGCCCTTCTCGGCGGCGAGCTCCTGCATCCGCTTCTGGAGCTTTTCGAAGGCCCGCACCTCGATCTGGCGGATGCGCTCCCGGCTCACGTCGTACTGGCCGGACAGGTCTTCGAGCGTCACCGTCTCGTCCGAGAGACGGCGCTGGGTGAGAATG
Source organism: Maritimibacter sp. UBA3975 (assembly GCF_002384975.1). NCBI lineage: Bacteria > Pseudomonadati > Pseudomonadota > Alphaproteobacteria > Rhodobacterales > Roseobacteraceae > Maritimibacter > Maritimibacter sp. UBA3975. The sequence continues at coordinate 434,306 of NZ_DGCP01000009.1, forward strand.
TCCTTCTCGCGGTCGTTCAGCACGTCCATCGCGGCGGACAGCATTTCACGCCGGACCGTGAGTTCGTCGCGCTCTTCGTAATCGGTGGCCTGGTCGGCATCCTCGTCCTCGAGCCAGTCCTGCCACTGCATCGACCCTTCGCCGTCATTGCTGATCGTCGCATTGAGCGAAGCATCGCCCCCCGACATCCGCCGGTTCATCGAGATCACTTCGGCCTCGGTGACACTCAGATCGTGCGCAATCCGCGCGACGTTTTCCGGGCGCAGGTCGCCGTCCTCGAGCGCGCCGATACGGGCTTTCGCCTTGCGCAGGTTGAAGAACAGCTTCTTCTGCGCGCTGGTCGTGCCGAGCTTCACCAGCGACCATGACCGCAGGATGTATTCCTGGATCGAGGCGCGAATCCACCACATCGCATAGGTCGCGAGGCGGAAGCCCTTTTCAGGGTCGAAACGTTTCACAGCCTGCATCAGGCCCACGTTCGCCTCGGAGATGACCTCGGCCTGCGGGAGGCCGTAGCCGCGATACCCCATGGCGATCTTGGCCGCGAGGCGCAGGTGACTCGTCACAAGCCGGTGCGCCGCTTCGGTGTCCTGATGATCGACCCAGGATTTGGCCAGCATGTATTCCTCTTCCGGTTCCAGCATCGGGAATTTCCGGATTTCCTGGAGATAGCGGTTCAGACCGCCTTCCGGGGTGGGTGCCGGCAAAGTTTGATAATTGCTCATGTGCTCTGCATCTCTCCACTGTCGCGCCCCAATGTTTCGGGGATTAACATTCTATTTAGGGCGCGCATACCGCCGTTCAAGGGTAATGAACCCTCGAAAACTTAACGAAGTATGAACCCATCTCCGTCGTTTTGGCAGGGGGCTCACGCCTTTGTGCTGAGTATTTCAGTCAGGTTTACCGCCCAGCACCGCGATCAGACCTGCCATGTCATCGGGCAAACGCGCCTCAAAGCGCAGCTGTTCCTTTGTCACCGGGTGGGTGAATCCCAGTGTCGCAGCGTGGAGCGCCTGCCTGCCGAAATCCCGCACATGCTGGGCAGCGTCGCTTCCCAATGCGGTCTCAGAGGGTTTACGCCGCCCGCCATAGGTCGGATCACCCACGAGACCGTGACCGGCATGGGCCATATGCACGCGGATCTGGTGGGTGCGCCCCGTCTCGAGCCAGCAGTCCACCAGCGCAAGCGCGGCGGGCTGCCCGAATGTTTCAACGACGCGGGCGCGTGTCACAGCATGGCGCCCACCCGACCAGGTGACCGCCTGTTTTTGCCGGTCGGTCTTGTGGCGCGCGAGCTGGGTCGTGATCTTGACGATCCCCCCCTGCTCGAAGCTCACGCCCCGCACACCCTTGAGTCGCGGGTCCGCCAGATCCGGCACACCATAGACCAGCGCGCGGTAGTGCCGTTCGACCGTGTGTTTCTCGAACTGCGTGGCCAGCCCGTGGTGGGCCGCGTCAGACTTGGCGACCACCAGCAGCCCGGAGGTGTCCTTGTCGATCCGGTGTACGATGCCCGGCCGCTTCTCTCCCCCCACGCCCGACAGGTCATCGCCGCAATGGGCAAGCAGCGCATTGACCAGCGTGCCGGTGGGCGTGCCCGGTGCCGGATGCACGACCATCCCCGCGGGCTTGTTCACGACGATCAGGTCGTCATCCTCCCACACCACGTCGAGCGCGATCGCCTCGGGCAGCATGTGGCTCTCTTCGGCCTCGGGGACAGTGATCGTCACCACCTCCCCTTCCGCGACCTTGGCCTTTGCGTCGGTCACGACCTCGCCCGCCCGCGCGACCGCCCCTTCGGCGATCAGCTTGGCGATGCGCGAGCGTGAGAGGTTCGCTTCCTCTGGCACATCGCGCGCCAGTGCCTTATCAAGCCGGGCGGGCGGATTTGGCCCGATCTCGACAAGGACGGTGGCAGTGGACGACATGGACGAGGCTCCGATCCCCGGCGCGGATACCGGGCTTGTGCGCTACCTGAAATGGCTGGTGACGACGCTCACCGTGACCATGATTGCGGGCCTCATAATCCTGATCGCGCTGGTTGTCATGCGATTCAATGCCCAGGCGACAGTCGATTTTCCCGATGGCCTTGCCCTGCCCGAGGGCGTGAGCGCGGCTGCCGTGACGCGCGGGTCCGACTGGATTGCCGTGGTCACGACAGACGACCGCATCCTGATCTATGAGACGGACGGGCAAACGCTGCGGCAGGAAATCACGGTCGGCCCGTCAGACTAGGCTCAGGGGCGCGTGGCTGCGAAACCCCCGGCATAGATCGTGCGGGCATCGTTACCGTGGAACGCGCCCACTGTGCCGGAGGCGCCGACAAGTCCTTCGAGGTCTCCATCGACCCCGGCATAGACCACCGAACCGGTGACATTCTTGCCCGAAATCTCGCCGTCGACCCGGAGCGAACCGTCCTCGCCCGTCAGGGTGGCCGCATCGAAATCAGCGGTCAGCGTGATATTTCCGGAATCCGTGCCCGACACGCCCTGAAGGGTATCGTAGGCAATCTCGATCCCCGAGACCACTTCGACTTCGTAGTCCGCGAGGTAGACCGCCTGCCCGGTCGGCACGACGTCGCCCACGTTCGAGCCGTTGATGATCCCGCCGTAGGAAACGGCATATGCCCCATTCATCGCGGTGAAATAAGCCGCCCCGCCGACGGCTTTCTCGACCGAACCCTGACCGATGATGGCGTAGTTAGCGTCGAAAAAGACCGGAGTTGCGGCACCCGAGGCCGGGCTGAAAAACTTGGAGTTTGTCAGAATGTTCGACGCGCCGCAGCCGCCGAGCAGGAGCGCGGCAAGCGGCAGGGTGACAGCAGTCCGACGCAGCACGCCGCGCGGTTGAACGGTCCGGGCCATCACCTGTCCTGCCCCGCGAAACCGCCCGCATAGACCGTGCCGCCCGTGCTGCCGTGGAATGCGCCAAGCACACCATCCGCTCCGATCTCGCCGTCGAGCGCGCCCGCCACGCTGCGGAAACTCACCGCCCCGTTCAGGTCGTTCACGAGGATAAGCCCCGCGACATCGAGGTCACCGGAACTGCCCGTGAGGGTGCCGGCGTCGAAATCTGCCGTCAGCGTGATGAGTCCGCTGTCGATGAGCGTGTCAGCCGTCAGCGTGCTGCCGGACTTTTTCACGTTCGAAAGCTGCACCACGCGGTAGCTCGCGTCGTAGGTCGCGCCGCCTGTCGTGACCGTCGTGCCGGGAGCGGAGCCGAAGTTCACGGCGGCATAGCCCAACGCGCTGTCGCTGTCGGTCCCGACGAGGAAGGTCACGCCGCCGATGGCCGGGTCCGCGACGCTGGCAAGCTCGGCGTTGTTCAGCGCGGCGGCTTCGATGGCGAGGTCGGACGGGCTGCCCCGCGTCCAGAACGAAGACGTGAAGGCGCTCGACGCGGTGACCGCCGTGGTCGTTCCCGCAGTGGTGCCGGTCGTCGTCGTGCCTGTTGTGGTTCCGGTGGAGGTCGTCGTGGCGCAGGCCGAAAGTGCCAGTGCGCCCGCCATGACTACGCTGCTCATCAGCTTCATTTTTTTGCCCTTCTTAGCCCCTGCGAAAACGCTATGGGATCGCCACTTAGGGGGCAAGTCTCTTGCTGAGAAATGGGAGCGTCTGTCGCAACCGTATCACGGGTCAGGAATTCCGGCACGGCAGGAGGGATATGGTACCGACACCCCGGCTCGAACGGGGGACCTCTTGATCCACAATCAAGCGCTCTAACCTACTGAGCTATGTCGGCACTCGAGCGCCGTTTAGCGTTCTGCCCTGCGCTTTGCAAGAGGCCGGACTTGAAAATCCGCCCGCCCGCGCGTAACTCAGCCGCAGCGCTGAAGGAGCCGTCTCATGGGTATCGATTCCGAAACCGACCTCACTGCAAACCTGCAAATCGGTCCGACCACGCTCGGCATGGTGCGCATCTATGTCGAGGGGGACGGCATCGACATCCCGATGGATTTCGACCCCGAAGAAGCCATTGAGATCGCGGAAGAAATCCGGGCAGCAGCGATGCAGGCGAAAAAGATGGGCGAAAAGGGCTCTAAGCCGAAGGGTCCGAAAAAGCGCTGACGCCGGGGTCGCGGTAGCCCTGAAGCCGCCGCGCGGCGTCGCGGGCGAACTTGAGCGTCATCTTCTTGCGCCGGGCCGGGGCCAGTTTGCTCTCCGGCCCCATCCTGACCACTTCCGCGTCATAGGGATCGGCAAGGATCAGCCCGGTTTCGTCCGGCAGGAGATCGAGCGGGAAGTCCGCGTCCACCGCCCAGAAGAACCGGTCGCAGAACTCCAGATACCCCTGCCACTTGTGATCCGCCATGAAATCGGCGCGTGAGGATTTGCACTCGATCACCCAGATTTCCCCTTTGGGACCAACGGCATAGAGGTCGGTGCGCAGGCCGCGCGTCGGCACGAACTCCTCCACACAGGCAAAGTCGTACCGGCGCAGGTGCCGCGCCACGCCGCGGGCCAGCAGTTGGCCGGGTTGCATCAGGGTCTCATCCATGGCCCCAGATATGAACAATCCGTGAACATTCTGCAAGACGCCCCCACGAGATTGCCGCATCAAGCCCCTTGCACGAACCCGCCCCGAGGCCTACCTCTGTGCGTGGCGGTCTGCCCTTCTCGTCGGACGGGAACATTCCAGTGGCCTTAAGCAACTCCGAGGGAGCTGGCTCTGTCCGGACCCTGGTTCGGTTACCCGGCGCCCACCTGAATATCAGGTCCTCGGGAATGCGCTTCCCAGACGGTTGCAGGCGGTCCCGCCACTTCATAGGCTCCTTCCGGTAACACCGGGAGGAGCCTTATGTTTTCAAAGGACAATCTGCCGCACGAGCCCCTGCCCCTCCCCGACCGGTTCGACTGGGCGGACGACACGGCGCGCGCCCGGGTCACGGCCTTCTTCGATCTCATGGCCGCGCGCCATACCGTGCGCGATTTTTCCGACCGGCCCGTGCCGCGCGACATCATCGAAACCGCCGTTGCCACCGCCGGGCGCGCCCCGTCCGGGGCCAACCACCAGCCGTGGTTCTTTGCGGCCGTGCAGGATGCCGGCCTGAAAGCGCGGATCAGGGCCGAGGCTGAGGCAGAAGAGGAAAGATTTTATGAAGGCGGCGCGGGGGACGAGTGGCTGCGCGCGCTCGAACCGCTGGGCACCGACGCGGACAAGCCGCATCTGGAGGTCGCGCCCTGGCTCATCGTCATCTTCGCCCAGCGCTGGGGAGAATTCGACGACGGTTCACGGTTCAAGAATTACTATGTGCCGGAAAGCGTGGGGATCGCGACCGGCTTTCTCATCACGGCATTGCATCAGGCCGGGCTGAGCTGCCTCACCCATACGCCGAACCCGATGAAATTCCTCAACAGCGCATTGGGCCGCCCGGCGTCCGAGAAGCCCGTGATGATCCTCGCCGTCGGGCATCCGGCGGACAATGCCACGGTCCCCGCTGTCGCGAAGATCAAGAAGCCGCTGTCGGAAATCCTGAAGGTTTACTGACGCTTACGCGGCGCAGTTGCCGTCGCCTCGACCCGCGCCGGAATGTTCGTCGCGACCGGAATACGCTTGCCGCCGCGCGGCTCGTCATCGTCGCCCATCCGCATGACGGTAATGGCGAACTGCACGCCGGAGAAAACGATCCCGTTGCCCATGAAGAGCATGATGACCGCCATGACGCCCACGTCCGAGGTGGACACGAGGTGCCACAGGTTGCCCACGTTGGTCCACAGGAGCAGCGCCACGAATACGGCGGCGAGGCCGAAGCCGATCAGGACGTGACGGATATAGAGCGATATGAGCTTGGGCATGACAGCACCTCCTGCCTCAAACCTAGGGAACAGGGCGCAGAACGCCAATGGTCGGATTGTCGCATCGGCGGGCGCACGCCGGCTCAAACGGCCAGATGCGACGAGTCACACCCTGTACACATGCTGTACATACGCTGTGCATACGATTGTGCAGACAGGCGACAGGTTAACGCTCAGAACGCCTCGGGCCGGGCTTCGCGCGCCATGTGGTCGAGGACCGCGTTCGTGAACTTCGGCTCCTGCCCGTCCGGGAAGAACGCCTTGGCCACGTCGACGAATTCCACGATCACCACCTTGGGTGGGGTGTCGCCAAGGACGAGTTCGGCCCCGGCAGCGCGAAAGAGCGCGCGCAGGGTCGGGTCGATGCGCGCGATGGGCCACTTGGCCACCAGCGCGCGGTCGGTCATCTGGTCGATCCGGGCCTGACGTTCGACCGCTTCGTTGATGAGGGCGCGGAACAGGTCGACATTGCCCTCTTCGAACTCGCCCTCTTCATAGGTTGCCCCGAACCGGTGATCTTCGAACTCGCGGCGCACCCGCTCGACCCCCTGCCCGGCGGCCTCCATCTGGAACAGCGCCTGCACGGCATAGAGCCGCGACGCCGATTTCATCTGGCGCTTGAGCTCCGGCGTCATCTTCCGCTTCGGGCTCTCGGTCTTTTCAGGGGTCTCGTCGGTCATCTCGGCTCTCGCGCAAACTCAGGCCGCGTATCTAGGGCATGGTCCGGGCGGAGGAAACCGCTTTTCCGCGCGGTTCGTGAAAAACCGCTCACGCGCCGGCAGGGCGGAACCCCACGGGGGTGACGGCCCCGTGCCACTTGCGGCTGAGCGCCACGAGGTGAAGCGCGGCGGCGGCGGCCCCGCCCCCCTTGTTCATCTCGGACGGGGCAGCGCGCACGACGGCCTGCTCGCGGTTCTCGACCGTGAGGATGCCGTTGCCGATGCACAGCCCGGCAAGGCCGAGTGTGGAGAGCCCGCGCGAGCTGTCGTTGCAGACCGTGTCGTAATGCGTCGTCTCGCCCCGGATCACGCAGCCCAGCGCCACGTAGCCGTCGAAATCGGCGGTGCGGTCGGCAATGCGGATGGCGGTCGGCAGTTCCAGCGCGCCGGGCACTTCGATCAGTTCCCACGCCGCGCCCGAGGCTTCGATCTCGGCCTTGGCACCGGCGATGAGGTCGTCGGCGATGTCGCGGTAATAGGGCGCGACCACGATCAGGATCTTCACCGGCTCATCGAATTCGGCGCGCGGCATGGTGTAGTGGGTTTCGGTTCCGGCCATCACTTCTCTCCCCGGATAGGATGGGTGTCTTCGATGGTGAGCCCGTAGGCGTCGAGTCCGACGACCTTGGGCAGCGGGCTGTCGGTGAGCAGGTGCAGCCGGTGGATGCCCAGCGCAGACAGGATCTGCGCGCCAAGCCCGTATTGGCGCAGGACCTGCGGGCTCACGTCGCCCTCGTCGGTCGCGAGCTTCATGGACGGGTCGCGCAGGAGGACGACCGCGCCACGCCCCTCGGCCGCGATGATCTCCATCGCGCGGGGGAGTTCGTCATGGGGATTGGGGCCAAGGCCCAGCGCATCCTCAAGCGGGTTCATCGCGTGCATGCGCACGAGCACCGGTGCATCCGTGGTCAGATCGCCCTTGGTCAGCACGATATGTTCGGCGCCCTGCGTCTCGTCCGTGAAAATGCGCAGCAACCAGTCGCCGCCATAGGCGGAGGTGACGGCCTTGACCGCGCTTTCGTTCACGAGGTTGTCGTGGCGGTGGCGGTAGGCGATGAGGTCCGAGATCGTCCCGATCTTGAGCCCGTGCTTCTGCGCGAAGGCCACGAGGTCGGGGAGCCGGGCCATCGAGCCGTCTTCATTCATGATCTCGCAGATCACGCCCGCCGGGTTGAGGCCCGCAAGGCGTGCGAGGTCCACGGCCGCCTCGGTATGGCCCGCGCGCACGAGGACGCCGCCATCCTTGGCGCGCAGCGGAAAGACGTGGCCGGGCGTGGCGATATCGGCCGCGCCCTTGGTCGGGTCGATGGCGACCGACACGGTGCGCGCGCGGTCATGGGCCGAGATGCCGGTGGTCACGCCTTCGCGCGCCTCGATGGAAATGGTGAAGGCCGTCTCGTGACGCGAAGAGTTCTGCGTCGACATGAGCGACAGACCCAGCGCATCCACGCGCTCTCCGGTGAGCGACAGGCAGATCAGGCCCCGGCCATGGGTTGCCATGAAATTGATCGCATCCGGGGTGGCCATCTGCGCGGGGATGACAAGGTCGCCTTCGTTCTCGCGGTCCTCGTGGTCGACCAGAATGAACATGCGCCCGTTGCGGGCGTCGTCGATGATCTCCTCGATCGGAGATATCACCTCGCCCCACTCCCGCTCGACGGGTCCGGGTGCGTCATAGATCTTGCCGTCCGACATCGCGGGCTCCCTTCCATTGCCCCCGCGAGATAACGCGCCGCGTCCGGCGACGCCAGAGGAACGTCGCGCACATATCCTGTGAAATCACGCGGGCTGCATTTTCCGCGCCCGTTCCCCTCTTCTTCGGTCCTCAAATACCTCGGGGGTGCGGGGGTAGAGCCCCCGCGTCTTGTGCGCATCCATCCGGCGTGACGTGCAGAGCCCCGAGCTTTCACGGCACCCCGCAGGGGTGCCCGGGTCGCTCGCGTGAGCGGGCGAAATCCCTCAGAACTGCCACAGCGCCGGAACGAAGGCGTATGCGTCGCCGTCGCGCATGACGTGGCCAACGCCGGGGAACGGGAAATGATAGCCCACCACCGGGATCCGGTCCGTCGCCGCCATGTCGAGCACGCGGCGGCGGGTGGCGACGGTGGCCTCGGGGTCGCTGTCCATCGAGCCGTACCAGTCGGGATGGGCGAAATGGCCGTAGGCATGGGTGATCGCATCGCCGAGGATGAGGAGTTGCTGGCCCCCGCTCTCCAGCATCACCGACATATGCCCCGGCGTATGGCCGTGGGTCGCGATCAGGCGCACGCCCGGCGCGACCTCGTGGCCGTCCTCGGCCAGTGTCCAGTCCACCCCGTCCACGGCGATGGAATTGGCCGCGCCCAGCACGAATTGCTGGTCCTCGGGCGCGACCCGGTCCACCAGCCCGTCTTGGGTCCAATAGGCGTGTTCGGCGGCCCCGATGGTGTATTCGGCATCCGGGATCAGCGCTTCGTCGAAGTCGTCGCGGATGCCCCAGATGTGGTCGGGATGCGCATGGGTGATAACGACGCGCTCGGTCGCGTAGGGGTCGATCCCGGCAGCCTCCAGATTGGTCATGAGCCGGCCCGCAGTGTCGAAGAACCGGTTGCCGGAGCCGACATCGATCAGGACCGAGGTCTCCCCCGTCTCGACATACACATGGTTGGTGTGGCCATAGATCTCGTCCGTCGGCAGGTAATGCGCGGCGAGGAAGGCCATCCGCTCGTCCTCGTCCGCGTTCATGCCGAGGGACGAGGTGGGCTGCGGGAACCAGCCGTCGGAGACGATGGTGAGTTTCAGGTCGCCCAGCGTGAAGCGGAAATGGCTGGGGTTGTCGCCGGCCGGCGGGCCGAGTTCCGCCCGCAAGGCGGCGGGCATGGCGAAGGCGGGCATGGCGGCGGCAAGTTTGAGCATGTCGCGGCGTGTGGGGCGCAGTAGTGGCATGTGGTCCTCCCTGTTTGGCGAGGATCATATGCACCAATGCGCATGATTGAAAGCATGTATGGCGCGCGGATCAGGGCTGGCCGAAATACCGCTCGGCCGGCAGGTATCCGGCCATGCGCCCCGCCACGGGCCATTCGGCCTCCAGCATCGTCGCGCCGATGACGACCACGGCGTCCGACGGGAGCCCGCGCGCGCTGGTGAGTTCCGCCAGTTTTTCGCGCGTCGCGGACCAGCCGTCGGCCAGCGTCGGCGCCTGTGCGGCGGCGTCGATGATTGCGGCGTTCGCGCCGTGAAAGCTGTGCGGGTCGAGCGGGCGATGGACCGCGGCGAGGCGCTGGGTCTGTGCCACGGCCCGCAGCCGGGCCGCCTCGGCCTCTGGCACCGCCACGAGTTTCGGCCCGGTTTTCAAAGCGTTGGATGAGAACAGGAGCGCGATCACGTCGCGCCCGGTGGCCGCGCGGATGGAGGCGTAGCTCTTGTAATCGATGCCCAGTTCGCGCGCCCGGCGCACCCGGAGGCGCACGATCTCGAGCGGCAGGGTCGGCAGAAGCTCGGCCCGCGCCCGGCGCCAAGCATACCGGTGCCAGCCCGAGGGCGCGCCCGGCCCGCCGTTATGCCCGATCCCGCTCACGCCGCATAGTCGGTGAGCCGCGCGACGTAGCGCGCCAGCGTGTCGATTTCGAGGTTCACGGCATCGCCCACCGCCACGTCGCCCCATGTGGTGACGTGCTTGGTATGGGTGATGAGATTGACGCCGAAGGTGTCGCCCTCGACCTCGTTCACGGTGAGCGACGTGCCGTTCAGCGCGACCGACCCCTTGGGCGCGATGAACCGGGCGAGTGCGGGGGGCACCTTGAAGGAGATCCGCGTGGACTCCCCGTCGTCATGCACGTCGGTCACCTGCGCCACGCCGTCCACATGGCCCGAGACGATGTGACCGCCCAGCTCATCCCCCACCTTCAGCGCGCGTTCGAGGTTCACGCGCTTGCCCTCGGCCCATGTGCCCAGGTTGGTCTTTTCCAGCGTCTCGCCGGAGACGAACACCTCGTACCAGTCCGGCCCGAGTTTGGTCACCGTCAGGCAGACCCCGTCCGACGCGATGGAGGCGCCAAGGTCGATACCCGACGTGTCGTAGCCGGTCCTGATCCGCGCGGTCAGATCCTCGCCACGCGCGACGGTTTCCACGGTGCCGATATCGGTGATGATGCCTGTGAACATGGCCGTCTCCTTTGCCTCATGGCTAATCGCAATCCGCCGCCTTGCCAAGGCGACCTGCCACGCTGCTGGTGCAGGATCGTCACAAAATGGCCGGGTTCGCGTGATTTGTGTCTTGCCAAGAGACAATGGCAAGGTTTTCCTTACCGAAACGCGGCGATAGTCTGCGACAGAGGCCAGAAAAGCAGGTAAAATCAGGCGCATGAAAGCCATCGACGGAACCGACCGGACATTCCTGTTCCTGCAGGGGCCCCACGGCCCCTATCTGCGCCGTCTGGCCACGATGCTGGCCGCCTCGGGCGCGTCCGTCTGGCGCGTCGGGTTCAACATGGGCGATCAGGTCTTCTGGAGCGAGCGGGCGACCTATATTCCCTTCACCGAAGCCCAGGACACATGGCCCACCCGCATCCGCGCGATCATCGCGGAGAAGGGCGTGAGCGACCTCGTCCTTTACGGGGACACCCGCTTCATCCACGCCGAGGCCGTGCGCGCCGCCGAGGAGGCGGGCGTCATGGTCCATGTCTTCGAAGAAGGCTACCTGCGCCCCTACTGGGTCAGCTATGAGCGCGGCGGGGCCAACGGGCATTCCCGGCTGATGGATATGGACGTGGCGCAGATGCAGCGCGTGCTGGCCGATGCGCAACTCGACATCCCCGAGCCGCCCGCCCATTGGGGCGACATGCGCCACCACATCTTCTACGGCGCGCTCTACCATTGGTTCGTGATGTTCGCGAACCGGCGCTATCGTGGCTTTCGCCCGCACCGCGCGCTGACGGTCGGCAAGGAGTTCCAGCTTTACCTGCGCCGCCTGCTTCTGATGCCGTTCCAGGCGTTGAACCGGATCATCGCCACCCGGCGCATCCGCAACGGCGGGTTTCCCTATCACCTGGCGCTGCTGCAACTCGCGCATGATGCGAGTTTCCTCGACCATTCGCCCTTCGACAGCGTGACCGAGTTCCTCGACCTCGTGATCGGGGGCTTTGCCGAAGGGGCCGCGCGTCACCATCACCTCGTCTTCAAGGCGCATCCGCTGGAGGATGGCCGGGTGCCGCTGCGCCGTGAGATCCGCCGTCTCGCCGCGAAATACGGCGTCGAGGGCCGGGTGCATTACGTCCGTGGCGGCAAGCTCGCCCGCCTTCTCGACCATGCGCGCAGCGCTGTGACGGTCAACTCCACCGCCGCGCAACAGGTGCTCTGGCGCGGTCTGCCGCTCAAGGCGTTCGGGGCCGCCGTCTATGACAAGCCGGAGTTCGTTTCGACCCAACCGCTGCCGGAGTTCTTCGCCCAGCCCACGCGCCCCGACAGCCGCGCCTACCACGACTACCGCCATTATCTGCTGGAGACGTCGCAGATCCCCGGCGGGTTCTATTCGGCCCGTGGCCGGCGTCAGCTTCTGCGGCAGGTGGTGGACATGATGCTGGCGCGGGACGACCCCTATGACGCCCTCGCCAAGGGCACCGCGGCCCCCCGGCAACAGTTGAGACTCGTGAAGTAACCGCCCGAATCGCCGCTGGATTTTTGCCCTCACCGCCTGTAGGTTGAGAAAAAAGAAAACTGAGGCAGAACTCCAAAAAGGAGCCCGGGCAGTGAAAAATCAGGGCATGACGTGGGCGCGAATTGCGCTCCTATTGGCGCTTGTGATGGGTGTGGCCGCATGTGACGTGCTCCCCCGAAGCGGTCCCAACAAGCAGGAAATCTACGCAGGATCGGTGCAGAGGCAGGGCGACGCCTTCGTCGTCTCGGTCAACGATCTTGTGACGCGGGCGACCGCCGTGACCCCGTCGCTGGGCTTCGGCCAGAACTTCCTGTCGGCCGGTCAGGTCGGCTCGGACACGATCCGCCCCGGCGACGTGCTGGGCGTGGCGATCTGGGAGAACGTCGAGCAGGGCATCCTCGCCTCCGCCGGCGCACCTGCTGCGCTCGAAGAGGTGCAGGTGGACGGCTCCGGCTTCATCTTCATCCCCTACGCGGGCCGCATCAAGGCCGCGGGCAACTCGCCCGAGGCGGTGCGCCGCATCATCACGGAACAACTCGCAACCCAGACCCCGGACCCGCAGGTCCTCGTCACCCGGATCGCGGGTGACGGTGCCACGGTGTCGATCACCGGCGCGGTCAACGGTCAGGGCGTCTATGCCATCGAACGGCCCACCCGCACGCTGGGCGCCATGCTGGCGCGCGCAGGCGGTGTCGCGGTCAACCCCGAGGTCGCGGTGGTCAAGATCATCCGTGGCGGGGCGACCGGCAAGATCTGGTACCAGGACCTGTTCGAGGACCCGCGCCTCGACATCGCGCTCAGGAACGGCGACCGCATCCTCGTGGAGGCCGACACCCGCGCGTTCACCGCGCTCGGGGCCACCGGCACGCAGACCCGCGTGAACTTCCAGACCCAGACGCTCTCGGCGTTGGAGGCCATCGCGCAGGTCGGCGGTCTGAACCCGACACTGGCCGACCCGACGGGCATCTTCATCTTCCGCAACGAGCCGGCCGAGATTGCCAATTCCGTGTTGGCACGCAGCGACCTCGTCGGTCCGCAGCGCATGATCTATGTGCTCAACCTGACCGAGCCCAACGGCATGTTCCAGGCGCGCGATTTCCTCGTGCGCGACGGCGACACGGTCTATGTGACCGAAGCCCCCTACGTCCAGTGGACCAAGGTCATCACGGCTCTCACCGGAACGCTCGGCGCGGCGGAAAGCCTCGCCACGGCGGGGAGCACCTTCGGCCTCATCGGCGGAACGCCGTAAGGTCACGGGTGGTGACGCCCTACGACAGGATCAAGGCCGCCGCGACGGAGCCCCCCTCCTCGCGGCGGCTTTACGTTTACTCGGGCGGTTTCCTGCGTGAACGTCGGGTGCGACGTATCCTGACGCTCGCGGGCTGGCAGCTCCGGCTGGGCCTGCCCCGGTCTGACGACAGCGTGGCGGTCTGGGGACAATCGCCCACGGCGCACCGCGGAGAAGCGATTGCCGCGCGGCGTGGCGCGGGGCTGGTGCGGGTGGAGGACGCCTTTCTGCGCTCGGTGAGGCTGGGCCGGGACGGCGAACCGCCCCTTGGCCTGCTTCTCGACCGGTCGGGCGTGCATTTCGACCCGGCCACGCCCTGTGACCTCGAACAGATGCTGGCCACCTCCCCGCTCGACGACTATGCGCTGCTGTCGCGCGCCCGCGACGCCGCCGACCGGATGCGCCACGCCCATATCTCGAAATACAACGCCTTCGACCCCGGGGCCGAAGTGCCCCGCGCGCCCTATGTCCTTGTCATAGACCAGACCCGCGACGATGCCTCGGTCACCGCGTCGGGCGCCACGCCGCAGACCTTTCGCGAGATGCTGGTCATGGCGCAGGAGGAACATCCGGGCCTGCGCGTCGTCATCAAGTCGCACCCGGAAACCCGCGCGGGCCACCGCCCCGGCTACTACGGGCCGGAACACGCGGTCGGAAAGGTCAGCCTGTTGACCGATCCGGTCAGCCCCTGGGCGCTGATGGAGGGTGCCGTGGGCGTCTACACCGTCTCCTCCGGCATGGGGTTCGAGGCGATCTACGCGGGCCACAAGCCGCGCGTCTTCGGCAAGCCGTTCTATGCGGGCTGGGGTCTCACCACGGACGAGAATCCGGTGCCGCGCCGCGAGCGCCGCCTCACGCGGGCGCAGCTTTTCGCAGCGGCGATGCTGGAATACCCGACGTGGTACGACCCTTACCGCGACCGGCTGTGCGAGATCGAGGACGTGTTGGGCACGCTGGAGGCCCGCGCCCGGGCCGCGCGAGAGGACGCGCCGGGCTATGTCGGCGCTGGGATGCGGCTGTGGAAGCGAAAGCCGCTGACGCGCTTTTTCGGCGCCGGTCGCGGCATGGTCTTTGCCGAGGGCGACAAGGCCGTGGGGCGCGCGGCAAAGGACGGCCGCCACCTCGCCGTCTGGGCCGGCAAGGCCGACACGCTCACCGCCCCGGCGCTCAGGATCGAGGACGGGTTCATCCGCTCGCGCGGCCTGGGCGCCGAACTGACGCCCCCGCTGTCATTGGTGCGCGACGACCTGGGCATCTACTACGACCCCGCCGCGCCGTCGCGGCTGGAAGCGCTGATCGCAGAGGCCGAACACCTGCCCCCCGGGGCGCGGGGCCGCGCCGCCGCGCTCATGGCGCGCCTCACGGCGACCGGCATCAGCAAATACAATCTCGACCGACCGGCCCTGCCCGATCTGCCCGAAGGCCACCGCATCCTCGTGCCCGGACAGGTGGAGGACGACGCGTCGATCCGCCTAGGCACTCGCGAGGTCACGCATAACCGCGGCCTCCTGCGCGGGGTGCGCGCGGCGAACCCGGACGCCGTGGTGATCTACAAACCCCACCCGGATGTGGAGGCCGGCCTGCGCGACGGCGCCTTGCCCGACGCAGAAGCCGCGGAGCTCGCCGACGTCGTGGCCACGGACACAGACGCCATCGCGCTGATCGAGGCGGTCGACGAGGTATGGACCATGACGTCGACACTGGGGTTCGAGGCGCTGATCCGGGGCAAGACGGTCTCCTGCCTCGGCGCGCCGTTCTATGCAGGCTGGGGCCTCACCCGCGATCTTGGCTGGGTGCCGGAGCGGCGCACGGCCCGGCCAAGCCTCGAAGGTCTGGTTCACGCGACCCTCATCGACTACCCGCGCTACCACGACCCGGTCACCAACACCCCCTGCCCGGTGGAGGTCATCCTCGACCGGATCGAGGCGGGCGACACAGGCCCGGGCTCGCCATCCCTGCGCCTCGTCTCCAAGCTGCAAGGCCTCCTCGCGCCCCACACGACCATCTGGCGCTGACGCCCCTCTTCTTCGTTCCGGAAATACTTCAGGGGGTGGGAGGCCTTCTCGGGAAGGCCTCGAGGGGGACTGGTCCCCCTGACCGCGGCGCCCTGCCGAAGGCGGGGCGGCGCAATACCTGCGCGGGCGCAAGCCCGCACCGCTATCGCGCGGCCCGCCACCTGTGCATGACGTCCGCGCCGACGATGCGCGTTTCCACCAGGTCCATCCGCGGCGCGTCCGAGAGCGCGCCCACGCCCATCGCGGCGAGCGAGGGCCGCCCCTCGGCCCCCAGCGCCAGCCCGGCAGTGAAGCCCACGAACTCGTCCACCAACCCGTCCGCCAGAAGTGAGGCGGCGAGGCCGCCGCCCCCTTCGCAGAACACCCGTGTCAGACCGGCCGCTCCGAGCGCGTCCAGCGCCGCACCTGCGTCCACCTGCCCCTGCACCACCGGAACCTCGAAGCAGCGCGCGCCCAGACCCTCCCAGGCCGAGACGACGTCGCGCGGGGCGCGGTCGCCGTGGACCAGCCAGAGCGGTACGTCGCGGGCGGTGCGGGCGAGCTTGCCGGTCAGGGGAATGTCGAGATGGCGCGAGAGCACGACGCGCACGGGCTGATGCGCCGCGCCGAGGTCACGGACGGTCAGCGTCGGATCGTCCGCCCGCGCGGTCCCGGCCCCGACCATCACCGCGTCATGGGTCATGCGCAGGGCGTGGACGTGGCGGCGCGCCTCTGGCCCCGTGATCCACTGGCTTTCGCCCGTGGCCGTCGCGATGCGCCCGTCGAGGGAGGCGGCGAGCTTGAGCGTCACCATCGGCCGCCCACGCTCGACCCGGCTCAGGAACCCGATCTGGTCGGTCCGTGCTGTCTCAGCGCCCTGCCCCACGTCGACCGTGATGCCCGCGTCGCGCAGCATGGCCAAGCCGCGCCCGTTCACCCGCGGGTCCGGGTCGCCAAGTGCGACAACGACCCGCGACACGCCCGCCGCGATCAGCGCGCCTGCGCAGGGCGGCGTCTCGCCGTGGTGGGAACAGGGTTCGAGCGTGACATAGACGGTCGCGCCGCGCGCCGCTGCGCCGGCCTGCACCAGAGCCACGACTTCCGCGTGGGGACGTCCGCCGGGCTGGGTCCAGCCGCGCCCGACGACCCGGCCGCCATTCACGATCACGCAGCCCACTGCCGGGTTCGGCCAGACAGCCCCATGGCCCCGGCGCCCGAGCGTCAGGGCCAGGTCCATGAACCGTGCGTCACTCACGTCGTTTCTTCGGGCGGGATATCCGGTCGCAGTTCGCTCATGAACTTCTCGAAGTCGTCAGCGGCCTGGAAGTTCTTGTAAACGCTCGCGAAACGCACATAAGCGACCGTGTCGATACGGGCGAGGCTCTCCATCACGATCTCGCCGATCATCTTGGAGGGAATGTCCGTCTCGCCCATGCTTTCGAGCCGGCGCACGATGCCGGAGATCATCTGGTCGATGCGTTCCGGCTCCACGGGCCGCTTCTGCATCGAGATCCGGATCGAGCGTTCCAGCTTCTCGCGGTCGAAATCCTCGCGCCGCCCGTTTGTCTTGATGACCACGAGGTCGCGCAGCTGCACGCGCTCGTAGGTGGTGAACCGGCCCCCGCAGGCCGGGCAGAACCGTCGCCGCCGGATCGCAACGTGATCCTCCGCAGGACGAGAGTCCTTCACTTGCGTGTCAATATTTCCGCAGAACGGGCACCGCATCCCATGTCCTTTTCTTCGCCTGTCACCTCTGATCGTGGGTCTTTGCCCACTTATCCACAGGCACTATAGGCCCGTGCCCAAGTTTTGGGTAGGCTCAATGCACCGTGCCCAGATATAGCGAGGGTGGTTTGTGGCCCCTATGCCGCAATCAGCGGATGAGTGCGGCCACTTCGCGGCCGTGCGGGCGGTCGCGATGTTCGAAAAGGTAAATTTCCTGCCAGGTTCCGAGGGTCATATGCCCACCAATAATCGGAATCTGTAAAGATATCGGGAGCAGCGAGGCCTTGATATGGGCAGGCATATCGTCCGGCCCCTCATAGGTGTGGGTGAGATAGGACATGGCCGGGTCGCTCGACGGCGGCACCAGCCGGGCGAAGTAGTTGGCGAGGTCGGTCTGCACCTCGGGGTCCGCGTTTTCCTGGATCAGGAGCGAGGCGGAGGTGTGGCGGATCATCAGGGTCAGCAGCGCCTCGTCCACCCCGGCGCCATCCACCCAGCGCGCCACGTCCCGGGTGAACTCGTAAAGCCCCTGCCCGCGTGTCTCGATCCGGAACGTCCTGTGCATGGTTCGCCAATCTCCCGCAATGTGATCGCACACACGACAATGTCAGCACGCACGCGGCGGGGCCAGCCTTAGGCTTTGGAAAAACAGGGAGAGACGACCATGAAACGCATGACGGCCAAGGACTTCGACCAGGAACTCCTCGACCTTTACGATTTCTACGCGCACGGGCAGATGTCCAAGCGCGAATTCCTCGACCGTGCCGGGAAATACGCCGTGGGCGGGCTGACCGCGCTGGCGCTGCTCGACATGCTCAGCCCGGATTACGCCTATGCCCATCAGGTGGAATTCACCGACCCCGACATCCTGCCGGAATACATCACCTATGACAGCCCGAACGGCCACGGGACAGTGCGCGCCTACCGCGTGACGCCGACGACGCCGGGGCCGCACCCGGCGGTGCTCGTCGTGCATGAGAACCGGGGGCTGAATCCCTATATCGAGGATGTCGCGCGCCGCGTGGCCAAGGCCGGGTTCCTCGCGTTGGCGCCGGACGGGCTGACCAGCGTGGGCGGCTATCCCGGCAACGACGACAAGGGGCGCGAATTGCAGCGCACCGTGGACGGCGCGAAGTTGATGAACGACTTTTTCGCCGGGGCGGAATACCTGATGGAGGCCGAGGGATCGACGGGCCGGGTCGGCTGCGTGGGCTTCTGTTACGGCGGCGGGGTGTGCAACGCGCTTGCGGTCGCCTATCCGGAACTGCGCGCGTCGGTACCGTTTTACGGGCGACAGGCCGCGGCGGAGGACGTGCCGAAGATCGAAGCGCCCCTGCTGCTGCAGTACGCGGAACTGGACGAGCGTATCAACGAGGGCTGGCCGGCCTATGAAGCCGCGCTGAAGGAACACGGCAAGACCTACACGGCCCATATCTATCCCGGCGTGAATCACGGGTTCCACAACGATACCACGCCGCGCTACGACGCCGATGCGGCGGACCTTGCCTGGGAGCGGACGGTGGCGTTCTTCGACGAACACCTGAGGTGAACGGTCTCCGCCCGGCTCGTTCTGGGCCGGGCGGGACGTGTTATTCGGCGGCGATGGCCTCGGCCGTCGGTGTGTTCAGCAGCCCGTTCTTTTCGAGCCGCTTCACCACGCGGCGGGCGTCGCGCTTGCGCTGGCCCTTCGCCTCGGCCCAAGCCGCCTTGAGGGCTTCCGCGTCAGCCTCGGGGTTCGCCCGTTTCCATTCGGTGAGCCAGCCGTGGTAGCCAATGAGCTTCACAGCCTTCTTGCGTGCCGCCGCTTCCGGGGTCAGCACGGGTTTTTCCGTTTTCGTTTTGGTCGCCATAATATGGTCCTCAATGGTTTCGCGCCTTCTTGCCGGGCGCTGGGGCACCATGCCCCTGTGGGCGCAGGTTACACCGGCTCGTTCATTTCGCGTAGCGGGAAATCAAGTGAGGGGTCGAAAATCACGGGGAGTGAGTCCGGATTGCACAAGGTTTCCAGCGGTATTCGACAAGCTTCGCCCCCAGATCATTGAGAGTGCTCAATTGAATTGACATTTTGCATCTAATCCGTCATTTTGTATGACATATAGCGAAAAGGACGATCAAAATGACCCCAGAACAATGTAAGGCAGCCAGGGCTTTGTTGGGCTGGTCGCAAAACCACCTCGCAGAGAACGCACTTGTATCGCGAGCAACTGTCGCTGACTTCGAGAGCCGCGAGCGTGCGCCTACTACAAACAATCTTCGTGCAATCAAAGCTTCCTTCTATGCCGCAGGTATCGAAATGTTGCCCAAAGGCGAAGAGTTTGGAGAGGGCGTTCGATTCCGCGAGCGGAAGATGAGGTATGTAAACAGCTTTAGGTTACTGTCGAACCGAGACGGCATCGCGATCCCGATGGAGTTCGCAGGGGAACCATTCAAATGCTTCGTGACCAAAGAAGCCTTGGAAGACCAAACAAAAATGTCCGTAACAAATCTAGAACAATATCAGACTGCAGCATCTCAGATTCTGCCGTTAATCCTGAACGCCGCTGAGAACTATTGCAAAGCGAGCGGAGTAGAAGACGAAATAGTCATCGACTCCGCCCGACTAACTGCAGCCGGTCACTGATCCAGGAAGCTCCGAAGCTTCCGGCTCCGGCTCGGGTGCTTGAGTTTCCTGAGCGCCTTCGCCTCGATCTGGCGGATGCGTTCGCGGGTGACGCTGAACTGCTGACCCACCTCTTCGAGCGTGTGGTCGGTGTTCATGCCGATGCCGAAGCGCATGCGCAGGACGCGTTCCTCGCGCGGGGTGAGGGAGGCCAGAACGCGGGTCGTGGTTTCCTTCAGGTTCTCCTGAATGGCCGAGTCGAGCGGCAGGACGGCGTTCTTGTCCTCGATGAAATCGCCAAGCTGGGAGTCCTCTTCGTCGCCGATGGGCGTTTCGAGCGAGATCGGCTCCTTGGCGATCTTCATCACCTTGCGGACCTTCTCGAGCGGCATTTGCAGCTTTTCGGCCAGCTCCTCCGGCGTCGGCTCGCGGCCGATTTCGTGGAGCATCTGGCGGCCCGTGCGCACCAGCTTGTTGATCGTCTCGATCATGTGGACCGGGATACGGATCGTGCGGGCCTGGTCGGCGATAGACCGGGTTATGGCCTGACGAATCCACCATGTCGCGTAGGTCGAGAACTTGTAGCCCCGGCGATACTCGAACTTGTCCACGGCCTTCATCAGGCCGATGTTACCTTCCTGAATGAGATCAAGGAATTGCAGGCCGCGGTTCGTGTATTTCTTGGCGATGGAGATGACGAGGCGGAGGTTCGCTTCGACCATTTCCTTCTTGGCCTGACGGGCCTCTTTTTCGCCCTTCTGGACCTGCGCCACGATGCGGCGGAATTCGCTGATGTCGACACCGACATACTGACCGACCTGCGCCATGTCACCGCGCAGTTCCGTCACCTTGTCGGAGGAGCGTTCGATGAAGGCCTGCCAGCCCCGGCCCGGCTTTTCGGCCATGCGGTCGAGCCAGGTCGGGTCGAGTTCCTCGCCCCGGTAGGCGTCGACGAATTCACGGCGGTTGATTCGGGCCTGATCGGCGAGCTTCACCATCGAGCTGTCGATGGACATGATGCGCCGGTTGATGCCGTAAAGCTGGTCGACGAGCGCTTCGATCCGGTTGTTGTGCAGGTGCAGTTCGTTGACCAGCAGCACGATTTCCGAGCGCAGCTTCTGATACGCGCCTTCGGCCTTGTCCGAGAACGAGCCGTCCTCGTTCAACGTGGCCGACATGCGCAGATCCTGCATTTCGGACAGCTTGGTGTAGTCGCGGGCGATCAGTTCGAGCGTTTCGAGCACACGGGGCTTGAGCGCGGCCTCCATCGCGGCGAGCGACATGTTGGCCTGATCGTCCTCGTCATCCTCGTCGTCGTCCTTGGCGATCGGGTTGCCGTCGGCGTCGAGCTCCGGTTGATCGTCTTCTTTCTTCGCGGTCTGACCGGCAGCGGGCGTCGCGGCCGCTTCGCCCAGCCCCGGAACCACCTCGTCGTCGTCACCCTCTTCGCCCATCTGGCGGCCGAAGGTGGCGTCAAGGTCGATCACGTCGCGCAGGAGAATGTCTTCGTTGAGAAGTTCGTCGCGCCAGATCGTGATGGCCTGGAACGTGAGCGGGCTTTCGCAGAGCCCCGCGATCATCGTGTTCCGGCCCGCCTCGATCCGCTTGGCGATGGCGATCTCGCCCTCACGCGACAGAAGCTCCACCGAGCCCATTTCGCGCAGATACATGCGCACCGGGTCGTCGGTGCGGTCGAGCTTTTCGGATTCCGCCCCCGCGACCGTGACTTCGCCCTTGCCGTTCTTGGCGACAACCTCGGTCGAGCCCTTGGCGTCGTCGTCTTCAGCTTCCTCGTCCTCGATGATGTTGATGCCCATCTCGGAGAGCATCGACATCACGTCCTCGATCTGCTCAGACGAGACCTGATCGGGCGGAAGCACCTGGTTGAGCTGGTCATAGGTGATGTAGCCCCGTTCACGGGCCTCGGCGATCATCTTCTTGACGGCAGCCTGATCCATGTCCGCCATCGGATTGGCGTCATCCTGCTCCGGCTTGTTCTGATCGTCGTTCGAGTCTTTCGCGGCCATGCGGCTTCCCTTCTCTCGGGTGTGATCCCGGGCGTCCCGACGTGGGGGACTGATTCGGAGTGATTCGCTTGAGGCGATTTTTTCCTCGAATCACTGATTCGCCAACCCGTTTACCCCGGATTCCTTGGCTATGTGTCAAAATGTGATGGGAATCAGGGTCTCTTGCGTCCGCCCTGTTGGTCCTCGATCTGCTTCAGGAGCGCATCGAGCGCGTCCTTTTCCTCGCGGGCCACCAGAACGCCGTTATCCGCACGTTCGAACAGCCCCTTGTCTTCGCCCTGCCCGCGCCGTGCCTCGTCGAGCACACGGACCGCCTCGGACAGTCGCCATGTCAGCCCCTCGTCGGCGAGCGCGTCGATTTCGACCGCGGCATCGTCGACCTCGCGCCGCGCCCCGCGCGACGCTTCCAGCTTGGCCAGTTCCTCGGCCAGGCACAGGGCCGCAAGTTCGGAGTCGTCCGGCCGCCGGATCGGGGGAGCAATCTGCACATGGTTGAGCGCAAAGAGCTTTTCAAGAGCCCTGAGTCCCACTTCCGCCTGGATTTTTTCGCGCAGCGCATCGCTGTCGTCGGTGTGATGGGACAGGAGCACGCGCTGGAGCGCCGCGTGTTCCTCGGTCGCCATGTCGATCCGCTCCACCGCGCTCTCGAAGCTTTGCATGAGGCGGGGGTGGGTGATGATCGTGGCGAGGATCACGGCCTCGCGCAGCACCTCCTCCACCTGCCCCGAAGCGGCGGCGAGGAGCGAGCCCTTGGTGGCGGGCTGGAACGCGGGGCCTGCGGGCTTCCACGGCCCGCGCCGGCCGCCTTTCCCCCCGCCTTGCCAGCCGCCCTGACGGGGGCCGGAGTCGCGGCGCGGGTTGAACAGTTCGTACCGCAGGCGCTTGATTTCCTCGCCGTAGTGCTGGCGAATCGACGGGTCCTGGATGCGCGCGATAGCCGTGCGCAGATCCCGGTCGAGGGCCGCGCGCCGTTCAGGGCTGTCGATGGACTTGCCCTCGGTCTCACGCTGCCACAGCAGGCTCACCATCGGGCGGGCGGCGTCGAGCACTTTCTGCATCGCACCCGCGCCCTGCGCCTTGATCAGATCGTCCGGGTCCAGCCCCTCGGGCATGATGGCGAAACGCAGCGACTGCCCGGCTTCGAGCAACGGGAGCGCCGTGTCGATCACGCGCATGGCGGCGCGCAGGCCCGCCGTGTCACCGTCGAGCGCGATGATCGGCTCTGGCCCGATGCGCCACAGGAGGCGCAGCTGGTCCTCGGTGATCGCGGTGCCCAGCGGGGCGACGGTGGCGCCGAACCCGGCCTCGGAGAGCGCGATCACGTCCATATAGCCCTCGGCCACGACGAGCGGCGCGCCCTTGCCCGCCGCCTCACGCGCCGGGCCGTGGTTGAAGAGCGACCGGCCCTTGTCGAACAGCTCGGTTTCAGGGCCGTTCAGGTACTTGGCGCGTGCATTGGGGTCGAGCGCCCGGCCCCCGAGACTGATCGCCCGGCCGCGCGGGTCGCGGATGGGAAAGATGATGCGCCCGCGAAAGCGATCGTAGGGATTGCCGCCTTCGTCGGGTTTGATGGCGAGGCCGGAATCGACGATCAGATCCTCGGCCACGCCCTTTTCCTTGAGGTGGCGGATGACGCCCTGCCGGTTGTCGGGGGCAAAGCCGATGTCCCACCGCGCCTGCGCGTCTTCTTTCAGTCCGCGCCGGTCAAGGTATTCGCGCGCGCCGGTGCCCTGGTTGGTCTTGAGCTGGAGGCGGTAATACTGCACCGCCTGCTCCATCACTTCGGCCAGCTGGGTGCGCCGGTCGGCTTTCTCCTGCGCCTTGGGGTCGCGGGCGGGCATCTGCATCCCGGCCTCGCGGGCGAGGATTTCGATCGCCTCCATGAAGCCCACGTTCTCGGTCTCTTTCACGAACCCGATGGCGTCGCCCTTCGCGTGGCAGCCGAAGCAGTAGTAGAATCCCTTGCGGTCATCGACGTGGAAACTGGCGGTTTTTTCCTGGTGGAACGGGCACGGCGCCCAAAGGTCGCCCTTGGCCTGATTGGATTTTCGCTGATCCCACATGACCTTGCGCCCGACCACCTGCGCGAGCGAGGTGCGGGTGCGAAGTTCGTCCAGGAATCCGGGGGGCAGCGACATGACCCCTATATAGGCCTCTGCCGCGTCCGCCTCAATTGACCACGCAGGCCTCGGGCGCAGATTTGTACAGACGGTAGGTCGTGGGGGCGCCGACCTGCTCGGCGATGTTGATCGCGCCGCCGCACTCTTCCGTCGCGCCGACCGTCAGGTGTTCGGTGCGGATGTCGAGCACGTCGCCCGTGTCCCGGACCACGGTGAACGACCCGCCGTCGCAATCGACGGCGCAGGCCACGGGGTCATCCTGATAGCAAGACAGCGACTGGTCGAAATGCAGCCCGCCCAGCCCCAGCGCGCCGACATGCCCGCCATCGGCCGAGATCACGTCGAGCGCGACGTTCAGGCCGTATTGGTCGCGGGTGAAATTCATCGAGATCGCCTCGACCACCTGCGCCGGGTGCGCCGCGAGATGCGCCGCGTCATAGGACCGGTGATAGCACCCTTCGGGTTCGGCTTGTGCGGCCGTTGCAATAAGAGCAGCTGCGCATAGCGCCAAAATCCAAAGTAGAACTTTCAATCCAATACCTTTCCAAAAAGTGTCACGCGGCCACGGATTTGCGCAGCATGTCCCAATAGATCGTTTCGACCGTTTCGCGGCTGAGGCGGCCTTCGTCGCGGAACCAAGTCGTCACGCCGTTCAGCATGGAAATCGCGGCCATCGCGGCGAGTTTCGGGTCGGGCACCGCGAAGTCGCCGGAGGCGTTGCCCGCCTCGAGAATGTCGATGAGGCCCTGTTCATAGCGGCGGCGCAGCACTTCGATCTCGGCGAAGTTTTCAGGCTCGAGATTGCGCAACTCCATGTAGGCGATGAAGATATTGTCGGGCCGGTCGAGGTGGTAGTGGATGTGAAAGCGGGCGAAGGCCTCCAACCGTTCGGGTGGCGTGCCGTTCACGTCAGCTTCGGCCCAGGCCGCCAGCAGTTCCTCCATATGAACCTTCATCAGGTCGTAGAGCAGCGACTGCTTGTCGGGGGTGTAGAGGTAGAGCGCGCCGGCCTGCACGCCCACCTCGGCGGCGATCTTGCGCATCGAGACCGCCGCGTAGCCATCGCGCGCGAAGAGCTTCAGCGCCGCTTCGCGCACCTTGGGGCCGGTGATGTCGGCGTGTGAGCCTGATTTTCGCGCCATAGGGCGAGGTTAACTGAACGAGCGTTCAGATCAAGCGCTAGCGCACCCGCCCGGTTGGCCGGACGGGTGCCGGAATATCAGGCGGTCAGACCCTCGGGCTCAGGCAGGCCATTCGCCCGGCAGGTCGCCGTCAGCGTGTTGGCTAGCAGGCAGGCGATGGTCATCGGCCCGACGCCACCGGGGACCGGCGTGATCGCACCCGCGACCTCGGAGGCAGAGGCGAAATCGACGTCGCCCACCAGCTTGCCCTTCGCGCCTTCTTCGGCGGGCGGCAGGCGGTTGATGCCGACGTCGATGACCACCGCGCCCTTCTTGAGCCAGTCGCCCGTCACCATCTCGGCCCGGCCCACGGCGGCGACCACGATGTCGGCCTCGCGCACCACGTCCTCGATGTCCTTGGTGCGGCTGTGGGCGATGGTCACGGTGCAGCTGTCACGGAGAAGAAGCTGCGCCATCGGCTTTCCAACGATGTTCGAGCGTCCCACGACCACCGCCGTCTTGCCCGACAGCGAGCCGAAGTGGTCGCGCAGCAGCATCAGGCAGCCCAAGGGCGTGCAGGGCACCATCGCCTTTTGCCCGGTCGCCAGCAGGCCCACGTTCGAGATGTGGAAGCCATCGACGTCCTTGGCCGGGTCGATCGCGTTGATGACCTTGTCTTCGTCGATGTGATCGGGGAGCGGCAGTTGCACGAGGATGCCGTTCACGGCCGGGTCGTTGTTCAGCTTGTCGACCAGCGCCAGCAGGTCGGCCTCGGACGTGGAGACGTCGAGCTTGTGCTCGAAGCTTTCCATGCCCGCCTCGACCGTCTGCTTGCCTTTGGAGCGGACGTAGACCTGACTGGCCGGGTCTTCACCCACGAGCACCACGGCCAGCCCCGGCTTGATGCCCTGCTTGGCGAGTTCCGCCACATGCTCGGCCACCTTGCCGCGCACCTCGGCCGCGAAGGCCTTGCCGTCTATGATTGTCGCGCTCATGCGTCGTCTCCTGTCTTTCCAAGGTCCCGCTCTTCGCGGGCGATGATTGCCTCGACCATGACGCGCCACATCGCTTCGGCCATGTCGGGGTCGATCCCGAGCCGCTCGGCCCGTGCGCGGGTCTTGTCATAGACCGTCTGTGCCCGTGCCGGGGCGGCGGCGGCGATGCCTTCGCGTTTCTTGATCGGCACGACCGCCTCCACATGGGCCATGCGTTCGGCGAGCAGCACCATGATCTCGTCGTCGATGGCGTCGATCCCCGCGCGGATGGCGGCAAGATCGGTGAGTGTGGCGGGGTCGGGCCGGGTCATTCAGAAATCCGTCTTGTCATAGGCGTCGCGGTAATGCTCCATCTGCATCCGCGTGGCCAGCACCGCGTTCTTCATCAGCGTGGCGACCGTGACCGGGCCGACACCGCCGGGCACCGGGGTGAGCCAGCCCGCGACCGGCGCGACGCTGTCGAAATCGACATCACCCACCGTCTTGCCGTCGACCCGGTTGATCCCGATGTCGATGACCGCCGCCCCCGGCTTGATCATGTCGCCCGTCACCAGCCCTGCGCGGCCGACGGCGACGAAGACGGCGTCCGAGGCGCGGCTGTGCATTGCGACCGAGCGGGTCATGTGGTGGCAGACTGTGACCGTCGCGCCCAGCCCCATGAGGAGGAAGGCGATGGGTTTGCCGACGATTTCGCTGTGCCCGATCACGGTGACGGTCAGACCCTCAAGGCTCAGGGGCAGGGTTTTCAGGATTTCGACGGCCGCCACGGCGGTACAGGGCCCGAGCGCAAGGTCATTGTAGACGATGTTGCCGATCGAGGCTGGGTGCATTCCTTCCACGTCCTTGAGGGGATGGACGGCCTTTTGCAGCACCTTCACCGGGATATGCGCGGGCAGCGGCCGCTGGATGATGATGCCGTTCACCCGCGGGTCGTGGTTGAGGCCCTGAAGGATACCGATGAGCTGTTCGAGCGAGGTCGTCTTGGGATAGGCCCGCGCCTCGAACTCGACGCCCGCGCTTTCCGCGCTTCTCTTCTGGTTGCGGACGTAGATGTCGGAGGCCTCGGCATCGCCCACCGAGATCGACACGAGCCGGGGGGACCAGCCGAGGTCGCAGAGCGCGCGCGATTCTGCGGCCACCTCTTCACGCATCTTCGCCGCGATGGATTTTCCGTCGATCAGGGCGGCCCGATGCTCGGTCGATGATTGCATGTCGCTCTCCTCTTCTCGTGCAGTCGCCCTGCTTTCAGGATGCGCCGGGGCGAGCGGATCGCCCCGGCGCCAATGGGCTTAGAACAGGCCTTCGACGGCGCCGTTCTTGTCCAGCCCGATGGACAGGGCCGCCGGTTTGGACGGCAGGCCCGGCATGGTCATGATCTCACCGCAGACCACGACGACGAAGCCCGCCCCCGCCGAAAGCCGCACTTCGCGGATCGGCACGGAATGGCCCGTGGGTGCGCCGCGCAGGTTCGGGTCGGTCGAAAAGGAATACTGCGTCTTGGCCATGCAGACCGGAAGGTGGCCGTAGCCCGCGTCTTCCCACGCCTTGAGCTGGTCGCGGATCTTCTTGTCGGCGAGCACCTCATCGGCGCGGTAGATGCGCTTGGCGACCGTTTCGATTTTTTCGAACAGGCTCAGATCGTCGCCGTAGAGCGGTGCGAAGGCGGCCATTTCGGCATCCGCAATTTCGGCCACCCGGGTCGCGAGGTCCACGGTGCCGGCGGAGCCTTTGGCCCAGTGCTGGCACAGGATCGCCTCCGACCCATGCTCGGCGACGTAATCCTTCACCGCCTGCACTTCGTTAACCGTATCGGTGACGAAGTGGTTGATCGCGACCACCACCGGAACGCCGAAGGATTTGAGGTTCTCGATGTGACGGCCAAGGTTTGGGCAGCCCGCTTTCACGGCGTCCACGTTCTCGGCGCCCAGATCGGCCTTGGCCACACCGCCGTTCATCTTCATCGCGCGCACGGTGGCGACGAGCACCACGGCGGAGGGGGCGAGCCCACCCTTGCGGCACTTGATGTTCATGAACTTCTCGGCGCCCAGGTCAGCCCCGAAGCCCGCTTCCGTCACGACGTAGTCGGCGAGTTTGAGCGCGGTGCGCGTGGCGATGAGCGAGTTGCAGCCGTGGGCGATGTTGGCGAAGGGGCCGCCATGCACGAAGGCCGGGTTGTTTTCCAGCGTTTGAACGAGGTTGGGCTGCATCGCGTCCTTGAGCAGCACGGTCATCGCACCGTCCGCGCCGATGTCACGGCAGGTGATCGCCACGCGGTCACGTGTGTAGGCCACGATGATGTCACCGAGGCGGGACTGCAGGTCGGCCAGGTCCTTGGCGAGGCAGAGGATCGCCATGACTTCGGAGGCGACGGTGATGTCGAAGCCGGTCTGACGCGGAAAACCGTTGGCGACGCCGCCGAGCGAGGTCACCACGTCGCGCAGGGCGCGGTCGTTGAGGTCGACGACCCGCTTCCAGGTCACGCGCCGTTCGTCGATGGCAAGCTCGTTGCCCCAGTAGATGTGGTTGTCGATCATCGCCGACAGGAGGTTGTGGGCCGAGGTGATCGCGTGGAAGTCGCCGGTGAAGTGGAGGTTCATCTCTTCCATCGGCACCACTTGTGCGTAGCCGCCGCCGGCCGCGCCACCCTTCATGCCGAAGTTCGGCCCGAGCGAGGCTTCGCGGATGCAGATCGCGGCGTTCTTGCCGATCTTGTTCAGGCCGTCGCCGAGACCGACCGTCGTGGTCGTCTTGCCCTCGCCCGCGGGGGTCGGGTTGATCGCGGTCACGAGGATCAGCTTGCCGTCGGGGCGGTCCTCGACGGAGTTGATGAAGTCCTGGCTGACCTTGGCCTTGTCGTGGCCGTAGGGCAGCAGGTGATCGGCGGGGATGCCCAGCTTGTCACCGATTTCCTGGATCGGACGTTTCTTCGCTTCGCGCGCGATTTCGATGTCGGATTTGTGGCTCATGTATTCATTCCTCCCGGATTCCACGGCGATGCGCGTGTGTCGGGGTTATGATGAATACATGGCGCAGGGCGCAACCAAAAACGCGACCTAATTGGGGGCAGTCACGTCACTGGCGCGACCGTGGCGTCTACGAAAGGAAACCTGGTCCACCGCCGGCGCCCTCGGGATACCAGGGACGTTGTGCCGGGACGTAGAGCGTAAGCCGGTCGCCGAGGGCCAGCCGCCCTTCCCGCTCGACCCACGCCGTGATGCCACGCAGGTCGATGGCCGCTGGTTTGAACTTGGCGCCGAAGCCGGGCGCGTGCGCCTCCACCGAGCGGCCCGCGAGCGTGCAGGGGTGGTTGACCATCTCGGCGACGAGCGTGCAGCCATCCGGGGCCTGAAGCCGCGAACCGGGGGGCAGGAAGCTGAGATCCGGGATGCCCTCGACCACGATGGAGGCGCCGATCCACGCAGGCTCCAGCCGGTCGATCCCCATGCCGCGCGCGATGAGCGCAAGCTCCTCCTCCGACAGGATGGAAAGCTGGCGGGTGTTGCGGATCTCGGTGCCCTTCGGATGGAGCGTCCCGACGCGCACGCAGGCGGGGCGGGTCAGGCCGCCGTGCGACTCGCCCTCGATCCCCTCGAAAGTCACGCGCACGCTGTCGGACGGCTCGGAGGCCAGAGCTGCCTCCCGGTCGGTCACGGCGCCAATATAGGTGATGCGCCCCTCGAAGGCGGTCTGTTCATAGATGTCAGGCATGTCTCAGGTCTGCTGGTGTTTCGTCAGGACGAAGAAGACACGTTTGAACGGGAAATGCACGTTACCGTTTTCGCGCGCCGGGTAGTGACGGGCGAGCAGCGCGTCGTAGGCGGAATTGTAGCGCGCGGCCTCGGTCTCGGTCATCTCGGCCACGAAGGGGCGCATGACCGTGGAGCGGGTGAACTGGCGTACCGGATGGCTCCCGGCGACCGGGGCGAGATCCTGCACATAGGTCGTCTCCCACGCGCGCACATCGCCCAACGGGTCGAGCATGGCCGCGTAGTCCTGCGGCGGGGCGACGGGGGGCGCCCAGTCCGCGAAATCGAACCGGTCGGGAAACATGTCCTCGGCCAGATCGCGCAGGAGCTTGTGGGACGGCTCGTCATACTGGCGCGGCATCTGGACGGCGAGCGCCCCGCGCTCCGGCAGCATGGCGGCCCAGTGTGCAAAGAGCCCCGCATGATCGGGGAGCCAGTTGGCGAGCGCGTTCGAGAAGATCAGGGCGGGGGTGTAGCCCGGCGTCCAGTCGGTCGCGTCGTCGCGGGTGAGCCGGTCGTACAGCCCAGTCGCGTCGGCCTCGTCCAGCATGGTGCCGGAGTTGTCGACGCCGAACAATTCGCGGGTCGGGTAGCGGGTGGAGAGCGCCTCGGCCACCGCCCCTGCCCCGCAGCCCATGTCGACGATCGGCCCCTCGGGCAGGTCGCGCACCTGCGCCAGCAGTTCCAGCGCCGGGCGCAGGCGCAGGCCGCGGAAACGCTGGTAGGCTTCGGGGTCCCAGTCGGCTGTGGTCATTGGGGGCGTTCCTTCATGTGGGTTCGGCACACCCTAGTCGCAGTCCGGGCCGGACGATACCTCGCGTGCGCGGCGAACCGGGTCAGTAGGTCAGATCGCAGGTCATTTCTTCGAACGGCGCGATGGTTGTCGCGACGCGCACGCCGTCGGGCATGTCGTGATAGCTGACCTGCCCCATGTGGTAGGAGGTTTCGCCCCCCAGCCGCATCGCGAAGATCACCAGTTCGGTTGGGCCGGTGTGCTGATCGGTGTAGAACAGTGACAGGCGGAACATCCCGTCATGCGGGCGCAGCCCCGCGACGCGGGCCGGGTACGACGTGCCAAGGGTCTGGATCGTGCCTGTATCGCCGCGCCAGTCGATCAGGTCCATCGAGACGAAGCTGCCGGCCGCCATGTGCCGGTGCTGGCAACTCCCCGCCACCGGCAGGTCGGCCGCCATCGCGACCGAAGGGGCAAGCAACAGGCAGGCGACGGCGAGGCGGGTTGTGGTCCGGGACATGGGCGGTGCTTTCGGCGCTGACGGTGCCCGACCTTGGCACATCCCGGGCAAAGCGGGAATGGCCGGACGAAAAAGGCCGGGTCGAAACCCGGCCTTTTCAGTGTCTGTGTCTCGTCGCGCCTCAGGCGGTCGGTTCCGGCTCCATACCGCCGTCGCCCTTGGGCTTTTTGCGCGGCTTGGTTTTCGGGATCGCGGCGACCGAGGGCTTATCCTCGGCGGCCTCGCCCGCGCCACCATCCTCATCTTCGTCGATGTGGGGCGGCTCACCGGCCATCACGCGCTTGATCTCGGCACCCGTGAGCGTCTCGTACTCAAGCAGGCCTTCGGCCAGACGTTCCCACTCCACCTTGCGCTCTTCGAGGATGCGGCGGGCGGTTTCATAGCCGTCCTGCACGAAGCGGCGCACCTCTTCCTCGATCAGCTCCTTGGTGTGGGCGGAGACGGAGAAGCCCCCGGTGTTGCCCTGGTAGCCTTCGGCGGCCTCGGCGTAGTCAATGTTGCCGACCTTTTCCGACATGCCCCAGCGCATGACCATCGCGCGGGCCAGCTGGCTGGCCTGCATGATGTCGCCGGCGGGACCGTTCGACACTTCGTCCTCGCCCCAGCGCATGATCTCGGCGGCCTTGCCGGCCATCGTCATGGCAAGCTGCTGGACGCACTGGTCCTTGTGCCAGTTCAGGCGGTCGATCTCGGGCAGAGACACGACCATGCCCAGGGCGCCACCGCGCGGGATGATCGTGGCCTTGTAGACCGGGTCGCATTTCGGAAGCGACATGCCCACCACCGCGTGACCGGCTTCGTGATAGGCGGTGTGTTCCTTCTGCTCGTCGGTCAGGACCATCGACCGGCGCTCGGCACCCATCATGACCTTGTCCTTGGCGTTCTCGAAATCCTCCATTACCACGAACCGTCGGCCCACGCGGGCGGCCATCAGCGCCGCCTCGTTCACGAGGTTGGCGAGGTCGGCGCCCGAGAAGCCGGGCGTGCCGCGCGCGATGATGCGCAGGTCCACGTCGGGGCCGAGCGGCACCTTGCGGGCATGGACGCCGAGGATCTTTTCGCGGCCCTTGATGTCGGGGTTCGGCACGGTGACCTGACGGTCGAAGCGGCCGGGGCGCAGAAGCGCGGGGTCGAGCACATCCTTGCGGTTGGTGGCCGCGATGATGATGACGCCCTCGTTGGACTCGAAGCCGTCCATTTCGACCAGAAGCTGGTTCAGGGTCTGCTCACGCTCGTCATTGCCGCCGCCGTAGCCTGCGCCACGCGAGCGGCCGACCGCGTCGATCTCGTCGATGAAGACGATGCAGGGCGCATTCTTCTTGGCCTGTTCGAACATGTCACGCACGCGGGACGCACCCACGCCGACGAACATCTCGACAAAGTCGGAGCCGGAGATGGAGAAGAACGGCACGCCAGCCTCGCCCGCGACGGAGCGAGCCAGAAGCGTTTTACCGGTGCCGGGAGGGCCCACGAGCAGCGCACCCTTGGGGATCTGGCCGCCGAGGCGCGAGAATTTCTGCGGGTTACGCAGGAATTCCACGATCTCCTGAAGCTCTTCCTTGGCCTCGTCGATGCCGGCCACGTCGTCGAAGGTAACACGACCTTCACGCTCGGTCAGCAGCTTCGCGCGCGACTTGCCGAAGCCCATCGCGCCGCCTTTGCCGCCGCCCTGCATCCGGTTCATCATGAAGAACCAGAAGCCGATGAGTATGATCACCGGCAGGAGCAACGAGAGCAGCGACAGGAAGCCGGATTGTTCCTGCTTCTTCGCCTCGACATTGACGCCCTCGGCGATCAGCCGTTCAGAGACGTCTGTGTCGCGCGGCACGACGGTCGAGTAGACGGTGCCGCCGGTGCCGACGTAGGTCACGTCTTCGCCGTCGAGCGTGGCTTTCGTCACCTCGCCGTTGTCGACGTCTTCGATAAATTCGGAATAGCTCACAGCGGTCGAGGCGATGGTGCCCTGACCGTTGGAAAACAGGTTGAACAGGGCCAGGATCAGCAAAAAGAGCACGATCCAGAAGGCGAAGTTTCGCGCGTTACCCAAGGTCATCTCCTCGTGAAGCGAGTTGGTGGCAGGCGCGGTGGCTCAGCTCCGCGCAACCTTCACTCTAAAATAGGGAAGGTTGTCATATGTTCAATGCGATAAAAGAGAGGGAAGGTAATCCCCGCGAGGATGGTTGATTTCCGCCGACCACCCTTCGGGCGCTCCCGCGACGGGGGCCGCGACGAGGGTATCGCCTTCAAAGACGGCCGGGGACGCGAGGAGCGTGTCGCGCGGCAGGCCGGTGTCGCGCCAGCTTGGGCAGAGCGAAAGCCCGGCTTCGCCAAGTGCGCGGATCGTCAGGTTTTGTGTGGACGCGCCCGGCGGTGCGACCATGCGCCAGCGTCCGTCCCAGAGGTCGCGGACAGGTGCGTGCACCCCGGCGACCGCTTGCAATTCCCTCGTGACCCGCAGCGTTGCGTTCCGCCCGGTGAGCACGCAGCCTCCGAGCGTCGCCTTGCCCCCGGCCAGCGCCGCCTGCGTCGCTGCCTGAAGCGCGCGGCGGCGGGGACGATATGTCGCGCCCGACACCCAGCCGATCGCATGGGCGACAAGACGGTCGCGGGTTTCGGCGGGCAGCGCAGGGAGTTCGGCGGCCTGAAACACCACATCGCCCGCCTCCACCCGTGCGATCCGGCGGGCTTCCAAATGCGCCAGATACTCCAGCGCAACGCGGGCTTCGCGCAGCGTTTGGGCCGTACTGGCAAGGCGTTCGGCGTCGATCCCGAGGGGGCCGAGCAGGTCGAGGGCCGACCGCATTTTCACCCGGTCATAGGTGGGATCGTCGTTCGACGGGTCTTCGATCCACGTCGCTCCTTTGCCGCGCAGCCAGTCGCGCAGGGCGGCCCGGGGAACGCCGAGGAGCGGGCGCAGCCAGCGCCGGCCCCGGTCGCTCCAGTCGGCGCGCATATGGCCCAGACCGTCGACGCCGGAGCCGCGGGCCAGCCGCATAAGAAAGGTCTCGGCCACGTCGTCCTGCGTGTGACCCAGAAGGATCGGGCCGGTCCCTGAGGCGGCGAGAAGATCGTACCGGGCGTCACGGGCGGCGGCTTGCAGGTTGCCCTGATTGTCCCACCCGTCCCAGTGCCGCGTTTCATGGGCAAGTCCCAGCGTGGCGCAGAGTGCGGCCACCTGCGCCGCCTCCCCCGCC
The DNA here is from genome assembly GCF_002384975.1 of Maritimibacter sp. UBA3975. Classification (NCBI taxonomy): domain Bacteria; kingdom Pseudomonadati; phylum Pseudomonadota; class Alphaproteobacteria; order Rhodobacterales; family Roseobacteraceae; genus Maritimibacter; species Maritimibacter sp. UBA3975. The sequence goes on from NZ_DGCP01000009.1 coordinate 468,517, forward strand.
GCCTCGGGCCGTAGCCCGTGATCCACCGTCACGGCACTCACGCCGATACCGGTCTCGCGCGCCCAATCATGGGTCGCGAGGAGGAGCGCCATGCTGTCGCCGCCGCCGGACACGGCCACGGTAACGTGATCGAAAGGGGCCCGGTCCTGCGCGGCTGCGAGCGCCTCCCGCAGCGCCGCGTCGGGTGTCACGAACAGCCGAGCTGCTGCCGCTCCGCCTGCGCCTCGCCTGCCGCGTTCGAGCCGGGGAAGCGATTGGGCACCTCGCCCAGTGTCGCGCAGGCCTCGCTCACCTGACCAAGCTGGCCGAGCGCCGTGCCGAGTTGCAAGAGCGCATCCGGGGCGGATTGCCCGCCCGGCTCGGCAGAGAAGGACGCGAGATAAGCGCGCGCCGCCTCGGCCACCATGTTCTGCGCGTTGAGCGCCTCGCCGCGCAGAAACAGCGCGCGACCGGTGAGCGGTGTGCCGGGGTAGTTGTCAACGAAGGACTGAAACTGCGTCGCGGCACCGTTGAAATCCCCGGACTCGAGCGCGGCCAGTGCCGCGTCGAAATCCGCCTGCTCGCCCACCGCCAGTTGTGTGCCGGTGTCGCCGGTATTCGCGTCAGGCAAGGTCGAGGTGGGAAGCTGGCCGGCCGGCAGGTCGGGCTGAACCGCCTCCACCCCGCCAAGAGGCTTGGAGAGCCCCTCGTTCATGATGTCGCAATCGGGTTCCAGCTCGCACAGCCGGAAGGACAGGTCGCCCAGCCGGTTTGCCCCGTCGGTGGCAATGGAGTTGAGCCGGAATTCCAGTTCCTCGGTCTTGCCGGTGAGGCGTTGCAGCGCGGTCTCGATGGCATTCACGCGGTCGAGCGGGGTGCCCGACCCCACGGGCGCCGGGGCGCCGGTCGTGTTCAGCTCGGTGCGCAGGCGCGCGAGCTCCACGTTCAGCACGGTCAGTTCCTGACGGACATCCGCCAGCGTCTGGTCACGGTCCTGTGCCAGCCCCGGCACGGCGAAGGCCGCGGCGAGCGCCGCAGCCAGAAAGATTTTCGTCAGCCCCATCGGCCCTCTCTCACCCGCGCCGTCAGGTGCCGGCGCCGGTCGTCAGCACCGTCACCGCACGGCGGTTTTGCGCATAGCAGCTTTCGTCGGAGCAGATCGCGAGCGGCCGCTCCTTGCCATAGCTTACGGTTTTCAGGCGGTTGGGCGCAACGCCGCGTTCGATGAGGTAGCTTTGCACCGCACTTGCCCGCCGCGCGCCGAGCGCCACGTTGTATTCCCGGGTGCCCTGTTCGTCCGCGTGCCCCTCGATGATCGCGGAGTAGGCCTGGTTCGAGGACAGCCACTGGGCCTGCTGGGCCAGAACCGCCTCGGCCTGCGGGTTCAGGGTGGACTGGTCCACTTCGAAAAGCACCCGGTCCCCGATGCTCTGGTTGAAATAGGCGGCGGAGGTCGGGTCGTTCACGCCGCCCGCGTTGGCACCGGAATTGGCGGCATCCGCAGCGTTGAACCGGTCCTGAGAACAGGCCGAGATCGCGAGCGTGCCGACCATCAGCGCGACGAGGGTAATCTTTTTCATGGGCTTCAATGTCCTGTCTTTATCGTTGCTCGATTGCGGCGATCCTAGCACATGACGCACCGTGTCGTCGCGGCTTTCCTAGTTCTGGAGCGGCCCCCAGCTCGGGTCCGATGCGGCGTCCGGCGTGGGCACCCGGCGCAGGTTGCGCCCCGAGATGTCGACCGAGTAGAGCCCCGGCGCGCCGTCGGCCCCCTGACTTTCACGGGTGAACATGATCACGCGCCCGTTTGGCGCCCAGGTGGGGCCTTCGTCAAGGAACGACGCCGTGAGGAGGCGTTCCTCGGAGCCGTCCGTGCGCATGACGCCGATGTGGAAACGCCCGCTGTTTTGCTTGGTGAAGGCCACGAGATCGCCGCGCGGCGACCAGACCGGCGTGCCGTAGCGGCCGGGGCCGAAGCTGATGCGCTGCGCCTCGCCGCCGTTCGCCGACATGACGTAAAGCTGCTGCGTGCCCGAGCGGTCGCTTTCGAAGACGATGCGCGAGCCGTCGGGCGAGAAGCTGGGCGCGGTTTCGATCGCGGGCGAACTGGTGAGCTGCTGGATCGAGCCGCCGTTCACGTCCATCCGGTAGATGTCGGAGTTGCCGCCCTGCTCCAGCGAGAAGATGATCGCTTGCCCGTCAGGCGAGAATCGCGGCGAGAAGGCCATGTTGCCGCCGCCGGTGCCCAGTGAGCGGCGCTGCGCGGAGCCGACCTCGAGCACGAAGATCTGCGGCTGTCCCGTCTCGTAGGAGGTATAGAGCACGCGGGTCCCGTCCGGCGAGAAGCGCGGCGCGAAGACGAGCGACTCGGCGTCGGTGAGGTATTTCACGTTCGCGCCGTCATAATCCATGACCGCGATCCGCTTGCGCCGCGCGTTCTTGGGGCCGCTCTCGGAGACGAAGACCACGCGGCTGTCGAAATACCCACTCTCGCCCGTGATGCGGGAATAGACGGTGTCGGCCACCTTGTGCGCGATGCGGCGGATGCCGTCGGCGGTGCCGGTGAATTGCAGCCCCTGCCCCAGCTCGGCGCCCGAGACGACATCGTAGACCCGGAACTTGACCGTGATCTGCCCGCCGCTTTCGGCCACCGCCCCGGTGATAAGCGCCTGAGCGTTCACGGCCTTCCAGTCGGCATACTGGATCGGAGACGCGAAATTGGTGACGTTCGAGATGAAGGCCGATGACGGGATTTCCCGGAACAGCCCGGTGCCAGACAGGTCCGCCGCGATCACGCGGCTGATTTCCTCAGCATAGGCCCCTGCCCCGCCGGTCTCGGCCTGAAAGGTCGGCACGGCGAAGGGCAGCGGCTCGATGACCCCCTCGGTGATCTCGATTCGCAGCGGTCCCTGCTGGGCCTGAGCGGGCGTGGCGGAGAGCACGGGCGCGAGCGCCAGAAGCGCCAGGGCATATGCCAGGAGTTTGTTCATCGTCATCGCAGCCTCATATTCTCCGGATTGAAGGTCATTTCAATCTCACGCCACTGTTCGTACTTATCACTCGGCAAGTTATAGCCGTTTGCGCCGCAACGGATAACCGCCCGTCGCGCAGCTTGAAAGGCTGTTTGGGTGGCCTGCCCGTTCGGCCCGTTCGACGAGACCAGTTCGATCCCCGACGGAACGCCGTTGGGTTGCATCTGGACCAGCACCACCACGGTCGTCTTCATCGCATCGGTCGACGACGACCCGAGGTTCCAGCATTGGCTCACCGCAAGGCGCAGGCCCTCACGCTCGCCAGAGGTGAGCGGCGGGCCGGTCGGGGCCTCGGTCTGGGCCGCACCGGGGGTGTCGAGCGCGTCGTTCACGGCGTCGGCCACGGCATCGGCGATCGGGTCGCGTTCGGTTTCCGTTTCCGGCTCGGGCTGCGGCTCCGGTTCGGGCTCCGGCTCGGGCTGGGCCGTTTCGACTTCCGGTTCCGGGCGCTGCGGGCGCGGTTGCGGGCGGATCGAGCTTGTGGGCGCGGCGGACTGGGGCGTTTCGGCCTCGGTCACGATCTCGGTGGTCGCGGCCTCGGGCTGGGTCGCCTCCTGCTCTTCCTCGGGCGGCGTGTCGACCGCGTCCTCGCTGGGCGCGACCTCGGGGGCCACTTCCGGCGCGATCTCGGCCTGCGGTTCCGGCTCCGGCGCGATCTCGGGGGCGACACGGTCGGCCTCGGGCGGCGTCGGGTCGGTGGTGTCCGGCGGCGTGTCTTCAGTCGGCAGCGCAGGCTCGGGCGTTGGCGGCTCCGGCTGCGGTGTCGGTTCGGGTTCCGGCGCGGGCTCGGGCTCAGGCTCGGGACGCGGGGGTGGATTGGGCGAGACTTCGGGCGCGGGTTCCGGCTCCGGTTCCGGCTCGGGCGTGCCAACGGGCGGGGCGGTCAGGGCCGCGAACTCTTCTTCGGAAATGATCGACACGTCCGCGACCGGCACGGGCGGCTCATCGAGGCTCCGCTCGAACAGGCCCCCGAACAGGAGCCAGAGGATCAGAAGTCCGTGACCGATCCCCGAGATATAATAGCCGGTCTTCACGATCCGCCTCTACCTCGACGCCTCGTCCATGCTCGGCCCGCCCGTGTCGGTGACGAGGCCGATGTCATTGAACCCGGCGGCGTTGAGCGCGCCCATGACCTGCGCCACGCGTTCGTAGGGCACGCGCCCGTCGGCGCGCAGGAATATCTTGTTGTCCGTCCGCTCGGCGGCGACGGCGCGCAGGCGCGGGATCAGGTCGTCGCGGGCGATTTCGGTCGTCATCAGGGTGATGGTCCCTTCTTCGGTCAGCGTGACGGTCAGTGGTTCTTCCTCGACGGCCGGGAGCGGTGTCGCGGCGGTCTCGGGAAGCTGGACGGGCACGCCCACGGTCATCAGCGGCGCGGCAACCATGAAGATGATGAGCAGCACCAACATCACGTCCACGAAGGGCGTGATGTTGATCTCGGCCATCATCGCGCGATGGCGCCCGCGACGGCGGCCCCGGCGGGCGCGCGGTTTTGCCTGGGTGACGGTGCCGGCCATGTCAGCTGTCCAACTGGCGGCTGAGGATGGTCGAGAATTCGTCCGCGAAGCTTTCCCAGCCCGCCGCGATGTTGTCGCTGTCGGAGGTGAGCTTGTTGTAGAAGATCAGCGCCGGAATGGCCGCGAGCAGACCAAGCCCCGTGGCCAGCAACGCCTCGGCGATGCCCGGTGCCACGACGGCAAGGTTGGTGTTTTGCTGCTGCGCGATCTCGGTGAAGGCGTGCATGATGCCCCAGACGGTCCCGAAGAGGCCGATGAACGGCCCGGAGGAGGCTGTCGTCGCGAGGAAACCCAGCTGGGTGTTGAGGCTCTCGGCCTCTTTCGCGATGGCCACGTCCATCGACCGGTCGATCCGGCTCTGCGCGCCGCCGATCAACCCGCCGTCCGCGCGGTGCGACCTGCGCCATTCCAGCATCCCGGCGGCGAATACACGCTCTGCCGAACTCGTGGGTGTCGGGCCGATCTGGTCGTACAGTTCGTCCAGCGGCTCACCCGACCAGAACGCCTGATCGAACACAGCCGCCTCGCGCCGCGCGCGCCGGTATTGCATGAACTTGGTTACGATGATCGCCCACGAATAGAACGAGGCCGCGATGAGCAAAATCATCACCAGCTTCACGATCAATGTCGAACGAATGAAAAGCGCCCAGAAGGAAAAATCCATTTCCCCTGCCAGCGCGAGGGCTTCCTGTTCCATATCGGTCCCGTATACCTGCCTCGGTTCGCCGTCTCTGTCGGACGGCTCTAATGCCCGCGAAGGTAGCCGAATTGAAGCCCAATAGCCAACAAAACCGCGTGTAGGCTATGAATTTCCGGGTTTCAGTGCAGGTTTTGGCGGATATTCGCCGGTAGCCGCGCGGGCGCGCCCGTCTCGGTCAGGGCGACGATCGTGACCGTGGATTGAAACAGCAGATCAACCCCGCGCATCACGTCCTGGCGCAGGACGATCCGCACCCCCGTCATCGCTTCGAGCGAGGTTTGCACGGTCAGGTCGTCGTCGAATTTCGCGGGGGCGAGGTAGTCGGCCTCGATGTGCCGCACGGCGAAGACGATGCCGGTCTCGGCCTTCACCTGCGTCTGGTCCACCCCCATCTCGCGAATCCACTCGGTCCGGGCGCGTTCGATGAACTTCAGGTAGTTGGCGTAATAGACGATGCCCGCGAGGTCGGTGTCCTCGTAATAGACATGGACGGGGAAGGTATGGGTCATGGTCAATCCGATTTGATCAGGCCGGAATACCCGGCCACCGCGAGAACGGAGAACGCCCAGCCCAGCACGATGTGGAGCCAGAGATAGGCGCGGCCGAAGCGACCCCAGGGCGAAGGCGCGGATTCGTCGGGAATCCAATAGCCCTGCATCTCCAGCGCGACAATGGGCAGGAGGGTGTCGAGCGCATACATCCCGGCGTGAAAGATCGGGTAGGAGGCCGCGGACGGCTGATCGAGGTAGCAGGCAAGCTGGCTCTCGCCGGTGTTGAGGGCCGCGCCACCGGCCAGGCTCACACCCGGCGCGCAGCCCGCCCATTCCGGGGAGCGCAGGACGAAAGCGTTGTTCGGCTTGAAGGCGTCGCGGGCGTAGGTCTCGGAAAAGATGACCGTGCCCGCCCCCCACATCGCGAGCAGCCAGACGACCGCCAGAAGCGGCACGCGCCCGTAGCGCACCGTCACGGCGAGGATGGTATCGCCGAGCGCCGCAAAGGCGGCACCGGGGATGCGCCCTTCCCGGACCAGCCGACGGCGCCGCGCGGCGCGGTGGCGTTTCTCCTTGGCGATCAGGACGCGGCGCGCCTCGTCGCGGTAGCCCATGTCGCGCAGCACACGAGCGCAGCTTTCCCACGGCTGGGGCCAGAAATCGGCCCCGTCCTTGCCGGTATCCTGGCGGTCGAGCCAGGCGATCCGCTCTTTCGAGGACAGTCCCGCCCCGGTGAGCGAACCGTATCGGAAGCGGTTGAGGAACAGGTTGCCGGACGCGGGCCATGTGTCCGGCGCATCGCACAGGGAAGACACTTCTGCATCCTCGAGGTGCAGCTCGCCGTCGATGCGCCCGTGCCTGAGAAACAGGATGCCGCCGATCCGCGCGCCTTCAAGCGACAGGGCGACCTTGCCGTCGCCGCCCGACAGATGCGCCCCTGAACAATCGACGTTCCCGCCCACCGTCGCGCCGAGAAAGATCATCGGACCGGATGTGACCGCGTCGCGCAGGAACAATCCGCCCCTGAGTTCCAGCCGGTCGGCCTCGACCCCCGGAATGCGGCTCATCATGAGAAAAAGATTGTCGATCACGGCGGAGCGGAGGACCGGGGCCGCTTCGAAGTCGCAGTCGATCAAGGCGATATCGCGCGGGGCCCGGCAGCCTTCGAGGTCCAGCCGCCCGGTGATCCGGGCGCCGGCCAGCCGCACGCCTTTCTCATGGACCCGCGCCCCGGCTACGGCCTCTGACAGGTCGTCGAGGTCGTTCAGGAGAACCTGCCGCAGCAGCGCCGCGCGCACCTCGTTTCCGGTGTCGGGGTCCAGGACGATGGTGTCGCCTGACGCCAACCCGGTCAGCAGCGCCGTTTCGCCAGCCGACAATTCCCCGAAATCTGCGATGTTCGCCATGACACCCCGGCCCGTCCCCTTGCGAAAGCCTAGCCGGTCAGCAGGAATTCGGCCAGCGGCTCATACACCGGGCCGTCGTCGCGCAGGTGGGAGCGGTTGAGCGAGACGCTGTCGGCCAGTTCCGTCGGCAGCGCATAGGGCGCGTTGAGCTTGAGGAAATCGCCCAGTCCCCGATGCTCTTTCTCGCTCATCTGTTTGCCAAAACGCGCGAGCGTCACATGGGGGCGGAAACGGCGACGCTCCATCGTCACCCCGGCCTCGCGGGCCAGTCTCGTGACCCGGTCGTGGAGCGTCAGCAGTTCCGGCGTGGGCCGCGCGTCCATGAGGACGAGGTTGGGCTTTCGCCCGCCCATCACGTCGATATTGGTAAGCGTCAGCGCGATGGGCGCATCGGGCAGGTCGGCCATACGCGCCGCGATGTCGTGGGCCTGCCCCGGATCGATGTCGCCGAGGAAGGCGAGCGTGAGGTGCAGGTTCTCTTCCTCGACCAGCCGCCCGACCGTCAGACCCGCCTGCAACCGCGTGAGCGGGCGCAGCAAGCTTTCGGGAAGGTCGAGCGCGATGAAGGCGCGCATCAGCCCGCCTGTATCCTTGCGGCGAGCCTGAGTGCGTGGGAGGCGTCATCGGCGGCTGCCGGCATCACCGGGTCGTAGGCTGCGCGGATCAGGTCCGCGATCTCGGGGCGCAGCATCGTCATCCCGTTCTCGGGGTGCTTGGCGAGCGGCGAGGTTTCGGCAAAGGCCCCCTCGCCCCAGGCCAGCATGATCTGCGCCGCCTGCATCATCGCGACCGTCTCGGCAGGCAGCTTTTCCATGCCGCCGCCCAGACGCACGAAGGCGAAGGCGGCCTTGATCGCGCCCGCCTCGTCGAAGCGGAAGGTGCGGTATTGCACGGCCTGCACCTCAGACAGCCTGGCGACGAGTTTCGAAAGATCCGGGATCAGGCGGTCGAGATCGGGAACCTCCAGCAGTTCTGCCCAGTCCCGGAAGAAAAAGATCATCAGGTTCGCGCCGAGTTCGGGGTCCGTCTCGGCCATCGGGTGTCCGGCGAAGGTCGTGACCGCCTCGAGCGCGCCCTTCACGGTCGCGAGCGTCGCATCCTCGACCCCGAAGACGACCGGCGCGATGGGGCGGCCCCAGCGGGCGAAGGCATAGGCGCCTTTTCGGGTGAACAGGCTCTCGATCTCGTCTGCGGTCATGGCGGCCCCTTTCGGCGCGCCAGATACCGCGTCGGGACACGGCTCGCAACTACTGCGGGGCGAGGTCGCGCAGCGATGCGGGCAGCGGGCCGTCGGTATCGCCGAAAAGCTGCGGCGCCTGCCCGGCCTCGGACAGTACGATCACGACGCGCGCCCCGTCTTCGGATACTGCCACCGCGACGCGGTCGGTTTCGCATTCCAGTTTTTCGCAGGCCGAGCCCACGATCCAGTCGCCCTCGAAGGCGAAAGGCCCACCCAGTTCCGCGTTCTCCTGGGCCGTGGCCAGCGCCTCGGGCGTCATCATCTCCATCAGCGGGTCCTGCAATTCGGCGGCACCGAAGAAGTCGAACACGTAACTGTCGAGCCAGAAGGTGCCGGGATCGCCGATGGACCAGCCGACCTGCTGTGCCGGCTCCTGCACTTCGGTGATCCTTTCGCCATCGTAGATGAACGACACCGGCCCTTGCCCGACCTCGACGCTGGGTGACGTGACCTTGGCCCCCGCTGGTACTTCGGTCAGTTCGAACCCCTCGGCGCAGGTCCCGAAGACCTCCGAGAAGTCGACGCCGCTGTCCGACAGCTTCGCCCAGACATATTCGGTCGCGCAGGCGTTGCCGCCTTGGGACACGGCGATCAGCACCCAGTCATGCAGGGCAGCTTCGATGAAGGCCACATAGGGGCCGGAGGGCAGCTCGAGAACCTCGCCCTGAAACAGCAGCCCCTTCTCCATCTCGCCCACGGGCGCGATCTCGACCGGACCGAACCGGGTATCGAGGGCTGCTGCGGGCCAGGCCGCGAGGCCCAGGAGGGCGGTCATCATCCAACGCATCTGTCGTCTCCAAAAAAACCTGACGTCGGGGCCAACCGCCCGACCCTGTGAAACGCCGTCCGGTGCCACAAGGTTCACGGCCCCTTCTTCGTTTCGCGAATATGTCGGGGGGACCGGGGGGGGCTGGCCCCCTGCGGGCCGACTGCCGCCCGAGGTGACACCGCTCATCGCGCACCGGGGTCGCGCAGGCTGCGGCGCATGATCTTGCCGGTGGCGGTCATCGGCAACTCTTCCACAAAGGCCACGCTGCGCGGCGCGACATGCGGCGAGACCTTGTCGCGCACCCGCTGGATCAAGGCGGCCTCCAGACCATCCGGTGCAACCCCGCTGCGCAGCACGACAAAAGCCTTCACCACTTCACCCCGCGTCTCGTCCGGCACACCTACGGCGGCGGCCATGACCACATCCGGGTGGCCGGTGAGGCAGGTTTCGATCTCGGTCGGCCCGATCCGGTAGCCTGCCGAGGAGATCACGTCGTCATCCCGGCTCACGTAGGTGAAGTAGCCGTCTTCGTCCATCACGCCAAGATCGCCGGTGCGCATCCAGTCGCCGGTAAACTTTTCGGCTGTCTTCTCCGGCAGGTTCCAGTAGCCCAGAAACATCACCGGGTCGGGCCGCTTCACCGCGATCTCGCCCGTGGTGCCCGGTGCCACCTCCTGCCCCGCCCCGTCGATCACCGCGACCTCGTGCCCGGGCACGGCCTGCCCCATGCTGCCCGGGCGCACCTCCATCGAACCGGCGCAGGAGGCCAGCACCAGATTGCACTCCGTCTGGCCGTAGAATTCGTTGATCGTGACCCCGAACGCACGTTTCGCCCAGTCGAGCAGATCGGCCCCCAGTGCCTCGCCGCCGGACCCGATGGTGCGTATGCTTACCGTTTCGGGGATTTCCGCCTGCCGCATCAGCTTGAGCGCCGTTGGCGGCAGGAACAGGTTGCGCACCTTTTGTTCTGCAATAAGGCGATAGGCCTCGGCCGGGTCGAACTTGCGCATCCGGCAGGAGACGAGGCGCACACCGTGGTAAAGGCAGGGCATCGCTATATCCATGAGCCCGCCGATCCAGGCCCAGTCGGCGGGCGTCCAGCCCACGTCGCCCGGTTGCGGAAAGCCTTCGTGATGCAGCTCGATCGACGGCAGATGCCCGATCAGGAACCGGTGCGCATGAAGCGCGCCCTTGGGCGGTCCCGTCGTGCCGGAGGTATAGATGATGACGGCGGGGTCTTCGGCCCCGACCGGCTCCGGCGGAGCCGGTGGCGCGGCCTCGATCTCGGCCCAGAAATCGCGACCGTCGCCCCCATCGACCACGAAAACCGCCTCGAGATCCGGCAGGTCACCGCGGATCGCGGCCAGTTTCTCGGCCCCGGCGGCGTCCGTCACGACAAGTTTCGCCCCGCTGTCAGCCAGCCGGAAGGCCAGCGCATCGGGCCCGAAAAGCGAAAACAGCGGAATCGAGATCGCGGCCCGCTTCCACGTCGCGAGATGAGCGATCAGCGTCTCGGGCGACTGGCCCAGCAGCACGCCCACCCGGTCGCCGCGCCCCAGCCCGGCTTTCGCAAAGACCCCCGCCAGCCGGTCCGACGCGTCGCGCAATGCGCCATAGGTCCAGTCGCGCGCGTTCTCACCGACATGGGTGAAGGCCACGCGCTCCGGCTCCGCGCGCGCCCAGCTGTCACAGCACGCCTCGGCCATGTTGAAATCATCGGGAATGTTCCAGCGAAACGCCCGCCGCAGCGCGGCCCAGTCGCCCGGATCACCGACGACCCGGCGCGCGGTCATTTCGCGTAGACGGTCAGCGTGTGGAGCCCGGCGAGCCCGACCTCGAGCAGCCTGAGCGCCGGCAGGGAAATGCGGCTTCCCGCCGTGGCCGGCCCGTCGATGGGCCTGAGTTCGAGGCTCACGGACTTGCCGTTCTCCGCCTCGACCCGCCCCTGCGTCACGGACGACACCAGCGGGGTTTCCATCCAGATCCCCGGCTCCGTCGGGCTGCCCAAAGTGGCGACCGTGGTGCCGAGCGACCGCTCGCCCGCAGGCTCCGGTATCGCGACGGCCGCCGCCCGCTCTTCGTCTGTCGTGGTGTCGAAGGCATCCTCGGTGCGCGCGTCCGGTGGTGGCGGAGGGGTGGTCACGACGCTGTCCGCCGGTTTCACATTCGCGGCAGGCTGGAGGAACGCGGGACCGTCTGCACAGGCCCCAAGCCCCAGTAAAGCAATCAGAACAAACCGTTTCATGGGCCGATCCTACGCGGATCGCGCGCAGGCTCACAAGACCCGATAGCGCTTGCCCCGGCGCCCGGCCATCCTTACGTTCTTCCCATGACCGACGCACCTCTTATCGACCCGTTCCAACGCCCGATCAGCTACCTCAGGCTGTCGGTGACGGACCGCTGCGATTTCCGCTGCACCTATTGCATGGCCGAGAACATGACGTTCCTTCCGAAAAAGGAACTTCTGACGCTCGAGGAACTCGACCGCGTCTCGTCGGCCTTCATCGGCCTGGGCGTGCGCAAACTGCGCATAACCGGGGGCGAGCCGCTCGTGCGCCGTGACATCATGGAATACTTCCGCGCCATGTCGCGCCACCTCGACTCCGGCGCGCTGGACGAGCTGACACTCACCACCAACGGCTCGCAACTCGAACGCTTCGCGGGCGAGCTTCACGACGCCGGCGTGCGCCGCGTGAACATCTCACTCGACAGCCTCGATCCGCAGAAATTCGCCGACATCACCCGGCGCGGCGACCTGTCCAAGGTCATCCGCGGCCTCGACGCGGCACAGGAGGCAGGGCTGCGCGTCAAGATCAACGCGGTCGCGCTCAAGAACTTCAACGACGTGGAACTCTTCGACCTCACCGAATGGTGCGCCAAACGCGACATGGACCTGACATGGATCGAGGTCATGCCGATGGGCGACATCGGCAACGAGGACCGGCTGGACCAATACTGGCCCCTCACCGACCTGCGCGACAAGCTCGAAGAACGCTACACCGTCACGCCCCTTGCCGAACGCTCCGGCGGCCCTGCCCGCTACGTCCGGCTTGAGGAGACGGGTCAGAAGATCGGCTTCATCACGCCGCTCACGCATAATTTCTGCGAAAGCTGCAACCGCGTGCGCATGACCTGCACCGGCGAGCTTTACATGTGCCTGGGCCAAGAAGACCGCGCCGACCTGCGCACGCCCCTGCGCGATCACCCCGAGACCGACGAACCGCTCGTCGCGTCGATCCGCGAGGCCATCACGCGCAAGCCCAAGGGCCACGATTTCGACTATTCGCGCCAACGCGCCGATGGTCAGGTCTCACGCCACATGAGCCACACGGGCGGCTGACGCCAACGCCAGACCCTGCCTTTCGCTTCGGAGCCGCCGTCGCCTGAGACCGGACGGCCGACGACGTGGGCGACGATCCAGAGAAATCGCCGAGGGCCCCCGGCTTGCCGGGGATACGGCTATTTCTCTTGAGCGGCGAACGCGGCGGTGGCAGGCAAGGATCAGGTGACGACGGATCCAGGAGCGAAAGGTCTTTCGCTTTGGTGAGCCGGAGCCACCCTTCCCCAGAATAAAGCGTGCGGCGCCGGCCGCACTCCGTTTCCCAGCGCAAGGCCAGTCTCACGCCGCCGGCATCCGCCGTTCCACGATTTCGGCCCACCAGCTACAGCCCGCCGGAATCGCCTCGTCGTTGAAGTTGTATTCCGGGTGATGCACCGGCGCGGTGTCACCGTTGCCGACGAGGATATAGGCCCCCGGCCGCGCCTCCAGCATATAGGCGAAATCCTCGCCCCCCATGATCGGGTCGGCCTCGGCCGTCTCCTGCCCCGTGACCGACTTTGCGACCTCGGCGGCGAACACGGTCTGTTCCTCGGAATTCACCATGACCGGATAGCCCGGCAGATATGTGAAATCGGCCCGCGCGCCAAAGCCCGCGGCGATCCCCTCGGCCAGCGCGCGCACCCGTTCCGGCGCGGCCTCGCGCACATCGGCGTCATGGGTGCGGATCGTGCCCTTCATATGCACCCGCTGCGGGATGACGTTGTAGCTGTCGCCATCCGTCTGCATCGTCGTGACGCTCACCACCACATGCTTCACCGGGTCCACGTTGCGGCTCGCGATGGTCTGGAGCGCGACGATCACGTGGCTCGCCACTACCGTCGGGTCGATCCCCTCGTGCGGCTTGGCAGCGTGGCCGCCCTTGCCCTCGATCGTCAGGTCGAATTGGTCGGTGGCCGCAAAGAACCCGCCCGCGCGGATCTGGAACTCGCCCACCGGCACGCCGGGCCAGTTGTGCATGCCATAGACCTCCTGAATGCCCCAGCGGTCCATCATCCCGTCCTCGACCATCTCGCGCCCGCCGCCGCCGCCCTCTTCGGCAGGCTGAAAGATCACCACGCAGGTGCCGTCGAAATTCCGGGTCTCGGCAAGGTATTGCGCAGCCCCCAACAGCATCGAGGTATGGCCGTCATGTCCGCAGGCATGCATCTTGCCCTCGGTGCCGGAGGCATAGGGCAGCCCCGTCGCCTCCTTGATCGGCAGCGCGTCCATGTCGGCGCGCAGCCCGATCACCTTGCCGCTGGTGTCGGTCTTGCCCTTGATGACCGCCACGACCCCGGTGCGCCCGATCCCCTCGACCACCTCGTCACAGCCGAAGGCGCGCAGCTTCTCGGCCACGAGCGCGGCGGTGCGGTGGGTGTCGAACAGAAGCTCGGGATTGGCGTGGATGTCCTGTCGCCACGCGGTGATGTCACCGTGCAGTTCGGCGAAGCGGTTCTTGATGGGCATGAGGGTCTCCTTTGCACGGAATCTGTGCCCGGACCCGGCGACAGTCAAGCGCCCTCAGTCTTCGAACAGCGTGCCCTGCCCCGGCGCGCGCGGCGCGTCCAGGCCCAGATGCCGCCACGCCAGATGGCCAAGCATCCGGCCCCGCGGCGTGCGCTGGATCAGCCCCTGTTGCAGCAGGAACGGCTCGATCACCTCCTCCAGCGCGTCCCGGCTTTCCGACAGCGCCGCCGCAAGCGTCTCGATCCCGACCGGACCGCCGCCGTAGTGCTCGGCCATCAGTTTCAGATACCGCCGGTCGGCGCCGTCCAACCCGAGATGATCCACCCCGAGGCGGGTGAGAGCATTGTCCGCGATCGCCCGCGTTATCCGGCCATCGCCTTCCACCACGGCAAAGTCCACCACCCGGCGCAACAGCCGCCCGGCAATGCGCGGCGTGCCGCGTGCCCGCTTGGCGATCTCGAGCGCGCCTTCGTCCTCGGCCGGAGCGTTCAGCTTGAGCGCGTTCTTGGTGACGATCCGGTGCAATTCCTCGACCGTGTAGAACTGGAGCCGCGTCGGGATGCCGAACCGGTCGCGCAGCGGCGTCGTCAATAGGCCCAGCCGAGTGGTCGCGCCCACCAGCGTAAAGGGCTGCAACTCGATGCGCACGGTGCGCGCCGCAGGCCCCTCACCGATGACGAGGTCGAGCTCGAAATCCTCCATCGCCGGATAAAGCACCTCCTCGACCACAGGGTTCAGCCTGTGAATCTCGTCGATGAACAGCACGTCGCGCGCTTCGAGGTTAGTGAGGATAGCCGCCAGATCGCCCGCTTTCGCCAGCACGGGGCCCGAGGTCATGCGAAAATTCACGCCCAGTTCGCGCGCCATGATCTGGGCGAGCGTGGTCTTGCCCAGACCGGGGGGACCGTGAAACAGCGCATGATCCATCGCCTCGCCTCGGCGCCGGGCGCTTTCGATGAACACCTTGAGGTTCGCGCGCGCTTCGGCCTGACCGATGAAATCATCGAGCGTCTGAGGGCGCAGCGCGCGGTCGAAATCTTCGGCCATCGGCTCGGGGCGCAGGGTGGGGTCAGGCTCGGTCATGCTCTTCGCTCGCTGTGCAGCGGCTCATCGCCCGGGGCCGGGCGAAGACACCCCGAGGGTGGATGAGCCTCACCTTCCCTACCCTTTCGGCGCAAGCAGCTTCAAGGCCGCGCGGATCAGGCCGGAGGTGTCCAGATCGGGGGCGTCGCCCAGAGCTGTCGCCACCGCGCTGGCCGCCTCGCCCGGCGCGTAGCCAAGGTTGGCGAGCGCCGAAAGCGCCTCCTGCTGCGCGGTGTTGGCGGACGCGGGCCGGGGCCTGGCCATCGGGGCCGTTACCGGGTCGTCGCTTTCCACGAGGGTCACGTCATCCGCCACAGGCGCAGCGCCTGCGCCCATCGCCATGACGGTCGGGGCTTTGTCCTTGAGCTCGTTCACCACCCGTTGCGCCGTCTTGGGCCCCAGCCCCTTTGCCGCCTTCACCGCGTTCCAGTCGCCCAGAGCGATGGCCCGGCTCACCCCGTCCGCGCCGAGCGCGCCGAGGATGGCGGTCGCGGCCTTGGCCCCGATCCCCTGCACGGTCATCAGAAGGCGGAACCATTCCTTTTCGGTGAGCGACAGGAACCCGTGCAATTGCATCAGATCCTCACGCACGATCAGGTCCGTGTAGAGCGCCACCGCCTCGCCCGGCCCCGGCAGGCTCGCGAGCGTCCTGTCCGAGACGTGAACGATATAGCCGACCCCGCGCACGTCGATCAGAACGTGATCGTCGCCCTTGTAGTCGATCCGGCCCGACAGCTTTCCGATCATGCGCGCACCTTCGCCACGGCGGCAGCGAGCTTGTCGCCCGCCCGCGCGTGGTGGGCATGGCACAGAGCGATGGCCAGCGCGTCCGCCGCGTCCGGACCGGCAAGCTCCACACCCGGCAGTTGCAGCCGCACCATGTGGTCGATCTGGCGCTTGTCGGCATGACCCACGCCGACCACGGTCTTCTTGATCGTGTTGGGCGCATATTCCCCGACGCTGAGTCCCGCCCGGGCCGGGACAAGCATCGCGATCCCGCGCGCCTGACCGAGTTTCAGGGTGCCGGCGCCGTCCTTGTTCACGAAGGTCTGCTCCACCGCCGCCGTATCGGGCGCGAAACGGGCGACCACGTCGCTCAGCGCGTCGAACAGCGCCAGAAGGCGGTCGGCAAGTGCCGTGCCCTCGCCGTGACAGACCCCGTTCGCGACATGGCTGATTCTGCTGCCCGACACATCGATCACGCCCCAGCCGAGGTTTCTCAGCCCCGGGTCGATGCCCAAAACCCGCATTTTGACCGCCCCTTTTGTTCTGCTTTTGACAAAAATTAGCACGAAACGCGAACATCTGCCAAGATGAATACTTCGACAGCGGAGTTCCGCTTGCTGATTTCCGGACGGAAAACGACTTCGGAAAGCGTGAAACCGACGCTTTTGTGCGTCCGGATTCCCGAAAATATTTCAAATGGTTAAGCGGATATTAAGCTATGCACACCCGGCAGAGAACCCATGCAAGAACTGCATTTGTGCCCGGACCGGTTTGTCCCTATCTGCACCAGTTCTGAGGCGATGGATTCTCTGTCGCCCAATACTTAAGCAAGGAGCGCAGATATGGCTGCAAGAACCGCCACCTACGAATTCGCCGGTCACGTCTCGCGCGTTATCCGGTTCGTCGCCGACTTCCGCATCGACTTGGAGCGCCGCCGTGCCCGCCGCGCCACCCGTCGCAAGCTGGAAACCCTCACCGACTCGCAACTCACGGATATCGGTGTGAAGCGCCTCGACGTGTTCATGATGCGCTGACCCCCCGAGACGACAAAGGCCGCCCCGAAGGACGGCCTTTTCAGGCCCCGCCGCATTTCCGGCGGGGCTTTTTTTTGGTTACTCGTCCACCGGCAACGCCACGAAGCGGGGATCGCCGCCGCGCCGCACGAGCAGGAGGAGCGACTGACGTCCCCCATCGCGGGCCGCTTCGATCCGCTCCTCGAGGTCGGAAATCGACGACAGGCGCTGTTGGCCCGCCTCGGTGATCACGTCGCCCTCGACGATACCCTTCTCGGCAGCCTGGCTGTCGCCCTCGACCGCGACGACGACGAGGCCTTCGGCGCCGGCGTCCAGCCCGAGTTCTTCGCGCAGTTCATCGGTCATTTCCGAAAGTGTCAGGCCGAGGATCGTGGATTGCTCCACGTCAGGGGCCGGAGTGTCTTCATCACCGCCCGCGCTTTCATCGGCTGCCAGTGCCTCTTCCCGGCGACCGAGCACCACCTTGAGCGTCTGGGTCTGGCCATCGCGCAGGACGACGACGCGCACGGTTTCGCCCACGCCGGAATTGCCGACGATGCGGACGAGCTCGCGTGTGTCGGCGACGTCCTGACCGGCGAAGCTGAGGATGAGGTCGCCCGCTTCCATGCCGCCGTCCTTGGCCGGGCCGTCCGGCACGTCGGTGACGAGCGCGCCTGCGGTGCTGTCGAGTTCCATCGCCTCGGCCACGTCAGGGCTCACGTCCTGGATGCGCACGCCAAGCCAGCCGCGGCGCGTCTCGCCGAATTCCTGAAGCTGATCGACAACCTTGGTCACGACGTTCGAGGCCATTGCGAAGCCGATGCCGATGGAGCCGCCGTTGGGCGACAGGATCGCGGTGTTCACGCCGACGACCTGACCGTCGAGGTTGAACAGCGGGCCGCCCGAGTTGCCCCGGTTGATCGCCGCGTCGGTCTGGAGGAAGTCGTCATAGGTGCCCTGAAGCTCCCGTCCACGGGCCGAGATGATCCCGGCGGAGATCGAGAATCCCTGCCCCAGCGGGTTGCCCATCGCCATGACCCAGTCGCCCACGCGGATCGCGTCCGAATCGCCGAAGGGCACGAAGGGAAGCGGCTCGTCCGTTTCGACCTTGAGGAGCGCGATGTCGGTGTTCGGGTCTGTGCCGACGACGGTCGCGTCAAGCTCGCCCCGGTCCCCGAAGAACTCGATGACGATCTCGTCCGCGCCTTCGATGACGTGGTTGTTGGTGACGATGTAGCCGTCCTCGGAGATCACGAAGCCGGAACCCAGCGCCGATGAGCGGCGGGTGCGGGGCGGCTGTCCTTCGCCGTCACGCTCAAGGAAATCGCGGAAGAAATCTTCGAACGGTGAGCCTTCGGGCACCATCGGTGACGGTCCCGTGTCCTGCGAAACGACCGTGGCGGTGGTGATGTTCACCACCGACGGGCTCACCTTCTCGGCGAGGTCCGCAAAGCTCGTCGGGCGGGTCTGGGCCGTCGCGAGCTGCGTCGCGGCGAGCACGATGGCGGCCATGACGGCGAAAAGGGTTGCGATAAATCTGGGGTTCGTTCGGGTCAAAACCCTTGCCTGCGCTTTCACTGCAGTCTCCTCTGAAATCCTGCCGGACGTTTCGACCATCATTCCAGATAGGAGCCCGGTCGTGCAACGCAATCTTGACCACGAGCCGTCACGCCGCCGTGACGTGGCAGGGCGTTGCCGATCATCCCTGGACGATCCAGACCATCGCAACGCCCACCCCGATGGCCACAAGGCCGACCATGCGCCGCTGGTCGCGGCTCATGGTGGCGATGGCTTCCAGCAGGTTTTCGAGCCTGCCGGGAAGGAAGAAGAAGACCAGGCCCTCGATCACGAGGGCCAGGCCAAGACCCAGCAAGAGCCAGCTCATTCGTCGGCGGGCTGGGTGTCCGCTGCGCCGGTGGTGTCGCTTCCGCCGGTGTCGGTTTCGGTTTCAGCGCTGTCAGGCAGCCCCGCATCCGGAACCTCGATGACAGGACCGGCGTCGGTCGAGCTGTCCTCGGCCGTGTCGGTCTGGACCGCCGGGAGCTGCCCGGCACTGCGCGCGATCTGGGCCGACGTGTCGGACTTCAGGTAGTTGAAGAACTCGCTGTTGGGCGAGATCACCAGCGTCGAGTTCCGGCCCTGAATGGCCCGCTCGTAGGCGCTCATTGACCGGTAGAAGGCGAAGAACTCCGGATCGCGGCCGAAGGCTTCGGCATAGATCGCGTTCCGCAGCGCATCCGCCTCACCGCGAATGATGTCGGCTTCCCGCTGCGCTTCCGACGTGGTTTCCACCACGGTCCGGTCGGCCTGTGCACGAAGACGCTGCGCGGCCTCGTTACCACGCGCGATCTCGTCTGCCGCTTCCCGCTGACGCTCGGCGCGCATCCGTTCGAACGTCGCCTCGAGGTTCTGGTCGGGAAGGTCGGCGCGCTTGATGCGCACGTCGATGACCCGGATACCGAGCGCGTCGGCTTCGTCCCGCGACTGGTCGCGGATCTGGTTCATCAGCGACACACGATCGACCGAGAGCACGGCGTCGGACGGCACACCACCCAGCACTTCGCGAAGCTCGGCGTTGAGGATGCGCTCCAGACGGCTGCGGGCGCCCGAAATGCCCGACGCGCCCACCGCACGGCGGAACTGCGTGGCATCGGTGATGCGCCAGCGCGCGAAGGCGTCCACGACGAGACGACGATCATCCGCCGGGGTGACTTCGAGCGGCTCGGTGTCGAGCGGCAGGATGCGGTCATCGTACTTGGCGATCTCGTGGATCACCGGCACTTTGAAATACAGGCCGGGCTCACCGATTTCGGCCGTAACCTCACCGAACCAAAGGCGCAGCGCCTTTTCGCGTTCGTCGACGATGTAGTAGGAATTCAGGCCGATGAAGACGAGTACGGCCAGGATCCCGAGAATGACGTAGGAACGACGCATCAGTTCGACCCCCCGGTATTGGTGTTGGTGGAGTTGCGGCGCAACTCGTTCAGCGGGAGATAGGGCACGACGCCCTGCTCGCCGCCGACGGCATCGTCCATGATGATCTTGTCGACATCACTCAGAACCCGCTCAAGCGTTTCGATATAGAGACGACGGCGCGTCACCTCCGGTGCCTTGGCGTATTCGTCGTAGACCGCGACGAAGCGAGACGCTTCACCCTCGGCTTCGTTGACGACACGCGCCCGGTAGGCTTCGGCCTGTTCCAGCGTCTGCGCAGCTTCACCGCGGGCCTCCGCGACCACGCGGTTGGCGTAGGCGTCGGCCTGGGATTGCAGCGTGTCGCGGGTCTGTTCAGCCGCCTGCACTTCGCGGAAGCTGTCGATGACCTCGCGCGGCGGGTCGGCCCGGTCGAAGTTCACACGCACGATGTTCACGCCCGACTCGTAGCTGTCGAGCGTCGACTGGATCAGTTCCTGAAGCTCCTGGGCAATGATGCCCCGGTCGCGGTTCAGGATCGGCGCAAGCGAGGAACGACCGATGATCTCACGCATCGCCGATTCCGACACGGCGCGGATCGTGTTGACCGGATCGGCCACGTTGAACACGAATTTCTCGACGTCGCCGATGTTCCAGACGACCTGATAGTCGATGTCGACGATGTTCTCGTCGCCGGTCAGCATCAGCCCTTCGTCGAGGCCCACACCGATATCTTCGGTGTTTTCACGGGTGACGGGGTAGATTTCCTTGGTCACCACGGGCCAGGGCGCGAAGTTCAGACCCTCGGTCCCGACCTGGTAGCGTTCACCGAAGAGAAGCTCGACCGATTGCTCGGACGTGTCGACGCGGTAGAAGCTCGCAAAAAGCCACAGCGCCACGGCTGCGACCAGCACGATCAGGATCGTCCCCCGCGAAAACCGTGGGCCCGAGGGACCATCGCCGCCCCCGTTACCCCTGTTCGAGCCGCCCTTGCCGCCCATCAGGACGCGAAGCTGCTCCTGTCCGCGCCGCATGAGATCGTCGATCTCCGGCATGTTGCCGCCCTGCTGGCCGGGGCGACGGTCATCGCCCCTCTGGCCACGGTCGTCACCGCCGTTCGATCCGCCGTTTTGTCCGCCGCGGTTTCCACCGCCGCCCCAAGGTCCGCCGCTGTCGCTGGCCATGTGTGTGAAATCCTCCAAAAACTGTCCGGTCATAACTGGCGCTTGAACACCTGTTTTTCAACCCGGATCACGGGTTATCTATCTGGTTCAGTCCGCACGGACCGGGGTCTTCATCAGCACGATTTCCTCGGCCATCGTCGGATGCACCGCGACGGCGCGGTCGAAATCGGCCTTGGTCGCGCCCATCTTCACCGCGACGGCGGCGAGCTGGATCATCTCCCCCGCCCCGTCCGCGACGATGTGACACCCGAGTACGCGCTGGCTCTCCTGGCTCACGATAAGCTTGAAAAGCGCCTTTTCGTCCCGGTCGATGAAGCTTTTTTGCATCGGGCGGAACGTGGCGCAATAGACGTCGATCTTCTCCTGCGCCCGCGCGCCCTCTTCGGTGAGACCGACGGTGCCGTATTCCGGCTGGGTGAAGACGGCCGAGGCTACGAGTTCGTGGTCGGGCTTGGTCGGGTTGCCTTTGAAAACGGTTTCGACGAAGGCGGCGCCTTCACGGATCGCGACCGGGGTAAGCGCGATGCGGTTCGTCACGTCGCCGATCGCGAAGACCGAGGGAACGGAAGTCTGGGAATAATCGTCCACCACGATCTCGCCACTTTCGCCCAATTCGACGCCAAGGTCGGTGAGGCCGAGACCATCGGAATTGGGCACCCGCCCCGTGGCCCAGAGCACTTCGTCCACCATCACCTTGTGATCGTCCGTACCGCGGGCCCGGATGCGTCCTTCGGCACGCTCGAATTCACGGGGGCTGACGCCGACGCGCAGGTCGATCCCCTGGGCCAGCATGATCTCGGCAATGTGCCCGCGCACCTCGTCGTCGAAGCCGCGCAGGATCTGGGGGCCGCGGTGCCATTGCGTGACATGCACGCCCAGACCGTTGAGAATACAGGCGAATTCACAGGCGATATAGCCGCCGCCGAGGATCAGGACTTTCTCCGGCAGCCGGTCGAGATTGAAGATTTCGTTCGACGTGATCCCCAGCTCCGCCCCGGGCAGGTCGGGAATGAAAGGCCGACCGCCGGTCGCGACGAGGATATGCTTGGCCGAGAAGGTCCTGCCGTTGGACAGTTCGACCGTATGCGCATCCTTGAGCACCGCGCGAGCATCATGGATCTCGGTTCCGGGACGAGCGAGGTTGGTGCGGTAGATGTTTTCGAGCCGCGTGAGTTCAGCGTGGAGCTTCGGGCGAAACACCGACCAGTCGAAACTGCCGTCGGGCATGTCCCAGCCGAAATCGCGTGCCTCGGCGGCGGCGGGACCGAATTTCGAGGCGAAGACCATCAGCTTCTTGGGCACGCAGCCCCGGATCACACAAGTCCCGCCCATGCGGAACTCTTCGGCCAGCCCGACGCGCGCGCCGCTCTCGGCGGCCACCCGGCCTGCCCGCACACCGCCGGAGCCGCCGCCGATCACGAAAAGGTCGTAGTCGAATGTGCTCATGGTCATCCCTTCCGATCCGTCCGGGGTGGATATTCCACACAAATCCCCGGGATGCCAGCGGGCGCGGCGCAGCGTCCGGTCACGTCAGGGTGTGAAGCGTTGCACAATGGCGCGGGCTCACGCCCGCACAGGATTTGCGCCGCCCTGCCTTGCGGCAGGCCATCGCAGCGGAGGGGGCCAGCCCCCTCGCGGCCTGCGGGCAGGCCGCACACCCCCGGGATATTTGCCGACCGGAAAGACCGGGGGATCAGATGTCGGTGAAGAGGTTGTCGGTTTCGGCGAACTCGATGAGCCCCTCGTCATGGGTCCCCTCGTTGATGTCGATCACCTCGACCCTGCCGCCCTGATGGCCGATGACGACCTTGTCGCAGATGTCGATGAAAAGGCCGTTCTCCACCACGCCGGGAATCTGGTTCAGGACCATGGAAAGCTGGCGCGGATTGCCGATGCGTTGCAAGTGCAGGTCGACGATATGGTTGCCCTCGTCCGTGACATAGGGGGAGTCGCCGTTCATGCGCAGGGTGCCCGACTGGCCCAGCACGTCGAGCGAGGCGAGCGTTTCTTCGAGCAGCGCCTTGGATGTCTGCCAGCCGAAGGGGATGATCTCGACCGGCAGGGGGAAGGCGCCGAGGTGTTCGACCTGTTTGGACGAATCCGAAATGACGATCATCATGTCCGAGGCCGTCGCCACGATCTTTTCCTGAAGCAGTGCGCCCCCGCCGCCTTTGATGAGGTTGAGGTCCGCGTCGAATTCGTCCGCCCCGTCGATGGTGACGTCCAGCCAGCGCGCCTCATCCAGAGAGACGACCTTGATGCCCACCTGCCGGGCAAGCTCGGCGGTGCGGGTGGAGGTCGGCACACCGGAGATCTTGAGCCCCTCCTCGCGCACGCGTTCCCCGAGGCAGCGCACCATCCAGGCAGCGGTAGAGCCGGTCCCAAGTCCCACGCGCATCCCGTCCTCGATGAAATCGACCGCGCGCTTGGCGGCGACGAACTTGGCGGTGTCGATGGGCGAGAGGTTCGAAGACATGGGCAGACCTGCAAAATGATCGGTTTCCCGGCCTTATAGGCAATCGCTCCGCCGTTCGCGAGGGTCAATCGGCCCGGCGACCGCGCTTGTTCCCCGGCGCGACCAGAGGCATTGTCGCGGGGCCGTCGCCGGGACTCCGACGGCGCACGCCAAGGAATTGGAAACCCGGAGCAGCTAGGGTCAGGCCATGAAACGGATCGGATATCTCGCACTGGGCTGGGCCGCGCTCGCCCTTGGCGCCATCGGCGTGGTGGTTCCCGGGCTTCCGACGACGCCGTTCCTGCTCGTCGCGGCCTTCGCGTTCGGAAAGGGCAGCCCGCGGACCCGGGCCTGGCTGATCGATCACGCCCATCTCGGTCCGCCCATCCGCGACTGGGAGGAGCGGGGTGCGATTTCGCGAAAGGCGAAGGTGCTGGCGGTATCCATGATGGCCGCCCTACTGCTATTGTCTGTGCTCTTGGGCCTGCGCCCCGCGCTGATCGCCGTGCAGGCGGTGTGCATGGGCGGTGCCGCGTTGTTCATCCTCACGCGCCCCGATTGACTTTATGGCATGGCAAGGCAGGCTGCGATGGCGGCGTCGAGGTGTTCGGCGGGGAGTATGATGAGCAGTCCGGGGCCGGAGCTTTCGATTTCGACCGGCCCGGCGGCCGCGTTGGAGGTGCCGACCCGGCCCAGCGGCGACAGGAGGATATCCTCATGCGACCAGACCAGACCGCGCAGATTGACCCGGAGCTCGTCCATGGGAAAGGCCGAGACCCGCGTGCCTTCAGGCAGCTCGAGGGTCACCCGTTTCGGCGCGTGAAAGCAGATGTCGTGGTCACCCACGAGGATGCAACGCCGGTCCCAGCGCACGAGCGCATTGTAGCAGGCAAGTTCATGGTCCAGCCGTTTGCCCATGAATCCCGCGCCGAGGATGAGCGGCGCGTCGATGTTCACCAGCGCCTTGTCGAAGTCGGTCGTGTCTTGATCGTCGATGTAGTGAATCGTGTCCGGGTCGAGGGCCGCGCGCGTGTCCGCGTCCAGACTGTCGAGATCGCCGATCACCGCCGCGGGTTTGTGTCCCATGGAAAGCGCAGCGCGCGCGGCCCCGTCGCAGACGACCAGATTCGGCGCCCGCGCCATGAGTCGGGTGACGGTGCCGGGGGCGAGGTCACCTCCGCCCAGGAGGGTCACCATTTCCCCAAAGGGTGCAAATCCGGGAACAATGGCCCCATTTGTATCCATATCAGAAACTATCCACATTTCGGTCCCGAAAAAATACCGTCAATATCGCGGTTTTGTGCAATTTCGCAGGACAGGGCATGGTAAACCAGTCCCTGCTGGATCGGGGGAGAAAGCGAGTCAGACATGGTGAGTTCGAGCAGGATCCTCACTGTATCATACGGGACCTTCAGCTGTACGCTTGAAGGATTTGATGACCCGTTCTCGACGATGAAGTCCATCGCCGAGTACTTCCGCGACCTTGCGGCGGATGACCGCTATTTCGGGGCCGAGCCCCCGCAGCCGGATGCCGAGATGCTCCACCAGATCGCCGAACGCGAGATCAAGCGTCGCGTCGAGGCGAAGGTGAGCGAGCATGGTGTCGTGCTGCGCCAGACCTCTGACGACGATCTGCTGCTGACCGGCCTGCTCGCCGGGACGACGGCCGTCAAGGATAATGACGCGGCCACCGAGGCGCGCCGCGAAGCCGCCGAAGCGGAAGCGGAGCGCCAGGCTGCCGAGGTCGAGCGCGAGGCCGAAGAACGCCGCGCCGCCGAGGAAGAAGCCGCCGAGGCCGCAGCCGAAGCGCAGCAGGCCATGGAAGACGAGGCCGAAGCACGCAGGCTTGCTGAGGAAGAGGCGGAAGCCGAAGCCGAACGTCAGGCCACCGAAGAGGCAGAAGCGGCTCGGACTGCCGAGGCGGAAGCCGAAGCGACGCGTATTGCCGAAGAAAAGGCGCAAGCACAGCGGGAAGCCGACGCGGAAGCCGAAGCCAAGCTGGCCGCCGAGGCCGAGGCAGAAGCCAAGCGCGAAGCTGAACACGCCGAAGAACAACGTCGTGCGGCCGCGGAAGCAGAAGCGGCAGGCCGCCGTGCCGCCGCCGAGGCCGAAGCTCAGGCCCGCCGGGCCGAAGATGAAGCCGAAGCGGAGGCCCGCCGCGACGAGACCGACGGGGAAGACGACGAAGGCCAGACCGACTTCGGCACCGTCACCGACCGTATTCGCCGCATCCACGCGGTCGTCGACAATACGGACCGGGGTGGCGACGACTATTCCGAGGACGAGCACGCCGAAGATTACTTCTACGCGGGCGACGATGACGATGCGCTCGACGATATCCTCGAACAGGCATTGATCGCCGAGGAAGAGGACGAATCGGATGTCGACGCCACTGCGTCCGACGATACCGGTGCGGCCCCTGTTGCTGCCGACGCGGCAGCGACGGATGATGACGACGAAGACGATGACGCATCGTTGAGCGCGCTTCTGGACAAAGTTGCCGCAGGTTCCGCCGAAGAGGAAACGCCCGAAGAAGACGCGGCATCGGCCGACACCGCGACGGACGATGTGGCCGAGGAGGCCCCGGCCGACGAGGAAGACCAGCAGGCTGCGACCGTCGAGGCAGACAGCGAAGCCGACGATCAACCGGAGGCCGAAGCGGCCCCGGTCGAGACCGACGCGCAGCCCGAGGAAGCGCCCAAGCGCCGCCCCGTCGCCCGCGTCGTGCGCGTGCGACGCCCGTTCGGTCGCGACGAAGCGCCGAAAGCGCCGGTTCAGACCGACGACGAAGCCGTCGCGGCCCCGACCGAAGAGCCTTATGACCCGGACGAGGACGACTTCACCGTTCCCGGCGAAAGCACGCTCGACCCCGATGCCGAAGCTGATCTGGCCGCCGAACTCGCCGAAGTCGAGCGCGAATCGCGTGACGCCATCGAGCGCGGCGATCTTGAAGCCGACCTCACCGAAGAACGCGCGGCCGATGCCGATGAGGCGGCTCCCGAGGTCGCAGAAGAAGACGCGCTCGAGGCCGTCGAAACCGCAGGTGCGCTCGACATCGCTCCGGAAGAGGAGCCGGAAGACCGCATCCACGGTGACCGCAAGCCGCAGCGCAATGCCTTCGACGATGTCGACATGGGCGAAACCGACCGCGCGATCGACCGAATTCTGGAGAAGACCAACGACCAGCTCGCCACCGGCGAAAGCTCGCGCCGCCGCAATGCGATCCAGCACCTCAAAGCCGCCGTTCAGGCCACGCGGGCCGATCGCGACGAGGTGAGCGATGCGCTCGATTCCATCGACCCGACGCCGCTCAAGAACGACGAATACCGTGACGACCTCGCCCGCGTGGTGCGTCCGCGCCGCCCGCAGGCGGATGCGGACAAGCCCAAGCGCCGCCTCGCGCCGCTGGTGCTCGTCTCCGAGCAGCGCGTCGACGAGCCGGCCGAGGCAGAGGAAGAGGGCGTCCAACCCTCGCGCCCCGCTGCGACCGTGAGCCAGCCGGCCCGCCCCGTGCGCCCTGTGCGCCCGCGCCGCGTCGGCAAGTCAAACCTCGCGATGGAGGAACAGGTCGACCAGGAAGACGTGGCCGAGGATGCCGGCGAAGCGGCCTCCGACAACATGACCACGGGCTTTCGCGCGTTTACAGCCGATCTCGGTGTCGAGGGGATTGAGGATGCGCTGGAGGCAGCCGCCGCTTTCGTGACCCAGGAAGTGGGCCGCCCCTGGGCTACCCGCCCGCAGATCATCTCGCTCGCGCTCGCCGTGACGCCGGGCGCGTCGCGCGAGGATGCGCTGGCGAGCTTCGGTCAGCTCATGCGGGCCGGTCAGATCCAGAAGGTCGATCGCGGTCAGTTCGTGCTGACCGAGGAAAGCCTTTACTACGAGTGACGCGCCTCCGGGGGGAGACGCTGCCAACGGCGGGGTGAGAGATCACTCCGCCGTTTCGTCGTCTTCGGGACGCGCCGCCGCCACGCCGGTAAAGAGCTTCTTGAACGGCAAGATCCATGCGAAGCCGAGCACCACGAAGATCAGCAGTTCAACGAGGATCGGCGGCCGCGGGATCAGCGCGACGATGCTGACCGCGACGACGATGTAGAGCGGCAGTCCGATCACGAGAACGACCAGCGACCAACGCTTGCGGGCTTTCAGAGAGAGGGCCATGACGCCTCCTTTCGGATCGGTTACGCGCTCAGTCCGCGAACGGATCGGTGACGAGGATCGTGTCTTCACGCTCCGGGCTGGTGGACAGGAGCGCGACGGGGCAGCCGATCAGCTCCTCGACCCGGCGCACATACTTGATCGCCTCGGCGGGCAGGTCGGCCCAGCTGCGCGCGCCCTCGGTCGACTCGCTCCAGCCGGACATTTCCTCATAGACCGGCACGCAGCGCGCCTGCTGGTCGGCGGCCGTGGGCAGGTAGTCCAGCATGGTGCCGTCAAGGTCATAGCCCACGCAGATCTTGAGCGTCTCGAATCCGTCGAGGACGTCCAGCTTGGTCAGGCAGATGCCGTTCATGCCGGAGATCGCGCAGGTCTGGCGCACGAGCGCCGCGTCGAACCAGCCGCAGCGCCGCTTGCGCCCCGTGGTGGTGCCAAACTCATGCCCCCGCTCGCCCAGCCGCTGACCATCCGCGTCGTCGAGTTCCGTTGGGAACGGCCCCTCGCCCACGCGGGTGGTGTAGGCTTTGACGATGCCGAGCACATAGTCGATCCCGCCCGGACCGACGCCCACGCCGGTCGCCGCCTGCCCCGCGATCACGTTGGACGAGGTCACGAAGGGATAGGTGCCGAAGTCGATGTCGAGAAGCGCGCCCTGCGCCCCTTCGAACAGGATGCGCTTGCCCGCCTTGCGCTTTTCATTGAGCACTTTCCATGCGGGGGCCGCGTATTCGAGGATCTTCGGCGCGATGTCCCTGAGCTTCTCGATCAGCGCCTCACGGTCGACCTCTTCGACGCCCAGTCCCTTGCGCAGCGGATTGTGGTGCTGAAGCGCGCGGTCGACCCGCGCCTCCAGCGTCGCGTCGTCGGCAAGGTCGGCCACGCGGATCACCCGGCGCCCCACCTTGTCCTCATAGGCCGGTCCGATTCCGCGCCCGGTCGTGCCGATCTTGGTACCCTTGGAGGCCGCTTCTTCCCGCGCACGGTCAAGCTCGCCGTGGAACGGCAGGATAAGCGGCGTGTTCTCGGCGATCATCAGCGTTTCGGGCGTAATCTCCACCCCCTGTGCGCGGATCGTCTCGATCTCGCCCAGCAGGTGCCACGGGTCCAGAACGACGCCGTTGCCGATGATCGACAATTTGCCGCCGCGCACGACACCCGAGGGCAGCGCGTGCAACTTGTAGACTGTCCCGTCGATGACGAGCGTATGGCCCGCGTTATGACCGCCCTGAAACCGGCAGATCACATCCGCCCGCTCGGACAGCCAGTCGACGATCTTGCCTTTTCCCTCGTCGCCCCACTGGGCGCCCACGACGACTACGTTGGCCATGCTTATCCTCGATCTGGAAAACCCGCGCCCGTATACCCAAGCCGGCGGGCGGGTGAAAGACAATTCACCGCCCCGGTGCCCGATTGCCATTCAGGTTGCCCGAAGTCGGGCTTTGGGGTTGCGACCGCGCCCCGTTCACCCTAGATAGCCGCATCGGAACACTGGCACCGAAAGGCCACCGGAAGACCCATGGAAAACGTCCTTCTCGTCATCCTTCTCCTGCTCGCACTGTCACTCATCGGCATCGTGCTCCTGCAACGCTCCGAAGGCGGCGGGCTCGGCATGGGTGGCGGCGGTGGTGGCGGTGGCGGCGGCGTCATGTCCGCCCGCAGCGCCGCGACGGCCCTGTCGAAACTGACCTGGGTTCTGGGTATTTCCTTTCTGGCCTGCTCACTCGCCTTGACGATAATCTCGGCGCAGAACTCTGCCGACAGCTCGGTAACCGACCTGATTTCCGCGCCTGCCGCCGATGACGGCGACGCCGCGCCCGCGACCCCGGCCCTGCCGGACGTGACCGACATGATGCCGTCCTCGTCAGACGATCAGCCGACGGACGCGCCCGCCGCGCCGCCGCGCGCAGACTGACCACGGCCCCGCCGCCTCGCCCGGCCTCGGGCGGGGTGTCTTCGCACCACACTACAACCTGTTGATACGCCGGAAAAACCGGCCACATCATATTGCGGTTTGCTTGCCACAAGCCCGGGAATCGGCTATTCCGAAATCCCGTGATGATGGGTTTTCTGATCCGGCCCCGGCCGGACGAAGCGCACCGCATCCAACCAAAATCACGGGGGCAGCCCTTACATGGCACGTTACATCTTCATTACCGGCGGCGTGGTCTCATCGCTCGGCAAGGGCCTGACCGCTGCGGCGCTCGGCGCCTTGCTACAGGCGCGCGGCTTTTCCGTCCGGATGCGAAAGCTGGACCCTTACCTGAACGTCGACCCCGGCACGATGTCGCCCTTCGAGCATGGCGAGGTGTTCGTCACCGATGATGGGGCGGAAACCGACCTCGACCTGGGCCACTACGAACGCTTCACCGGCGTTGCCGCGCGGGCCACGGATTCCGTGTCCTCGGGCCGCATCTACACCAACGTGCTGGAGAAAGAACGGCGCGGCGACTACCTTGGCAAGACGATCCAGGTGATCCCGCACGTCACCAATGAAATCAAGGACTTCATCGGGATCGGCGACGACGAGGTCGATTTCATGTTGTGCGAAATCGGCGGCACCGTCGGCGATATCGAGGCGCTGCCCTTCTTCGAAGCCATCCGTCAGTTCAGCCAGGAACGCGCGCGCGGCCAGTGCATCTTCATGCACCTCACGCTGCTCCCGTACCTGGCGGCCTCGGGCGAGTTGAAGACGAAACCCACGCAGCACAGCGTCAAGGAACTCCGCTCCATCGGCATCGCGCCCGACGTGCTGGTCTGCCGCGCCGAGCACCCGATCCCGGAAAAAGAACGCGCCAAGATCGCGCTGTTTTGTAACGTGCGCCCCGACAGCGTCATCCCGGCTTATGACCTCAAGTCGATCTATGAGGCGCCGATGTCGTTCCACCGCGCGGGGCTGGACCAGGCCGTGCTCGACGCCTTCCAGATCAGCCCGGCCCCGGCCCCCAACATGACCCGCTGGGAGGATGTAGAGGACCGCATCCACAACGCCGAGGGCGAGGTGAAGATCGCCATCGTCGGTAAATACGTTCAGCTCGAGGACGCCTACAAGTCGATCAAGGAGGCGCTGACGCATGGCGGCATGGCCAACCGGGTCAAGGTGACGACCGAATGGGTCGATGCCGAGATTTTCGAAAAGGAAGACCCGGCCCCGCACCTTGAAGGCTATCATGCGATCCTCGTCCCCGGCGGCTTCGGCGAGCGTGGGACGGAGGGCAAGATCCGCGCGGCCAAGTTCGCCCGTGAGCACAAGGTGCCTTACCTGGGCATCTGCCTCGGGATGCAGATGGCGGTGATCGAGGCGGCCCGCAACGTGGTCGGCCTTGCGGATGCCGGGTCCGAGGAATTCGACCACGAGGCCGGGAAAAAGCGTTTTACGCCCGTTGTTTACCACCTCAAGGAATGGGTGCAGGGCAACTACACGGTCAAGCGCAAGGTCTCGGACGACAAAGGCGGCACCATGCGGCTTGGTGCCTATACGGCAACGCTCGCGGAAGGCTCCAAGGTAGCCGAGGTCTACGGCACGACGACCATCGAGGAGCGCCACCGTCACCGTTACGAGGTCGACATCAAGTATCGCGATGAGCTCGAAGACAAAGGCCTCGTCTTTTCCGGCATGTCGCCCGACGGCCGCCTGCCCGAGATCGTCGAATGGAAGGACCATCCGTGGTTCATCGGGGTTCAGTATCACCCCGAACTGAAGTCCAAACCCTTCGCCCCCGCGCCGCTCTTTGCCGATTTCGTTCGCGCGGCCATCGAACAGGAAAGGCTCGTCTGATGGCCAAAGGCTACTGGATCGCCCGTGTCGATGTTTCCGACTTGGACATCTACAAGACCTATATTGCCGCCAATGCCGCGCCTTTCGCCAAATACGGCGCGCGGTTCCTCGTGCGTGGCGGCGACTTCCGCACGGCCGAGGGCACGTCGCGCTCGCGCAACGTGGTGATCGAATTTCCGAGCTACGCCGATGCGCTGGCCTGCTACGACAGCGCGGAATACCAGGCGGCCAAAGCCCTGCGCGACCCGGTCTCGGACGGCGACCTCGTGATCGCCGAGGGTTACGAGGGTTAAGGCACACTTCTCTGCTTTAGAAATAATTCGGGGGAGCGCGCGCGGGCAGCGTCCCTTCGCCAGTCGCACGGGCCCGCGCACGCGGGTCCGGGCTGAACCTGCGCGCGCGCCAGCGCGCACATTTTCGCGAAAGCGGCGTTGATGCTGGAAAGCGGTGGCGAGTCGGCCTATGTCGGAAGAATGTTGGACAAGCTTCTCAATTCGCTCTTCGGGTCCGAAAAGCCCGATGACCTCCCCGACGCCGACGCCCGCGTCGCGCTGACCGCGCTTCTCGTGCGGATTGCGAAATCGGACGGACAATACGACACGACCGAGCAGGACCAGATCCGCGAGATCGTGGCCGAACGCTACGACCTTACGCCGGAACTGGCCCAGGACCTCATGTTCCACGCCGAGGAGCTTGAGTCGCAGGCCCCCGACACTGTCCGCTTCACCGAAGCGATCAAGAGCGCCGTGCCTTACGAGGACCGGACCGAAGTGGTCGCCGCCGCGTGGCGCGTGGTTCTGGCGGATGGGGACCGGGCGGACGAGGAAGACGCGTTGATGCGTCTGATCGCCAAGTTCCTGGGCATCTCCGACCGCGATTCCCACATCGCGCGGCAAAAGGCGGCCGGCTGATCCGGCCTGCCCGTTTTCGCGGCACCTGACCCAACGGCAGCGCGGCGCGGCACCTGTCACCGGCAATCTACCGTTGCAAACAAACAGGTTTTCGTCCCTACTCGGTGATCGAAAGCGATGTGATCAAATCCCGTGCAGAACACAGAACCAGCCGTCATAGAAATCAACGACCTGCACAAGAGCTTTGGAGCGCTCGAAGTGCTGAAAGGGGTGAGCCTCGCGGCGCCTCGTGGTCACGCGATCTCGATGATCGGCTCGTCCGGCTCGGGAAAATCGACGCTTCTGCGATGCTGCAACCTGCTCGAAGACAGCCAGTCCGGCGAGATCCTGTTCGAGGGTGAGCCGATCCGCTGGCATGGCACGGGACAGAACCGCCGGCCGGCCGACCGGGCGCAGGTCACGCGCATCCGGACGAACCTGTCGATGGTGTTCCAGCAGTTCAACCTTTGGTCCCACATGACGATCCTCGAGAACGTCATGGAGGCCCCCGTCACGGTGCTGGGGCGCCCGAAACGTGAGGTCGAGGAGGCCGCGCGCGGCTATCTCGACAAGGTCGGCATCGGCGACAAATGCGATGTCTACCCAGCCCAGCTTTCGGGCGGTCAGCAGCAGCGCGCCGCCATCGCGCGGGCGCTGTGCATGGAGCCCAAGGCGCTTTTGTTCGACGAACCCACCTCCGCGCTCGACCCCGAGCTCGAGCAGGAGGTCGTGCGTGTCATCAAGGCGCTCGCCCAGGAAGGGCGCACCATGATCGTCGTGACCCACGACATGCGCATGGCGCATGATGTGGCCGATCACGTGGTCTTTCTCCATCAGGGAAAGATCGAGGAAGAAGGGCCACCCAAGGAGCTCTTCTCCAACCCGAAATCGGAGCGGTTGCAGCAGTTTCTGTCTGCCACCATTCCGGCCTGAACACTCAACATGGGAGCAATAACATGAAGAAACTGATCCTCACCGCCGCAGCCCTCGCGCTGACCGCCGGGACCGCGATGGCCGAAAGCCACGCCATGACCGTGCGCATGGGCACCGAGGGCGCTTACCCTCCGTTCAATTTCCTCAATGACGACGGCGAAGTGGACGGCTTCGAGCGTGAACTGGGCGACGCGATCTGCGAAACCGCCGAACTGACCTGCGAATGGGTCACGAACGAGTGGGATTCGATTATCCCGAACCTCGTCTCCAGCAACTACGACACGATCATCGCGGGCATGTCGATCACCGACGAACGCGATGAGGTCATCGACTTCACCGAGGCCTACTTCCCGCCGGACCCGTCCTCGTTCGTCGCCACGTCCGACGCGTTTGACGGCACCGGCGTGATCGCGGCACAGACCGGCACCATCCAGGCCAGTCACGTCGCCTCGATCGAAGGTGCCCAGCTTATCGAGTTCGCTACGCCCGACGAAACCATCGCGGCCGTGAAGAACGGCGAAGCCGATGCCGTACTCGCCGACAAATCGTTCCTCGAACCCATCGTTGCTGAAGACGGCGATCTGATGTTCGCCGGCGAAGACGTCATGCTTGGCGGCGGAATCGGGATCGGCGTGCGCGAGAGCGACACCGAGCTCAAGGACAAGCTCGACGCGGCGATCGCCTCGCTGAAAGAAGACGGCACCGTGAACGAACTCATCGAGAAATGGTTCGACGGCATGGAAGGCCCGTATTGATCGAGGCCGGGGCGGCCTTCGGGCCGCCCTACCCCATGACAGAGACAGCCGACACACACTCAGGCGCACCACGCGACCTGCCCCGCGCCGGAAAGGTCCCGGCGCGTGCTTGAGGTCTGCGACGACCCCCAAGCCCTTGCGGGGGTTCAGTGGCTGACCTGCTATCTCACGAGCGGCAAGCACCTCCTGTTCTACCAGTCCTTCGGGACCGTGATGCTGCTCCTGCTCGTTACAGCGCCCGTCTCGCTCGCCTTCGGGTTCGCAGGTGCCGGGGCCGCCCGGTCCCGCGTGGCGCCGCTGCGTTGGCTGGGCAAGGGATATACGTCCATCGTGCGCGGCGTACCGGACATCGCGTTTTTCCTGTTCTTCGTCATCGCGCTCGATCAAGCCTTCGAGTGGCTGCGCCATCAGGTGAAATGCCCGGACTGGGACGCGCCGATCCGGCAAGGCAGCGATTTCGTCGTCTGCGCGCAGGCCAAGCTGCCGCTTTCGTCCTCGCCTCAATGGGTGCATGAAAGCTATGGCTTCGCGCTCGCCGTCCTGACCTTCGCCATCGTCTTCGGCGCTTTCGCGGCCAATGTGCTCTACGGGGCCATGCGCTCGGTCCCGCGTGCGCAAATGGAAACCGCCGAGGCCTATGGCATGACGCACCGGCAAGCCTACTGGCGGATCCTCGTGCCGCAGATGTGGGTCTATGCGCTGCCGGGCCTGTCGAACCTTTGGATGATCCTCATCAAGGCCACGCCGCTTCTGTTCCTGCTCGGGGTCGAGGATATCGTCTACTGGGCGCGCGAACTGGGCGGGTCCAAGACCGCGCGGTTCTCGGACTTCCCGCACGGCGACTGGCGCATGTACTATTTCGGTGCACTTCTCGTCTTTTACCTGCTTCTCACCCGCGTCTCCGAGGTCGTGCTCGACCGGCTGATGGCCCGCCTCTCCCACGGTCAGGCGACCGCCGCCGGGGAAGCGCAGCGAAAGGCCACCGCATGAGTTGCTGGGAAACAGTCATGGACTACGGCCTGCGTTCCATCGGGATCGGCGAGCGGTTGTTGCCGCGCACTGATTTCACGCTGTGTCAGCAGTTCACGCTGATCGGCTCGGGCATGATCTGGAACATCTACTTCGGGGTGCTTGCGCTGGCCGCCGGGTTCTTCCTGTCGATCACCGTGGCGCTCGGCAAGGCCGCGCGCAATCCGGTGGCGCGCAAGTCGGCGGAATGGTTCATCTTCATTTTCCGTGGCTCGCCGCTCTTCATCCAGTTTTTCTTCGCCTATTTCGCCTTTCTCTCGCTCAAGCAGGTGTCGCCGATCTTCGACCCACTGACCTCGGCGGCGCTGGGGGCGACGATCGTGTTGTTTCTCAACACCTCGGCCTACGCCGGCGAGATCTTTTTCGGCGCACTGAAGTCGATTCCCAAGGGCGACCTCGAAGCCGCCGATGCCTATGGCCTCATGGGCTGGAAGCGATTCCGGCGGATCACCTTCCCGACGATGCTGCGCCTGGCCTGGCCCGCCTATACGAACGAGGCGATCTTCCTGTTTCACGCCACGGCGCTGGTGTTCTTTTCGGGTTTTCCGGCGTGGCAGCAGCGGGGCGACGCGCTGTACTACGCCAGCTATTTTGCGGACAAGACATTCAATCCTTTCGTGCCCTACCCGATCCTCGCCTTCTATTTCATCCTGCTGACGCTGACCGTCATAACTGTCTTCGGGGCGATCAACCGGCGGCTGACGCGACACCTGCCGCAGGAGTACCGCCCAAGGATGCGCCTGCGACCGATGCTGGTGCGCTGAGGACCGCGCACGTTCCGGCACCGCTCAGAGATGTCCTGCCGGTCCCGGTCGCCACCACAGAACGTCGGACGCTTTCGGTCTTTGGGAGTCCAGGACCCCAGGGGGCTGAAACTGTTAACAACTGGCTGCCAATGGGCGGCGCAAGAAGCGTCCCCGTGCGCCGCGACCGACCCCCTTGCCGCGCTCCGGCGCCTCGGATACTGTCGCGTCAAATTTGATCAAATTGAGGCATCATGCTTATCGGCATCCTGCAAACCGGCCACGTGCCGGACGCGCTCATCGGTGAGGTGGGCGACTATTCCGGCATGTTCGAACGCCTGCTGGCCGGGCACGACTTCATCTTCCGCACCTGGAATGTGGTCGATGGGGAATTCCCGGAAAACGCCGAAGACGCGCAGGGCTGGCTCATCACCGGTTCGCGCCACGGCGCCTACGAGGACCATGACTGGATTGCGCCGCTGGAGAACCTGATCCGCGAGATCGCCGCCTCCGGCCGCCCGCTCGTCGGGATCTGTTTCGGCCATCAGATCATCGCGCAGGCGATGGGCGGCAAGGTCGAGAAATTCCGCGGCGGCTGGTCCGTCGGGCGGCAGGTCTATGACTTCGGCGACACCGAGCTCGCTCTCAACGCGTGGCATCAGGATCAGGTCGTGGACCTTCCCGAGGGCGCGCAGGTGATTGCAGAGAGTGACTTCTGCCGAAATGCGGCGATGGTGATCGGGTCGAACATCCTGACCGTGCAGCCGCATCCGGAATTCGACGCGGACATGGTGCGCGGCCTCATCGAGCACCGCTCCGGCACGGTTCCGCCAGATCTTGTGTCCGCCGCGCGCGCCACTTTGCAAAAACCAACGGACAACGCAGAATTTGCGGCCCGCATGGCAGCATTTCTGCAAAAAGGAGCCAAGTGATGGCCAAGGACTGGACCCTCGACCTGCCCGAGGCCGCTCAGGCCTATCTCCACGAACGACGGTTGGACGAGGTGGAGTGCATCGTCTCGGACCTTCCCGGCATAGCGCGTGGCAAGGCGGTTCCGGCACAGAAGTTCCTGCGCCAGACCTATTTCCATCTGCCCGACTCGATCTTCTTCCAGACGATCACGGGCGATTGGGGGGAAGCCGCGGGCGAAGAAGGGTTCATCGAACGCGACATGATCCTCAAGCCCGACATGTCGACCTCAACTGCTGCGCCGTGGACCGCCGACATCACGTTGCAGGTCATCCATGACGCCTATGACCGAAACGGCGCGCTGATCCCCTATTCCCCGCGCAACGTGCTCAAGCGTGTGGTCTCGCTCTACCACGCCCAGGGCTGGACGCCGGTGGTCGCGCCGGAAATGGAATTCTTCCTCGTCGCCCGCAACCTCGACCCCGCCAAGAAGATCGAGCCGATGATGGGCCGCTCAGGCCGCCCGGCCGCCGCGCGTCAGGCCTATTCCATGACGGCCGTGGACGAGTTCGGCCCGGTGATCGACGACATCTACGACTTCGCCGAGGCACAAGGGTTCGAGATCGACGGGATCACGCAAGAGGGCGGGGCCGGCCAGCTCGAAATCAACCTGCGCCATGGCGACCCGGTAAAACTTGCCGACGAAGTGTTCTACTTCAAGCGCCTGATCCGCGAAGCGGCGCTGCGCCACGATTGTTTCGCCACGTTCATGGCAAAGCCCATCGCCGAAGAGCCGGGCAGCGCCATGCATATCCACCATTCCGTGGTGGAGACCGACACCGGAAAAAACATCTTCGCGGGCCCCCAGGGCGGCGATACGGACGCGTTTTTCACCTTCATCGGCGGTTTGCAAAAGCACCTGCCGGAGGTGATCGCAGTCATGGCACCCTATGTGAACAGCTATCGCCGGTATGTGCGCGACAACGCGGCCCCCATCAACCTCGCCTGGGGCCGCGACAACCGCACGACAGGCATCCGCATCCCCCTGTCCGGGCCGGACTCCCGCCGGATCGAAAACCGGCTGACGGGGATGGATGCGAACCCCTATCTCGCCATGGCTGTGTCGCTCGCCGCCGGATACCTTGGCATGATGAACGACGTGCGGGCCGAACCGCAGTACCGGGGCGATGCCTATGCGGCGGACGAGGAAATTCCCCATGACCTGTGGTCCGCGCTCGACCTGTTCGACGAGGCCAAGGAGATGCACGAGGTCCTGGGCCCCGAGTTCGCCCGCGTCTATTCCATCGTGAAGCGCACGGAATACCAGGAATTCCTTTCGGTCATCAGCCCGTGGGAGCGAGAGCACCTGTTGCTCAACGTCTGACGCCCCGAGGGGCCGCAAAGACCTCCGAATGGGGCGGTGAGGGTTTCCAGACCCCGCCGCCCTTTCATTTTTCTTTCCTCGCCTTTATCGCGGTGTTACACTTTTCCCGAATATCACCTTCGGAAAACCCGAAAAGGATACGAGTATGACCCTGGGCCCCAACGTCTATGACGCCGAACCCATCCCTGAAGCTGCCCGCGCCGAGATCGACCGGCTGCTGCAATCAGGGGATCTTTTCCGCTACACCGCGCCGCAGGATGCTCCCGTGGCGCTGCTGGAGCGGGAATTCGCCGACATGATGGGCGTCAAGTATGCGTTGGCCGTGGCCTCCTGCTCGGCCGCGCTGTTTCTGTCGCTCAAGGCGCTGGCGCTGCCCCGTGACACCAAGGTCCTGATCCCGGCCTTCACCTTCGCCGCGGTCCCCTCCTCGGTCGTGCACGCCGACTGTGTACCGGTGCTCGTGGATGTGCAGGACAACTACCGCGTCGGTATGGACGACTTCGCCGCCAAGCTCACGGACGAGATCGGAGCAGTCATCATCAGCCACATGCGGGGCCATACGTCGGACATGGATGCGATCATGGCGCTGTGCGACGCCAAGGGCATTCCGGTGGTCGAGGATGCGGCCCACTCGCTCGGCACGCTCTGGCATGGCGAGAAAATCGGCACGATCGGCAAGATCGGCTGTTTCTCGTTCCAGTCCTACAAGATGCTGAACGCCGGCGAAGGCGGGGTGCTCATCACCGACGACCCCGACGTCATCGCCCGCGCGGTGATCATGTCCGGTGCCTATGAGCACAACTGGAAAAAGCACAAGGGCCCGCACGGCGACAACTCGACGGAGCTAGAAGAGGCCTTTGCCCGCTGGCAGAACAAGCTGCCGCTTTACAACACGCGTCTGTCGAACCTGTCGGCCGCCGTGATCCGCCCTCAGATCCCCGAACTGGAGCGCCGCGTCACCGACGGGTTGCGCAACCACGACTACGTCGCGGCCAAACTCAACGAGAGCCGCTGGATCGACGTGCCCGCGCCCCTGACACCCGAGACCCGCGCGCCGGATTCGATCCAGTTCAACCTCGTCGACATGTCCGAAACCGAAACCCGCGCCTTCATGGATGCGGCCAAGCGCCGGGGTGTCTCGGTCCAGGTCTTCGGTCTGCACACCGACAACGCCCGCGCCTACCGCAACTGGGAATTCCTGGGCGACCCCGGGCCGCTTCCGGGAACCGACCGGATGCTCACGAAAGCCTGCGATACGCGCCTGCCCGTTCGTCTGAAAAAGCCCGAACTCGACTTCATCGCTGATGCGCTGGTCGCTGCGGCGGCGGATGTGAAGCAGGCCGCCTCGGTCGCGGCGGAGTAAGCCACCTTGCCGGAACGCCAAGGGCCGCCCCGACGGGCGACCCTTTTGCGTTGGCGGTGACACAACCTGTCAGGCCGCCATTTTTCCGGCCTGTCCGGCGGCCCGGTCCACGACAACTTGCGGCCTGAGACAAAGTGCAGTGACCAGCGGAAGGGCGGCGGTCGACAGGAACATCACGCCCGCCCCCGCGCCATCGACGACAAGTCCCGCCAGCACGGGACCGACGACGTTACCCGCCGCCGTGGCGAGCAACGCCGTGGTGAAGGCCAGCGACGGACAGCCCGGGAACAGCCGTTCGGACCAGAACGCCAGAACGGCACTCGTCATCATCACGTTCATCCCCTGAAGCCCGGCGGAGCCGATCAGGCCGGGCCAGGTTCCCGGGAGCAGCGCGACCAAGGCCAATGACCCGGCCCCGATCAACATGAGGAGTCGCAGAAGGACGGTCAGCCCGATGCGATCCCGCACCCGCCCCGTGGCAAGTCCCGCGAGACCGAAGAAGCCGTAGAAGATAAAGACCAGCGCCGGGGCCGCCCCGTCCGGTATCCTCGACACGCCTTCGCGTGCGAAGGTATCGGCGGCGAAAGAGATGTAGACGGCGGAGGTGACACCGAACACGAAGGCGACAGCAAATAGCGGCGCGGCGGGCCAGCGCAGGAGGTCGCGCCACCCCTTCTGTGGCCGCGGTTCGGGGGACTTGTCCACCTGTCGCAGGGCCCGCCAGTTGCCGTACAGGGCCAGCGCGGCGGCGGCGGCGAAAACGGCCCAGCCGACGCGCCAATGCACGCCAAGAAACACGGTGCCGAGCGCGATGGCCCCAGCGACGGCAATCCCGGCGCTGGTGCCAGTGCTGATCTCGGACAGAGCGGTCTTGCGGTCCACTTCCCGGATCTTTCGGTGCACGGCGTCATTGAAAGGCGTCCACGCGAACCCCGCGCTCGACGCCGCGAGGAACACGCCCGCCGCGAGCAGCGGCACGTTCGGAGCGGCTGCCACGATGCCAAGGCCGACCGTGGCTGCGGCGAGGCCGGTGAGGACCGGGGCCGCCGGTCCCCTTCTGTCGAGCATGGCCTGTGCGGCGAGAAGCCCCAAGAAAAACCCGGCGAAGCCGAGGCTCGAGACCACCCCGACTGCGACGGACGAGAGCGAAAAGGTCGCTGCGAAGGCGGGCACGAACAGACCGAAGCCCATCCGTGCGGGGCCAAATCCGATACTTGTGGCCGTGAAACCCGCGGCCGACAGGTTCCCGAACCAGGTCATGTGCGTGCTCCCCGAGACGCGTTGCAGTCTGGTGAAAAACGCGGCGGTCCCGGCCGATGTTCAATTGCCGAGCACGCAAGGCCCGCAAGAGCCTCGCAACAGAGTTGGTCTTCTTCGGATTTTCTGCACCACCGAAAAGGTCAGAGCACCCGCATCTTGTCCGCGAGCCACGGCATCCGCTCGTGAAACGGGGTTATGATCATCTCGCCGAGGTGGCGCTTCATACGGTCCGCCACGTCACCCGGCAGATCGCCCAGCACCCCGCGCCGGGCGGTCAGGGTGATGCGACGGGAGAAGGAGGGGAACGGAAGTTCGATGATGTCCACGTCGCGCACGAACCGCTGCGCCCGCAGAACGCCGAGCGGCGTGAGGATCGTCCAGCCGGCCCCGGCGGCGACCATCGAGAGGATCGCGTGGTAGCTGTCCAGTTCGAACCTGTGGCTCAGACGGAAATCCTGCGTGGCGAGGTGTGAGGCGATCTGACGACCCATGAAGTGCCGTGCGGAATATTGAACGAGCGGCAAGGCACGCAGTTCTTCCATCCGGTTTTCGCCCACCACCTGACCGCGCGGGACGGCAGCGACGAAGGGCTCTTCGAGGAGCGGGTGAACCTCCTGCCCCTCCGCCGCCTCGCCCATATCGGCCGAGACCACGACGTCCAGCGCCCGGGCCTCCAGTTGATCGAAGAGCCGGTGGGACGCACCGGTTTCCAGCAGGAACTGGGTGCGCGGCCAGTCCCGGGCCAGTTCGGTCAGGAGCGCAGGGGTCACGTCGGCGTCGAAATCCTCGATCATCCCGATGCGAAAGCGGCTGAGGCGCGTCATGTCGGCGGCCGCGAGTTCGGCCTTGGCCTGTTCAGCCTCGTTCAGGATGGTAAGCGCGCGGCGCCGGAACAACTCACCCGCCGGCGTGCAGACGAGCGGCCGTGCGGACCGGTCGATAAGCGCCGTCCCCACGGAGGTTTCCAGATTGGTCAACTGCTGGCTCACGCTCGACGGACTCGCGCCGAGGCGCCGGGCCGCCGCCGAAATCGACCGCTCGTCCGCGATGGCGGCAAAAACCTCGACCCCCCAGAGGGTGATACGTCCTGCGGTCTCGACCACCTTCGGCCTCGTATGGTTGTCCCGGTCCGGGGCCGGGGCGGATTACATGCCGGAGAGCTTTTTCTGCAAGGCGGCGAGCTGTTTGCGGATCTCGTCCAGCTCCTCGTCCTTCTGGCCGCCGCCTGAGCCGGAGGTCGGCGTTTCGCCCCCCTCCTCACCGCCAGTCGGCCAGCCGGCCATCATCGCCTTCATGAATGCCTGCTGCTGGGCCTGAAGCGCGTCGAACCCGGGCATCTGGGCCATCGGGTTCGGGATGGTGCTCATGTTTTCCATCACCTTGGATTGCCCCTCACGCAGCATCTCGAAGCTGGCGGCGAGGAACTGCGGCACGACGCTTTGCGCTTGCGTCGTGTAGCTGCGGACAAGGTCGGTCAGCACATCCACCGGCAAGACGCTTTCGCCCCGGCTTTCATGTTCTGCGATGATCTGAAGAAGGTATTGTCGGGTGAGGTCGTCGCCGGATTTCAGATCCACGATCTGAACTTCCCTGCCCTCCGCGATGAAGCCTGCAATATCCTCCAGCGTCACATAGTCCGAAGTCTCGGTATTGTAGAGACGGCGGCTGGCGTAGCGCTTGATGAGGAGCGGATCCTTGGTTTCGGCCACGAGGTCCTCCCAACGTATTAGATGTGCCCGCACTGCGGCGGTGCAGAAAAAAGCCTACGCCAGTGCAGAAAAGAAAAGCAAGGGGGTCACGCTGTCGCGCCGCTTTCACAGGCCTTGGCGCACAAAAAAGGCGGGCCCGTCGGGCCCGCCAGGGTGTTCTCGTCGGCGGGGAGGAGGTCGCCGACCA
The DNA here is from genome assembly GCF_002384975.1 of Maritimibacter sp. UBA3975. Classification (NCBI taxonomy): domain Bacteria; kingdom Pseudomonadati; phylum Pseudomonadota; class Alphaproteobacteria; order Rhodobacterales; family Roseobacteraceae; genus Maritimibacter; species Maritimibacter sp. UBA3975. The sequence continues at coordinate 510,906 of NZ_DGCP01000009.1, forward strand.
AGAAATCCTTACTTCGCGGCGGCTTTCGTCGCCTTCGTCACGTCGTCCGTGGCTTTCTTGACGGCGGCGGTGGCTTCTTCGCCCATGTCCTTGCCAGCGGCGAGCATCAGCTCGACGGTGTCCATCTGGACTTTCTTGGCGATCTCGGCGTAGGCCGACATGTGCTCGGCAGCGGACTCGGCCTGAGCGGAGGCGAAGTCGGTCATCGCTTTGGTGTAGTCGGCAGGATCGTCTTTCGTGGACGTCATCTCGCCCATTTTCGACAGGGTCGACTTGGTCCAGGCAGTCGAAATCTCGGTCGACTTGTCAGCGGCTTCGAGGGCGACTTTGGTCATCTTCTCGCCGAGGGCGGCGGAGGATTTCATCGCGCCTTCAAAGGCCGACATGTCCATCGGGAACGAACCCATCATGTCCTGCATCATCTTGCTGTAGTCGGTTGTGGTCTTGGCCATTGTGGTATCTCCTGATCTTCCCCGGAACTGCCCGGGGGTGAATTTCTGCGTGTGCAAAGAATATGCGTGCTGCAGTGCAGAAAATCAACCCTTTTTCTGCACTGCAGCATAAAAAGGGTGACCAAACGTCAAAAGCCGGGAAAATCAGACCTTTGGCGACGCGACGACATAGGTTCCGGGTGCTTTTTCGAGCGGCGGATGATCCGAATCGCCCACCTCACGCGCCTCGATCTTCTTGCCGGAACGCTTCGCGAGCCACTTGCCCCAGCGGTGCCACCAAGTGCCCTCATGCTTGTCGGCAGCCTCGAGCCAGTCCTCGGGCGCTTCCGGCCAGTCTTCGTTGGTGTAGTGGCCATACTTCTTCTTGGACGGGGGGTTCACGATGCCCGCGATATGGCCGGACTCGGACAGGATGAAGGTCTTGTCCTTCGATCCCATCTTGCGCATCCCGCGGTAAGAGCTTTTCCACGCCGCGATGTGATCTGTCTCGCAGGCGATTGCGCATATCGGAACCTCCACCTCTTCGATCCGCGCGCGGGTGCCGAGAATGGGAAAGCCCTTCCCCTCGCCCGCGAACTCGTCGCGCTGGCACAGGCCGCGCAGGTATTGCGTTGCCATACGGCCCGGAAGGTTCGTGCTGTCGCCATTCCAGTAAAGCAGGTCGAACGCGGGCGGCGCCGCACCCATCATGTACGACTTGATCGCCGGACCGTAGACCAGATCACGCGAGCGCAGGTAGCTGAAGGTGCGCGACATGTAGAGCGAGGGCAGAATGCCCGTCTCTTCGACCTCGGCTTCGATCCCGTCGACGAAATCGTCGTCGAGGAACACGCCCACCTCGCCCCGGTCCGAAAAATCCGTCAGCGCGGTAAAGAAGGTGGCCGAGTTGATCTTGTCTTCGCCGCGCTGTTTCAGAAGCGACAGGGTGAGCGCGAGCGTGGTGCCGGCGATGCAGTAGCCGATCACGTTGATCTTGTCCTGCCCGGTCATGGCGCGGACTTCGTCGATGGCCGTGAAGAACCCCTCTTCGACGTAGTCCTCCATCCCCACGTCGGCATAGGATTCGTCCGGATTGATCCAGGACACGACGTAGAGCGTGAAGCCCTGATCCACGATCCAGCGGATCAGGCTGTTCTCGGGCTTGAGGTCGAGGATGTAGAACTTGTTGATCCACGGCGGGAAGATGAGGAGCGGGCGCGAATACACCTTCTCGGTCGTCGGCTTGTACTGGATGAGCTCCATCATCCGGTTGCGGAAGACGACGTTGCCTTCGGCGGTGCCCAGGTTCTCGCCCACCTTGAAAGCGTCGGGATCGCTGAGCGTCACGACCAGTTCGCCGTCGTGGCGTTCGAGATCGCGGATCATGTTCTCCAGCCCGTCGACAAGCGACTGCCCCTCGGTCTCAACCGCGCGCTCAAGCGCGTCGGGGTTCGTGGCGAGGAAGTTCGTCGGCGACATCAGGTCGACGATCTGTTGCGTGAAGAAGGTGACCCGGCGCCGGTCGCTGTCATCCAGACCCTCCAGCCCTTCGACCGCCTCGTTCATCGCCTCGGAGGTGATGAGATACTGCTGCTTGAGGTAATTGAAATATGGATGCGTGTCCCACAGCGGGTTGCGAAAGCGCGGGTCCTTGGGCGTGTGGTCCTCGGGCGTCGTGCCCTGCGTCAACATCGCCTGCTGCGCTTCGACCGCATGGCGCAACGTGCGGCCCCAGTATTCGACCTGATTTTCCAGCATCTTGCCGGGGTTTTCCATCATTTCGGACCAGTAGGCGCCCATGGTCTTCATATAGAAGTCCTGCCCCGGACCCTGAAGCGACGGTCGAATCGGCTGTTTCTTTGCAAGTGCAGCAGCGAAGCGCTCCGACAGCTCCTCGATCCGACCCAGGTTTTCCGTGAGTTTCTCGCTGCTTTCCTTGGAATTGACTTCGTCAGTTGCCATGGGAACACTTCCGCCTTATCTTTTTGTGCACGTGCAGCAATCCGCCGTGCATCCTTCGGTCTCCGAGGGTAACGGACGTGGGCTGCACGAAGCAACCGAAAGGCTTACGATGCGTTACCTTGCCACGTACGATGTTATGGAAACGGTTCGAAACACGAACCAATGGCTGGGCGCGACCGCCAAAGCCATCGGCGATTCACCCGCCGTGGCCCTGACCCCGAACCCGTTTTTCAACTGGCTCTCGGCCTGGGGCGAAGTCACCGAGCGCAGCTTCGCGCGCATGGTCGCCAAGCCCGACTGGGGTATCTACTCGGTCGTAGGCGATGACGGACGCGATCATGTCGTTTCGGTCGAGAAGGTGGTGGAACGCCCGTTCGGCGATCTGGTGCATTTCAATGTGCAGGGCCGCAAGCCCAAGGACCGGCGCATCTTCCTCGTCGCGCCCATGTCGGGCCATTACGCGACGCTCCTGCGGTCCACCGTCGCCTCGCTCCTGCCCGATGCCGAGGTCTACATCACCGACTGGCACAACGCGCGCGACATTCCGGTGTCCAAGGGCAAGTTCGATATCGAGGACTACACGAGTTACGTGACCGAGTTCATGCGTGAGCTCGGCCCCGACATCAACGTGGTCGCCGTCTGTCAGCCCGCGCCGCTGGTGCTGGCCGCGACCGCATACCTCGCCCAGCTCGACCCCGAAGCGCAACCGCAGACCCTGACCCTCATCGGCGGGCCGATCGACCCGGACGCGAACGCGACGGATGTCACCGACTTCGGCAACCGAGTCACGATGGGGTATCTTGAGGAAACCGCAATCCAGCGCGTCGGCTTCAAATACGCGGGCGCCGGGCGGCTGGTCTATCCGGGCCTTCTGCAACTGTCCTCCTTCATGGCGATGAATGCCGACAAGCACGGCAAGGCGTTTTCGGATCAGGTCATGGCGGTTGCCCGCGGCGAAGCGGGCGATCACGACAAGCACAACAAGTTCTACGACGAATACCTCGCCGTCATGGACATGACCGCCGAGTTCTATCTCTCGACGGTCGAGCGCATCTTCAAGGAACGCGAGATCGCCAAAAACGAATTCGTGGTGGACGGACACCAGATCGACATCGGCGCAATCACCAACGTGGCGGTGATGACGGTCGAAGGGTCCAACGACGACATCTCGGCACCCGGCCAGTGCAAGGCGGCGCTGCCGCTCCTTACCGGCCTGCCCGAGGAGAAGAAGAACCACCATCTCGAAGATGGCGCGGGCCACTATGGCATCTTTGCCGGCAAGTCGTGGCGCAACAACATCCGGCCCTTCGTGCTGAACTTCATGGACGAACATGCAGGCGAACACGCTGAGCAGGCCAAGAAGAAAAAGACGAAGAAATCCGGTGCGACCGCCAAGCCTGACGCTGCAAAGACGCCGAATCTGAAGGCCGTCTGAGCCGGATCGGGCCGCCGCAGCGGCGGCCCCCGCCCTACTTCAGGACCATCGGAAGATCGAGCCACGCTTGCATCGCGAGCGTGGCTTTTTCCGGTGTTTCCAACATCGGCACGTGCCCCGCATCCTCGATGATCGCGAGTTCTGCATAGGGTATGAGTTCGGCCATGAACGTGTGGCGTTTGACCGGGGTGATCTGATCGTGTTCGCCGCAGAGCACGAGCGACGGCATCTTGAGGCTGCGCAGGGCCTTCTGTGCGTCCGGACGGCGCTGCATCGCGCGCGATTGGCGCACGAACACTTCCGAGCCATGGGCGCGCGCCATGGCCTGCATCGTCTCGATCACCCGGCCCCGGCTGGGCCCCGGCGCGAAATTGTCCGGGGCGAGGGTGTCGGCCATCGCCTCCTCCAACCGCCCCGCCTGAGCCTTGACGATCTGGGGTTCGCGCCAGACCGCCTGTTCGGGCGTTTCAGGCAGCGGAGTCGTGGAGATAAGGCAGAGCCGCGTCACACGTTCCGGCACGCGCCGCAGGATCTCCATCGCGACGACACCGCCCATCGCGTGCCCGCAGAGCGCGAAGCGCGAGGGCGCCTGGAACAGGATGTCTGCGGCCATCTCGCGGATCGAGTGGGCGTCAGAGACGTTGGCGACCGTGACCGCATGGCTGCGCGAGAGCGTTTCGATCTGCGGGCCGAACACCCGCGCGTCCGACATCATGCCGGGCACCAGCAAGACCGCGTCCTTCATCCGATGACCTCTTCGACCGTGCGCAGAAGGAGCGCGAGGGCTGCAGGGTCGGAAAACCGGTGTTCGGCCCCTTTGACGAAGGTCAGGCGCACGTCCTCACCGTCGATATGGTCGAGCAGGTTGAGCGCCACGTCGCGCTCCACATCGGCATCCGCCGTGCCTTGCAACAGCCGGACCGGGAACTTCATCGGCAGCGGGCGGCGCAGCACCAGTTGCTCGCGCCCGTCTTCGATCAGCCGCTTGGTGATCGGATAGGGGTCGCCGTACTCCGAGGGGAGGAGCACCAGGCCATCGCGGTTCAGCTTGGCCTTCTCGAAATCCGAGAAGTCGCGCCACATGCTGTCCTCGGTGAAATCCGGCGCTGCGGCGACGCCGACGAACCCTGCGAACTTTTCCTTGATTTCGCGGGTCAGGATCGCGGTGATCCAGCCGCCCATGGACGAACCGACGAACACCTGCGGCCCCGTCGTTTCGGCCGCGATCACAGAACGTGCATCCGCCGCCCAGTCACCGATGCAGCCGTCGACGAATTCGCCCGAGCTCTGCCCGTGGCCCGAGTAATCGAAGCGCAGGAACGCGCGCCCGTTGGCCTTGGCCCAGTCCTCGAGCGCGATGGCCTTGGTGCCCTCCATGTCCGACTTGAAGCCCCCGAGGAAGATGACCCCCGGCCCTTTTCCGTCCGTCTTGTGAAACGCGATGCGCCGCCCTTCGGCGGTCTCGTGATAGCTTGGCTCGCTCACGCGTGCTGCCCCTTTGTCCCTGTCGTTTGCGCGCGATCCTGCAACACCGGTCGCGGGTTGGAAAGGGGGTCAGCCGTGCTCGGCTTCCTTCAGCCCAAATGCCACGCCCGCTCCCACGAGCGCCATGGCCCCGAAGCCTGTCAGCGCAGCCGCTGGACCGATGAAAGACAGGGCTCCGCCGAAGGCGCCAGAGATCAGCAGAAGCCCGCCGATGAACGTGTTGGCCGTCGCGGCATAGGCGGCGCGCGTGTCGTCCGTCGCGAGATCGACGAGGTAAGTGGAGCGCCCCTGACGCACCCCGTGGTGGGCGATCATCAGGACGAAGAGCGCCACCGGCATCGCCCAGATCGCCGCGGCGAGGCCCGCGAGCTTGAGGCCCACGGCCGCCGCCATGGCAGTGGCACCCAGCACTCCCGCCGCGATCAGCACGCGGCGCGAGGACCGGTCGGAGAACCGGCCCCAGGCGTAGGAGGACAAAAAGGACGCAGCAGCGGAGGCAATCACCAGTGCGCCGAGTTGCCCCAGACCGCTGTCAGATTCTCCCGACAGAAGCACGAGGTACGGCGGGGCGAGCGCGGTGGCGGTCAGAAAACCGCGCGCCACGACGAACCGCGCGAAGACCGGGTCACTTCGCAAGACCTTCCAGGGCCGCAACGCTTCGCCGCCCTGGCCCGGTTCTGCGGGCGCCTCTTTCAGCGTGGAAAACAGCGCCGCAGCCGCGAACCAGAGAACGGCAGAGAGGGCGACCGCAATGGCGAGTGCGGCCGTGCCGTCGAGCCAACCCAGGACCAGCAGCAACGCGAAAACCGCCACGCCCGCAGAGGCGACCGAACCCGCGAGCCCTGTGACGGACCCGCGCCGTCGTTTGCCTACCGTGCGCCCGAGGATGTCCTTGTAGCTGACCGACGCCGCAGCCCGGCTGAGCGCCAAGAGCGCGACGCCGCCGACGAAGGCCCAGCCGGCCGCCGCGCCCTCCAGCGTCAGGGCAGCGATCGCGATGGCGGCTGCGGCGACGCCCTGACCCACGCTGCCCGCGACCCACATCCAGCGCCGCGCGCGCATCTGGTCGAGCCGGTGGGCGAGGAAAACCTGCGGCAGGAGCGCACCCGCTTCGCGAAGCGGCACAAGCGCCGAGACGAATGCACCGGAAGCGCCGAGCGCATTCAGCAGGAAGGCGAGCACCAGCTTGGGATTGATCAGCCCGTCCGCGAGTTTCGTCATCGTGAGCGAGGCGACGTGCTTCAGCCCGTTGGAAGCTTCGTGGTCGTATTCCGGCTCCCCGGCGAGGGACGTGTAGGCGTCTTTGATCATGGGTCTCTTGCTGGCTTTCGGCTGGCGTGAGGTGGGTTTTACGCGACAGTTCGCGGATCGGTTCTCAAAAAGAACCCGCTCACCTCCCCCGCAATCGGTTCTTGAGCCACCCGAGACCGACGTAGGCGGCCCCACCCGCCACGCCGCCACGAGCCGCGAGGCGTCGAAGACGCCCCTGGCGGTCGAGCGGCGCGTCGATACTATCGGCCAGCGCCCGGGCCCGCCGTCCGTGCCCAAGCCACCCCTGCGCAAAAGACCGGAAGGACAGCGCGTAGAGACGCGAGCGGAAGGCGCCCCAATCCGCGCGCGTCACGTCGTTTCGCGCCCGGGCACGCTCGGCCAGCTTCTCTTCCGCGGCGACGCGAAAACGGCGGCCGCGTTTGCTGCGCAGGGCATCGTTCTGGCGTGGCCCCGCCCCGGTGCGCACCCGCACGAGCGAGCGCGGCAGGATCGCCAGCCGCTGCGCCATCATCACGGCGCGTTCGCTGTATTCGCGGTCCTCGAACAGCGCAAACGTCGCATCCCAAGGTCCGATCTCGCGCGCAAAGGCTGTGGTAAGACTGATGCGCCCCGCGTTGCCCCAAAGCCGCCCGATCATAGTGCGATGGACGAGGCGCAGGGAGGGGTCCGGGATCTGCTCCATGATTATCTCCCCGGTCGCCTCATCGAAGCGCCGAAACCCGGCAAAGACCATATCTGCGCCATCAGAGTAGGCTTCAGTGAGGGCCGCAAGCGTGCCGGCCTCCATCTGGTCGTCGGAATCGAGGAAATAGACGTAGTCGCCCGTCACCGCCTCGAGCCCGGTGTTGCGCGCGACGCTCGCGCCGGCGTTCTCCTGCTCGATAAGCCGCACACGATAGCTGTCCGGATCGAACCCGTCGCGCCCGGAAAGGCCCGCGATCCAGTCGCGCACCACCTGCACCGTCGCGTCGGATGACCCATCGTCCACGACGATATGCTCCACCGGCCGATGGTCCTGACGCCAGACGCTTTCGAGCGTCTCTTCGATGAGGCCAGCCCGGTTGTAAGCGGGCGTGACGACGGAAAAAAGCGCGGACATGGTCCCTCGACCGACTGGGGCACGCCGCGTTCAAAACCCGCGCCGCATCGTTGCGCGCGACGATTGCACCGGCACCCAAGAGGGTCAAGCCGTGCTGCACCGGCCACGAGGCAGATGCGCTCAGAGCGCGGGCATTGACTTTGCCGGCACCTGCGGGCACATCCGCCCCATCATAACCCGCAACCGGGCGTTCCGTGGGCGCCAAACTGACGAGGAGACTGGCCATGAGCCATATTTCCCTGACATTCCCCGATGGTAATTCGCGCGTTTACGACGCTGGCGTAACCGCTGCCGATGTCGCCGCCGATATCTCCAACTCTCTGGCGAAGAAGGCGATTTCCGCGACCGTGAATGGTGCGCATTACGATCTTCAGTGGCCGATCGAGGGCGACGCCGAGATCGCCATTCACACGATGAAGGACGACGCGCAGGCGCTGGAGCTGATCCGCCATGACGCGGCCCACATCATGGCGCGCGCCGTGCAAGAGCTGTGGCCGGAGACCAAGGTCACCATTGGCCCCGTCATCGAACACGGTTGGTACTACGACTTCGACCGCGAGGAGGCCTTCACGCCCGAAGACCTCGGTCAGATCGAGGCGAAGATGAAGGAAATCATCAACGCCCGCGACGAGGTCCGCACCGAAGTCTGGTCGCGCGCCGACGCCATCGCGCACTATGAGGAGACGGGCGAGCCTTACAAAGTCGAGCTGGTCAACGCCATTCCCGACGACGGCCAGCCGATCCGCATGTACTGGCACGGTGAGTGGCAGGATCTGTGTCGTGGCCCGCATCTTCAGCACACGGGACAGGTGCCCGCCGACGCCTTCAAACTGATGAAAGTCGCCGGGGCCTACTGGCGCGGCGACTCCAGCCGCCCGATGCTTCAGCGGATCTATGGCGTCGCGTTCAAGAACCGTGACGACCTGAAGAAGCACCTCACCTTCCTCGAAGAAGCCGAGAAGCGCGACCACCGCCGTTTGGGTCGCGAGATGGACCTGTTCCACATGCAGGAAGTGGCCCCCGGTCAGGTGTTCTGGCACCCGAACGGCTGGACGATCTACACCACGCTTCAGGATTACATGCGCCGCCAGCAGAAGGCCGGCGGCTATGTCGAGGTGAACACCCCGCAGGTCGTCGACCGAAAGCTGTGGGAGGCGTCGGGCCACTGGGAGAAATACCAGGAAAACATGTTCATCGTCGAAGTGGACGAGGAGCACGCGCGCGAAAAGGCGATCAACGCGCTCAAGCCGATGAACTGCCCATGTCACGTCCAGATTTTCAATGTGGGCCTCAAGTCCTACCGTGACCTGCCGCTGCGCATGGCCGAATTCGGGTCGTGCAGCCGCTATGAACCCTCGGGCGCACTGCACGGGATCATGCGGGTGCGCGGGTTTACGCAGGACGACGCGCATATCTTCTGCACCGAGGACCAGATCGAGGAGGAAACGGAGAAGTTCATTACGTTCCTCGCGAACATCTACCGCGACCTCGGCTTTCCGACCTACAAGATCAAGTTCTCCGACCGCCCCGATACGCGGGCCGGATCGGACGAGATCTGGGACAAGGCGGAAAAGGCCCTGCTCGACGCCACCCACAAGGTGACGAACGACGTGGAGCTCAACCCGGGCGAAGGCGCGTTTTATGGTCCGAAGCTGGAATTCGTGCTGACCGACGCCATCGGGCGCGACTGGCAGTGCGGGACGTTGCAGGTGGACTTCGTGACGCCGGAACGGCTCGACGCGAACTATGTGGGCGAGGACGGGGCCAAGCACCACCCGGTGATGCTGCACCGCGCGACGCTCGGGTCGTTCGAGCGGTTCATCGGCATCCTGATCGAGGAACACGCGGGCAAGCTGCCGTTCTGGATCGCCCCGCGTCAGGTGGTCGTCGCGTCGATCGTTTCGGACGCCGACGATTATGTGCAAGAGGTGGTGGCAGAGTTGCGCGCCAAGGGCGTGCGTGCCGAGGCCGATATCCGCAACGAGAAGATCAACTACAAGGTCCGCGAGCACTCGGTCGGCAAGGTTCCGGTCATTCTGGCCATCGGGATGAAGGAAGTTGAGGACCGGACTGTTACACTCCGCCGGTTGGGCGAGAAGCAGACGCGGGTTGTCGCTTTGGACGAAGTGGTACAAGAACTCTCGACTGAGGCGACACCGCCGGACCTCGCCTGATCCAACCCATTGATTTCAAACGAAACGGGCGGTCCGCGTGGCCGCCCGTTTCACGTTCAATTCACGAAAGCGTTTGTTTCACTGCGTCACAGGGCCGCGCTGCATAGGCGCGTGAATGGTCTGTGACGCACCTCCGGGGCTAGCAATTGGTCACCGCAAAGACGCGGAACAGAATGCAACTTGGAGGACAGACCTTTGACCCAGAAACTTTCCACTGCCGCCGTGGCCGGCGCCGTCGCGACCGCTCTCGCATCGCTCACTCTCCCTGCCCACGCACAGGATATGGAGAAATGCTACGGCGTCGCCAAAGCCGGCGAAAACGGCTGCGCCGCGGGCCCGGGCACGACCTGTGCTGGCACGTCCAAAGTCGACTATCAGGGCAACGCATGGTCGCTCGTGCCTGCCGGCACCTGCGAAGAGATGACCATCGAAGCCTCGATGACCGAGGACATGACGGAACGCATGGGCTCGCTCGAGCCGCTCGACCGCGACCTGCCGATGGACGGCTAACGCCCCCGGCGCGGGCGGGACGGCTCTCTGCCCGCGCCATACCAGACACAAGTCGGGAGGGGACGATGCTCGACATGACGGGACACAAACTGCCACCCGCGCCCGGCGTGGGGTTCAAACCACAGCATTATGCCGAGGTTATCTCGGACAGTGGGGCGGCCAAGTGGCTGGAAATTCACGCGGAAAACTACATGGGCGACGGCGGGCGACCGCTGGCGCAACTGCGCGCGCTCGCCGAGCGGTTTCCGATCTCGGTCCACGGCGTTGGGCTGTCGATCGGTGGCGATGAGCCGCTGGACGCGGATCACCTCGCCCGGCTCAAGCGGTTGATCGGCTGGCTCGATCCCGCGAGTTTCTCGGAACATCTCGCTTGGTCATCGCATGGCGGCACCTATTTCAACGACCTTCTCCCGCTCCCCTACACACCTCAGACGCTGGCCCGCGTCGAGCGGCACATTCACGAGGTGCAGGAGGCGCTTGGGCGGCGGATGCTGCTCGAGAACCCCTCAACCTACCTCGCCTTTTCCGAGTCGACGATGGCCGAGACCGATTTTCTCTCGGAGCTCGTGCGGCGGACGGGCTGCGGCCTGCTGCTCGACATCAACAATGTCTTCGTCGCCTGCACCAACCAGCAGACCGACCCCCGCGACTACCTCGCGGCATTTCCGCTCCACGCGGTCGGCGAGGTTCATCTGGGCGGACATGACGCGGACGAGGACGACGCGGGCGCACCGCTCCTGATCGACGCGCACGGGTCGGAGGTGGTCGATCCGGTCTGGACGCTCTACGCCGAAACCGTGCGGTGGATGGGGCCCAAACCCACCCTGATCGAATGGGACAACGACGTGCCGGAATGGGAGGTCCTGAAAGAGGAAGCTGCCCGCGCCGCGACAATTCTGGGCCGGGTGAATGCATGAGGAATGCGACCCAAGATTCTGCCAAAAAGAGATTTTTCCAACAGGCGAGAGACAGCCGCCACGGCCAAAGCCCGGAGGTGCAGGAGATGACCTGGAACACCGCCCTGCTCGACCCCGATCGCGCGCCAGAGGGGCTTTCAGACCCGCAGGGCCAGCCCCCGGGCCGACGGTTCGACGTTTACCGCAACAACGTCATGTCCTCGCTCGTTCAGGCGATGCGCGACGGGTTCCCTGTCGTTCGACGGCTCGTCGGTGAAGAGTTCTTCGCGGCGATGGCTGGGGCATTCGTGCGCACCCACCCGCCGGACTCGCCGGTCCTTTTTACCTACGGCACCGCGTTCCCCGCTTTCCTTGAAAACTTCCCCCCGGCGCGGAGTTTGCCGTATCTCCCGGACATCGCGCGGCTGGAGCTGGCGCTGCGCCGGGCCTATCACGCCGCTGACTGCGTGGCCGTCGCACCCGATGCGCTCAATCGGCCCGACATCGACGACGCGCGGCTCACGCTGGCCCCGGCGGTTGCCGTGCTCTCGTCTCCTTACCCGATCCACGCGATCTGGCGGATCAACATGGACCCGGACGCGCCCAAACCCACGTCAGGTGCGCAATCGGTGCTCATCACCCGCGCAGACTGGGATCCGCTGGCCGAACCCATTCCGGCGACCGAGGCCCGCTTCTTCAACGCTCTCGGCACCGCGACACTGGCCGAGGCCGCCGCCTCGGTTCCCGATCTCGATCTCGCAACCGCCCTCGCCCGGCTCATCGCCCGCAAGGCCATCATCACCGTGGAGGTGCCCGCATGATCCAGTCCATCCTCACCCGCCTGGACGCAGCAACTTCGCCCGTCATCGGGACGTTGCTGCGTGTCACCTTCGCGGCCACACTGGCCGGGTATTTCTGGGCTTCAGCGCTCACAAAACTCGACGGGGGGAGCCTTTCGGTGAACGGCTATGCCCAGATTTTCCCGAAGGCGATGGAAGCGGTGAATTATGACGCTTCGCAGCTTGGCGTGTTTCATGCGCTCGTTGTGGCTGCCGGGACCGCAGCGGAGTTTGTGCTCCCCGCGCTCCTCATCGTCGGCCTGCTCACGCGCCTTGCCGCACTTGGCATGATCGGCTTCGTGGTCGTTCAAACGCTCACCGATCTTTTCGGCCACGGCGCGCTCGGCCAGCCCGAGACGCTGGGGGCCTGGTTCGACCGGGTGCCTGACAGCCTGATCCTCGACCAGCGCCTGATGTGGGTTACATTGCTTCTCACGCTCGTCTTTACGGGGCCTGGCCCGCTATCTCTGGACCGGCTCCTGGGACGACGCTTTCAGAGCCAGGCGGCCCTTGCGGCCTGATCCCAGCCAAGCGTGCGGCGCCCGCCGTCTTCGACGACCGGGCGCTTCATGAGTGTCGGATAAGCAAGAATCAGCGCAACCGGATCGCCGGTTCGCGCCTCGCCATCGAGCTCGCGCCATGTGGTGGAACGCTTGTTCACTAACGCATCGCCAAAATCATCGAAGAACGCTTGCAGATCAGATATTTGCAGCGGTGCCTCGCGAATATCGACAAGTTCCGGCGTTTTTCCCGCCGCCGCGAGCTCTTTCATCGCCCGCCGCACCGTGTCGCAGCTCTTGATCCCGTAGACCCGCATGGCACCACCTTTCGAAAAATCTTCACTTGAGTTTTCGCGTTTTTGACGCATCGTTGAGGTGTGAGACAAGTACTTCCAGACCAATGCTCCTTCCGGGGCAGCTGAAGACCTGGCTGCACCAACCCGCCGCAATACCGTGGGCGGACAACTTGAAGGAGAGACGGAATGCCCACCGGCACCGTGAAATGGTTCAATGCGACCAAAGGCTATGGTTTCATCGCGCCCGACGACGGCGGCAAGGATGTGTTCGTACACATTTCAGCCGTCGAGCGCGCCGGACTGACGGGCCTGGCCGACAACCAGAAGGTCGAATACGAGATGATCCCGGGCCGTGACGGTCGGGAAAGCGCGGGCGACCTCAGGACGCTCTGACACAGCTCGTAACGGACAGGGTGAAACCCCGCGTCCAGCGCGGGGTTTCTTTGTTTCGGCTGTGCCTCAGGTGACTGCGCGCACGATCATGACGCCCGCCCAAGCACAGAACCCTGTCAGGACGGTTCCCCAGATCACGTCGGTCGCCACCATCTGCGGCGCCCAGAGGCGCAGGGTCGCGTAGTTGGTGAATTCGTATGTCCCGTAGGCCATCGCTCCGATCACGGCGCCGCCGATCAGCGCCGAGACCGGCGTGTCGTTCTTCAGTGCGGGGAGCGACACCAGCCAGACAAGTCCGCCGACGTAAAACAAGTAAAATACGGCGGCAGGTACGATCCGGATCGGCATCTGGAGCCAGTCGCCAAGATGCTGGTCGAACAGTGGTTTCATCACCTTGTTCAGCATCACGGCATCAATGCCGAGGAAAAGAACGGCGGTGATTATGTAGAGCAGGACAGGCTGCATCGCGTAACCTCAGCTTTGTTTTCAAAGGAGTTACGCGCTGACCCGGCGAACGGATCCAAAAAATCAGCACCGGCGGCTTGGACTGTGGCGCACGCGCTTCACCGGGGAGAGTTCCCAGTCGCGAAGTTCGGTGTTGATGTCGGCCGTCGCCTGTTCCACGCGACCTTCGACGCCAAGAAAGCGGCCAACGAAGCCTTCGCCGGTCGTGATGCCGAGGCGACGTTTGAGGTCCAGTGCAAGGAGATCGAGAAACGGCCACCGGCGCGGAGGCTCAACGACGATGCGAACGACCTCTACCCGACCCTCGTCGGTGACGAAATAGCGTTGCGAGAGTGTCGCTTCCCGTTGTGCCCGCACCTCTTCAACCGCGCGCACATCCTCGAACCCGCATTCCCAGGCACCCTTTGCGAGCGCGTTCTGCGGTGTGGTTGCTGCCATCACGATCGCTACGGCGACCGCGCCCCTGAATGTAAAATGTCCCATGCCGTGAATTTAGGAGGAGCTTCGTAAAGGGCGCAATAACGCGTCTGCCTCGCAAAAAGATACAGGCTCAGGTTGTGCAGATAGGCAACAGGTCAGCCGCAGCGCACGAGGTCGCGCAGCCGGCAGGCCGGGTCGGCAGCGCGTAACGGGGCCGCGTGAACCTCGCGCCAAGCGGCCTCGTCAAAGGCGGGAAAGAACGCGTCCGCATCTGGCACGTCGAGTTCCACCTCGGTCACGAGAAGCCGGTCGGCGCGTGGCAGAAGCGCCTCATAGATGCCCGCCCCGCCGATCCCGTAGACACGCGTGTAACCCGCCGCCCGCGCCAGCGAGACCGCCTCGCCGACCGACGCCGCCACGTTCTCTGTCAGGGACCTGTCGCAGGAAACCACAATATTCAGCCGATTTTTCAACGGCTTCACCGGCAAGCTTTCCCACGTCCTGCGCCCCATGACGAGCGCGCCTCCGGTTGTTTCGCGTTGAAACATCTTCAAGTCTTCCGGCGCCCGCCACGGGATGTCGCCATCTCGTCCGATGGCACCGCCCCGCGCCCGGGCCACCACCAGCGTCAGCATCAGACAGCCACCGGCGCGCGGATCGCGGGGGCCGGGTCGTAGCCCGGGAAAGTGAAGTCGTCGTAACGGAAATCGAAAATCGAACGGACGTCGCGCCCGATCTCGATCTGCGGCAGCGGTCGCGGATCGCGTGAAAGTTGTTCACGCACTTGGTCCATGTGGTTGGAATAAATATGCGCGTCACCGATTGAGTGGACGAAATCCCCCGGCTCGTACCCGGTCACATGGGCGAGCATAACCTGAAGGAGCGCATAGGACGCGATGTTGAACGGCACGCCGAGGAACATGTCGGCGGAACGTTGGTAGAGCTGAAGGTGCAGCTTGCCGCCAATGATGCGCACCTGCCAGAGCGTATGGCACGGCGGCAAAGCCATGTCGGGCACGTCGCCGGGGTTCCAGGCCGAGACGATGAGCCGGCGGCTGTCGGGTGTCTTTCGGATTTGCTCCACAAGATCGGCGATCTGGTCCACCTCCCCGATCACCGGCGCTCCGTCCGGCCCACGCGAGAGTTTCGGAAAATGCCGCCACTGGTGGCCGTAGACCGGGCCGAGGTCGCCATTCTCGTCGGCCCATTCATCCCAGATCGAAACGCCGTTTTCCTTCAGGTAGCCGATATTCGTGTCGCCCGAGAGGAACCACAGAAGCTCGTGAACGATCGAGCGAAGGTGAAGCTTCTTCGTGGTGACGAGCGGGAAGCCATCGGCCAGCGGATACCGGCACTGAAGCCCGAAATAGGAGGTCGTGCCGGTCCCGGTCCGGTCGCTCGAGAGCGACCCCTCGTCCAGCACGGTTCTGAGCGCATCCAGGTATTGACGCATGGCGATCTCCCTTGTCCCGACTCCTTCCCGAGGAAGCGGTGCGCCCACCATATGTTGCGAAAATTATACAGACAACCACTAGGGGCGCGGGCCCTGCGGCGTGGGGGATTCTTGACAGTTGCGGTCCCGGATGCGCTACTGCCAGACAAGAAACGAGTGGGCAGGAATGGTGGTATCCGTGCAAACACGCAACGCTCCGCGCCGCCCCCTGATTGGGGGGGTGAGCCGCCGTGCACGGTCGCGTAGACACTCCGTTATGTGGGGTCGCAGAATCATGTCCGTCGTCGCGCTTTGCGCGGCCCTCGGCACCCCGGCGCTGGCGCAGGCGCCGGATCGGTCAACCGTTCTTCCAGCCGCCGCCGAGGCGCTCGCCGCCGGCGACGCGCCGCGGGCGCTTGGCCTGACCAATGCCGTGATTGCGGCCAACCCGCGCGACATCGACGCACTGCTTCTGAAATCGCAGATCCTCTTCGCGATGGGCCAGTCACGTTCGGCGCGCGAGGCGTCGCAGGCCGCGTTCAACGCCTCCGACATCCCGGCCGCCCGCTACGCCGCGGCCGTGCGCACCGCCGACATCATCGCGCAGGATGGCAACTATGTGCTCTCGCAGTTCTGGCTGCGCCGCGCCTTGCCATACGTCCAGACTGATGCGGAAATGGAGCGCTTGGTGCAGGCCTACCGCTTCGTCAAACAGAAGAACCCCTGGCGCTTCTCGTTCTCGGGCGGGGCATCGCCGAATTCGAACATCAACAACGGCTCGTCCGAGAGCATCATTTATATCTACGGACTGCCCTTCGTGCTCTCGCCAACCGCACGGGCGCTGTCTGGTTTCACCGCCGAGGCACAGGGCAAGCTGGAGTACCGGCTGTTCGAGAGCCAGCGCTCCCAGACCACCATTGGCGTCGAGGGTGCCGGGCGCATGAACTGGCTTGACGCGAAATCGCGCGCCGCGGCGCCGACGGTGTCGGGACATGATTACGATTTCTACTCGCTGGCCGTGATCGCTACGCACAAGCAGATCGTGGGCAACGGCATTAGGCTTGAGTTCTCCGGTCGCGCCGGGCGCAACTGGTACGGCGGCACCAAGCTGAGCGACTTCTTCGGCGCGGGCGCGGCCGTCACTTTCCCCATCGCACAGGGGCGCGATGCCCTGACTTTTACGGGACGGGCCGATCGGAGTCTGCTTGTGCAGGGCGGTCTGGTGCCTGAAACCACACTTTCGGCGGGCGCGAGCTATGGGCACAAGCTTGCCTGGGGCGACACCGTGCGCGCTTCGCTCAACTACACCCGCAGTTTTTCCTCCGGCGCAGCACAGGTCTATTCGCTGCCCTCCGTCGGCCTCGAATACCAGTTCAATCGCCCGATCCTCGGGGCGCATTTGGAGATCGGGGGCAATTACGGCTACAAGACCTACAACTTTTCGCCCTTCAGCACGACGGGGCGGCAGGACCGGATTCTTTCGGGCCGCGTCTCGGCCGATTTCCGGGGCCTGTCCTACATGGGGTTCTCGCCTGTCGTGACCGTCGAGGCCAAACGGGTGTGGTCCAATGTGCCGATCTACTCGCAGCAGACGCTTTCTGGCGGGATCAGTTTCGAATCGCGTTTCTGACGCGCTCGGGCTTGTCCTATCACTGGGCTTGATCGCCGGCGCCGCGCCTGCGGCGTCACAGGACGGAACGTGTCGTCAGGCTTTGGTTCTGGCCCTCGACGTATCGGGCTCGGTCGATTCAGGCGAATACAGGCTCCAGATGGACGGGCTCGCGCAGGCGCTGACCGATCCGCAGGTTGCCCGCGCCATCCTCGCCCCCGGCGCCGCGCCCATCGCGCTTTACGTTTTCGAATGGAGCGGACCGCAGTTTCAGAACCTGCTCGTCGATTGGACGCTGGTGACGGACCGGCCGACGCTGAACGGGATCGCGGGAACCCTGCGTGACACGCGGCGGAGCCCTTCGCCCCCGTCCACCGCGCTCGGCACGGCTATGGCGGTGGGCGGTTCGGCGCTCGCGCGCGGACCAGAGTGCTGGAAGGGTACGATCGATATTTCCGGAGACGGAAAATCGAATACGGGGCCGCGACCTCAGGACCTCGACGACCTCGCGCAACTCGAGGGGGTGACGGTGAACGCGCTCGTCATCAACACGATCGATTCCATGGGTGCCGGGCCGGGCGACGACGACCTTTTCAGCTATTTCGAGAACCTCGTGATCCGCGGCCCGGGCGCGTTCGTGGAACGTGCCGACGGGTTCGAAGATTATGCCCGCGCGATGAAAAAGAAACTCCTGCGTGAGATCAACGCGCTGGCCGTGGGCGGGCTCGAAGCATCTGAAGTTCCTGACCGGGGTTAGGCGCCATGGGTCGCGCGTCGCGTACTACCCGCGCCGGGGCCTTTTCCTGCGCCCCGTTCACCAACCATCCCGGTCAGTAGATGTAGCGGATCTGGTCGGTCCAGAACCGTTCGACCCGTTTCAGCGAAGTGTTCACCTCGTCGATTCCGTCGAGCGACAGGATGGCCCGTTCCTCCAACCCGGCAGAGTGTCGTTCGAAGAGGCCGCCGACCACGTCGCGGATGTGCCGCCCCTTGTCAGTCAGCCGAACCCGCACGGAGCGCCTGTCGATCTCGGAGCGCTGATGGTGCATGTATCCCATCTCCACCAGTTTCTTGAGGTTGTATGAGACGTTGGAGCCCTGGTAATAGCCGCGGCTTTTCAACTCGCCCGCCGTCACCTCGTTCTCACCGATGTTGAACAGAAGGAGCGCCTGAACGGCGTTGATTTCAAGGACGCCAAGGCGTTCAAACTCGTCTTTGATGACATCGAGCAGAAGCCTGTGCAGCCGCTCGATCAGCGACAGGGCGTCCAGGTATTGCGCCAGATACCGGGTGTCCGTGCCCGCAACGATGGGACCGTGAATGCTCATGCCTGTCTCCGCATTTGACTGCTTGCGCGACAGGTTTGAACGAAAACTCGGAATATTCGGTTAAAGGTCGAGGAAAAACATGCGCCTATCCGGCGATCTTATGATCCCGGATCAACGCGATGAGTCCCGCAAAACGGTCCGGCGGCGACACCTGGCCCGAAACCCACTGATAGAGGTCCTGATCGTTCTCAAGCAACAGTTCGTCGTAGAGATCAAGCTCGGTGGCCGAGAGCCCGGCCAGACGATCGTCGGCAAAAGGGCCGAGGATCATGTCCATCTCTTTGGTTCCACGCCGCCAGGACCGCATTCCCATGCGCTTGAGGCGCGTTTCAGCCGTCTCGGTCATAGTCACGCGCTGCCGTCCTCCAGCATCTTGCGCAGGCCCTTCTCGAGCCGCGCCATCCGCTTGGTCGCATCCGTGATGTCGGTCTGCACTTCGCGCAATTCCAGAAGGAGCGCCTTGGCGTCCCGTGAGAGCGTCCCTTCGGTGCCCGGGGGATCGACGCCCTCGCCTTCACCGGTGAGCAGCCAACGCAGCGACACGCTCAGAAGCCCCGACACCATCTGGAGCCGGTTGGCGCGCGGCTCGGAAATATCGTTCTCCCACGAAGCCAGCGTCTTTACCTTGATGCCCAGTTTCTTGGCCAGTTCCTTCTGGCTCAGCCCCGCCGCTTCGCGTGCACCGGCCAGCCGGTCGCCGAATGTGGCGTTCTCATCGGAGTACCAGTTGTCGTCCATCCCGCGTCCTTCCCGCTTGATCGCTCGTCTGGCGGAGCGTAGGACGAAGCCGACCCCTGATCTCAGCCGGATGCGACCATGACGATCCTCTCCGCGACGCTCGACCGCGTCAAACCTTCGCCCACCATTGCCGTAACAACTCTTGCGCAGGAATTGAAGGCCGCGGGTCGCGATGTCATCGGTTTGGGAGCGGGCGAGCCGGATTTCGACACGCCCGACAACATCAAGGATGCAGCGAAGGCCGCGATGGACGCGGGAAAGACGAAATACACCGCCCCGGACGGAATGCCGGAGCTGAAACAGGCGATCTGCGCCAAGTTCGCGCGCGAGAACGGGCTGAGCTACGAACCCGCGCAGGTCAGCGTCGGCACCGGCGGCAAGCAGATCCTCTACAATGCCCTCATGGCGACACTGAATCCCGGCGACGAGGTGGTGATCCCCGCCCCCTACTGGGTGAGCTATCCGGACATGGTCCTTCTTGCGGGCGGAGAGCCGGTGACAGTGGACTGCGGCATAGATACCGGGTTCAAGATGACGCCCGCGCAGTTGGACGCCGCCATCACGCCCAGGACCAAGTGGCTGATCTTCAATTCCCCGTCGAACCCGACCGGCGCGGGCTATACCCATGACGAGCTGGCCGCCCTCTGCGCCGTCCTGATGAAGCACCCCCATGTCTGGGTCATGTCCGACGACATGTACGAGCATCTCGTCTTCGACGACTTCGAGTTTTTCACGCCCGCGCAGATCGAGCCGGCGCTTTATGAGCGCACCTTGACGGTCAACGGCGTGTCCAAAGCCTATGCCATGACCGGCTGGCGGATCGGCTACGGCGCAGGGCCGAAAGTGCTGATCGACGCCATGCGCAAGATCCAGTCGCAGTCGACCTCGAACCCCTGCACGATCAGCCAGTGGGCCGCGGTCGAGGCGCTGAACGGGCCGCAAGACTTCCTGGCTGAGAACGCCAAAGTGTTTCAGCGTCGCCGCGACCTCGTGGTGGAGATGTTGAACGCGGCGCAGGGAATCGACTGCCCGACGCCGGAGGGTGCGTTCTACGTCTACCCTTCTATTGCGGGCTGCATCGGCAAGGCCACGCCCGAGGGCACCGTGATCACGGATGACGAGACCTTCTGCAAGGCGTTGCTCGAAGCCACAGGGGTTGCGGTCGTGTTCGGCGCGGCCTTCGGCGTCTCCCCGAATTTCCGCGTGAGTTATGCCACGTCTGACGAACAGCTGACGACCGCCTGCACGCGCATTCAGGACTTCTGCGCGTCACTTTCCTGAGCCAGGTTTACGTTGCGGTAAGGCACCGATCCACTGGCCCTGTTTGAACGAGCCGGTTACAAATGCCGCGGGCAGGAGTAACAAGAAACCATGTCGACCGAGCTTCCCGAGTATTTCTTTCGCGTTCGCGAGAACGGCGCCTTCGTTTTCAAGGTGGATACACAGAACCGCCACCGCCGTATCGAGATGGACCAGATCGCCGTCGTCAATACGAAGAATGGCGATATCAAACCCCATGGTGACCGCACCCTGTCGAATCAGGACATGGCGGCGATTTCCGATTGGCTGGCCGAGCGGCAGGAATTGCTCTCTGCCCGCCAGATCGACGATATACTGCGCGCTGTGGATACGCTGAACTACACCGCCCATTGGGTGCAGAAGGATGCGGATGACCACCAGCTCGAGATGGTGACAGACTCGCTCCTGATGGCGATGCACGACCTGCGCACGCTTCTTGTCCGCAAAAAGGCCGAGCGGTTGATACGCGAGGACTGAACGGTGTCGCCGGGCGCGGGGCGCCCGACGACCCGCTGGGGGGCGCTGCCCCCCAGCCCCCCGAGGTATTTCTGGACCAAAGAAGAGGGACAGCGCGGGCGCGAGGCCGGTGCGTCAGGCGTAGCGCGCCCCTTCAGGATCGACGTAGCGGGTAAGGCGCCAGAACCGAAGCTGAAGGAAGACGGCCGCACAGGCGAGCCCGAGGACGAGGCCAAGCCAGACCCCCACGCCTTCCCATCCCAGCACGATGCCGAAAACGTAGGTCGTCGGTGCGCCGATGAGCCAGTAGCTTATCGCAGCGACGATGAGCGGCTGGCGCGTGTCCTGCATGCCGCGCAGGATCGAAATGGCGAGCACCTGCGCCGAGTCGACGAACTGGAACAGCGCGGCCATGGCGAGGAGCGTGGCGCCGATGGCGAGGATTTCACCGCGCAATGGGTCATCCGGGTCGATAAACAGCCCGATGAGCGTTTCTGGAACGGCAAGAAAAATCACCAGCGACACCACCGCGAAGCCGAACCCCAGGAGCCAGACCGCAACGGCCCCATCGGTGAGACCCTGACGGTCGCGCCGTCCGTAAGCCCGGCCCGCGCGCACGGTGGCCGCGTTGGACAGTCCAAGCTGCACCATGAAAGCGATGGTGGCGATCTGGAGCGCGACGCCATGCGCGGCAAGCTGGATGGTGCCGATCCACCCCATCACGATCGAGGAGAAATTGAACAGCCCGACCTCTGCCACCGTCGTCAGCCCGATTTGCCAGCCCATTCCTGAAACTTCGCGCAGCGCCTCGCCGTCGGGGCGCCAGAGCCTGCGGAAGAGATCATGGTCCGGGAAGGTGCGAATGGCGTAGACCGCGAGCCAGACCGCAGAGATGAGATTGACCCCGAGCGAAGCGATGGCCGCGCCGCGGATGCCCAGTTCGGGAAAGCCGAAGCTGCCGAAGATCAGCAGGTAGTTGAAGACGACGTTGGCGAGCGCCGCGCCGACGGTCACGCGGAACTGCACCCGCGTTTTCTCGAGCGCGGAGAGGTAGCCCTTGAGGACCATCACCGCGAGACCGGGCAGGATGCCGAACCCTGCGATGCGCAGGTAAACCTGCGCCATTCCCGCGATGTCCGGGTCTTGCCCCAGCGCGACGAGCAGCGGCTTGGACCAGATGAAGGCCGGCAGACAAAGTGCGCCTGCCCCGAGAGACACCCACAGGCCCATGCGCGTGACGCGCCGGATGCGCACCTCGTCATCATGCTCCGCCGCTGCCGCGACCAGCGGTGTGACCGCCCATGCGAAGCCGGAGATGAAAAGGAAAAACAGAATGTAAACAGAGGTGCCCAAGACCAGCGCCGCGAGCGCGCGCACGTCGTACCAGCCGATCATCAGCGTGTCGGTCGTCTGCACCGCGACCTGTGCGAGCTGGCTGCCTATAAGCGGCAGGCCAAGGGCCAAGTGGGCACTGGCATGACTGCGATATGTGGCGAGGCGGGACATGGGGGTCCTTTGCCATGAGGCGCAGGCGGGGGAAAGGGATTTGATCGGATGGTCGAAAACGGGGCGTGCCTGTTCCGGGCACCCCTCTTCATGGACTCGGCGTCACGCGCGCTCGGCCATCATCCTGACAAAACCGAGCCGTTGGAGCCAGGTATCGTTATATCTCAGGACCTTGCCGGAATGGCTTGCCGCTTGAGCGACGGTATCATGGCCGCAGCTGGTGCATGCCGCACCATTCAGCCGGGCTTTCGCGCGATCAGGTCGATGAGCGCTGACATGCCGGAATGACCGGCCCCCTCATCGAGCTCGGTCTCATAGGACTCGAGGCAGAGCACTTCCCACCCGGCGACAGCCTCTGCCAGCAAGTCTTCCGTGTAGAGGTTCTCCGCCACACCTGGTCCGCCGGTACCGTACTCCAGTTGCTTCGGCGTGTACCCGTGGATCATCAGCAGCCCGCCGGGAGCCACGGCGCGCTTCATGCCGTCGAAGACCGTGGCGCGATCCTCAGGCCCCATGAATTGAAAGAAGATGCCCGCGACGACGTCGTACTGCGTGGCGTCCCAATCCCAGTCGAAAATGTCAGCCTCGACGAACTCGACCTCGACGTGATGCGCCCGCGCGAGCTTGCGTCCCTTGGCAATGGCGTTGGGTGCGGCCTCCATCGCCGTGACGCGCAGGCCCTTTCGGGCCATGAATACGGAATTGCGTCCTTCGCCATCGGCCACGGCGAGCGCGGTCATCCCCGATTCGAGGTAGTCCTGCCGCGCGACAAGAAACTGCGAGGGCGCGGTGCCGAAGACGAAATCCTCGATAGCGTAACGGTCGTTCCACATAGCTGACGCCTCCTGTCAGGATCCGTTCATCAAGCCTATTGGCGAATGGGGTGTTGGGGGCCAGACTGCACCGAACTCGGAGGAGAGTGAATGGACAGCTTTCATGACCTCGTGCCCGGCTCCCGCGACTTTTTCGCACGGCTGGCTGCGAACAACGACCGGGAGTGGTTTGCGGCGCACAAGGCAGATTACGAGGCTGCAGTGAAGCGCCCCGCCGACCTGTTGCTCGACGATATCGCACAGCGGCTCGCTCGCGACATGGGCCAGACGGTCACGCCCAAACTCTACCGGGTGCATCGCGACGTGCGGTTTTCCAAGGACAAGACACCCTACAACACGCATCTGCACATGCAATGGACCGTGCAGGGCGCGCCCATAAGCTTCATGTTCGGAGCCTCTGCGAGCTATTGCAAGCTGGGCGTGGGGTCGATGGCCTTTCCCAAGGACGCCCTGCCCGGCTGGCGTGAGCGGGTGGCGGGTGGGCATCCGGTGGTGGCGCAGGCCGCCGCGCTGGAAGCCGCTGGGTGGGACATGTCGGACCCAGCGTTGAAGCGCGTGCCGACTCCGTTTCCGCCCGATCACCCGCAGGGGGCGCATCTGCGGCGCAAAGGCCTCGTCCTGTGGCATGAGGTGGATGCGGGCGAACAGGCGTCGCTGACCACGACGCTGCCGGCCCGTTTCGCCGAGGCGACCGGTTTCCAGAGGGCGCTGTCGGACGCGCTGGCCTGAGCCCCGGGATTTCCAGACCGAAGAAGAGCGAGCCCAGCGCTCAGGCGCCGGGCCGACCGCCCAGCTTGACCAGTAACGCCTTGGTGGCGAGACCGCTCGAGGGCATACCGTTGGCAGCCTCGAACGCGCGGATGGCCGCTTCGGACTTGGCACCAATAACGCCGTCCGTGCCATCGGTGTCGAAGCCCTTGGAGGTCAGCCGGCGCTGGATGTCCTTGCGGTCTTCGAGCGTGAGGCCCTGCGGATCAGGGCCGAAGTTGCCCCGGATCGGGCCGCCGCCTGCGATCCGGTCACCCAGATGACCCACGCCAATCGCGTAGGAGGTCGCGTTGTTGTAGCGCTTGATGACATCGAAGTTCTTGAACACCATGAACGCCGGACCGCCGCCGCCGGCGGGTTCGATCACGCGGGCGGCGCCGTGATTGGGCACCGTGCCGCCGTTCATGTCGCGCACGCCCATCGACGTCCAGGTGCTCACGCTCCGGCTGTTGGAAAAGCCGGCCTGCGAGCGGTCGAAGCCCTCGGGCAATTTCACCTCGACACCCCACGGCTGTCCCTTGGTCCAGCCGAACTGGCGCAGGTAGTTGGCGGCGGAGGCCAGCGCGTCGGTCGGATCGTCAGCCCAGATGTCGCGCCGCCCGTCGCCGGTGAAGTCCACGGCATAGGCGAGGTAGGAGGTCGGCATGAACTGCGTATGCCCCATCGCGCCGGCCCATGAGCCGCGCATGTTCTCGGGCGTGGTGTCGCCGGCGGCCAGGATCTTGAGCACCGCGAAGAGCTGTTTTTCGAAGAAATCCTTGCGCCGCCCGTCGTAGGCGAGCGTGGACATGGCCGAGACGATGTGAACGTCACCGCGCCGCGTGCCGTAGGAGCTTTCCATGCCCCAGATCGCCGCGACGACCTTCGCGTCGACGCCGTACTGGCTTTCGATGGACGAGAGCTTGCCCGAAAGCGCGCGGAAATTGGCGCGTCCGTTGCGCACGCGCTCGTCGCTGGCTGCGATGGCGAGGTAGTCTTCGAGCGTACGCGTGAATTCCGTCTGCTTGCGGTCCCGCTCAATCACGCCGGGGAGGTAGCCGGCCCCGCGAAACGCGCGATCGACGACGGGTTGGGCATACCCCGAACCCACGGCCCGGTTCTTGAAGCTTACGACCCAGGAATCGTATCCCGCGTTGGACGCCGTCTGAAATGACGAGGACGAGGTCGAGGCCACGTTGCTCGCCCCACCGATCGGTCCGGCTGCACGACCGCAAGCGGTGAGCCCCGTCAGCGCGAGTCCGCCCAGCGCAAAGCCGCGCCGTGATAGTTTCGTGATCGTCATGCCTGCCCCCGGCCGTTTCGGGTTTCATTTTGCGAAACAATAGCGCGGACAGCGGTTTGGGCCAAGGCTTCCAACGCGGGCCGCGATGATCGTCGGCGAGCTTACGCCTTGCCGGCACCCGACCCCTTCGGTCCCGCCTTCTGTCGCGCACGGAAGCGGCGCTGGAACCCCGCGACGAGGCGTGGGTATTGTCCCGGAAACGCCCGAACGAGCAGATCGAGCCAGAAGGCGCGCGGGGTGATGAGAATACGCCAACGCCCACGCGCAACCCGGTCGAGGATCTTCTTCGCCGCTGCCTCGGGTGACATGCGCAGCATCGTCTCGTAGTGCAGGTCGATGGCATGGCGCACCTGCGCCTGACGCTCCGGCGACAGTTGGTCGAAATCGGGCGGCAACATCCGCACGATATTCGTGGCGATCCCGCCCGGCAGGACGAGCGACACCTGCACCGGATGGCGCGCGTCCAGCATCTCGACCTGCACGGATTCGGTGAAGCCACGCACCGCGAATTTCGACGCCGAATAGGCTGACGCCTGCCCCATCGCGAGAAATCCGTTGATGCTGGAAATGTTGCAGACGAGCCCTGCCCCGCTCTCGATCAGATAGGGCAGGAACGTTCGGGTCCCGTGGATGACGCCCCATAGGTTCACCCGGAACACGCCAAGGAAGTCGGCGTTCTTCGTGCGCACGAGCGGCTTTTCCCCGACCGTCAGGCCCGCATTGTTGTAGATCTGGTGGATCACCCCGAAACGCGCGTTCACCTCGGCAGCATGGGCGCGCATTGTTGCACCGTCAGAGACGTCCAGTTGCCGGTGCAGAACCTCGACGCCCGCAGCGTCCAGCAGCCGCGCGGTTTCCGCGACCGTCTCACCATTAATATCGGAGACCGCGAGTTTCGCGCCGCGCGTTCCGAGATCAAGGGCCAGCGCCCGGCCCAGTCCGCTGCCAGCGCCGGTCACCACCGCGACCTTGTTCGTGTAATATCCCACGCCTGCCCCGCGTCCAACCTGTCCCGACGGAACGATTACCCCGTCAGAGCGGAACGGTCCATATTCTCGCGCCTCAGGGCGTCGAGCGCCGCAGATCCGGGTGAAGGCTCGCGCCAAGGATATGGTCGGCCCCGTGGATCACATGACTGGCGTGGCCCACGATCAGCGGGTCCGGGGCGGTTGCGATGTCGTGGTCCTTGTCCGGGTAGTCGATGGTCGACAGGAAGTGGCGCATGGCCTCCAGCCGCGCGCGTTTCTTGTCGTTGGACTTCACGATGGTCCAGGGCGCGTCGGCGGTGTCGGTGTAAAAGAACATCGCCTCCTTCGCTTCGGTGTAGTCGTCCCATTTGGAGAGCGAAGCCTTGTCGACCGGCGACAGCTTCCACCGCTTGAGGGGATCGCTCTCGCGCGCCTTGAAGCGACGCGCCTGTTCCTCACGCGTGACGGAGAACCAGTATTTGTAAAGCCGGATGCCGGAGCGCACGAGCATCCGCTCGAGATCCGGCACCTGGCGCATGAATTCCAGGTATTCGTTTGGGGTGCAGAACCCCATCACCCGCTCGACGCCCGCGCGGTTGTACCAGGACCGATCGTAGAGAACCATCTCGCCCGATGTTGGCAGATGTTCGAAATAACGTTGAAAGAACCACTGTCCCTTTTCGCGGTCCGACGGCTTGTTCAGCGCGACCACCCGGGCCTCGCGCGGATTGAGGTGTTCCATGAAACGCTTGATGGTGCCGCCCTTGCCGGCGGCATCGCGACCCTCAAAGAGCATGACGAATTTCTGGCCGGTCTCGCCCGCCCATTTCTGGACCTTCAGAAGCTCGGCCTGAAGCTGGGCCTTCTGTGTCTCGTAATCCTTGCGATCAAGCTTGCCCTCGTAAGGGTACTCACCATTTTCGAAAGTCTGCCGGATGAGGTCCGAGGTCACCTTGGGAAAGCTCGTCACGCGTCCCTCGCCTGCGCTTTCCGTCGTCGTTGCCGTGTCGCGCGCCATGTTGCTCTCCTGTCCTGATTGGGACGATTGTACGCCCCTCAAGCCCTGTGCGCCTTGATACCGGTCAAATCTTGCCGCGCTCGAAAGGTCAGGCTAGGCTCACCCCCATGATTGCCTGACCACATACGTTTCGCGCTTTTCTGTGAACAGGACAGCCGTGCACGACACGGATTGTCCGGCAATCGAAAGACACCAAATGATCGGATATATTACCCTCGGGTCGGACGACCCGCATGGCGCAGCCCCGTTTTATGACGCCGTGTTCGGCGCGCTCGGCGGCACACGGTCCCACACGACCGAAACGCTAGCCGCATGGGACTTCGGCCCGTTACGACCTCAGGTCATGCTGACCGTCCCTTTTGAAGGGGCGGCGGCTAGCGGAAACGGCTCCATGGTCGCGCTCATGGCCCCTGATCCGGAAACGGTCGACCGGGTCCATGCGCTCGCCCTGAACCAGGGCGCTGCTGATGAAGGCGCACCGGGACCACGCGGGCCCGACTTCTACGCCGGTTACTTCCGCACCCCGGACGGTCACAAGATGAACCTCTTCGCAGTCGGTTGACGAAAAAGCCCCGCCGGGCGCGAACCCGGCGGGGCAATCCGGCCGCTGCGCGCGCCCTAAAGCGGTTTGTCGCACCGCACCGTGACATGAGCCGTGCCGCGACAGGCCTGCGGCCAGACAAGCTGAACGAATCTGTTCTGTGCCCCGGCATTCACGTTCACATAGGGCAGCCCGTCGACGCGCCCGTTGGAGCCGTTCTTGATTTCGCCCTCGGTCACGACCGACGAGACCGCGCGCGCATTGGCCCCGAACGGGAGGTAGCCCGAGGGGTTCAGGGTCCAGGTCGTCGCGTTGGAGGACTGGTTGAACTCGAGGCAGACAGGACTGATCGTGCGCTGGCTGATGCCATTGAAGTTGTTGCGCTCGAACGTGATGTTGCGGAACCTCCAGTAATCCGGCCCGGCGTGGGTCGTGTCCCATTCCTCCACCCGCTGCACGGTTCCGGTCGAGGAGTAGAACGAGTTCTCGTTCACCTGGAAACCGGACAGGAAATGCCCGCTGCCATAGGGTTTCACCCGGATGAACCGGAAGCTCGAAATCGCGTCGGAGCAATAGAAGATATTGCCGGTGATCGTCAGCCCGCCGAACCCGTATTCATTCGAGAAATCGGGCTTGGCGTCATGCTCGTTGGTCCATTCGATCGCGCAGTTATCGATGTAGTTGCTGGTGACGGTGGACACGCAGGCCTCCCGCGTGAAAACCAGCCCGGCGATCCGGGGAGCGTTCGAGAAATCGTCGCCCTGAAAGAAGTGGTTACCGGTGATCATGTGGCCAGTGCCGTTGATGATGGCGGAAAGGCCCATACGCTGGAACCGGCAATCGCGGATCTTGGAGTCGTTGGCGTTCACATTGAACCCGACGCTCACCCGCTGGTCGGCCGCGACACCCTGCTCGGAAGAAATCCACTGACACTGCTCGAGGTGCAGGTCCTGACATGCCCGACCGGCCGAGGTGATGCCCTTGTGCTTGGGTTTGACGAAGAAGCAGTCCTTGAACTGGATGTTCTCACCCTCCTTGGAGAGCATGACGCCGTTGCAATAACCGTTCATCTGGAACTCGACCTCCGAGAAGGTCAGACGGCGCAGGTTCTCGAACCCCATGAAGTCGAGGATGTATTTGTAGCGGGTGAAGGTGTAGCCCTGCGTGGAGTTGGGACCGTACAGCGGCTGGCTCAGTTGCAGCGTCCCTGCCCCGACGTTCACCGATTTCACATAGACTTCGCGCCCCACGCCATTGCCGGTGACCTGGCTGCCCGGCTGAATCTGGCTCGCGTTCGTGAGGCCGGTGATCTGAAGCGGGTTGTTGGGGTTGTAGCTGCCCTGGCTGCTGGCCACCTCCGGCTCCCATGCGGGATCATCCTGCGCATAGAACTGCCCGTTGCGGATCACGCGCCGGATCAGGAAGGTGTCCGCCGTGTTGAGGGCATCCTGCATGTCGATCGGACCCCAGAGGTTGATCGTGCGGCCCTTGAGGTCGAACCCGTCGTGGTCCGAGAAATTCATCAGCGCCTGAAAACCGCGGCGGAACGCCTCCACCTCATCCCCGAAGGCGTCGATATAGGTGGGCAGGTCGAAGTTGCGGATCAGCGCCAGATGCGCACCCGCCGGCATGTTCACGGTTCCGTCGAAGCGCACCTTGTTCTGGATCGTGAGGGTGGAGCCGATGTGGTAATTGCCGTCGGGCACGACGACCGTGCGCCCGTCCGCGTCGGCATCTGCGGCGGCGAAAGCCGCACGGTCGTCGGTCGAGCCGTTGCCCACCGCGCCATAATCGCGCACGTCCACCACATCCAGGATGTCGCGCAGAAACGTCCCGGTCACATCTTCGATCTCGATGTCATCCACGCGCACGATACCGCCCGAGGCGCCGATCAGGTCGATGCCGAAATGGCCATATTCCGGCGCCGCTCCCCAGATCATGTCGACGCCGTCCCGGTTGCCTGCCGCGACGATCCCCGTCACCGTCACGACCTCACCGTAGCTGTCGAGCGTGACGGTGGGCGCCGTCTCGTCCAGTCCGCCCACATGGCTGTTCGATCCGTCCATCGCATAGCCCGCGACGCGGACCGAGGGGAACGCCCCGCTCATTGCCTTCACGCGGGCGGTAATGCGCAAATAGGTGCCCGGCAGTATCGGCGTCTGGCCGGTCCAGCGCAATTTCTGCGTGCTTTCTGTCTTCAGAAGTTCGAGGCAGCCGCCGAAATCTTGGTCCGAGGGGACGAAAGCGGCGTTCGCGGCCCCGTTGTAGGTGGCGGACCCGGCGGTCCCGTTCTCGCTGGACCACTGGTCCAGCCCATCCACGAAGGGCGACGGCATCAGGTCGAGGTTGGTGCTCATGGGGGTCCCTTTCCGGTCAAGCTGTGCGAACGCCACGCGCCGCACCCATCGCGAAAAGGGCTACCCTGCCTGCCTTAACCGGCCTTGAGGCCACCGTACGCTGCCTGCGGCCGCACGGCTCGCAAACGCGAGCGCGTTCCTTATGGGAAAACTCAGTCCAGAATCCATCGGAAGGCCCGGCGCAGCTCCGCCACGCCCTCGCGGTCGTACCAGCGTCCGTGCGCAAGGATCACCCGCTCTGGCCGCCAATTGATCATGCGCTCCACGTCCGCGCGAAGCGCGTCTCGCCCCTTGCGGAACGTCGCGCGCATGTCGCGGGGCATCTTGCCGTCCGGATCGGCCACGCCCACGAGCGGGACCACCGGGCGCAGCCACCACGGCAATTTCCGTGGCTCAAAATTCTCGATGAGATCGGTAAGGATCAGCGTCCGACTCGCCCGGTGATGAAACACTGCCTCGCGGTGCACGTCGCTGCCGCGGACGATCAACTGGTCAATCTCGCCCTCCCATGCCGACGGAGGTTCCCGCGTCAGATCATGGTCGAAGGCGACATCCAGTCCGTGCTTGCGCGCCCGCGCCGCGACACCGGGCGCGGCCCAACTCTTGGCCTCGGGGAACGCAGCCTGCCACTGCGCGACATAGGCGTAGTGAATCCAGTTCGGCGCGACGAGATGCGCCACCGGGCCAAGCGCCATGACCCGTTTCTTCAGCTCATCGTCTAGCCGGGTTGGCGAGTGAACCCATAAAGCCCCGTTCGCGAGCCGGACAATGGTCGCCCGAGTGGAAAACGGTAGACCGTAGAACCGAATAGCCGGCCCATCCACGACCCAGATATCGTCTGCCACGGGCTTGGGCGTGTCGAGTGGCTCGTAACCAGTGCCGTTCATCGACCTAAGGAGGCGGGAACGGGATCTGGATAGTTGCGCAGATAATCCGTCATTTGCCAGCGGATCAGATAGTCCGCTGTGTAGGTCTGAACCTCGACACCAAAATAGCGTGCCGCCTTTTCGACCTGCATTTCAAAACGGTCTTCAGTGCGATTGGTGTCGATTATGGCGATGGCCGGAATCTTGCCGCTGATGTCCGCGGCGACGCCAGCTTGATGCAAACTGTCAAACGAAGAGCGCCTGTCCAGACCGAACTCCCAGACATGAGTGTCCGTCTCGCAGTCGAAGTAGGTAGAGTATTCTCCAAGCTCACCATACGAGAAATTCTCATAGCGATGATGGGATTCCGCCTCGCCCTTGAGGACGAGCACGCACAATATTGCGCCTAACAGGTCTTCGTTCATAAGTTCATCTCCCCCCAGCAATCATGCAGAGATAGGGAGAGATGACGCGGACGTTAACCTTTTGTTAACACTTTTTCACCGCCTTCAAACGCCGATACCGGCCTCGCGGATGAGTTGAACCCCGTCGATCAACCAGTCGCCTTCACGTTGGACCATCTTGTATTCAAGGACGTGGAACGTGCCGCCAGTGTCTTGGACCAGCACCTTTTGCCACAGCGCACCATTGCGCTCGTCGAGTTCGAGAAA
The DNA here is from genome assembly GCF_002384975.1 of Maritimibacter sp. UBA3975. Classification (NCBI taxonomy): domain Bacteria; kingdom Pseudomonadati; phylum Pseudomonadota; class Alphaproteobacteria; order Rhodobacterales; family Roseobacteraceae; genus Maritimibacter; species Maritimibacter sp. UBA3975. The sequence continues at coordinate 542,755 of NZ_DGCP01000009.1, forward strand.
CTTGGTCGAGGCCGGAGCCCAGACCATCGGATAGCCGTTCTCGACCATCTGGCCGAAATTTGTGGCCGACCGGAAGAGCCCCTGGATCATCGGGGAGGCGTAGGAAAACGCCGTCTCGACATCTTCGGCAAGGAACGCGTCGAATTGATCGGAAATGACGCCCTGAATCGCGCCGGCATCTCCGTCCTGAGCGGCGGTCGGGCGCGGCAGGATCACCGCAAAGGTCAGGGCGATCACGAGAAGGATCTGTTTCATGGTATTGCCTCCTGTCTGATGAAGTTACGGGCGAGACGCCATGAGGGTTTCATCGGAAGGCGAAAAAGTTGACCCTTGGTCAGCCCCGCGCAGGAACCGCTCGTCCGTCAAGGGGTTGAGCTTCATAACGGAATCGTGCGCCCACGCGGCGAATTGTCCAGTCGCACCGGAGGAGGTGGCGCACCTAAATTGTATCGGGAAGTCAGGTTAAGGCTGCGTCCTGCCACAAGGAGACAGACATGCTCGCCAGTTTCGACGCGATCCTCCTCGCCCGTATCCAGTTCGCCTTTACGGTGTCCTTCCACTTTCTGTTCCCTGCCTTCACCATCGGGCTGGCGTCTTACCTGGCCGTGGTGAACGCGCTCTGGCTGTGGACCAAGGACCACAAGTACCTTGATCTTTTTCGCTACTGGGTGAAGATTTTCGCGCTCGCCTTCGCCATGGGCGTCGTCTCGGGCATCGTCATGTCCTACCAGTTCGGCACCAACTGGTCGGTGTTTTCGGATAAGGCCGGTCCCGTGATCGGTGCTCCGATGGCCTACGAGGTGCTCTCGGCCTTCTTCTTGGAAGCCGGGTTCCTCGGCATCATGCTTTTCGGGCGCGAGCGCGTCGGACCGGGGCTGCACATGACGGCGACCGCCATGGTGGCCATCGGCACGTTCATCTCGGCCTTCTGGATCCTGTCGGTGAATTCGTGGATGCACACACCCGCAGGCTTTTCGATCGACCCGGACACCGGGCAATTCATGCCCGAAGACTTCTGGCAGGTGATCTTCAACCCGTCCTTCCCCTACCGGCTCGCCCATACCATCACCGCCGCCTACCTCACGACCGCCTTCATCGTCGGTGGCGTCGCGGCCTGGCACCTGCTCCGGCGGCGGCGCGAGGGCGCTGAGTCGTCCCCCGCGACCCGCACCATGTTCTCGATGGCGATGTGGATGGCGACCATCGTGGCGCCCGTCCAGATTTTTCTGGGCGACCTGCATGGGCTCAACACGCTCGAACACCAGCCGGCCAAGGTCATGGCTATGGAGGGTCACTACGAGAGCCACCCGGATGGTGCGCCGCTTTACCTGTTCGGCATCCCGAACGACGCGGAGCAGCGGCTCGACTATGCCATCGGCATCCCGAAGCTTTCCTCGCTGATCCTTAAGCACGGCTGGAACGAGCCGCTGGACGGGCTGGACACGATCCCGGACGAGGATCAACCACCCGTGGGCATCGTTTTCTGGTCGTTCCGGATCATGGTCGCCATCGGCTTCGCCATGCTGGGGCTTGGCCTGTGGTCGCTCTGGGCGCGCTACCGGGGGCGGCTGTTCTACTGGCCCTGGCTGCACCGCGCAGCCGTCGCGATGGGCCCCTCTGGCCTGGTCGCCGTGCTTGCCGGGTGGGTCACGACCGAGGTTGGGCGCCAGCCCTTCACGGTCTACGGCCTTCTGCGCACCGCCGACAGCGCGGCGCCGCTGGACGCGCCCGCTGTGGGCACCTCGCTCATCGCCTTCATCGTGGTCTATTTCGCCGTCTTCGGCGCAGGAACCTTCTATATCCTGAGGCTGATGGCGAAACCGCCAACACCTGACGAGCCACGACTTAAGGACGTCGCGGACGGACCGACCCGTGCGGCGGGCATCACGCCCGGCACGCATGGCCACCAGCCGGGAGAGTGACATGCCTATCGTATCCGACATCTCCTTCGACCTGACGACCATCTGGGCCTTCATCATCGCCTTCGCGGTGCTGGTCTATGTCGTGCTCGACGGCTTCGACCTTGGCATCGGCATCCTGTTCGCCGCCGAACGCAAGAAGGACAGCCGCGACGTGATGATGAACTCGGTCGCGCCGGTCTGGGACGGCAACGAAACCTGGCTTGTGCTGGGCGGCGGCGGGCTGTTCGCGGCCTTCCCGCTGGCCTACTCCATCGTCCTACCTGCGCTCTATGCGCCACTGATCGCCATGCTCCTCGCCCTCATTCTGCGGGGCGTTTCGTTCGAGTTTCGGTGGAAAGCCAACACAGGGCGCTGGATCTGGGACGCGGCCTTCATCGCGGGCTCCACGCTTGCGGCGTTCGCACAGGGCGTGGCTCTCGGCGGTCTCCTCCAGGGCATTGACGTGAACGAGGCCGAACGCGCCTATGCCGGCGGTTGGTGGGACTGGCTCACCCCGTTCTCGGTTTTCGTCGGGTTCGCCGTGGTGGTGGGCTACGCGCTCCTCGGTGCGACGTGGCTGGTGATGAAAACCACCGGCGACCTTCAGGAGCGGATGCGGACCCGCGCATGGCACCTGGGCATCGCCACCGTGATCTTCATCGGCTCCGTCTCGATCTGGTCGCCCTTCCTGCAGGATGGGTATTTCGCCCGGTGGTTCGAGGGCTGGCACATCCTTTGGGCCGTTGCGGTGGCAGCGGTCGTGCTCGGCCTGACGTGGGCGCTCTTTCGCGCGCTCCATGTGCACCGCCACGACCACTGGCCGTTCTTCTCGGCTCTCGGTCTGTTCATCGTGAGCTTCATCGGGCTGGGCCTGACGATGTATCCCTACATCATCCCCACCGAAATCACGATCTATGAGGCTGCCGCCCCGCGCGCAAGCCAGGTGTTCATGCTCGTCGGCGCAGGCGTGCTGATCCCGATCATTCTGGGCTACACCGCCTATGCCTATTACGTTTTCCGGGGCAAGATCGACGTGGATTCCGGGTATCACTGATGGATGACACAGGTGACGAAAGACGACCCAAGAAGCCGCTGCGCCGGGCGCTCTGGTTCGTGGGGCTCTATTTGGTAAGTGTGCTTGCCATTGGCACCGTAGCGTGGCTCATCCGGCTCTGGATCGTCTGACTCGTGGCCGGGGTGCGGTGGCGTAAGCCGCGCACTCTGCCCGCAGCGAACTGTCAGGCGACCAGCTCACCCGCGAGCGCTCGGTTTATGAGCGTAGTCGTTTCAGCAACCCCGTAAAGGGCGATGAAGGAGCCGAAGCGCGGGCCCTGATCGGCGCCAAGCAGGACTTGATAAAGCGCCTTGAACCAGTCGCGCATGGGTTCGAACCGCTCACGGCCGCAGGCGAATACCTCACCCTGAAGACCCTCGGGGTCATTGCCCCCTTCCCACGCCGCAAGCCGGGCCCTGAGATCCTCAAGCGCCTCGCGCTCAAGATCGGTGGGCAGACGGTACGACTTCGTGGGCGCCACGAAATCCTCGTAGTACCGGACGGCATAGCCCGCCGCGGCATCGAGGTCCGGGTGGCTTTCGGGTGTCGCATCCGGCGCGTAATTGCGGATGAAACCCCAGAGCACCGACTTGTCATGGGCCGACGCGACCGAGGCGAGGTTGAGGAGCATCGAGTAGTTCACCACCATCCGGCTTTCGGGGACATCGCCCGCATGGATGTGATGCACGGGATTCGCGACCTGCTGCTCAGGGGTCTGGCCCGGATAGGCCGCGAGCTGCTGGTGATACTCGTCCATCGCCCGCGGGATCACGTCGAAGAACATACGCTTCGCCGTCTTGGGCTTCTGATACATGAAATAGGCGAGGCTCTCGGTCGAGGCATAGTTCAGCCACTCGTCGATCGACAGGCCATTGCCCTTGGACTTGGAGATCTTCTCGCCCTTGTCGTCGAGGAACAACTCGTAGGTGAAATGCTCCGGCGCCCGGCCGCCGAGCGCGCGGCAGATACCGTCGTAGATCGGCGTATTGGTCGAGTGATCCTTGCCGTACATCTCGAAATCGACATCGAGCGCGGCCCAGCGCGCGCCGAAGTCAGGCTTCCATTGGAGCTTCACGTTGCCGCCCGTAACGGGCAGCGTCCATTCACGCCCGGTCTCGTCGTCGAAGGTGATCGTGCCATCCTTGGCGTTCACCTCCTTGAGCGGCACATAGAGCACGCGCCCGGTTTCAGGGTGGATCGGCAGGAAGATCGAATAGGTCTGCTGGCGCTCTTCACGCAAGGACTTCAGCATGATTTTCATCACGTCGTCATAGCGCTCTGCCGCGCGCAGAAGCGTCTCGTCGAAGGCACCGGATTTGTAGAACTCGGTCGCAGAAAAGAACTCGTACTCGAACCCGAAGGTGTCGAGGAACCGGCGCAGCATAGCATTGTTGTGATGGCCGAAGCTTTCGTACTCGCCGAACGGATCGGGCACCGAGGTCAGCGGCTTTTGCAGATGCTCGCGCAGCATGTCGGCCTGCGGCACGTTGTCGGGCACCTTGCGCATCCCGTCCATATCGTCGGAAAAACAAATGAGCCGCGTCGGGATATCGCTGATCGTCTCGAACGCCCGGCGGATCATGGTTGTCCGCGCCACCTCACCGAAGGTGCCGATATGCGGCAGACCCGAGGGGCCATAACCTGTCTCGAACAGCACATGACCCTTCTCGGGCGGGGCCTTTTCATAGCGTTTCGCCAGCCGCCGCGCCTCCTCGAAGGGCCAGGCTTTCGAGTTCATCGCGGCGTCACGCAGATCAGACATTGTTCGGTTCCGGTTCATATCGTCGGGGCGCACCCCGCGCCCGTGGAAGCGTCTACCTATTGAACGGGATGATCCGGGTCAATATTCTGCAATGCAACAAAGAAAATCCAAGGAGGCCGCCGTGCCCGATCTTCCCAACGCTTTGACCCCCGAAGACTGCCTTATCGCGGTGATGCTGACCGTGTCGCTGTCGGACGGGCAGATCCGCACATCCGAACTGGTCCGGATCGAGGAAATCGTCGACCACCTGCCCGTTTTCGCGCAGTACGACGCGGACCGCATCAAGCAGGTGAGCCAGGCGGTCTTCGACCTCATGAGTGAAGAAGACGGGCTGGACGCGCTCTTCGGTCTGGTGCGTGAGAACCTGCCGGACCGGCTGTGGGAAACCGCCTATGCGATGGCCTGCGACGTGGCCGCCGCCGACACTGTTATGCGCGAAGGCGAACTCCGGTTGCTCGAAGAAATCCGCTACGAACTCAACATCGACAGGCTTCACGCCGCTGCCATCGAACGTGGGGCGCGCGCCCGTCACATGACGCTCTGATGCGCGCTTACTGCGCTGCGTCGTGCCGAAACCGCGTCCAGTGGGCCTTCTGTTCCACTCGGCCAAGCCGTCTGGGGTGAACGACCCTTGTGCGCGAATGGTGATGGCGGAGGGTGCGGCGAAATGAAACACTCTCGATCAAACGTGACCGCAACCCAATGAAGGACGCAGACATGCTCACCGATTTTCCGATCACCAAACGCTGGCCCGCCGAAGACCCGTCGAAAATTCAGCTTTATTCCCTCCCGACCCCCAACGGGATCAAAGTCTCGGCCATGCTCGAGGAAACCGGGCTCGCCTATGAGCCGCATCTCGTCAACATCATGGAAGACGACCAGTTCACGCCGGAGTTCCTGTCGCTTAACCCCAACAACAAGATCCCCGCGCTCATCGACCCGGACGGACCGGGCGGCCAGCCCCTCGGCCTGTTCGAAACCGGCGCGATCCTGATCTATCTCGCGGACAAGACCGGGTTGTTCCTGTCGCAGAATCCGGCAGAAAAATACGAGACGATCCAGTGGCTCATGTGGCAGATGGGCGGCGTCGGCCCGATGTTCGGGCAACTCGGCTTCTTTTACGCCTTCGGCGGCAAGGACATCGAGGATCCTCGCCCGCGCGAGCGGTACATCGGCGAGTCGAAGCGACTTCTGGGCGTTCTGGACAAGCGGCTGGACGGGCGCGAGTTCCTCATGGGCGACGATTACACCATCGCCGATATCGCGACCTGGCCATGGGTTCGCGGGCTGACCTCGGCTTACAAGGCCGACGACGTGCTGGAATTGGCGACGTTCGAGAACGTCCTGCGCTGGCGCGCGGCCTGCATGGCGCGACCCGCAAGCGAGAAGGCGGTCAATATCCCCGGCCGGCCCTGACGTTTCCAGACTGCGCGCGGGCAATCCCGCGCGCAGGTCTTGCGCCGGACCGGGCAGCGCCCGAAAGAACCGGCGGCTCAGGCGCCGTAGACCGTCATCCAGCGGTTAATGAACTGGTGTTGCAGCCAGCGTGACCGACCGGCCCAGCCGCGACCGCCCGGCGGACGTTCCCGTTCGGCCTTGGTCAGCGCGTTGCGCCGCTCCATGTCACTGGTGAAAATCGCAAAGGCGAGCACGTTGCCGTCCGGCGCCGTGACGTAGCCCGCGAGCGTCGAGACGAAGTTGAGCGTCCCGGTCTTTGCTTCGATCGCGTATCCCGCCTCGGGGTCGAGTTGCCCCTCCTCGTCTTTGGCGACCACCGTCTTCATGTGGCTGCGCAACGCACCGCCGGGCCCCGTACGCACGAGCATGTTCACCAGATCCTGAGGCGAAACGCGGCTCGTATCCCCCAGACCGGAGTGGTCCGTGAAGGCGGGGGCATCGGCACCCATCCTTTCGCGCATCCAGTCGCTCATCGCGGCGCCGGAGGCAGCGAGATCGGCCACGTCCAGTCCGCGGGCGCGGGAGGCGGCAAGGCCAAGCGCTTCGGCGGTTATGTTCGTCGAGTACTTGAGCATCCCGCGCACGATGTCCGAGAGGCTCTCGGATTGATGCACGACGATGGGCGCACCCTGAGCGGCATCCTCCTGAACACCGGGCTTTGGCAGGGTCACACCGTTGACCCGCGCCAGGGCCTGAAAGACTTCGCCGGCGTAGAGGTCCGGGCGACGCACCGGGAGCCATCGGGAGCCGCCGTTGCCCAGCGCGCTTTTGGCGACGGTCCACGCGTCCACGCCGCCCTCGGAGGCGGAATAGGTATAGACGGGCAGATCGCGGTCCACGACCTGCATCGTCGCCATTCTGACCGGCGGACGATAGCGGTCGGAGCGCGCGTCCATTTCGACCGCGTAGCCGTTGCTGCCTTTCGTCCATTGGAAATGAACGCGATTGAAATTGAGATTCAGCCCCGAAACCGCCGGGTTGTACCCGAGGTGATCGGGCTGGCCGGGGTCGATGGAGTTGACGTAGGGAAGCGCGCTGCCGTCGACCCGGAACGCCCCGCTGATGCCGGTAACTCCGAGTTTGGCGAGCTTCTGCGCCATACCGGCCAGCGCGTTGGTATCGAGCGTGGGATCGCCCGAGCCCACAAGGATGAGGTCACCTTGCACCTTGCCGTCGGAAATGCCGCCGGTCGCGACGAGCCGCGTCTCGAACACATGGTCCTGCCCGAGTGCGTCGAAGGCGTAAAGCGCCGTGACCGACTTGGCGACGCTTGCGGGAGGCATCGTGCGGCCGCCTTCGCGTTCCTCCAGTACGAGGCCCGTCCTGGCGTCTGCAACGACGAAACCCACCTGACCGTCCAGATTGGCCTGAGCGATGAGCGAGTCGATATCGGGTGCCACCGAACTGCGCCGGGGCGGCGGGCGGCCGGCCATGTCTCGGGGCATTGGACGAATGGAGGTAAGAGGGGCCTCGGCAATGGCTGTGGTCGCCAGCGCAGAGACTGCGCTGGTCAGGAACATGCGCCGTGAAACTCCCCCTGCCATGCGGTCGAGTAAAACCAAACGCGCCGGTCGCGACAAGTCCGATTCAGGAAACAATAGATCGAGAGTCTTATTTAATCGGTGCCGACGCGAGGTCAATTTTCCGGCACCGGCGCGTCAGTCGCGCCACTCACCCCGCGCGCGGATCTCGGACGACGAGTGCGGCCGCATCGGGACATTAATCAGGGTCCAGGCCGGGGGCATGTGATGGACGATCTTGCGGGCGTGGCGGCCCGGCACCCGGTAGTCGCGAAAGATCTGGGCGGCGGGTGAGGACCGGGCCGCACCCCGCTCGCCCGGGCGCGCGATCACACCCACGGGGAGCGCCGACATGATCCAGTCCCAGTTTTCCCAGCGGTGGAACTGGGCGAGGTTGTCAGCCCCCATGAGCCAGACGAAACGCACACCCGGATAAAGCTCGAAGAGCCGGCCCAGCGTCTCGGCGGTATAGCGCGTGCCAAGCAGGGCCTCGATATCCGTGATTGTCACACGAGGGTGCTGCATGATGTCCCGCGCACGGGTCAGACGCGCGTCCATGCTCCGCGGGCCTTTCGATTTCAATGGATTGCCCGGGCTCACCAGCCACCAGACCTCATCAAGGTCGAAACGTTTGAGCGCCTCGCGGGTAATATGCGCATGACCTTCGTGGGCGGGGTCGAAAGACCCACCCAGCAAACCGATCGTCCGGCCGGGTCGGCCAAGGGGCAGTTCGTGACGCATCGCGCCTGATTGGCCCGCGCGCAGGCAGAGTGTCAACGGCCTTTCGGGTTCTTGACCCGATCACGGCTTCCTGACAATAGTCAGGTAAAGTAACAGACCTGAGTCCGATAAGTGCCCCCGACCGACATCGACCGCATCCGCAGATTCCACCGCGCTGTCACCCGCGAGGCAGGCGTTATGGACCAGAGTTTCCTTGGTCGGGGAAGACCACTCGGCGCCGCTCGCGTGCTCAACGCCATCGGACGCGGCATCTGCGAGGTCGGGGCGATCCGAGACTACCTCGGTCTCGACAGCGGGTTGATGAGCCGGCTGTTGCGGGCACTGGAAGACGAGGGGCTCGTGACTACGTCCCCTGCCCCGTCGGACGCACGCCGCCGGATCGCGAACCTCACGCCGGCGGGCATGTCGGAGTTCGAGGCCTACGAGGCGTTATCGAACCAACGCGCGCAACGGCTTCTGGACCATCACCCGAACCGCGCCGACCTGATCGCGGCAATGGACCTGATCGCCTCTGCACTCGGCCAGCACGCCGTGACCTTTGAAGAGGTGGACCCGCGCGCGCCGGAGGCGGTCACCTGCCTCAACGCGTATTTCGCGGAACTCGCCCGGCGGTTCCGGACCGGGTTCGAAGTCCACCTGTCGAAAGATCCCGAGGCCGTGGACATGCTCCGGCCTAAAGGGGCCTTCTTCGTCATCATGTCCGATGGCCTGCCGATCGGGTGTGGTGGGGTGAAAGGCCACGACGGGACATGGGGCGAGGTCAAGCGCGTCTGGATCGATCCCTCGGCGCGTGGCCTGCGCCTCGCCGCGCGGCTGATGGAGCAAATTGAACGCACCGCACGCGACCTCGGGATGACGACGCTCAGACTGGACACGAACAGCCAGCTTCCCGAGGCGGTCGCAATGTATCGACGCCTCGGCTGGCGCGAGATCGACCGGTTCAACGACGACCCCTATCCGGACGTCTTTTTCGAGAAACGCCTGTAACCCGCCTGACGCAGCGGTGAGCCAACGCGAGCGGGGCGGCGCTTGACCGGTTCCCGGCGCTCGGCCATGCTTTTCGCAAAACAAAGCAGTCACAGGCGGACATTGTCGATGTACACCGGAGTCCCGGCCCTTCTGCGCCTTGCGCTTGCGTTTTCGCTGACCATCGCCGCGGCCCTGCCAACCTTTTCCCAAAGCGGCTGGAAACCGGGCCCCGACCGGACCGTGGTCGTCAAGGGGCTTGGCGATCCGGACGTGTCGTTCGACGGCAAACGCTACCTGCTCACCGGAAGCTGGGGGCCCAGCGGAAACAAGATCATCAAGATCTGGCGCACCCCAGACCTCGGAAAGGTGTTCTCTGCGGCCACTTACGACCCGTCGAAGGTCGACCGTAAACACGATTACTGCCGCATCTGGGCCCCCGACATTTCCCACACGACGACCGAGAGCACGATCACCTTCTCGGCCATGCAATATGAGGAAGGCGGCGAATGCCCCTGCCTGAATTGCCTGCGCGGGCAGCAGGACGTGACCACCTGGACCGCCACCGCACCGCTCGGCTCGCTCGACTTCGGGACACCGCAACCGATCAACGCAGGCACCCGCCTGCCCCGCACCCACAATCCGCGCGCCTGCCCACCCGAGGGCTGCAACCACGCGATCCGTATCGACTCGGCCACTTATCGAGGGGCGCTCGGGGATTGGTTCCTCTATACGTGGTTCAAGGACGGAAACAACGTCGCGGCTTTCCCGTTGAACCGCCCCGAGGCGGTGCGCAACATCCTGATCCCGCTCACGAATTATGCCAACCCGCTCTCCGACGCGACCTATGAGGAGCGGATCAACGAAGCGCCCGACGTCTTCATGCGCAACGGGCGCTCCTACCTCGTCTACAGCCGGGGCAGCACGCAGCGCTCCTATGGCCTGAGTTACCTCATGTCCGACGACAGTTTCGATTTCTCCAAGTCGGATGGGGTCTACAGCCTGTCCACCCCCGTTTTCTCCGAGACCGGACCGGGCTGCGTGAACGGAGACGGCAAAGGCAACTTCCGCCGCGAGCCGCTCGTCGAGAACATGGGCCATTCGTCGGTGATCGAACGAGGTGGGAACTACTATATCTATTTCCACGTCGGACGCTGGCGCGGCGAGAACTGCGCCGGGCTCGAACGCAAGGTGAACCGGCAACAACTGCGGTTCCGCCCGGACGGGACGATCGAGAGCCTGACCGACCTGTTCCTCGTCTGGTCGCGGATGCCGGGGCGGTATTACTCGCTCGACGTGAAGCTCAAGGACGGGACGTGGATCAAGCCCTGCGTGAGTTCCGCGATCCTCGGCCAGACACCCTCCTACCGGTTCACCGGGGTCTGCGCCTCGGCGAACAACCGGCTGGTCCACAAGTCCGAAATCGAGACGGTGCGCCTCGCCCATTCTGCGGATAATCGCTGGACCGACGGCAAAGGGGAAGGCGCGCGCAGCTTTGCCTATGACGGTGGAGAGTACCTTCTGCTGGAGGACGAAAGCAAAGGCAGCGCGCCTGTTTCGTTCACCTGGACCGAAACAGGACGTGCGAACGAACGCTTCACGCTGGACCTCGTACGCGGCAACAATTCGATCATCTCACCCTGCGCGGACGAGGACACGATGGGCCGCGCCCACGCATTCCGGTTCGATGGGGTCTGCCCGTCCCAGCCCGGTGGCGCAGTGGACGTGGCGCGGATAAAGTGGGTTCGGCTGTGTTCCACCTCGGCGTGGCGCAACATCGGCCCGGCCACCACGATCTGCAAACGCGTTCCCTTCGACCAGACGGCCAAGCGCATCCACATGGACATGGGCGGCGGCTGACCGCGTGAGGCCGCCCGGACACGACGCCCGGACGGCCACCGCCTTACATCAGTGACCTCCCAACCACGTCGGGTGGGAGCGATTGCCGCGGCCGCTCGGTCGGCGGCAGGCCGACGTCGCGATACAGGTAATCCGGCACCGACCCTGTCAGGCGCTTGGGCGGCTTGCGCCGCGCGGGCAGGATGGCGAAGACGATCCGCCCGAGCCGGATGACACGGCGGGGCGAGGCTCTGAGGGTCGTGTTGGTCACATAGACCATGGGTCTCTCCTTGCTTTAAGGAAGACCACCCGCAGACGTAACCTATTTAAAAGACAACAAAAAAGGCCGCGAAAACGGGCGGCCTTCGATTCAGTGGATCATGCGAATGCCGCGTTCAGGGGGTGCCCTGAAGGAGATATGCTCGGCAGAAATTCGACATGATCGGCTCCTATCCAGCGCGGGATTGGCCCGCGAGGTGCCACCCGCTTACACCACTCCCACTCAATCGCAAAATCGGGGATTCCCCGCCCGCCGGTTTTCTGCAACCTGTGACATGGATACACGGTGCGCCCGACGGCGCGGTGGCGAGGGACAGCGCATGACGATCACGGTCCGCCCGGCCGAGAAACGGGATGTCGAAGGCATCATCGCGCTGCACATTGAAACTTTCGAGGCCCACCGCATCCGCGAGCCGGACTTCGAAGGCACCCCCTTCATCGAGAAATACCTGGGCAGCCACCTCACGCGATGGCCGCCGAACCTGCGTGCGCGAACCGTGATCGTGGCGGAGCGCGACGGCGCTTTCGTGGGCCACATCGCCTATCATATGGAGCTGCGCCCGCTCTGGCCGCGCACCGTGACAATCGCAGATGTCGCCGTGTTTCCCGAAAAGAAGGGCGTAGGGGTGAGCCAGGCGCTCCTCACCGCCGTGCTGGTGGATGCAGAACGGCGGCGGGCGGGCGTCGTGCGTGGCTACATCTGGCCCGGCAACCGCCCCAGCCTCGCCTATGCAAGGCGCAACCGCTTCACCCTGACGCCACAGCCCGACGGGCAGAGCATCCTCGTCTCCAAACGCCTGCGCTGACCCGGTTGCCCCGGTCCGCGCCCCGGATTATCTAGGCGCAAACCGACAGCGAGGACATCATGGCCAGCTACCAATACGTCTATCACATGGATGGCGTCTCCAAGACCTATCCCGGCGGCAAGAAATGCTTCGAGAACGTCCGCCTCTCGTTCCTTCCCGGCGTCAAGATCGGCGTCGTCGGTGTGAACGGAGCGGGTAAATCGACCCTCATGCGGATCATGGCGGGACAGGACAAGGATTTCACCGGCGAAGCCTGGGCGGCCGAGGGCGCCAAGGTCGGCTATCTCAGCCAGGAGCCGGAACTCGACGAAGGGCTGACCGTGCGCGAGAACGTCATGCAGGGCGTGGCGGGCAAACAGGCGATCCTCGAACGCTACAACGACCTCGCCATGAACTACTCGGACGAAACCGCCGACGAGATGGCCCAGCTTCAGGACCAGATCGACAGCGAGAACCTGTGGGATCTGGACGCGCAGGTCGACGTGTCGATGGAGGCGCTGCGCTGCCCGCCGGACGACGCTGACGTCTCGTCGCTCTCGGGCGGGGAACGCCGCCGCGTGGCACTGTGCAAGCTGCTGCTCGAAGCGCCCGACATGCTGCTCCTCGACGAGCCGACCAACCACCTCGACGCCGAGACGATCGCGTGGCTCCAGCAGCACCTGATCGACTACAAAGGCACGATCCTGATCGTCACCCACGATCGCTACTTCCTCGACGACATCACCGGCTGGATTCTCGAACTCGACCGGGGTCGCGGCATCCCCTACGAGGGCAACTATTCCGCCTGGCTGGAGCAGAAGGCCAAGCGGCTGGAGCACGAGGCGAAAGAGGACAAGTCGCGGCAGAAGACCCTGCAACGCGAGCTTGAGTGGATGCGGCAGGGCGCCAAGGCGCGGCAGGCCAAGCAGAAGGCCCGGATCAACGCCTACGAAGATCTCGCCTCGCAATCCGAACGCGAACGCATCTCCAACGCCCAGATCGTCATCCCCCGTGGCCCGCGCCTCGGCTCCAAGGTGATCGAGGTCGAGGGGCTGAAGAAGGCGATGGGCGACAAGCTCCTGATCGAGGATCTGTCCTTCTCCCTCCCCCCCGGCGGCATCGTCGGCGTCATCGGCCCGAACGGCGCCGGTAAATCGACGCTGTTCAAGATGCTCACCGGGCAGGAACAGCCCGACGCGGGCACGGTGGAGTTCGGCGACACGGTGGACATGTCCTATGTCGACCAGTCGCGCGACGCGCTCGACCCCGACAAGACGGTGTGGGAAGAGATTTCCGGCGGGGCCGAAGTCATCGACCTCGGCGACGCCCAGATGAACTCCCGTGCCTATTGCGGGGCGTTCAACTTCAAGGGCGGCGACCAGCAGAAAAAGGTCGGGCTGCTGTCAGGCGGCGAACGCAACCGCGTCCACATGGCGAAGCTGCTGAAATCCGGCGGCAACGTCATCCTGCTCGACGAACCGACCAACGACCTCGACGTCGAGACGCTACGCGCGCTGGAAGACGCGCTCGTCAACTTCGCCGGCTGCGCCGTGGTCATCTCCCACGACCGCTTCTTTCTCGACCGCATCTGCACCCATATGCTGGCGTTCGAGGGTGAGGCGCATGTCGAGTGGTTCGAGGGGAACTTCGAGGATTACGAAGAGGACAAGAAGCGCCGTCTGGGACCGGATGCGCTTGAGCCGAAGCGGTTGAAGTACAAGAAGTTCTCGCGGTGATCCGTAGGGTGGGTGACAACCCACCGTTTGCAGGCTTCAGGCCGATCCGCCGCGTGGTGGGTTGGCACCCACCCTACGGCTCGCTCGGCCAACGACCGGCATGTCACGGTGGATCGAGGAAAACGGCCATTCCATCGGATCTGTGACAAATCCGTGTTTCACGGGATTGTGCCAACAATATTCAATATGACTTGCCAGATCCGCCTCATCGCGAATGGCGTGTTCCCAGAACCGCCGCTGCCAGACCCCGACTTCCCCTTTCGCGCGCATGCTTGCCGAAACCCGTAGGGTGGGTGCCAACCCACCGTTCGCATCACGAATGACGACCTTGGAGAACCCGGCCTTGATCTTTTTCCAACGGACCGAAAAGTCCGTGTCGCCGTCGGGGAGCGTCCAGACCGCGTGCAGGTGATCGGGCATCACGACGATCGCTTCGGTCAGAAAAGGATGATGGCGCGCCACCGTGGCATAGGCATCGCGGAAGTCCTGGATACGATCAACAAGCAGTGATGAAGTTCGATCCGCGAGATTGACCGTAAAGAAGAAGGTCCCGCCCGGGCGCTGAAAGCGACGATAGTTCGGCATATCGTCGACTATGATGAATGTTGGTTTAGCGAAGCTTAAGACGTGGGCGGTGGGTTGGCACCCACCCTAACCCAACATCTCATCCGCCTTCTCATAATGCCCCTCGTCCAGCCGGTTCCCGAAGGACCGGAGCGCGGCCAGGATCACCACCAGATCATCCGTGAACCCCAGCCCCGCAATGAAGTCCGGCACCGCGTCCACCGGCATCACCAGATAGGCCAGCGGTGCGACCAGCGCGGCGCGGGTCAGGACCGGCACGTTCGGGTCGAGCATGGCGTAATAGGCCGCCGCTGCGTCCCGCACGAAAGGGATGCGCTTGCCGAAGCGGCGCACCTTGGCTGCAAAGCCGTCGCGCACGATGCGTTCCTGCTCGGTCTGTGACAGGCCGCTCAAAACGGTGTTCATCTGAGGGTCCATTCCTGCCTCCGTCTCCTACGCGGCCGGTCGCGGCCACGTTTTCCATATAGGAACGCTGAACACAGGTGCGAGTCCCGGGACGGCCCAAGCCGCCCGTGCGTTCTCTTTTGTATACCTACGGATTCCAATAGTGGACGCTGAATGATTCTTTTGCATACAATCGTGGCGTCAAAATTGTTCAGGGAGGACACAATGAACCGCATTCTCACCACGGCGGCACTGGCCGTCACGCTCGCCGCCCCGGCCCTCGCGCAGGGCACGTTCCCGACCCAGCACTGGGCCACCAATACAGGCATCGCGAACATCCAGCCCAACTCCACCGTGATCGAAGAGGGTCAAGTCGCAGATGTCATGAACATCCAGCAGGCGTTCTCGCGCTGGGGCGTCTATTACGACGAGGGTAGCTCCGACCTCATCCCGTCGCTCTTTACCGTGGACGCGACGACGGTGACCTATCTCGGCACCGACGAGTCCATCGCCGATAACGAAGGGCACGAGGCGATCGCGACCTATATCGACAGCTCCCTCGAAGGTCAGCTCGACCAGCGGCGCCATGTGCTGACCAACTTCCTCATCGACGAACTGACCGAGGACACGGCCAAGGCGATGGCCTATGGCACGGTCATCAAGGCCGCCGACGGCCTGTCGCTGGGCGCGATGGTGTTCTATTCCGGCGAGCTCGAAAAGGGCGACGACGGCGTGTGGAAATTCTCGAAGCTGACGATCGGGATCGACGACTACGCCGGCAACCTGTCGAACTGAGCCAACCCGGGGTCCGGCGCGTCCGGGCCCCGGTCAGGCCTCGTCTTCGGTTTGAAGGTCACTCAGGACGCCCGCGACATAGCGCCCGAACAGGTCCGAGAACCGTTCGATGTCGGATTCGGTCCAGTCCGAGAACATGTCGACCATGTGACTCCAGCGCAGGTCGCGCACGGTTTCGAACGCTGCCCTGCCCTTTTTCGTCAAAAGTAGAACCGACTTGCGCCCGTCGTCCTGCGCCGCCGCCCGTTCGATGTAGCCGCGCGTGATCAATTCGCTCGCGATCCGGCTGGCACGCGACGGGTCGATCGACAACTCTTCGGCCAACAACCCTACCGTTGGTTCCTGCGCCGCCGGACGCCCTACTCCGTGGGTGATGCGCATCACGGCCATAAGCGCCTGAAACAGCGCCGGTTCCAGGTCGAGATCGGTTTCGGCCAGCAAGCGCCCGGTCAGTTCGCCCTTCGCGAGTTTGCGATGCCATTGGAACATCGCCGCATCAAGCTCCATCAGAGCCTGTTTGGCCACCGCGGAGAATTCGGCCTTTTCGAGCGGCGGCGCAATGGGAAAGGGTTTGAACGGTGCGTCGGACATGGGTCGGATATGCCGCGCCTAGTGGCACAGGTCAAGAACCTGCTACAAACATTTATGTGCTGTTGACATATAATTCTGCCGGGGCGTATGAGGAGGCCCAAAGCGACAGGATTCCACGATGACCGCACCAGACACCAACACGGACGACCGCTACACCGCCTATGATGCCGGAACCATCCGGCTCATCATTATGTCCATCGGGCTACTTCTGTTCCTCGCGGCGCTCGATCAGACCATTGTCTCCACCGCCCTGCCGACCATCGTTTCCGACCTCGGCGGGCTGGAGCACCTGAGCTGGGTCGTCACCTCCTACATCCTCGCGTCGACCATCGCCGCACCGCTCTATGGCAAGCTGGGCGACCTCTACGGTCGGCGCAATACCGTCTTTGTTTCGGTCGGGCTGTTCCTGCTCGGGTCTGCACTGGCCGGTGCGGCACAGAACATGACCTGGCTCATCGCATCCCGCGCGGTGCAGGGACTTGGCGGCGGCGGGCTGTTCGTGCTGGCGCTCTCGGTCATCGGCGATGTCATCCCGCCCAAGGACCGGGGCAAGACGCAGGGCGTGTTCGCCGCGACCTTCTCAGTCGCCTCGGTCGTGGGGCCGCTCATCGGCGGCTGGTTCGTCGAACAATTCTCATGGCATTGGATCTTTTACATCAACGTGCCGATCGGTCTGGCCGCCGTGATTGGCTTCGCCACCGCCTTCAAGCCGACGGGCGTGCGCCACAAGCATGTGATCGACTGGGGCGGGGCCGCCGCGTTGTCAGTAGCTTTGGCCTCGATCACACTCGCCACGTCGCTGGGCGGCGCGACCTTCGCCTGGGACTCCTGGCAGATCATCGGTCTGGCCGTGCTCGCCATCGTCGGCGCGATGAGCTTCGTTCAAATCGAGCGGCGCTCGCCCGAGCCTCTGCTGCCACTAGGCCTGTTCCGCATCAACGTCTTCTGGGTGACCTCCTTCATGTCGGCGATCACGGGGGCGGCCATGTTTGGCGGTATCACCTTCATCCCGATCTACCTCCAGATCGCCAAAGGGATGAGCCCGACAAACTCCGGCCTCATGCTAGTGCCGATGACCGCAGGCATCCTGACCTCGGCCATGCTGTCGGGCCGTTTCATGGGGCGCACCGGCCGTTACCGGGTGCTGCCGATCATCGGCATGGGCCTGCTCGTCGTCGGTTTTCTGCTCCTGAGCGGACTGACCGCAGAAACGCCCACTTGGTCCTTCGCGCTCCGACTCGTGTTCGTGGGCCTCGGCCTTGGCGCGATTTTCCCGGTGCTCACGACGAGCGTTCAGAATGCGGTGGACCGCAGCCAGCTTGGCACCGCCACCGCCTCGGGCCTGATGTTCCGGCAGGTGGGTGGCTCCATCGGTGTCGCGGCATTCGGTGCGCTGTTCGCCACAAGGCTGGCCGATCAGATGGGCAGCGCGGCGGGCGCGATGCCAAGCGGTATTGGGCTCGAACTCGGCCCCCAGACACTCGCGGGCTTGCCCGAGAGCGTGCGCGGCATGATCGGCGAAGCGGTGTCCAATGCCATCCACCCGATCTTCCTTATCGCAGCGGGACTCGGGGCGGTTGGCTTCGTCTTCGCGCTGGTGCTCGAAGAGATCAAGCTGGCCAACCGTATGGTACCCCAGGGCGAGTGAGGGTTGCTCCCGCGCCGAAGCCGTGAATGATGCCGGGTATGGACCTCGACCGTCGATATCCGGCCCTCTCCGACTTGCGCGCCCGGGCCCGCCGCCGCATCCCGCATTTCGCGTGGGAATACCTCGACAGCGCGACGGGGGCCGAAACGGTTCCCGACCGGAACCGGGCTGCGCTGGACGCGGTGCTGTTTCACCCGGCAATCCTCGCGGGGGACAAGGAGGTGTCACTGTCCACCCGTTTTCTCGGACGTGATTACGCCTTGCCCTTCGGCGTCGCGCCTGTCGGGATGTCCGGCCTCTATTGGCCGGGCGCAGAGGTTTCACTGGCCCAAATGGCGCGGGCGCGGGGTATCCCCTACAGCCTCTCGACCGTCGCGTCGCAGGCGCCCGAGACGCTCGCGCCCCACATCGCAGAAAATGGCTGGTTCCAGCTATACACACCGCGCGACCCGGACATCCTTGCCGACATACTGAAACGTGCAAGAGCCGCGGGATTTCATACGCTCATTGTGACCGCCGACGTCCCGGCCGCCTCGCGCCGGGAACGGCAGGTGCGCGGCGGCGTAACAAGCCCGCCCCGGCTGACCCCGCGCATGATGGCGCATGTGGCCACCTGCCCCTCCTGGGCCCTCGGCACACTAAAACACGGGATGCCCCGTCTGCGGTTGATGGAGAGTTATGCAAAGGCCGACGCCGGCACCTCGTCCACCGCACATGTCGGCTACCAGCTGCGGGCAAATCCCGACTGGGGTTACCTCGCCCGGCTGCGCGAGGCCTGGGACGGACCGGTCATCGTCAAAGGCGTGACCGACCCCGAGGTCGCGCCGCGCCTCGCCCAAGCCGGGGTCGATGCGATCTGGCTATCGAACCACGCCGGCCGCCAGTTCGACGGCGCACCGGCCGCGCTCCCAGCCCTGCCCGCGATCCGCGCCGCCCTGCCCGACATGCCGCTGATCTATGACGGCGGTATCACATCGGGCCTGGATATCGTGCGGGCGATGGCGTTGGGCGCGGACTTCGTGATGCTCGGCAAAGCATGGCACTGGGGGCTTGGCGCTTTCGGACCGGAAGGCGCGGATCACGTCGCGCATATCCTGTCTGCCGACATGCGCGCCGTCATGGGCCAGATCGGTGCCGCGACACTGGCAGAGCTGCCTGCGCCGCTCGCCTGACGGGGTTCCAAACCTGCATACAGGACTCGTCAGACGCGCTTGCGCCGCATTGCAGCATCGCCTAGCGTTCCCCCAATAATAAACCGACAGGTCGGGGAGAGACAGATGCCGGACTTCAAGAAGATCCTTGTCGCCAACCGGGGCGAAATCGCGATTCGAATCCTGCGTGCCTGCAACGAGATGGGCAAACGCACGGTCGCGGTCTATGCCGAGGAGGACAAGCTGGGCCTGCATCGGTTCAAGGCCGACGAGGCCTACAAGATCGGCGAAGGTCTGGGTCCGGTAGCGGCCTATCTCTCCATCGAAGAGATCATCCGGGTCGCAAAAGCCGCGGGCGCAGATGCGATCCACCCCGGCTACGGCCTGCTCTCCGAAAACCCCGAATTCGTGGACGCCTGCGACGCCGCCGGCATTACCTTCATCGGCCCCAAGGCCGAGACCATGCGCAAACTGGGCGACAAGGCTTCGGCGCGCAAGGTGGCCACCGAAGCGGGCGTCCCGGTCATCCCCGCGACCGAGGTGCTGGGCGACGACATGAAGAAGATCGCCAAGGAGGCCGAGGAGATCGGCTACCCCCTCATGCTCAAGGCGAGCTGGGGCGGCGGTGGGCGCGGCATGCGTCCGATCGAGGGTCCCGACGAACTGGAAACCAAGGTCAAGGAAGGCCGGCGCGAGGCCGAGGCGGCCTTTGGCAACGGCGAGGGTTATCTGGAAAAGATGATCATTCGCGCCCGCCACGTCGAGGTGCAGATCCTCGGCGACCAGCAGGGCAACATTTACCACCTGTGGGAGCGCGACTGCTCGGTCCAGCGCCGCAACCAAAAGGTCGTTGAGCGCGCACCCGCCCCTTACCTGAGCGAAGCCCAGCGCGAGGAGCTGTGCAACCTCGGGCGCAAGATCTGCGAGCATGTGAATTACGAATGCGCAGGCACGGTCGAATTCCTGATGGATATGGAGACCGGCAACTTCTACTTCATCGAAGTGAACCCGCGCGTGCAGGTCGAGCACACGGTGACGGAAGAAGTGACCGGCATCGACATCGTGCGCGCCCAGATCCTCATCGCGGAAGGAAAATCGCTGACCGAGGCAACCGGGATCGCCAGCCAATACGACGTGAAGCTCCAGGGCCACGCGCTCCAGTGCCGGATCACGACCGAAGACCCGCAAAACAACTTCATCCCCGACTATGGCCGCCTGACCGCTTATCGCACCGCGACCGGCATGGGCATCCGTCTGGACGGCGGCACGGCCTATGCAGGCTCCGTCATCACGCGCTATTACGACTCGCTTCTGGTCAAGGTGACGGCCCACGGACAGACGCCCGAGCAGGCGATCAAGCGGATGGACCGGGCGCTACGGGAGTTCCGTATCCGGGGCGTGTCGACGAACATCGACTTCGTCATCAACCTGCTCAAACACCCGGTCTTCCTGAACAACGAATACACGACCAAATTCATCGACACGACGCCGGAACTGTTCAACTTCAAGAAACGGCGCGACCGGGCGACGAAAATCCTCAACTACATCGCGGACATCACCGTGAACGGCCACCCCGAGACCGAAGGCCGCCCCGCCCCGCGCTCCGATCTCAAACCGCCGGTCATCCCGAAGCTTCACGCAGACGCCCCGCCGACCGGGAGCCGTACGCTCCTCGACGATATGGGGCCCGAGGCGGTCGCGAAGTGGATGAAGGACCAAAAGCAACTCCTCATCACCGACACGACGATGCGCGACGGACACCAGTCCCTGCTCGCCACGCGCATGCGCTCGATCGACATGATCAAGATCGCGCCTGCCTATGCCGCGAACCTGCCGGAGCTTTTCTCGGTCGAATGCTGGGGCGGCGCGACCTTCGACGTGGCCTATCGCTTTCTTCAGGAATGTCCGTGGCAGCGCCTGCGCGACATCCGCGAGAAAATGCCCAACATCATGACGCAGATGCTTCTGCGGGCCTCGAACGGCGTGGGCTACACCAACTATCCTGATAACGTGGTGCGCTCCTTCGTGCTTCAGGCCGCGGAGACCGGCGTGGACGTGTTCCGCGTGTTCGACAGCCTCAACTGGGTCGAGAACATGCGCGTTGCGATGGACGCCGTGGGCGAAAGCGGAAAGATCATCGAAGGCACGATCTGCTACACCGGGAACGTGCTCGACCCCGACCGCTCGAAGTACGACATCAAGTACTATGTCGAGATGGCCAAGGCGCTGGAAAAGGCGGGCGCCCATGTTCTCGGCCTCAAAGATATGGCGGGGCTTTTGAAACCCGCCGCCGCGCGCGTGCTGATCCCTGCGCTCAAGGACGCCGTCGACCTGCCGATCCACTTCCACACCCACGACACCGCAGGCATCGCCGCGGGCACGATCCTCGCAGCCTCCGATTCCGGTGTCGACGCGGTCGATTGCGCGATGGATGCGCTATCTGGCAACACCTCGCAGGCCACGCTCGGCACGGTGGTCGAGGCGCTGGAGTTCACGGAACGCGACACCGCTCTGGATATCGGCGCGATCCGCGAGATCTCAAACTACTGGGAAGCGGTGCGCGGGCAATACGCCGCCTTCGAGTCCGGGCTTCAGGCCCCGGCGTCCGAGGTTTACCTGCATGAAATGCCGGGCGGCCAGTTCACCAACCTCAAGGCACAGGCACGCTCGCTCGGGCTGGAAGAAAAGTGGCACGAGGTCGCGCAGGCATATGCCGACGTGAACCAGATGTTCGGCGACATCGTGAAGGTGACGCCCTCCTCCAAGGTCGTAGGCGACATGGCCCTTATGATGGTGAGTCAGGGTCTCACCCGCGACGAGGTCGAAGACCCCAAGACCGACGTGAGCTTCCCCGACAGCGTGATCGACATGATGAAGGGCAACCTCGGCCAGCCGCCGGGTGGCTTCCCCAAGGGGATCGTGAAGAAGATCCTCAAGGGCGAGAAACCCGACACCGAACGGCCGGGCAAGCATCTTGAACCCGTCGACCTCGACAAGACCAAGGAGGAGCTCAAGACCGAGCTCGAGGGCTTCCCGGTCGATAACGAGGACCTCAACGGCTATCTCATGTATCCCAAGGTCTTCCTCGACTACATGGGCCGCCACCGGCTCTACGGCCCCGTGCGCACGCTCCCCACGCTGACCTTCTTTTATGGCATGGAGCCGGGCGACGAGATCGAGGTCGAGATCGACCCCGGCAAGACGATGGTCATCCGGATGCAGGCGGTGGGCGAGACGAACGAGGAAGGCGAGGCCAAGGTGTTCTTCGAACTGAACGGCCAGCCGCGCGCCGTGCGCATCCCCGACCGCTCTGCCAAGGCGACGCAGGCCGCGCGACCCAAGGCGGAGCAGGGCAATCCGCTCCACCTTGGCGCGCCGATGCCGGGCGTGGTGGCGAGCGTCGCCGCGCAGGTGGGGAAGAAGGTCAAACAGGGCGACCTGCTCCTGACCATCGAAGCGATGAAGATGGAGACCGGCATCCACGCCGAGCGCGACGCCGAGGTAAAAGCTGTCCACGTCACGCCGGGTGCGCAGATCGACGCCAAGGACTTGCTGGTCGAGTTCGAAGAGTAATGGGGCAAGGCCGGGGCGTCATCGTCCCGGCCTGCGGTTCATGCGGGGACGGCGCTGAATCGCGGACGGCCGAGAAGCCACTCCGCGACGGCGAGGTTCGGCAACCACGACGCCCATGCGAGAATGGCAATCGCGTCTTCATATGCCATACCCGCCCCCACCATCGGGAACAGTTCGAACCGGAGCGTCACGGCCGCGAAGGTCAACGCGAAGGACCGGATCATCCACCGCCGATGGGCGGTGATGTTGCCGGCGCGCGCATTGATGATGCCGGCAATAGTGAAACCGATCCAGAGCACGGCCAGCAGCCCGAAACCCAGTGTTGAGACCAGCCCGCCATTCGCGCCCGGTGCCATCACCAGCGCGCCAAGACCGGCGATCAGGATCGCAATGGCGTATACCTGCCCGCTCCACCGATGGACCCCGGGGAAGCGGGCGCGCAGACGCGGCATGAGCTGAAACGTCGCTGTCACGAGCGCGATGGGCGCGGCGCAGACATGGGCGAGGAACGCGATCCGCGTCGTCTCGATGTGTCCCACCATGTCGGGAAAGGCCGGGACGACCCCAAGAGCGAGAAAGCGATAGGACATGAACGCGGTCATGACGCTGAACGGAGCCGCGATGGGAAGGAAGATGCGACGGGGCATTGGGGTCTCCTGGGGCTAAACTAGACAGCGTCAAGTTCTCCCAGTAACTTGACGCTGTCAAGTTTATTGTTAGGATGCGGTCATGGCAGAAGGAAAACCACACCACCACGGGAACTTACGGGCTGCATTGGTAGAAGCAGGCGTTGCGTTGGTGCACCGCGACGGCCCCGATGCACTCTCGATTCGCAAGGTTGCCGCCGCCGCCGGGGTGAGCCATGCCGCCCCCGCGCACCATTTCCCGTCGCTCCTCCACCTGCGCACAGCTATCGTCGCAGAAGGCTACCGACGCTTCACGGCCTCCATGGAAACGGCCATCGCCGAGGCGCCGAACACCCCCCGCGACGCCGCTCTGGGGGCCTGTTTGGGCTATCTGCGCTTCGCGCGCGCCAATTCGGGCCTTTTTGACATGATGTTCGGGACCACGGACTGTATCCATGACGACCCCGACCTGCGCGAGACGGCGGATGCGTCCTACGCCGTGCTCGCGCGCATCTCGGCCCCCTTCGCGGGGGCCGACCCGGTCGACACGGAACTCGCCATCTGGTCGATGATCCACGGCTTCGCGAGCCTCGCGATCAGCGGCAACGGGATGCACGATGCCCCCGATCTGGAGGAGCTTTTTTTACGTATCTTCGAGGCGCTCGACCTGTCCGCCCGCTGAACGCTCAGGGCAGTTCGATCGTGCCCACCTCGGCATCCTTGAAGAAAACCCGGTAGCTGCCGGACGCGCCGGAGCCAAGGAAGTAGAACGTGATATCCGTCGCGCCGGACGTCCCTTCCCCGCTCCAGTTCTGCGTATGCGTCACCGAGTTTTCGACATTGAGATACCCCCGGATTTCGCGCCCCTCACCAAGCGGGAAGAGCGGCAGGCCCTCGGGACCCACCATCTGCACCGCCAGCGAGCGGAAGGTCGCGACGTTCTTGCCGGCCTCTGCATCGGTACTCAGGTTCTGTTTCGGATCGAGCGTCACGTCCAGCCTGATGATCGACCCGGCGTCGGGGGTGATGGACGCACCGAGACTGCCATCGCCATCACGATAGGAGGTTTCGACCGTCTCCAACGTCTCGATCCCGTTCAGACTCACGTTCCAGAAGCTCGCGGCGGAGGGCAGTTCGCTTGCCGGTCCTGACAGGTCCAGCGGCACTTCGACCTGCCCCGCTTCCGGATCGCCAATGAGGAGTGTCGCGCCGGTCAATCCCGCAGGCACCGTGAAAACAGCGTTGAGATGGGCGTCCCGATCCTCGTCAGGCCAGTTGCGCGGGCGTCGCGTGGACATGCTGACCGTGCGAATCTCGACCTCCGGGAAGTAGCTGACACTGCCCCAGGCCTGGATCGCCTGTTCGATGTCGGTCACGCCCTCTGGCATAAGAAAGATCGTGTCGCGCCCCGAGAGCGACAGCTTGTCCACCTCCTCGGACCACGCGACGTCGAAGTCGATGTCGAGGTAGAGAAAATCGGCCTCCTCCCCGCTTTCGAAGGTTTCCCGCGCGCAGCAGGGCGCCGCGTTGTCTACCGAGAGGTTGGGGATCGTGTCGAGACGCGTGACCTGGATGTCGATCGGTGAAATCGGCGGCGGACCATCCTGCGCCAAGGCCGGTGCGGCCGCCAGAAAGAGGACACAGGACAGACGGGCTGGTGACAGGCGCATGGCGGCAATTCCTTTCAAAAAAGACTTCAAGTATGGGTTCATGAGGCCAAAAAGCCGCCCGCCTGTCAACTTTGGTGCGCCGCCCTCTGGCAGCCCGCTTCGCGTGGCGCCAAAAAATTCCCCGCTCGCGTGATTTTGCCCTTGCAGCCAAACGCGGGGTTTTATAAATCACCGCTCACCACAGGATGCGGGTGTAGCTCAGGGGTAGAGCATTACCTTGCCAAGGTAAGGGTCGTGAGTTCGAATCTCATCACCCGCTCCAACTTCCTCCGGGAAGAACGTGATGAAAACGGGCCGCCTTCGGGCGGTCCTTTTCATTTCTGCCTTTCTTCCAGTGCAGACGGAACATCAACCCGCCGTCGCGGATTGCCTTTACATGTTCGACAGCGAAACCCACACTATGTCCCGATCCGAGGACACGGGAGGCGGTATGGAAGCGGAGTCCGTGGAGTTTTTGCTCACGGCCCAAGAGGCTTATCCGGCCTTCGAACGCCTGGTTCTCGACGCGCGCCGTCATGTGTCGATCTCGATGCGCATGTTCGACCCGGCGACGAAGCTCAAGAGCGACGAAGGCAAAGCGATCGGGCGCGACTGGGCCGACCTTCTTACCCATAAGCTCGACGAAGGGGTGCGCTTCACCATCGTCATCTCGGATTTCGACCCGGTAGCGCGCCCCGAACTGCACCGCTATTCGTGGGAGTCTCGTGCTGCCTGTCTGGCCGCCGCCGCAGCGTCCTCCAATCCCGGCGCCCTCACGGTGGACGTCCATATGCACAAGGCTCAGGTCGGTTGGGCGCACCGCGTCATGTTCATGCCTGTCACGCGCCGCAAGTTGCGCGACGAATGCAATCGCCTGAGCGGACTGGAACAGGAGGCTTGTGACACCGCGCTGGAGCACATGCCGAAATTCCGACGGATGGTGCGCAAACAAGGGCGTAAGCTGTTTCCTCGCATCTGGCCGCCCGCGCCGCTAATTCCGGCGACACACCACCAGAAGATGGCCGTTGTGGATGACGAAACGCTCTACATTGGCGGGCTCGACCTCAACCCGCGCCGCTATGACGACAAGGCGCACGACCGCGCGCCGGAAAAAACCTGGCATGACGTGCAGGCGGTGGTAACCGGCCCCGTGGTCAGGGCCGCCGCGCGGCATCTGGCCGAGTTTCGCGAGGTGACCGCCGGGGACCGCGCTCCTTCCCCGTTCGGTGGCCTGCTGCGCACTCTGTCGTCGGACATTCCCGGCGGACGCCGTCTCGCCCCGCGCGAAATACTGTCGGAGATCGAAGAGGCCCACCTTCGCCTTATCCGCACTGCGCGGGACTACATCTATATCGAGACGCAGTTTCTCCGCTCCACGCCGATCACCGACGCGCTGGTTGCCGCGGCCGAGGCGATGCCGGAATTGCAGCTGGTGGTCATGCTGCCCGCCGCGCCGGAGGACGTGGCCTTCGACCGCTCCGATGATGTCGACGCGCGCTATGGCGAGCAGTTGCAGAGCGATGCGGTGGAACGGCTGCGCGAGGCATACGGCGAACGCGTGTTCTTTGGCTCCCCTGCGCAAACCCGGCCGATGGACACCGGCCATCGTGACTCCCACTACGGTGCGCCGATTATCTACATCCACGCGAAACTGATCATCGTGGACGGGCGCGCCGCAGTGGTCTCCTCGGCCAACCTGAACGGCCGGTCCATGCGCTGGGACAGTGAGGCGGGGATCGAGGTGGCCGATCCGCTGCTTGTGGCGAGCTTCTTCGAGAAATGCACCAAGCATTGGTATTCCGACAGCATCCCCGGCAACACCGCAATCGCGGCGACCTGGAGCGAGGCGGCCCAATCGAATGCCCGGCGCAATCCCGAAGACCGCGAGCATTTCGTGCTCCCTTATGCCGTGGAACCTGCCGCAGAGATGGGCGAGCCTCTGCCCGGCGTGCCGGAGGAGATGGTCTAGCGCCCCACGGGAGCGCCCTTGATCTTGTCCCAGATCGCCGAGATATCGCCGTCGTCGAGGTCGAGCGTGAAGTCGATCGACAGCACGCGCGCCAAATCCCCGGCATCTTCGAGCAGGCGCGTTTCAAGGTCAGGCGGCAGCCCTCGGGAAAACGCCCGGTTGAACAGCGTAACTCGACCGCGGGGTCCGTGGAATGCCGCCATCAGATTCGCCCGGAACGGCGCCTTGTCCCAACAGGCGGTGACGATGTTCGCGGCCTCGATGTCAATTTGCGGCACCGGCACCCCGTCATAGCCCCACAATGAGGTCCAATCTGTGCCCGACAGGCGCTCCAAAACCGTCTCGCCGGTCGTGGGATCAGTGACAAAGCGGTAGCGGCCATTGGGGACCTCGAACGCCTCTCCGGTGCGATACGGGATGGGCGCAAGCGGCGCGTGACCACCGAAGCCCACATCGCTCATCCAGGTCTCCCCGTCGATCTCGACGAGCCAGGCCTGATGTGTCCGCGCGCCACCGACGGGCGCGCCATTGCGAACGCGGGCGAGGAGCGGGCGCGCCGTGTGGCCAAGCTCTGCGAGCGCAAGGCCGTAAAGCCCGTTGTGTTCGAAGCAATAGCCCCCGCGTCTGCGCCTCACCAGCTTGTCCATCAGCGCTGCCGGCTCAAGCGACGGGATGCGCTCCAGCAGTGGCGCGGTGTTCTCGAACGGAATGTGGGACATGTGTGCGAAATGAAGGCGCGCGAGCCCCTCTCGCCCGGTACCCGGCTCGGGCAGCGACAGGCGGTCGAGATAGGCGGAAAGGTCGAATGCCATCGTCAGAACAGCCGGAAATATTCGGCCTGCTCCCAGTCCGACACATGCGCCAGATAACGCTGCCACTCGGCGCTCTTGAGCGTCACGAAGTAATCCACGACCTCGTTCCCCCAGATCTTGCGATATAGCGCGGAATCCCGAAATAGCTCGATAGCCGCACCGAGGTTCATGGGGAGCGCCGGGGCATCGGATGAATAAGGCTTTTCCACCGCCTCGGGCGGCGCCGTCCCCGCATCGAGTCCAGCAAGGCCCGAAACGATTTGCGATGCGAACAGGAGATAGGGATTGGCCGCAGGATCGGCCACCCGGTTCTCCACCCGGCTCGCCGTGTCGCCGGCGCCCATGAGCGCGCGCAGCATGGCGCCGCGGTTGTCCCGGCCCCACGCGATGCGATCCGGGGCCAACTGGTGCTGGGTGTAGCGTTTGTAGCCGTTCACGGTCGGGGTCGTGAGCACGCAGCTTTCGCCCGCATGGTCCAAGAGCCCCGCGATCCAGCCGGATGCGGTGCCTGTCAGGCCCTCGTCCGCAGGCATGAACAGGTTGTCACCGGTCTCGGTCGAGATGAGCGACTGATGGACATGCCAGCCTGAGGCAGCCGCGTTATCCACCTTCGGTCGGCACATGAAGGTCGCATGCTTACCATCTGCCGAACAAACCTCCTGCACGAGCGTCCGGAACATCACCATCGCATCCGCTTGGGTGATGGGATCGGCCGGGTCGAAGGTGAACTCGAATTGCCCCGGGCCCATTTCCACCTCGGTCGAGCGCACGGGCAGACCGATCTCTTCGGACATGCGCCGCAGCCTGTCCATGACCGGCTCGAGCTGGCCATAGACCGTCTCGGTCAGGAACTGGTAGCCGGGCGCGAGCGCGCGCGTTTCGGGCGGTGCGGGCGGCATGGTGGTGTCGCCATGAGACAGGCGCGGGTCGATCACGTCGAAGACGTGGAACTCGACCTCCAGACCGACCCTCATCTCCATCCCGCGGTCCGCGAGCCGCCCCACCTCCGCGCGCAACAGGTCGCGCGGCGCGAAGGGGATCGGCGCGCCAACTGAATCGACACAATCGCACAGCAACCAGCCTGAATGAGGCGACCAGGGGAGCCGCCGGAAGGTCGCGGTATCGGGCACGAGCAATATGTCCGACGCGCCAGCCATCGGTGCGCCATCTCCCGACCAGATCGGAAAGGCCGTGCGATGCGCGGTGTCCTTGAGCAGGAGTGTCGAAGGCACCTTCATTCCGTCCGACAGCACGCTTGGCAACGCGCGCGCCGCAATGGCCTTGCCGCGAAGCACGCCATGCGGGTCCGAAAACAGGACGCGGACCGTTTCCAGCCCGTCGTCCCGCACACGTTTCAACAGCCGCACCCCGGCCTCGATCGCCGCCTCGTCGACCAGCCCCAGCCGCGCGAGCGCGCCAGAGCCCAGCCTGTCTCGATCCTGTTTCGTCACGCGCGCCTCATCCGACCTTGGCATCCCAGCCGGTGCAGCCGGCCCGGCGGGCGGCGTCACCCTCCTGATAGGCGCGCTGCCAGTCGCCGTCCGTGGCGATCGTGTCGTTCGCTAGCGGCCCGGTCAGCGCGGAAACATCCGCGCCGTTCTTCATCGGCAGCGCCGCTGCGTCGCCATCTTCCAGCGCCTTGATCGCGGCGCGCAGCCTGCGACGGTTCGCGATGATCGCCTTGTCAGTCTTGCCAAGGTGTTCCTGCGTCCGGTCCTGGATACGCCCCATCGACTCCACGGCCCACTGGTCGTGCACGTTGATGTCGAGCCCCATGCCCGTATAGGTCAGGCTTTCCTGCTCATCCGGGTTGTAGCCGTATTGATTGCGCTTGTTCTTGAGCGGCGCGTAGTCCGGAAGGCGGTGCTCGGCGAGGCGCTGTTCGCGCATGAGTTCCTTGTTCACCGGCTCCCCGAAACTCGTGAACATCGAATACCAGTAGCAGGTCTCGTCATCGACCGGCACATGCCACTGGGTGATGATCATCTCGCGGCTCATCGGGATCGTGATCGCTTCGGGAAAGATCTGGTTGGTCACCCGAACGTGCGTTCGTCCGTCATCCAGGTGACGCAGCGCAATGACGCGCATGCCGTAGTCGGTTTCCTCCACCTCGATCTCCGGGCGCGGGTAGTCGCGCAGAAGCTGGGTCATCGGGATTTCGGTGTTCGCGGCCTTGTCGCGGAACTGTTTGCCGTAGCTGTCTTCCGGGTCTTCGTCTTCAAGGAAGCGGTGCAGGAATGAGGCGTGGGCAGGATCGATCCCAACCTCCAGCGCTTGAAGCCAGTTGCATTCCCATAGCCCCTTAAAGGCGAAAACGTGGCTTTCGGGCGCGCGGAAACAATCGAAGTTCGGGAATGGCGGCGGGTCGCCCGGCCCCATATAGGCAAAGATGATTCCGTTCCGTTCTTCAACGGGATAGGAGGTGGTCTTGATCTGCTCGTGCATCCTCGACCCTTCCGGCTCGCCCGGCTGCTCCACGCATTGTCCGGTCCGGTCGAAATGCCAGCCGTGGAACGGACACCGCAGCCCGTTGTTCTCGAGCCGTCCATAGCAAAGGTCCGACCCGCGATGCGGGCAATGCCGGCCGATCAGCCCCAGTTCGCCGTCGTCGTTGCGAAACAGAACGAGGTCCTCGCCCATGAGCCGCACCGGAACCACCGGCCGCTTTCCGTCCAACTCGTCCGTGAGTGCGGCGGGCTGCCAATAGTGGCGCAGCACCTCACCCGCCGGTGTACCCGGTCCGACCCGCGTTATGGTATCGTTCAGTTGCTGGCTGATCATGGTGCCTCCTCCGGGTCTTCGTTGCTCGGGGCAATGGTTACAGGATTTGACCAAAAGGCCAAATGCTTTGACAGTGACGGTGCGGCAGAGGGAGAACGGCTTGAAACACTCGGCACTGGCATTGGCGTTTTGCGGGATCGCAAGCGGGGCACATGGCGCGCCTGAGTGGTCCGAGGCCGCCCCTTTGCCCGCGCCCGTGCAGGAAATCTATGCAGCGCCCTCCGGTGACACGATCTACACGCTTGGAGGATTCGCGCGCGGCGGCGTGCCCACGGATCAAGCCTATGCTTACAACGCCGCAACCGACACCTGGCGAACCCTGCCGCCGCTCCCCGCGCCGCGCCATCATGTGGGCGTCGCCGTCGTCAGCGGTGCGATCTACGCCATCGGCGGGTTCTCCGGCACCCCGCCCGAGTGGCGCGCGGTGAGCGAGGTGCACGTTTTCGACATCGCAACCGGCGCGCGGCGCGACGCCCCCTCCCTTCCGGTGCCACGGGCCGAGCATGTGACAGCGGTGGTTGACGGCAGGATTTTCGTGATCGGCGGGCGCGTCCCGTCCGGTCCCGATGCCCGCCGGTTCGGGGGCCACCGCGACTCGGCCCGCGTGGACATCTTCGACCCGGCCACAGGCCGATGGACGCAGGGCGCCGACACACCCACACCGCGCAACAGTGCCGCTGGCGCAGTCATCGACGGGCGCATTTATGTGGTCGGCGGACGGCGGTTCCTGCCCAACGAGACAGCGCGCATCCGCAATCTTGCGACACTGGAAATCTACGACCCCGCCCGTGACATGTGGGAGGCCGGTCCGGACATGCCCGCAGCCCAAGGTGGCCTGTCCGCCGCCGCCCTGAACGGACAGCTCTACGCGTTTGGGGGTGAGGCCTTTTCGCCCGACCCCAAGGTGTTTCCAGAAAGCTGGGTCTTCGACCCGGTCTCAGGGGCTTGGACCGCCCTGCCTGACATGCCATCGCCGCGCCACGGCACGGCCGCTGCCGCGATCAACGGCGCGATCTATGTCATTGGAGGAGCAAAGGCCGCCGGGTTCGGAGCAGTCGCAACGGTAGAGCGCCTCAAACCCTGAACGGAAACGGCCCCCGCCGCGAGGGCGAGGGCCGAAATCGTGCGGTCAGGTAGTGTTACCCGCGGTCATCGACCACGACTTCCACCACACCCATCGGCGTCAGATAGACCATGAGCACGTCGCCGCTCTCATAGCCTTCATCTTCGAGCGTGGCGTTCACCTGCTCGTTCGCCTCGACGTCGGACTGGAAGCGCTCCATGTCTTCCGAGGTCTTGGCGAGCGCATTATCGAGAGCCTGCGCATTCGCGTCGGCTTCGCCATTGGCATCGCTCACACCGGTCACGCTGACCTCGGTCTGCTCATCGACCTCCGACCAATCGAAGTTCGAAAAGTTACCGGTGTTCATCGACGACACGATGCGGCCATAGGTCAGATCACCGCTCGCGTCATTCGACGCCATATCGGTGTCCGTGTCGGCCTCCGTGCCGGTGTCGCTCTGCGCGTCTGCTGCAACGTCCTGACCCGGCGCGTCGGTCTTGCCAAGGCCGCCCGACTTGCCGTTGTCGGCATTGGCCGAAACGCCGCCGGATACGTTCGCGCCCGTCGAAACGCCGGTGTCACCGGTGCTTACGCTTGCGCCGCCGCCGGCATCAACATTGGCATTTGCACCCTGGGCGAGCGCTGCGCCGGACACGGAGGTGGCAAGCAGCGCTGCGAGAGTTGCTGATTTCTTCAGAAAGGTCATGGTGAACTCCTTTCATTCTGACGCGGACCAGTATGGCCCGCTCTGTCATGGAAATGCGTCACCCCCTCACAGCGTTCCAACCCGGATAAGAGGGTCGGAGAAACCTTGCCGAGTGTGCAGGCCAATGTGCGCCGAGCGCCGCCGAACCCCGGGTCGCGGCGTGAGGGCCGGAACAATGTCGCGCCACGCCAATGCTTTCGCGCCTCGCGCTCAACGCAACGCTTGTCTGTCGATGGCGCCTCGTTAATGTTGCATCTGGCATACAGGTGCCGACCGACACCGTCGGCCCGTCGTAGACAACAGGACCCGCTTTGAGACGCGCCCGTCGCTCCATCATGACCGCCACGCTGATCGCACTCGCCGCCGTGTTCATGGCTGCCCCGACATCGGCCCGTGCGCAATCCTGGCTGCCCTGCGACACCACATCGGTCGAGTATTTCAGCAAGTTCTGGCACATCAAGAAAGCCACCGGGCTTGCGACCAATGACGAGCTGAACGCCCGCGCGGTCAATTGCAACAATGCCTATGACATCAGCCCGAGCTTTCGTCTGACCACCGGTTATTTCGCCATCGCCATGGTCAACAGCTACAGCGCGCAGTCTTTCGCCCTGGGCGTGAGTTTCGAGGCACAGTACAGGCCCGCGGCGCTCGGCGGCCTCGGCGCATACGCCGGTCTCGATGCCGGGTTCATGTATGGCTATCAGGGTTTCCTGAATCCCAACGCGCTGATCGGACCGTTTCGCGCGGTCGCACTTCTGAAAGGTGGGGTTCTCTATGACATTCCGGGCACGAACATGACCGTCTTCGCCGGCGTGCGCTATGCACCGCCACGCTCGAATGGCAGCGGCGTTATCGCCCCCGCAGCCGGGTTGAAGTTCGACCTCGGCCCACCCCGCGCGACACGGGTGCCCACACGCCGACAAACAGCCGTGACCCGCGACTACCTCCGCCCACCGTCGATGCCCGCAGCACAGCGGTTCTGACACGCGTCCGGCGCTTGAGGCCAACCTGAGAATGGGGGGAAGTGGTGGGCGACCCTGGAATCGAACCAGGCGTGGGTCTCCCCGGCGGAGTTACAGTCCGACGACATCCGCTGTTTTCATTAGACTTTTGTGTAAACGGACCCGGTTTGTTCACCACGAACAATCAATGGGTTACCGGGAAGGTGTAAACCGAAAAGGAGGCAAGGAATGGGAGCTCTAAACCAGCTCTACAGACATTTCGATAAAGACGGCGACTTGCTCTATGTCGGAATTTCCTTGAGTGCGATCGACCGATCTAAGCAGCACAAGAATGGATCGGACTGGTGGCAGGAAGTGGCGTCGATCACCGTAGAGAATTTCGCGTCTCGCGCCGCTGCCGAACGAGCCGAGCGTCGAGCGATATCCAGCGAGCGGCCGATCCACAACAGGATGCACGCCGATCAATTTCCTGTACCGATCCCCGACTGGGCGGATCGATCAACAATCGGCAGAAACGGGCGTGTGACGCTGGCCGCGCGTTTTCGCGACACGATGGGGCAGACCTTCGTAGTTGCATTCGGCAAAGCCGGACAGTTCTTGATCCAGCCGCGGCGGAACCTTTCGATCGGAGTCGACTCTGATATCGTGAAGCAGTTTCAGCATCGAAGCCGCGAAGCAGATCAATGGTATGCTGAATGGTTCCCGGAAAAGGTGCCACCAACAGACGATTTTGAGATCTGAGTGAACCGCCCGAATTACTGCACGATGACCAGCAAGAACCGCGTTGCGGCGTCAATGCCGTGAAGCGCCAGAACTACGCTTGCCAACCATACGAGCCACTTGGGCACTGTGATCGTGACCATCGCCAATCTCCTCCTATTTGGATTTCACATCGGGGTGCGCTTTCAGAGCCGCCACCTGATCGGGCGTCATGTAACATCGCCACCCCTTGCGAACCGCATTGGTTTCCGTCACCTCGATTTTTTCGCCGTTGTTCTCGATCACCGTTCCCGGCTCAACTTCGATAATTTCGATGCCACCGAACATGGCCCACTCCTGTTTGGATCACTCGCCGTGCGTGTCGGGCGAGCGGTTTTCAACGTCCCAGACCTTCTGCCACGCATAGTAGGCGGCGCGGCTGATCTTGGGGCCTTCCATCTTCTGCATCGCGCGCCAGACCGTGTTGCCGCGCTCACCCTCGGCCAGCATTTCAGCCGCCTTGGCGATCCGTTCCTCTGTCATGGCGAGGGGCCGGCCGCCGCGTTCGCCGCGCTCCCGCGCCCGCGCGATCCCGGCCTTGGTCCGCTCGCGGATCAGGTCGCGCTCCAATTCTGCGAACACGGCCAGGAGGCGGATCATCGCCTTGCCCATAGGGCCTTTCGTGTCGATGCTTTCGGTCAAGCTGACGAAATCGACACCGCGATCCGTGAGCAATTCGAGCGTGTCGAGGATGCCGCCGAGGGTGCGCCCGAGCCGGTCGAGCTTCCAGACGACAAGCTCTGTGCCTTCATGCTGCGCATACTTCATCGCCCGGATGAATTGCGGACGTTTCATGGTCCCGCCGCTGGCCTTGTCGATGAAGATCAGGTTCTCCGGCACGCCGTAATTCTTGAGGGCCTGGATCTGCATGTCGGGGTTCTGGTCAGCCGTCGAGACGCGGGCGTAACCGATCTTGCGAGTAGGCAGGTTTTCGGATTCAGACGCCACTTTCTTACCCACTTTGGGAAATCTTCGCAGATCAATCTGGACTAAATTTCTGGACAAGGCAAGCGGGATGGCATACAGTCCAGAAACTTAGTCTAACAAACTCCGCAGGAGGAGAGGCATGCGCGGGTAAGCCGGGTCTGGTTGCACGGTTAAAGACCGCTACTGATACAGCGAAACATAACCGCCTCTGACGCGGTTTAGAAAGTCCAGTCGCCGCCTAATAAGTTGCGACTGGCACCAATCAACTTAGCCCCCGGAGGCACCATGCCCAATCACATTGTAAACGAAATTCGCTTGCATCGCGTCGCTTACCCGGTGGCCCGCGCAATTGCATCGAGCAACGAGCGCGTGATCGACTTTGAGAAACTTCTCCCCCTGCCGCTGAACTACTGGCCGGGCAGCGTGTCTATCCTGCACGAAAAGGCGTTCCCTGGCACGCACCTCCGTGCGGCGACAGACACATGGGGCACAAAGTGGAACGCATATGCCTTAAACGACGACAGTTTGCGGCAGGATGGAGAGGATACAGTCCTCACGTTTGAAACCGCATGGGCACCACCACGCGGGTGGGTCGTCGCGGTGTTCAACACACTGAAGTGCGACATTACCCATCACTGGCAAGACGAAGGCAGCGATGACGTTCACCGAGAGGTCTACATTTTCACTGGCGACGACAGCATGGTTTTCCCGAAATGGGAGGCCGAGACGTTAGAGCATGGAAGCGAAGATCATCGCCGCCTCTACAAACTGCAATGGGGCGTCGAAACACCAGATGAACTCGCAGAATCCAACTGACCGAGGCCGATATGCACAACGACTGCGATGGCGGGCAATGCGCCGCCTGCCACCAACAAGACCTCGAGCGTGACGCTGCACGCTATCGCTGGCTGCGCGCGCGTGACCTCGACACGATCGATAAGGGCGGCGTGTTTGCCGGTCTGACCCCGCAAAACATGGTCCTCAATGGCGAGGATCTGGACGAAGCAATCGACGCGGCAATGGCCGAGTCCTAAAAACCCCGCCAACAAAAAGCCCCGCACGGTCCTCACCGGCGGGGCTTTCGCTTCACTGTCGATCGGTCAGGCGCCCCGGCCCCATTTGCACTCAGCCCCAACGAACACGATGACCCCCCCCCGGTATCTTGACGGCTTCCAGATATTCCCGCGTCGGCCGCCTCATCACGATGCACTCTTTGGGGTCGTCGTAGATCCGCACCTCACGCTGACATTCCGCCTCTTGCCCGAAGGCGATGCAGACCGTGGTGATGAGGATGGCGGTCATTTCCGATCCGCCTTGAGAAACGTGCGGCTCAGACAGACGGCGCCCATCTTGAACACGCCCACATGCCAGTGCCAACAGGCCTCCCATGTGAAGCCCGCCGGGTCGCTGACGCAGGACGCCGCCCACGCGATCTGCCACCGGCCAGCCTCGCCCGCCTTGGTGTAGCGCGTCGGGCCTCCGCGCTGCTGGCAGAAATGCCCGTCATTCCAACCCTTCGTCAGCGGTGTCACCGTCTCGATGTAGGAGATGCGCGGGCGAGGCAGTCCGAGCGCGTCAGTGGGAAACGACCGGGCCACGCTGACGTTCAGCCCGTCCACCTCGACCGCCTGCGGGTCGATCACCAGCCGCGTGACCGGCGCGATCGATAGCACCAGCGCGAAGATGCAGGCGATGCCTATCCAGTTCCACGACTTCATTAGCGCACCCACGACGTAAGCCATTGCATACCCTGATCCCAGAAAAACCAGATCGCGGCCACGACGGGCGCGATCTTGATTGCCCATGTCCCGAGCCAAGCGGTTGCCTGTATGGCCTTCACGACCTTGATGAGAAACCGCAGCGTCTCTTTCTCGCCCTCGGTCAGAACCTGACTTTCGAGATCCGCGAGCCTCGCCTCCAGTCGCTCTATGTCGTCATCTGTCATCATCCGTCACGAGCTCCTTGATCGCGGAAATCTTTCCGTTTGCGGTTTCAAGTCCGGCGCGCAGGCGGAGCGCACACTCGCCCAACGCGCGCTCAGTCGTGCCGTCAGCGCAGCGCACCTCGACAGGCTCGAGAAGGGGCGCAGGGATCGGCTGTCGGGCGGCCGTCTCAGCGCACGCGGTCAAGAACAGCGCGGCCATAAGCGGATAGCGCATCATCTGCCCCTTCCAGGTTCTCAGTTTCGGATAGCGCGGTTTCCAGATCCTCGCGTATCCGGCGCTCGTTGCGCAGAACGTCGTTCAGCACGCGCGCGGCTTCCTCGTGGTTTCGGATGGTTGCCGCCTGGGCCTTGTTCTCGGCGCGCAGATCCGCGTTGCGGTCCGACAGGCGCCAGATCACGCCAGCGGCCACCAGAGCGGCCACCAGCGCGCCCAGAATGAGTGTGAGGCGGGTCACGCCAGCACCATCAGCGCGAGCGGGACGGCCCACGTCCCGCCCAGCATGGTCAGTCCGACGAAATGCAGCGGCAGCGGGTAGGCCGTGCTATGGAGCATCCAGAACACGGCGAGGATGCAGGCGAGCGTGACCGAGAACGGAAGCCAGCCGGTCATTCCACGTCCCACGGGTCACTTTCGGGCGTTGCCTTCGTGTCGCGCTCCATCTTGTCCCGAATGCCGATCAGGCCCAGGCCGGAGAAGATGAGGAACGCGGGCGATGCGCCTTCACCGCCGCCGGTCAGGAGGCCCAGAAGCGCACCCAGAACGCCAAGCTGATCCTGCCCCGGAAAGAGCGCCAACAGGACGCCGCTCGCGATCAGGCCAACGCCCGCCCACCACGTCAGAGATTTGGGTCTGAAGTATCTCATGCCTTGCCCCCTTTCAGAGCCTCGAAAATTCGCCGCAGGACATCCATGAGGCCGTTTGCGGCACCCTCGCCCCCGGAAGGTGTCTTTCGTGCGCTGACGGCCCGCTTTTCGGCGTATCCCGCCGCCCTGAGTGCCTTGGTGAAGGCGAGGGCGTAGTCGGACACGTCATGGCCGGTCACGCGCTTGTCGCCGTTCACGATGGCGCGGGCGCCGAAATGGTCGAACGGGTCGCCGTCGTAGTCGGCCAACTTCTTGCCGGTGAACAGACCGCGCGAGCATCCTTCCACCGCGACCTTGGCCGAGATTGCCGGATCGAGCGCCTTGTCGGGGTTCTTCACGAGGTCCGCACCGACATATGGCGAGAGTTTCGCGTAGTTGGCCCGGTGCGTGAGCTGGATGCCACCGCGCCCGAACCAGCCGTCGCGCCAGTAGGGCGCGGAAACCCAAGGCAGGCGTCCCCGGCGATAGGCCGCGTCGAGGCGGGCAATTACGGTGGCGTCGGACGGGTTCTGATCTTTGTGCGACCGGAACACCGTTTCCTTGACCGGATACATGCCGCCGCCTGTCTCATGGTAGACCTCGCCAAGCACATGCGCGAGGTGATCGATTGGCAGGTGCGCCCCGGCGTCGAGGATGGCGTCCGTCGCCGTGACCTGCCGTTGCGAGAGGGACGTGCCGAACACGCCGCTTTCGCGCTTGCGCAGGCAGTCGAAGAAAGCTGCTCGGTTCATGTCTGGTCCTTTCATGTGGACGCACGAAGCGAACGCGCTGGCGCGGGTGCGTCGGTCAGATTGTGGGAGTGTGGGTTAGGTGCTCAATGCTGCCGTGAGCGCAGCCTGACAGGCTGTCGCCGCTGCGTCGAGGTCGTCTTGGTCGGTGGCCGCATCAATCGCCGCGCCCCACTTTTGGCGGATGCCGGACAGAGCGCCGGAAATCGCCGCGAATAGCGTTGCCTTGGTCTGCACTACCGCCGCCACATCCGCAGGCGTGACGCCAAGGGCCTGCGCCTCTGCCGCGATGACCGGGAACTTCGCCGGGTCGGTCTCCCCGCCTGCGATAGCATCGGCCTCCCGTGCCTTGCGATCCCAGCTATACGGTTCACCATTGGAGTATCCCGCGAGATACGGCGCTTCGGCCTCCTTGAGCGCGGCGAGCATCGTGGCCCGCGCTTCGGCCTTGGCTTCGTTTAGCGAAAGGGCAAACGGCGGGATCGTGTTTCCCTCGGCTTCCCATTCCGCGATCATGCGACGATGGCGGTTTCCGGGAGCGTCAGGAACCGACATACGCTTGCCGTTGATGGTGGCGTCGATAGAGCCGGATTGTGTGTAGCCGTGAATTTCCATGATTAAAGCCTCGCATCCAGATCAATGCTGCCACTTGCGCCAATAAACAGCGCCCCGCCGTCTGCTGTCGCCGCTGAACTCGCGCTGCAAGTCACGTCTACCAAGGCCACCCTCTCATTCGTGGCCCCCCCGGACAGGCTGATGCCCGTAATCGTCGCTGTCTGCGCCTGAGTCGTGTAGTCGCCAAGCGTGCCGTTGTAGGACAGGCTCGGGTCGGCGCGTTTCGTGACCGCCATTTTTGCAATTACAAGCAATTGTGTCCCGCTGTTCCAGAAGCCCGGCAGGTATTCGAGCGGTCCGAGCCTCTCGAAATACCTTTTACAAAATTGTTCCTCCAGCCAATGGGGGCGCGGCTCGTGCGGGTCGGTTTCGCCGGTCGCGTCACCTTGGACAGCGGAAACTCGGGCAATATCCACGCTCGCAGTCGGGTTCGTCGCGTCGTGGGCGCGGGTGAGCTTGAGCGACAGGTAGTCATTGCTGTCGCTGCCCACGGTCTTGCCCGAGATTGACGGGACCGAAACGCTATAGGTGAATTTCTGCCACGATGTTGTCAGGGATGCCCCGGAAACCACAGACGTTTCCACCTCAGATGAGGGCGAGCCGCCCGTGCCGAAGTTCTGCACAAGATCAATGTCGATCTCGGTCGCCGCCGATGCCTTTAGCCAAACCGTTTCCGTGGTGGTTTCCCCTGCGAGCGTCCGAACATCCTCCATAGGCTGCTCAAAGGTAGACGCCGCCGAGCCTGCCGTTCCCCTTGCCCACCGTGCGAAGAACTTCGGGTTTCCGGGAACGTCCGTCTGCCCAAGCGTGAAGGCCTGCCGAGACACCGTGCAGGCCGCGCCCGAGCCTTCCGTCAGTTTCCACTGATCTGCGGTATAGCCGTCAGCCGTAAAGCTGGTGCCTTCCTGCCAAACGTCGAAGTTGCCGTTGATGATCTTGTTACGAAAGCCGGACATGAGGCCGACACCGAGACTGTCACGGGCTGCTCCGCCGCTTTGGTAGGCGAAGGCCCCGGCTGCCGTAGAGACGAGAAACTGCGCCGCAGCCGTCGCCGCTCCAAGCGTGTTCAGGTCGTCCAGAACGTCGCCTTGGGTCTGGAGAGCGCCGCCAAGATCGTCGCTGTCGATGGCCTCCAATTCGGGGATATGGTTGTCCCGAAGCCACTGGAACAGCGCCAAAGCGCGGGAATTGAACGTCGACGGATCGCTCAAGTCCGGCAGGGTTGGCGGATCGGTCAAGCTGATTGCCATTACACAAGTCCTCTCACATCAAGGGAGCCAAGGGACGTGCCGCCTGCGCTGAGCGGCACGAGGAAGTCTTCATAGAATCCGTAAACAGTCGCGCCGTAGTCCACGATTTCGGGGTCCGCGAAGTAGACGCAGGGCGTGGCCCGGTTTTCCGACAGGATGCGCTTCACGCGACGGGCGGTGTCGGTTCGGAAGCTGAATTGGAAATTCACCAGATCCGCGAAGCCGCGCTCAGTCACGGACAGGTTTCCGAATTGGTCCTCAGACTTGGCCGAAAAGTCCTCGATCCCTATTTCCGTGCCGTCGAGCGTCTGGCCGAGTCGGTAGGCTCGCCCGAATACGATCTGTCCGACTGCGGGCGCAGGGTCCGCTCCGTCGCCGATGGTGATATTCAGGGTGTAGCCGGACAACCCCGTGATCTGGTCAAAGATCAATTCCGGCTCCGGGTCCACTTCGGCTGTGAAGAACGTATACCAGTCGATGATTTCCGATGCGTCGGCGGCCGTCTGAGTTTCATCGAAGACCGTGCCGCCCCCACCGTCCAGGACCTCGACCGTGACCTGCGACGCGGCTAGGCCGAAGAATGTTACGGTGTCGATGAAGCTGGAAAGGTCGATGGAGTAGGTAATCGACCCCGAGCCTTCCGCCTGATCGCTGATTGTCTGATCAAACGGCTTCCAGCGGTTCGTCGCGCCAACGTCCACCCACCATGTGCCGTCATCCGTCGACGGGTCGTTGCCGGTGTTGGAGCCCTGAACGCTCTCGTAAATCCGATGGTCCGCGACCACGATCACGCGGTTGCCGTCGGCGTAGGTGGTGCCGCTGTCATATTCGTCGTAATCGTCTTCGGTCAGGTTCGAGGATGAAAGGTCGCTGTCGGTCAGCGCGTAAGGCGGCACGATGAACATTAAGCTTGCTCCTGCGGCAGTCCGATCTCATCCCACTTGTCGAGGTTCTGAGCGGTTTTCCGGGTGTTGCGGACGGTCTGAACGCCAAGCTGGCGCTGTTCATCGCGAAGCGCGGCAATCTCACGGCGGGCCTCGCGCATCTCGCGCTCAAGACCGGAGAAATCGAGCATCCGGCGCGTATCGCTGTTGCTGAAAATGCGCGATGGGCCGGTCGCCTCAATTTCCGGGCCGCGCTCCCCGACGATGCGTAGCCCGCCACGGTGCATCCCGCCTGTCGCGAAGGTCGGCGTGGCGCCAAGCGACCGGACTTGCGAGCGCAGGGCGTCCAGTTGACCTTCAAGGGATCGCTCTTTCGCCAGAGCCGAGGCGCGGCTTTCGTTCGCCTTGTCGACGTAGTTGCGTGCCTTTTCGATCGCTTGCTCGTGCTCGCGGAACGGGTTGAAGGCGCTCGCCTCAAACTTCTTGCCGTCCGAGGTTTCCGCCCAGGACGGACCGAACACGACCATCCGGCTATCAGACATGCGCACTGCGTTCGGAATGTCGTTCTGCTCAAGCTGCCGGACGATGCGCACCGCCTCAGATGAGATTTGCGCGATCTTCATTGCCGTGGCATTCGCCGCGTTCTGCGCCGCGCTGTTGTCCTGTCGCGTGAGCGCGGATTTCAGGTCGATAAGCTGCGAGACGATGCTGGCGTTCATGCCATCCAGCGCCGAAATCTGGGCGTTGAGCAGCTTGTGCGTCACGTCGTCCTTTTGAAGCGCCTCGATCAGCGCATCCAGAGACTCGGCCTCGATGTTCTTCGTCTCGCCAATATCGCCGGCCAGATCGGCTACGTCCGAAATCTGAGCAGCGAGGCGCGCAGAGAACGTTTGGAATTCAGCCCGGCTGCCCGCGATTTGAGCGAAGGTCGACTGAAGCGCAGACGCCGATCCTGTGAGTTCGCCCATAGCGCCCGCGTCACCGGACATAGCCCGGCGCAGGAGCGCCTGATATTCGCGCTGCTGATCCGCGAAAAGGGCCTGTGTCGGCATGGCGTCCCGGCGCAGGTCGCGGGCCCCATCCGACAGGGTTTCAAACAGGCGCTCGAATTCGCTGGCCGTGCGCCGCGCCGCGTTGGCGCCTTCCTCCGCACTGCTGATTAGGCTTGAAACCTCCGTCGTGAAATCCACGATCTTCGGCAGAATGGCGTCGAAAGCGCCCGCCATCTGCATCAGCGCAGCGTAGTTCTCACGACCCTTTTCCGTCATGAGGGCTTGGCTCTCTAGAAGCTGGATGAATTCGCCTCTGGTCGCGGGCATTGCCAATCCAAGATCCGCGATGTCGCGAGACAGCTTGCCAGTGAGCAGCGCCGTGCGCTCGCTCTCGGTGTAGAAGCGTTCAAAGACCGTGTTTGCGGAGCGCGCAAAGTTCTCGACGCCACCGAACAACTCGGCCAGCGCCGAAGCGGCGTCAGCTCCAACGATGGATATGTCGAACATGCGCTGACCCATCGTATCGAGGGCGGCGTTGACGGTCGGCAGAGCCTCCGCCATGCGCTTGAGCGCATCCAAGTAGCTTTCGCCGGCGCGCAAATATTCTTCGCTCTGGATGATCTGTTGAGCAACGAGGTCGCCGTATGCGGTCAACTGGTCCTCAAGCGCCGACTTGATCTCGTCTTGGCTCATATCCCGTGCATCGATCTTGAAGTCCAAGGCGACCCGAGACAGGTCCGTCGCGCCAGCGCCAATCGTGGCCGCGATGTCGATGATGCTGTCTCGGATCATCTGCGTCCGGTCGCGCATCAAGCCCGTGAGTTCCGAGTTCACCTTCTCGGTCTCCGTGGTCCACGAAATCAAGCCCCACAGGATCTTGTGCCGGGTCGTTTCGAAGTCACGAACCGCGGTATCCATGCCCAGCGTGCCCGTCACGCCAGCGCCGATGGTCTCTTTGGTGTAAAACCCCTTGATCAAGTTGATGACGCCGACGACCGCACCGATGATCGGAAGGGCGCTCGACACGGCTGACATGATCCCGCCAATCCCGCCGGTGCTCAGTCCTTGCATCACACCCTGAAACGCGCCGGTGAGCCCGTTCATCACGCCTTTGATGCCATCGCCGCCGGGGGCGAAACTGGTTTTCAGAATGTCGGTGAACGCATCGACGCCCGCGTCTTTGATGTCTGCCCATACATCGGTCAGATCGCCGTTGCCCTTCAGGAGATTGCTCCCGATGGAATCGATGATGCGGTCCGCTCTGGCCTTCAGTTCACGCTCTGCATTTTCGGCTTCGGCAATCGCCTTTTCCATTGCCTCTGCGACTTCGTTCGCGACGTTGTCGGCCATCGCCTCGATGCCGATCCCGTAGCCCTCCATCGTGTCTTCGCCAAGCTGTTGAAACACGCGAGAGGGCGACTGGATTTTCAGAAGCGACTTGACCGTGTTGACCGCTGACGCCGCCGCGCCGCTGACCGCCTCCCCAACGCTGCCGAGTTTTTCCCTGATGCCGCGCGTAAAGCCGTCGATCAGATCTCGGCCCGCCTGAACAAGTGCGCCCGACCACCCCGCGACAGTGCTTTGGATCGTCGCCAGAATCGAATTGAACGCCTCGGTGACGGACGCCGCTGCCGCGCTGACGCCTTCGTTGATCCCGTCCACCAGATCGCGACCCTTGGCGACCATGCGTTCGGCCCAGCCTTCGACAGCAGGAATGATCGTGCCGGTCCACACGCTTGAGATCGACGCCCCGACGTTCGCCGCGGCCGCCCGGATGCCGTCCGCCATGCGGTTCATCGGGTTGATGTTCTGCACGAAGGCGACGAACCCCTGAAACGCAGCCTTCGCGCTTTCCCAAGCCGCCGCCCAATCGCCTGCAAGGGCCAGCTTGACGGCCTGAATCGAAGCCTCGATGCCCGACAGGCCGCCGTTTACGGCTTCCTCCATCGCAGGGGCCCACGTCTCGCTGATGTAGGTCTTGGCCCCGTCCATCGCTGCTGTGATCCCGCCCATAATGCCGGGAAAGCGCGCCTCCAGATCTTGCCAGTGCGTGGCGATGTAGATCGCGCCAACCGTCAGCGCCGCCGCAGCCGCCGCAACCGGGAACACCATTGCAGCGAAGGCCGCAGCAACAGCGCCAACCCCGAGGGCGATGTTCTGTAGGTTGTCCATTTCGGCCAGCGTGTCCACGAAGCTTGAAAGCTTCATCACGACCCCGGCCAGCGCACCCGTCATGCCGGTTTCGCCGTTCATCTTGCCGATCAGGTTCGTGAACGAGTTGCCGAGCATGGTTGTGGCCTGCCCGACAGTGACCGATGTTTCGTCAAACGCCTTGGTGATTTGGGGGGCTTGCGACAGGATCGCAGCGAAAAATTCCTCGCTGGAAATCTTGCCTTCGACCACAAGCTGGCGCAGCTTTCCGACCGACCCGGCCGCCGCCTCGATGCCGTCCGCCGCCGCTTGCGCGATTGGGAACGCGCCCTCAAGGATCGAGTTGAATTCCTCGGCCCGCACCACGCCGCCGGCCATCGCCTGGGACAATTGCAGAAGCGCGCCGGATGCTTCGGAGGCGGACGTGCCGGACGCGGCCAGCGCCTTGCCCACTGTCTCGGTG
This sequence comes from Maritimibacter sp. UBA3975, assembly GCF_002384975.1. Taxonomy (NCBI): domain Bacteria; kingdom Pseudomonadati; phylum Pseudomonadota; class Alphaproteobacteria; order Rhodobacterales; family Roseobacteraceae; genus Maritimibacter; species Maritimibacter sp. UBA3975. Next base: position 587,669 of record NZ_DGCP01000009.1, read on the forward strand.
AATGTCAGAACCTCACGCTCGCTGGCGCCAAGTTCCCCTGCGGCCATGCTCAGGCGAGTGTAGAGTTTCGCGGTGGCTTGCATCGGCGCGCGGGTGGCCTGCGACACCCGGAAAATCTCGTCCATAGCCGCCGCGGCTTCCGTGGTGGATTTCCCCATCGCCTGAATCGAGTTCTGCAAACCCGTGTAGATATCGGCCTGCCGAACCACCGCGCCAATCGAAACCAGACTGCCCAGCATCCCAACCATGCGGCCAATGCCGACAGCCGCCGTGCGAGATGCCGCGCCCATCCGGGTTGACGACCGCTCGACGCGATTTGCTGCGCGCTCTGCGTCCAACCCCTCGCGCCCGAAGCGGTCAAGGTCCGTGGTCGCGCGGCGAACGCCGGAGCTATCGACAGACAAGCCCAGAACGGCCATATCCATTGGCGTCACCTCACGAAAGGAGATTTGAATGAGAGCGATTTTCGGGGCTGCGCTTGCGACGATGATTGCCGGCGGCGCGCTGGCCGAGAGTTACGAAGACCACCAAGGGGTCCGCATTTTCACCGAGAGGCCGTGCGGATATGTCTTGGCAATCCTGGATTCCGACGAAACGACCCTGCCTAGCTTTGGCGGCGCTCTGTCAGACGTTGGGACTTTCGCAATCACCACCGGGTTCATTCTCGGGTTCGACTACGCCAACGCTGGGCTTTGGGATGGCGACACATCCACGCTGATGCGTTTCCGTGCCGCCTGCGAGGCTGACCCGCTTTTGACCGGCGCCGAGATCTTGCGCGGGCTCACTGCGGACTAGCCCCGCTCCATCGGTGAAATGCCGAACGAGTTTTGACCGGCGTGGAACCCGTCACAGAAGGCCGAGCACATGCTGTGCAGCGTTTCAGCCTCCCATGCGTCGCTTATCGACTTGGTGGCCTGCATGAATGGCGCGATCTCGGGCCAGTCAGCCGCCCTTATGCCGCCCATCGCGAGCGGCCGTGTCGGACGCAGGGCGAAGAACGCATTGACGAGGTAGTCAGCCCCGTCCGGCAGATCTGGAAGCGGCGCCTTGCGCCCCGCTTCGCGGTATTGCTCAAGTCGGGACGGCAAGGTGCGCTCCACGCTGCCGTCCTGTTTCTTCACGTCGATTGGGGCCTGTAGAAACCCCATCTGTTCCGCGTAGAGGGTCAGGCGGCGGAGTCGCCCTGCCAAAAATTTGCCTTGTCACCCGCGAAGTCCATGACCTGCTTTACCAGGGCGTCGGACTGCTCGAAAAACGCGCGCTTGTTGGCCTCGTTCGCGACCAGCGGCTTTCCGTCCTGCGTGAGCCCGACGAATTCGGTCACGAGGCTGCAAACGAAGTCGAGCCCCGCTTCCTCGGCGTCGTCATCGCCCTCCAGCTTCTTCTTGGACAGTTGCCGGGCGCGTTCCCGCACTCGTTCGCTTTCGAGGCCCAGAACGTGAACGCCGACCTTTTCGGCCTTCGCCTTGTCGATCAGTCGCCCGTCCTTGTCGGAGCCCTCGCCGGTCCACATCTTGAAGCCGCCGGCAGGGTGCGAAAGATGCAGAAATGCGCCCTTGTTCTCGCCCGATTTTGTTTCGAGGTTCGTCAGTTCCATGTTTCACCTGTGGTTTTCCGTGGTTTCGTGGTGAGGCGGGCAACGACCACGAAAACGCTGCCCGCCCCGGTATCCCCGCCGGGAGGAGGTGGCGGGAATTAGCTGGGCTCGACGCCCGTGATCGTGGCCGCGTTCTGTTTGAACGTGACGGTCCAGCCCTCATGGCTCGACCCGTCCGGCGTGTTCGGTTCGGCGCTGTGGAAATAGCCGTGGGCATACTCCACCACGTCGCCGGTCTGCACCGCCGGGCCATCGCCGCTGTCGGTTCCGGTGCCCTTGCAGATCTTCACCGCGCCGATGCCGTCCTGGTCGGCAGCGAGGCCGAGCACGTCTTCCTGCCCCGCGTCGCTCGCGATGGTGCGGAATTGCAAGGTGCTTTCGCGCCCGGAGCCCATGCCCTTCACGCCGGACGAAAAGCCGGTCCCGAGGTCGTCCACGTCGATGTTGGAGTGCGTCACGCCAAGCTGCGGCATAACCTGCGCGCCCTTGACCTGCACCCACGTCAAGGCCTCAAAGCCCGTCGTGTCGTTCGTCGCGGGGGCGCTTTCCGCGACATAGATCGTGCGCCCGATGAAGTTGTCAGACATATCTTGTCTCCATGATGAAAGACCCCGCTCGCGGGGTGGTCTGTTTCAGATTTGGGGGAAGCCCGCTTTTGACCCCGCGAGCGTTGGGGTTTAGTCGGCGTTCCCCGCCGATTTCCGCGCCCAGCCCTTCGCAAGCCAGGCGTCAATGTCTTTGTCCAGCGGGCGCGCTTCGCCACGCATCTTGGGGTGAACCAGCGTCACGCGCCGCGGCTTGGCCGGTTTCGCCTTCGCCTTGGGCTTTTCAACCTCCGGTTCCGGCAGAACAACCGGCTCGCTCTGTTTGGGTTCGTCCGTCATGACATGCTCCAGTAAGAAATGCGGATCGGGGTTTCCCAACGGCCCCCCTCCATCCGCCCCGGCCTGACCGTGTGGCCTGTGATTTTCAGGTTGCCGCCCGTGAACGTAAGGCGCGCGCCCGTCTTGAAATACGTTTCAGCGATGTCTCCCGCCTTTTCCCGGCTGACGACCTCGTATTCCCCGCCATCCTCAACCAGCGTCACGTAGAGGAAGCCCTGTCGCTCCATTGCCTGCGACGCGAGGTCCGCAAGCTGGTTGTCGTTCGGCACGAATGAAATGCGCAGGTGATCTCCGGCAGGTTGATCCCCGCCTTTGCGCGGCCAGATCACGGTATAACCGGTGATCGTCTCGACCTGGGCGGCCAGCGCGGCGTAAAGGCTTCCTTCGATGCTCATATCTGGACAAGCTCCAATCCGATCTTGCGCACCACGGCCTGAAACTCTTGAACCGTGAGGCCCACCATCCCCGCCGGGGCCTGACCTGACCACCCATCCTCAAGACGTGGGCCATAGGGCAGATTATTGACGAGCGAGATCGTGTCCCCGGCTTTGACGCCCATCGCCTCGGCCGTTGCGCGATTGACGGTTGCCGTGCCGCTGCCATCGTTCAGGTCTAGCGTTCCCGCCGGAACATTCCCGATCCCGACTTGCCAGTTGCCGCGAAACCGGCCCGTGTCGACCGGGCTGCGCATGATGACCTTGGAGAACATTTCCAGCGCAACTTTCTGCACCAGCATGTCCGTTTTCCGGTCTGTCTTGTCCGCCCAGGCGGCCGGGCTTGTTCCCTTCCATCCAGCCATTCAACGGGCCACCGCGTCATAGGCCAAAACGGTGCCGCCGGGGGCAATGGCGCCGGGGTCCACAACCCGAAGCATCCCTTGGGTGACGATGATCTTGTCACCGGGCTCGAGTTCTACCGCGAAGCTCTCAACCACCACCTGATAGTCCGTTGCTTGAATGTTGGTGCCGTCGATCAAGGTGTAACCCACGCGGGGGAGCGGGATGGAGAACACCGCCACGCGAACGGAATAGTCGGTAGGCGTCGCCGTGCCACCACTGGTATCCGAGGGGCCGCCGCCGGAAACCGCCGTCTTGCGGATCGTCGCCGTCTGGATGGCCTGCGGGCGCGCAGCGGCGATCTTGTCGAACGCTGCCGTAACCTTGGCGGCTAGGGTGGTCATCCGCGGTGCACTCCTTCTTTCGCATACTCCAGCGCGCCCAGAATGCGCCACCGGTCACTGAATGACGCCGCTCTGTAAAACCCGGTTCCATCTTCGTCGTTGACCGCGCCCACAACGACGACATCACGAAGCTCACCGCGCTTTGCCATCGCGAGGACAGTCTCGATCAGGTCTACGGTGTCGGCGTCAACGTCTTTATCGATCGGAACAATATTCATCCGCGCGTCAGGGCCACTTGCCCCGCCCCTGCAAGAAGATATGGGCGCAGAAGCCCCTCGACCGCCACCAGACGCGGCTTGCCCGTGCCTGTGGTCGTCTCATCCACCGTGATCGGGCCGACCTTGACCATTTCACCGGTCGTGTTCGCCTCGATGGTCGCGAACGGGTTGAGACCGCCTTGGATGAGGTAGGCAAGTTCGCACTGCGCGTCCTTGACCCGCTGCGGCACCTCATCAGCCGGGGCCACATACTCAAAGCGGTTCTTGATGATGTAGCGCGGAAATTCCCCGGTCTGGACATCCTCATTCACCTGTTCGCCGCGGTAGACCCAGAGCCGATTGATGGCGTCATACGCGCGCACAAGGTTGGCCTCATCGTCGGCGTCAGCATCACCCAGCGTCCAGCCTCGCGCCGCCCCGTATGCCTGATAGACGGCAAGGGTGACATAGCTGTCGGCGCTGGGAACGACAGCCCCGGTTTCGACCGTCAGGCTCATATCAGAGATCCACGAACATGATTTGCTTCAGCCAGTTGCGCAGGTCAGAGACCTTGCCCGTCGCACCCTCGACGCCATGCGCCTCAAGGTGGTCGACCACTTCCTTGCGCGGCATCTTGTCGATGTCCTCGCGGGTGATGTGCTCAACCTGCGCAGCGCCTTCCTTCGGGGCGTAGATCGCGTCGATGATCTGCACGCCTTTCGCGCGGAGCTCTGCCTTGCGCTCCGGTGAAACCGGGTGCGGCTCATAGTGGATCGGTCGTGTCATTCCTTCACCTCGTGGTTGGCAATTGCGATGATTGTGCGGCCCCGAGCGCCGCGGGTTACGTCAGAATGCGGCCCGGCTTGCCCGAACCAGCCCTCAACCGACCAGCCCGCATCAGCCAGGAGCGTGTCAAGGTCGTCTTTCGTGTAATGGCGAAAGTGAAATCGGTTCGTTGTGTGCGGAAACTCTGCCTCATTCGGAACGCTAACGATCAGTTTGTCAGCCATCGTGCGCAGTTTTCGAAGAACCGGCAGTGGGTATTCGATGTGTTCGACCGTCTCGAATGAAACCGCCACATCATAGCGACCTTGCATGTCGAGATCTTCGGCGCGCTGGGTCATGAACAGCGCGCCGGGCCGCCAATAATGCTGGATGGCGTAATTGATTGCCGCGGCGCTCTGGTCGATGCCGGTCACGTTGTGATGCGCTTCCGCAAGAATGGCTGACCCGTAACCAACGCCACAGGCCAAATCGAGAACCCGGCTGCGCGGCCGCAGTTGCGTGGCGGCGAATTCATACCGGGCCACATGGTCCCGGCGAATGCCCGCGATGGTCGGGGCAACCTGTCGTTCACCGCCGTTCAGCATTCCACCGCTCCAAGTTTTCCACCACGAAGGCCAACCCCTCGCCGCTTGCAAGTTCATCTGATGTCCACTGCGCGTAGGCGACCCTCTGGCATAGGTCTCTGACCTTTTCGGGTCCAGGGTGCGCGGGGCCGCTCAAATCGCCCCACACGGCCCGTTCCGGCAAGTGTGCGACCGCAGGAACCCCCGCAATCAGCGCCTCAAGCCCTGCCGTGCTGCACAGCGTTTCGATCCGCTTCAGTTTCGGCCACAGGTCAGCAAGTTCGCCGTCCAGTCGCGGGCCATAGTCAGCCGTGAGGCGGTCGAGCGGGTGCGGGCGCCAATGCGCGCCGAGATCCCGAACCGTGCGTCGCGCCCAGCCTCTCATCTTTTCCAGGTCGTATCCGTGGGACATATCCCCGACCACCTGACCAAATACGGCAACGACGCTTCCGTTCCCCGGCGATTTGCACTCGATGCCCAGTGCGTCAAAACGGTCGGCGGAGACATCGAAGCGCGGCGCCTTATTCAGCCCGCCCACGCTCAGTTGCCAGTGCCCGGTCGCGAAGTCTGCCTCGCGGTTGACGCGCTTCAGAAAGCCGAAGTCCAGCACCAATGCCGGAACGCCTGCGACCTCATACTCTTTCACCAGAGCATCGCCCTTGCCGCGAAGGCCATAGACGACGATGGCGTCAAAATCCTCAAGTTGCCCTGTCGCGTGGTCGCTCAGTGAGCGCCGGACTGGGCGGTATCCGTTCGCGAGGGCGCCCTGATAGAGCGCCCCCACGCAGGGCCGGTTTTCCCGGCCATAGATTCCGATGCGCATTAGCGCGACTGGATCACGATGCCCGCGAGGTCTTTGTCGTCGTTGTAGACCTTGTCCCAGTTGGAACCGGTGCCGACAGCGGAGTCGGTCGGGTTCTTGCCGCCGTTCGACACATCCCACTGAAAGCCCTTGAGGCCGAGGTTGTAGCCGAATTCACCCTGCATCCGCATGAGGATCTGCTCTTTGCCGCTGACCTCATCCAGGAGGATGTATTCTTCCTCGGTATCCTCGACCATCAGACCGCCCGGCGTGAGGCCGAGGGTGTAATAGTCGGTCGTGGCCGCCGAGCCGGAGCCGGCATTGACGATCAGCGAATCCGAGTCCGTCACGATGATCGGGCGGCCGAGGGAGCCGGGCATTCCCGAGACGACGATGGTATTCGCCGTGATGTCACCGTTGTTGGCCGGGTCGATCTGGTGGCCCACCAAGTCGAAGAACGGCTTGGAGTGCATGACCCATGCCGAAACCCGCTGCGACTGGTCGCCCATGAGCGCCAGACCGGAAACGAGCCCGGCCGTGGTCAGGGTGCCATCGGACCCGATCGTGTAGGTCGAGCCCGCGTTGTTGTCGAGCGCGGCACGGCCAGCGCGGATGGAGTTGTTCAGCATGTCAGCCAGAACGTCCCGCGCGGCCTGTTCGCCAGCCGCTACGCGAATAGCGTCCTGATCGAGGCCCGGCTTGAGAAACGCGGAGCGCGCCCACTCGACCGGCCCGATCTTGCGGTTGACCTTGACCGAGATCATGTCCGACTGCGTAAGCTTGGTGCCCGCCACGTCGGATGTCGAGGTCTGGTCCTGGCGCGACACGAGGCCGCCGGCGTTCGCGAAGAACGCAGCGTAGTCATAGTCGCCCGGCTTGCGGTTGGTCCTCAGGGTGATGGTGCCGTTGGAGCCAGCGTTAAACTTGTCCACGGCTTGTGCGATGACGTCCGAGTATCCGCTCTGGATGAACGGGTCCTGGAACGACATATCAGAGGGAAGGCTCGTCGCCATTGTCGTATTCCTTATTCAGGGAGTTTGTTGTATTCACTCTGGCCGTTCTCACGGATGTAAGCGGCCTTCTGCGAATGGTTCATTTCGGAGCGCTTCGCCCCGGTCGGAGGCGTCCCGCCACCAGATCCGGGCGGCTTCCCGCCACCCCCTTTGCCGCCGTCGCGCACCGCGTATGGTTTCGCTTCGGCAAGCTCCTTGGCGAGTTCGGCCAAGGTTGCACCGTGATCGGGGCCATTCCCGATCATCGGTTTTCCGTCAGAGGTCAGCACCTTCGGAGTGCCGTCCTCGTTGAATTGGAGCCGCGCCATTGCAGTCGCGGCGATGTCGTCGATGGCTTCCGAGATAAAGCCGACCTTCGCGAGCTCCGCCTTGAGGCTGGCTTGCGCGTTGGACTGCATCATCTTCGTGATGCGCTCGTCGCGGGCGCTGATTTCGCCCTGGTATTTCTGTTCCATCGCGTCGAGCTTGGCCTGCGCTTCCTCTGCGCCCTTGCCGGTGCCCTTGGCCTTTTCCTCGAGATCGGCAATGCGCTGCTGGATTTCGTCCGGCTTGCCGAGCTTGGAGTAGGTCGCGACGTTCTCGCGCTCCTTCTGAAGCGCGGATTTCAGGCCGGTAAGGTCTTCTGCCGGCATCAGCTTGGTGAGGTCGAGGGTCGAAGTTTCGCCTTCGGTTTCGACAACGGATTGAAGCCCCTCGGGAAGCCCCGAGAGGTCGGACAGTTCGATTTTCATGGTGTGTAGCTTCCCGCTAAGGTCTAGCAGGCGTCCCGCCTGCGGTTAAGGCCAGACTTTTCGCTGGCAAAGAGGGCAAGCCCATCCTGTGCGCTTGCCCTTCACGTCCCGGCCACCCTTCAGGGCGGGCCGGAATGTCTCGATAAGGTCTCGGTTTCGGCAGTGCGGGCACTCAAGCGGCTTGCCCGCGTAGGTCTTGCGCGGCTTCGTGGGCTTGTCGTCCACTAGCTTCAGGTGGTCTCCGCCCAAGCCTCACGCTCCCGCCGCTTCAGTTCGTCCAGGGTGAATTCCCGGCCCTTCCTGTCGACGAACCTATCAACTTTCACGCCTTTGCGGAATAGGGCGGCTTTTTTCTCGCCCAGAACCTCGTCCTGAAACGCGCGCGGCTGGCGTCGGAGCCATCCGTCATAATCCAGATCCGCCGGCACTTGCCCGTTCATGCTGGCCCGTGTCGATGCGGGCAGTTCGTCAGCGTCTAAACCAAGCTCCCGCCACGATTTCACCACCGGGCTCGTCGAGGATCGGCAGTTGAAGTGCGCCGGGGGGCGTTGCCCCTTGCCCGGATCGTAAACCTTGCCGTCCCGGCTCGCGCAAACAAGCGTCGTGCGGCTGTCGAGGGTGGCGTTCCAGCGAACCCCCTTCACAAGGTCCGAATTGCGCTCGTATGTGTATTCACGCGCCACATTGGCGGTGTGGTTGACTGCGGTGCGAACCACGGCCTCCGTCGATCGCCTGTTCTGGTATAGGATGCCGTCGCGATATCCCTGCGTCCGTGTTCCGCGCAAGTCGCGCACAATCTGGTCCGTGGTGCGGCCTTCGATGATCCCGGCCCGGATGTTGTCGCGCACTTTGCGGAACGCGCTGGCCTCCAATTCGCTGTAGACCTCGCGCAGCAGCTTGCCTTGAAACGGCCGGGCGCTGACCGCGGCGAGGATTTGCTCTGCCGCTGGCGTGACCGTCTCGAAACGGACCGGCAAGACGCGACGGAACATATCCAGTTGGTATTCGGCCTCGTATTTCCCCAGGGCGTCCAATTCGATGCGCAGGGCGCCAGTGGCGTCGGTGTAGGCGCTTTCCACGATGCGGCGCAGGTCGCGCAGAAGTTGCTCTTGTCGTGTCCGCGACATGGCGGTGATGTCGTCACGCAGAAGGCGCTCAACAAGCCGGGCATCAGACCGGTTCAGGGCGGCGATGACCTTGCGAACCGTGTTGGCCGAAAGGCGCTGAAGGTAGACTTGGTGCCGCGTCAGCTCGTCAAGAATCTCCTCATTCACCGAGGCCATCGGTCATGCCCCCTCCCTCGGCTTCGATTCGATCCGCCTCCTCGGCGGGGTCGATGTCAGCCCGGATCGCACCGCGCCGCGCCATTTCGCGCAGGAAGGTCTCGCGGCTCATGTTTCCGGTGTTCACGGCCATGAGCATCGCCTGCATTTCCTGCGGCGTCAGCATCGAAACGCCGAAGTCCTTGTTGACAGTGACCGCCAAGCCCTCGGCGGGCGTCCCGCCGTAGTCGCCCATCCAGATCAACGCCTGCTCGAGCGCGTCCTTGAGCGCATCGGCCATCATGGCTAGTTGCGACGTTTCTTTCGCCGCGTCCAGTGCTTCACCTGTCGCTGATTGCGCGCGGGCCACCAGAAGTTGCAGACCGTGCGTTTCCATCTGGAATTCGAGATCTTTGAGGTCGTCGCGTCCTGCCTTGATCGCATGGCCGTTGTGTTCCACCCATTCGAGTTTTGCCTGCGGATCGCGCGATGTCGTCGCCATGCCAGCGGAAATCACCAGCGGCTCGTCATCGTCACGCCCAGACCCGTGAAGGATCGGCACGCGCGCGAAATGCAGGATGTTGCGCTGATCCGACTGGCTTTGCCAGTGCGCCACGTTCACGTCCGCCAAATCCTCCAGCGGCGGTTCTCCCGTCATGAACCCGGTGCGGGTCAGGTAGACCGGAACAACCGTGATTTCTTCAGCGTCCGTGGTGTAGGCTTCGACTTGTTCCCATCGGTTCGTCTTGCCCGCCTTCCGAAACAGCCGGACTTGCACCGACCCATCGTCAGGGGCGTCGATCACGCGAACCTGTTGAACCACGCTTTCCGCGAATTCATCTTCCGGGTCCGGTTCGCGCACCGTCTCCATGATGCGGATCTGCGCCAGCTTGACAGCGTTGCCGACCAGCTTTGTACGCCAACCGAGAATGTCCTCGCTTTTCAGGTGGACGAAGTAGGGCCGCAGTCCTTCGCGTTGCGCCTGATCGCGCGTGGTGTCTTCGCCGCGCGCTGGCGCGTCCACCATGATATAGGACACGCCGGAGCCGGACATGGCGGCAATGAACACGTCCCGCGCAAATGCCGACAGGTCACGGCCTTCAAGGTCGACATTCTCACACCAACCCTCGATCTGCGCCGGGGCGCCCTCGGCAATCTCGACCGGCTTGTCGAACACCCGGCCCGACATGTCCCGCACAGTCTTGCGGAACCCATTGAACAGCCAGGACGAGTTCAGGCGCGCGTTGTAGGATTCGACGCTTTCGCTTTCGAATTTCGGCAGGTAGGTCTCGCCCGCCGCGCGCATGGAGTCCGTGCCGCCCAGAAGCGCCCGGCCTTTCGCGGCCTGCGTGACCATCTGTTCCGCCTCGGGGGCGCGCTTGGCAACGGTATCGGTCAAAGGCGAAGCTCCCGAGAGGTGATGGTCGGTTTCACAACCGGCATTTTCTGGTGGACGAAGTAGCCGCCCGCATCCGGGTGGTGATCGAGGCCGGCGGTCTTGTCCGGATCGCCATTCTTGTCATACGCCTGCTGTTCCAGCGCCTCGGCGTAAGTCTTGCACTTGGCGTCATTGACCCAATAGCGGCGCTTGGAGAACGCCGTATTCACAGCAAGGATGCGATCCTTGACGGGCGGGTTTGCCTTGGGCGCCCGAATTGCGTGACCGGCCTTTCGCAAAAGCTCTATGTCTGACGTGCTGGCGTTCACCGTCTTGCGCGAGCCACCCGATGCGTCAGGGTAGATCGTCAGCTTGTGGCCGGGGTATCTGTCGCCCAGCACCTCGATTAGCCGTGGCGTGTCAGTCAGCCCCTTGAGCTCATCGACCGCGTGCCATCCATTCTCGCGCTCGACATGCACAACGCTTGCCATCTGGCCCACGTTGAAGTCTTGCCCGATGTGAAGCGGCTCGCGGTCCTGTATCGCCTCTGTGCTCCGGTTCGCCGCCCTGTCGTAGTTCCGATAGACCGTTCCGGCCGTGAGGTTCACGAATTCGCCCATCAGGTAGGCGTCGATCAACTCCTGCGGATAGGTCTCGCGCAGGCTGGTGATGTAGTCAGGCGGGAGATACCTCTCGTTCTCGTATGTGCTGGCCTGCACCATGCTGTAACCCGGCCGAGGATCACGGGCGAACGTGTCATAGACAAACCGGAAGCCCTCCGGCGTTGTCGTCACCCCGATCCCGTTGACCACGCCGGGGAGAACGAGGCGCATACGGGCGATGATCTTGCGCCAAGCGTCCGTCGCCTTGTCCTTCGGCAAGATGTCGATCTCATCAACCAGCGCGCGGGCGATCTTGAAACCAACGATACTGCCAGGATCGTCCATCGACCGGCAGATGATCGTGCCGTAATAGGCGCGGCCCCTGTAGAGGTCGACTTCCTTGTCTGCCTTCTTGATCTTGACCGTGAAACCGAGCAGCGTTCCCGCCTCATCCATCGTGGGCCAGAACGTATCCCTGATGTCGCGGTATGTCGGGGCGAAGTATCCTTGCACCGTCTTTGGGTTTGCCCCGGCGAACAGGCCGAGGTCGAGGCACCCCACAAATGTCTTTCCACTCCCGAAGCCACCAACATAGCCGCGAAACTTGGTGTTGAGGTCGGAGAGAAAGATACCCTGCGGGGCGCTAACCCTCAGATCGTGTGACGCGGACATCTTTGACCGGGGCGTCGGAGTTGATGTTGATGGTCATCTGCGGAGCGTCGTCGTCGCCGTCCATGCCGGTCATGTGCTTGAGTAGCGTATCGAGCGCCGCCCGCTTGTCCGCCATCTTGATCTTGACACCTGTTTGGGTGAGCGAAACCTCCGTAATGGCCGCCGCCGTGTCGTCATCAACCTTGTCGGACGGAACCAGACTGACCGGGTAGACCCCAAGGCCGTTCGGATCAGCATTATCGCTTTCCGTGTCGCCCGGATTTCGCCCCCACTGGACGGCCTTTCGGATGTCAGCGAAGCCCAGCTTGGCGAGCTCCTCAATCACGCGATCCTGCGTGATCTCCGTTCTTTTCTGGCGCTTCGCCTTGGCCTCTTGGATTGCTGCCTGCGCTTCAGCATTTTTCAACAGACGCTGGCCTTGAGAATAGGCCGACTTTTCGCTGTATCCCGCCCGAATGGCCGCCTGAGTGGCGTTCAGGTCGATGAGGTATTCCGCAACAAAGCGCTCCTGCTTTGCAGTAAGCGCCATAGTGACTTCCCGTCAGTTGTGGTGAGAGGGCTTCCCGCCCCAATGCAGTAGCAGACGGCGACGCGCTGTTTCAGCGTCACCCGCTGCGCCGACCGGAGAGGTCCAGGTGCGACGCTCCCGCCTATATGGCGAGCCTGAGCCGAACATGCCATATCTGGGCAAAACCCGCAACATTTAGCCGAAGCGCCTCACATCAAGCGGATCGAGTTGCAACCTGATTCCCTCGATCTCGGCCTCAAGCTTTGGGAAAAGCTGGTTCGATCGCTCGACAATCCTGCGGAACGTGCCGATCTTTTCCGCGAACGGGCCGCCGATGATTTCGATTTCCTGACCTGGACTGAACTCGGCCTTCGGGAGCTCGGCATTGCGCCTGATGCGGTCCTGCTTCTCGTATTCCCGCTCGACGATGTTCTGGAACTTGGACAAATCGCGGCGGTCACCCGGCCCCAGTAGAACGAAAGTGCTGGCAAGAAACCGGGTCCCGAGTGCGGCGTGAAAGGACCGATCGTCGAGAGCCATGAAGATGTAATTCGGAAGCGCGGGTTCCTCGTGGGGCTCTGGGCGCCGTTTCTTGCCTGCGCGCTTCCAACGGATCACGCGGCCCGCCCATGCGCTGATGCCCTGTTCTTCGAGATCCTCGCATACAGCGAACTCGTGGCCAGTCTTCGCATACCCGAGATAGTTGATTGGTGTCGTCATGCCCTGCCCCTCTTGATGGAGGCGGGACGCCGGGAAAGCGCCCCGCCGTGCTGGTCGGACAGCGCGAAGTGGCTGACCGGGATTGAGATACAGTCCTTGTGTGGCGCGACCCATGCCGCGCCGCCTTCGCGGTGACCGGTGCGCTGTGAAACATGGCGGATGGTGTTCATGTTGCGATGCCCTGCATTGATGCCCTGATCCGCTCCCCGATATCCGCGATCACCGGAACCGCCATGCTGTTGCCGAGCGCCTTGTAGCGCGGGCCGTCAGGATGCCGGGCGAGTGCGAGAGCGTCCTCCCACGTCATTCCGTTCAACTGATTGTCCTCGCTCCATATCCATCGCGCAGTTTCCTCAAGGTCTTTCATGCTGGCGCGAGCGGCCCATCCGGGGATCAGCGTGAAGTCGTCCTCGAATCCCTGCAATCTCTCGCATTCGCGCGGCGTCAGACGGCGAACGGCCCACGGGTGGGCGAGATACGTCTGTTGCTTCATCCCCGGTTCGGCGCTCAGAGCGCCAGCGACTTCCATCGTGCGAACCTCGTCGCGCTGGTTCTGAGCGAACGCCACTGCCTGCGGAACCTGCCGCGCCTCCAGCGTGTAGGCGGTGTCGTCATTACGAAACCCAGCGCCGTCTGGCCCGACATCCGGGTTTTCGCTCACCGCGCGCTCTTGGATGGCAATGGCCGGCGTCTGATGGGCGCCGATGGTCTGGCAAGTGCCGTCGTCCTGAAACCCCAGTGTCGTCTGTTTTCCGCCAGCCTGATGAGCGAACGCCACGGGAACCATGTAGACAGCGGCCGCGTGATCTGCACTGTTGGACCAGCCGCCGCTGTCTTTGCAGGCTTTCATCGTTCCAGCGACCTCATGAGCCACAACCGGCGTTCCGCGCCCAGTGCCGTCCTCGCTGGCGTCCTGACCGTTCAAAACTCCGCCGTTGTGCGCCCCATCGGACAGGGTGCCGCATACTTCTGGCACTAAATGACCGCAGATCGCGTGATCTACATCGCTACCGCCGTCGGTTTCCCGAAGCGTGCCAGCAATATCTGTCAGTCCTACAGCGCATCGTGAATTTTCAGTGCCGACGCCCCCTTGCGAACCCCGCTGGCACCCCGGTCCTGCGTCACGTCCTCGATGATCTTCGCTCCAGTCAGCGCCACCGTGATCAGCGCCACACGCAGCGCCTCCGGCAACGCCTTGCCCCGTTTCTCTGCGCGGCGGAGTATCCCCACGCAGGCGGTCTGGCTCAAGTAATACCGCCGCGGGATCGACGCAGTTTCCAAAATCGACGACAACGAACACGCGACGGCGCCGCTGCGCCACTCCGAACCATTGGGCGTCGAGAACGGCCCAAGCTGCCCGTGCCCTTGGCCCCTCAACCATACCTTCACCGGGCCAGCTTCCCCCGGTAGGTTGTGGGAGGGCGTCCAGTGCGCCGACAAGTCCTCCCAGGAAAGCGCCGAACGCATTGCCTTTGTCCGAGAGGACGCCGGGCACGTTTTCCCAGAGGACGGCGAGTTTTCCATCAGGTCGAGCATCGACGATTGCATGGCATATCTCCACGAATGCGAGGGTTAGGTTGCCGCGCGGGTCTTCCGTGCCCTTGCGCAGCCCAGCGACGGAAAAGGCCTGGCAAGGGGTGCCGGCGACGATCAGATCCGGCAGCGGGATGCCGTGGCGGCGCAGGAGATCCGGCCCGACCTCGGTCATATCACCCCAGAGCAGCGGCTCGCCCTGGTTGTGATCGTCGGGCATCTTGTAGCCGTGCCGGTGTTGCAAAACGGCGCGCGGGAATGGCTCGATCTCGGACGCGAACCGCCAATCGACCCAGGGTAGGGCGACCTCGGGGGCGCCAATTCCAGAACAGAAGGTCATGCCGATCATGTGCTTACTTTCGCTTACCTAGATGCCGGGGGGATCAGTGGCGGCGGGCGGTGTCACCGGGCGGCGGGAGGACTTCCCCGAACATCTCGTCGATCTCCTGAGACGGGATGCGAGCGCCGGCCTGCCATTCCTGCTCGACCGATGGGCGGTAGCCGTAGGATTGCTGAGAAGGGCCAGCGCGTGATTTTTCCGGGAACACACCGGTCCAGCCGTTCGCGATGCTTTCCTCGACTACGCCGTTTGGATCTTGGTGTCCCTTGAGCTTCTTCACGATCAGCTCGGCCGCGCGGTTTGTTAGTTTCGCCCTCTTGGCCTTCCGGTGGTCGATGTAGCTGTCGGCGGTTTCTTCGCTGAGAACCTCACAGAGGATCGCGCGCGCTCCTGACGGTTCATTGGTGGTTCCTATGGTGGTTTGGGTCCCGCTCTGGGACGGGTACGGGTCCCGCTCTGGGACGGGTGGCGTCCCGCTCTGGGACGGGTCCCGCTCTGGGACGGGTGTCACTGCGGGACGGGTCTCGCGCTTTTCAGAGGTCGCGTGAACAAGCGGGAGAGCCTTTAGTGCGTCGATATCGATCGCGTATTCGACGGTCGACCCATTCTTGCATGGACGGCTTCCAACGACTTTCAGAAGGCCCTCGGAAACAAATTCATTTATGATCCTGATCACGGTTGAACGGCCGCATTCGATTGCTTCAGCCATCGTAGATTTTGAGGCCCATATACCCTCACCGTTGTCGCTGGCGCGCTCCGCGAAGTAGACCATCACCGCCTTTCGCGTGGGGCTGCCGAGCTTCCGGCTATAGGTGATCACGGAGACCTGATTGCTCATCTGCTCATTCCCATATTCTGTTGAATTTCAGCGCGCAGTTCAGCCCTGCGGTGCCGATCGGCCCGCGGCGCTGTTTCGCGACGATCAGTTCAATCCGGTTGTGGGCGCGGTCGATCCGCTTCACCCATTCCTCGAGCTTGGCGTCGTCGCGGCCCTGCGGCTTTTCGCGCTCGGCGTAGTATTCGTCGCGATAGCAGAAGATGACCGTATCGGCGTCCTGCTCGATCTGGCCGGACTCGCGAAGGTCGGAGAGCATGGGGCGCTTGTCGTCGCGCTCCTCGCATTTTCTGGAGAGCTGCGACAGGGCGATAACCCCGGCGTTTTCCTTGACCGCGAGCCGCTTCACCTGGAGCGAGATTTCCGTGATTTTCTCGACCTTGGACCGCCCCTCGGCGTCCATCAGTTGCAGGTAGTCGACCACGATCAAGGGCGTCTTTCCGTTCTTCATGTTCATGGTCCGCAGCGCCTTGCGAACACCAGAGATCAGCGAGCCGGGACGGGCAAAGTCCACGCTGAGAAGCTGGATCGGGAGAACCTGCATTTCCTTGGCCTGATCGACCACGGTGCGAAACTGATCCTCGCGCAAGTCCCGCACCATCGACGTATAGGCCACGGCGTTGTTGGCGAGGCTGGAGGCTTCCGAGAGCGCGCGCATCGCCATGTCTTCCGGCGTCATCTCGAAACAGGCGAACACGACTGGATGCCCCATGCGCGCGGCGTGAGTTGCGATCGAGAGGGCCACGGCGCTCTTGCCCATGCTGGGCCTGCCGCCGATGACGCACATATCTCCGGGCCGCACGGATGGCACGATGTCGGCCAGCGGACCCCAAGGCATCGGGACAGACGGCAGGGCGTTGCCCTGATATACGTCGTTGATCTGCATGATTGCCGCCGTGGTGGCAGCGAGGAAGGACATGGGCTGCGCCCCCGTGCGTGAGGGCGCCATGCCCGTCAGCGCGGCCTCAAGGCCACCGAGAACGTCCCCCACGGCCTCCTTGCCACCTTGCAGCGCCCGCGTGGCGCTTCTGAGAACTTCCAGCGCGTCGCGCTTGGCCGATGTCTCGCGGATGAGTTCGGCATAGTCCTTTGCCGCAAAGCCGGAGATTGCCGCGCCAGCGAGGCGGGCGAGGTATCCCGGCCCGCCCAGTTCGGCCAGCCCAGGGTCTTCCGCCATTATCGCCTTCATCGTGATCGGGCTGACGAGCTCGGTGCGCCCGATCTTCTCGCGCATGGCTGCGTATAGGCGGCCGTGGGTCGGCTCGTAGAAGTCTTCCGGCCCAATGATGAGATCGACCACGGGCAAGGTGTCGTTGTTTGTCAGGATCGCCCCAAGAAGCTGCTGTTCAGCCTCGACGTTGTATGTGGCGGGGCTGTCCGAGGGCGTCATGTCGTTCACTTCACCACCCCCTCGACCATGCCGGCTGCAATGTCGCCTATGGAGCGCCACGGACTCGGTGCGGCCCGCATGACCTCCATCACATCATCAATCGACCGCACCACGGCGTAGACGCCGCCGTTGGCCTCTATGAGGCGCTGCGCGTCCTTCTGGTTCTCCTGCTGGGTGTTGCCCTCGGCCTTGACCTCAAAGCCGTAGAACCGGCCGTTGTGGAGCATGAGGATGTCGGGGAACCCCGGCATCATGCCCATGTCCTTGTTCTTGGAAATGAGCCGGGCCACGTCCTTTCCGGTCATGCTGTTCTCGTTGGGGCTGTGGTGAATGAGGGCGCGGGGGTATTGGGTGCGAAGGTAGTCGAGGCAGGCTTTGTGGATGGGGCCTTCTCGATCGGTCCACGGGCGGTTCATTGCGGCCACCTCCATCCCATCTGGTGCGAAGCCGCGATGAGCGAGCCCGACACGTCGGAAAGCGCGGCGTTGAAGCCCTTGGGGTCATCGGTGCGCAGCGGGGTGCATCGCTTGAGAACCCGGTTGAACAGATCCTTCCCGGCCTCATCCAGAACGATGACAGCGCGGCCCTGGTGTTCGGCGGGGTTGAAGTCGGAGACGGGCATGGCTTTGATGGTCATGCGGCCCTCCCGACAAAAACGGTGTCACCCTCGGCGTTCTGGTCGAACAAATGCCACGCGCAGTTATCCTTGCCGGTCATCTTGCTGCCCGGAATCCACTTCACCCGACCGACCGACACCACCTTGCGGAGCCACGGCATGTAGGGGGCGGATTGCTTGGTGTGCATCCAGTCGGCATCGAACAGGAGCCACGTCGGGCGCATTGCCGAGAAATGCTCAATCATCGGGTGCAGAACCTTCCGGTCCCACGGTGGATTTGTTATGATGAAGTCGCAGGCTGACAGTTGCCGCTCGGTCAATTCAAGCGCGTCTCTCTGCATGATACCTTCGCCGCGCGGATCTATGTCAGACGGGCAGATTGCGGACCCTGGCAGCGCATTGATCAGCGCCCCGTCACCCGCGCATGGCTCAAGGTAGGTGAACCATTCGGGCAAGTGAGGTATGAGCGGCAAGACCGCCTCGCGCGGGGTTGGATAGAAATCGCGCGGGATGCGCTCGAAGTCGGATCGCTTGCCCATCACGCGACCCTCCGTTCTTTCTCGGCCAACTCGACCTCCAGCCCCATGATCTCTGTCGTCATTGTGCGCAGCTTCGCGTCGAGGTCGCGCAGGCGGGAGTGCTGACCGGGTTGCCAGTTGTCCCGGCGGCGCTGAAGGCAGGTGCGGAGACGGTAGAGGGCGTCGAGGCGGGTTCGGATGCGGGCGGCGGTCATACCAGTTCCTCTCGCACGATCCGCGCCGGGGCGGTGAGGCTATAGCCCTGCCCCCAAGACGTGGTTATTTCGATCCCGAGCGGCGCCACCTTCTTGCGAACCTTGCAGACCATCACGTCGACAATCTTGATTTCGGGCTCGTCAAGCTTTCCATTGGTTAACGCCGTCAAAAGGCTTTCCTTTGAAACGACGCGCGGGAATTGCGTGGAAAGGGCGCGCAGGATCGCCATTTCCGACCCAGTCACGGAGACGAATGATCCGCCATGAATGACCATTCCTCGCTCGGGGAGTAAGGTGATCGGCAGAGGCTCGACCTCCGATCCGCAGACCGGGCAAGTGCATTCAAGCGGCATCGGCGCGCTCCTTTGCCTTCGTGATTTTCGCATTGATCTCGCGCGTGATGACCGCCTGAACGATATTTCCGGTGTGGGCGCACTCTGTCTTGGCCCGCTCCAGCAACTCCCCGAGGTCGATTCCATCGAACACATCGAACAGGCTGGAAGGGTCCGCCAGCAGTTCCGGCTTGGTGCGGATCGACCGGCCAACCCCGTGGATGACTGCACCCACGAGCATGCCGGGGTTTCCGTCGCCTGTTTCCGTGATGCACTGGAGAATAGTCGTCAGGAGCGCACCGCCGTAGAAGTCAAGCGCGCGGCGCAGTACGTTGATCGACCGGGTTTCGCCCACACCATGTGCGCTCTTTCGGCGAGTGACCTTCACGTTTGCCGCGTCTAGGACACGCTGCAATTTCACAGCGTCCGGATCACGCGCGGCCAGCATCGCGAACCACAGATCCACCGGAGCCACGGGAGTTACGTTGCCGTTGATCGCGGCGAAGGCGGCGGCGGCTTCCTCGGCGGTGCAGCGCAGGACGTAGCAGGGAACCTCGGTGATCCCGATGGTGGCGGCTGCCGTGGTTCGGTGCTGGCCGTCTACGACCGAGAACACATCGCCATCCTGAACGACGATGACAGGCAGGAATTTCGCCCAGTCGAAGTCATTGACGATGCGTTTAATGACGCGGATCGACCCGGCGCTTATCGCGCGCTGGTAGGTATCATCGATACGAAGCGAGGATATGGGAAGCGTCTGGAGCGCTCCCGGGTGACCGGATACAGGCTTGGCCTCGAAGTCACCGGCCAGCGGCAGGATTGGAAGAAGGTCGCTCATGCGCGCCGCTCCCAATATTCCGCCGACAGGTCGCGGCCGACATAGGCCGCGTCAGCATCCATCACGCCGTTGGTGACGCGGGAGACGTTGCCAGAGGCAGAACCGACCAGCTTGGCGACTTCACCGCAGGACTTTCCAGCCGCGCGGAGGGCGATCATATGCAGGGTGCGCTCGTCTTGCTCGCGTGACCGGCTCATCATCCCGCCTTCCGGTCGATGGGTTCCACGTTCTCACCCCGCGCCAGAGGCTCCAGCACTTCCATGAGGGCTTGCGCCGTGGGCCGAAGCTGGGCGGCTTCCCGGTGGTCGACGTGACCGTCTTCGACCGCTTCCGCGATTTGCTTGGTGAGGTGGCCGAGCGCGGCCAGAACCCGCAGGTGTTCCGGTGCGTCGTCGCTCCCTTCCCGTGCAGACTGTCCGCAGACACCGAGAACGTCGCTGGTGAAGCTGGGTCCAAGCACTGAGCAAATGCTGAGAAGACCGGAAAGCCCCGGCGTCGCGCCCTGCACATAGCTTTCGAGCGTCCGTGTCGGAATCCCGGTGGCGTCGGAGAGGGCGGCGAAGCTGTGGCGCTTGCCCCGGCCCACGCGAAGGCGCAGGGCGTCCTCTATGACCCGTGCCGCAAGATCGTGCGGAATGATGGGTTCGTTCTTCATGGCTTGCTCCCGGTTGGATGTGCATCGTGGATGCATGGAAAGGAGAAAATCACTCGGCGGCGTGGGTGGCTCCATGTGCCCGTGCCCGCGCAAGGGTTTCGAGCGTGAGGCGCTTCCCGCGCCGCTCCGCCGCCTTGATCATCGGGATGTCATATTTCGCCGGAATGCTGCCGCGCTGCTTCCAGGCGGCGACGGTCGGATACGGGCGTCCAAGGTCTTTCGCGAGGTCAGACAGCGACGGCCAGATGCT
Organism: Maritimibacter sp. UBA3975; assembly: GCF_002384975.1. Taxonomy (NCBI): domain Bacteria; kingdom Pseudomonadati; phylum Pseudomonadota; class Alphaproteobacteria; order Rhodobacterales; family Roseobacteraceae; genus Maritimibacter; species Maritimibacter sp. UBA3975. The sequence continues at coordinate 608,086 of NZ_DGCP01000009.1, forward strand.
GAAAATCTTCTCCATGCATCGTGATATGCACTTTGCATCGCCTCAAGTCAATGCCCATTGCATAGTTCGGGGCGGTAGCGATGCATCATGAATGAGAAATCAGACCGACTTAGAAGCGCCCGCGTGAGCGCCGGATATGAAACAGCAGCGGATGCTGCGCGCGCGATGAATATCGCTGCGCCAACCTATTCTTCACATGAGAACGGTTCGCGCGGTTTCCCGGCCAATGTCGCAGAGAGATACGCCAAGTTCTTCAAGGTGGACCCGGCTTGGATTCTTTATGGAGACCGCGACAAGAACGCCCCTGTCGTCGCTCGGGTAGAAAACGGCCACCCTGCTCCGGCCAAAACTGACCTCGTTCCAGTCTACGATATTGAGGCCAGTGCGGGCGGCGGGGCCGTGGTCGATTACGAGGGGGTCGCCTACTCCCTGGCATTCCCGCCCGACTACATTCGCCGCGTCACGCGCGCATCACCATCGAACCTGACCATCATTTCGGTCAAGGGCGACAGTATGGAGCCCACGCTGAAGGACGACGACATAGTCATGCTGGACATGTCCAAGACCTCGCTCGGCTATGAGGGCCTTTTCGTGATCCGGGTTTATGACGTGCTCCATGTGAAGCGGTTGAGCCATTCTGGGCCGGGGCAAGTTATGGTGATCTCCGACAACCGGGAAAACTACCCGCCGCGCGAATACCCAATGGATGAAGTCGAGGTGGTCGGGAAAGTTATCTGGAAAGGCGGAAAGGTCTGATGGCGAAGACTAAACCGATAACATGGATCGCGGTGACCGCAGGGGTTATCATAACTCTGGCGGTCATGGGGTCAGGTTCAGAAAAAGAGGCCCCTACTCAGGACGCCACCGCAGAGCGCCCTATTGACACGTCGGACGGATTTCATTGCCTTTCCTCTTGGGATGGGTCGCACACGGCATTCAAGCGCGACGTTAAGGATCAACTGAACAACCCCGGCAGCTTCGACCACGTCGAAACCGCCGTGACGCCCGTGAACGAGGCCGGGACACACACTATCCGCATGACCTACCGAGCCGAGAACGCATTCGGCGCGACTATTACAACGACGGCCTATGGCGAATATGACAACGATGGTTGCTCGCACGTCGTGCATGTCTACGAACAGCGATAGGGGCGCGTCTGCGTTCGACGCATCGACCCTGTCCAGCCCGTAAGGAATACCCACTTCGCAGCGAGACTCCGCCCGGCCCAGTGCCGGGTTTTTCGCGTCTAGGATAGCAGGTGATTCTGGGTGCTCTATGCGTTTTTGCAGTTTCTATGCATTTTGTATTGACTGCGGACGATGCAAAGTGCATATTCACTCCAAGCCAAACGGAGTGAGCCATGCCCTACGACAGCCAGACAATCCTTAAGCAGGACGAGCCGATCTTCCCGGCGCTCGACCGTTCCCACGCTTCCGACATGCGCCGCCTTGCGGTGGTCTGCGGTGCTGCTGACGCGGCGCGCGGCATCTGGTCATGGGGCGCGGGAAGCTGGCGCGACAAGACGCTTGAGAGCGCCATCCGCTGCCATCTGGACCGGGCGCTGACGGCGAAGTCGCTGGAGGTGCAGATTGCCATCCTCGATTTCGTCGCCGCCTACGTTCCCGGCGGCCTGACTGCCGACCTTCGCGAGATTGGCGAAGACGCCTACCGCCCCATGATGAGCGCCTGCCGCAAGAACGCCGAAGCCATCGAGAAGCGCATCCGTGCGCGGATGAAGGCGGTGGCGTGATGGCAGACCAAACGAACACCCCGCGCAACGGCTTTTCCTCCCTGTTGGGCCGCGCGGCAACTGACCGGCGGGCTTTCTGCTCCGCTCGCCGGTCCCTTTCTTCCCATTCCCCGGCGCGTGGCAGTGCTGAGGAAGCCGCGCCCGGACAGGCTCACATCCCCAGTGACCGGGCGCGGCGCTTTTTCCTGCGCGAAATGGAACGCGCTCACATGATCGCCACCACCCCGCCGGGCGTCTGGCCTCAGAGCCTCGTTGCGCTGGCTGAGAAAGCCCTGCGCGACCACCCCGGATGGAACGTCACCCACATGGAGGATGCACGATGACCGAAGTCACGAAGATGGAGCCGCAGGGGGCGCAAACGCCAGTCATGCGCGCCGCTGACCAGATGGTCGCGATGATCGAGAGGGTTGTCACCGATCCGAGCGCCGACCTCGACAAGCTGGAGCGGATGCTCGCGATGAAGGAACGGATGGACGCGCAATCGGCCAAGGTCGCCTTTGCTCAGGCCATTTCCGCAGCCCGCGCTGAAATCCCGCCGATCATGAAGGACGCCACGGTGGACTTCAGCAACAAGGAAGGCAAGCGGACCCATTACCAACACGAGACGTTGGCCGGGATCGCGCGGGTCATCGACCCCATCCTGTCACAGCACGGCCTGTCCTACCGCTTCCGCACATCGCAGGACGGCGGCGCGGTCGAGGTGACCTGCATCATCGCCCACGCGGACGGCCATAGCGAGGAAACGTCCCTGCGCGGCGCTCCTGACCAGTCCGGCAACAAGAACAACTTTCAGGCGGTCGGCAGCGCCGTGACCTACTTCCAGCGCTACACGCTCAAGGCCGCGCTTGGCCTCTCTGCGGCGGCAGACGATGACGCGCAAGGCGCTGGCCCTCGACCGGAAGATCGTCGGGGCCCTGCGACCGTCTCGCCAGACCAGTTCGTGAAGCTGCGCGACAAGTGCGAGGAAGCGGACGTTGACCCGGCCATGATCTGCGAACGCGCCAAGGTGCCGTCGCTGGAGCAATTCCCCGCCGCTGATTTCGATGCGGTGATGCGCAAGCTGCAACTCACCATCGACCAGAAAAAGCCCACCATCGAAGGCGACGAAATTCCCTACTGAGGAGACCACGATGCACGACGGAAACCCCCGCGAACAGATCGGCGCGAACAACCCGCCGGACCCGATTGACGAGGCCTTGGCCCCATACGGCGACGCCATAGAGGAAGCGGAAAACTGGCTGGACGGATCACCGGTCGAAAACGAGGACCAGATGAAGGCGGTTGACGCCATCATCAAGGAAATCCGGTCGGCCAAGTCCGAACTCGCCAAGGCCAAGAAATCCACGACCGCGCCCCTTCATGACGCATGGAAGGCTGAGATTGCCCGGTGGAAGCCGACCGAGGATGACATCGATCGCCGCCTGAAAGGGTTGGCCGCAATCGTGGACCCGTTCAAGCGCAAGCTGGCCGAGGAAAAGGAAGCCGCGAAACGCGCCGCCTACGAGGAAGCCCGGCGCAAAGAGCGAGAGGCCGAGGAAGCCGCCCGCGCCGCTGACGTGTCCGACCTGGACGCCGCGACCGAAGCCGCCCGCCTCAAGGATGAGGCTATCGAGGCCAAGAAGGCCGCGTCCGCCGCGAATAAGGACACGGTGAAGGGTCTGCGCAAGGTCACGAAATACGCCATCGATGACCACCGCGCCGCGCTCCACGACATCGCCAGCAACGACCGCGATGCGATCACCGCGTTCATCGAAGACTACGTGCGCCGCAATCACAAGGTGCGCGACATCGCAGGCGTCCGCGTCTGGACCGAGAGAGAGGCCTATTAATGACCCCCGCCACCCAAACCGCCCAAGCCATAGAGGCCGATCCCGTCGCCGCCTACGCGGCACACCACACCCCGGAATCCGCAGACGGTCTGCGCCGCAAGGTGCCGGAGCATATGCAGGCCGGCATGGTCCGCTACATCCTTCTCGGCATCATCCCCGGCTCTTTCCTTTCCGCCGTTCTGGAGGGCGACCTGTTCAACGCCGTGCGCCGGGCTGACGACGCCAACCGGGCAGCGCTGCATGACTACGCGATCTTCCTGTTCAACTACGCCCCCGGCGGATGCTTCGGAAGCGAGGACCGGCTGCGCGCGTGGTCGCATGACGGCGGGTTGATCGGGATTCTGGAAGGGAGGGCCGCGTGATGCACATGAACCGCGCAACGCTGATCGGGAATCTGGGGAAAGACCCAGAGGTCCGCACATTCGACAACGGCGACCGGGTTGCGAACTTCTCGCTCGCCACGTCCGACCGCTGGAAGGACCGCAACACCGGAGAGCAGAAAGAGCGCACGGAATGGCACCGGGTTTCGGTGTTTGGAAAGCTGGTGGACGTGATCGAGCAGTATGTCCGAAAGGGCGACAAGATCCTGGTCGAGGGAGCGATCCGCACCCGCAAGTGGCAGGACCAAACCGGGCAAGACCGCTACAGCACAGAGATCGTTCTGACCGGCTTCGACAGCAAGCTGATCATGCTTCGCTCGCCCACGGGTGGATCTGGCAAGGCTGACGGCCAGCGCGAAGCCTACGGCGACCTGCCGGGCGCATCCGGGCCGCCCCCGAACGATGACGCCCCACCCGCCGGAAGCGGCGGCTTCGACGACGAGATCCCATTCTAGGAGGAAGAAACATGTACGACCAAACCGACACCACCCGCGCGACCGGGGCCGAGCTTCGCCAGTTCATCGAACGGTTCGAGCGGCTCGAAATGGAAAAGAAGGACGCCGCCGACCAGCAGAAAGAGGTCATGTCGGAGGCCAAGGGCCGTGGCTATGACACGAAGGTCATGCGCAAGGTCATCGCCTTGCGCAAGCGCGAGCCCGACGACATTGCCGAGGAAGAAGCCATCCTCGACATGTACAAATCCGCGCTGGGGATGGGCTGATGAAAGACCACGCACCCATCCCCGCCAAGAAGCCCAAGAAGCGCAACACGCAGAAGGGCCACCCCGGTTTTCTGAAAGACCCGCGCGACACCCGCGAAGGTGAATCCATCGGAGGTGGATACATTGTGTTCCGTCGCGGCGGCGGCACGGGCCGGATTCGCTGCCCGGAATACCCATTCGAGCATCCGACCTTCGAAGCCGCCATCAACGAGCGTGACCGGCTGGCCGCGCAGTTCCCCGGCGAGACGTTCCAAGTGTTCTGCGCGACCGCAGCCGTTCGGGAGGAAGCCTGATGAAACACAAACTCCATGACAACGACATCTGGCCCATCGTGCGCGAGGCCGCCGCCCAGCATGGCTGGCATAACCCCGATGAAGCCATCCCCGCCGCCCTGCGCGAAATCTGCGGCCGCTTCGGCATCGAGCACGACACCGACAAGGACGTGATGAACGCCCGCCTGCACAAGCTGTGGGCGGACCGTCTGGACGTTATCGGGGTGGCGTGATGGCGGACGGTGATCTGATCCGGGCCAGATGGGAGGGCGGCGTGTTTCGCCCCCTAACCAACGCCCTGCCGAACATCAACGAGGGCGAGGTCGTTTTTCTCGACATTCAGCGCGTCCGCACCGGTAGAAGCCACCGGCATCAGTTCGCCGCCATCAATGAAGCGTGGCACCACCTTCCCGAGCGGCTGGCGATGATGCCCTGGGCGGCGACTGCCGAGACGACACGGAAACACGCGCTGATCGCGACCGGCTATCACATGGTCTCGCAAGTTGACTGCGGGTCGAACGCCGCCGCGCACCGCGTGAAAGCCGCGCTGATCGCTGCTGAAACCAGAGCCCACGGATACGCCATCGGGCAGGTTCGCGGTCCCGTCTGCATTGTCTGGACACCAGAGAGCCAGTCCTACCGTGCGATGGGCAAGGAGCGGTTTCAGGAATCGAAACAGGCGGTTCTCGAATGGATCGCCGCCCAGACATCGGAGGCATACGCAGCCGAATGACTGATCAACGACTCCTGCCATTCCATGATGGCGCATGGCATGTCCCGTATTGGTGCTACGAGCTGGGCTACGTGCGCAGTTCGCAAGTCCTGCGCCTAGTTCATGCCCGCGCCGACATCATCGCCAGAGCGCAGACAGACGGAATCGATCATGTCGCGCCGATCCTGCTGGCGTTGGGCCGCAATCCGGCAGAAGCCCGGCGGCGCGTCGGCAAGGCCGTCTGGAAAAAGATACACCACAGCGATCTATCGCTGAACGTCGCCCGCGCGAATGTTCTCCTGCGGTCGCGCATACAGATCAAAGACCTTGTGGAGTTCCCAAGGGGTGCATTGCGCGAGGTTCTGAGCAAGTCCCGCAGGAGTAGCGATGCCGCCGTTACCGTCGCTGGCCTGATCGCCCGCAACCGGACGGAGTTCCGGGAGGCCGTGATGCTGGCGCACGACACGATCCGGATGGGCGGCACTCCAAACCCTAAATGGTCCCTGCGCCGGTTGTGTGAAGAACACGATCGCAAGGCAATGGAATGGGCGTATGCCAAATCCGACCGGACACCGTGGGCCGCGCCGTGGTCCTGCGAAATGGACGGGTTCAAGTTCACGCTTCTCAACGGCGACGGGGCTTTTTCGTTTGAAGGCATCACCCAGCGGAATTGTGTGGCGTCCTATGCCGACGACGCGAAGCGAGGCCGGTGCATGGTGATGCGGATCGAAGGCAAGGAGCGGGCAACCGTGCGCTTCGGCGGGCATCCTGTCCATGTTCAAGAGGTCAAGGCGCGATTCAATGCTCCCGCTTCCGAGGATTGCCGCAAAGCCTGTGCCAAGGTTTGCGCCGTGCATCTCACATCAGATGAGAGGGCCAGAAAATGAACGACCTCGCCCAACGCGGACCGCTCGGCTTCAAATCGGGCAAGCCCACCAAGAAGCCCCGCCAAGGACTTCCCCCGGTATCTCGCAAGAGAGCCGACTACCGTAAGTCCGAGGCGGGGCGGGAGGAATCCGCTTACTGCAAATGGCTGCATGAGTGGAAAATGTGCTGCCTCTCCGGTCGCCCGGATATTCAGGTGGCGCACACGTCCGATGTCGCAGACGGAAAGGGCATGGCGATAAAGGGGCCGATCCGGCACGCGCTGCCGCTGTCCTTCTGGCTCCACCTTTACGAAGAACGCAACCGCTCGACTTTCTGGCCTGACGCGGGCTTCCCCGGCAATGAGCGATACAAATGGGCAGAACGCCTATTCGATATCTTCGAAGCGAACGACGACCCCACAACGCTTTTCCTCGACATGCAAGACCGAGCGAACAAGGCGTTTTTAGCAGATATTCTGAGAAAGGGACAGCGATGAATATGAGACAGCAAGTTGGAGTTATCTCCGTGTTTCTTCTACTGAATTTCGCCATCGACATTCTGGATGCCAAGACACTTTACAGCGTCTTGCTGCGGGAGAGGGCGGACCTGAGGGCGGGCCAATGAAACCCCTCGCCATCCTCTCCGGCTTCACGCTGGCCGTCATCTGCGCAACGCAGCTACTGGCCCAAGGTCAGCCCGACCAGATCACCATAGAGCAGCACGGGGCCGACCACGCGCCGTTTGCCACGATCCACATGCGCAACCTCCACGGGGGCGGTGGAACCTACACATACACGTTTGAGACGCCACACGGAACGGTCGTGGTCGAGCATGTCATCACGAAGAACGAACCCGGCGGATGCTGCGCTGACACGCTGAGTGTCGTTGCCCTGCCCGATGGGGTTCTGGCCCGTCCGATGTTCATGGAAATCCAGGAAGGCGAGACGGGCGCTGTTGAGTTGTTCCGGTGGCTAGGAGGCTGAGATGAGTGACTACGACGACAAAATGAACATGAGCGGGATGCACGACGATCTGCATAAGGTGGATACGAGCAAGGAAGCGGTGGAGCGGCTGGCTGACGAAACGATCTGCTGGGAAGCCGCCGACACACTCCGCGCCCTTCTCGCCGCCCGTGAGCGTGACGCGGAGGTGATCGAAGGAGTAATTAATGAAGCCGTCAGCATGGCGGACGGCAGGGACGAAGGCGATTACATCGAAAAACGCCTGCGCCGCGCCGCCCTCTCTGCGCGAAAGGACGCAAAATGACCGAAGCACCGGAGCGGATATGTGAAGCGTGCGGCGCACCTGTAACCGAGAATGTTCACGGAGAGATTTGGCACGCCGACCTAGCCCACGCCCAAGTGGCGGCGGCGCTGGAACGGGCGGCGGAAGCGTGCTGGCACGGACTGCACGACCCCGAAGACCCGTTGGACGCCTACGGGTGGATGAAGTCGGACACTCCGGAGCGCCATGCATCTATGGTTCTCGAATGGAACCTGTGGAAAATGGCCAACGCCATCCGCGCCCTCATTACAGGTGACCAAGCAGCCGCCCTTGAGGCCGTCAGGCGCGAGGCGGTGGAAGCGGAGCGGGAGCGGTGCATAAATATCGCTGAGTCCCAAGTCATGAAGCGGCGCGAAGGTGCTTGGAACGATGGGGCATACATCGCCGCCGCCATCCGGGAGAACACCCATGACTGACATAGTGGAGCGGGCAGACGTCTTTCGTCTTGGCGTTGACCCTACGCCAGACGATGTGAACGAGGCCAACTGGATCATTGACAGAATGACTGCCGAAATCGAGCGCCTGCGGGCTGCGCCGAAGGTGAAGCCGTTGGAGTGGGACGGGCGCGGGACTACTGGAGTGATGCTCCAATACCGAATTCACATAGGGTATGGCCTGATGAATGGCGTTTTCGCTTTGACACTTTCAGGGTCCACAATAGGCGAGTTCGATAGCGAAGAAGCCGCCAAAGCCGCCGCCCAAGCCGACTACGAGCGCCGCATCCTCTCCGCTCTGACACAGGAGGGAGAGGGCAATGGGTAAGTGGCAGAAGGACCGCCAAACGCGGCACGAGGGTGACGAGTCCGGACGCTGCGGCGGGTGCGGATCGCGCAAGATGACCACTACGCGGCTATGCGACAGCAAGCGTCTCCTTGGGCGCTGCCGGGACTGTGGGCGCATACAGGACGTGGAAACCCGCAACTGGCCGGAAGCCGAACCGTGCGACGACTGCGCTTTTCGGAAAGGATCGCCGGAGCAATCCGATCCGTGGGAGTGGATGAAAATTCGCGAGATCGTGGAAAGCGGCCAGCCGTTTCATTGTCATAAGGGCCTGCCCTATGATCCGAAGTCCGGAAAATACGACGCACCCGCCGCCGAAAAGGGGCGTGTGACTGTGTGCGCTGGCTGGCTCAACGCTCGCGTTGCCCACCTTCGCAAGTCCCTCCCCGACGCCCCACAGGAGACGTGACCCCGTGAAACACGAGCCCATATTCGCGCGGGAGACGACCGCCGCCGGTGTTAAGGAAAGGATCGGCGCATGACCCCCCTCGTTACCCTCGAATTCGTATCCGGCGCTTACTTCACCATCATCGCTGCGATGGTTTCGACCCACGGCTTTGTCGCCCAGATCATGTTCAAGGTGATTCCGGCGATCCTGGCTGTGATCCTGATAGCCGATGCGATCGTCCGGTTTTCCGCTGCGGACACAATCGCCGCGCTCGAATGGTGGCACGCAACCGCGTCGGAAAAATGAACGAAGTGACCCTCATATCGACCGAGGAGCTGGCGCGCAGCGTTGGGTATGACCGCCCGACCAACGCGTTCCGAGCTTGGTGCGCGAATATGGGGATCCGGCCTGTGCCGGGTCGGCGCGGCTTCTACGACCCGAAACTCGTGCGCCGTCGATTGGATGAGGCGCAAGGGCTTGTCGCTGACGGCGAAAGTACCGCATCATCGACCGATGATCTAATCGGACAGCGGAGGGCGCGGCGTGGTGAAAGGTAGCGGTATCCATCGGGTCCGTCGCAAGCTGGCGGACGGCACCTACCGACATCATCACTACGCATGGCGCGGCGGCCCGAAATTCTGGGACAACGCCAGCGATGTGAAGCTCAATTCCGCAGAGTATTTCGCCGCGTTTACCGCAGTCGCCATGACGCCGAAGGTGGGCGATTACATGACGCCCGATCTGGTGTCCGACTACCTCGCCAGCGCCGATTTCAAGGCGAAGAAGGAGCGGACGCAGAGCGACTACCGCCGGTGGGCCACGCGGTTTGCAGAAGAATTCACGAACGACCCGGCCAGGATCTTCGAAGATCCTCGATCGCGCGGCGAGGTCAACGCATGGCGCGAAGGCTGGGCGCATTCACCGAAACAGTACGACTACGCCGGAACAGTCGTCACCGTCATATTGAACTGGGCGCGAGATGCCGGGAAGGTCCGCGAACACCATTGCGACCGCCTGCGCAAGATCTACACGAGCGACCGCGCCGAGATCCTGTGGACCCCCGCCGACATCGAGACGTTCAACCGCACTGCGCCACTCTGGGTGCGGCGGATCCTGTCGGCGGCGTTGGAGACAGGCTTGCGGCCCGGCGACTTGATCGAGCTTAACCGCGGCCAGATCGAGACCACGCCGGGCGGACGCCGCCTGACAGTGCGCACGAACAAGCGCGGCCGGATCGCTTCGATCCCGGTGACGCCCGGCCTAGCCGACCTGATCGACAGCACGCCACGCGGACAACTCTTGATTCTGGTCAACTCGAAAGGTCGACCGCTGACCGAGGAACGCGCATCGAAGGCGGTGATGGAATGGCGCCGAAAGGCGAACCTGTCCGACGACCTGCGCCTATACGACGCGCGCGGAACGGCGGCGACACGGCTACTCAGAGCGGGCCTGACGCTGGGCCAGATCGCCTCGCATATGGGGTGGAGTTTGGATCACGCGTCGAAGGTCATCGAGAAATATGCGGCGGTGTCGCCGGATGAGTCGGACGCTGTGTTGCGGCTGCTGACGAGGTCGAAATGATCGCAGCCAGTGTAAACGTGACTGTAAACCGTCCAGAAGGACCGAAAAGGGAACATCAACTAAGTCATTGAAAAGGTTGTGGTGGGCGACCCTGGAATCGAACCAGGCGTGGGTCTCCCCGGCGGAGTTACAGTCCGCTGCCGCACCTTGCAGCTCGTCGCCCGAACCGGGGTTGCCCCCGATGCGTGGGGGGCTGATTACCCGTGCGCCCCCGACCCGTCAAGCCGAAAATCCCTTGCACTTCCACCGCGCCCCGGCGCACATTCCGGGCCTGTCGAAACGGGGGCTGGACGTGGTGAAAAAACCGAAATGGGTGGTCGAGAAGGAGCGCGGCAAAAGGGCTGCCGCTGCCGAAACGCTGTGGCTCTTCGGCCTTCATGCCGTGCGCGACGCGCTGGAGAACCCGGCGCGCGTGAAACTGCGCCTCGTCGTCACCAAGAACGCCGCCGACAAGCTGGCAGACGCCATTGCAGCGGGCGGGATGGAACCGGAGCTGGCCGACCCGCGCAAGTTTCCCGTGCCCCTCGACCCCGGCTCCGTGCATCAGGGCGCGGCGCTTGAAGTCAAACCGCTCGACTGGGGCCGGCTTGAGGATGTCTGCATGGGTGACGGCGACACCGCGCCGACCGTGGTCCTTCTCGACCGCGTGACCGACCCGCATAACGTGGGCGCCGTCCTGCGCTCTGCCGAGGTTTTCGGCGCCCGCGCCGTGATCGGCACCAAACACCACTCGGCGCCCGAGACCGGTGCGCTGGCCAAGACGGCCTCGGGCGCGCTGGAACGCCAGCCTTACCTGCGGGTCACGAACCTGGCCGATGCGATGACGCGGCTCAAGGACATGGGCTACACCGTCCTAGGATTGGCCGGCGAGGCCGAGACCGAGATCGACGCCGCGCTCGCCCCCCTCGCGGGCCGGGCGGTGGCGCTGGTCCTCGGCGCCGAAGGTCCGGGTCTGCGCCCCAAGACGCGCGACACCTGCGACGGACTCGTCAGAATCCCGTTCGACGCGGAATTCGGCTCGCTCAACGTTTCCAACGCCGCCGCCGTCGCGCTCTACGCCACGCGTCGGCGCTGAAATCCACTGGTGGCCATACTCCGCCTGCCAGCCGTCACCGCGTTCTCACAGATTGTTTATTCACCCTTCCAATCAGGAGGGCGCATCATACCTGATATGACGAGACCGGGTGGTGGAACGCCCGCAATCTCACTTCACTGTCCCTCGTTCCACAAACTGCGCCCGGGTCCCCTTCCGGGCGCTTTTTTTTGACGGCCGCAGCGGCGGATTGTCCGCTTTCGCCGGTGCCTAGATAGGCTAAGGTCAAGACATGACACAGACTTATTCCGACGACTACATCACCGATATTTTCGAGCGGACCCGCACGATCGCTCTGGTCGGCTGGTCCCCGAACGACGCACGGCCATCGCACCGGGTGGCCCGTTTCCTCGCCGACCGCGGCTACCGGGTGATTCCCGTGAACCCCGGGCAGGCCGGAAAGGAAGCGCTGGGCGAAACCGTCGTCGCCTCCCTCGCCGACATTCCCCGCGAGTGGCCGGTGGACATGGTCGATATTTTCCGCCGCTCCGATGCGGTCGGCCCTGTGGTGGACGAAGCGCTCGAACATCTTCCGGGCCTGAAAACCGTCTGGATGCAGCTTGGCGTCGAGAATGAGGACGCCGCTGCGGCCGCCCGTGCCGCGGGCATAGACGTGGTGATGGACCGCTGTCCGGCCATCGAAATCCCGCGCCTCCTTGGCTGAGCGCCTCACCCCCGCCGATCTCTTCGTCACGACCCGCAAGCAGCCAACGGCTGAGGAAGAGGCGGACGCGCGCGGCCTCGCTGCCGATTTCGACCTGCCATTCACGCCGCGCGACGACCTTTCGATCACAAAGCTCAGGCAGAACATCGAACGGCCCGGCGCGCTCGTGGTCAAGGAAAGCGCCATCCATCTCGTGCTCGGCGACCGGCGGCTGAGTTTCCACCCGAACATGGCGACTCGCCGAGTGGCGGGTGGCGGAGCGCAGGGCGACCACTTCCTCACCATCGCCGGGATCGGCCCCGGAGATCACATTCTGGACTGCACCTGCGGCATGGGCGCGGATGCAATCACCGCGGCCCATGCGGTCGGGCCAAAGGGCCGCGTCGTGGCCCTTGAAGCCGCGCCGATCCTCGCCAGCATCGTGTCGCGCGGCCTTGCCCGTTACGAAGCCTCACCGCAGCTGATGGCGGCCATGCGCCGGATCGAGCACTTGCAAACAGAAGCCGACACCTACCTGGCCGCCATGCCCAACAACAGCTTCGACGTGGTCGCGCTCGACCCGATGTTCGCCACCCCGCGCGAGGGCGGCCACGGGCTCGATCTGGTCCGCCTGTTCGCGAGCGATTGGGTACCCACGGCAACCACTCTCGATCAGGCGCGGCGCGTCGCACGGCGCTCCGTCGTCATGGCCGACAGCGGACCGGGTCCGCGCCTCGAAGCCCTCGGTATTCCGGTGGTCAGCCGTGACCGGCGCCGCTGGTGGGGCCGGATCGACGCCACGTCCTGATCTTCTGCGGTCCTGAAATACCTCGGGGAGCGCGAGGGGCAGCGCCCCTCGCCCGGGTCGGCCCGGGCGCAAGCCCGGGACGAAACCCCCTAACGCGATGCCTTTTCGGCGATCCCTGACGTCCCCTCACGCCGCTCGAGCTCGTCCAGGACATCGGCAAAGGCCACGTCGCGCGAGGCCAGCATGACGAGCAGGTGATAAAGCACGTCCGCCGCTTCCCCCACCAGCTTCTCGCGGTCGTCCTTCACCGCTTCGATAATGGCCTCGACCGCTTCCTCGCCAAACTTCTCGGCGCATTTCTCAGGCCCACGCGCGAGCAACGCGGCCGTCCAGCTATCGCGCGGGTTCACGCCCCGGCGCTTTTCGATGGTCTCCGCCAACCGGTCCAATGCGTTCATTCCAGCCTCATCGCGATGCCCGCGGCGGCCATATGCTCCTTGGCCTCGCGGATGGTGTGATCACCGAAGTGAAAGATCGACGCCGCGAGCACGGCGCTCGCCCCGCCCTCGGTCACGCCTTCGACGAGGTGATCGAGCGTTCCGACGCCCCCGGACGCGATGACCGGCACGTCCACGGCATCCGAAATCGCCCGCGTAAGCGGCAGGTTGAAGCCCGCGCGCGTCCCGTCCCGGTCCATCGAGGTGAGCAGGATCTCCCCCGCCCCCTTGGACACGACGGTCTTCGCGAACTCGACCGCATCGATCCCCGTCGGCTTGCGCCCGCCGTGGGTGAAAATTTCCCATCCACCGCCAGCAACGGTCTTGGCATCGATGGCACAGACGATGCACTGGCTGCCGAACCGTTCGGCCGCGTCCGCGATCACGTCGGGGTTCGCGACGGCAGCCGAGTTGAAACTCACCTTGTCAGCGCCCGCGAGCAACAGCGCGCGCACATCCTCGGCAGTGCGCACCCCGCCGCCCACGGTGAGCGGCATGAAGCATTGCTCGGCCGTGCGCCGGACGAGGTCGAACATCGTCCCGCGATTCTCGTGGGTGGCGTGAATGTCGAGAAAACACAGCTCGTCCGCACCGGCCGCGTCATAGGCTTTGGCGGCTTCCACCGGGTCGCCCGCATCGCGCAGGTCGACGAAGTTGACGCCCTTGACCACGCGGCCGTCTGCCACGTCGAGGCAGGGGATGATGCGGGTCTTGAGCATGTCGCCTCCGGGCAAGTTCAGCGCCCGAATAAACGGTTTGGCACGGCTTTGCCAGTGGCACCTTGCGCCCGCCCGTAACGCGCGGCAGGGTCCGCAAAAAAGGAGATCAGTGGATGGTTGAATTCGCGACATATCCCTCGCTCGCCGGACGGCCGGTCCTCGTCACGGGTGGCGCGAGCGGGATCGGCGCCGAAATCGTGCGCGCCTTCGCCGCTCAGGGCGCAAAGGTCGGCTTCATCGATCGGGACGCCAGGACCGGACAAGCGCTCGCGGCAGACCTGGGAGACGGCGTAACCTTCGCCGAAGCGGACCTCACGGATATCGCGGCGCTGCGTTCGGCTGTTGCGACGCTGGAGGCCGCGAATGGCCCCACCCGCGTCCTTGTCAACAACGCCGCCCATGACGACAGGCACGACTGGCGCGCGGTGACGCCGGACTACTGGGACGAGCGGATGCGGACCAACCTGCGCCACGCTTTCTTTGCCATTCAGGCAGTGGCACCGGGGATGGCCGAGGCGGGCGGCGGCAGCATCGTGAACATGGGGTCGAACTCCTGGCACGAATCCGTGGGCAACTTCCCGGCTTACGCCACCGCAAAAGCTGGGATGGAGGGACTGACCCGCACGATGGCGCGCGATCTCGGCCCCGACCACATCCGCGTGAACACGGTCGTCCCCGGCTGGATCATGACGGAGCGACAAAAAACTCTTTGGCTCACGCCCGAAGGCGAGGCGCGTCATAAGGAATCTCAATGCCTGCCCGAGATGATCGATCCGGTCTGGGTCGCGCGGATGGTCCTGTTCCTGGCCTCCGAGGACAGCAGGATGTGTACCGCGGGCAGCTTTAATGTGACCGCCGGATCGATGTAACCACGCCGCTCAGGCCACGTCCGGGTCGTGCAGATCGGTTTGAATCCATTCGTCGTTCAGATGAATGTCCATCGTGTACAGCGGCCCCGGCCCCAGGTTCTTGAACTTGTGGGGCACATTGGCCGGTGCCATCGCGACGTCGCCTTCGGCGGCCTCGAAGCTCTCGTTCCCAATGGTGAACAGCGCCCGGCCGGATTTGACCACGAAAACCTCGTCATAGGGATGAACATGCAGCACAGGGCCGGTGCCGACCGCCTCGAACCGGGCGAAAAGGACGAAGCTATCCGTGCCAAGCGCCTCGGACGACACGCTCCCGGACCACGGCCCGTTGCGATGCGCGCCGTCGGCAGCACGGATGAGTTTCGGCGGGCGGTTGGCTACTCGGCTGGCTTTGGCGGTCATGGCATCCTCCTGCCCCACACCTTAAGACGCAGGGCACACAGGACCACGAAAATCGTCAGCCCTTGAGCACTGCCAGCGCCTGCGAAAGGTCGATGGCCCCGTCATAAAGCGCCCGGCCCGAAATGGCCCCGTTCAAGGGCGCCCCACAGGACTTGAGCGCGCGCAGGTCGTCCAGCGACGACACGCCACCCGATGCGATCACCGGGATCGACACAGCATTGCCCAGCGCCGCCGTCGCCTCGACATTCGGCCCCTGCATCGCCCCGTCCCGGTTGATGTCGGTATAGATGATGGCTGCCACGCCCGCGTCCTCGAAAGACCGGGCAAGCTCGGTCGCGTCCACGTCGGTCTCTTCCGCCCAACCTTTGGTGGCCACCTTGCCATCGCGCGCGTCGATCCCCACGGCGACCTTGCCGGGGAAGGCGCGGGCCGCCTCGCGCACGAGATCCGGGTTCTCGACCGCCACGGTGCCGAGGATCACGCGCGACAGGCCCTTGTCGAGCCAGCCCTCGATGGTGGCCATATCGCGGATACCGCCGCCCAGTTGTGCTGGCACGTCGATGGCCGCGAGGATCGCCTCGACCGCCGCAGCATTGACCGGCGTGCCCGCGAAGGCCCCGTTCAGATCGACAAGATGGATCCACTCGCAGCCCGCGGCCTCGAACGCTTTGGCCTGCGCCGCCGGGTCGTCATTGAACACCGTCGCCGCCTCCATTTCGCCGCGCAGCAGCCGCACGCATTGGCCGTCTTTCAGGTCGATAGCGGGATAGAGGATCATGTCAGCTCCGGGTCGGTTTTGATCTGAGCGCATTAAACACGCGTAATGACCCACGACAAGACGGACGGAACATTACAACAAAAGACCTCGTTCGTTCCCCATCACGATGGCAGACACAGCAACGTAGGACGGACATGATACAGACCTTTCCCATGAAACCGCTCGCCGTCGCGGCGGCCGTTACACTCAGCGCGACCGCCGCCAGTGCAGAAACGAACCTTAACGGCATCTGGCGCACCGCGACCTACATGGGCGATTATGCATTCGTGCGCTTCGGCCCCTGCTCGGGAAAAATCTGCGGCGTCGTGACCCGCACGTTCGGACCCAACGGCGAGATTCAGGGCGGATCGCTGGGCAAGACCATCGTGATCAACATGGAACCCGTGGGTGGCGGAGAATTCGCAAACGGCCGCATCCGGCGGCCGGACACCGGGCAATCCGCGCCCCTGACGCTTCAGGTCAACGGCGGGACCATGAACGTGTCGGCCTGTATCGGCCCACTCTGTCGCAACGAAACCTGGACGCGGGTGCAGTAAACACGGGTCGGCGACCCCAACAGCGGTTTGCTTCACGTCAATATTGTATTGGCACGCGACTTGATGGACGATGCCTGAAACAGGGAGGACTCCATGAAGAAACTCGCACTCGCCGCCGTGCTGGCCGTTGCCGGCCTGCCCGCCTTCGCCCAGGATCCCGCGCTTGGCCTCTGGAAAACACAGATCGATGATGGCGCCTATGCCTATGTCGATATGTATCAATGCGGTCAAAAGGTCTGCGGACGGATCACGCGCACCTTCAACGACACGGGCGAATACCAGTCCCCCAACATCGGCAAGGCGCTGGTCATCAATATGGCCCCGCAAGGCGACGGGACTTACAAAGGGAACGTCTGGCGCCCGTCCAACGACAAGATCTATATCGGGAAGATGGAGGTTTCGGGCAACCGTATCGACCTCAAAGGTTGCGTCGCCGGCGGTCTGCTCTGCGCCAACCAGACATGGTCGCGCATCCAGTGATTTCGCCGCGGGCCAGCGCCCGCGTCGACCGGGTGGGGGAGGCGCTGC
>NZ_DGCP01000009.1:625631-642796 GCF_002384975.1 Maritimibacter sp. UBA3975
CCACACCCCCTCCGAGGTATTTTTGGACCGAAGAAGATCAGGGACGCCAGTTGAGGAAATTGGCGATGATCTTCAGGCCGTTCGCCTGTGATTTTTCCGGGTGGAACTGGGTGCCCACCATGTTGTCGTGCCCGACGATGGCTGTGATTTCCTCGCCATAGTCGCAATAGGCGATCCGGTGGGCCGGGTCCGAAACGCGGAAATGGAACGAGTGGACGAAATAGGCGTGGTCGCCGGTTTCGATCCCGTCCAGAACCGGGTGCGGATTGTCGATGACGAGGTCATTCCAGCCCATGTGCGGCACCTTCTTGCCCGCGCCCGGCTCGATCGCGACCACGTCTCCCCCGATCCAGTCGAAACCCGTGGTCTCGCTGTATTCCAGCCCGCGTGTGGCTAGCATCTGCATCCCGATGCAGATCCCCATGAAGGGCACGCCCCGCTCGAAGACCGCGCGTTCCATGGCCTCGAAAATGCCCCGATGGTCGAAGAGCGCCTGCTTGCAGGCCGGGAACGCGCCGTCGCCCGGCAGCACGATCCGGTCCGCCGCCGCGACGATATGCGGGTCGGAGGTCACGACGACTTCGCCCCCGCCGACCTCCTGCGCCATGCGTTGAAAGGCCTTTTCGGCGGAGTGGAGGTTGCCGCTCTCGTAGTCGATCAGCGCCGTGACCAAGTTACAGCGCCCCCTTCGTCGACGGAATGGCATCGGCCTTGCGCGGGTCGGTCTCGACCGCGATGCGCAGCGCCCGCGCCACCGCCTTGAACGCCGCCTCGACGATATGGTGCGAATTGAAGCCATGCAAGCGGTCGACGTGGAGCGTGATGCCCCCGTTGCCGGAGAACGCCGTAAAAAACTCGCGCACCAACTCGGTATCAAACGCGCCGATCTTGGCCGTCGGGATGTCGACGTTCCAGACAAGGTAGGGGCGCCCCGACAGGTCGAGCGCAGCGCGTACCTGCGCGTCGTCCATCGGCAGGTTGCATTCGCCGTAACGGTTGATGCCCGTCTTGTCGCCCAATGCCTCGCGCAGCGCCTGACCCAGCGCGATGCCCGTGTCCTCGACCGTGTGGTGGTCGTCGATGTGGTAGTCGCCCTTGGCCCGCACGGTCATGTCGATGAGCGAATGGCGCGCGAGCTGATCGAGCATGTGGTCGAAGAACCCCACGCCCGTCTGATTGTCATAGGCCCCGGTGCCGTCGAGGTCGATCTCGACGGTGATCTCGGTTTCCGCCGTGGACCGGCTCACCTTCGCTCTGCGCATGTCGCAAACTCCAATGGTCACGGGGCCTTATAGTCAGCGCGCGAGCGCCTGCAAAGCCAAAGCACCACGGTCCGTCTTCTCTGTTTCAAAAATACTTCGGGGAGGTCCGGAGGGACAGCGCCCCTCGATTGGATCGGCGCGAGCGCAGCCCGCAGCGACACCTTCAGCCCGCCGCCTCGATCCAGCGCCGGAGGATTGCTCGTTCCTCGGGCTCCATGAAGGTGATGTTGGCCGGCGGCATCGCGTCGGTCAGGCCCGCGTGGATATAGATGCGTTTCGCTTCGCCCGCGATATCGGCGGGCGTCTCCAGCAGAACGCCCTTTGGCGCCGCTGCGATCCCGTCCCACCCCGGCTCGCGCGCATGACACATGGAGCACCGCCCCTGCACGACCCAGAGCACATCCTCGAACTCGGCAACACTCGCATACCGCTCCTCATGCGGCGTGAGCGCACGGGCTTCGCTTTCCTCATAGCTGTCCGCCTGCGTGCCCAGCGTCGACAGCCAGACCGCGCCGAGGAACAGGAGCGCGGTGACCAGCCACGTCCACCACAGGTTGCCCTTGTGCGCGTGATGCGTGTTGAAGAAATGCCGGATCGTCACGCCCATCAGGAACACGAGGCCCGCGATGACCCAGTTGTAGGTGCTCGCGAAGGCCAGCGGGTAGTGGTTCGACAGCATCAGGAAGATGACCGGCAGGGTCAGATAGTTGTTATGGGTCGAGCGCAGCTTGGCGATCTTGCCGTATTTCGGATCGGGCTCGCGCTTGTCGATCAGGTCTTTCACCACGATCCGCTGGTTCGGCATGATGATGAAAAACACGTTCGCCGTCATGATCGTGGCCGTGAAGGCCCCGAGGTGGATCATCACCGCGCGCCCCGTGAATATCTGGTTGTAACCCCAGCCCATCGCCATGAGGAGCACGAACAATAGGATCATGAGGAGCGTGGGCCGCTCCGCCAGCCCGGACTTGCACAGGAAATCATAGATGATCCAGCCGACCGTCAGTGACGCCGCCGAAATCAGGATCGCGATCAGAGGCGACAGTTCCATCTTGGCCGCGTCGATCAGGTACATCTCGGAACCGGCCCAGTAGACCAGCATGAGAAGCGCAGCCCCGGACAGCCAGGTCGAATAGCTCTCCCATTTGAACCATGTCAGTTCATCCGGCATCCGGGAGGGCGAGACGAGGTACTTCTGGATGAAATAGAATCCGCCGCCATGCACTTGCCAGGCTTCACCGCCCACGCCCTCCTGCCGACGGTCGGTGGAGGGGCGCAGGCCAAGGTCCAGCGCGATGAAATAGAAGGACGACCCGATCCAGGCGATCGCGGTGATGACGTGGAGCCAGCGCACCGCGAATTCCAGCCAGTCGAGAAGGATAATACCCGCCATGGCCTAGCTCCCGCGATAGGTCGAGTAGCCGAAGGGCGAGAGCAACAGCGGCACATGGTAGTGGCTTTCCTCGTCCATGCCGAAGCGGATCGGGATTTCGTCCAGAAACAGGGGATCGCTGCGGGCCTGCCCCGTCGCGCGCAGATAGTCACCCGCGAAGAAGACCAGTTCATAGGTCCCTGTCCTGAACACGCTCTCCGGCAGGATCGGACCATCGGTGCGTCCGTCCGCATTGGTCGTGGTCGTCGCGATCTTGTCGCGCGATGCGCCCGACACCCGGTAAAGGGCAATCTCGATCCCTTCCGCCGGCTGCCCGCGCGCCGTGTCCAGAACGTGAGTCGTGAGGTATCCGCTCATTTTTCGATCATGTCCCTTGTGTCCCGCGTCGACAATCGCCCGAAATCGTCCTCACAACAATGGCTTGAGTGAAAAGCGTTTCAAATCCCTTCACAAGGGAATATCCATTCGGAGGACCGTTTGCTCAAATTAAGGGCAAAGTCGACGGCTTCGGCAGGATGAGGGGCACGCGTTGAACAGGTATCCGAGAGACTTGCGCGGTTACGGGGCGACGCCCCCCGATCCGCAGTGGCCGGGCGGTGCGCGCATCGCCGTCCAGTTCGTCGTGAACTACGAGGAAGGCGGCGAAAACAACGTCTTGCACGGGGACGCGGCGTCAGAAGCTTTCCTGTCCGAGATCATCGGCGCGGCCCCCTGGCCCGGTCAGCGCCACTGGAACATGGAATCGAACTACGATTACGGCGCGCGCGCCGGGTTCTGGCGGCTTCACCGGCTGTTCGGTGAGGCCGCGATCAAGCCGACGGTCTATGGCGTTGCCACCGCACTCGCCCGCTCGCCGGAACAGGTGGCCGCGATGATCGACGCGGATTGGGAGATCGCCTCGCACGGCCTGAAGTGGGTCGAGCACAAGGATATGCCCGAGGACGCAGAACGCGCCACAATAGCCGAGGCGATCCGCCTTCACACCGAGGTCACCGGCACCTCGCCCGAGGGCTGGTACACCGGCCGATGCTCGATGAACACGGTGCGGCTCGTGGCCGAGACCGGACAGATGGCCTATGTCTCCGACACCATCGACGACGACCTGCCATATTGGCTGCGCGTGGGCGATCGCGAACAACTCGTGATCCCTTATACGATGGACGCCAACGACATGCGCTTCGCCACGGCGCAGGGGTTCAACACGGGCGAGCAGTTCTTCACCTATCTCAAGGACAGTTTCGACGCGCTCTATGCCGAGGGGCTGGCTGGCGCGCCGAAGATGATGAGCATTGGGCTGCACTGCCGGATCGTCGGACGGCCCGGGCGCGTTATGGCACTGAAGCGCTTCATCGACTACATTCAGGGGCACGAAGGCGTTTGGACTCCGCGCCGCATCGACATCGCGCGCCATTGGGCCGAGGAGCATCCACGAATTGCACGAATCGAACCTCATCGGTGGGAAAACGACCGTTTCGTCCGGGAATTTGGGGGAATTTTCGAACATTCCCCATGGATCGCGGACAGGGCGTGGCATCTCGAGCTGGGCCCCGCCCACGACAGCGCAGTCGGCATCCACAACGCGCTCGCCCGCGTTTTCCGCTCGGCCAGCCGGGAGGAACGCCTTGGCGTCCTGACCGCCCACCCTGACCTGGCGGGCAAGCTCGCCGCGGCGAAGCGATTGACCGCCGAAAGCACCTCGGAACAGGCCAGCGCAGGGCTAGACGCCCTTACAGACGATGAACGTGCGGCCTTCACACGGCTGAACGACGCCTATGTCGCGAAACACGGCTTCCCTTTCATCATCGCCGTGCGTGATCACGACAAGCAGGGCATCCTCAACGCCTTCACCCGCCGGGTCGACAACGACACCGACACGGAATTTTCCGAGGCCTGCAAACAGGTGGAGCGGATCGCCTTCCTCCGCCTGAAGGAAAAGCTCGGATGAGCCGCACAATCGCGGCCCGCCCGCTGACGCGTGAAGCCTTCGCCCCGTTTGGCGACGTTCTCGACACGAAAGGCGCGCCGGACAAGATCATCAACGCGGGCAAGTGCGGCCGCTACCACGACCGCGCCACCCTCGACTTCACCGACGGCCGCGCAGGCGTCAGCCTGTTCAACGCCGAACCGCGGGCGCTGCCCTATGCCCTCGCCTTGGTCGAGCGCCACCCGGACGGCTCGCAGTGCTTCGTGCCCATGTCGATGACAAGCTTCCTCGTGATCGCGGCCCCCGACACGGGCGGCGCACCGGGCACGCCCGAGGCCTTCCTCACCGCACCCGGCCAGGCGATCAATTTCCACCGCGGCACCTGGCACGGCGTCCTCACACCGCTTGAGGCGCCCGGCCTCTTCGCCGTGATCGACCGCATCGGGCCGGGCGCGAACCTCGAGGAACACCTGTTCGAGACACCCTGGACGGTCGCCGCCCCGACCTGACGCGGCCCAACTTCTCTGGTCCGGAAATACCTCGGGGAGCGCGAGGGGCAGCGCCCCTCGCCCCGGTCGACGCGGGCGCAGCCCGCGGCGAAACCCAAAAAAGACGCCCCCGGCCTTCACCGGGGGCGTCGTCATCGATCAGGGTGGATCAGGAGAATTCGACCCCGTCATCCACCATGGGCAGATGCATCACCCGCTTGCCCATCGCGGCATAGATCGCGTTGGCCACGGCAGGTCCGGCAGGCGGCAGGCCCGGCTCACCAATGCCCGTTGGGGCCTCACTCGACCGGACGATATGCACTTCCACCTTGGGCATGTCCGAGATCCGGAGCGGTTCGTAGTCGGGGAAGTTCGACTGATCCACCTCCCCATCCGTGAACGTGATCTTCTGACGCATGACGTGGCCGAGGCCATAGCCGATGGCCCCCTCCACCTGCGCGCGGATCACGTCCGGGTTCACGGGGACGCCACAGTCCACGGCCGCCACGATCCGTTCGAGCTTCACCTTGCCGTCCGTGACCGAAACCTCGGCCACCTGCGCCATATGGGTATTGAAGCTCTTGTGAACCGCGACGCCGCGTCCCCAGCCGTCCGGCAGATCCCCGCCCCAGCCCGCTTTCTCGGCAGCGAGGTTAAGGACAGCCAGCGACCGCGGCGCACCCGCGAGCAGGTCCTGCCGGAACTCCACCGGATCGCGCCCTGCGGCTTCGGCGGCCATGTCCATGGCGACCTCCATCGCGTAGCCCGAATGGGAATGACCCACCGAGCGCCACCAGAGCATCGGCACTGCGGTCTCCATGTCATGGAGCGTCACGGACATGTTCGGAATGGCGTATTCCGTATCCGCCACCCCTTCGACCGAGAAGATGTCGACGCCGTCGACAACCACGGCCTCGTCCATCGGCGTGGTCTTGAAGATCGACTTGTTGGCCATGATGGAATGCCAGCCCACGAGCTTGCCGTCGGCATCGACCCCGGCGCGCACACGGTGCTTGGTCATCGGGCGGTAGTAGCCGCCCCGCACGTCGTCCTCGCGCGACCAGACGAGCTTGACCGGGCGGCCATCGCCCAGCGCCATCGCGGCCATCGTCGCCTCGACCTCGTAGTCGGACGAGAAGTTGGCCCGCCGCCCGAACGATCCGCCCGCATAGACGGTTTCGATCGAGGTGTTCTCCGGCCCGACCCCCGACACGGCGCCAACCGCGCCCTGCGTTACGGTGTGGAACTGACACCCGTCCCAGCACTGCGCCTTGCCATCCTTGATCTGGACCACGCTGTTGAGCGGCTCCATCGGCGCATGAGCGAGGAACGGAAAGTGGAACTCGGCCTCGATGGTCTTGGCCGCGCCTTCCAGCGCACCGGCGGTATCGCCCTCGGCGCGGGCGGGAAGCCCCTCGGCCTCGTCCATCGCGGCGGCATATTCCGCCTCCATCTCGTCCTGCGACCGGGTTTCTGCGTTGGAGAAGTCCCACTCGGTCGTCAGCGCCTCGCGCCCCTTCAAGGCGGCCCAGGTGTTGGTGGCGTAAACCGCGACGCCCATCGGCGTCTGCTTGACGTCCACCACGCCCTCGACCTCCATCGCGGCGGAGGCATCGAACGAGGTCAGCGTGCCGCCGAACTTGGGCGACCGCTTGAGCACTGCGAAGACGACGCCCTCGGGCATGACGTCCATCGCGAAGATCGCGGTGCCGTCGGTCTTGGCCTTGCTGTCCTTGCGCGCCAGCTTGTCAGCCCCGATTTTGGTAAAGGCGCTCGGGTCCTTGAGTTGCGGGTTCGGCGTCGCGCCCTCGGGCACCATGCCGACCAGATCGCCAAAGGACGCGCTGTTGGAGCCGTGGCTCACCATGCCGTCCTGCACTTCGATCTCGCTGGCATCCACGCCCCACTCCGACGCAGCAGCCTGCACGAGCAACGACTTCGCCGCGGCCCCTGCCTCACGGTATTGCATGTAGCTGTTGGCGATGGCGGTCGAACCGCCGGATCCCTGCACACCCATCAGCGTGTTCATGTAGATCGCGGTGTCGGCGGGGGCGAATTCGATGCCCACGTCCTCCCACTTCGCGTCCAACTCTTCCGCCAGCAGCGTTGCAAGGCCCGTGGACGTGCCCTGCCCCATCTCGAAATGCTTGAGCACGACGGTAACACTTCCGTCCGGCGCGATCCTGACGAAGGGGTTCGGCACGAAATCTCCGCCGTGGCCGGCGGCCCAGGCCCCCTTGGCGTTCAGCCCGACGACCATCGCGGCCGATGCGGCTGTGGCGCCCTGCAAGAAGGCGCGGCGTGTGGTCTTGATGTTCATATCAGGCCTCCATCCGCTTTGACGCTTCGTGGATCGCGGCCCGGATGCGCGTGTAAGTCGCGCAGCGGCAGACGTTGCCCCACATGTAGCTGTCGATGTCTTCGTCGGTCGGTTTGGCATTCTCGCTGAGAAGGCCCACCGCCGACATGATCTGTCCGGACTGGCAGTAACCGCATTGCACGACGTCCAGATCGGCCCATGCCGATTGCACCGCTGCCGCGACGTCGGAGTTCAGACCCTCGATCGTCGTGATTTCGGCCCCTTCAAGGTCGCCCACTTGCGCCTGGCAGGAGCGGGTCGGTTCCCCGTCCACATGCACCGTGCAGGCACCGCAGGAGGCTACGCCGCAGCCGAACTTGGTCCCGGTCATGCCGAGCATGTCCCGGATGGCCCAGAGAAGCGGCATATCGGGCGGCGCCTCGACACTCTTCTCCTCGCCGTTGATTTTCAGTGTGATCGCCATGTTGTCCTCCCTGACGCCTTTGGCTCGTGGCTATTTGGCAGTCCCGGCGTGCAGCTCTCGCAGGCGCAATTCGCCCGGACTCTTACGAAGGGTAGACACAGGTTCGCGTGCCGGGGAAGCTAGGCGACCCGGACCGTTGGGGCGCCTTTCGCAAAACTCTCAAGGAAAACAGTCAAGCGATCCACGAAATTGGCAATTCCTATACATGTTAAGCGGGTATCGCGGCCGCGCGCTGCCCCCGGATGCGCCAGTAGAGCCAGCCGACGACGACAAGGTTCAGCGCGCCGGCGAGGGCGGCAAGGCCATAGGCCACCGCATAATCCGCCGTGAGGTCATAAAGCGCGCCCCCGATATAGCCGCCGTTCGCATGACCGAACCAGCCGAACATCGTCACGACACCCATCGCGAAGCCGCGCCGCGACGGCGGCGTGTTCGCCGCGATGGTGGTCAGCACGCCGGTCATCACGCCCGCGTAGCCAAAGCCATAGATCGGGGCGTAGAGGTAGAAGGCCGACAGGTCGTTGATCAGCATGAACCCGTAGATCAAAAGCGTCATCCACGCGGTCGCGGTCATATAGGCGGGAATGGCACCCACGATGTCGGCCAGCTTGCCGAACGCCACGCGCCCCAGGATGCCGACCATGAGCATGAGGAACACGACGCCACCGGCCTGATCGACCGTGAACCCGCAGTCCTGAATATAGGGCACGAGGTGCATGAGCGGCACCGACATGCAGGTGCAGCACAGGAAGATGGCGAGGCACATCGTGGGCACGACGAGCCGGATCGGGGGATAGCCGCTCTCATCCGGTACGCGCGCGCCCGCCGCGAGGGCCGCCACGGGCCGCAGGAGCAATGCGAGCGGCAGAAGAAGTGCCAGCATCAGCCCGCCAGTTATCGCGAGCGCACCCGATATTCCGACCGACTTGATCAGCAGCGCCGAGCCGAACGGCACGCCGCCCTGCCCCAACGCCTGTCCGGCCGACGCGATCCCGAGCGCGAGGCCAGCCCCGATGGGAAACCACTTGCCCACGAGCGCCATGATCGGGGCGAAAATCCCTGCGGCCCCGAACGCGCCTGCGATGAACATCAGCGCGTAGAACTGCCACAGAGCCACGGCAAAGGACGCGGCGAGGTAGGCCAGCCCCATGACCACGACACCGATCAGAACGACAGGCCGCGTGCCGATCCGGTCGGCCACGGCGCCCATGAGCATACCGCCCAGCGCCATGCCGAGGATGCCGGAGACATTGATCAGGGAAATCGCCCCGCGTTCCCACCCATAGGTCTCCTCGAGCGGGACGACATAGGCGGACATGCCATTGACGATGGACCCCATCGCGAGCGCGAGGATCAGCGCAGACGCCCCGACCACGACCCAGCGATATGGCTTCAGCGCGCTCTCGTCTCCGGTCATGTCATGCCCCCCAACTGCACCGCGTGGTTATCACGGCACCCCGCACCTGTCGCGCGTCATGACGACAGGGTGCGCCGGACCGCGTCCTTCCACGCGCCGTAGCGTGCCGCGCGGTCGTCCGGGTCCATCTTCGGATCAAAGCGCATCTCTGCAGACCATCCCTTGGCGAAAGTCTCGGCATCCGGGTAAAGCCCGACGGCCTGCCCCGCAAGCCAGGCGGCGCCCATCGCCGTCGTCTCCAGCACCGGCGGACGGTCCACCGGAGCACCCGTGATGTCGGCGAGGAACTGCATCGCGAAGCGCGAAGCAGACATGCCGCCGTCGACGCGCAGCACTCCCTCGATCGGCTGCCCCATGTCCGCCTCCATCGCCTCCAGCAGATCACGGGTCTGGAACCCCACGCTCTCAAGGGCGGCCTTGGCGAACTCCGCAGGTCCGGAATTGCGGGTCAGGCCATAGACCGCGCCCCGGCATTCCGCATCCCAATAGGGTGCGCCAAGCCCGGTGAAGGCTGGGACGAGGATCACGTCCTGACCGGGATCGGCCTTGCGCGCCAATGGTCCCGCGTCCGACGCCTGACCAAGAATGCCAAGCCCGTCGCGCAGCCATTGCACGACGGCCCCCGCAACGAAGATCGAGCCCTCGAGCGCGTAGGTCGTCTTGCCGCCAAGCTGGTAGGCGATGGTGGTGAGCAGCCGGTTTTTCGAGGTGACGGCGGTTGCGCCGGTGTTCAACAGCGCAAAGCACCCGGTTCCATAGGTGGACTTGATCATACCCGGCGTGAAACAGGCCTGTCCGATGGTGGCCGCCTGCTGATCCCCTGCCACACCCCGGATCGGGATGGAGCCGCCCAGCAACGTCGTCTCCCCGAAATCTCCGTCGCTGTCGCGCACCTCGGGCAGCATCGACATGGGGATGCCAAGCCGGTCGCAGATCTCCGTGTCCCACGTCCCTTTGTGGATATCGTAAAGCATGGTGCGCGCCGCGTTCGTGGCGTCCGTGGCATGGACCCGCCCTTCGGTCAGCCGCCAGATGAGGAACGTGTCGACGGTCCCGAACGCGAGTTTTCCAGCCTCGGCCGCCGCGCGTGAGCCCTGAACCTCGTCCAGAAGCCATTTGACCTTGGTGGCTGAGAAATAGGGGTCGAGCAGCAAACCGGTGCGTGTGCGTACTACATCCTCGAATCCCTCGTCGCGCAGTGTGGCGCAGAGTGGCGCCGTTCGCCGGTCCTGCCAGACGATCGCCTTATGGATCGCCTTGCCCGTCTCGCGGTCCCAGATCACGACGGTCTCGCGTTGGTTGGTAATCCCGATGGCGGCGATATCGCCGACCTCTTGCGCGACCTCGCGGGCTGTGGCGAGGGTCGTGTCCCAGATGTCTTCGGGTTCGTGCTCGACCCAGCCAGAGCGCGGGAAGTGCTGGTCGAACTCCCGCTGGGCGCTGGTCACGGGGGCCATGTCGCCATCGAACGCGATGGCGCGGGAACTGGTCGTGCCCTGATCGAGCGCGAGAATATGGGTCATGTGTCCTCCCTCCTGTCGGCGGCAGAATTCATGTCGACTCCCCGCAGTATGTCATCCGAAGACGTCGCCTATTCCGCCGCCCTGATCTCGTCGCGCCGGCCTGCCATGAAGCTCTCCAGCGCCTCAATCCCGGCGGCATCCATCCGCAGCCCGAGCTTGGAGCGCCGCCACAGCACGTCCTCGGCCGTGCGCGCGAATTCATGCCGCATAAGATGGCGCACCTCGGCTTCCGTCAGGGTCGCGCCAAAATCCTGTCCAAGGTCTTCTACGGTCTGCGACGCGCCAAGGATCGTCTCCGCCTCGGTCCCGTAGGCCCGCAGGAGACGCCGCGCCCAAGCCTCGGTCAGGAACGGATGACGCTCCATCCAGCGCCCGACCATCGCGACGCTCTGCTGGCGGTCGAAGGTGCCGCCGGGAAGTGGCGCGCGAGCGGTCCACTGGCCGGAATAGCCCAGTTTCTCCAGCGCCGCCTCCGAAAGCTTGCGAAAGGTGGTCAGCTTGCCTCCGAGTACAGTCAGCAGGGGCGCCGCACTGTCGTCATAGGCGAGCTGATAATCGCGGCTCGCCGAGCGCGCCGAACCTTCGGTCTCGATAAGGGGCCGCACGCCGGAATAGGTCCAGACCACGTCGTCGGTGGAAACCGGCGTGGCGAGGTAGTCATTCACGAAATCCACGAGGTAGGCCGCTTCCTCCGGCGAGCACTCCGCCGCCTTCGGGTCGCCGTGATGCTCGGCCTCGGTCGTGCCGATCAGCGTAAAATCGTCTTCATAGGGTATGACGAAGACGATGCGACCGTCCCCGCCTTGCAGGATATAGGGCTGATTGTGGCCCGGCAGCCGCGGAATAACGATGTGCGAGCCACGCACGAGCCGGATCTTGTGGCTGTCGCCTGTCTTTTCGCTCAGGTCCCCGGCCCACGGTCCGGCGGCATTGACGAGTTTGCGCGCGCGGTGGGTCTCGATCCGCCCGTCCCGCTCGACATTCACTTCCCAGTGCGAGGCATGACGTGCGGTCGCGACGACCTTGGCCCGCGTCATGATCCGCGCCCCGCGCATTTCGGAATCGCGGGCGTTGAGCGCAACGAGCCTCGCGTCGTCCACCCAGGCATCGGAATACTCGAACCCGGTGCGGAAATCCGGCTTGAGCAACGCCCCCGCCGGATGCGAGCGCAGGTTGATGCGTTTGGTCCCCGGCAGGCCACGCCCGCCCAGCCGGTCATACAGAAACAGACCCGAGCGCAGCATCCAGTCAGGGCGCAGCCCCGAATGATGCGGCAGGACAAAGCGCATGGGCCAGGCGATATGGGGCATCGCGGCCAGAAGCTTCTCGCGCTCCTGCAAGCTCTCGCGCACCAGCCGGAACTCGTAGAATTCGAGGTAGCGAAGGCCCCCGTGGATGAGCTTGGACGAGGCCGACGAGGTCGCCTGAGCCAGATCGCCCATCTCGGCCAGCGTCACCCGAAGGCCGCGGCCGGCCGCGTCTCGCGCGATCCCGACGCCGTTCACACCACCGCCTATGACGAAAATATCGACAGTTTCAGACATGCCCCTACCCTAAGGCCTTATGCTGCACCTGCAAGGTATGCCCCCTTGGCTACGATCACATCCGCGCGTATAGACGTCGGGTTACCGAGGAAATCATGGCCACGCGCACCTACTCTACACCTCCCGGGGGGCTTCCCCCGCAATCTGATCTCATGACCGGCGACACGGGCCGGGCGGTCCTGACCGACGCCTATGCCGTCATTCCGCGCGCCACGATGACCGACATCGTGCTGATCGCGCTGCCGTTTTGGGGCAACACCAAGGTCTGGGTGCTGTCGCGCCCGATGACGGGATTCTCCGAAACCTTCTCGCATTACGTTCTCGAAGTGGCGCCCGGCGGGGGCTCCGCCACGCCCGAGACGAACCCGGCCGCCGAGGCGGTGCTCTTCGTCACCAAGGGCGAGCTCTGGCTCAAGATCGAGGGCGAGATCTACCGGATGGGACCGGGCGGCTATGCATATCTGCCCCCCGGCACCGACTGGGCGATCGAGAACCAGGGCGACATACCGGCGTTCTTCCACTGGATTCGCAAACGGTATGACAAGGTCGAGGGCATCGACACGCCCGAGGTCTTCATCACGAACGAGCGCGACCATGCCCCCCACCCGATGCCGGGAACCGAAGGCAAATGGGCGACCACCCGCTTCGTCGACCCGCTCGACGTGCGCCATGACATGCACGTCACCATCGTCACGTTCGAGCCGGGCGCGGTGATCCCCTTCATGGAAACGCATGTCATGGAGCACGGGCTGTTCATTCTGCAAGGCAAGGGCATCTACCGGCTCAATCAGGACTGGGTCGAGGTCGAGGCGGGCGATTACATCTGGCTGCGCGCCTTCTGCCCGCAGGCCTGCTACGCGGGCGGACCGGAACCATTCCGCTACCTGCTCTACAAGGACGTGAACCGGCACATGTCGCTCGACCTCTGAGCTTGCCAAGGGCGCGCGAGTCGCGTCACCCTGCGCCGATGACCCGCCACCTGCACGACACCATGCCCGCGGACGCCGCGGACCACCCGCTTCCGGGCACCCGGCCCCTCGCGCCGGGCGACTGGCTGCGCCGTGACGAGCGGTTCGCCGAACAGATGGCCGAAAAAGACCGGCTGATCGCCGAGCGGCGCGACGACGTGATCGGCAGCCTGCCGGAGGGGGAAGCACCCGCGCGCGAACTGCTGGATGCGGTCTGTGCGGAACTGGGCGTCACCAGCGACACCTACGCCCGGCCCGACGGGGGCACTATCGCGCTGGACCACGACGACCCGCTGGGCACGCTCGGGCGTATGGTGCAGGAGGATTTCGCCATCATGGTGCGCGGCGAGGACGAGCATGTGCTGGCCGCCGGGACAATCTGTTTTCCTTCCCGCTGGACGCTCGCCGAAAAACTCGGACGCCCGCTTACGCGGATCCACAAGCCAGTCGATGTCTATGACGACGGGGTCGCGCGCCGGGTACAGCGCCTCTTCGACGGCGTCCGCGTCGAGCAGCCGCTGGTGCGCTGGAACAACCTGCCCTATTGGACCGACATCCTGCACAATCCGAAACCCGAGGCCGAGCCGCGCGAACCGCCCGGCCCCCGGCCCTATCACCGGCGCGAACGACAGGTGCTCAAGCGCCTGCCCGTAAGCGGTGCGGTGGTATTCTCGATACACACATACCTGACGTTGAAATAGCGACAGCGGGTGCCCTGCGAAAACCGCAGGAATTGTCGCTAAATTCGAAACAACATCATATTGTCGCCCCAATCTGTCGCTAGCCAAGCGGTCAATGACGATGACGAGTGCGAATTCCGCCCCTATGGCCACACGAACGGACACCGTGCGCCCCCGGCGCCGCATGCGGGACACGCTCCTGCTGCTGGGCCTGTTCGCGCTGGTCGTCGCGGGCCTCATCGGCGCCGCCGCCGCGACCGGGTGGGAGGAAACGCGCGCCCAGCTCGCCAAGCTCTCAGGCTGGCAGTTCCTCGCGCTTCTCGCCCTGTCTCTCGTAAATTACCTGCTGCGCGGCCTGCGCTGGCACCTTTTCGCATCACGCCTTGGCCTCGGTCTCGGCCCCGTCGCCAATTTCCTCCATTTCCTCGGCGGTTTCGCCATGAGCGTGACACCGGGTCGCGTGGGCGAGCTCGTCCGGATGCGCTGGATCCGGCGCGAGACGGGCTGGACGTTCGAGCGCACCGCGCCGCTGGTTCTGGTCGATCGTGCCTCGGACCTCGCCGCAATGGGCCTCATCCTCGGGATCGCGCTGGCCTTTTCCACGACCGGAATCGCGGGCGGTATTCCCGTCACCATCCTCGCGCTCATCGGCGCGCTGGTGGTGACTCGCCCGGTCCTGCTGGAAAAGATCGCGACGTGGGGCCACCGCACGCTCGGGCGCCTGCCGCGCCTCTTCGCCAAGGTGCGCCGCGCCGCCCGCTCGCTTCAGACCTTTTCGGCCCCCGGCCTGACCGCGCTCGCACTGGTCATCGGGCTGGTGGGCTGGTTCGCGGAAGGCTACGCCTTTCACCTGCTCCTCGTCTGGATGGGCGCGGACATCGGGATCGCCAAGTCGGTCGCCATCTTCGTCTTCGCCTCGCTCGCAGGCGGGCTGACCGGCGCGCCCGGCGGTGTGGGCGGGGCCGAGGCGGCGATGATCGCGCTCCTCACACTCGAAGGTGTGGGGCTGGAAACCTCGCTCCCCGCCACCGCCATCATTCGGGTCACGACCCTTTGGTTCGCTATCGGGATCGGGCTCGCCCTGTTCCCCGTGGCCGAGAAACATTCGAAAGCACGACAGAATGCTCTGGAAAACGACTGAATACACCGGCTGGGGCCGTGTACTGAATGCCACCGGCGATATCGCGCGGCCCGAACGGGCCGCCACCCTCGCCCGGATCATGCAGGACACGCCCGCCCCTGCCTTCGGCAACCGCCGTTCCTATGGCGACTCGCCCCTGAACGACGGGGGTCGCGCCATCGACATGACCCGCATGGACAAAGTGCTCGCCTTCGACCCCGATACGGGCATCGTCGAGGCCGAGGCCGGCATTCGTCTGGGCGAACTCATGCGCCTGTTCGCGCCACGCGGCTGGACGCCTGCCGTGGTGCCCGGCACCGGATTTTGCACCCTCGGCGGAGCCATCGCCAATGACGTGCACGGCAAGAACCACCATGTCGCGGGCAGTTTCGGCGAGCATGTCGTGTCGGTGACACTGTTCTCCGGCGGCAAACGGGTTACCGCCTCGCCCTCCCGGCAAAAGACGCTGTTTCGCGCCACGAT
The DNA here is from genome assembly GCF_002384975.1 of Maritimibacter sp. UBA3975. NCBI lineage: Bacteria > Pseudomonadati > Pseudomonadota > Alphaproteobacteria > Rhodobacterales > Roseobacteraceae > Maritimibacter > Maritimibacter sp. UBA3975. Next base: position 641,217 of record NZ_DGCP01000009.1, read on the forward strand.
GGGCGGGATCGGCCAGACCGGCGTGATCCTGTCGGCGAAGATCAAGATGAAGCCCTGCCCCGGCACCGCCATGCGCGTGACCGAGCGGCGCATCGACGACTGGGACGACCAGATCGACGCGCTGGAGGCCTCGACCGCGCCCTATGCGGTGAGCTGGATCGACGCGCAGGCCAAGGGCTCGAAGCTCGGGCGTGGCATCCTCGAGGAAGCCGAACTCGCCGGACAGAACCTGCCTTCTCGGGCCAAACCGAAATCCGTTCCGGTCAATATCGGGCTGTTCTCAAACAGCCTGTTCACCAAGGGGTTCAACGCGGGCTACCTGCGGCGCATCCCGGTGGGCGGACGCACGTCGGACAAACCGATGGAGGACTTCTTCTTCCCGCTCGACAAGGTCCACGGGATGACCAAGCTCTACGGCAAGGCCGGGTTTCACCAGTTCCAATGCGTCGTCGGCCCGGACCAGACCGACGCGCTGCGCGGGATGATGGAGCGGATCGCCCGCTCCGGCCTCGCCTCCCCCCTAGCAGTACTCAAACGCATGGGCGCGGGACGGGCCGGGATGCTGTCCTTCCCGATGGAGGGCTATACGCTGGCCGTGGATTTCCCCAACCGCGACAAGGCGCGCAAGCTGATTGGCGCGTTGGAACAGATGTGCGCGGAGGCCGGCGGGCGGCTCTACCTCGCCAAGGATTCGCTCGCGACCGGAGAGACCATCAAGGCGATGTATCCCGAATGGCAGGACTGGGTGGCGGAAGCCGCGAAGGCGGACCCGGAGGGCGCACTCATCACCGATATGGTGCGCAGACTGGACATGAGGAGCGCGACATGAGCGAGACCTGGATCATCCTCGGCGCCACCTCGTCGATGGCGCGCGCTTTCGGGCGGGCCGTGGCGGAACGCGGCGCGACCGTCATTCTCGCGGGCCGCGACATGGACGACCTGAAGGGCGCGGCAGTCGACCTCACCGCGCGCGGGGCCGAGGCGGCGGAAGCGGTGCGCTTCGACGCCCGCGACCCGGCAACCTTCGGCCCGATCATCGAAAAGGCCGAAGCGCAGGAGGGCGTCATCAACGCCGCTGTTTTCGTCGGCTCCATGCCGGAACAGGCGGCGGTCGACAGCGACCCCGCGCTGATCGAAGGCACTGTTACCGACAGCTACATCGGCCCCGCCCGCTTCCTGCACATGCTGGCCCCCGTGATGGAAGCCCGCGCGGGCGGCACCGTGGTCGGCATTGGCTCGGTCGCGGGGGACCGGGGGCGTCTGTCCAACTATGTCTATGGCTCGGCCAAGGCGGGTTTCCACACCTACCTCGCGGGTTTGCGCAACCGGCTCAATCGCTCAGGTGCGCATGTGGTCACCGTGAAACCGGGCTTCGTCGATACCGCGATGACCTGGGGGATCGAGGGCATGTTCCTCGTCGCCGATCCGGCGGACGTGGCCGCCGAAATCCTCAAGGCCGTCGAGAAAAAGAAGAACGTGATCTACACGCCGTTCTTTTGGCGCATCATCATGACAATCATCAAGTCGGTGCCCGAACCGATCTTCAAGAAACTGTCGATCTGAGGGATTTCGCCGCGGGC
>NZ_DGCP01000009.1:642886-664453 GCF_002384975.1 Maritimibacter sp. UBA3975
GGGGGAGGCGCTGCCTCCCCCACACCCCCTCCGAGGTATTTCTGGACCGAAGAAGAGCAGACGGTTGAGCCCAGCCGTCAGCCGACGGCGGCGGTCACCCACTGTTCCCACAGGCCGGCCGCCTGAAAGAGCATGGCGATGGCGATCATCAGGATGCCGAGGCCCCGCTTGTCCTTCATCGCGAAGACGATGGGGTCGTGGTCCTGCTTGCCGTAGTAGCCGAGCCGCAGCATACGGACGAGCCACCAGGTGATCGGCACGAGCGTGGCCCAGACGAGCCATTGGGTCGGATAAAGCGCAATGGCCTGATCGGTGAAGCTGTAGAGAAAGAAGCTGATGAGCGCGCCGGCGACGCCGAGCACGGCCACGTTGAGCAGGTCCGGGCGGTCGGGTTTGCCATAGCCGCGCCCCGGCAAACGCTCGTCCCCCTCCGCCAACGTCACCTCGGTCAGCCGCTTCACGCAGCCAAGCGTGAGGAAAGCCGGGAAGATAAAGGCGAGGAGGTAGCCCGACACATCGACCCCCGACGCATATGCCCCCGCAACCACGCGCAGGGTGTAAAGCCCCGCGAGCACGCCGATGTCGATCCAGCGCAGCCGCTTGAGCTTCAACGAATAAGCGAGCGACAGGCACATGTAGCATACGATCACCGCAAGGAAGCCGGGCGAAAGAAGGGCGGCGATCAGTAAGGCCGCCAATCCGACCCCTGCCCCAGTAGCCATCCCGACCGAGATCGGCACGGCGCCCGATGCGAAGGGGCGGTGCTTTTTCTTGACGTGAAGCCGGTCGGCCTCGAGGTCGAGCAGGTCGTTGACGACATAGATCGCGCTTGCCCCGAAGGAGAACGCCAGCATCCCGAGCAGGACCAGCGCCAGCGTTTCCAGCCGGAAGTCATGCGCCGCCAGGACCGGCACGAAAAGGAGGACGTTCTTGACCCACTGATGCGGGCGCAGCGCCTTGAGCACGCCGCGCGGCGACCAGCCGCCTGCGAGCCGGGTGACGGGCTTGCCCGCCGCCTCCATCGCCCGCGCCGAGGCCGCCTCGCCCACGACCAGCGCGCCGTCTGCATGGGCCCAGACCTCGCGGTCCACGGTATCGTTGCCCGCATAATCGAACCCACCCTCGCCGAACGCCTCCACCAGAGCCGCCGCCTTACGCTTTCCTTTGAGGTTCTCCGTCGCGGTCGAGGCGAAAACGCGCGGCGACAGGTCATGGTCCGCCGCGAGCCGCTCCACCAGCGCGTGGTTGGACGCCGAGGCCAGCACGACTTCGCGCCCCGCCCCTTTCGCCCGCTCGACCTCGGCCATCACCGCCGGGTTCACCGGCATCAGGTCCGTGCGCACCTCGGTCAGCGCGACCAGTTCGGCCTTGAGCCGTGCGGGGTCAGTCAGATGAGCGAAACAGGCGCGGATCGTGGCAAGCGGCGCCTGCCCCAGCCCGGCCCAGAACGTCTCATACAGAAGATCGGTGCGCAGAAAGGTTCCATCCACGTCGAGGACGAGCGGTTTGGTGTCGGTCATTATCGTCAGATCCCGTTCACGGCAAAAACACAGCCGTCAGTCATCAATTCCGGCGGCGTGAGGCACAGCCCCCGCGCCACCTTCCACGCGGCAAGTACCTTCGGCACATAAGCGCGGGTTTCGGCATATGGCGGGACGCCCTGGTGTTCGGTGATGGAATTCTCGCCCGCATTGTACCCCGCGAGCGCGAGGATCGCGTCACGCTCGAACCGCTCCATGAGCCAGCCAAGATAGGCGACACCGCCCTTGATGTTCTGCGCCGGGTCGGTCGAGTCCGCGACACCGAAGCGTTCTGCGGTCGCCGGGATCAGCTGCATCAGCCCCTGCGCGCCCTTTTCGCTCTCCGCCGCCGGACGGCCGGAGCTTTCAACAGAAATGAGCGCGAGGACGAGCGCGGGGGACACATCCGTGCCAATCGTCGCGAGCAGGATGTCCGAGCCATAGGCCTTGGCGATGTCCTGAAGTCCCTGAAGACGTGGCCCCTCGATTTCCCGTGTCGTCTCCAGCAGGTCGAGCGCGCGGGCCACATTGGCCGGGCCGCTATCGGCCAGCGTCGGCGATACCTCGCCCCAGAACCAGTCGAAGGCGCCCTGCGACGGGGCTTCGGCCACTTCATCCTCTTCCTCAGCCGCGCGTTCCGCCGCCTCGGCCTCGAGCCGGGCGCGCGCGCGGGCCTGTTCGGCCGGGTCGATCTGTACCGTAATGCGACGGGACGTGCCGGCTGTCGGGGCCGGAACACGCTTGAAGGTGAAGTCGTCGGACTGCTGTGCCCATAGGCCACATGGCAGGGAGACGAGCCCCGCCGCACCGATCAAAGTGATCGCCCTGGTCCGCATTTTGCGTGAACCTGCACTGCCTCTTGTTTTCTTTTGATCGGATACTCGCAAATTCAGGGTTCAAGGGCCAGTTTTTCTTGGCCCGAACGGTACAAAGGCCGCCAGAAAACCATTCATTCCAAATTTTTTTGAGATTTTTTTCCTTTATCTTTCATAGTGTTAGGAAGTTTTTAACACTTTCGCACCCACCGCCAAAAAATGCACCATGTCCGCCCAATTCTAGCCCAAATGCGACAGGATATTCGCAACATGCCAAGCAGGGCACAGGATCGGTTCACAGGCGGTTCGAAGGTTTCTGCAAGGTGTGAGTGAAACTGAGCTGATAACTTTTCGGAGGGACAAAGATGAAACTGTTCAAGCTTGCTAATAAATTCCGCGCTGAAGAAGACGGTGCGGTCACTGTTGACTGGGTCGTTCTCACGGCCGCCATCGTGGGCCTCGGCATCGCGGTTCTGACGTCGGTTTCCGGCGGCACGACCTCGCTCGCTGACAAAGTGTCCTCGAGCCTCTCGGCCATGACCATCATGACGCACTAAGCGTCACAACGACTTACCTCAATCAGGAGATACCGCAATGAAACTCATCAACTTCTTCAACCGCTTCAAGAAAGACGAAGACGGCGCCGTCACCGTGGACTGGGTTGTCCTCACCGCCGCCATCGTTGGCCTCGGCATCGCCGTTCTCACCTCGGTCTCCGGCGGCACCACGTCGCTCGCCGACAAAGTCTCGTCGTCGCTGTCCGCGATGACCATCATGACGCACTAAGCGTCGCAACGAATTCGACTGGAGTAACAGACAATGAAACTCATCAACTTCTTCAACCGCTTCAAGAAAGACGAAGACGGCGCCGTCACCGTGGACTGGGTTGTCCTCACCGCCGCCATCGTGGGCCTCGGCATCGCCGTTCTGACCTCGGTCTCCGGCGGCACGACCTCCCTGGCCGACAAGGTCTCGTCCTCGCTCTCCGCGATGACCATCATGACGCACTAAGCGTCATCCGAAAGACCTCCGGAATGGGGCCGTGTCCGATGGACGCGGCCCTTTCCCAGTTCTCGGGGACGATCTGTTTGTCTCTGATTTGAACAAAATCGTCGCCAATTCACGGTTTGTCCAGATTTTTGCCGCATTCTGCTGGCAGCAGGGTAAGGGCAACCTGTCTGCCGGGCCGAACCCGGCGAGCAAGGGAAAGGATACGATATGCGAGCTGTCTTTGGACTCGTACTGGTGGTCGGGCTGGGCCTTGCGGGCTTCGCCGTCTACATGGCGAAAGACTACATCGGGGACTATCAGGCCGCGCTCGAACAGGAACGCGCCGCCCGCGCCCAGATGGTCGAAACGGCCGAGATCTTTGTCGTGAACGAAAGCCTGGGCTACGGCACGCGCATCACGGATGAAAACATCCGCCTCGTGCGTTTCCCCGTCGACGCGATCCCCGAGGGCGCGTTCAAGACGGCCGAGGAACTGTTTCCGCAGGGCGAGAAGCGCTATCGCACCGTCCTGCGCGCGATGGAAAAGGACGAAGCGCTGCTTGAGGTCAAGGTGACGGCGGCAGGCGCGGATGCGGGCGTGTCGGCCCGTCTCGGTGCCGGGATGCGCGCCTTCGCCATTCGCGTTGACGTGGCTTCCGGCGTGTCGGGCTTCCTGCGTCCGGGCGACAAGGTGGACATTTACTGGACCGGCCGCGGCTCGTCCGACAGCGTGACCTCGCAGGACGTCACCAAGCTGATCCAGACGAACATCCGTATCATCGCGATCGACCAGACGGCCGATCAGGACCGCACCGCCCCCACCGTGGCGCGCACCGTCACGGTCGAAGCGACGCCGGAACAGGTCGCCGCGCTCGCGCAGGCCCAGGCGACGGGGCGCATGTCGCTCTCCCTCGTCGGCGCGCAGGACGAAAGCGTGGCCGAAGCGGTCGAGATCGACCAGGACACGCTCCTTGGCATCGAGACCGCCGAGATCGAGGCTCCGGTCGAGGAAAAGGTCTGCACCATCCGCACCCGCAAGGGCGCCGAGACGGTCGAAGTGCCCGTCCCCTGCCCGACGAACTGATCGGCCGGACTGGGTGTGTGACATGGGGGCAATCCGCAATGTTGCGGGTTGTCCACAAGAATTGAGGGGGCCAAGTCCTTGATTCTTGCAAAAATATGAATTCTGGCGCATGGTGGCGCCATCATGGGTGAATTGATCCGGACCAACCGGGCGACATACCCACACAGGCGGACCCGGAAACCGGGCCTGAAAGACGAAGACCGGACGCCCTCGGGCACACCGGAACCGAGCAGAACGTGACGTGATCGGAGAGGCAGGATCACATGGGATTCAATCGATTCTTGAAGGCCGCCCTTGCGGGGCTGGCGCTGACGGTGGCAACCGTTCCGACTGCCGCCCAGGCCCAGACGCTACGGGTCATGGACGGAGGCGTTGCCGAAACGCTGAACGTGCCGATGAACCGCGCGGTGGTGGTGGAGAGCGACCAGCCCTTCGCCGAAATCTCGATCGCCAATCCGGGCATCGCCGATATTTCCACCCTGTCGGACCGCACGATCTATGTGCTTGGCAAGTCGCAGGGGCGCACGACGCTCACGCTGCTCGCCCCGGACGGCACGCTGATCTCGAACGTCGAGGTGCAGGTCACGCCTGACTTGTCGGAGTTCAAGGAACGGCTGCGCCAGATCCTGCCGGGCGAACCGATCGAGGTGCGCACCGCCAATGACGGCATCGTGCTGTCAGGCACCGTGACCTCCGCCGCGGCACTCGACCGCGCGCTTGACCTCGCCGAACGCTACGCGCCCGAGAAGGTGTCGAACCTGCTCTCGGTGGGCGGCACGCAGCAGGTGATGCTCACGGTGCGTTTCGCGGAGATGCAACGCTCCGTGACCAAGTCGCTGGCCTCCTCGCTCGGCATCAGCACGCCCTTCGGCTCCATCGGCACGGGTGTCCTGTCGGACGGCGACAACTTCGCCGCGGCTTTCGACAATGACGCCTCGACCACACCCGTCTCGGCCAACGACCGCTTCGGCAGCTTCGGCTTCGGCATCGGCACCCCGGCGGTGCAGTTCAACATCATGCTGGAAGCCCTTGAGAACAAAGGGATGGTCCGCACGCTGGCAGAGCCGAACCTGACCGCCCTCTCCGGTCAGCAGGCGAGCTTCCTCGCCGGCGGCGAATACCCGATCCCCTCCGTGCAGGAAAACGGCGCCATCGTCATCGACTACAAGCCCTTCGGTGTCGAGCTCACGTTCACGCCGCGGGTGGTCGATCAGGACATCATCAACCTCGAAATGACCGCGTCGGTGTCCGGCCTCGACAATTCCGTCTCCTACGGTGACGGCTCGATCAGCGTGAACGCCTTCAAACGGCGCGAAACCTCGACCGTGGTCGAGATGCGCGACGGACAGTCCTTTGCCATCGCGGGGCTCTTGCAGGACGACTTCCGCGACCTGAACGGTCAGGTTCCGTGGCTCGGCGACGTGCCGATCCTCGGCGCCCTCTTCCGCTCGGCCGATTACGAACGGTCGCAGTCCGAACTGGTCATCATCGTCTCCCCCCACCTCGTCTCCCCCACCCGGGGCGAGGCGCTGGCGCTCCCGACCGACCGGGTCCGGCCGCCATCGGAGGCCGACCTCTTCCTGCGTGGCAACACCGCCGCGCCGAACCGGCCCACCACGGGCGCTGCGGGCGAAGTGGCCCGGCAGGACTTCACCGGTTCCTATGGCTACGTGATGGAGGATTGAGCATGGCCATGAAACGTACCGCCCGGATTCTCGCGGCCACATCCGCCCTCGCACTTGCCGCTGGCTGCGCGACGGACCGGGAGTATTTCGGCGAAGCCGGCGCGATCCCGGACCGGGCCGAATTCGGCAGTTCGACCGAGAACAACTACCTCGTGCAGACCGGGCAGCGCAGCTACGTCATCGACCTGGCCGAACGCTTCAACAGGGAAGTGCCGGACACGGTCAACTTCGCCTTCAATTCGGCGGTGATCGACGGAAACGCGCGTCAGGTGCTCGCAAAACAGGCGGGCTTCATCAAGCAATTCCCGGAAGTGACTTTCCGCGTCTACGGCCACACCGACAAGGTCGGCTCCTCCACCTACAACCGCCAGCTCGGCCTGCGCCGGGCCCAGGCGGTGGTCAACTACTTCGCCAGCGTCGGCATCAGCCGCAGCCGGGTCGAGGCGGTCGTGACCTATGGCGAGACGCAGCCGCTTGTACCCACCGAGGATCGCGAACGCCGCAACCGGCGCACCGTGACCGAGGTGTCGGGCTTCGTGCAGGACGATCCATTGATTCTCAACGGAAAATACGCCGAAGTCATCTTCCGCGAGTACGTTGACTCGGCCACCTCGCTTCCGCCCGGACAGGACGGCGGCCTTCAGGACCTGCTCGCGGCCTCGACCGGCGGCGGCTGACCCCGAGCCAACCAAAAAAAACGCTTTCAAAGCAAAGAATTAAGGCGGCGAAACGATCCGAAACGGGTTGTTTCGCCGTTTTTGACTGGGAAACAGCGAGTACACGCTCCCGTCATCGTCCCAAAACACCGCATAATTTCGCGTATTCGGACAAAATGTCGCCCAACTTGGCTGTGAAATTTCGGACTTGCGAGCAGTCCGTGCGCCCGAGTCGTGCGGCCCTGCCCGGGTCGAGCGAGGCATAATGCAGGCCACCCGAGAATCGCAGGCGAAAGGAACGAGGTATGAGTGGAAGCACCGCAGTGCTGGATCAGGAGTTGGCGCCGATTGTCGCCTGCACGATCTCGCGTGACGTGCAGGCCTTCGACCTTCTGATCGAGGACATGGAGTCCGAATTGGGAGAGTCGTGGGGGGATCTGTCGATCGCCGACGCCATCGCGTTCTTTCAGCAACCGGATTCCGACTCGCTCGAATTCATCGCCATCGCGATGGACGACCAGGACGAAGCGAACCTCGCGCAGATCGCCGAGGTGATCCGTCAGGCCGCCGCGAAGAACATCAAGGCGATCGTCATCGCCGAAGAGGTGAGCCCCATCGCCTTGCACCAGTTGCTCAAGGTCGGTGCGGAAGAGTTCATCCCCTACCCCCTCCCCGACGGTGCGTTGCATGACGCCATCGAGCGTCTGCGTGCGCCCGAGCCTGAAGTCGTCCCTCAGGCCGCTGCGCCGAACGTGCCGCAACCGTCGGGGGTCGACCGCCAAGGTGTGCTGATCGCCGTCCACGGTCTGGCCGGCGGCACCGGTGCCACGACCGTCGCCGTGAACCTTGCCTGGGAACTGGCCACGATTACCAAGGAGGACGCCCCGCGCGTCTGCCTCATCGACCTCGACCTGCAATTCGGCAGCGTATCGACCTATCTGGACCTCCCCCGGCGCGAAGTGATTTACGAGATGCTCGCGGACATGGAGAGCGCCGACGACGAAAGCTTCATGGCGGCGCTCCTGACCTTCAACGAGCATCTGCACGTCTTCACGGCGCCCTCGGAAATGCTGCCCCTGGACCTGATTTCGCCCGCCGATGTCGCGGCGCTGATCAGCCGTGCGCGGGCCAATTTCGACTATGTCATCGTCGACATGCCCACCGCAGTGGTCCAGTGGACCGAAACCGTCCTTCAGGCCGCGCACGTCTATTTCGCGACCGTCGAGCTCGACATGCGCTCGGCCCAGAACACGCTGCGGATGATCCGCGCGCTCAAGTCCGAGGACCTCCCGGTCGAAAAGCTGCGCTACATCCTGAACCGCGCGCCCAAGTTCACCGACCTGAACGGCAAGAGCCGGGTAAAGCGCATGGCCGAAAGCCTCGACATCCAGATCGAGCTTTTGATGCCCGACGGCGGTAAGCCCATCATCCAGGCGGGCGACCACGGCGTCCCGCTGGCCGAGGCCGCGCTCAAGAACCCGCTGCGCAAGGAAATACAGAAGCTCGCAGAGCAACTTCATGCCCTCTCCGCCGACGAAGAAGAAGCGTCCGGCAAGAAGGGCAAGAAGAAGCGGGCCCGGAAGTAGGAGCCAACAGGTGTTTTCCAAGTATAAAAAGCCCGGCGGACCGGCAAAGCCCCAGGGCGGCGCCCCCAAGCTCGAGTCCATCGACGGCGGCGCCACCGCGCCCGCCGCCCCCAGGCCCGCCGCCGCGCCCGCTCCCAAATCACCCGCCCCCAAGCCCGCGCCGAAACCGGTGGTCGAGGACAAGGTCGCAGCCACCCCGACTCCCGTCGACAAGGAGCGCAAGCGGCGCGACAAGCTGATGGACATCAAGGTCGAGCTGCACAAGCAACTGCTCGACAACCTCAACCTCTCCGCGCTGGAAACCGCACCGGAGAAGGAGCTTCGCGCCGAGATTCAGGCGATCGCCTCCGAAGTCCTGTCGGACATGAACGTGGTGCTGAACCGCGAGGAACGGCAGACGCTCAACTCCGAGCTGTTCGACGAGGTGACGGGCCTTGGCCCGCTTGAGCCGCTCCTCAAGGACGACACGATCAACGATATTCTGGTGAATGGCCCGCAGCAGGTCTTTGTCGAACGCGCAGGCAAACTCAGCCTGACCGACGTGACCTTCAAGGACGAACGTCACCTGCTGCGCATCATCGACAAGATCGTCTCGGCCGTGGGCCGGCGCGTGGACGAATCCAACCCGTCCGTGGACGCCCGCCTCTCCGACGGCTCGCGTTTCAACGCGATGGTCCCGCCGATCGCGGTGGACGGCAGCCTCGTGTCCATTCGTAAGTTCAAGAAGGACAAGCTGGCCATCGACGACCTCGTGCAGTTCGGCGCCTTCTCGGAAGAGATGGCCGCCTACTTGCAAGCCGCGGTGGCCACCCGCCTGAACATCATCGTGTCGGGCGGTACCGGTTCCGGTAAAACGACGACGCTCAACGCCCTGTCCTCGTTCATCGACGACTCCGAACGCATCCTGACCATCGAGGATACGGCGGAACTTCAGCTTCAGCAGACCCATGTGGGCCGGATGGAAAGCCGCCCGGCCAACGTCGAAGGCAAGGGCGCGGTGAGCCAGCGCGACTGTCTCAAGAACGCCCTGCGGATGCGTCCCGACCGCATCATCGTGGGTGAGACGCGCGGCGAGGAAGTCATCGACATGCTTCAGGCCATGAACACCGGCCACGACGGCTCCATGACCACGATCCACGCCAACTCGGCCCGCGACGCGGTCTCGCGTCTTGAAAACATGGTCGCAATGGCCGGGATCGAGATGCCGATCAAGGCGATCCGCTCGCAGATTTCCTCGGCCGTGAACCTTTTCGTGCAAGCCAGCCGCCTTCAGGACGGCTCGCGCCGCATGACCTCGATCACCGAGATCACGGGCATGGAAGGCGACGTCATCTCGATGCAGGAGATCTTCCGTTACGAGCGCCTCGGGCTCACCCCCGAAGGCAAGATCATCGGCCGGTTCAACGCCACGGGCGTGCGGTCCCATTATTCCGAACGTTTCCGCCAGTGGGGCTACAACCTCCCGGCGTCGATCTTCGAACCTCTGGCAGCGGAGTAAACGCGATGCCGTTCTCGTCCGATATCATCATCTACGGCGTGATCTTCATCGCCGTGCTCCTGCTGGTCGAAGGCATCTACCTGACGGTCTTCGGCAAATCCATCAGCCTCAACAGCCGCGTCAACCGCCGCCTCGACATGCTGGAAAAGGGCGCGGGCCGCGAACAGGTTCTGGAACAGCTCCGCAAGGAAATGCACCAGCACATGAACGCGAAGGGGCTGCCGCTCTATTCGCTGCTGGCCGAAAAGGCACAAAAGGCCAACATCGCCTTCTCGCCGAAACAGCTCATGATGCTGATGGCCGGTGTCTGCGTCGTGGCCTACCTGGGCCTCACGATGGGCACGACGGCCGGGACCGGGGTGCGCGTCCTGCTCTCCATCGTCATGGGCGTGGGCGGTGTCTATGTCTGGATCAACGGCAAGGCGAAGAAACGCATGGCGCTGTTCGAGGAACAGCTTCCCGACGCCGTGGAACTCATGGTGCGCAGCCTTCGCGTCGGCCACCCCTTCACCTCCGCCATTCAGATCGTGGCCAAGGAAGTGCCCGATCCGCTGGGCTCCGAAATCGGCGTCATCGCGGATGAGAGCGCCTATGGCCGCGACATCGGCGACAGCCTCAAAGCAATGGCCGAACGCATGGACATGCAGGATCTCCGCTTCCTCGCGGTGGCCGTGACGATCCAGCAGACCTCGGGCGGCAACCTCGCCGAAATCCTCGACGGCCTCGCCAAGGTGATCCGCTCTCGCTTCAAGCTGTTCCGCCGGGTCAAGGCGATCACCGCCGAAGCCAAATGGTCGGGCACCTTCCTGTCGGGCTTTCCGATCGGCGCCGTGGTGATGATCAACGTCATCCAGCCCAACTATTACGACGACGTGAAGGAAACCGGGTTCTTCATTCCCGCCGCCCTCGTCTGTGTCGGCTTCCTCATCGCGAACTACTTCGTGATGAAGGCGCTTACCAACATCAAGGTGTAAGGACCGCGCTATGATCGACACGCTCACGACCCTGTTGACCGACCAGTTCGGTCCCTTCGGGCCCCTGATGGCGCTCGGCGGTCTCGGCGTCCTGCTCATCATCGGCGCGCTGCCGCTCTTGTTCAAACGCGACGAGGACCCGCTCGACCGGCTCAAGAAGAGCCAGGCCGAGCTGGAAGAAGAACATATGGCCCTGCGCCGGGTCGAAACCGGGATGGGCGACAAGCTCGAGAAATACAAATCCTTCCTGGAGCCGACGGACAGCGAGGAATACTCGCAAATCCAGCTCAAGCTGCTTCAGGCGGGCTATCCCGGCAAGAACGCTGTGCGCACCTATCACTTCGCGCAGTTCGCCCTCGGCCTGGGCCTTCTGTTCGCCGGCCTGATCTATTCCTTCCTCACCAACGACGGCGAAACCTCGACCCAGAAGATGGTCATGACCGTGCTGGTCCCGGCCGCCGTCGGCTACGTCGCGCCCCGCTATTGGGTCACGCGCCGGGTGGAGAGCCGCAAGGAAGAGATCACCAACGGCTTCCCCGACGCGCTCGACATGATGCTCGTCTGCGTCGAGGCCGGTCAGTCGCTCGATCAGTCGATCGTCCGCGTCGCCAAGGAAATCCGCCCGGGCTTCCCCAGCCTCGCCGACGAATTCGAGATCGTGAGCTGGGAAATCAAGGCCGGCAAGGACCGCATCCAGGTGCTGCGCGACATGGGCGAACGCTGTGGCGTGCCCGATGTGCAATCCTTTGTAACCGTGCTCATCCAGTCGACCTCTTTCGGTACCTCCATCGCCGAGGCACTGCGCGTCTATGCCGGTGAAATGCGCGACAAGCGCGTGATGCGGGCCGAGGAGAAGGCAAACACCTTGCCGACGAAGATGACCCTTGCCACAATGCTGCTCACGGTTCCGCCGCTGCTCATCATCCTGATCGGCCCGGCGGTCTACGAAGTGTACAAGACGCTGAAGAACATCAGCTTCTGAGGCGCGCGACCAAACGGCGCGCCCGGGCAGGACCAAGGGGCACGCCGAATGGCGCGGGCAAGCACATCCATCATCGCATTGCTGGCGGCGGGCACGATGCTCGCCGCTTGCGAGAACGCCGCAGGCCTCGGCAATCGCGGAAACAACGGCTACGCCCCCGACGCGCGCGTCGCGGGCGAGGACAGCGTCGACGGGCTGATCGTGGGCCACCGGCTCATGGAAGCGGGCGAATACGAGCTTGCCATGCGGGCCTACCTGCGCGCCGCAGCCGAAAACGGGATCTCCGTCGATACCCTCTCGGCGATGGGCTCGGCCAACCTGCGCCTCGGGCGGCTGGGACAGGCCGAACGTCTGCTCCGGCAGGCCGTCAAGGAAGACCCTTCCTTCGCCCCCGCCTGGAACAATCTGGGCGTCGTGCTCATGGAAACCGGGCAGGTCGGCGAAGCGGTGCGTGTCTTCAAGATCGCCTTCGGGGCGGACAGTGGCAAATCGGACTCCATCCGCGAAAACCTCAACCTCGCGCTCGCAAAACGCGAAAACCTCTCGTATGATGAACCGGAAGAGACTGCGGAATTCGCGCTGATGCGGCGCGGGCGGGGTGACTACCTACTGCTCGCAACGCAATAGACGCCGGAAAACGGCGCGACAGACAAAAGCGGAACCGCCGAGGAGAGCAGGAAAAGGATACAGGCCATGCGCCATCCCGTTGTCGTGTCCGCAGCCCTAGCGGGGCTCGTCATGCTTGCCGGCTGTGAAGGCCAGATGAGCGACGAGGAAGTCGAACGCGCCGTCGCCGGTGTGAACGTCATCGACGAAAGCAATCTCAACGATATCATGCTGACCGTGGGCGACCCGGACGAGGCGGTGACCTATTTCCGCCGCTCCGTCGCGCAATCCCCCGACCGTGTCGACCTCAAGCGCGGGCTCGCCCAGTCGCTGGTGCGCGCGCGCAAGGCCTCCGAGGCCGCCGCGGTCTGGAACACCGTCGCCAACAGCCCCGAAGGCACCGCCGAAGACCGCGTGTCGCTGGCCGATGCCTATATCCGCTCGGGTGACTGGGCCAAGGCCAAGACCGAACTCGACAAGGTGCCGCCGACGCATGAATCCTTCGAGCGCTACAAGCTCGAAGCAATGGTCGCCGACAGCGAGGAAGACTGGAAGCGCGCCGACAGTTTCTATGAGACCGCCGTGGGCCTGACCACCCAACCGGCCGGGACGCTCAACAACTGGGGTTATTCCAAACTCTCGCGCGGCGACTACGACGGGGCCGAGCAACTGTTCGGCGAGGCGCTGACCTACGACCCGTCCATGTTCACCGCCAAGAACAACCTCGTCATGGCGCGCGGCGCACAGGGCCGCTACGACATGCCCGTCGTGGATATGAGCCAGATCGAACGCGCACAGCTTCTGCACACTCTCGCCCTCGCCGCGATCAAGCAGGGCGACGTGACCATCGGCAAGACGCTCCTCCAGGAAGCGATCGACACGCACCCGCAACACTTCGAAGAGGCGGTCCGTGCGATGCGCGCGCTGGAATCGAACGTGACGAACGGATGACCAGCGTACAGGACGCGCTCTTCGGCCTCGCCTTCCTGCCCTTCGCCGCCGTGATCTCGGTCTGGGTGGCGGTCAGCGACATGAGCCGGATGAAAATCCCGAACAAGTCGGTGATGGCGCTGTTCGCCGTCTATGCCGTGGTGGGCATCGCGCTCGTCGCCACGTCGGTCATGCCGCTCACGGATTACCTGTGGCGCTACGCCCATCTCGGCGTTGTGCTCCTGATCGGCTTCGTGATGAACGCCGCCGGCCTTCTGGGCGCGGGCGACGCCAAGTTCGCGGCCGTCATGGCCCCCTTCGTGGCCCTGGGTGACCTGCCCGTCTTCGCCTACATCTTCGCCGCCGCCATCATCGGGGGCTTCGTGCTGCACCGGCTGGCCAAGCGCCTGTCCTTCGTGCGCAGCGCCACCCCCGGCTGGGAAAGCTGGGAGCGGGACGACTTTCCGATGGGCCTCTGCCTCGGCGCGGGCCTTGTCGCCTATCTCGTCTTC
Organism: Maritimibacter sp. UBA3975; assembly: GCF_002384975.1. NCBI lineage: Bacteria > Pseudomonadati > Pseudomonadota > Alphaproteobacteria > Rhodobacterales > Roseobacteraceae > Maritimibacter > Maritimibacter sp. UBA3975. Next base: position 656,724 of record NZ_DGCP01000009.1, read on the forward strand.
GTGGCGCTCACCGGCGTCTGACGCTGCCTATTCCACCGCGTAGAGGATGAACTGCTCCGTGCGCGCGACTTCGTCCAGCGCCGTGCCCGCCTCCTCCAACTCGCCCAGGATCTGGTGGCGCACCGTCAGCGAGAGCGGACACAGCGGCACCACAACATAGTCCGCATTCGCGAGCCCCGTCAGCCCGCCGTAGTACCACGGCGCGTTGTCCGGCAACGGCTCGAACGCACCGTAGAGCCAGAAACCGTTGAGGATGTCCGCGATGAACGCGGTCTTGCCCTCGGTCACACCCGTCTCCACCAGCCCGTCCGCGATCACCTGGAACCACGCCACCGTGCCGACCTCGACCGTGCAGATCGGCAGCGTCTCACCCCGCCAGTCGGTCACTTCGCCCTCGCGGAATTCTTCGTCCCAATAGGGCGCGTAGACCGTTCCCGGCCCGTCCAGCGCCACCTTGGCATCCACCCGATGCGCGCGGATCGTCGGCGTCACGATATCCTCATGCTGCCCCGAACCGGGGATGAGCGCGGTGTATTCCTCCGGGTCTTCCGTCAGGTGACGGAACGGCGAATAGGCGAGGTTCACGACCGACGGCGCGCCGAAGGCAAAGACGGCGACCGCCGTCACCCGCATCGCCTGCCCCATCTCCCAGCCCCAGCCGTTGCGCACCTCGTCCTCGGGGACGAGCGCGATCAGCATCAGGCCCAGAAGCGGCAACCACTGGGGATCGTTGCCGAAATTCTGGTAGGTGACATAGAAGAACGACGGCACGAGGATCAGCATCACCAGCCCCTCGAGCGTGCGCCCCGCCTGCCGCAGCCAGATCACCGAGAGGAGCAGCGCGAGGCTCCCGGCCATATACGCAGGTGCACCGACCACGTTGTTGAACGGCAGCCCCGGCTGCGGACGCACGTCCGAGGCCGCGACCGTGGCCAGATCACGCAGGTAGGCGAGCCAGAAGACCGGCGTCCCCGCCGCAACCGTGACGGCCGCCATGATGGCAAGCCCCGTCGCCAGCCCCACCCAGACACTTCGCCACGCCTTGCGCCCGATCAACGCGACCAGCACCGGCGGCAGAAAGGCGATGAGGTACGTCGCTTTGGTGAGCAGCAACACCGCCATCGCCGCCCCGATCACCACGCCGTCCCACGTCCGCGTCCCGCCCCGTGCGGGCAACACGGCGGTCGCGACCGCAAGGAACGCCGCAGCCCAGGCCCAGCGGTTGTAATGCATCGAGATCGACACGGCCTGCACCGTCTCGCCATGCACGAGGGCGAGGATGAGGATCAGGATGAGCGCCCCGAACACCGGCTGCGCCGCCCCCGTGAACCTCGTGCGCGCAACGTACCACGCTCCCGGCAACGCGATCAGGCCGACAAGGACTTGCGACAAAAGGATCGCGTGTCCCACACCCATCCCCAGTGACACGAGCCAGGCGATCGGGGCCATTGCCAGCACGCCGATGGGCGTGACGAAATCAAGATGCGGCCAGTCGCCCTCAGCCATCCTGAGGACCATCTGAAGCAGGTGGAGCGTGTCGCCCTCGTGCTTGCCAAGGAAAAAGCCGCCCTTGAGCACCGCTGCACCGCCGAGCGCCGCCCAGATCACAACCAGGATGCCCGCAAGCATCCGGCCATTTATCTTGCCCATTCTGCCCTCTTTTTGTCGATTTCTTAGGTTTTGTTGAAGGAACCTCCGGCACCTTGCCCGGGACTATACGGTGTTTTTCGTGCCGGAGGGAACAATGCAGGTCGAATCAGGCACAAAAATCAGGCAGCGAGCAACACGATGAACATGCAGACACCCGACATGGCGAGCGCAGGCGTTGAACCGCCCCCGCCGTGCCGCAACATGGAGGACACCGGGCTCTCTTCGGTCCTCATGCGCGACATCCTACTCAAGACCATGTTCCGCATGAGCGTCGAACATGTGACGAAGCTGGAGCGTATCCTGTGCCTGCCCACGCGGGTGACGCAGGAACTCGTCGACAGCGCCCGCGACGCGGGGCTGGTCGAGGCGACCGGCACCCTCCACGCGACCTCGGGCAACGAGATGGGCTATCGCCTGTCCGACGCCGGCAAGGCCCGCGCGCTCGATGCGCTGTCGCAATCGGAATATTACGGCGCGATGCCGGTGCCGATGGACAAGTATGCCGAACAGGTCAAACGCCAGTCGATCAAGAACATCCAGATTACGCGCGCGCAATTGACGGCGGCGATGGGCCACCTGATCCTGCCGGGCGAACTGCTCGACCACCTCGGCCCCGCGGTCGGCTCGGGCCGGTCGATCCTGATGTATGGCCCGCCGGGCAACGGGAAATCGTCGATCTCCAACGGCATCCGCGATGCGCTCGGCGACCGGATCTACGTCCCGCGCGCGATCCTCTATTCCGGGCAGGTCATCACCGTCTATGACCCCATCGTCCACACGGCGGCCGAGGAACAGCTGGACGACCCCAACTCCCTGCGCCGCACGTCGAACAAGTACGACCGGCGCTATGTCAAATGCCAGCGCCCCACGGTCATCACCGGCGGTGAACTGACGCTCGACATGCTCGACCTCGTCTACAACCCGACCGCGCGCACCTATACCGCGCCGCTTCAGCTCAAGTCCTCCGGCGGTGTCTTCATCGTCGACGACCTAGGGCGCCAGGCCGAACCGCCGCAGTCGCTCATCAACCGCTGGATCGTGCCGCTCGAGGAATCCAAGGACATCCTCGCCCTGCAATCGGGCGAGAAATTCGAGGTGCCGTTCGACACGCTCGTGATCTTCTCGACGAACTTCCACCCGAACGAGATCTTCGACAAGGCGGCGCTGCGCCGGATCTTCTTCAAGATCAAGATCGACGGGCCGAGCCAGGAGAACTTCCTCAAGATCTTCGCCCTGGTAGCCAAGAAAAAGGGGATCGCGCTGGACGAGGCGTCGCTCATCCACCTGCTCAAGAAGAAATACCCGACGATCGACAACATCTATGCGAACTATCAGCCGATCTTCCTAATCGACCAGATGATCGCGATCTGCGACTTCGAAGGCATCCCCTACCGGATGACCCCCGACCTTGTGGACCGGGCCTGGGCCAACATGTTCGTGAAGGACGAGGTCATCGTCCACTGATGCGAAAACGGCGCGCCCGACCGGGCGCGCCGCTCCGTCCACGCGGGGCCACGGTCGCACGCAACACCCTGCCCCTCAGGAACTTCCGATACTGTCCAAGCTGATTGGCGCGACGCGGGCCCGTCCGTCGCCGGTTTCCTGTTTTGTTCCGCGCGCTGCGGGCCTAATCTCACCCCATGAGCGCCCTGCCCCACATCATCGACGACTGGTTCTCCGCGAAAGGCTGGCGGCCGCATGAGCACCAGATGGAGATGCTCGGCCGCGCGGCGGACCCGGCGACACTGCTTGTCGCGCCCACCGGCGGGGGCAAGACACTTGCAGGATTCCTGCCTACTCTGGTCGAACTGACCGACAGACCGCGCAAAGGCTTGCACACTTTATACATTTCACCACTCAAGGCCCTCGCCGCCGACATGCGCCGCAACCTCACCGGCCCGATCGAGGAAATGGGCCTGCCGATCCGTGTCGAGGACCGCTCCGGAGACACCACCCAGACCCGCAAGAAGGCCCAGCGAGCCGACCCGCCGGAAATCCTGCTGACCACGCCCGAGAGCCTCGCCCTGCTTCTGAGCTACGAGGATGCGCCACGGATGTTCGCCGGGCTTGAACGTGTCGTGGTGGACGAGCTTCACGCGCTGGCGGAATCCAAACGCGGCGATCAGCTCATGCTCTGCCTCGCGCGGCTCGAGACGCTGCGACCCGGCCTCCGCCGCGTCGGCCTCTCCGCCACGGTCGAGGACCCTCCGGCCCTCTCCCGCTTCTTCATGGCGGGCGGCTGCCCGGTGTTGACCGCCGACCCCGGCCCTGACCCCGACATTTCCATGCTTGCCACCACCGCCCCGCCCCCGTGGTCGGGCGGCGGGGCGGCCTATGCGATCCCCGACGTGCTCGACGAAGTGCGCAAGCACAAGACGACGCTGATCTTCCACAACACCCGCGCGCAGGCCGAGATTTTCTTTCACAACCTCTGGCTCGCGAACGACGAAGGACTACCCATCGGTATCCACCACGGCTCCCTCGCGCGCGAACAGCGGCAGAAGGTCGAGGCGGCGATGGTCGCGGGCGACCTGCGCGCCATCGTCTGCACCGGCACGCTCGACCTCGGCCTCGACTGGGGTGACGTGGACCTTGTGGTGCAGGTCGGCGCGCCCAAAAACGTCAAGCGTCTCGTCCAGCGGATCGGCCGCGCCAACCACCGCTATAACGCCCCGTCCAAGGCGCTGCTCGTCCCCGCCAACCGCTGGGAAGTGATCGAATGCCGCGCCGCGCTCGAGGCGGTGATCGCCCGCGATCTTGACGGCGACCCGCGCGGCCCCGGCCCCCGCGACGTGCTGTGCCAGCACATCCTGATCGTCGCCTGCTCCGGCCCTTTCGATGCCGATGACCTGTACACCGAAGTCACCCGCGCCGGCGGCTACGCGACCCTCATCCGCACACAGTTCGACGAGGCGCTCGATTTCGTGGCGACCGGCGGCTACGCCCTGCGCGCCTACGACCGCTGGCAACGGCTCAAACAACGCCCCGACGGGCTGTGGCAGTTGCGCGACCCCCGCGCCACGCAGCTCATCCGTATGAACATCGGCACCATTCAGGACACCGACACGCTCAAGGTCCGGATGCGCCAGAACCGCAAGTTCCTGGGTGAGGTCGAAGAGGGCTTCGCCGCCTCACTCATCCCCGGCGACACCTTCCTTATGGGCGGCCGGATCGTGCGCTTCGAAAGCCTCAAGGAGATGCATGTCGACGTCTCGAACGACCGGGGACGCAAGCCCAAGATCGCGGTCTTCGCCGGCTCCAAATTCGCCACCTCCACGCAGCTTTCGGCCCGCATCCTCGACCTGATCCACCGCCGCGACCTCTCGGCGCTGCCCGGCCACACGCAGGACTGGATCGCGCTGCAACGCGCGGTGAGCCACCTGCCGGAGGCCGACCGAATCCTCGTCGAAAGCTTCCCCCACGATGGCCGCGCGCAGACGGTGATCTACGGCTTCGCCGGACGCGGCGCGATGCAGACGCTGGGTCTCCTCCTCACCCGACGGATGGAGGACGCAGGCCTCGGCCCGCTGGGCTTCGTCGCCACCGATTACGCCACGCTCATCTGGGGCCTGCACCCGGTCGAAGACCCTGAATTCCTGTTCTCCCGCGACGGGCTGGTCGCAGGGCTCGAGGGGTGGCTGTCCCAGAACGCCCTGATGAAACGCAGCTTCAAGGCGGTCGCGAACATCGCGGGCCTCACCCCTCACAACTTCCCCGGCAAACGCGCCTCCGGGCGGCAGGCGACATTCTCCTCCGACATCCTCTATGACACGCTCAAACGCTACGACCCCGACCACCTCCTCCTCGACATCACGCGGGAGGAGGCGATGCGCGGCCTCATCGATTTCGGCCGGATCGAAGAGATGCTGGAGCGCACGCAGGGTCGCGTCGATCACGTCGTTCTGGACCGGGTGACGCCCTTCGCCGCGCCGCTCTTTCTCGAAGTCGGCAAGGTGCCCGTCGAAGGCGCCGGGCGCGAGGCGCTGATGGAGGCGGAAGCCTCACGCCTAATGCAGGAGGCCGGGCTGGAGTGACGCCCGCGCCACCACCCGCCCCTTGCAAATCGCGGCGCGGACGGGCAGAGAACGGAACATGAACGACCACGCCTTTACCTTCCGCGGCGCCCCGCTCGTCTTCCGCGCATCCGGCGCGCTTTTCTGGCCGGATGAGGGGCTCCTGTGCATCTCCGACCTCCACCTCGGACGCTCCGAGCGCTACGCCCGCCGCGCCGGTGCCCTCCTGCCCCCCTACGAGGCGCAGGATACGCTCACCCGGCTGGAGGCGGACATCGAGGCGACCGGGGCCACGACCGTCATCTGCCTCGGCGACAGTTTCGACGATGACGCGGCCGCGCACGGTCTGGACGACACGATCGCCATATGGCTCACCCGGCTGATGGCCGGTCGGCGTTGGATCTGGATTGAGGGCAACCATGACCCCGGCCCCGTCGAACTGGGCGGCGACCACCGCGCGGCGGTGACCCACGGCCCCCTCACCTTCCGCCACATCGCGACACCGGGCGCCGAGGGCGAGGTGTCGGGCCACTACCACCCCAAGGCCCGAGTCGGCGGGCGCGCGCGGCCCTGCCTGCTGCGCGACGCGGCGCGGCTGATCCTGCCCGCTTACGGCACCTATACCGGCGGCCTGCGCACCCACGATCCGGCGCTCGCGGGGCTCATGCAAGCCGATGCCGTCGCCGTTCTCACCGGCCCGCGCACTATCGCGATCCCCATGCCCCGCTGATCCGCCGTCGCGTCACGCTTGCCCCGCACCCCGCCCGCCGACAGGATGACCGCGACGGGAGGCAAGATGACCACATTCACACCGAAAGACCCGGCGTTCGAGGCACGGGTGCGGGCCAGTTTCGCCCGGCAGCCCATGATGGAGACACTGGGCGCCACCCTCACCTCGGTCGCGCCCGGCGTGGTCGATGTCACCTCGACCATCCCCCCCGGCACGCTCCAGCAGCAGGGCCAGACCCACGCGGGCCTCGCCTTTTCCATCGGGGACACGGCGGCGGGCTATGCCGCCTCTACGCTCCTGCCGCCGAACAACGAGGTTGTCACCTCGGAAATGAAGATCCACCTCCTCGCCCCCGGCCGCGGCGACCGGCTCGTCGCGACCGGCCGCGTGATCCGCCCCGGCCGCCGCCTGACGATCGTCGAGGCCGACGTCTGGGCCGAAACCGGCACCACCCGCACCCTCATCGCGAAACTCATGGGCACGATGGTGCCCGTCCCGCTCACGGAGACACCCACATGACCGACCGCGTGACCATCGAGATCGAGGACCACGTCGCCCTCGTCACCATGAACCGGCACGACAAGATGAACGCGCTGGACCCCGAACAGATCGACGCGATCATCGCCGCCGGTCAGGAGGTGTCGCAGACCAAAGGCGTGCGCGCCGTCGTGCTGACCGGCGGGCCCAAGGCGTTCTGCGCCGGGCTCGACATGGCCTCGATGGCCAATATCGCCAAGGATGCGCAGGGCGACGGGCTGATGGCGCGCAGCCACGGCATCGCCAACAAGTTTCAGGCGACCGCGATGGTCTGGGCCGAATGCCCCGTCCCGGTGATCGCCGCGATCAACGGTCACACGCTGGGCGGCGGGTTCCAGATCGCGCTGGGCCCGGACATCCGCATCGCGGCCCCCGATGCGCATTTCTCGATCATGGAACTCAAATGGGGCATCGTGCCCGACATGGGCGGCATGCACCTCGCCCGCCGCCTCATGCGCGGCGACGTGCTGCGCCGCCTGACCTACACGGCCGAAACCTTCGGCGCCGAACAAGCGCTCGACTGGGGCGTGGTCACGGAAATCGCCGAAGACCCCCTCGCCCGCGCACTGGAACTCGCCAAGACCATCGCGGGAAAATCCCCGGACGCGATCCGCGCAGCCAAGCGCCTGATATCGGAAACGGAACAGACCTCGGCCAGCGACACGCTGCTCGCCGAAAGCCGAGTCCAGCAGGACCTCATCGGCACCTCGAACCAGATGGAGGCGGTCATGGCAGGCCTGCAGAAACGCGCCCCGGATTTCGAGGATTGACATCGCCCCTTCTCTGTTTCCCGAAACCTT
>NZ_DGCP01000009.1:664584-686476 GCF_002384975.1 Maritimibacter sp. UBA3975
TTGCCCGCGCCCGCCCCCTCGCGACGCGCCTTGCGCGGCGCAAGACCTGCATTGCACCCGGCAGGGCCTTTGGATAAGGGATGCGGCAACCCAACCGACGGAGATCCGCCATGTCCAAACCCGCCCCGCTTCGCCTCGGCATCGCTGGTCTCGGCACCGTCGGCGTCGGCGTCATCCGCATCGTGCGCAAACACGCCCAGCTGATCGAAGCACGCTGCGGCCGCCCCGTGTCGATCACCGCCGTCTCGGCCCGCAACCGGGCCAAGGATCGTGGCGTGGACCTGAAACCCTACGATTGGGAAGACGACCCGGTGGCGCTGGCCACCCGCGACGATATCGACGTTTATGTCGAATTGATGGGCGGCTCGGACGGGCCGGCCAAGGCCAGCGTCGAGGCGGCGCTCGCCGCCGGCAAACACGTCGTCACGGCCAACAAGGCTCTGCTTGCCCATCACGGTCAGGCCATCGCCGAGGCCGCCGAGGACGGGGGCAGCGTCCTGCGCTTCGAGGCGGCCGTCGCGGGCGGCATTCCCGTCATCAAGGCGCTGACCGAGGGGCTGGCGGGTAACGAGATCACGCGCGTCATGGGCGTGATGAACGGCACCTGCAATTATATCCTCACCCGCATGTACGACGCCGAACTGCCCTACGAAGTGGTGTTCGACGAGGCCGACAAACTGGGTTTTCTCGAAGCCGACCCGCAACTCGACGTGGGCGGGATCGATGCAGGCCACAAGCTGTCGCTCCTGTCCGCCATCGCTTTCGGCACGCAGGTCGATTTCGCGGGCGTCGAGCTCGAAGGGATCGAGCGCATCATGATCGAGGACATCGAACAGGCCGCCGACATGGGCTACCGCATCAAGCTTCTGGGCGTCGCGCAGATGACGGGACGGGGGCTGGAACAGCGCATGTCGCCCTGCCTCGTCCCTGCCCGCTCGCCGCTGGGTCAGCTCGAAGGCGGCACGAACATGGTGGTGATCGAAGGCGACAGCGTCGGCCAGATCGTCATGCGCGGCGCGGGTGCGGGCGAAGGTCCGACCGCCTCGGCCGTTATGGGTGACGTGATGGACATCGCGCGCGGCATCACCATCTCGACCTTCGGCAAACGGGCCGCCGACCTCGTCCCGGCCAAACCCGCCCGCGCCACGGTGCCGGCCGCCTATTACCTGCGCATGGCGCTGCTCGATAAACCCGGCGCGCTCGCGAAGGTCGCCCAGGTGCTGGGCGACGCGGGCGTGTCGATCAACCGGATGCGACAGTATGGCCATGACGAAGGCACGGCCCCCGTCATCATCGTCACCCATACCTGCACCCGCGCGGCGGTGGACGAAGCGCTCGCGGGCCTCGGCGCGACCGGCGTGGTCGAGGGCGATCCGGTGGCGATCCGGATCGAGGAAGTCTGACGGTCGTCCGACCAGGGTCGGACGGCTCTATTCATACGTCGAATGGGCTGCGCCCATCCGACCCGTGCGCCGGGGCAAGCCCGGCGCATTGGAGGGCCAGCCCTCCAAACCTCCCGAGGTATTTTCGGACCGAAGAAGACAGGCGCGCGCTTTGGTAGCGCAAACCTGCGCGTGGCAGCTTTTCCCCTCCCCGCCTGACTGCTAGGTGTTGGCCAAACTTAACCTCCGAGGGACTTCATCCATGACCGCTTCGCCCGTCGTATTCGCCGACCGCCTGCTCTCGCTCGGCCTCGCCCGCGTGTCCGAGGCCGCCGCCATGGCCTCGGCCGAACTGGTGGGGCGCGGCGACGAAAAAGCCGCCGACCAGGCCGCCGTCAATGCCATGCGCGACCAGCTCAACCTGCTCGACATCAAGGGCACGGTCGTGATCGGCGAAGGCGAGCGGGACGAAGCGCCCATGCTTTACATCGGCGAGGAAGTGGGCACCGGGAACGGCCCGGAGGTGGACATCGCGCTCGACCCGCTCGAGGGCACCACCCTGACCGCCAAGGACATGCCCAACGCGCTCACCGTGATCGCCATGGCCCCGCGCGGCACGCTGCTCCACGCCCCGGACGTCTACATGGACAAGCTCGCCATCGGCCCGGGCTATCCCACCGACGTGGTCAGCCTCGACATGTCGCCCTCCGAGCGTGTCAACGCGCTCGCCAAGGCCCGGGGCTGCGCGCCCAAGGACATCACGGTCTGCGTGCTCGAACGCCCGCGCCATGAGGAAATGATCGCCGACATCCGCTCAACCGGGGCCGCGATCCGCCTCATCACCGACGGCGACGTGGCCGGCGTAATCCACTGCGCCGAAGCCGAAAAGACCGGCGTGGACATGTACATGGGCTCCGGCGGTGCGCCCGAGGGTGTCCTCGCGGCCTCGGCGCTCAAATGCATGGGCGGGCAGATGTGGGGCCGCCTCACCTTCCGCAACGATGACGAACGGGGCCGTGCGGCCAAGGCCGGGATCACCGAGCTCGACAGGATCTACGCGCGCGACGATATGGTGCAGGCCGACGTGATCTTCGCCGCCACCGGCGTCACCGACGGCTCCATCGTCGAGGGCATCCGGCGCGAGCCGGAACACCTGACGACCGAAACGCTACTCATGCGTTCCAAGACCGGCTCGATCCGGCGCATGACCTACCGCAACCCGAAAGAATGGGTGGGCGCCTGACCCGCGCGCTGATCCTGATCGACATCCAGGAGGGGTTCGACGACCCCGCCTGGGGCGCGCGCAACAATCCGCAAGCCGAGGCCAATGCGGCGGCATTGCTGTCGCTCTGGCGGGCGGCCGGCGCACCGGTGTTCCATGTCCGCCATCTCTCGCGCGTGCCGGGCAGCCCGCTGAACCCCGAAGGCGGGCACGTCGGCCACAAGCCCGAAGTCGCCCCCGCCCCCGGCGAGCCCGTCATCGACAAGCATGTGAATTCGGCCTTCATCGGAACCGATCTTGAGAAACGGCTGGAAAAGGCTGAGGCGAGCACGCTTGTCATCGCCGGTCTGACGACGCCGCACTGCGTCTCGACCACCGCCCGGATGGCCGCGAATATGGGCTTCGACGTCATCATCGCGCACGACGCCTGCGCGACCTTCGCGGGCAATGGCGATGCGGCGTGGCGTGGCGGTGGCCCCGTGGACCCTGAGGCGCTGCACATCGCCGCGCTCGACCAGCTGCATGGCGAGTTCGCTACGGTTCTGCCCGCTGCGGAGATTACCCCATGACCGCGTTTCTGGGTGTCGAGGACAGCCTCACCGGTCGCCGCTGGGTCGGCCCCGGCGTCGAGATCGACCGTCAGTGCGAAGCCCTCGCGCAGGCCACGGGATATCCGCAGGCGGTCTGCGCCGTGCTCGCCCGTCGTGGCATCTCGGCGGTGGAGGCGGCCGGCTTTCTCGCCCCCACGATCCGCGAAACCCTCCCCGACCCCCGCAGCATGCGCGACATGGACAGGGCGGCGGCCCGCGTTCTGACGGCCGTGGAGGCGCGTGAACGGGTCGCGGTCTTTGCCGATTACGACGTGGACGGCGGCGCCTCTGCCGCGCTGCTCATCGACTGGATGCGCCAGATGGGGCGCGAGATCACGCTCTATATCCCCGACCGGATCGACGAGGGTTACGGGCCGAACGTGCCGGCGATGGAGGCGCTCGCGCGCGACCACAGCCTGATCGTCTGCGTGGATTGCGGGACGCTGAGTCACGAGCCCATCGCCGCTGCCAATGCCGCCGGGGCCGAAGTCGTCGTGCTCGACCACCACCTGGGCGGCGAAACGCTCCCCCCCGCTCTCGCCGTGGTGAACCCGAATCGGCAGGACGAGGTGGACGCGCCCGGTTACCTCTGTGCCGCCGGCGTCGTCTTCCTCATGCTGGTGGAGGCCGGACGACAGATGCGCGAGGCCGGGCGCAAGGGGCCGGACCTCATGGGGATGCTCGACCTTGTGGCGCTGGCCACCGTGGCCGATGTCGCGCCCCTGATCGGCGCGAACCGGGCGCTCGTGACCCAGGGGCTCAGGATCATGGCGCAGCGCGGGCGGCCCGGACTCGTGGCCCTGGGTGATGTGAGCCGGATGAACGAGCCGCCGCGCCCTTACCACCTCGGCTTCCTCATGGGGCCACGCGTGAACGCAGGCGGGCGCATCGGCAAGGCCGACCTCGGCGCCCGGCTCCTGTCCACCACCGACCCGGCAGAGGCCGCGGCGCTAGCCGAACGGCTCGACCAGCTCAACACCGAACGGCGCGAGATCGAGGAGCAGGTGCGCCTCGCCGCGCTGGATCAGGCCGAGGCGCGCGGGCTGGACGCGCCGCTCGTCTGGGCCGCCGCCGACGGCTGGCACCCCGGCGTGGTCGGGATCGTCGCCTCCCGGCTCAAGGACGCGGCCCACCGCCCGGCCATCGTGATCGGCTTCGACGGCGATGACGGCAAGGGCTCCGGGCGCTCGATTTCCGGCGTGGACCTCGGCGCGTCGATCCAGAAACTCGCCGCCGAAGGGCTGATCGAGAAAGGCGGCGGGCACAAGATGGCCGCTGGCCTGTCACTCACCCGCGCGCAGCTTGAACCCGCAATGGCCCGGCTGTCGGAGCTCCTCGCCCGTCAGGGCGCGGGGGATGGCGGCCCCCGCGACCTCACGCTCGACGCGGTGCTCATGCCCGGTGCCGCGTCCGTGGACCTCATCGAGGAGATCGAGGCCGCCGGCCCCTTCGGTGCGGGTGCGCCCGGCCCGCGCTTCGCCTTCCCGGACGTGCAGATCAACTTCGCGAAACGGGTGGGCGAGCGCCATATCAAGGTAAGCTTCGGCGACGGCCTTGGCGCCAAGCTCGACGCCATCGCCTTCGGGGCCTTCGACGGCCCCCTCGGACCCGCGCTCGAACGCCACGGCGGTGCGCGCTTTCACCTCGCCGGCCGGCTGGAGATCAACCACTGGAACGGTCGCTCCGTGCCGCAACTCCGGCTCGAAGACGCCGCCCCGGCGTGACCGGCTGGCTCCTCGCCCTCTCCGGCCTGCCCGGCACCGGCAAGACCACGCTCGCCCGCGCGCTTTCCGAAGCGACCGGCGCAGTTCACCTCCGGATCGACAGCATCGAGGCGGCGCTGAGTTCGCGCGGGGTGAGCTTCGAGGGTGCGCGGGGCGATACCGGCTACGTCGTCGCCTACGCCCTCGCCCGCGACGTCCTGATGCGCGCACAAAGTGCCATCGTGGACGGTGTCCACGGCTGGCCCGAAGCCCGCGCGTTGCAGGACGCGGCCATCGCGGGCACCGGCGCCCGGCTGTTCACCGTGGAACTGGCCTGCTCCGACACCGCCACCCATCGCGACCGCATCGAATCGCGGATCAGCGACCTTCCGGGCCTGACCCTGCCGACATGGGACGCGGTGCGAACCCGCGACGTCACCTCGGTTCCGGCCCCCGACCTGACACTCGACACGGCCCGCTGCACAATCGAGCAAGCCGTCGACCGCCTGCAGAGCGTGTGCGCCCCGCTTTGAGCCCATCTGCGCGAAAAAGTTTGTGCCACCAATGATTTTTGACCTTGCACCCACCGCGCCGTTTTTCTAGAACCCGCCTCACGCCAAGCGCGGCCCGTTCGTCTATCGGTTAGGACGCCAGGTTTTCAACCTGGAAAGAGGGGTTCGATTCCCCTACGGGCTGCCACTTTACCCGCAGAATCGTTATTTCCTTGGGCCTTCAAGGGTCTGATGTGGGCCTCGTTTCAGGCCGTGGTCCACGTTTGGAAACGCGTCATCGACACGCAGCAGGCTGGACTTGCCGCCACCTTTGCGGCCGACGATCCTGACGGCCTCCTTGCCGATGGCGAAGGTGAGGGTAAGGACGAAAGAAACCGCGCGCCATCGGGTAGCGACAGCGCGGGGTCATCAGGCTTAGTAAAGGTCGGTATCGGGTTCGCCGTTGGGTTCGCGGCAAGGGGACGCGCGGCCGTTGGGGCCGCGCGTCTCGTCTCAGGCGGTGCGCATCCGCCGCTGTCCGGCCCAGCCCAGCAGCAGGACCAGGCAGAACGCGCCCTCCGCCAGGACGGTGATACCGTAAGCCGGGGCGAAGGTGTCGAACAGCGCAGGCTCGAAGAAGCGCAGCGCACTTCCGGTCAGATAGACCAACCCGGCCAACGCAACCCCGGCGCCGATCAGGCGCGGGAACAGTCCCGACATCCAGATCAGGTAGCCTGTCAGCAGGCTGTTGATGCCAAAGAAGACCAGCCCGAGGTCATAGCCGTGGGCGTGCAGGTTCAACGCATGCAACGCCATCGCTTCTGCCTGCGGCGCATCCAGACCCGTGGCGCCCGTGATCAGCAACAGCGCCGACTGCATCTCCATGAGGTTCATGGCGATCATCACCGACTGGATCAGCCGGAACACCATTGCCGCCAGTGCCAGCACCGGCGCGACCGGGCGGAAGACGAGGTAAAGCAGGATCGCCAGCGCGGCATCCGCCGTCGCCATCACGATATCGGCGGCGATGGCGAGCCGGAAGCTGCCCACAGCCTCGCGTATGGCGCTTGCGGTGGCGCTCGCGTTGCCGAAATCGACAAGGGGTCCGCGAAACAGCACTTCGGCGCTGATCCCGCAGATGATGATGGCCAGGTAAAGCAGCCCGGCAAGGCGCAAGGTGGATGTGGAAGGGGTTTGGTAGGTCATGTCGTGTCTCCTTTCGGGATGGGGTCAGATTGCGCGGGCCGTCGCGCCCGGGTGATGGGCGGCGACCGAGGCGCTGGCGCGTCCGACGATGGCCGGGGCTTCGCGCACGAGAGCGGGGTTGGTCAGCGCGTGGACCATGAACAGGGCGAAATCGGTGGGCCGAACACGGTTCGATTTCAGCACCGGGTCACCCACATGGGGCGCCCAGACAGGCAGGCCCTCGCTTTCGCCCTCTTCGAGATCGGCAGCGCGCACGACTGTCCAGTCGCGGTCCGAGCTGTAGACGAGCCGCGCGGCACGCTTGTGGTCGGCAATGTCCGCCATCCCCGTCAGCCGGACGACCCGCCCGATCAAGCCGGTCTTGATCTGCTGGGCCACGCCGTAGCGGTCCCGGTCGTCCCGTGCTGCGTGCCAGCCGGTGGAAAAGACCAGCCGCGCGCCGGGGTCTGCGTGCTCCAGCACGGCCCCCGCGGTGCGCGTGGCCATTCCGTCGGTGCCCCAGGGCACCAGAACGGTCAGGACACCGTCGCAACCGGCAACGGCGCGGGCGATGGTCGCGGGGTCGCTCGTGTCGCCCGTCATCACGGTGATGCTGTCTCCGAAGGTCGACAGCTTGCTGGCGCTTCCCGGGCGGCAAAGCCCGGTGACGGCGTAGCCTTCGGCAAGGCTGTGCTGCGCCATGAGCAGCCCCAGTTTGCCCGAGATTCCGATTATGCAGATGCGTTTCATTTTGGCCTCCCATGCGATGGGGGAACGGATCGTCCCCTGTTTTCGATGGGTCCATGTCTAGGGTGTTGTGGCCGTGCCGGTATTGGCCCTGTCTGCCGTCGCTTTGGCCGGTCCTGCCAAACTGGACCGGCTGGGCGTCAGGCCTTCAGCGCGTTGCGGCGAAAGCTGGCGGGAGGCTGGCCGGCCCAGCGTTTGAAGGCGCGACTGAAGGTGCTTTGCTCGGAAAACCCCGTCAGGAAGGCGATCTCGGCAATTGAACAGTCACCTCGGGCCAGAAGATCCTGTGCGAGTGACTGCTGCGCCTTTTGAAGAAGGCCCTGATAGGTCAGGCCAGCGTCGGACAGGCGACGGTAGAGCGTCCGCTCGCTCATGCCGAGGTCACGCGCGGCTTCTGCGGCCGTGGGTGCACCGTTGCTCAGGCCCGTCGAAAGCCGTTGCAGCAGCGTGTCGGCCAGGGACTCGTCGCGCGTCAAGGCGTCGATCTGGTCGTCCAGATGCGCCGTCATGAACGCGGCCACCGCCCGATCTCCCAGCCTGTTCGGCAGGTCCAGCATGTCGGGCCGGATGGCGATGGCGTCTTCGCCGGCACCGAACCGGACCGGGCAGCCCAGCCCGGCCGCATAGCTGTCCGGGTCTGCGCGGCTCGCGTGGCGAAAGCTCACCTCCTCGAAACGCAGGCCCTCGCCGCCCAGCCGCGTCAGGTTCCGGACAAAGGCGGCAAGCGCGCATTCATTGCGGAACTCGTGGATGGCGTGCGGCGCAGTCCTGCTTTCGACCCGGAAAGCTGCAAGCGGGCCGCTCTCGTCCAACCTGTAGCGCACGGTATCGGTGGCCAGCCGAGAATACCGCTCGGACCGGATAAGCGAATCCCGCAGCGTCGGCGCGGTCTTGATCGCCAGACCAAGCGCCCCGAAGTCGTCCAGGTGCAACCGATCGGCATAGGCGAGGACGAGTGCCACGCGGTCGGGATGGGCGCTGCTGATCCAGTCGACAAGCGCGAAGTAATCCGCGTCGGTCATCCGGTCGTCACCATCCACCCGGGCCCGAAAGACCGTCTTGCCGTCTCGCGTCAAGGCGCCGCTATCCGAAACGGCATACCCGGCCGCGCCTGCGAGAAGTCTTGCAAATGTCGCCGTTACCGTTGCCATGCACAAACATATCAGGGCGCGGGTCCGTCGCAAGTCAGCACGATTATCGTTGGTCTTGTCCTTTGCGGAACAGGTTCATGCGCGGCGCAGGACCGGACCGGAACCGGCGGCGAACGCCCAAGGACCGGCCTGAACGGAAGAGCACCGTGTGCGTTGCCCCGGTCACCACCCCGATGGGTTGGCAGCCGATCGCCCGGGCGCAGACCTGTAGGCGGGGCGCTCGATATCATCTTTGGTCAGCGGCCATCGGGACATGCTGTGAGCGTTACGCAGGCGCCGGATACTGTCCACCGCGCAGGAACGGCGCCCCGGTGCAGTCCGAACCTCCCGCCGGGAGAACCTGACGCTTCCGGTCGTGCGCTTCATTGCAGAGTGGCATGGGGCCGTCGCAGATGCACCCAAGACGACCTGACCGACACGCGACCAAGGTCGGGATCTGGCGGGTCGGGCCAGAGTGGCCACCGGCGATGATCGCCGGTGGCCTGTGTGACACCTTAGAACGGGCTGTCAGGATAGTAGAAATCCATCGCATTCTCTTGCGTCACCAGCACGGAGCCGATCACGAAATCGCCCGACACCGGCGCGTTGGACACGAGGCCCACCGCGGTCAGCTCGATCGCCGTGGCGATCATGGACGGCGGATAGGTCACGTTGGCCGGGATCATCTCGTCCCCGTCGGCCGTCCGCTTGATCATTTCCTTCATGCCGGCACCGCCCAGCACGAACTGGATGTCATCGCGACCCGCGGCTTCGATGGCAGCCAGAACGCCGATCGCCATGTCGTCGTCGGACGCCCAAACCGCGTCGATGTTGGGATACTTCGACAGGAAGTCCTGCATCACCGTAAAGCTGTCGTCACGGTTCCAGTTACCGTGCTCCATATCCAGCACGTTGATGCCCGACCCTTCGATCGCGGCCGTGAACCCGTCCACCCGCTCGTTGTCGATGGTCGTCGGAATGCCGCGCAGGACGACGATATCGCCGCCATCGGGCATCCTGGACGCCATGAATTCGCCGGACACCGTGCCGAAGCCGGAGTTGTCACCAGCCACATAGAGGTCTTCGATGCCTTCGACGGACAGGCCACGATCAACCACCGTGACCCAGGCGCCGCCATCGGCCACGGCCTGAACCGGCGGCGTCAGGGGGTCGGATTCGAAGGGCAGAACCACCAGCGCGTCAATGTTGCGCGTCGCGACCATGTCTTCGATGTCGTTGACCTGTTTGCCCGGATCGGACGCGGTGGCCAGCACGAAATCAAGCTGGGGATAGACCTCCTCCAGCCGCTCGACGGTTTCCTGGGCGTGGAAGTTCATGCCCCCGGCCCAGCCGTGCGTCGCGGCGGGAATGGAAACCCCCACCACCTTGGTCTCGGCGTCTTGGGCCACTGCGGCCGAGCTGCCAGCCGCTATCAGAGCGGCTGCGATGTATGTTGTCGTATGTTTCATATTGCTCCTCCCTTGGAGTGTTTTTTGAACGGCTCAGGACTTGGCCGCGCGTTCACGCTGTAGGATTACAGCGAGAATGATGATGACCCCTTGAATCGCTCCATTCAGATAGGGCGACACGAAGTCGGTCAGATTCAGGATGTTGCCGATCAGGCTGAGGATCAGAACGCCGATGACGGTTCCCCAGACCCGGCCGAACCCGCCTTTCAGGACGGTGCCGCCGATGATCACGGCGGCGATGGCCTCAAGCTCCCACAACACACCGGTCGAGGCGGAGGCAGAGCCGAGGCGCGGCACGTACATGATCGTCGCGACGCCAACCAGCACACCGAGGGCGGCATAGGAAATCAGTCGCGTCCGGCGGACGTTGACGTTGGAATAGTGGGCCACATGTTCGTTCGACCCGGTCGCCGCGCAATGGCGTCCGAAGGCGCTCCGGGACATGATGATCTCGCCGATGATCACGACCACGGCAAAGACGATGATCGGCCAACTGACGCCAAGAATACCCTCGAAGTAGACCGGGCGGTAAAACGTGCGCAGCCCGAAATCGAGCGACAGCGTGCCGCCGTCGGCGAGCCATGTCACCAGCGAGCGATAGATGCCCATGGTCCCCAGCGTCACGATAAAGGCCTCGATCCCCAGGGTCGTGATCAGGAACCCGTTGAGCAACCCGGCCAACAGGCCAGCGACAATGGCCGTGACCATGCCCAAAAGGATGATCGGAATGCCGATCCCCATACTTGGCAGCGCCGCGTTCATGACGAGGATCATCAGGCCCGCGATAAAGGCCGCCATCGACCCCACGGACAGGTCGAGCCCGCCCGCGGTGATGACGAAGGTCATCCCGACCGCGATGATCCCGATAAAGGCCGACCGCGCCAGAACGTTGGTGATATTGGCGGAACTCAGGAAGTTGGCGTTCAGCATGGTCCCGATGACCAGAAGCACGATCAGCGCGATGACCGGCCCGAGCACGGACATGGAAGGAACGCGAAAACCGCCGGTTCGAGGTCTTGTTGCATCTGTCATATTCTGTTCCTCAAGCCATCTCTGGCGTCTGTTCGGCGCTCAATCCCATCGACAGGCGCACGATTGCAGCTTCGTTGATGTCCGCCGGGCCAAGCGTGCCGCTCTCCAGACCAAGCCGCATCACCATGATCCGGTCCGCCAGTCCGATCAGCTCGGGCATCTCGGAGGTGATCAGGATGATGGAATGGCCCGCATTGGCCAGATCGCGCAGGAAGGCGTAGATTTGCTGTTTGGTGCCGACGTCGATGCCGCGCGTGGGTTCATCGACGATCAGAACACGCGGCTCCGACAGCATGACCTTGGCCAGCAACAGCTTTTGCTGATTGCCCCCGGACATGTTTCCGACACGCATGTCGCGGTCGCCCGCCCGGATATCGAATTCCGAAATCGCCTGAGTCAACGCGTCGTCTTCCGCGCTCCGGTCGATCAGGAACCGGCCGAACTTGTGCAAATTCGGCAAGGTCAGGTTCTCGCGCATCCCGCGCTCGAGCAGAAGACCCCGCAGCTTGCGATCCTCGGTCAGATAACACAGCCCGGCCCTCTGCGCCTCACCGGGTCGCTTGAACCGGGTCGTCTCGCCGAACAACGTGATGTTCGCGGCCGTGGAAGGACGCAGCCCCGCCAGACCTTCCATCAATTCGGTGCGCCCCGATCCGATCAGCCCCCCAATGCCAAGGATCTCTCCCTTGCGCAGCGTGAAGGACACGTCTTTCGCGAACCCCGGGACCGACAGGTCCTGCACGTCCAGCACCACCGGCGCCTCCGCCGCCACGCCCGGTTTCGCAGGATAAAGATCGGACACGTCGCGCCCCACCATGGCGGTGGCCATTGCGTCTTCGCTCATCTCGCTGGTCGGGCCGGCATGAACGACATCGCCGTCCCGCATGATCGTCACCTGATCGGAAATCTCGACGACTTCGTCGAGCTTGTGCGAGGTGAACAAAATGGCGGTGCCTGCATCCCGCAAAGCCCGCACCTGTTTGAACAGGATGTCGGTTTCGCGATTGGTCAGGACGGCAGTCGGCTCATCCATGATGAGCACCCGCGCGTCCCGCGACAGCGCCTTGGCGATCTCGACCATCTGTTTTTCCGAATTGGACAGCTTTGACACAAGCGTCTCGGGCGCGACATCACAGGCGACACGGGCCAGGTACTCCCGGCTGCGGCGGCGCATCTCGGCCTTGTCCAACAACACGCCGCGTTTCAACTCGCGCCCCAGAAAGATGTTCTGCTCAACGGTAAGCTGTTCGGCCAGATTGAATTCCTGATGGATCATCACGATTCCGGCGGCCTCGCCATCCTGCAAGCTGCCGAATTGAACAGGCTCGCCTTCGAACCGGACTTCGCCGGAGGTCGGCGGCTGATACCCCGCCAGGATTTTCATGGTCGTGGATTTGCCCGCCCCGTTCTCGCCGATCAGCGCGTGAACGCTGCCCGTCTGCAACGCGAGGTCGACGCCGTGCAGCACTTCGACGGGGCCGAAGCTCTTGCTCACGCGGTCGAGGGCGACAATCGGCGTGGGCATCACAGGGCCGTCCAGACTGCGTCGTTCTTCGATGACGTCACGCAGGCGTTGATGAACCGCATCCCGTCCATCCCGGCGGCAATCCCCGGCAGCACGCCCATCGCAGAGGCCGGGTCGGCCCCGCCCTGCACGGCACGGATCGCGTCAGCGGCTTCGCGATAGATCGTGGCGAAGCCCTCAAGATAGCCTTCGGGATGCCCGCCGGGAATCCGGCTGACGGCCTGCGAGGCCTCGGTCGCGCCGGACCCGTTGCGGGTCAGCAGACGCTTTGGTTCGCCGTCCGGTGTGAACCACAGGTAATTCGGGTCTTCCTGGCTCCACTCCAGCCCGCCTTTTTCGCCGTAAACCCGCAACTTCAGCGCGTTCTCGTTTCCGGGGGCCACCTGGCTCGACCACAGCATCCCCCGCGCGCCGCCTTTAAAGCGCAGCAACATATGCGCATTATCGTCCAGCGTCCGGCCCGCCCCGAAGGATTGCAGATCGGCGGCAAGGCTTTCCACCTGCAATCCGCTGACGAAACAGGCGAGGTTATGGGCATGGGTGCCAATGTCGCCAATGGACCCGCCGGCCCCGGAGCGCGCGGGATCGGTGCGCCATTCGGCCTGTTTCACCCCTTCGTTTTCCGCCGGCCCGTTCAGCCAGTCCTGCGGATACTCCGCCTGCACGATCCGGATCTGGCCCAGCTCGCCCTTGGCGATCATGTCGCGGGCCTGCCGGATCATCGGGTAACCAGTGTAATTGTGGGTCAGGACAAACAGGGCGTCGGATTTCGCGACAGCCTGTTCCAGCGCTTCCGCGTCCTCCATCGTGGAGGTGAGCGGCTTGTCGCAGATCACATGGATGCCCTGCGCCAGAAACGCTTTTGCAGCGGCGGCATGGACGTGGTTGGGCGTGACGATGGACACCGCCTCGATCCCGTCTTCCCGCGCGGCCTCGGCCTCCGCCATTTCCTCGAAGCTGCCATAGGACCGGGGAATGCCCAGAACCTTGGCGCTGGCGCTCGATTTTTCCGGGGTGGAGGACAAAGCCCCCGCGACCAGTTCAAACCGGTCGTCAATGCGCGACGCGATGCGGTGGACTCCGCCGATAAAGGCGTCGTTGCCGCCGCCCACCATTCCAAGTCGAATTCGTGCCATCAGTCGATCCCCAGCATTTTACGGTTCGCGGCCTCGTCCGTGCCGCCATCGGCGAAGTCGTCAAAGGCCCGCTCGGTCACGCGGATGATGTGGTCCGTCACGAACTGCGCCCCTTCGCGCGCCCCGTCCTCGGGATGCTTCAGGCAACATTCCCATTCGACCACGGCCCAACCGTCGAAATCGTTGGCCGCCATTTTTGAGAAGACCGCGCCGAAATCCACCTGCCCGTCGCCGAGACTGCGGAAGCGGCCCGCGCGGTCGACCCAGCTTTGGTAGCCGCCGTAGACGCCCTGACGACCCGTCGGGTTGAACTCGGCATCCTTGACGTGGAACATCTTGATGCGGTCTTTATAGATGTCGATATTGTCAATGTAATCAAGGCATTGCAGCACATAGTGGCTGGGATCATAGAGCATGTTGCAGCGCGCATGATTGTCGACGCGCTCCAGAAACATCTCAAACGTCACACCGTCATGAAGGTCTTCGCCCGGATGGATCTCGTAGCAGATGTTCACGTCGTTCTCGTCCGCATGATCCAGAATGGGCCGCCAGCGGCGCGCCAACTCGTCGAACGCCGTGTCGATCAGGCCGGCGGGGCGCTGCGGCCAGGGGTAGACATAGGGCCACGCCAGAGCGCCAGAGAAAGACACCTGGTTCTTGATCCCCATATTGGCCGAGGCTGAAATCGCCTTCATCACCTGATCGACGGCCCATTCCTGTCGGGCCTTCGGGTTGTTGTGCACGGACGGGTCGGCAAAGCCGTCGAACCCGATGTCATACGCCGGGTGCACCGCGACAAGCTGGCCTTGCAGGTGCGTCGACAACTCGGTGACTTCGACGCCGTTCTCGACCGCCTTGCCCTTGAACTCGTCGCAATAATCCTTGCTGGTCGCGGCCTTGTCCAAATCGATCAGGCGCCCATCCCAGCTGGGCACCTGGACGCCTTTATATCCGCAGTCCGCGGCCCATTTGGTGATGCTGTCCCAGGAATTGAACGGGGCTTCATCGCCCGCGAACTGCGCCAGAAACAGCGCCGGTCCCTTGATGGTTTTCATGGTCTTCCTCCCTCTCCGCTCATACGAAGCGATTGACGATGTTCTCCAGGATGTCCTGGCGAGCAGATCGTGGTTGCGGGTTGATGTCGTCTGCCTCGACCTGTGCCCATGCCTTTGAAGAAATCGGTCATGTGGCCTGGGCTCTCATCATATCGGTGAGAGGGTCGGCAGGCAGATTGTCCTGCACATAAATCGTCGGCATCAGGTCAGCGAGGGGCGGCAAGTCCCGTTCATCGATCAAGGCGCGCAACACGGTAAAGGCGCGACTGATCTCCACATCAGGGCGCTGGTCGATGACCAGGTCGATAAGCCCCTCCTGCAAAGCCTTGCGGGAATGGGCGACCAGCTCATGCACGACACAGAATGGTCGGTTTGATTGTATGGCGCCAATGGCCTGCACCAAACCGCTATTCCCGGCGCCGACGTTATACAGCGCGCTCGTATCAGGCTCTTGCGACAACAAAGCACGGGTTTGCGCCAGCAAGACCGCCGGGTCGTCCTTTGTCATGATCGGGTCGCGCACCGTGATCTGCGGGTAATCCTTAGCGATCACCTCGCAGAAGCCCTGCAGCCGCTCGACGTGGTCATGCGCGTCTGTTGAACCGACAAAGGTCTGGACCACGCCTGCGGAGTCCGCATGGGCCATCCCCACCATCCTGGCTGCGGTCCGTCCGGCCACGATGTTGTCGATGCCGATGTATGCGGAGCGAAACCCCTGCGGCAGATCCGAGACAAGCCCGATGACCGCCACGCCTTTCTCGCGCAGGGCCGCCAGAGGTTTTTCAAGCCGCTCGCTTTGCAGCCCCACAATGGCGACGCCATCAAGATCCTGATGCACCAGTTCGCAGAGGCTGTCTTCAAGGCTGGCAACCGCGAAAGCCGACACCTCGATAATTTCGGCGGTGACACGCTCGGCGCTTTGGTGATCGGCGACGCGGGCGATCTGGTCGCGGATGCGGTTGAAGAAGGCGTTAGATCCCTTGGGGATCAGGAACGCCAGCCGGTAGACACGCTTGCGCGACAGGTTCGCGGCTGCGACGTTGCGGACGTATCCCAAAGCCGCGACAGCCTCGTTGACCTTGGCGATGGACTTCGCGGCAACGTTTCCACGATTGTTGATCACCCGGTCGGCCGTGGCATAACTGACACCGGCCGCCTGCGCGACATCGCTGAGCGTCGGACTCGGCATTCTCCCCCCTTATGCAACGATTCTCCCGATCGCTGCGGCGTGCTGGAACGACCCTAAAGCGCGATTTTGATATACGTCAATCATTTCTTGATACACGCATATCATTTTCCCGGCCCGAGGCGTGGAAATCCGCAGAAAACGTCGCTTGATGCCCTATCGGCCCCCAGTCTCACAGACTGATGAGTCGATGTGACAGCGCCCTCTGAAGGTCACGCCGGCGAGCGAGGCCGAGAGCACATGGTTCGCTCTAGCGATTCAATCTGGTTTCGAGTTGAACGCGCCCGATATTTTCGGCCCGAATTCCATCACGCCGATCTGCGGGTTGAAGATGGTGAACCGGGCACGCCCGGCGGTCTTGGAGGCATAAAGCGCGGTGTCCGCGTCGGACAGGAGCTGGTTGGCCTCGGGGCGTTCATATTGCGTTGAGCGGACAAGGCCGATGGAGGCCGAGACCCGGCAGGCTTCCCCCTTGAACATCACCGGTGTTTCGAGCCGCCGGATGATACGCGCCGCGATGGACGAAATCCGTTCCTGATCCACGAGGCCCACGAACAGCAGGACGAATTCATCCCCGCCGACACGCGCGACGGCGTCCTCTTCACGCGTCTCCTCGACCAGCACGCGGGCGACGGCGCGCAGCACTTCATCGCCCGCCGCATGACCGTGCGTGTCGTTGACGTGCTTGAAGAAATCGAGATCGAGATGGGCGAGCGAGAACGGCAGGTCACGCTCGATCAGCCGGTGAAGTCGCTGGTCGAGCGCGCGCCGGTTGTGCAGTCCGGTCAACGCGTCGGTCAGCGCATCGCTCTCGGCACGTTCCTTGGCGCCATGCAGTCGCTCATTGAGCGCCCGGCTGTCCGCCATCGCCGCCGCATTGGCCTCGGCCACATAAAGAAGTTCGAGCGTCAGGTCGGTCGGCGCGAAATCGGACCCCGCAAGGTGGTAATTGCGCACCGCGTCGAAGATGGAAATGCCGAACGACAGGTTCACGAGCACCCCGTCGCGACCGGGCAGGCTCACCGCACTTCCGATGAACTGGGTCTGGAACGGGTCGTTGAGACGCAAAAGCACCTTGCCCGTCGCCCCCTGCCGCAGGAGGTCATAGATCTCCGCCTCCCGCGGGCGTCGCAGTTCGAAGATGTCCAGCATCCTCTCGCCCACCGTCGCCCGACCGGCGAGCACTTTCGCCATCGTCGGCCCGACATGGGTGATATGTCCCTCGGTATCCAGCACGAGGTGGAGTGGCATCAGCGTGTCCAGCGCTTCGCCCGCCACGCGGATCGGTGTCATCAGGCTCATGGCGCGCCCCCTACTGCGAGCCAGGTATCGGCCAGGTCGAAGCGCCGGCCCTTGGAAAACGCCGCTTCGAGCAGCCGGATACAGATGACTTCGGCCCCGTCGCGGCGTCCCTTGTGGTCCAGCAGCGCCAAGACGCCGTAGTCGTCCGCCAGAGCGCGCAGAAGCCCCGTGATCACATGCCCCGCCCCGTCGATCCCGGCCCGGCAATACAGCCTGTATTGCCCCGGATCGAGCTCTTCGAGTTCCAGTTCCGGCAGCGACAGGTCGGGCACGGCAAGTGCGGCGCGCCCCGGCAGGTCGTCCAGCGAGTGCAGGAAATCCTCGTAGTCGATACCGCCATAGCGCAGAAGCCGCCGCACCCGGTCCGAGCTCATGCCGGCGATCAGATGCGTTCCGAAATCCTCGAGCAAAGCCTCGCACGGCTTGCCAAGTGTCGCAGCGCAAGCGGCGACGAGCGCGGTGACGACGTCGTCGTCGTAATGAAACATAGGTTCGAACCCTTCGCGCGGCACGTCGAGCCCCGCAGCGGCCTCTCCCCAAACTTGATTGCCGTAGGCCGAGCGCACGAAAGACTCGAACGACCGGCAAATAATACCATGCATTCACAAACCCTCAGTCACGGTCAGTGCCTACAGCGGCGGAGTTAACAAAGGCGTAAACGCCGCCTCGGGATCAGGATTCAAAGGGGTTTTGCGCCAGAACAACGGCTTGGCGCAACCAAAGCGTTGCGAGAGGGTTAACGCGTTCGGCCTCTGGTTGATGCCCTAAAGGCCCAACCATCCCGGAAGCTGTCCGATGTCGCGCAGGACCGCGTCGGCGTGCTTAGTGATTCTCGACTCATCAGCAGGACCGGTCAGAACGCCCACCGTCTGCATCCCCGCAGCCCGACCCGCGCGCAGGTCGTGCAGACTGTCACCGACCATCACCACGCGGTGCGGCGCGACCCCCACGGCCCCGGCAAAGGCCCGGCACATCGCCGGGTCCGGCTTGGGGGTCCAGCCACTGTCGGACCCCGCGATGAAATCGAACCTGTCCACTACGGCTGCCAGATGCGCCCGCGCCGGGGTTTCCGCATCGTTGGTCGCCACACCCAGCACGAGCCCCGCCCCGCGCAGGCGGTCGAGCAGCGGGGCCAGCGGCACCGCCTCGTTCATCGGCGCTTCGGCCGCCGCCGCGTTGATCTCATCGACAAGCGGCTCGGGCGCTCGCCCCAGGACCGGCGCGCAGAGTGCTGCGACCTCCTCGGGCGTGCCGGCGATCGCGACCGACGAGGGCAGGAACGTCCCCGTCGACCGATCATACCCGATCGCCGCGGCAAGGCGCGAGGCCCGTGCCTCGTCGCCCCCTGCCATCCGGTCAAGAAACAGCCGCGCCCAGGCCGACCAGGACTCGTCGAACGAAAACAGCGTGCCATCCTTGTCGAACAGCACCGCATCGGCGCGCAGGCTCATGTCCAGTGCATCTGACCACCGCCCGGCAACGCCGCGCGCGCCTGCAATGGTTGGGCATAGTCCAGACCCGCCTGATCGCAGAAGGCCATGACCCAGGCATCATCCATCGTGATGAAATCCAGCACGGCGCCGAGAAACTCGGGATCGGCCGCCCGCGCACCCAGCTCGGCCATGTCCCCGCCCGTCGATCCGAGAAAGACCGGCAGCAGTTCCTCGTTGCCCGCCAGCCAGCCGAGTGCCTGCAAACCGATGGTTTCGGCCATGTCTTGCGTCATATCTGCCTCGTTCCGATCCTGGGAAACACTTTGTTAATCTTTCTTGGGCAAGACTTACCCGAACGCAACGCATCTTAGACAAGATCGAGCAATTCTGAATGGGCGGACGCATCCTCATTGCCGACGACACGGTGACCGACCGGATCGCGCTGAAAGCGCGGCTGGCGACGGCGCGTCATACGGTGGTGCAGGCGCGGCATGGCGAGGAACTCGCCTCGGTTATGCTGTCCACTCCGCCGGATGTCGTGCTGATGGACATAGACTTCCCGGGCGGCGGGATCGCGGCGTGCCGCGCGCTCAAGGCCCATGCCCGGCTGCGCGAGGTGCCCGTGGTTCTTTACGGGGCCGCTGATGACACCGCCGCGCGGGTCGCGGCGCTGGAAGCGGGCGCTGAGGAATGCTTGGCCGACCTCCCCGGCGAGACACTCCTGCTTGCACTCCTGCGCAATCTGATCCGCCGGAACGCCGAGCGGTCGGAACTGATGCGGCGCCACGCGCTGCACGGGAACGACGCTCTGGCGGAAGCGCCTACCTCATTTCAGGCCCGCCCCCGTATCACGCTCGTTCCGGCATCGGCGGCCGATGGCCCGTCATGGCGCGCGGGCGTCGAGGCGGCCTTCCCGGCAAAAGTCACGCTCGCGACCGCCACCACGATGCTGGAGGCCGCCAGTGCCTCGGACGCCTA
Organism: Maritimibacter sp. UBA3975; assembly: GCF_002384975.1. Taxonomy (NCBI): domain Bacteria; kingdom Pseudomonadati; phylum Pseudomonadota; class Alphaproteobacteria; order Rhodobacterales; family Roseobacteraceae; genus Maritimibacter; species Maritimibacter sp. UBA3975. Next base: position 684,151 of record NZ_DGCP01000009.1, read on the forward strand.
TGTGATCGCCTTCGCCCCGGGCAACCCCGGCACGGCCCTCGGGCTTGTCGCGGAACTGCGCGCGCGCCCCGCGACCCGGCACGCGATCGTGCTGCTGCACCACCCCGGCCCGGCCTCAGACATCGCCGAAATGGCGCTCGACTTCGGCGCGGACGGCATCCTGCGCGGTCCCTTCTCGCCCGACGAACTGGCCGCACGGCTCCAGCGTCTGCTCGCACGCAAACGCGAAACGGACCGACTGCGGGCGCAGGTTGAGGATCAACTGGACAAGGCGCTGCGTGACCCACTGACCGGGCTGTTCAATCGGCGGTATGTGGACGGCTACCTCGCCCGCCTGTCGCGTGAGCGGGCGACGGGCGGCAATGCCTGTGCGCTGCTTCTCATCGACCTCGATCACTTCAAATCCGTCAACGACCGCTTCGGCCACCTCGCGGGCGACGACGTGCTGGTGGAAACCGCGCGACGGCTTCGCACGACCCTGCGCGAGATCGACCTCCTGGCCCGGATCGGCGGGGAGGAATTCCTCGTTATTCTGCGCGGGGCGGATGCGGCGACCGCCCGCGACACGGCCGACCGGCTGCGCCGGGCCATCGGCGGGCGCCCGGTGCCGGTGCGCTCAGGTGGCGATGAAGTTTCGGTCACGGCCTCGGTCGGCGTCGCTCTGTGCGCAGGTTCCCACACGAACCACCGCGAGCTCTTCGATCAGGCGGACCGGGCGCTCTATGCCTCCAAGGCCGCCGGGCGAAACCGCGTCACCTTCGCGTCGGAGCGTTCCGCCGCCTAGGGGCGGGCGCGGTCCAGCGCGCGACGAAAGCCTGTCTCCAACCGTTCGGCCAGTTGCGCGCGATCCGCCGCGCTCATCTGCTCGATCTGGTCGAGCACGACCGCCCGACCGACCTGGCTACGCTGCGCGAAGATCTCGGTCTGGGCCGCCATCACCCCGCGCAACGCCTCCGCGTCGAAAGGCTCCGCTCTGAGCAGCGCGATCATCTGAGACACCTGCCCGGCCAGCTCTGCGCGGTTGTCCTGAAAATCCCCGGCCCGGTCCCGCAACGCCGTGACCGCCCGGTCCCGGTACGGATCGGGCAACGCGCGCGAGAACGGGCCCAGCGCCGGATCGAACGCCCGCCGCTCATCCCGTGGCCCGTGGTCGCCCCGGCGCGAATGGTCCCCGAGCCACCCGCCAAGGATCACGCCCAGAACCATCAGGTTCAACGTAAGCGACACGGCCAGCAGCACCTTGACCCAGGTGCGTGTCGGCACGCGCGGGGATGAGGTCGGATCGGTCATTGGGCCACCTCAGCATTGAAGGTCGACAGGGTCGAATACCCCGGCATCAGGTCTTCCAGTTCATAAGTCCCCGTCGTCGCCGCGCCAAGCACACCCCCGGTGAGCGACGTGAGCGCGACGGGCTGGGCCACGCCGATCCAGACGCCGGCCACGGCGGCCGTCGCCATGCCGGCCAGCGCCGGCCAGCCGCCGATTGCATCCGTCATGGCCGCGAACACACCCCGCCGCGGCGGGCGCGCAGCCACGGACGCGGCACGCGCGCCGTCCACCACCTCGGCATCCGCGGCAATCCGGTTCAACAGATCCGCCGACGGCAGGGGCGCGGTCTCCCGCCCTGCGGCGAAGAACTCCCCAAGCATCTCGTCGTCCCGACGGTCATCTTCAGTCCGAGTCATATCCCAACTCCTCGCGCCGCCCGGACAGGATCCGGGCCAGCGTCCTCTTGCCCCGGGCGGTCAGGCTCTCCACCGCCTCGATGCTGATCTCCATTGCCTGCGCGATCTCGGGGTTCGCAAGCCCCTCGAGATGGCGCAGGACCACCGCCTCGCGCTGCCGGTCCGGCAATTCCGCCAGCGCCCGCTCCAGCGCGCGCGCCCGGTCGGCCTCGATAAGCCCCGCGACAGCCCCGGGCGCCGCGTCTTCCGGCTCCGGCACACTGTCGAGGTCCACACTGCGCCGCTTGCGCAGCCGGTCCGTGCACAGGTTCGACGCGACCCGGAAAAGCCAGGTCGACACCTTCGCTTCGCCCTGCCGCCACTCGGGCGCGATCTTCCACAACCGAAGCATCGCCTCCTGCGTGACGTCCTCGGCCTCGGCCCGGTCGCCCCCCAGCATCCGGGTCGAAAACCCGAGCACGCGCGGCGCAAGGCGCGCGGTCAGCATCTGCGCCGCCGCCCTGTCGCCATTGCCATAGGCGACCAGCAAGGCCTCGTCCGAGACCGCACTTGCATCGTCGAATGCCATGTCCATCGCGTCCGGCAGTTAATCCGGTCCCTGTTCCCGGCGCAATCCGGGTCGGGCGGGCCGCGTTGGGCCC